>NZ_JAFVIM010000005.1:0-338825 GCF_017582745.1 Massilia oculi
TGGTTGTGGACCTACAATCACGACCGGCCTAACATGGCGCTCGGCGGTATTACGCCAAAACAGAAATTGGCGCTCGCCGCTTAACCTCTACTTTTAGCGTGCTCTAAAAATGGGGGGATTACCATCCTGCTCTGCGCGGTATGCTCACGAAGAGTTCAGGCGACCGCCAACGGTAGCATATAGAAATCGTTGGTTACTCACCAATTCCCTCTTAAATGTTAACTGTGTACCCAGATGTCGGCGTAAAGCACCCCAACATCATGTAGAGGGAAAAAGGAACAGGAGAACTGTTAAATCTCCCGAAAGAAAAATAATTGTGAAAAGCGCTGCAGTGTGTAGTCCTTACAACATCGTGGCGAAAGTGCAAACATTCCACTATCCCCACACTATGGCTGGCAACCCGTCGTGGGAAGAACTGCAACTGAGAGAATTAGGTGGTGCCCATGGTCGCGCCGCCCCGCTACGAAATGTCGTCCGGCGAAGGCCGCGATAGCTTTCGAACAAAATAAAAAAAGAAAGCCGTTGACTATTCGGTTAGAAAGGTCAACGGCTTTCTGGATCCTGCCTTAAAAATCAGCTGCTAAGAGAACCTCGGTCACTCCCACTCAATCGTCGCCGGCGGCTTGCCCGAAATGTCATACACGACACGGTTCAGCCCACGCACCTCATTGATGATCCGATTTGACACCTTGCCCAACAGCGCATGCGGCAAATGCGCCCACTGCGCCGTCATGAAGTCCAGCGTCTGTACCGCGCGCAGCGCAACCACGTACTCATAAGTACGGCCGTCGCCCATCACCCCCACCGATTTCACCGGCAGGAACACCGCAAACGCCTGGCTGGTCGCCTCATACCAATTCACCGGCGCCTTGCCCGCGTCGATCCCCGGCACATGCGGCACTTCGAACGGCGTATTGCGCAGCTCTTCGATGAAGATCGCATCCGCCTCGCGCAGCAGGTCGGCATACTCCTTCTTCACCTCGCCAAGGATGCGTACGCCCAGGCCAGGACCCGGGAACGGATGACGATACACCATGTCATGCGGCAGCCCCAGCGCCACGCCGAGTTTGCGCACCTCATCCTTGAACAGCTCGCGCAGCGGCTCGAGCAATTTGAGGTTCAGGGTCTCCGGCAATCCGCCCACATTGTGGTGGCTCTTGATGGTCTGGCCCTTCTTGCCCTTGCCGGCCGACTCGATCACGTCCGGATAGATCGTGCCCTGCGCCAGCCACTTGGCATTGGTCAGCTTGCCCGCTTCGACCTGGAACACCTCGACGAATTCGCGGCCAATGATCTTGCGCTTCTGCTCCGGATCGGTCACGCCGGCCAGGTGGCCCATGAACTGCGCTTCGGCATCGATGCGGATGACTTTCACGCCCAGGTTCTTGGAGAACATGTCCATGACCATCTTGCCTTCGTCCTTGCGCAGCAGGCCGTGGTCGACGAACACGCAGGTCAGCTGGTCGCCGATCGCGCGGTGGATCAGCGCGGCGGCCACGCTCGAGTCGACGCCGCCCGACAGGCCGAGGATCACCTCGTCGGTGCCGACCTGTTCGCGGATCTTGGCGACGGCTTCGCCGATATAGTCGGGCATGTTCCAGTCCGACTTGCAACCGCAGATCTCGTGCACGAAACGGCCGATGATGGCTTCGCCCTGGGTCGTGTGGGTGACTTCCGGGTGGAATTGCAGCGCGTAGAAGCGGCGCTCTTCGTCGGCCATCGCCGCGATCGGGCAGCTGTCGGTCGAACCCATCAGCTTGAAGCCTTCCGGCATGTCCAGGACCTTGTCGCCGTGGCTCATCCAGACCTTCAGCATGCCGTGGCCTTCGTCGGTCACGAAGTCGTTGATGCCGTTCAGCAGCGCGGTGTGATTGCGGGCGCGCACTTCGGCGTAGCCGAACTCGCGCTTCAGGCCGTTCTCGACCTTGCCGCCCAGCTGGGCCGCCATGGTCTGCATGCCGTAGCAGATGCCCAGCACCGGCACGCCGGCTTCGAACACCGCCTGCGGCGCGCGCGGCGAGTCGCCTTCGAGCGTCGAGTTGTGGCTGCCCGACAGGATGATGCCCGAAGCGCCGTACTCGCGGACGAACTCGTCGCTGACGTCATAGGGGAAGACTTCGGAGAACACGCCGGCGTCGCGCACGCGGCGCGCGATCAGCTGGGTAACCTGGGAACCGAAATCGAGGATGAGGATTTTGGAATGCATGGGATGCGTCTATGGTGAGGAATTCGTGGAGAGGAATTCGGTAGGGTGGAAGGCTCCGCCTTCCACGCGTCCAGGCAATGCGAGTGATGGTTGAACGCGTGGACGGCAGAGCTGTCCACCCTACAGGCGGCCGCCAGGCGACCGCGCGGTATGGCTTACTCCGAACGGTAGTTCGGCGCTTCCTTGGTGATCTGCACGTCGTGCACATGCGATTCGCGCATGCCGGCCGAGGTGATCTCGACGAACTCCGCCTTCTCGCGCAGCTCTTCGATGGTGGCGCAACCGCAGTAGCCCATCGACTGGCGCACGCCGCCGATCAGCTGGAAGATGATCGCCAGCACGCTGCCCTTGTAGGCGACACGGCCTTCGATGCCTTCCGGGACGAATTTGTCGGCCTTGGCCGAAGCTTCCTGGAAATAGCGGTCGGCCGAACCGTCGGCCATCGCGCCCAGGCTGCCCATGCCACGGTAGGATTTGTAGCTGCGGCCCTGGTACAGGATCACCTCGCCCGGCGCTTCTTCGGTGCCGGCGAACATCGAACCCATCATGACCGTGTGGGCGCCGGCTGCCAGCGCTTTCGAGATGTCGCCCGAGAAGCGGATGCCGCCGTCGGCGATGCACGGCACGCCGGTGCCTTCCAATGCTTTAGCCACATTGGAGATCGCGGTAATCTGCGGCACGCCGACGCCGGCGACGATACGGGTGGTGCAGATCGAGCCGGGGCCGATGCCGACCTTGACCGCATCGGCGCCCGCTTCCACCAGCGCCAGTGCGGCGGCGGCGGTGGCGATGTTGCCGCCGATGACATCCACGTGCGGGAAGCGCTCCTTGATCCATTTCACGCGGTCCAGGATGCCTTGCGAGTGACCGTGGGCGGTGTCGACCACCAGCACGTCCACGCCGGCGGCGACCAGCAGCTCGATGCGCTCTTCGTCGCGCGGGCCCACGCCGGTGGCGGCGCCGACCAGCAGCTTGCCCTGCGAATCCTTCGAGGCCAGCGGGTGCTCGTGCGACTTCTGGATGTCCTTCACGGTGATCAGGCCGCGCAGCTCGAAGTTGTCGTTGACCACCAGCACGCGCTCCAGGCGGTGCTTGTTCATCAGGCGTTTGGCTTCGGCAGTGTCCGCGTCCTCCTTCACGGTCACCAGCTTGTCGCGCGGCGTCATCTTGGCGCGCGCCTCGGCCTCCAGGTCTTCCTCGAAACGCAGGTCGCGGTTGGTGATGATGCCCACCACCTGGCTGCCCTCGACCACCGGGAAGCCGCTGATGCCGTGCTGCTGCGAGAGCGCCAGCACTTCACGGATCTTCATGGTCGGCGGGATCGTGATCGGGTCGCGCAGCACGCCGGCTTCGAAACGCTTCACCCGCGCCACTTCGCGCGCCTGGTCGGCCGGGCGCAGGTTCTTGTGGATGATGCCGATGCCGCCCTCTTGCGCCATCGCGATCGCGAGATTCGCTTCGGTCACGGTGTCCATCGCCGCCGACAGCAGCGGGATGTTCAGCGAAATATTACGCGTCAACTTGGTGCGGAGCGAAGTTGCAGCCGGAAGAATATTGGAGTAAGCGGGGACGAGCAGCACGTCATCGAAGGTGAGTGCTTTTTGGAGGAGACGCATAGTATTTCCTATAGGCGCAAAAGCAAATTATACAGAAACTCTCAATTTCCGTCGCCGGGGAGGCCAAAATTTCTTTTGCATGATGCGCCCGGCAATTGACAGCCGAGCCAGGACATGGCGAAATCGACGCGTTCATCCAGGAACCATTTCATGCCTCTTCTTTCCAGACACGCCATTGGCGCCCTGCTCCTCTTCGCCGCCACCGCCGCCCATGCCCAGTATGTCTGGATCGGCCCCAACGGCACGCGCCAGTATTCCGACCGCCCGCCGCCGCCCGGCACGCCGGCCAGCAAGGTCCTCAAGTCGCCCGGCCGCCCGGCGCTGGAACCGTCGACCGCTTCGGAAACTCCAGCCGAGACGCGGGCCGAAAGCAAGGCCGCCGCCACGCCACCCACCCTGGCCGAGCAGGAAGCCGCCTTCCGCGAGCGCAGCAAGGCGCGTGCGGAGCAGGAACAGAAGAGCCAGGAAGAAGCCGAGCGCCGCCGGCGCCTGGCCGAGCATTGCGCGGCGGCCCGCGAGACGCAGGCCAATCTGGCCTCGGGCATCCGCGTCGCGCGGATCGGACCGGATGGCGAAAAAACCTATATGAGCGACGAAGAAAAAGCCGCGCGCAGCGAGCAGGTCAGGCGCGCACTGCAGGAGTGCCGCTGATCCGCTCCAGGGCCGGCTCGGGCGCCGCCTCCACGCGGTTGCGTCCGCCCGCCTTGGCCGCATACAGGGCCGTATCGGCGCGCGCCATCAGGCTCGTGATGTCTTCGCCCGGCTGCAGCATGGCCACGCCGATGCTGACGGTATAGGGCACGCCGGCCGCGCCCGCTCCCCCCTGCGGCCCGCGTTCGAGCGCGGCGCGCAGGCGCTGCGCCACCGCGAGCACCGTGCCGTCGTCGGCGTCGGGCAGCAGCACCGCGAACTCTTCGCCGCCCAGGCGCGCGCAGTAGTCGATCTTGCGGATCACCTGCTGGGTTCGCTCGACGAGGTCGCGCAACACCTGGTCGCCGACCCCGTGGCCATGGGTGTCGTTGATGCGCTTGAAGTGGTCGGCGTCCACCAGCAGCAGGCCGAGACCGCTGCCGCGGCGCTCTGCCCGCGCCAGTTCGCGTTTAGCGAAGGCAAAGAAGGCGCGGCGCGAGGCGGCCCCGGTCAGGTGGTCATGGTCGGCGGCGTGCGTGCTGGCGGCGATCAGACGCGCGTTGGCCATCATCACGGCGCCCAGGGTCAGCGCCGGCAGCGCCAGGGTGCCGATCGCGAAGAACACCAGGTTATAGGTGCTCGCCTCGAGCAGCGAGTAAGGCTGGTAGGCATCGATGACGTAGAAGGTCCCGCGCCAGGCGTGGCCGACGCCCAGCACCAGGGCGGCGCTGCGGGTGAAGGTGAACGAATAGCGCAGGCGCGGCTCCACCGTCCCGCGCAGGGTGAAGCCGATCGCGAAACAGACCGCGCCATGGTAGAGCGACATTGCCACGATGCGCAGCGGCGCCGATTCGATGACGTGGTGGAAGAAGACGAGCGCGGCGATGGCGGGCAACGCGCCGCCGGCCAGCCAGCGCCACGGGACGGAACGTCCCAGGAAGCGGCGAAAGCCCGCATAGCCCAGGGTGATCGTGCCCATATAGAGCACGTTGGCGACCTCGATGGTCAGGAACTCGGGAATGAATCCCCGCCCGGCGAACAGCAGCAGCGCCACCACCGCCAGCAGGTTCGCCCGTCGCCACTCGCGGATGCCCGCCACCTCGCTCTTGGCGAGCGAGGACAGGACCAGCAGCATGACTCCCGACAAGGCGGTGGTCACTAATATCAGACTCAGGGCATTCAACATCGGCACAGCAATAAGGCGGGCGGCGGGCGGCAAGACGGGATGCCGACATGATACCAAGAAACCCTGAGAAATCTATCCAATTATTGCAGTTGTGCAACAAGCAAGACTGACATGCCTCCTCCGGTTGCTAGGCGCCCTCGCCTGCCGTGTCGGGCGAGTTGCGCTCTTTCCTGGCCGCGCGCTTGCGGCGCGACTCCTTTGGATCGGCCACCAACGGTCGGTAGATCTCGATGCGGTCGCGCTCGCGCAGCACCGTGTCCAGCGTCTTCTTCTTGGCGTAGATGCCAACCGGCTGCGTGGTCAGGTTGATGTCCGGGAAGGATTCCAGCACGCCGCTGCGCTCGATCGCCTCGCCGATGGTCGTGCCCGCCGCGACCTGCATGGGGTGCAGCCATTCGACCTTGTCGCTGGCATAGCAGACCGAAATACCCAGCATCTCAGCCATACAGCGCCTCGGCGCGCTTGCAGAACGAGTCGACCATGCTGTTGGCGATCATGCCGAACACAGGGCCGACGATCTGGGCCAGGATGACGCTCGAGAACTCGTACTGCATGTCGAAGTCGATCTTGCAGGCATCTTCACGCAGGGCCTTGAAACTCCACGTCGCCTCCAGCATCTTGAAAGGACCGTCGACCAGGTGCATCTTCATCTGGGTCGGGCGCTGGTTGTGGTTCGCTGTCGTGAAGCTCTGCTTCACGCCGTGAAAATTGATCTGCAGGCTGGCGACCAGCTTGTCGTCGGTCCGCTCGACGACCTTAACGCCTGCACACCAGGGCAGGAACTTGGGATAATCCTCGACCTTGGCAACCAGGTCGAACATCTGTTCTGCGCTATAGCCAAGGAAAACTGATTTGTGCACTACTGCCATTGGTCAACCGTTTGTTATGATGTTGGTCAAGTTGCATGCGTCATTCGTTGACGCAATGGCAGTAGTTTAACCGACACGCGAATTTTCGCCTTTTCATGAGCATCGCTGACAATAAAAAAGCATTTTTTGACTACTTCATCGAAGACCGCTACGAAGCGGGCCTGGTGCTGGAGGGTTGGGAAGTAAAAGCCATCCGCGAAGGGCGGGTGCAGATCAAGGGAGCCTATGTGCTCGTCCGCAATGGCGAGCTATACCTGTTCGGCGCGCACGTCAGCGCGTTGACGACGACTTCCACCTTCAGCCACCCGGAAGCGCTGCGCTCGCGCAAGCTGCTGCTGCACCGTGCCGAGATCGACAAGCTCATTGGCAAGGTCGAGCGCGCCGGCTTCACGCTGGTGCCGCTCAACCTGCACATGAAGAAAGGCCGCGTGAAGTGCGAGATCGGCCTGGCCAAGGGCAAGAAGCATCACGACAAGCGCGCGACCGAGAAGGACCGCGACGCCAAGCGCGAAGTCAACCAGGCGATGAAGACCAACCGCCGCTGACGACAGCAAGCCCGTCGCTCACGCGAAGGCGGGAGTCTAAGGTCGCATGCAGCACCACTTCGTTCGACTTAGCGGGTTTATTGAGTGACTTGGGCTCCCGCCTTCGCGGGAGCGACGGTGGTAACGCGGCAAACGATGGCTGCAACGCGCCTCAAGCCTCCTGCACCTTCGGCGCCACCGCGCTGCGAACCGACATGCGCCAGGCGCCAAAGCTCAGCAGCAGGCCGCCCGCCACGCCCAGCCCCAATTTCAGGGCGCTGTCGAACAGCAGCGGCGCCACCAGTCCCGACACCAGCGCGAACGACATCATCTGGATGAAGCCGACCATCGACGAGGCCAGGCCGCGGTTGCGCGGGAACAGGCCCATCGCGGTCAGCTGCACCGCCGGCATCGCCACCGCCAGGCCGAAGGTATAGACGAACAGCGGCAGCACCGACCATGGCACGCTGGCCGGGAACAGCCCGTGATAACCGACGTTGAGCAACACGCCCAGCGACATCACGGCATAGCCGGTCCACATCATGCCGCCAGGCGTCGAGCTGTGGGCGCGCTTGCCGCCCCAGGCCGAGCCCACCACCATGCCGCCCACCAGCGGGATGAACATCCACGCGAACGCCGTCTCGGGCAGGCCGAGGATCTCCATCACGAAGTTCGAGGCCGAACCGATGTACAGCGACAGGCCGCTGAAGGCCAGGCCCACCGACAACGCCAGGAACACGAATTGCGGATTGCGCAGCACCATCAGGTAGTTGCGACCGATGGTGCCGGGGTGGAAGGCCTGGCGCCTGTCAACGGGCAGGCTTTCCGGCAGCAGCTTCATGACCAGCAGGATCATCGCCGCGCCGAACACGGCCAGGAACACGAAGGACGACCGCCAGCCGAAGGTCACGTGCAGCCAGCCGCCCAGGATCGGGGCGATGGCCGGCGCCAGGCCGAACACCATCATGATGTGCGACATCATGCGCTGGGCTTGCGGGCCCGAAAAACGGTCCTGCACGATGGCCTGGCCGATCACCGAGCCGGCGCCGGCCGACAGGCCCTGCAGCGCGCGGAACACCAGCAGCCAGCCGAAGCTCGGCGCCCAGGCCGCGCCGATCGAGGCCAGCGTGTAGACGGATAGCGCGGCCAGGATCACGGGCCGGCGGCCGAAGGAATCGGACAGGGTCCCGTAAAACAGCATCATGAAGGCGAACGTGAACAGGAACACGCTCAGGGTCTGCTGCACGGCCACCGGGCCGACCCCGAATTCGACGCCGATCGCCGGCATCGACGGCAGATAGGTGTCGATGGCCAGGGCGCCGATCATGCCGAGGCAGGCGAGGATGACGGTGAGGAGCTTTTGCATGTACTACGCTTTCGGGATCATTGCCAACACCGCAGGATGCGGCGTTGGGGGGACGCGATTGTACGCTATTTCGATCCCGCCGATCTTCACCGATCCTCACGCAACGACATACCGAAGCGGTCCAGGCGCGGCATCCAGTTTTCCTGGTAGGCCGCCGAGACCAGGATCCGTTCGGCGCGCCCGATCAGCTTCTCGCGCGGCACCAGGCCGATCACGCGCGAATCGGCGCTGTCGTTGCGGTTGTCGCCCAACATCAGGTACTGGCCGGCTGGGATGCGCACTGACTCGAAGCTGCGCGGCGCCGGAACGCCCGGCAAGACCTGGATGCGCTGGCGCGTGCCGGCCACCCGCTCTTCCATGCGGATGGCGCCCACCTCGATGCCGCGGCTGCGCTCGCGCGCCTCGCCCAGCACCGCATAACTGGCGCCTTCGCCATTGACGAACAGGCGGTCGTTGCGCATCTCGACCAGGTCGCCCGGCACGGCCAGCACGCGCTTGATCAGGCGGATGTCGTCGTCCGGCGAATGGAACACGACCATGTCGCCGCGCGCCGGCTCGCCCAGGTGCGCCACGCTGTGCTGCGTCAGTGGTATCTTGAGGTCGAAGGCCATGCGGTTGATCAGGACCACGTCGCCCTCGAGCAGATTGGGGCGCATCGAACCGCTCGGGATCGGGCTCCAGTCGGCGACCGCGCTGCGAAACACGCCGAACAACAGCATGAACATCAGGAAGCCCTTGTTGGCGCGGACGAAGTTTTTCATGGACGACTCCTCGGTGAATGGAGCGCCAAGCATAGCCGCCGCCTCCCGACGAAGGCTTAGCAGTTCGTTAAGACAACGGCAGTGCGAGTGTCACCGCGCTGTCATATTTGACATCTACACTGCCTGCGGGACGACTACGACCGCAGAATATGGACATGAAAAAAAAGGCCACCGAGGCTGAGCTCAAACAATTTTCCGATGGCGGCGCCTACCTGAACCGCGAGCTGTCGCTGCTCGAATTCAACCGCCGCGTGCTGGCCCAGGCCGAAGACCCGTCGATTCCCCTGCTCGAGCGCCTGCGCTTCCTGTGCATCGTGGCGAGCAACCTGGATGAATTCTTCGAAGTGCGGGTGGCCAGCCTGCTGGCCCAGTACCAGATGGACCGCGAGAGCGGCGCCCTGCCAGACGGCCTGGCCGCCAACCTGGAACGCGCCAGCGCCGAATGCCGCCACCTGATCGCGCGCCAGTACAGCCTGTTCAACACCGAGATCCAGCCGCAACTGTCCGAGCACGGCATCCACCTGCTGCACCGCAGCGAGCGCAACGCCGCCCAGCGCGCCTGGGTCAAGCAGTATTTCGACCGCGAGGTGCGTCCCCTGCTCACGCCGATCGGCCTCGATCCGGCCCATCCCTTCCCGCGGGTGGTCAACAAGAGCCTGAACTTCATCGTGGAACTCGCCGGCAAGGACGCCTTCGGGCGCGGCTCGGGCATCGCGATCATGAAGGCGCCGCGCGTGCTGCCGCGCGTGATCCGGCTGCCGGACGAGCTCTCGGACAAGAAAGGCGCCTCCTACTGCATGCTGTCGTCGGTGATCCAGGCCCATATGGCCGACCTGTTCACTGGCCGCGAAGTGGTCTCGTACTCGCAGTTCCGCGTCACCCGCAACAGCGACCTGTGGGTCGACGAAGAAGAGGTCAAGAACCTGCGCCAGGCCCTGCAGAGCGAGCTGCACAGCCGCCAGTACGGCTTCGCGGTGCGGCTCGAGGTGGGCCGCTCCTGCCCCGAGCACCTGTCGGACTTCCTGCTCAACCAGTTCCAGATCGACCGCAGCCGGCTGTTCAAGGTCGACGGGCCGGTCAACCTGAGCCGCCTGCTGGAAATCGTCAACGGCAACGACCGCCCCGACCTGACCTTCCCGCCCTATGTCGCGGGCTACCCGAACAAGCTGTCCGGCCCCGACCTGTTCGCCGCGCTGCGCAAGCACGACGCATTGCTCCACCATCCGTTCGAATCGTTCCAGCCGGTGATCAACTTCATCCAATGTGCGGCGGCCGACCCCAACGTGGTGGCGATCAAGCAGACGATCTACCGCGCCGGCAGCAATTCGGAGCTGGTCGACGCCCTGATCGCGGCCGCGCGGCGCGGCAAGGAAGTCACCGTCATCGTCGAGCTGATGGCGCGCTTCGACGAGGAAGCCAACATCAACTGGGCCGAGAAGCTCGAGCAGGCCGGGGCCCAGGTGGTGTATGGCGTGGTGGGCCTCAAGACCCATGCCAAGATGGCCCTGGTGCTGCGCCGCGAACCCAATGGACTGCGCCGCTACGCCCACCTCGGCACCGGCAACTACAATCCGACCACCGCCAAGTTCTATACCGATATGGGCCTGCTGACGGCCGATGCCGAGCTCACCGCCGACGTCAACGAGGTCTTCATCCACCTCACCAGCATGACCCGGCCCAAGCAGCTGTCGAGCATCTGGCTGGCGCCGTTCTCGCTGCAGAAGGAGATCGTGCGCGCCATCCGCCAGGAGGCGGACATCGCACGCCAGGGCCGGCCGGGCCGCATCATCGCCAAGATGAATTCGCTCACCGACGAGTCGGTGATCAAGGCGCTGTACGAGGCCTCGCAGGCCGGGGTCAAGATCGACCTCATCGTGCGCGGCGCCTGTTCCCTGCGCCCTGGCGTGGACGGACTGTCCGACAACATCAAGGTGCGCTCGATCGTCGGCCGCTTCCTGGAGCACACCCGGATCTTTTACTTCCGCAACGACCTGAAGCACGACGTGGTGCTCAGCAGCGCGGACTGGATGAACCGGAACCTGTTCCGCCGGGTCGAAGTGGCATTCCCGATCCGCTCAACGCCGCTCAAGCGGCGCGTGATGCGCGAGGGCCTGCACCCCTACCTGAAGGACAACGTCAATGCCTGGGAGCTGGCACCGGACGGCCGCTACCGCCGCCGCAAGGCGCGCGGCAAGCAGCAGCGCTACAGCGCCCAGCAGGCGCTGATGGACCTGCTGGGCGCGGCCAGCCTCAACAACGATACCAACGACAAGGAGATCGACAATGGAACTGATCCTGTGGCGCCACGCTGAGGCCGAGCCGGGAGAGCCGGACGCCCGGCGCGAACTGACGCCCAAGGGCCAACGCCACGCCGCGCGCATGGGCGCCTGGCTGGATCGCAAGCTGCCGCCTGCCTGCCGCATCCTGGTGAGCCCCGCCACGCGCTGCATCCAGACCGTCGAGGCGCTGGGACGCCGCTACGAAGTGGTCGAGGCGCTGAACACCGAATCGAGCGCGGAAGCGATCATCGCGGCCTGCGGCTGGCCCGACCACCGCCAGCCGGCGCTGATCGTCGGCCACCAGCCGCTGCTGGGTCAAGTCGCGTCGATGGTGCTGTGCGGGAACAAGCAGGCTTGGCGCATCCGCAAGGCGGGGGTGTTCTGGATCGAACACAAGGAGGCGGATGGGGTGCCGTATATCCGCCTGGTGGCGGGGCCGGATGTGATTGGCAAATTGCGCTGAACGGCGCCACGTCCTCCAGCACGTCGTTCCCGCCCTCGCCGGGCGGCAACGACGACTGATTTACTTCGCCTGGAACGCGACCCCCACCTCGTTCCAGCTGCACTCTTCCTTCTCGAACCACGGCGCCAGCGTCGGATGCCGCGCCAGCAGTTCCGGGGGCAGGTCGATCTCGATCTTGCCCTTCATGCGCAGGCGCAGGCCGCCGATGTCGTTGTCGGCGCGCGCATGCATGAACACCACCGCCAGGCGCAGCGCCAGCACCGCCTTGGCCAGGTCGGGATCGAGCAGCGCGTCGCGAATCTTGCGCAGATTGCCCTTCTGGCCCAGCACCAGGGTTGCCAGCAGGCGCTGCTCGCGCGTAGTGAAGCCGCCCAGGTCTGCATGCTCGACGATGTAGGCGCCGTGCTTGTGGGCCCCGCTCATCGAGATGGCCAGGCCGATCTCGTGCAGCATGGCGCTCCAGGCCAGGTAGTGCGGCTGGCTGTCGGCCTGCGGCTGCAGGCGTTCGTACAGCAGGGTCGCGATGCCGCAGGTGCGCAGCGCGCGCTGGGTGTCGACCCGGAAGCGCTGCATGCAGGAGCGGATCGCGGCGTCGCGCCGGTCGCGCCGGTTGGCGCGCAGCTCGAGGTCGGACAGCACGCCCAGGCGCAGCCCGGCATTGACCGCGTGCAGGCGCTCGACCTTCAGCTCCTGCATGGCGCCGATGAGCACCGTCAGGCCGCCCACCATCACCGGCACCCGGTCGCGCTTGACGCCTTGCAGCGCGAACGCGTCCACGTGGCCCAGCTCGATCAGGATGTCGCGCAAGGCATGCAGGCTGGCCTGCGACACCGTGCCGTCGCCGATCGCATTGCGGCCGATGACTTCCGAGATGGCGCGCATGGTGCCGGACGAACCGTAGGCGGCATCCCAGCCCTGGGCGTGGTAGAGCGAGGCGGCGTCCTCGAAGCGGGCGCGCGCTGCGGTGACGGCGGCATCGAATGCGCGCGCGGTGATGCGGCCATCCGGGAAATACGCCCGGGTCTGCGGCTGGGTGCCGATGCCGAACGACTCGACCAGGTGGATCTCGGCCCCGGTGCCGGCGATGACCTCGGTCGAGCCGCCGCCGATGTCGATCACCAGCCGCCGCTCGTCCTGGCGCTCGATGGCGCGCGTCACGCCCATGTAGATCAGGCGGCCTTCTTCCTCGCCCGAGATGATCTCGATCGGGTAGCCGATCGCCGCCTCGAGCTGCGGCAGCAGTTGGTCGGCGTTGTTCGCCACGCGCATGGTGTTGGTGGCGACCACCCGCACGGCGTCGAGGTGGTATTCGTCGAGGATCTTGCGGAAGTCGTGCAGGCAGGCGATGGCGCCGCGCATCGCCGCCTCGGTGAGCATGTTGTTGCTGTCGAGCCCCGCTGCCAGGCGGATCGGATCGCGCGCGGTGCGCACGATGTGCATGCGGGCGCCGAGCGGCTCGCCGATGTGCAGGCGGAAGCTGTTGGACCCGAGGTCGACGGCTGCAAACATGAGGTCCTTTCGAAAATGGACGAATCCCGCGGCCAGCTCATGCTGCGCGGGATCGATAGGCGTCAAGTATACAGCGTGGCACGGGCCGCCACCAACCCCGGCACACGAAAAGTGCCCCGGATGTTGCGCGGCGCGGTCCGATCAGCGGTGCTGGCGGGCGCTCGGTGCGCGGCGCAGGCAGTACCAGGCGCCGACCAGGCAGGGAATGCCGAGCGTGACGGCGGACAGGGCGTCCCAGATGCCGTCGCCCAGCAGGGCCGAAATCAGGCCGATGGTGGTGAGGATGGCGAGCACGATCGGCGCGCCCCAGATTTGCATGGGAGTTTTGCTCACGATGCGCCTCCTTCGCGCGCCAGCGCCGGCGCCTCGTGACCACGGGCCGGCGCGTGCTGGTCCAGGGCCGCGGCCTTGGCCGACGCGTTGGCGGTCTTGCCGCGCTTGACCCACAGGTACAGGCCCGTCACCAGGATCACGATGGTCGCGATGTCGAGCACCGCCCACAGGAATTTCATCCACTGGCCGCCGTAGTCGCCGAAGTGCAGCGGCTGCGACACCAGCAGCGCCTTCAGGTACCACGGCAGTTCGGGCGCGTCGGTCAGCTCGCCGGTATGGGCGTCGACCAGCACCGGCTGGTACATGCGCGAGCTGAACGGCTCGTTGCCGTTCATGAAGATGCCGTAGTGGTGGGCGCTGCTGAAGTCGGTGCCCGGGAAGGCCACGAACGCGACCCGCATGCCCGGCAACCGCTCCTTCGCCTTTTCGATCGCGTCGTGCACCGAGGCGGTATGCGGCTGCGGCGCCTTGTCCTTGTACTGGGCCAGGATCTGGCCCAGCTCATTGTGCTGGTAATACTTGAGCATCAGGTCGGCCCAGGTATTGATCATGCCGGTACCGCCGACCACGAACAGCCAGGTGAGCGTGACGATGCCCAGAAGGTTGTGCATGTCGAGCCATTTGAGGCGGCTGCTCTTTTCCTTGCGCACGGTGCCGAAATCGAGCTTGCGCATGAAGGGCGAGTACAGGACCGCGCCGCTGATGATCGCAACCAGAAGCAACAGGGCCATCAACCCCAAGAAGAGTTGGCCGGCCAGGCCCATGAACAGGTCGACGTGCAGCGCCAGCATGGTCGACATGAACACGCCGCCTTCGAAGGCCGGCTCGACGATCACCTTGGTGGTGCGCGCATCGACCGCGATCGGCTTGTAGTCGTGGTCGTGCATGTGGTCGGCCAGGGTGACGTTCCAGATCTCGGGCACGTCCGCCTCTTGCGAGATGAACATCGGCTTCTTGGTCGGGTACAGCTCCTTGGCCGAGGCGATCACGGCGTCGACGTTGCCCATCGGCGTCGGCTGCGACAGGGTCGGCGGTTCGACCTCGTTGCCCAGCAGGTGGCCGATCTCGTGGTGATAGATGAGCGGCAAGCCGGTCAGGCACAGCAGCAGCATGAAGACGGTGCAGACCAGGCTGGACCACTTGTGGATCCAGCCCCAGCGGCGCAGGGAAACGGGTGACATGTTATTGGGTATGCATTATAGCTAGAGATACAGACCATGAATAATAATCGTTCTCATTTACATAATCAAGCATGAGGCATAGAATGCGCGTTACTTCTAACGCATAAGAAGAGCAAGACACATGAACACCCTGCGCCTGACCTTGAAACTGAGCCCGACCCCGGCCGCGCTGGCCGCCGCCCTCCTCGCCTCCAGCACCGCGTTCGCCCAGCAAGCCGAGCCAAAAACCGACGAGAACGTCGCGACCGTGGTCGTGACCGCCTCGGCCGACGCCTCGGCCCAGGGGCTGCCGGCCGCCTATGCCGGCGGCCAGGTGGCGCGCGGCGGCCGCCTGGGCTTGCTGGGCAACGTCGACATCATGGACACCCCGTTCAACAGCACCAACTACACCCATGCGCTGATCCAGGACCAGCAGGCGCGCAGCGTGGCCGACGTGGTGCAGAACGACCCATCGGTGCGGGTGGCGCGCGGCTTCGGCAACTACCAGGAGCTGTACATGATCCGCGGATTCGCGGTCGGCTCGGACGACACGGCCTACAACGGCCTGTACGGCCTGCTGCCGCGCCAGTTTGTGGCGACCGAGCTGATGGAGCGGGTCGAGGTGCTGCGCGGCGCGCACAGCTTCATCAACGGCGCGGCGCCGGCCGGCGGCAGCATCGGCGGCTCGATCAACATCCTGCCGAAGCGCGCGCCGAACCAGGAATTGAGCGAAGTGACCGTGGGCGTCGAGACCGGCGGCCAGGGCTACGGCGCCATCGACCTGGGCCGCCGCTTCGGCGAGGAAGGCCGCGCCGGCGTGCGCGTCAACGTCGCGCACCGCAACGGCGACACCGCGGTCGACCGCGAGGAACGCGAACTCTCCGTGTATTCGATCGGCGTGGATTACCGCGGCCGCGGCTACCGCCTGTCGGCCGACGTCGGCGCGCAGGACCACCAGTTGAGCAATGCCCGTCCGAGCGTGGACCTGGCGCCTGGCCTGCCGATGATCGCGGCGCCGGATTCAAGCCACAACTTCGCCCAGCCATGGACCGTCTCGAACGAACGCCACACCTTCGGCACCGTACGCGCCGAAGTCGACCTGGGCGCCGACGCGGTGGCCTGGGCCGCCGCCGGCCTGCGCAACGGCCAGGAATTCAACATCCTGGCGGGCATCGATGTCAACGCCGTCAATGGCGACGCGACCATGAGCCGCTTCGACAATATCCGCAAGGACCAGGTGCGCACCGGCGAAGTGGGCGTGCGCGGTTCGCTGCGCACCGGCTTCGTCAAGCACGTCCTGAGCGCTTCGGCGTCCGGTTTCCACTCCAAGTCGCGCAACGCCTACGGCATGTCCGATTTCGCCGGCTTCGCGTCGAACCTGTACCGTCCGCGCGACGTCGCGGCGCCGTCGTCGGCCTTCTTCACCGGCGGCGACATGAACGATCCGCTGGTGACCTCGAAGACCATCCTGTCGGGCCTGGCGATCGCCGACACCATGTCGTTCATGGACGACAAGGTACTGGTCAATGTCGGCCTGCGCCACCAGCGCATCAAGGACTTCGGCTACGACTACAACACCGGGCTGGAGAATTCGGGCTACGAGTCGAACAAGAACACGCCGTTCGCCGCCATCGTCTACAAGCCGCGCAAGGACCTGTCGGTGTATGCCAACTACAGCGAAGGCCTGCAGCGCGGCCCGGTCGCCTCGGGCATCGACATCGTCAACCAGGGCGAGATCTTCGCGCCCTACGTCGCGCGCCAGCGCGAAGCCGGCGTCAAATACGACAGCGGCCGCTACGGCTTGAGCGCCGCCGTGTTCTCGACCAGCCAGCCGAGCGCCTACGTCGAAAACCGCGTGTTCGGCGTATTCGGAGAACAGCGCAACCGCGGCCTCGAGCTGTCGGTATTCGGCACCCCGGTGCGCGGCCTGAAGCTGCTGGGCGGCCTGACCCTGATCGACGCTGAGCAGCGCGTGACGGCCGGCGGCGTCAACCAGGGCAAGGACGCGATCGGCGTGCCGCAGACGCAGCTGAACATCGGCGCCGACTGGGACGTGCCAGGCGTGGACGGCCTGTCGCTGAACGCGCGCACCGTGTACACCTCGAAGCAGTATGCCGATGGCGCCAACCTGCAGAAACTGCCGTCGTGGACCCGCCTGGACCTGGGCGCGACCTGGAACACCCGCTTCATGGACCGCGACCTGACCCTGCGCGCGCGCGTGGACAACGTCACGGACAAGAACTACTGGGCCTCGGCCGGCGGCTATCCGGGCGCGGGCTACCTGGTGCTGGCGGCGCCGCGCAGCGTGGTGGTGTCGGCGACGGTCGGTTTTTAAGTTTCACCGCAGGCGCAGGTCGTCCTTCACGGCAGCCAGCGCCATCCTGTCGACCACCCCGGGCGCGATCAGCTTGAGCCAGCGCCCGATCCTGCCCTGCGCGGTCATCACGACCTCGCGCTCGCGATTTTCCATCGCCTTGACGATCAGGCGTGCGCATTCCTCCACCGGCATCGCCTTCTCTTCCTTGAGCGCGCTGGCGCCGGCTTCCTCACCTTTCGCGTTAAAGCCGCGGTAGCGAATCCGCGTGGCCACCACGCCCGGATAGGCCGTGGTCACGCTGACGCCCGCCTCCTTCAGCTCCACCCGCAGCGCCTCGAAGAAGCCGCTCATCGCGAACTTGGTGGCGCAATAGGCGGTGCGTCCCGGCACTCCGACCAGGCCGGCCAGCGACGACACGGCCACGATGGCGCCGCGGCTCGCCTTCAGCTGCGCCAGCGCGGCCTGGGTGCACCACACGCTGCCCCACAGGTTCACGCGCATCAGCTCTTCGTACCAGGCCAGGCTCTCGACCTCTTCGAACAGGGCGTGCGCCGAACGGCCGGCATTGTTGACCAGGACGTCGATGCCACCAAAACGTTCGATCGTCTGCGCGATCAGGCGCAGGCAATCGTCCTGGCGGCCGGCGTCGAAGGCCACCGTGAGCGTCTCGGCGCCGAGCGCCTGGCACTGGCCGGCGACCAGGTCGAGCGGGCCCTGGTTGCGCGCGGCCAGCACGAGTTTTATTCCGGCGCCGTGCCGGGCCGCGAGCTGGCGCGCCATCTCGGCGCCGATGCCGTCCGACCCGCCGGTGATGACGATGACCCGGCTCATTTTTGCGCCTTCACGATCTGCAGCGCGCTGGCGATCACGGTGCTCATGTCGCCCAGGTTGGCCGGCACGATCAGGGTGTTGTTGGTCTTGGCCAGGTTCGCGAACGCGTCCACGTAGTGCTCGGCCACGCGCAGGCTGACCGCGTCCATGCCGCCCGGTGAGGAGATCGCCTCGCCCACCTGGCGCAGGGCCGCTGCGCTGGCGTCGGCCAGCGCCACGATGGCGGCCGCCTCGCCCATGGCGCGGTTGATCTCGGCCTGCTTCTCGCCCTCGGAGCGCGCGATGGCCGCCTCGCGCTCGCCGCTGGCGATGTTGATCTGTTCCTGGCGCCGGCCTTCCGAGGCCGCGATCAGTGCGCGCTTCTCGCGCTCGGCCGTGATCTGGGCCTGCATCGCCAGCAGGATCTCGGCTGGCGGCGTCAGGTCCTTGATCTCGTAGCGCAGCACCTTGACGCCCCAGTTGGCGGCCGACTCGTCGATCGCGTTCACGATGTGGGTGTTGATCAGGTCGCGCTCTTCGAAGGTCTTGTCGAGCTCCATGCGGCCGATCACCGAGCGCAAGGTGGTCTGGGCTAGTTGCGTGATGGCCTGGATGTAGTTCGACGAGCCGTAGGACGCGCGCATGGCGTCGGTCACCTGGAAGTACAGGATGCCGTCCACGTGCAATTGGGTGTTGTCGCGCGTGATGCAGACCTGGGGCGGCACGTCGAGCGGGATCTCCTTCAGGCTGTGCTTGTAGGCGACGCGATCGACGAAGGGCACCACGATGTTCAGGCCGGGGGCCAGGGTGGCGTGGTACTTGCCGAGACGTTCGACCACCCAGGCGTTCTGCTGCGGCACCACATTGATGGTCTTGAACACGAAGACCAGGGCGATGGCGAAGATCACGATCGCGACCACGCTGAAAGACAGTTCCATGTGCATCCCTTCTTGTTGTGGGTTGTTCTTGTTCAGGCCTGGCGGCGGGCGACGATCAGGCGGTTACCCTGGACTTCGACGATCTCGAAGTCGCCCGGCTCCGGTTCCAGGCCGGCGCGCAGCTCGACGTCCCACAGCGCGCCGCGGTACATCACGCGCGCGCGCCGCTCCTGCCACTGCGGCACGGTGACGCGCTGGCCGATGTCGAGGTTGATGCTGGGGTCGTTTGCGGCCTTGCCGCGCCCTGGCCGCGCGTAGCGGGTGCGGCGCAGCACCATGGTGGCGCCGATGCCGACGACGGCCGCCACCAGCGTCTGCAGCGGGCCGCTGGCGCCGAGCCAGGCGACGATGGCGCCGGACAAGAGGCCGATCGCGATCATCAGGAGGTAGAACGTGCCGATGAACAGCTCGGCCACGATCAGCACGCCGGCCCCAATCAGCCAGTACGTCCAGTCGGACATGTCAGGGTCTCCTTCTTGTCATGGAATGAAAAAACCCCCGCTACCCGGAGTGGGTAGCGAGGGTTTGCATGACCGCGCGGTGGGCTGCGGCGGTCAATCTTGAGGGCTTGGAAAGCGATCATTCCCGCCAGTGTAGCACCGGCGGCCCTCGATGGGGAATGTCGGGGATCAGGCCTTGGCCAGCTTCTGCCAGGTTTCGATCACCGAGTCCGGGTTGAGCGACATCGACTCGATGCCCTCTTCCACCAGCCACTGGGCGAAGTCCGGATTGTCCGATGGCCCCTGGCCGCAGATGCCTACGTACTTGCCCTGCTTGAGGCAGGCCTTGATTGCCAGCGACAGCATCGCCTTGACGGCCGGGTCGCGCTCGTCGAAGTCCTTGGCCAGGAGCTCCATGCCGGAGTCGCGGTCCAGGCCCAGGGTGAGCTGGGTCAGGTCGTTGGAGCCGATCGAGAAGCCGTCGAAGTACTCGAGGAACTGCTCGGCCAGGATGGCGTTGGACGGCACTTCGCACATCATGATCAGGCGCAGGCCGTTCTCGCCGCGTTTGAGGCCGTTCTTGGCCAGCAGGTCGACGACTTTCTCGGCCTGGCCCAGGGTGCGCACGAACGGCACCATCAGCTCGACGTTGGTCAGGCCCATCTCGTTGCGCACGCGTTTCATGGCCGCGCACTCCATCGCGAACGATTCGGCGAAGTCATCGGCCAGGTAGCGCGCGGCGCCGCGGAAGCCCAGCATCGGGTTCTCTTCGTCCGGCTCGTAGCGCGAGCCGCCGATCAGCTTCTTGTACTCGTTCGACTTGAAGTCGGACAGGCGCACGATCACCGACTTCGGCCAGAAGGCGGCGGCGATGGTGGCTACGCCCTCGACCAGCTTGTCGACGTAGAAGGCGCGCGGCGAGGCGTGGCCGCGGGCCACCGACTCCACCGCTTTTTTCAGGTCGGCGTCGATGTTCGGGTACTCGAGGATGGCCTTCGGGTGCACGCCGATATTGTTGTTGATGATGAACTCGAGCCGGGCCAGGCCGACGCCGTTGTTGGGCACCGACTGGAAATCGAAGGCCAGCTGCGGGTTGCCGACGTTGAGCATGATCTTGGTCTTGATCGGCGGCAGTTCGCCGCGCGAGACTTCGGTGACCTCGGTTTCCAGCAGGCCGTCGTAGATCATGCCTTCGTCGCCTTCGGCGCAGGACACGGTGACCAGGGTGCCGTCCTTGAGCACGTCGGTCGCGTCGCCGCAGCCGACCACCGCCGGCACGCCCAGCTCACGCGCGATGATCGCCGCGTGGCAGGTGCGGCCGCCGCGGTTGGTGACGATCGCCGATGCGCGCTTCATCACGGGTTCCCAGTTCGGGTCGGTCATGTCGGCCACCAGCACGTCGCCCGGCTGCACGCGTTCCATCTCCGATGGGTCGGTGATGACGCGCACCGGGCCGGCGCCGATCTTCTGGCCGATCGCGCGGCCGTGGGTCAGCACGGTGCCGGTACCCTTGAGCTGGAAGCGCTGCTGGGCGTCGGTGGCTTTCTGCTGCGACTTCACGGTCTCGGGACGCGCCTGCAGGATGTACAGCTTGCCGTCGCGGCCATCCTTGCCCCACTCGATGTCCATCGGACGGCCGTAGTGGCTCTCGATGATCATCGCGTACTTGGCCAGCTCGATGACCTCTTCCTCGACCAGCGAATAGCGGTTGCGCAGCTCGATCGGCACGTCGACGGTCTTGACCGAGCGGCCGGCCTTGGCCTCGTTGGTGAACTCCATCTTGATCAGCTTGGAGCCAATATTGCGGCGGATGACGGCCGACTTGCCCTGTGCCAGCATCGGCTTGTGGACGTAGAACTCGTCGGGATTGACCGCGCCCTGCACCACGGTCTCGCCCAGGCCGTAGCTCGAGGTGATGAACACCACGTCCTTGAAGCCCGATTCGGTATCGATGGTGAACATCACGCCCGAGGCGCCGGTGTCGGAACGCACCATGCGCTGCACGCCGGCCGACAGCGCGACCTCGGCGTGGGTGAAGCCCTTGTGCACGCGGTAGGAGATCGCGCGGTCGTTGTAGAGCGAGGCGAAGACGTGCTTCATCGCCTCTAACACGTTGTCGATGCCGACCACGTTCAGGAACGACTCCTGCTGGCCGGCGAAGGAGGCATCCGGCAGGTCTTCGGCGGTGGCCGAGGAACGCACGGCGAACGAGACTTCGGTTTCCGAGCCGGCGACCAGGCGCTCGTAGAACGAACGGATTTCCTGTTCAAGGCGTGGCTGGAACGGGGTCTCGACGATCCAGCCGCGGATCTCGGCGCCGGCGGCGGCCAGCGAGCGCACATCGTCGACGTCCAGGTTCTCGAGGCGGGTCGCGATGCGCTGGCCCAGCGATGGGCCGCCGTCGGCGCTGTGGTCGAGGAAGTCGCGGAAGGCGTCGGCGGTGGTGGCGAAGCCGGTCGGCACGCGCACGCCGGCGGTGGCCAGCTGGCTGATCATCTCGCCGAGCGAGGCGTTCTTGCCGCCGACCGACTCGACGTCGGTCATGCGCAAGTCCTCGAACGAGGCCACGTAGACGCGGTTAGCCTCGTCGGGCTTCAATGCTGGAGTAGCTAGGTTAGTCATGATAAAACACCCTTACTTGATGATGGAAAGCTGTTGGCGCATCGGTGCCGGGAAGCGGGGGCGTCTTGACGTGTTCTTGTTATTCTGGCCCGCGTGCAGCACAATGCAAAACCCGTTGCCGAGCATTTTACCCCGCGGCAGGGTGAAGTGCAGCGCACTTTTGATGCAACTTTGTCAGCAAAGCATACCGATCCAGCCATCATGACCGACGATTCCCTGCCTCCTCCAGTCACCGCTTCGCGCACCGTCTTCTTCGTTTCCGACGGCACCGGCATCACGGCGGAGACCTTCGGTCACGCCGTGTTGAGCCAGTTCGACCTGCGTTTCCGCCAGATCCGCCTGCCGTTCGTGGATTCGATCGAGAAGGCGCACGACGCCGCGCGCCGCATCAACGAAAGCTTCGCGCTGCACGGCCAGCGGCCGATCGTTTTCTCGACGCTGGTGAAGCACGACCTGTCGAGCGTGATCCGCTCGGCGAACGGCATGCACATGGACCTGTTCCAGACCTTCGTCGCGCCGCTCGAGCAGGAGCTGGACGTCAAATCGACGCACACGATCGGGCGCATCCACAATGCGGTGGACACCGAGGAATACAAGAACCGCATCGAAGCGATCAATTTCTCGCTGGCGCACGACGACGGCCAGTCGCACAAGAACCTGGCGGAAGCCGACGTGATCCTGGTCGGCGTCTCGCGTTCCGGCAAAACGCCGACGAGCCTGTACCTGGCGATGCAATACGGCCTGAAAGCCGCAAACTATCCGCTGATCCCAGACGACTTCGAACGGGGCAAACTCCCCAGCTCGCTCCCCCCCTTCAAGGATAAGTGCTTCGGCCTGACGATTGCCCCCGAGCGCCTGACTCAGATCCGCAACGAGCGCCGCGCCGGGAGCAAATACGCCTCATTGGAAAACTGCCGCTACGAAGTCAACGAGGCCGAGCAACTGATGCGCCGCGAAGGCATCCGCTGGCTTTCGTCGACGACGAAATCCATCGAAGAAATCGCCACCACCATCCTCCAGGAAATCAAACCCGACCGCCGCGAGTACTGACTCCCATTAGGGTCAGTGTCGAATTATCAGGAAAGATTTTTGTGCGCACATTTATTCTGCACAAGCCAGCCTCTACTTGCCTGAAAGCTCGTGCACATTAATTAGGGTCGGAGTCGAATTGTTTGACAACTTTGAGGAATTGCTCAGCAATTCTACTCTGACCCTAATTATTTTCGGCAGTTTGAGCACCGTCGGCCGAGCAGTCGGGAAATAAGATTCCGCAGAGGACGAACACCTCCACGTGTTAGCGCTATATCACCCAAAAACTAAATAGGGTCGGAGTCGAATTGTTTGACAACATTGACGGCTGAGCCGTTAATTCGACTCCGACCCTAATTATCCGCTGAGTAATTGGCCAACAATTCGACTCCGACCCTCTTTATTTGCGGGCCGAACTTGGGAAATTGCTCAATAATTTTACTCTGACCCTAATTGAGGGCTAGAAGAATTGGCGCCAGTCGGCGAGCCAAGTGGGGAAGGCGGTGGCTTCCATGGGGTTGGCGATGTGGTAGCCCTGGGCGTAGGTGCAGCCGAGGCTTTGGAGGAAGTCCCAGTCCTGGCGGGTTTCGACGCCGACGGCGACTGACATGCGGTCGAGGCTATGGGCCAGGTTCAGGCAGCTGCGCAGGACCGTGCCCAGCGGGCGGCGTTTCGAGGCGCCGTCGACGAAGCTGCGGTCGATTTTCAGTTCGGTGAAGGGGATGCGCGCCAGCAACTGCAGGTTCGATCTTCCCGTGCCGTAGTCGTCGATGGCCAGGCCGAAGCCCATCATTCGCAGGCGGACCAGGCGTTCGATGAAATCGGGGTTCGTGTTCAGGATCGACGATTCCGGCAGTTCGAAGGTGATGTAGTCGGGCAGGACCTTGTGGCGCTCCAGCGAGGCCACGATCTGGCGCACGAAGGCCGGATGGGCCAGCGTCTCGGGGGCGATGTTCAGCGAGATCGGGACCGGGATGCCCTGCTCCTGGAACCAGCGGCAGCGCTCCACCGACAGCTCGATCATGCTCCAGTCGAGGAAGTCGATGCGGCCGCTTTCTTCCAGCGCTTCCATGAAGGATGCGGGGCCCAGCACGCCGTGCTCCGGGTGCCGCCAGCGGGCGAAGGCTTCCAGGCCTTTTACCTGTCCGGTCGCGAGCTCGATCTTCGGCTGGAAGAAGGGCTCGAACTGGCGCTTCTGCAGGCCGATGCCGATCTGCTGGAAGGTGAAGCGCGGGCCGCCCGGCTTGCGCGGCGGCCGCGCCAGCGGGGCGTAGTTGTCGAGCAGCGGCTTCAGCTTGGCGGCGGTGACCGGCCTGGCGATCACGCCCAGCAGCTCGACGCCATAGGCCTGGGCCAGGGTCTCGACCGAGAACAGCAGGTCGGCGGGCTGTGCGCCCGTCACCACCAGGCGCGCCGGCGCCTGGGCCTCGACCTGCATCTCTCCCAGCTTGCGGATCAGCTCCAGGCCATCCATGCCTGGCAGCGCGAGATCGATGATGGCGACGTTCACCGCCGGCGCCAGGCCAGCCTCCAGGGTCTGCAGCGCGAGATGCCCGTCCGGCACCTCGGTGACGCGGCTGGCGCCGAGCTGGCCCAGCAAGTCCACCAGCGCCCTGCGCTGGGCCGGGTCGGCTTGTGCCACCAAAAAATGCAAATGCGCGATGTCCATCGTTGCTCCAGTTTCCCAGCCGCCAGCCTACGCGATGCAGGGGAAACCGTCCATACTTAAACTTGCTGCTGGCGCAGTCCTTCGAAGAAGCACACGGCGGCGCAAGCGGCGACATTCAGCGACTCGACCTGGCCCGCATGCGGCACCGCGACCCGGTGCGTGGCGAGCTTCAGCAATTCATCCGACACACCCTGCCCTTCGTGACCCAGCACCCAGGCCACCGGCTGGCGCAGGTCCATCGCATACAGCCGCTCGGCCGCATAGCCGCTGGTGGCCAGCACCGGCACCTTCGCAGCACGCACCAGCGGCGCCAGTTCAATCTGTTCGAAAATCTCCAGCACGAAGTGCGCGCCCATTGCCGCCCGCAGCACCTTCGGCGACCAGCAGAAAGCAGTGCCTGGGCTGCAGTAGACCTGCTTGATGCCGGACGCCGCCGCGCTGCGCAGGATCGAGCCGACGTTGCCCGGATCCTGCACGCCATCCAGCAGCACGCTCGGCCCCACCAGGGCCGGCGCCGCCGAAGGCTGCGGCGAATCGATCACGAACAGCAGGTGCACGCCGTGCTCGACCTGGCTGACGGCGTTGAACAGCGCATCGGGCAGCGCCGTCACCGACGCATGCAGCGCCTCGCAGCGCGCGACGATCGCCTGCACTTCATGGTTGCCGAGCGCGCCTTCCGACACCACGCAGTGGCGCGGCGCCCCGCGCAGGTCGAGCCAGCTCTGGCACAGGTGCACGCCGTCGAGCAGGCTTTGTCCGGCCTTGCGCCGCGCCTGCGAGCTGGTGGCGAGGCTTTTCAGGTCTTTGTAGAACGCGTTGTCGCGCGAGCTGATGATTTTCATACTGCTTCTGCTTCAGTCATGTGGCCACTGAGTTCTGCAAACAGGTCGACCTGCAGCAGGTTGCGCACCGGTGCGAACGAACGGCGGTGCGCCGGCGACGGGCCGTGCAGGCGCAGTCGCTCCAGGTGCAGCGGGGTGCCGTAACCCTTGTGCTGGTCGAAGCCGTATTGCGGGTACAGGTCGTGCAGGCGCACCAGCGCGGCGTCGCGCGCCGTCTTGGCCAGGATCGAGGCGGCCGAGATGGCGTTGACCTTGTCGTCGCCCTCCACGATCGCATGCGCGCGCACCTCCATCTGCGGGCAGCGGTTGCCGTCGATCAGGGCCAGCGTCGGCACCGTCTGCAGCGCCTCCACCGCGCGCCGCATCGCCAGCATGGTCGCCTGCAGGATGTTGATGCTGTCGATCTCTTCGCACGAGCATTCGGCGATGGCCCAGGCCAACGCATGCTCGCGGATCAGGGGCGCGAGCTCGTCGCGCCGCGCCTCGGTCAGCTTTTTCGAATCGCGCAGGCCCTCGATCGGCCGCAGCGGATCGAGGATGACGGCGGCGGCGAACACCGGCCCGGCCAGCGGACCGCGTCCGGCCTCGTCGACGCCGCACACGATATCGAGCTCGGTGAACGGCCGAAGCCTCGGCGGCAGGCCGGGATACAGGTTGACTTTCTTCTTTCTCATGCCGGTTCACGCGATGTATGAACATCGCGGCCTATCACTTTCAATACCGCTTCCGCGCTCTCTCGCGCGCTGTCGCGCAGCAGGCTGTGGTGCATCTCCAGGAAGCGCGCGGCCAGCCGTTCGCGTCCGGCCGCATCCTGCAACTGGGCCCAGACCGCATCGGCCATCGCCTCGGGCGTGGCCGCATGCTGGATCAGCTCCGGCACCAGGAACTCGCGCGCCAGGATGTTCGGCAGGCCGATCCAGGGCTGGTAGCCCATGTGGCGCATGATCGCGTACGACGCCGCCATCACTTTATAGGCGATCACCATCGGCTTCTTGAACAGCGCCACCTCCAGGGTCGCGGTGCCGGAAGCGACCAGCACCGCGTCGGCGGCGGCGATCGCCGTGTGCGAGCCGGCGGCGGTCACCTGCAATTCGACGTCCTGCAAGCCCGCCTTGACCACGAGCTCGTCGAAGTAGGCGCGCTGGCGTTCGCCGACCATCGGCACCACGAAGGTCAAACCCGGATCGCGCGCGCCCAGGAGCTTTACCGCGCGGATGAACGGCTCGGCCAGGTATTTCAGCTCGCCCATGCGGCTGCCCGGCATCACCGTCACCACGCGCGCATCCGCATTCAGGCCGAGCGCACGGCGCGCCGCGGCGACGTCGGGCGCCAGCGGGATGGTCTCGGCCAGCGGATGCCCGATATACGTCACCGGCACCCCGGCCTCGCGATAGATCGCTTCCTCGAACGGGAAGATCACCAGCATGTGCGACACCGCGCGCTGGATCTTCTTGATCCGCCCGCCGCGCCAGGCCCAGATCTGCGGCCCGATGAAGTGCACGGTCGGGATGCCGGCGCCGCGCAGCTGCTCTTCGAGACCGAGATTGAAGCCCGGATAGTCGGCGCCGATGAAGGCGCTTGGGCGCTCTGCGATGAGACGGTCGCGCAGCCTGCTCTGGATGCGCTTGAGTTCGGGATAGCGGGGAATGACTTCGAACAGGCCGCGCACCGTGAGCGTGTCCATCGGGACCTCGCTCACGAAGCCCTGCTCGATCATGCGCGGCCCGCCGATGCCGTGGAAGCGGGCCTGGGGAAGATGCGGCCGCAGGCCGGCCAGCAGGCGCGCGGCGAGCATGTCGCCGGACGCCTCGCCGGCCACCAACGCCAGCGAAACGTCGTTCTTCATCTCGTTAGCGGACGATGCCACGGGTGGCGGTGCCGAGGAATTCGCGCAGCAGGCGAATGTCTGCGCTGGCCGCCGGCAGGCGCTCTTCCTCGGCCTGGAGCGCCGTCTTGGCCTCTTCCAGGGTCAGGTTCGAGCGGTACAGCAGTTTATACGCGCTGCGGATGCCGTCGAGCTGCTCGCGCGTGAAGCCGCGGCGCTTGAGGCCCTCGAGGTTCACGCCGCGCGCGCCGGCCGGATTGCCGGAGACGAGCACGTAGGGCGGCACGTCCTGGGTCAGGCTGGTGTACATGCCGATGAAGGCATGGGCGCCGATCTTGCAGAACTGGTGCACGCCGGCGTAGCCCGACAGGATGGCCCAGTCGCCCACCTGCACGTGGCCCGCGAGCTGCGCGTTGTTCGAGAAGATCGTGTTGCTGCCCACCTGGCAGTCGTGCGCCACGTGGACGTAGGCCGAGATCCAGTTGTCGCTGCCGACGCGGGTGACGCCTTCATCCTGGACCGTGCCCAGGTTGAAGGTGACGAATTCGCGCACCGTGTTGCGGTCGCCCACTTCCAGGCGGGTCGGTTCGCCGTTCCACTTCTTGTCCTGTGGCGCGCCGCCGATCGAGCAGAACTGGAAGAACTTGTTGTCCTTGCCGATCGTGGTGTGGCCTTCGATGACCACGTGCGGGCCGACCACGGTGCCGGCGTCGATGCGCACATTCGGCCCGATGATCGAATACGGGCCGACCTCGACCGAGCTGTCCAGCTCCGCCTTCGGATCGACGATCGCGGTCGAATGGATTTTGCTCATCTCGTACTCCCCTTACTGCGCCGCGCCTTCCGGGCCCTTCATGGTCGCTTCGGCGGCGCCGCGGATGGTGCACATCAACTCACCTTCGACCGCCACCTTGCCGTCGACGGTCGCCACCGCCTTGTACTTCCAGATGCCGCGCGCGACGCGCAGGATCTCGATTTCCATGCGCAGCTGGTCGCCCGGCTCGACCGGACGCTTGAAGCGCGCGTTGTCGATGCCGACGAAGTACACCACCGAGTTTTCGTCGGGCTTGACGTTCATGGTCATGAACGACAGGATGGCCGCGGTCTGCGCCATCGCTTCGATCATCAAGACGCCCGGCATCACCGGCTTGTGCGGGAAGTGGCCGTTGAAGAATTCTTCGTTGACGGTGACGTTCTTGATCGCGACGATGCGCTTGCCCAGTTCGACGTCCAGCACGCGGTCGACCAGCAGCAGCGGATAGCGGTGCGGCAGGTATTCCTTGATCTGGGTGATGTCGAGGGTCTTGAGTTCTGGAGTGGTCATTTTTGTTCTGTCAGGTTTCTGATGGTTTTCTCGAGCGTGCGGATCTTGGCGCGCATCGAATCGAGATTGCGCACGATCGCCGCGCTGCGTTCCCATTCGGCGTTCTTGGCCAAGGGGTAGAAGCCGGTGTACTGGCCCGGTTCGAGGACCGAGCGCGACACCATGCTGCCCGAGGAGATATGGACGTTGTCGGCGATTTCGAGGTGGCCCAGCACCATGGCGGCGCCGCCGAAGGTGCAGCGGCTGCCGATCTTGGCGCTGCCGGCCACGCCGACGCAGCCGGCCATCGCGGTATGCGCGCCGATGCGGCAGTTGTGGCCGATCTGGATCTGGTTGTCGAGCTTCACGCCGTCCTCGATCACGGTGTCGTCCAGCGCGCCGCGGTCGATCGTGGTGTTAGCGCCGATGTCGACGTCGTCGCCGATCAGCACGCGGCCGGTCTGCGGGATCTTGATGTAGGCGCCGGCTTCGACGGCAAAGCCGAAGCCGTCGGTGCCGATCACCGCGCCCGAGTGCAGGATGCCGCGCTTGCCGATGCGGCAGCGCGCATGGAAGGTCACGTTCGCGAACAGGTGCGTGTATTCGCCGATCACCGCCTCGCGGCCGATGAAGCAGCCGGCGCCGATCACGGCGTGGGCGCCGACAATGGCGCCCTCCTCGATCGTCGCGTGCGGCCCGACGTGGGCGGTCGGATCGACCGTCGCGCCGGGGTCGACCACGGCGCTCGGATGGATGCCGGGCGCCGGCGCCTGCTCGGTGAGCGACACGAAATACTGCGCCGCGCGGGCGAAGTAGGCGTAAGGATTGGTGGTGACGATGCGCGCGCCTTCATAGGTCGCGGCCACCGTCGGATCGTCCAGCGGCGACAAAATCAAGGCCGCCGCCTGGCTTTGCGCGGCCAGTGCGCGCAGCTTGCTGTTGCTGAGGAAGCTGATGTGCGAAGCGCCGGCGCTGTCCAGGGGGGCGATCGCCTGGACTTCGAGGTCCGGGTTGCCCACCAGCTGTCCGCCGAAGCGCTCGACCAAATCGCCCAGTCGAATGCCCATCTCGGTCTTTCCAGTGTAAGTCAAAATCGGTACTGCTTTATTTGTCGAGCAGTTTCAGGATCTTGTCGGTGATGTCCACGCGCGGGCTGACCCACGCCGCCTCGACCAGCACGGCGTCGAGTTTTTCCTGTTCCGCGACCTGCTCGACCAGCTTGTAGGCCTTTTGCGCGATCGCGGCGCGCTCTTCGTTCTTGCGCTGCTGCAGGTCTTCCTGGAACTCGCGCTGCATGCGCTCGACGTCCTTCTGCATGTTGTACAGCTCGCGCGCGCGGCGCGTGCGGTCCAGCTCATTCAGGCCCGCCGCTTCGGCGTCGAATTTCTCGGACGTCTGCTTGTACTTGCCGACCATCTCCTCGACCGCCTTCTGGCGCTTCGAGAACTCGGCGGCCAGCTTGGCGTCGGCCGCCTTGGCCATCTTGGAGTCGGTCATCAGGCGCTCGGTGTGCACGAAGCCGATGCGGCTGACGGTCGCCTGCGCGTGGGCCAGCGGCGCGGCGCACACGGCGGCCAGCACCAGCGAGGCGCCGAGCGCGGGTCGAACCGTGGACCTGCGTCCACCAGGCAGCGAGTCAATCAGATTTTTCAACATAAGTCTCTCGCAATCGTTCTTCGGGTCGCCGTGGGCCGCTTAGAAGCCGGTGCCCATCTGGAACTGGAAGCGCTCCAGGCGGTCGCCCGGCAGCGAATTCAGCGGCTTAGCATAACTCAACTTGAGCGGACCGACCGGGGAAATCCAGGACAGGCCGATACCGGCCGAGTAGCGGAACTCGTCGTAGCGGATCTTCGCGTCTTCCTGGAACACCTGGCCGCCGTCGACGAAGGTGAACCAGCGCAGGCTGCGGTCGGTGCCGCTGCCCGGGAACGGGAACTGCAGCTCGGCATTGCCGATAATGCGCTTGGAGCCGCCGATCGCATCGTAGTAGCGCGGATCGACCACGCCCAGCGACGAGCTTTCGTAGCCGCGCACCGAACCGATGCCGCCCGCATAGAAGTTCTTGAACACCGGGTAGGCGCTGCCGCCGATGCCCTTGCCGTAGTCGAACTCGCCGCGCAGGGCCAGCGTCATCCAGCGGGTCAGCGGCTTCCACCACTGGTGCTCGTAGACCATCCTGTAGTACTTGGCGTCGCCGATGGCGTCGATCTCGAAGTTGGCGCGCTGGAAGCGGCCGCGGGTCGGGGTCACGGCGCTGTCGCGGGTATCGCGGCCCCAGGCCGCGGTCAGCGGGATCGCATTGGTGGTGGCCTTGCCGATGCCGCTGGCCGGGCCGCCGTTCTGGCGCACGAAGGTCTGGTAGATCGTCGGCGAGGTCTGGTCGGTTTCCAGCTCGGTGCGTTCCAGGCCGGCGCCGAAGTAGACGGTGTCGGATTCGGAGAACGGCACGCCGAAGGTCAGGTTGCCGCCCATCTGGCGCACGGTGTACGAGCCGATGTTCAGCGCCGGCGGGCGCGAGGTGCGCAGGTACAGCGAGAACGCGCGCGAGATGCCGTCGTCCGTGAAGTACGGATTGGTCTGCGAGAACGCGATCGTGCGGTTGTACTTGCTGGTGTTCAGTTCGATGCCGACCGTGTTGCCGCTGCCGGCGAAGTTGGCCTGCGAGATCGACGCGGTGAAGGTGAACTTCTCGGACTGCGAGAAGGCGCCGCCGATCATGAAGTTACCGGTCGGTTTTTCTTCGACCGCGATGTTCACGTCCACCTGGTCCGAGGTGCCGGGCGACTCGGGCGTCTCGACCTTCACGTCCTTGAAGTAGCCGAGGCGGTCGACGCGGTCGCGCGACAGCTTGACGCGGTTGGCGTCGTACCACGAGCTTTCGAACTGGCGGAATTCGCGGCGGATGACTTCGTCGCGGGTCACGGTATTGCCCGAGATGTTCATGTGGCGCACATAGGCGCGCTTGCCCGGATCGACGAAGAAGGTGAACGCGACTTCGCGTTTCTCGCGGTCGAGTTCCGGGTTGGCCGTCACGTTGGCGAAAGCGTAGCCGAAGGTGCCCAGGCGGTCGGCGATCAGCTTGTTGGTCGCTTCCTGCAGGTCGCCGACATAGGTCTTGCCCGGCTGGAGCACGATCAGCTCCTTGAGCTCCTCTTCGCGGCCGAACATCTCGCCCTCGAGCTTGACGCTCGAGACGGTGTACTGCTCGCCCTCGGTGATGTTGAGGGTCAGGTAGATGTCGCGCTTGTCGGGGGTGATCGAGACCTGGGTCGATTCGACGTTGGCCTCGAGGTAGCCGTGGTTCAGGTACCAGGACTTGATGGTCTCCAGGTCGCCGGTCAGCTTTTGCTTGGAATACTGGTCGGCCTTCGAGTACCAGGTGAACCAGCCGGACGGGCGCAGTTCGAGCAGCTGGCGCAGCTGCTTGTCGCTGAAGGCCTTGTTGCCGATGATGTTGATGCCCTTGATCTTGGCGACCTCACCCTCGTCGACGTTGAACATGACCGTCACGCGGTTGCGCTCGATCGGGGTCACGGTGGTGGTGATCTTGACGCCGTACAGGCCATGCGACAGGTACTGGCGCTTGAGCTCCTGCTCCGCGCGGTCGACCGAGGCCTTGTCGAAGATGCGGGTCTGGGCCACGCCGATCTCGGACAACGCCTTGACCAGCATGTCCTTCTCGAACTCCTTGGTGCCGGTGAAATCGACCGACGAAATCGCCGGGCGTTCCTCGACCAGCACCACCAGCACGCCGTTTTCTTCCTCAAGGCGGATGTCCTTGAAGAAGCCGGTGGCGTACAGTGCCTTGATCGCGCTCGAGGCCTTGGCGTCATCGAAGGTCTCGCCCACGCGCACCGGCAGATAGCTGAACACGGTGCCTGCTTCCGTCCGCTGGATGCCTTCGACCCGGATATCCTTGACGACGAACGGGTTGGCGGCCAGCGCATTACCGGCGCACAGGGCCAGCACGGCCGCGCCGATCAAGCTGCGACGAATGAACGGCAGGGCAAAACGATCTGGTTGTGATTTCATTGGCTGGATCAAAGGGTCAGTCATTTGGACAACGATTGCATATTATTCTGTGCCGGGAATGTCGCCCCGACTCCGGGAGCGAATGCAGGCCGCTAGAGCAGCCGCACCAGGTCATTGAAGACGGCGAGCGCCATCAGCATGAACAGCAGGCCGCCCCCGGCGCGCTGCGCGAACTCGCCGACGCGCGCAGGAAGGGGACGCCCGGTCAAAACTTCCAGCGAATAATACAGTAAATGGCCACCATCCAGAACTGGAATTGGTAACAAATTCATTACTCCTAAGCTGATACTAATAAAGGCGATGAACTGTAAATAGCTCACGAGACCTATTCTCGCTGTCTGTCCGGCATAGTCGGCGATGGTAATGGGACCGGTCACATTCTTCCACGACGCCTCCCCGGTAATCATCTTCCAGATCATCTTGAGGGTCATCACGCTGGTATCCCAGGTGCGTTCCGCGCCGCGCGCGATCGCCTCGAACGGGCCCGAGCTCACGGTCACCATCTCCGGCGCCTGGGCCACCATGGCCTTGATCACGCCGCGGCCATTCGCGTCGGCCTCGGGCACCAGCGACAGGGCCACGGGACGGCCACCGCGCTCGACCTCGAGCGCCAGCGGCTTGCCAGGCGAGGCCCGCACCGCCTCGATGAAGGCGATGCCGTCATTGACCGGCCGACCGTCCATGCGCAGCACCAGGTCGCCGTCCTGCAGGCCGGCGCGCTGCCCTGCCCCATCCGGCAGCACCTTCTCGATGCGCGGTTGCGGGCGCCACAAGTCCAGGCCCAGCTCGGCCATCACGTCGGTCTCGACGTCGAGCCGGCCGACCACCGCCGCCGGCAGCGTCGCGCTGTAAGTGCCGCCGTGGGCGCCGCGCAGTTCCAGGCGCGCGTCCGACTTGTCCACCGCCGCATGCACGATCTGCCAGCGCAGCTCGGCCCACGAGGCCACCTCGTTGCCGTTCACGGCAACCACCGTATCGCCGCCGCGCACGCCGGCCTTGGCCGCCTCGGACGCCGCCGGCGCCTCGCGCAGGCGCGCCGACGGCTCGTCCACGCCATGCATATACAGTGCGGCCATCAGGCCGATCGCCAGCAGGAAGTTGGCCAGCGGGCCAGCGGCGACGATGGCGATCCGCTTCCAGACGTTCTGGCGCGTGAACTCGCGGTCCAGGTCGGCATCATTGGTCGGCGCCGTCTCGGGATCGCGCGCATCGAGCATCTTGACGTAGCCGCCCAGCGGCAGCGCCGACAGCGCCCATTCGGTCTGGTCCTTGCCGAAGCGGCGCGACCACACCACGCGGCCCATCCCGACCGAGAAGCGCAGCACCTTGACGCCGCAGGCGCGCGCGACCAGGTAGTGGCCCAGTTCGTGGATCACGATCAGGGGACCGAGCGCCAGCACGAAGGCCAGCACGGTGTAAAGCATGGTCATGGCGGGGTCCAGGGGGTCAGCGCTGCAAGCCTGAAGCGATGGTCGATACGGCGTCGTCGGCGGCCGCGCGCGCACGCGCGTCCTGGGCCAGCACCGCCTCGATCGACGGGGCCGGGCCGTGCGGCACGACGTCGAGCGCGTGCTTGACCACGCGCTCGATGTCGCGGAAACCGATGCGGCGCTCGAGGAAGGCCTGCACTGCCACCTCGTTGGCCGCGTTGAGCAGGGCCGGGGCGGTGCCGCCCGCGCGCAATGCGTCGAAAGCGAGCGCCAGGCAGGGGAAGCGCTCGAAGTCGGGCTTGAAGAACTGCAGCCCGGCCATCTGCGTCAGGTCGAGCTGGGCCACGCCCGAATCGATCCGTTCCGGATAGGCCAGCGCATTGGCGATCGGGGTGCGCATATCGGGATTGCCCAACTGGGCCAGCACCGAGCCGTCCACATACGAGACCATCGAGTGGATCACGCTTTGCGGGTGGATCACGACTTCGATCTGGTCGGCCGGCGCGCCGAACAGCCAGTGGGCCTCGATCACTTCGAGGCCCTTGTTCATCATGGTGGCGGAATCGACCGAGATCTTGCGGCCCATGACCCAGTTCGGGTGCTTGCAGGCTTCGTCGGGGGTCACGCTGCCGAGCGTGTCGACGGCGCGGTTGAGGAACGGCCCGCCGGACGCGGTCAAGAGGATCTTGGACACCCCGCAGGCGCCGGGCACGCGCGCATACGAGGCCGGCAACGCCTGGAAGATCGCATTGTGTTCGCTGTCGACCGGCAGCAGGGTCGCCTTGTGCTCGCGCACGGCGTCCATGAACAGCTGGCCCGACATCACCAGCGCCTCTTTATTGGCCAGCAGGATCTTCTTGCCGGCGCGCGCCGCAGCGAGCGTCGGCGCCAGGCCGGCGGCGCCGACGATGGCGGCCATCACGATGTCGGTGTCCGCGCTGGAGGCGATGTCGCACAGCGCCTGTTCGCCATATTCGACGCTGGTGGACAGGTCGGCGATCAAGGCCGCGAGTTGCGTGGCGGCCTCAGGACTGCCGACCACCGCGCGCTGCGGGCGAAACTGGCGGCAGGCGGCGGCCAGTTCTTCCACGCGCGAATGCGCGCTGAGGGCATGGACGCGGTAGCGGTCGGGATGGCGCGCCACCACGTCGAGGGTCGAGGCGCCGATCGAACCGGTGGCGCCAAGGATGGTAATGCCTTGCATGGAAACTTCCTTCTAGAGCCGGGTGGCGATCAGGGCCGCCAGCGGCAGGACCGGCACGAGTGCGTCGATCCGGTCCAGCACGCCGCCGTGGCCAGGCAGCAGATTGCTGCTGTCCTTCATGCCAGCACGGCGCTTGAGCTGGGATTCGAACAGGTCGCCGACCACGCTGGCGACGACGATGAGGGCGATGACGGCCAGCATGCCGGCCCAGCCGAAGCTGGCTTGCACGCGCACCGCGAAGGTATTCGCGAGCGCCTCGCCGCCGAACAGGACGGTAAGCGAGGCCAGCAGCACGGTCACGACGCCGCCGCCGATGGCGCCTTCCCACGACTTGCCGGGCGAGATCGACGGCGCCAGTTTATTCTTGCCGAAGGTCTTGCCGCACACATAGGCGAAGATGTCGGCCGACCAGACGATGACGAGCACCGACAGCAGGAACAGGGCCGAGTACTGGAACAGCATGACGATGGCGGCGAAGCAGGCCACCAGAGAGATCGCGTACAGCAGGCTCAGCAGCGTGTTCGGCGTGCTGGCCAACGGCGGCAGGCCGAGCTTGAGCGTGGGCGCGAAGCGCAGCAGCCACAGCAGCGCGCCGATGGCGAACCAGAAGGTCGGATCGCCCTGCTCGCGCATGAAGAAGGCATAGGCGAAGGCCAGGGTCCAGGCCGCCGCAATCAGCACGGCGCTCTTCGCGCCCGGATTGAACAGGCGGAAACACTCCCAGATCGCCGCCCCGAAGAAGATCGAAGCGACCACCGCGAACGCCGTGGGGTTGTTGGAATACAGAACCGGCAGCAGGACTGCCAGCAGGACGAGCGCGGTGACGATCCGGGTCTTGAGCATCAGTTGGTCTTCTTCGCTACTTGGGCGCTGGTCTGGCCGAAGCGCCGTTCGCGGCCCTGGAACGAGGCGATCGCCTCATCCAGCGCCTCGGGCGTGAAATCGGGCCAGAAAGTGCTGGTGAAATGCAGTTCGGAATACGCCAGCTGCCACAACAGGAAATTCGAGATGCGCTCCTCGCCGCCGGTCCGGATGAACAGGTCGGGTTCGGGCGCATACGCCATCGCCAGGTGCGGAGCCAGCATTTCCTCCGTAAATTCGGTCACGCCGGGGTTGGCCTGCACCATCTTCCCCGTTGCCTGCATGATATCCCAGCGGCCGCCATAGTTGGCGCACACGGTGACGGTCAGGCGGGTATTGCCGGCGGTGCGGCGCTCGGCGTTGGCGATCATCTCTTGCAGCTTGGGGTCGAAGCGGCTCAGGTCGCCCACGACTTTCAGGCGGATATTATTGGCGTGCATCTTCGAGACTTCGCGCTCGAGCGCCGTGACGAACAGGCGCATCAGGAGCGAGACCTCGTCGGCCGGGCGGCGCCAGTTCTCGGACGAGAAGGCGAACAGGGTCAGGTACTCGACCCCGCGCAGCACGCAGGCTTCGACGATGCCGCGCACGGCTTCCACGCCCTTGACGTGGCCGGCGACGCGCGGCAGCAGGCGTTTGGTGGCCCAACGGCCATTGCCATCCATGATGATGGCAATATGGCGCGGCACGGCGGGCGTGTCGGGAACGGCGGTGGTCGAACTTTTGAACATCTTGTATCCAGCAGGGCTGCGCCCGGACTGCCGTCCGGCGGTGCGCATATGGCCAATCAGAATTGGACAATCATAAGGTAGGCGGACCGGCCGCGGCAAGCTGCCGGGGCCGGTCCGCAAGAAAGCCGTTGAGCTGGGCCTTTACACCGTCAGGATTTCTTTCTCTTTTTCGCCCAGCAGCTTGTCGATGTCGGCCACGGCCTTGTCGGTCAGCTTCTGGATCTCGTCCGAGGCGCGGCGCTCGTCGTCTTCCGACGCGGTCTTGTCTTTGACCATTTTCTTGAGTGCTTCGTTGGCATCGCGGCGAATATTGCGCACGGCAATCTTCGCATCTTCGCCTTCCGACTTGGTCAGCTTGACCATCTCTTTGCGGCGCTCTTCGGTCAGCGGCGGGGTCGGCACGCGGATCATGTCGCCCTGGGCCGATGGGTTCAGGCCCAGGTCGGCGTCGCGGATCGCTTTTTCGATGGTCGAGGCCATTTTCTTTTCGAACGGCTGGACGCCGATGGTGCGCGCGTCGACCAGGGTCAGGTTGGCCACCATCGGCAGCGCGGTCGGGGCGCCGTAGTACTCGACCATCACGTGGTCCAGGATGCCGGTATGGGCGCGGCCGGTGCGGACCTTGGCCAGGTCGGCTTTCAGGGTCTCGATGGACTTGGCCATGCGCTCTTGCGCGTTCTTTTTGACGTCAGCCAGGGACATGCTGCTCTCCTTGTTGTTCAGTAATATTTTAAACGTGTACCAGTGTACCCTCGTCTTCGCCCATGATCACGCGGGTGAGCGCGCCGGGTTTGACGATGGAGAACACCTTGATCGGCAGTTTCTGGTCGCGGCACAGCGCGAAGGCGGTGGCGTCCATCACTTGCAGGTGCTTGGCGATGGCTTCGTCGAACGAGATGTTCTCGTAGCGGGTCGCGTGCGGGTCTTTCTTGGGGTCGGCGCTGTAGACGCCGTCGACCTTGGTGGCCTTCAGGACGATCTCGGCCGAGATCTCGGCGCCGCGCAGGGCGGCCGCGGTATCGGTGGTGAAGAACGGGTTGCCGGTGCCGGCGGCGAACACGACGACCTTGCCTTCTTCCAGGTATTGCAGGGCTTTCGGGCGCACATAGGGCTCGACCACCTGCTCGATGCCGATCGCCGACATGACGCGGGCGGTGATGCCGACGTGGCGCATGGCGTCGGCCAGGGCCAGCGCATTCATGACGGTGGCCAGCATGCCCATGTAGTCGGCGGTGGCGCGGTCCATGCCCTGGGCGCCCGGGGCGACGCCGCGGAAGATGTTGCCGCCGCCAATCACCACCGCCACCTGCACGCCCAGCTTCGCCACTTCCGCCACGTCGGCCACCATGCGCTCGATGGTGGCGCGGTTGATGCCGAACGGGTCGTCGCCCATCAGCGCTTCGCCGGACAGTTTCAGGAGGACTCGTTGGTAAGCTGGTTTTGACATGATGAAGCGGCTCCTAATGTGATGTTTCGATGTTGCGAATTCGGGTCCGATCGCTGGCCCGTGGGCTGCGATCTCATCTGCCTCGAGGGCGATGGCATTGTAAGGCGGGCGCGGTCGGTGAGTCGCGCAGCTGGTCGGCATGCGAACTTGGGGGGCACAATGCCAGTGGCATTGCGCCCGCCTGCGCGGGGACGACGTACGGAGGGTGCGGGCCACAGGAGCCTGCATCGGCCTGCACCGCCAGTACGTCGTTCCCGCGAAGGCGGGAACCCAAGTTTCCATGCTCAGCCGCAACTCCATTACGGCTACGCAAACAAACCTTCCCACCTTAAAAAAACGGACCTTGCGGCCCGTTCTTTTTGATTACTGCTTGTTTGCAGCCATCTGTGCTGCGACTTCCGCTGCGAAGTCGTCGACCTTCTTCTCGATGCCCTCGCCCACCACGTACATGGTGAATGCCTTGACGGTGGTGTTCGATGCTTTCAGGTATTGCTCGATCGACTGCTTGTCGTTCTTCACGAATGCCTGGTTCAGCAGCGACACTTCTTTCAGGTACTTCTGCACCGAACCGTCGATACGCTTGGCGACGATTTCGTCCGATTGCGGCTGCTTGCCTTCGGCGACGGCCTTCTCGGCGTCTTCCTTGGCCTTCAGTTCGGCGACCGAGCGCTCTTTTTCGATCATTTCAGCAGGCACTTGCTCCGACGACAGAGCGACTGGTTTCATTGCAGCGATGTGCATGGCCAGGTCCTTGCCGACTTGCTCGTCCGCGCCTTCGAAGTCGACGATGACGCCGATGCGGGTGCCGTGCAGGTACGAAGCCAGCTTGCCGGTGGTTTCGAAACGCTGGAAGCGGCGCACGGTCATGTTCTCGCCGATCTTGCCGATCAGGCCAGTACGCACGTCGTCGAAGGTCTTGCCGTCGTGCGGCAGCGCTGCCAGGGCGGCGACGTCAGCCGGGTTGTTCTCGGCGACCAGCTTGGCGGCCAGGTTGACCATGGCCAGGAATTCGTCGTTCTTGGCGACGAAGTCGGTTTCGCTGTTGACTTCGACGATCGCGCCGACGTTGCCGGAGATGTAGGTTGCCACGACGCCTTCGGCGGTGATGCGTGCCGATGCCTTCGATGCCTTGCCGCCCAGCTTGACGCGCAGGATCTCTTCAGCACGACCCATGTCGCCGTCGGCTTCGGTCAGTGCTTTTTTGCATTCCATCATTGGCGCGTCGGTCTTCGCGCGCAGTTCGCCTACCATCGCTGCAGTAATCGCTGCCATGTTGATTTCTCCTAAATGTTTTATCCGGTTGCAGGTCGTTATGACAACGCCCCACGGGTATTCAGCTTAAAAAAAGGGGGGCTCGTGTGTGCGGCGCCCCCTTCGATGTGCCAGCGGGTCAATGACCCGCAGTCACTTATGCCTGCTCGGAAACTTCGACGAAGTCGTCGCCGCCAGCCTTGACCATTTCCACGACTTCGTTGGTGGCGTTGGCGCGGCCTTCCAGGATCGCATCGGCGACGCCGCGTGCGTACAGGGTGATCGCTTTCGACGAGTCGTCGTTGCCTGGGATGACGTGGGTCACGCCTTCTGGCGAGTGGTTGGTATCGACGATGCCGATGACCGGGATGCCCAGCTTGCCGGCTTCGGTGATGGTGCCCTTGTGGTAGCCGACGTCGACGACGAAGATCGCGTCAGGCACGCCGCCCAGGTCCTTGATGCCGCCGATCGACTTTTGCAGCTTTTCCATTTCGCGCGAGAACAGCAGCGCTTCTTTCTTCGACATCTTCTCGACCGAACCGTCTTCGACTTGGGCTTCCATGTCTTTCAGGCGCTTGATCGAGGTCTTGATGGTCTTGAAGTTGGTCAGCATGCCGCCCAGCCAACGCTGGTCGACGTAAGGCACGCCAGCGCGCTGTGCTTCGGCGGCGATGATGTCGCGTGCCTGGCGCTTGGTGCCGACCATCAGGATGGTGCCGCGGTTGGCCGAGATCTGCTTGATGGTTTTCATCGCATCCTGGTACATCGCCATGGTTTTTTCCAGGTTGATGATGTGGATCTTGTTGCGATGACCGAAGATGAACGGCGCCATCTTTGGGTTCCAGAAACGGGTCTGGTGGCCGAAGTGGATACCGGCTTCCAGCATTTCACGCATAGTAACGGACATGTAATTCTCCAGGGTTGGGTCTTGAATGTGGCCAGTCACCAGTCAGGCACCCTTTTAGGGCCACATTCGCGATTTCAATAAAATAAAAGATGCTTTTTACAACATTGCTCGATGCGAATCCGAGCAACCCGAGATTCTAGCGGGATTTGCCGTTTTGTTCAAGCGTGACGTAGGACTGGCGATGGGGCCCGCCCTGAGGAAGGAATGTTTCCTCTATAATGAACCCTTATTGCCCAGACTATCGCAGGATAAGAATCCCCTATGGCCTCCACTCCCAAAACTCCCGAAGAAATCGAAGGCATGCGCGTCGCCTGCCGCCTCGGCTCGGAAGTGCTCGACTATATCACCCCGTTCGTGAAGCCCGGCGTCACCACCGGCGAACTCGACCGCCTGGCGTATGAATACATGGTCAACGTCCAGGGCACGACCCCGGCGACCCTGAACTATGCCCCGCCGGGCTACCCGCCCTTCCCCGGCTCGATCTGCACCTCGCTCAACGACGTGATCTGCCACGGCATCCCGGGCGACCGCGTGCTGAAATCGGGCGATGCGCTCAACATCGACATCACCCCGATCACCAAGGATGGCTACCACGGCGACAACAGCCGCATGTTCCTGGTCGGCGAGCCGTCGATCATGGCGCGCCGCCTGTCCGAGATCACCTTCGAGTGCATGTGGCTGGGCATCGCCGCCGTCAAGCCGGGCAAGCACCTGGGCGACATCGGCCATGCGATCCAGCAGCACGCCGAAAAGGCCGGCTACAGCGTGGTGCGCGAATTCTGCGGCCACGGCGTGGGCCGCGTGTTCCACGAAGAGCCGCAGGTGCTGCACTATGGCCGCCCCGGCACCCTCGAGGAACTCAAGCCGGGCATGATCTTCACCATCGAGCCGATGATCAACGCCGGCCGCCGCGACATCAAGGAAATGCCGGACGGCTGGACCATCAAGACCAAGGACCGCAGCCTGTCGGCCCAGTGGGAACACACGGTGCTGGTCACCGAGACCGGGGTCGAGGTGCTGACCATGTCGGCCGGCAGCCCGCCGCCGCCCGCCATCGTGCTGCCGCTGCTGAACCCCGGCGCGGTCCCAAGCCTGGCCGCGGCCTGAAGGAGCGCCAATGGGACAGGCCGCCCTGCTCGACACCGCCCGCACCACGCTGCGCCAGCGCCTGAAGGCCGAACGCCAGCTGGTGTTCCAGGCCTTCCAGGAAGACGGCAAGCCCGAGAAGCTCCTGCGCGGCTTGCGCCAGGTGGTCGACGGCGTCCTGCTCGACGCCTGGCAGGCCGCCGGCCTGCCGGAGCACACCGCCCTGGTGGGCGTGGGCGGCTATGGGCGCGGCGAACTGTTCCCCTATTCCGACGTCGACCTCCTGATCCTGCTGGGACAGCCGGCCGACGCCATCACCCAGGCGCGCCTGGAAGGCCTGGTCCAGCTGCTGTGGGACCTGGGCCTGGAAATCGGCCACAGCATCCGCACCGTGGACGAGTGCCTGAGCGAGTCCGCCGCCGACATCACGGTGCAAACGAGCCTGCTCGAAGCGCGCCTGGTCACCGGCAGCGCGCCGCTGTTCGAGGAGCTGCAGCGGCGCTACCGCGACGCCCTCGATCCGCAAGCCTTCTTCCAGGCCAAGACGGCCGAGATGCGGCTGCGCCACGCCAAGTACGAATACACCGCCTTCGCGCTCGAACCGAACGTGAAGGAAAGCCCCGGCGCGCTGCGCGACCTGCAGGTGATCCTGTGGGTGGCCAAGGCCGCGGGTCTTGCCGACACCTTCGGCCAGCTCGCCACGCGCGGCCTGATCACGCGCATGGAAGCGCGCCAGCTGCTGGAAAAGGAAAGCGCCTTCAAGGACATCCGCATCCGGCTGCACCTGCATACGAAAAGACGCGAAGACCGCCTGGTGTTCGACGTCCAGACCGCGATCGCCGGCACCTTGGGCCTGACCGCCAGCGGCGAAGGCCCGGACGCGCGCCGCGCCAGCGAATTTTTGATGCAGCGCTACTACTGGGCCGCCAAGACCGTGACCCAGCTGAATACGATTCTGCTGCAGAACATCGAAGCCCAGCTGTTCCCGCAGCCGGCGGTGGCCTTCCCGATCAGCGCCCACTTCACCCAGGTGGGCAGCCTGATCGACGTCGTGGCCGACGACACATTCGAGAAGCATCCATCCGCCATCTTCGAGCTGTTCGTGGCGATGACCGAGCGCCGCGAGCTCAAGGGAATGACGGCGCGCGCCACCCGCGCGCTGTGGCATGCGCGCACGCTGATCGACGAGGCCTTCCGCGCCGACCCGGGCAACAAGGCCCTGTTCCTGCGCGTGCTGCAGGCGCCGCGCGGCCTGGTGCACGCGCTGCGCCGCATGAACGAGTTCGGCATCCTCGGCCGCTACCTGCCGGCCTTCCGCAAGATCGTCGGCCAGATGCAGCACGACCTGTTCCACGTGTATACCGTGGACCAGCACATCATGATGGTGGTGCGCAACCTGCGCCGCTTCACGATGCCGGAACACGCCCACGAATACCCGTTCTGCAGCCAGCTGATCGCCGACTTCCACGACCGCTGGCTGCTGTACGTGGCGGCCCTGTTCCACGACATCGCCAAGGGCCGCGGCGGCGACCATTCCAAGCTCGGCATGGATGATGCGCGCGGGTTCTGCCGCGACCACGGCATTAACGAGGAAGACACCGAGCTGGTGGTATTCCTGGTCGAGCAGCACCTGACCATGTCGACGGTGGCGCAGAAGCAGGACCTGTCCGACCCCGACGTGATCCAGGCCTTCGCCGCCGTAGTGAAGGACGAGCGGCACCTGACCGCGCTGTACCTCCTGACCGTGGCCGACATCCGCGGCACCAGTCCCAAGGTGTGGAATGCCTGGAAGGCCAAGCTGCTCGAAGACCTGTACAAGGTCACCCTGCGCGTGCTGGGCGGCGAGCCGCATTCGGCCGACCGCGAGCTGCGCACGCGCCAGAAGGAAGCGCTGGCCACCCTGCGCCTGTTCGGCCTGGACGCCAATGCCCACGAAGCGCTGTGGAAGCAGCTCGACGTGGCGTACTTCCTGCGCCACGACGCCTCCGACATCGCCTGGCAGACGCGGGCGCTGGTCGACAAGGTCGACAGCGACAAGCCCGTGGTCCGCGCGCGGCTGGCGCCGATCGGCGAAGGCCTGCAGGTGGCGGTCTACGTCAAGGACCAGCCCGACCTGTTCGCGCGCATCTGCAGCTACTTCGACCGCAAGAACTTCAGCATCCTGGACGCCAAGATCCACACCACGCGCCACGGCTATGCGCTGGACAGCTTCCTGGTGGCGGACGAGAACTTCGCCGGCAGCTACCGCGACATCATCAGCCTGATCGAGCACGAGCTGTGCGCCCAGCTGCTGTCGCAAGAACCCTTGCCGCCGCTGGTGCGCGGACGCCTGTCGCGCGTGGCGCGCACCTTCCCGATCACGCCGACGGTCGAATTGCGGCCGGACGAACGCGGCCAGTTCCACGTGCTGTCGATCGCCGCCAACGACCGCATGGGCCTGTTGTACGCGATCGCCAGCGTGCTGGCCCGCTACCGGCTGAACCTGCACACGGCCAAGATCATGACCCTGGGAGAGCGCGTCGAGGACGTGTTCCTGATCGACGGCCCGGCCCTGAACAATCCACGCACCCAGGTGCAGCTCGAGACCGACCTGCTCGACGCCCTCAAAGTTTGATTCACCTCTTTTCACAGTAAAGCTTTACCCATGACCGAACCGCTCCGCCTCTCCAAACGTATGTCCGAACTCGGCCTGTGCTCGCGCCGCGAAGCCGATGAATGGATCGCCCGCGGCTGGGTGCGGGTGGACGGCAAGGTCGTCTCGGAGCTGGGCAGCAAGGTGCTCCCGACCCAGCGCATCACGGTCGAGCGCCAGGCCGCGGCCGAGCAGTCGAAACGCGTGACCATCCTGATCAACAAGCCGGTCGGCTACGTCAGCGGCCAGGCCGAGGATGGCTATACGCCGGCGATCGCCCTGATCAAGCCCGAGAATCGCTGGGCGGACGATCCTGCGCTAGAACAGTTCCACCCGACCCAGTTGCGCAGCCTGGTGCCCTGCGGACGGCTGGACATCGATTCGGTGGGGCTGCTCGTGCTGTCGCAGGACGGCCGCATCGCCAAGCACCTGATCGGCGAGACCACTTCCGTCGACAAGGAATACCTGGTGCGGGTGCAGTACACCAGGCCGGGCAAGCTGCCCGAGAGCGACCTGAAAAAGCTGAACCACGGCCTATGGATGGACGGCAAACCGCTACTGCCGGCCAAGGTGCGCTGGCAGAACGAGGACCAGCTGAGCTTTACCCTGCGCGAAGGCAAGAAGCGCCAGATCCGGCGCATGTGCGATATGGTTGGCCTGAAAGTGGTGGGCCTCAAGCGCGTGCGCATCGGGAAGGTCAAACTGGGCAACCTGCCCGAGGGCCAGTGGCGTTACCTGGCCCCGGACGAGCAGTTCTAACCGTTCGGCAGCGGCGCTTCCCTCGCCAGCAGGCCCTCGGCCTTCAATTCTTCCCAGAACGCCGGCGGGATGACGATGTCCATCAGCGCAGCATTGCGCTGCAGGTGGGCCACGCTGCTGGCGCCGGGAATGGTGGCCGCCACCACCGGATGCGCCAGCCCGAACTGCAGCGCCGCCGCCGGCAGGTCGACGCCGTGGCGCGCCGCCACCTGGCGCAGGCGTTCGCGCCGCCCGATCTTGTCTTCATCCGCCGGGCCGTAATCGTAGTTCGGGCCGCCCGCCAGGAAGCCGGAATTGAACGGACCGCCCAGCACCACCTTCGCGCCCCGCTCCTCGCACAACGGGAACAGCTCGTCCAAAGGCGTGGTCTCCATCAGCGTGTAGCGGCCGGCCAGCAGGAAGACGTCGGGATCCGCATCGCGCAGCGCGCGCAGGCAAGGGTCGACCGTGTTCACGCCCAGGCCCCAGCCCTTGATCACGCCCTCCTCGCGCAGCCTGGCCAGGCCCTCGAAGGCGCCGCCGCGGCCGGCCGCGATGGCGTAGTAGTGCTCGTACTCGGCCTGGCTGAAACGGTCCGGCGACAGGTCGTGCACATAGACGATGTCGATGTGCGACAGCGCCATGCGCTGCAGGCTGTCCTCGATCGAACGGCGCGCGCCGTCCGCCGTGTAGTCGGTGATGCGCCGGAACGGCAGGCCGCCCACGAAGGGGGCGGCAATCTCGGGCGTCTCGCTCGGCGCCAGGATGCGGCCGACCTTGGATGACAGCGTGTACTCATTGCGCGGACGGCGCCGCAGGGCCTGGCCGAAGCGGTGCTCGGACAGGCCGGCGCCATAGTGCGGCGCGGTGTCGAAATAGCGGATGCCGGCGTCCCAAGCCGCATCAACGGTGGCTTGCGCCGCCTCTTCGCTCGTCTTGTGGTACATGTCTCCCAGGCCGGTGCCACCCAGGCCCAGGCGCGTCAGGGGTTGGTAACGCTGAGTCATTGTTCTGTCCTTTCTCGACGACGCATGATGGGACAGATTCTGCCTGCCGGACCGCGACGCCGGCGCACGCCAGCGCTGCAGCGCCACATTGCCTTCAGGCCGCGCGCCGGCTCTCGATCTGCACCAGCGCCGCGCCCAGCACGTCGAGGTCGACCGGCTTGGCGAACAGGTCGTGGAAGCCCGCCGCCAGCGCCAGCGTACGGTCCTTCTCTTGCGCATAACCCGTCACCGCGATCAGGATCGCCTGCGCCGTGCCGGGCTTCCTGCGCAGCGCGGCGGCCAGCTCGTAGCCATTCATTTCGGGCAGGCCGATGTCGAGCAGGCAGACGTCGGGGCCGAAGGCCGGCAGCGCCGTCAGCGCTTCGCGCGCGGAGTGGGCGACCAGCACCGTGTGGCCCAGGGTTTCGAGCAGCAGCGACAGCGTGACCGCCGCGTCCTCGTTGTCGTCGACCACGCCGATGCGCAGCGCCGGCAGCTTGCCCTGCGGCGCATTGCGGTCGCGCGCACGCCGCTCGACCTGGGCGCGGGCCGACAGCGGCAGCACGACGTGGAAGGTGCTGCCCCGTCCGGGGCCGTCGCTGCTGGCGCTGACCGCGCCCCCATGCAGCTTGAGCAGGCTGCGCACCAGGGCCAGCCCGATGCCCAGCCCGCCCTGGCTGCGGTCCAGGCCGCGGGCGCCTTGCGCGAACAGGTCGAAGGCGCTGGCGATCAGTTCGGGCGACATGCCGATGCCGTCGTCGCGGATGTCGACCGCGAGCGCAGCGCCATCGGTCGTCAGGCGTACCTCGATGCGCCCGCCTTCGAGCGTGTACTTGGCGGCGTTGCTGAGCAGGTTGGTCATGACCTGCACCAGGCGCTTGCGGTCGCCGACGACGATGGCGCGCGCCGGCGGCAAGTCCAGGGTCAGGCGGTGCTGGTGCTTCTCGATCAGCGGCCGCACCTGCTCGATGGCGTCGGCGATGACGTCCTTGAAATCCAGCTCGCGCAGCTCGAGCTCCACCTTGCCGCGCGTGACGCGCGAGACGTCCAGCAAGTCGTCGATCAGCGACGTCATGTGGCCGGACTGGCGCGCCACGATCTCGCTGGCGCGCTGCACCATCGCGGGGTCGAGGTTGAAGTTGGACAGCATGGTGGCGGCCGAGACGATCGGCGCCAGCGGATTGCGCAGCTCATGGGCCAGCATGGCGAGGAATTCGTCCTTGCGCTGGTCGGCCTGGCGCAGCGCGGCGATCAGGGCCTCCTGCTCGGCCATCGCCTTGCGCAGCTCGATCTGGCTCATGATCTGGTGCGCCATGGTGGCCAGCACGAACTGCTCCTGCTCGCTCAAGCCTTGCGGCCGCGGCTTGTCATCGAGCACGCACAGGGTGCCGAGCGGGACACCGTCGCGCGTCTTGAGCAGGGCCCCGGCGTAGAAGCGCAAGCCGGCATCCCTGGTCACCAGCGGATTGCAGCTGAAACGCGGATCGTCGCGCGTGTCGGGCACGATCAACTGCTGCTCCTCGAGCAGTGCGAAGCGGCAGATCGAATCGTCCAGCGGCATCTCGCGCGTGCCCAGGCCGATCTCGGACTTGAACCACTGGCGGCCGCGCGCGATCAGGTTGACCGCGGCGATCGGCGCGGACAGCAGCTGGCTGACCAGGCGCACGACGTCGTCGAACGAGCGCTCGGGCGGCGTGTCGAGGATGCCGTAGGAATCGAGGACGGCGAGGCGCCCTTCTTCGTCAAGGGTGGCGGTGCTGGACGTCATGGTTGGTCGGGCTTCAAAACGGGTCGGGCGAAGATGCCGGCTGCTCCCCGATTATAGGAAGAAAGCGCCGCGTACTGCCACACGGAACGTCCTGGAAAGCTTGCGCCGCGTCTTGCGACCGTCACTCGACCGGGTTCACGCGCCGAAGCGCCTGGACCCGGCCGCGATCCAGACCACCACGCCCATCACCGACAACGGCGTGAGGAAGATCATCGGCACCATCAGGGCCGGCCGCTCGGTCACCGCCCAGGCGCAGCCCAGGTTGACCAGCGCCGGCAGCATCAGGCGCAGCGCCGCGTAGCGGTTCAGGCGCGCGACCTGGTCCTGCCCCGTCGGGTAGTGCACGAAGTTGAGCAGCTTGCGCCCGGGCGCTGCGTACAGCACGATGGCAAGGATGACGAAGATCGTGGCGAACAGCAGGAAAGGGTGGCTCATGACAGGCGGTCCGCTCAGGCCACGCCCGGACGCAGCCGGCGCCACAAGGCCCGCGCCGCCGTGTGCACCAGCCAGGAGAACACGGCGATGACCGAGCCGAACATGGCCGGCAGGATCGGCCCGGCCACCCAGCTCATGGCCAGCACGAAGCCCAGCAGGTATTCGGCATGCCACAGGCGCACTACGAGAGCCAGCGCCAGCAGGCCGAAGAAGAGGTAGTCGACCAGGGGACTGCCGGCCGCGAACAGCGCCGCCAGCGTGGCGCCATAGGCCAGCGCGCACAGGAACGCGATGAGGGGCGCCGGCATGAGCGGCCGGCCTGCGCTGGCGGCAAGCCGCGCGCGGCGCTCGACCCTGCCCACGGTGCACCAGGTCAGCAGCGGCACCAGCAGCAGCCCCCACCAGTTGGACAACGCGGGCAGGTCGGGGTTGGCTAGCAGGTGATGCGACAGCACGCCGCCATGCAGGTGCTCGCGCGCGAGCAGGGCCAGTTCGGCGCACAGCGCCAGGAGCGTCAGGAGAATACGGCGACGGCTGGTGGAGGCGGAGGCGTGCATGGGATTCCCGGGCTGGAGGTGGAGGAGCTCAATCGCCTCACGTTACCAGAAGTCGCGGCCCCGATCTACGCCGGGAGCGGATTCCATGCAACCGCCATGATATGCATATGCATTCAACCGCCCAGCACCGTGACGACCACCCGCCGCCGGTGCGGCGCCGTGCGGTGTTCCCACAGGTAGATGCCCTGCCAGGTGCCGAGCAGCATGCGCCCTCCCCCGATCGGAATCGTCAGCGCGGTGTCGGTGAGCATGCTGCGGCCATGGGCCGACATATCGTCCGGCCCTTCGGCGTCGTGGCGGTAGGCCGGGTCGCCGTCCGGCGCCAGGCGCGAGACGATGGTTTCCAGGTCGCGCCGCACGTCGCCATCCGCGTTCTCGGTGAGCAGCAGCGAGCAGCTGGTGTGCTGCACGAAAACGTGGACCAGGCCGCATTGCAGCTTCGATACCGCGACCACGGCGGCGACGTCGCGCGTGATGTCGCGCGTGCCGCGACCGCTGGTCGAAAATTCGAGAATGGTCTGGTGCGCCATGCTGCCGTCCTGGGATGAAAGCCGAGGCCTTCATCATAGCAGCGACAGCTAGTCGCGGCGGCGGTCGGCCAGGAACTGCCGTGCGCGCGGGTGCTGAGGGTTGGCGAAGAATTCCTGCGGCGTGGCCTTCTCCAGGATCTTCCCCTCGGCCATGAACCAGATGCGGTCGGCGACGTCGCGCGCAAAACCCATCTCGTGGGTCACGCAGACCATGGTCATGCCCTCGCCCGCCAGCGAGCGCATCACCTGCAGCACTTCACCCACCATCTCGGGGTCGAGCGCGCTGGTCGGCTCGTCGAACAGCATGATCGGCGGCCGCATGGCCAGCGCGCGCGCGATCGCCACCCGCTGCTGCTGGCCGCCAGACAGCGCGTTCGGATAGGCGTCGGCCTTGTGCGCCAGGCCGACCCGCTCGAGCAGCTGCATGGCGTAGTCGCGCGCCTCAGGCTTGGTCGCGCGTTTCAACTTCACCGGCGCCAGCGTGCAGTTCTCGAGCACCGTCAGGTGCGGGAACAGGTTGAAGCTCTGGAACACGAAACCGATGCCGGCGCGCAGCGCATTGACATCAAGGTCCCTGGCGTGGACGTCGCGGCCGTCGATCGCGATGCGGCCGGAGTCGATCTCCTCGAGCCGGTTGAGGGTCCGGATCAGGGTCGACTTGCCGGAACCGGAAGGACCGCACACCACCAGCACCTCGTTGTCGTCGACGCGCTCGGTGACGTCCACCAGCGCGTGGTAGTCGCCGTAGAATTTATTGACTTTATCGAGAACGATCATCGTTCATGCACTTTCATGACGCTTGCACAGCGCGCCGTTGCAGGCGCCGCTCGAGCAGGAAGGCCAGGCGGGACAGGCCGAAACACAGGATGAAATAGGTCAGCGCCAGGATCAGGTAGACCTCCACCGCCTGGGTGAACACCAGGGTATTGATCTGGGTGGCGATGAACGAGACTTCGGACAGGCCGATGATGTAGCCGAGCGAGGTCGCCTTGATGGTCGAGACCAGCTGGTTGACGATCGACGGCAGGCCGTGGCGCAGGCTCTGCGGCAGCACCACGTGGCGCAGCGCGGCGCCATAGCCCAGGCCCAGCGAACGGGCGCTTTCCAGCTGGCCCCTGGGCAGCGCGCGCATGCCGGCGGCCACGATCTCGGCCAGGTAGACGCTGTCGAACACCACCAGCACCATCAGCATCGTGGTCGCCTGCGAGGTCTTGACGCCGGTGACGGCGGGCAGGAAGAAGTACACCCAGAACAGCACCAGCAGCAGCGGCACGGCGCGCACCACCTGCACCAGGCCGGCCACCGGCAGGCTGATGGCGCGATAAGGGCTGACGCGCGCGATGCCGAGCAGCAGGCCGAGCGGCATCGCCAGCACCAGCGCGGCGCCCGACAGCAGGATGGTCAGCGCCAGGCCGCCCAGCGGACCTTCGGGATATTGGCCGACCAGGAAGTACAGCCAGTAGGTATCGATCAGTTCGAGCATCCGGCGCCTCTCAGTTTGTGCGCACCGGATAGCGGCGCTGGAACAGGTGGGCCAGCAGCGCGATCACGAGCGAGACCGTCAGGTAGGCCAGCGTGGCGAAGGTGAACGCCTCCAGGCTGCGAAAGCTGGCGGTTTCCACGCGCGCGGCCTGGTACATCAGTTCGGCGGCGCCGATCACGGTGGCCACGCTGGTGTCCTTCCACAGGTTGACGGTCTGCGACAGCAGCGGCGGCACCGAGGCGCGCAGCGCCTGCGGCAGCAGCACCAGGCGCACCGCGGCCGCCCGGCCCAGGCCCAGCGAACGCGCAGCCTCGAGCTGGGTCGCGGGCACCGCGCGGATGCCGCTGCGGATGTCCTCGGCCATGTGCACGCCGGCGTACAGGGAGAGGGCGATGACGGCGCAGATCACTTCGGGATTGTTCGCGTACAGGACTTCGCGCGCGCCTTCCGGCAGCAGTTCGGGAAAGGCGAAGTACCAGAACAGCAGGTGCGCCAGCAGCGGCACGTTGCGGATCGCCTCGACCACGGTCGCACCTAGTGCGCGCATGGGCGCGAAGGTCGACGTGCGCATCACCGCCACCAGCGCGCCGAAAGGCAGCGCGAAGGCGAAGCTGATGACGGTCAGCTGGATCGACAGGAAGAATCCCTGCACCAGCCAGTCGTGGTACTCGCCGGACTGCAGGATGGTCGGATCGAAGAACAAGACCAGGCTCAGATCTGGTCAGTGTGGATCTTGAAGCCGCGCTTGGCGAGGTTGGTGCGGGTCCCGGGGCCATACCATTTGTTGAACAGCCCCTCGGCAGCGCCGCTGCTTTCCAGCTCGCGCAGGGTCTGGTCGACCACCGCCTTCAGGCCCTTCTCGCCCTTGCGCAGGCCGAGCGCGAGCGGCTCGCTGCCGATCGACGGGGCCAGGATCGTGAAGCCCTTGGCGGCCGGACCCAGCTTGCCGTAGTCGGACAGCAGCGAGGATTCGTCGTTGACGTAGGCGACGCCTTTACCCTGGCGCAGCGCCTGGAAGGCCTGCTGGGTATTCTCGAAGGTGACCACCTCGACGTTCGGCACCGCCTTGCGGATATTCGTTTCCTGGGTGCCCCCACGCACGGTCAGCACCTTCTTGCCGGCCAGCTGAGGCAAGCCGGTGATGCCGCTGGCGGCGCGCACCATGACCTTGGAACCGGTCACGAAGTGGGTCAGCGCGAAGTCCACCTGCGATTCGCGCTCCTTGTTGTGGGTGAGCGAAGCGGCCAGGATATCGACGTGGCCCTGCTGCAGCTCGGGGATGCGGGCGGCAACCGAAATCTGCTTGAATACCGGCTTGACGCCCAGCTTCCTGGCCACCGCATTGGCGATGTCGATCTCGTAGCCGACCAGCTGGCGCGATTTCGGGTCGATGAAGCTGTTCGGTTCATCGGTGCCGAGCACGCCGAACACGATCTGGCCCTTCTGCTTGATGTCGGCCAGCTGGTCGGCTTGCGCCAGGCCGGCGGACAAGGATGCGCCCAGGGCGAAGGTGCTCAGGATGAGGTGACGGCGAGTGATCATTGATGCTCCGGCTACGATAACAATTCCTGCGAGTATAGAACAAACGCTTATATCGAAAAACGACTAATTTGCCATAAGAAAATGTCGAAAAACTCATATAGACCGGCGCCGACGTCGCTACCCGTGCGCCTGTTGCCAGAAATTGTTGTCATAATTACCTCAAGCCAATCGGAGAAGCCATGCTCGTCGTAACCTACAATGTCAACAGCATCAACAGCCGGCTGGACGCCCTCGTCCAGTACCTCGGCGAGCGCGCGCCCGACGTGGTCTGCCTGCAGGAGCTGAAGGCTCCGCAAGACAAATTCCCGCTGCAGGCGATCCAGGACGCCGGCTACCACGCGCTCTGGCATGGCCAGAAGAGCTGGAACGGCGTGGCGATCCTGACGCGCGAGCCGGCGCAGGAAGTGCAGCGCGGCCTGCCGGGCGACGAAACCGACGAACAGAGCCGCTACATCGAGGCGGTCTACAAGGGCATCCTCATCGCCGGACTCTACCTGCCGAACGGGAATCCGGCCCCCGGCCCCAAGTTCGACTACAAACTGGCCTGGATGGAACGCCTGCGCCTGCGCGGCCTCGAACTGCTGGCCCAGGGCATTCCCGCGGTGCTGGCGGGCGACTTCAACGTCATCCCGACCGAGCGCGACGTCTACAAGCCGGAGCGCTGGGTCGACGACGCCCTGTTCCGCCCCGAGACCCGCGCCGCCTTCGAGCGCCTGATCGAGCAGGGCTGGCTCGATTCGCTGCGCGCCATCCATCCGGACGCGACGATCTACACCTTCTGGGATTACTTCCGCAACGCCTTCGGGCGCGACGCCGGCATCCGCATCGATCACCTGCTGCTCAGCCCCAAGCTGCAGCCGGCGCTGAAGGACGCCGGGGTCGACAAGTTCGTGCGCGGCCGCGAAAAGCCGAGCGACCATGCGCCGACCTGGGTCGAACTGGACCTGGCGAAGGTCACGGCATAGAACTCATTACCCGCGGTCAGGCAAGACGCCGCGCCGCCCCCACCATCGCATTCAATACAATAAGGAGCACATCATGAAACGACTACTCATCGCCGCCGCCGTCCTGGCCCTGCCGCTGGGAGCCCAGGCCGTCTCGATGCCCGGCTTCTGCGCGCGCGGCATCGGCGCCGCCGAGGCCAAGATCTGCCAGGCTCCGGGTTCGGCCGAATCCGAAGGCATGGTCTACGCCCTGTACCGCGCCGCGCTCGAGAAACTCGACGCCGGCGCCGGCAAGGAACTGCAGGAGCAGCACACCAAGTGGTGGGAAGGCGTGAAGCAGTGCGCCGAGTCCAAGGACATGAACGGCTGCCTCAACAACGCCTACGGCACCCGCATCATGCAGCTGCAATCGAGCTACAAGCTGGTAAAGACCACCGGCCCGGTCGCCTTCACCTGCAGTGACGGCAGCAAGATCAGCGCCACCTTCCTCGATACCACGCCGGCCTCGATGGTCGCGGTGCGCAACAAGGAAAACGTGCTGCTGCGCGGCGAAAAGACCGCCAGCGGCATCGCCTATGGCAACCGCAGCGAGGAATTCAAGGAACACCAGGGCAAGGTCACCATCAAGTGGGGCGCCAATGCCAAGGAGCTGAGCTGCAAGAAGTCGTAATCCGGCTGGCAGCTCTGCCAGAGTGAACATGGGCGGGCGAACATGCGTTAAGCTGTTCGCCCGTTTCATTTTTCGACACGCCCATGCTCTCGCCCGAACAACTCTTCGGCTTCCTCGCCGCCGCCATCCTGATCACCCTCTCCCCCGGTCCCGACAACCTGATGGTGCTGAGCACCGGCATCGCCAAGGGCCGCCTGCGCGGCATCGCCTTCGGGCTCGGGTGCGCGTTCGGCTGCATCAGCCATACCGTGCTCGCCGTGATCGGCGTCAGCGCGCTGATCGCGGCCTCGCCGGCGGCCTTCACCGCGCTCAAGGTCGTGGGCGGCCTGTACCTGATCTGGATGGGATGGGGCGCGATCAGGAGCCGCGGCGGCGCGCGCGTGACGGCTGCCGGCGCATCCGACGAGCCGGCCGGACGGCTGTTCGTCAAGGGGCTGGTGGCCGCGGCCATCAATCCCAAGGTGGTGCTGTTTTTCCTGTCCTTCCTGCCGCAGTTCGTGGTGGCCGCGCGCGGCGACGCCAATCTGCAGATCGGCCTGCTGGGCATCGTGTTCACCCTGCAGGCGGCCGTCATCTTCGGCGCGCTCGGCTATTTTTCGGGAACGATCGGCCAGTGGCTCAACCGCACGCCCACGGCCGGCATGTGGCTGGACCGGATCGCGGGGGCAGTATTCATCGGCTTGGGACTGCGCCTGATCGTGGCGCGCTAAAAAAAGCGCGGTTCGATGAACCGCGCTTTCGTTCTTACAGCTCGATGGCGACCTGCGCCGCCTGGCTCCTGCGCGCGGGAACCTGCACTTCGAGCAGGTGCTGCTGGGCGTTGAAGACGAAGCTGGCCTTGCGTCCGTCGACCGTCACGCCGCGCGGCTTCGCCTGCACATTGTGCACCTTGAGCGCGAAGGCCCGTTCCTTTGCCTGCATCGCCTTGCCGGTCTCGGTCCTGAAGCCGATCTCGAGCCGCTTGCCGGCCAACTTGCTATCGAAGCGCACGATCTCGTACTTGCCCTGCTCATAGGCGCCCGCGGTCTCGCCGTCGTCGTCGTACAGCTTGCCGCTGGAGTTGGCGACTGAGGCGTCGTGGTAATAGTGCAGATCGATCTCACGGCCGGTGTAGTCGCGCGTGGTCTGCACCACCTTCGCCATCGGCACGAAGGCGCCGGCGCGCACGTAGACCGGGATATTGGCCTCGACCGGCTTCACGGTCTCGAGGATGCCGCCCTTGTGCGCCTGGCCGGTATGGAAGTCGAACCACACGCTGCCGCTGTTCGGGAAGTAGACCTCGGCGCGGGTGGCGCCCGGATGCACGATCGGCGTGACCAGGAAGTCCGGGCCCCACAGATAGGTGGTCGAGCGCTCGGCCGGCTGGGCAGGATCGGTCTCGACGAACATCAGGGGACGCATCAGCGGCATGCCGGTCTGCTCGTTGTCGAAGGCGATCGTGTAGTTATACGGCAGCATCGCGTAACGCAGCCACACCGCTTCGCGCGCCAGCACCTTGGTCCGTTCGGAGCGGAACACCGGCTCGGACGCCACCGCCTCTTGCGCATGCGGACGGAAGACCGGCTGGAACACGCCGTACTGCAGCCAGCGCACGTACAGCTCGTCGTCCAGCACCGCGCCGGCGAAACCGCCCAGGTCGGAGTGCATATAGGCCAGGCCCTGCATGCCCATCTGCAGCGAGATCTCCATCTGCGACTGCAGGCCGCCCCAGCTGCGTGCGACGTCGCCCGACCACGGGATCATGCCGAAGCGCTGAGAACCCGAGTAACCGGCGCGCATCAGGATGAAGGGACGCTCGGCCGGGAATTCCTGCTTGTAGCCCTCGGCAATCAGGCGCGCCCAGTCGTGGCCATAGACGTTGTGCACCTGGTCGGCCGAGCCGGTGGCGTGCTGCAGGCTCGAAGGATGCACCTCCGGCTCGCCCAGGTCGCCCCACCAGCCGGTGACGCCGCCCTTCTTGAGGTCGCGGTAGATGCTCCACCACCAGTCGCGGCCTTCCTTCTTGTAGATGTCGATCAGGCCCGTGTTCCCGAAGTAGAAGTCATAGGTATACGGCTTGCCCGCCTTATCAAGGGCCAGCACCTTCTTCTCCACCGCTTCGTCCCAGCGCTTCGACGTGGTCAGCACGAACGGTTCGGTGACCACCACCGTCTTGACGCCCTTCTCCTTGAAGTCGGCCATCATTTTTTCGGCGTTGGGGAAGGTGTCGCGGTCCCAGGCCAGGTTGCCCATCGTGCCCTGCACGGTCTTGCCGAACCAGTAGAGGTCGAGGATGACGGCGTCGAGCGGAATCTTCTCTTGCGCAAACCTGTCGACTACGGCGCGCGTCTCGGCCTCGGTCTTGTAGCCGAAGCGGCTGGCGAAGTTGCCGAAGGCCCAGCGCGGCGGCAGCGGCTGGCGTCCGGTCAGGCCGGTATAGCCGGCCATCAGGTGGTCCCAGCTGTCGCCAGCCACGACCTGGTAGGTCTTGCGTCCGCCGATCACCTCGTAGCGCAGGGTGCCGTCCTTGCGGCTGTCGAAGTCGAGCCAGCCGATCTGCGGATTGTCGAAGTGGATCGCGTACTTCTTCGACGACAGCGCGACCGGAATCGTGTAGTTGAGCAGCTCGGAGCGCTCGGCATAGCCGTAATGGGCCTTGTTGTAGAGCTGGAAGCGGTGGCCGCGGCGGTTCATGCCGACCGCACGCGCGCCGGCGCCGTACAGGGCCTCGCCGTCTTCCAGCGCGAATTCGATGGTGTCATGGCCGTCGGCGCGCCCGAAGCCACGCTTTTCGGCCACCAGCGGCTTGCCCTTGTACGCATAGCTGATGCGGAACGGCCGCTTGTCGACGGTGACGCTGATGCCGCCATCGACGGCATAGGTGATGCGGCCGCCTTCGTCCTTGAGCGTCCCCTGCACCTGCACCGGCGCCAGGATCACCGCGTGCGAGGCCGGATCGAAGCGCTCGCCCTTGGGGATGAAGGTGGTCTCGACGATCGTGCTCGAATAGGGCTTGATCAGGTAGCGGCCGTCGTTGGTCGCGATCTCGAGGGTGTTCTGGTTGCGCGTCACGCCGGCCAGCTGGCGTTCGGCGTTCTGGGCGTATGCGAGCGGGCTGGCGGCGAGCGGGATGGCTGCAAGGCTGAGCGCCAGGCGGGACGTCAAGGCTTTGGTCATGTCTTCATTATCGTTGTGGTGAGATGCAGGCGAGAGCATGACAGAATTCCGCCCTCACAGACAGTCTTGACGCAAACGAAACGCCCCACGCTGCCCTGGGCAGGCATGGGGCGCTGAAGACAATCTGAAGCTTAATTGGTGCCCAGGGTCAGCTGCATCAGGCGGCCCTGGCCGTCGGCACGCTCGTTGGTCACCACGATGATGCGGCCGTCCGGATCCTGCATGAGCGCCGAGATCGAGGCCGTGCTGTACTCGTCGTCGGTCTTGCGCTCGTAGCCCGGCACCAGCGTCGAGATATCGGTCCAGGTATTGCCGCCGTCCTTCGACCAGGCCAGGTAGGGTCGGCCATGCATCTTGTCGAAGCCGCCGACGACCAGGGTATCCGGCTTGCCCTTGAGCGGCAGGAAGGCGCCGATGTAGGGATAGCCCTTGCCGTCCGAGAGCGGTTCGTGGATCACGAACTTGAAGCTGTTGCCATTGTCAGTGCTGCGCAGCAGACCGCCCTCGACGCCCACGAACACGGTCTGCGTATCCGGCACCGATTCGATGAACTGGACGTTGCGGTTCTCCATCTCGGGCAGGGTGACAGGCAGCTTGTCCTCGCTCGCCAGCGCGCCGCCGTCGGCCGTCAGGCGATAGGCTTCGACGAAGGCGAAGTCGAGCGGGCATTCGCCGCCGACCAGCACCCGGTCGCCCAGCACGTGGAACTTGGAGGGATAGCACATCTGCGAATCCTTCGAGCCGCGGATCACCTGCCAGGTGTTGCCCTTGTCCTTCGAGGTCAGCAGGTTGTTGCCGGCGCCGGCATTGCTGTACAGGCGGCCGCCCGCCTGCTTGATGTCCTGCATCGACAGGGTTTCGCAGAAGTAGGGGTTGCAGGTGCGCAGGTCGTTGTCGCGCGGGATGAAGCTGGCGGTATTGGCCACCAGGGTGCAGGTCGAATGGCCGTTGCTGGCGTCAGGCGTGTCGGCCCAGGGCTGCATCAGCCACATGTCGCCGCCCACCATCTTGAGCTTCGGCGAACGCATGATGAAGTCGCCGACCGGACCCATGGCGCAGGCGCCCAGGCCCACCGGGCTCCAGGTCGACGTGGCCGTCAGCGGCAGCTTCGCGCTCAGGACCGCCGAGCCCTCGGTCGCGCTGTTGGCCAGCGACAGGTAGGCGCTGCCGCCGTAGAAGGCCACGCTGTCCATCGCGCGCGTGGTGCTCGAAAGCGCCTCGAGTTTGGTGGTCACCGGTACCGGTTCCACCGCCACGGGTGGCGGTGGTGGCGGAGCCTGGTGGTCGTTGCTCGAGCCGCCGCAGGCGGCCAGCAGCAGCGCGCAGGCCGCACCGATGGCGGCGAGTGAAGTGTGTCGTTGCATCCGGGTCCCCAAATCTGTCATGACGACGGGGGCCGGCATGGCCCCTGTCCAAAATGGGGAATTCTAGGCAAGGCACTTGTCGCGTTTGGGGGATTATTGTCGACAGAATGTCGTGAATGTGTAAGCGTACCGCATCCGCACTGGGGCGGAAGCAGTACGCGACGGACGATGCCGCCGGCCGGTCAGCCGCCCAGGCTCAGGAGCATCAGCTTGCCCTGGCCCTCGCCGAGCTCATTCATCGTCACCAGGATGCGGCCCTGCGGATCCTCGGTGATGGACTTGATCATGACGGTGGCGCCGGCAGGCGGCGTCTTGCCGTGGTTCGGCGTCAGGTTCGAGATGTCGGTCCAGGTTGCGCCGCCATCCTTCGACCAGGCCAGGTAAGCCATCTGGGTGGCCTTGTCGAAGCCGCCGATGACCATCGTGTCGGGCTTGCCCTTGAGCGGCAGGAACGAGGTGATGTAAGGGTAGTTCTTGCTGCCCGAGAGCGGCTGCTGGATCACGAACTTGAAGCTGACGCCATTGTCGTCGCTGCGCAGCAGGCCGCCCTCGACGCCGATGAACACGCGCTTGGTGTCCGCGACCGATTCGATGAACTGGACGTTGCGGTTCTCCAGCGCCGGCAGGTTCAGCGCCAGCTTGGCTTCGCTGGCCAGGGCGCTGCCGTCGGCATTGAGCTGGTAGGCCTCGACGAAGGCCATGTCGAGCGGACACTCGCCGCCGACCAGCACCCGGTCGCCCAGCACATGGAACTTGGTCGGGGTGCACACCATCGAGGCCTTCTGGCCGCGGATCACGGTCCAGGTATTGCCGCCGTTGTTCGAGGTGAACAGGTTCACGCCCGCGCCCGGATTGCTGTACAGGCGCTTGCCGTGCAGCTTGACGTCCTGCATCGACAGGGTTTCACAGAAGCCGCCGGTGCAGACGCGCAGGTCCTGGTCGCGCGGCACGAAGCTGTTACTGCTCGCCATCAGGGTGCAGGTCGAACTCTCGTTCTTCGATTCCGGCAGGTCGGCCCACGGCTGCATCAGCCACATATCGTCGCCCACCATCTTGAGCTTCGGCGCGCGCACGATGAAGTCGCCCTGCTTGCCCATGGCGCAGGCGCCCTGGCTGACCGGGGTCCAGCTCGAGGTGCTGGTGACCGGCAGCGTCGCCTTGAGCACGGCCGAGCCTTCGGTCTTGCTGTTGGACAGCGACAGATAGGCGCTGCCGCCGTAGTAGGCGACGCTCTCCATGCCGCGCGCGGTGCTGGTCAGCAGCGTGATGGTGGCGGCCACCGGCGGCGGCTGGACCACGACCGGCGGCTTGTCGTCGTCGTCGTCCGAACCGCCGCAGCCTGCCAGCAGCAGCGCGCAGCTCATGGCCATGGCGGTGAATTTGATGTGGTGATGCATGCGTGTCCCCTGTCCTGGAAGGTGTATTGACTAACAGGGGAATTCTAGGCAAGCGGGCTACGGCATGTTCCGGATTATTGTCGACGGAATGTCGCGAAAATGTAAGCCGACGATCGGTCAGCGCAGATACGGCACCACGTTGCGCGCCACGCGCGCCGTCTCGGCGTCTTCCAGCGGCAGGCGCAGGAAGGCCTCCCAGCCGTCCGGCGCATCGCTGTCGCCGCGCGGATCCGAACCGTACAGCACCCGGTCCAGGCCGAGCTGGCGCAGGCGCCGCACCAGGCGCCGCGCCTCGTCGGCCGGCAGGTCGGCCTGCACCACCGCCGCGACGTCGAACCAGACCTGGCGCATGCGCGGATCGCCGCGCGCGGCCGCCTCGGCCAGCACGGCCAGCGCCTCGCGCGCCGGAGTGTCGCCGAAGCCGGGACCGTTGCCGGCCAAATGAGAGACCTGCACCGGCACGTCGGGCGCATACGGCAGCACCTGCTCCAGCAGCACGCGCGCCTGCGCGGCGCCATACGGCCGCCCGAGGGCGCGCGAGGCGCGCACGTCCATCACGATCGCCATGCCGCGCGCATTGGCGGCGCGGAAGACCTGGCGCAGGCGCTCGACGTGGCCGGGCTCGTCGAGCTGGACGTCGGAAGCGGCGAAATCGAGCTTGATGCCGCGCCCGAAACCGGGGCTGGTGGCGCAGCGCCCCAGCTCGAGCAGCGCATAGTCCTTGAGCGGGTTGAAGCTGCACAGGGCCACCAGGCGGTCCGGATGGCGTGCGGCCTGGGCCGCGACCCAGTCATTCTCGGCGCGCACGCGGGCGTATTCATGATCGATGGCGCGCGCCGGGAGGCCGTAGGCGTAGGCCGCCGACAGCACCGCCGCGCGCCCGACGCCGGCCGCATCCAGCTGCGCCACCAGCGCGTCGGCGTCGACCGGCGCCAGCGCGATCGACGACGACATCCAGGCCGCGGCGGCAGGGCTGAACAGGTGCTGGTGGTGATCGGCGGTCGGCCGCAGTTGCGCCGGGGCCTCGCCCGCGCAAGCCGGACCCGACGCGGATACGGACACGAACGCGGCCATGGCGGCGCAGAAGATGGCGCCGGTGGTGATGCTCAATCGCCTCATGCGAACCTCATGTCTGGAAACCCGGACCATGTTAACGCAATGTCACCACCCGCTGTCAAGGCTGCGGATTCCATCCGGATGGCATAGAATCATCCGTTTTGCGCCGATCCTTGCCCGGCGCCGTTGTCAAAGGAATCATATGCAGCAGCAGTCGCAGCGCCAGCCGAACCGCGGGGCCACGCTTCCAGTCAGCCAGACCCGCTCCTTCCTCACCGTGGCCCTGATCGAGTTGTGGGAGCGCTTCGGCTACTACGGCATGCAGGCGCTGATCGTCTACTTCATGGTGCAGCGCCTGGGCTTCGACGATACCCGCGCCACCCTCGTGTGGGGCGCCGCGGCGGCCCTGATCTACGTGGCCCCGGCCATCGGCGGCTGGATCGGCGACAAGGTGCTCGGCACCCGCCGCTGCATGATCATCGGCGCCATCATCCTGTCGCTGGGCTACGCCCTGATGGGGATCCCTGTCAGCGGCACCTGGCTCACCTTCGTGGCGCTGGGCGTGATCGTGGTCGGCAACGGCCTGTTCAAGCCCAACACCGCCAACCTCGTGCGCAAGATCTACGAGGGCGACGACGCCAAGATCGACAGCGCCTTCACCATCTACTACATGGCGGTCAACGTCGGCTCCACCGTCTCGATGCTGGCCACGCCGGCGATCAAGGACCATTTCAACGCCAGCTCCGGCGCTGACCTGGGCTGGCACATGGCGTTCGCCGTGTGCAGCGTCGGCCTGTGGGTGGGCCTGCTCACGGTCGGCGTGCTGCGCCGCACCGTGAACCACATCGGCTCGCCGCCGGACGAACTGCCGCTGAACTGGGGCAAGCTGGCGCTGGTACTGGGCGGCGGCGTGCTCACCGTGATCGCATCGACCTTCATCCTCGAATACCAGTGGCTGGCGCGCCTGTTCGTCTACGTCGCCGGCCTGGTGGTGCTGGGCATCTTCATCCACCTGATCCGCACCAGCCAGGCCAGCGAGCGCGCCGGCCTGGTGGCGGCGCTGGTATTGACCTTGCAGACGGTGTTCTTCTTCATCTTCTACCAGCAGATGTCGACCTCGCTGTCGCTGTTCGCCCTGCGCAACGTCGACCTCGATTTCAGCCTGTTCGGCAGCCACCTGTTCACCTGGTCGCCGGCCCAGTTCCAGGCGCTCAACGCGATCTGGATCATGGTCCTCTCCCCGGTGCTGGCCTGGGTCTACACGCGTTCCAGCGGCAGCCGCCTGGACGTGTCGATCGCCGCCAAGTTCGCGCTCGGCTTCGCGGTGGTGGCCGCCGGCTTCTTCACCTACGGCTTCGCCGGCGCCTTCGCCGTGAATGGCCTGACCTCGTCGTGGATCATGATCGCGGGCTACGGCCTGTATTCGCTGGGCGAGTTGCTGGTGAGCGGTCTGGGGCTGGCGATGATCGCGCGCTACGTGCCGGCGCGCATGGGCGGCTTCATGATGGGCGCCTATTTCGTCGCGGTCGGCATCTCGCAATACCTGGGCGGCCTGGTGGCCACCATGGCCAGCGTCCCTGAAGGCATGACGGACCCACTGCAGACGCTGCCGATCTATACCAGCCTGTTCAACAAGCTGGGCCTGGCGGCGATCGCCTGCACCTTGATCGCGCTGGCCGCCCTGCCCTTGATGCGGCGCCTGACCGCTGCGCATCACGCCCACGCATAAGCGCCTATCCAGTAAGATGGCGGGGATTCCCACTCCCTGCCATCCCAGCATGTCTCTCATCATCCCCAACCGCCAGCTCCAGCTCGCCCAGCGCGTGCACGCGATCGAACCATTCCGCGTCATGGAGATGGTCAAGGCCGCCGGCGAACTGAAACGCGCCGGCCACGACGTCATCAGCATGAGCGTCGGCGAGCCCGATTTCACCGCGCCCGACATCGTTGCCGACGCCGCAATGGAAGCGATCCGCGGCGGCGTCACCCAGTACACCGAGTCGCTCGGCCTCCTCGAGCTGCGCCAGGCGATCTCGGGCCACTACGCCGCGACCCAGGGCCTGGACATCGACCCGCGCCGCATCGTGATCACCGCCGGCGCCTCGGCCGGCCTGCTGCTGGCCTGCGCCGCGCTGGTGTCCGAGGGCGACGAGGTCCTGATGCCCGACCCGTCCTACCCGTGCAACCGCCATTTCGTGGCCAGCTTCGGGGGCCAGGCGGTGCTGGTGCCCTCCTCCCACGAAGATCGCTACCAGCTCGGCGCCCACCACGTGGCCGAACGCTGGAGCGAGCGCACGCGCGGCGTGCTGGTGGCCTCGCCGTCGAATCCGACCGGCACCTCCATGACGCCGGACCAGCTGCGCGAGATGCTGGCGGCGGTGCGCGCGCGCGGCGGCTTCGCCATCGTCGACGAGATCTACCAGGGCCTGTCCTACGACCACCAGCCCGTGAGCGCGCTGGCGCTCGATCCCGACGCGATCACGGTGAACAGCTTCTCCAAGTATTTCAATATGACCGGGTGGCGCCTGGGCTGGCTGGTGGTGCCCGACAGCCTGGTGCCGACCTTCGAGAAGCTGGCCCAGAACCTGTTCATCTGCGCGCCGACCGTGGCCCAGCATGCGGCCCTGGCCTGCTTCCAGCCCGAGGCGCTGGCGATCTTCGAGGAGCGCCGGCGCGAATTCCAGCGCCGCCGCGACTACCTGGTGCCGGCGCTGCGCGAGCTCGGCTTCGGGGTGCCGGTGATGCCGGACGGCGCCTTCTATGTGTACGCCGACATCGACCGCGTGGCGCACCCGCTGCGTGACGACAGTGCGGCGTTCAGCATGGCGGTGCTGCGGGACGCCCATGTGGCGATCGTGCCGGGCGACGATTTCGGGGTGGCGGCGCCGCAGCGCCATGTGAGGTTTTCGTATGCGACGAAGTACGAGCGGATCGAGGAAGCGGTGGCGCGGCTGCGGCGCTTGTTTGCCTGAATGACCGTGGTCCCTACGGCGCCACGCCCGCCAGCAGCTCGATCAGCACGGCGGGCGCCACCGGCTTGACCAGGTAGCGGTCGAAGCCGGCGGCCAGTGCGCGCTCGCGGTCTTGCGGCTGGCCATAGCCCGACAGGGCGATCGTCAGGGGGCGGGCCGCGCCCGCCTCCGCGGCGCGCAGGCGCGCCATCAGTTCCAGGCCGTCCAGGCCCGGCAGGCCGATGTCGCACACGATCGCGTCGAACCGGCCTTCCAGCGCCAGTGCCAGCCCGGTGTTGCCGTCGCCCGCGATCTCGACCTGGTGGCCCTCGACTTCGAGCAGCATGCGCAGCACGTCGGACGCGTCGGCATTGTCTTCCACGATCAGGATCCGGCGCGCGCTGCCGGCAACCGGCGCGGCGCCGTCGGCGACGCCGCTGGGCGCCGCGGCGCTCGACAGCGGCAGCGACACCGTGAAGGTGCTGCCTTGGCCCAGTCCCGGGCTGGCGGCGCCGACGCTGCCGCCATGCATGGTGACCAGGTTGCGCACCACGTTCAGCCCGACCCCGAGCCCGCCCTCCGAGCGCGCCAGGGTGCGCGGCCCCTGGGTGAACAGGTCGAAGGCGCGGCCGATGGTCTCGATGGACATGCCGGAACCGTTGTCGTCGATGGTCACCGTCACGCCGCCCTCGGCGCGGACCCGGGCCGCGACCGCGATCCGGCCGCCATCCTGGGTGTATTTGGAGGCGTTGTTGAGCAGGTTGGTGAACACCTGGGTCAGGCGCACCCGGTCCCCCTCGACCACCAGGGCATCGGAGACCGAGGCGATCGCCAGCTCCTGGCCGCGCTCGCGCACGCGCGGCATGACGGTTTCCGCCGCATGCTCGATCAGCTCGGCCAGCCGCAGCGGCTCGATCGCGAGCGTGATCTTGCCGCTGCTCAGGCGAGCGGCATCGAGCAGGTCGTCCAGCAGGCGCGCCATATGGCCTACCTGGCGCTGGATCACGCCGGTCAGGCGCTCCAGGGTGGCCGTGTTCACCGGCGAACGTTCGAGCAGGCTCGCCGACACATTGATCGGTACCAGGGGGTTGCGCAGCTCGTGCGCCAGCATGGCGAGGAATTCGTTCTGGCGGCGGTTGGTTTCCTCGGCGTCGTCGCGCGAGGTCTGGGCATCGACCGCGGCCAGCACCAGGTGCTCGTTCGCTTCGCGCAGGCTTGCGGTCAGCGCGAGGCTGGCCGCGAGCTCGCCGCGCAGCTGCGCGGCCTCGAGTTCCAGGGCCGCCAGGCGGATCGCCAGGGTGCCGTCGTCGTTGCCTGGTGTCGCCGCCATGAGATTCATTCAGGGTGTCCCGCGCGAGATGGGCAGGCCGTGCAGCACGCCTTCGTATTCGGTGGCGACCGGCGCGATATGGATGCCGTCGTCGCCGATGTTGAATTCGCGCAGGTCGGTGCTGTGGGCGCTGCCGCGCACCTTGACCACCGAGATGAAGCGCCGGATCTGGCCGCCGCTCTCGCCGAAACGCATCAGCACGATGGCATCGGTGAGATAGGCGACGTCGGCCTGGCCGAACCTGAGCTGGGTGAAGTCATCATCCACGCCCATCGTCACCAGCACGCTGACGCCGCGCTTGGCCAGCGAGGACAGCATCTGGAACACGGTCGAGCGCAGCTGGTTGCGGCCTTCCGGCGCCAGGTAGAGCGCCAGCTCGGACAGCGAATCGACCACCACCCGGCGCGCGCCGGTGCGGTCGATCGCCTCGTTCATCTCGTCGAGCAGCTCGTCGATCGTCAGGTCGATCTTGCGGCTCTCGACCATCTGCACGTCGCCGTTGGCCACCAGCGCGGCCAGCTCGGCGTTGCGCAGGCGCGAGGCGCCTTTCTCGAACGAGACCGCCACGCCCTTCTCGCCCAGGCGCGCGCCCGCCTGCAGGAAGCGGGTTCCGAGGATGGTCTTGCCGCAGCCGCTGGGACCGGACACCAGCAGCGAGTGCCCCTGCGGCAGGCCGCCATGCAGCATGGCGTCGAGATCGGGCGTGCCGGTCGGGATGCGCGCCGCATCGCGGTCGACGCGTGCGCCCTGGTGATGATCGGCCGCCAGCGGCGGCAGGATGCGCGGATAGACCCGGATGCCGTCGTCGGTGATGCGGAAGGTGTGCGAGCCGCCCAGGTGGGCCTGGCCGCGCATCTTCACCACCCGCATCTTGCGCACCACCGAGTTATCCTCGTGCACCGGGGTCAGCGAAATCATGCCGTCGGCGACCGTCATGATCGGACTGGCCTCGGCGTCGCCATGCAGGTATTCGCCGATCAGGAAGGTGGTGGCCTGCCAGCTCGTCATGCGGGTGCCGAGATCCTGGATGAAGTGCTGCAGGTCGGCCACGCCCTCGTTGCCGGCGCGCGCCGTCTGCGCGACCGAGCGGAACGAGTCGACGAACACCAGGCTCGGCGAGAAGTCCTCGACCTCTTTCATCAGGCGCGCCAGCACGCCGCTGAAATCGCCCGCGCGCAGGTCTTCGGCCAGGTTGACGTAGCGGACGCAGTTGCCGACCATGTCCATGTCGAAGAAACTGTACTGCTGCTGGTAGCGCAGCATCTTGAGGGGCGGCTCGCCAAGCACGGTGAAGAACAGGGCGCGGCGCTCGTTGCTTGCCAGCGAAAACATGATCTGGTGGGCGAGCGTGGTCTTGCCCGATCCGGGCGGCCCGGCGATCAGGTTGAAGGAAAATTCGCTCAGCCCTCCCCCCAGGAGAACATCGAGCCCTTGCACGCCAGTGCTCAGCTTTCCAAGGGATACTTTATCGCTCATTACTTGTGCTCCTGTGCATTCTTCTCTTCCCCGTCACGCGCCGCGGCATCGAGCAAGCGCCGCGCGAGCGCCTGGCCGATCAGCGACGCCAGCAGCTCGGTAAACGTCTGGAGCAGTGCCGCGTGCGCGGCTTTTGCGTGGTCGGGTGCCACGCTGGCGAGCAGCTCGTCCAGCGCGGTGATTTGGGAGTCGCGGGTCTTGCATGGCGGCGTATCGGCCAACCATTTGAATTCGGGCCCGGCCAGGCGGCATGCGCGTCCATACAGCGCGCAAAAGCCGCTGTCACCGATGAGCGGACCCAACTGATCCGCCAGGCGCCGCCAGGATTGGATGAGCTGGATATGCTCTTCAGAACGTCCGGGGCCGCCCTTACTCGTCATCATGTCTAGGTTGAATAGCAACTGCTGCCGTTATTTTCATGAAAGGTCCATGCACACGCTCGCGCGGAAACGTCGTGCGCTCGCCCGGCGATAGGTTAACGAACATTATATCTTGGCTTCCTTCCATTCCCCGGATATCCGGCGATTAAAGTTGCAGCGCACCATGCTGCAGTATAAGTATTTACGATACAAAACATGCGGTAGGCATGTGCCTGTTTCCCCGCTAAGATGTGTATCGCCGAGCAATAATGCTCTTTATCAAGCAGGGGATCAATGAAAATAAGCAAGCTGGGCGCCGCCGTCTCCACGGCCGCCGTCGTGATGGGTATGGCGTTCGCGCCGACGGCCATGGCCGCAACGAGCGCACCTGCGGCGCACGCGGCTGCCACCGCAGCCGATGCGCGATTCAAGGACATCTACACCAAGGAATGGAAGTGGCGCATCGCCGAGCGCCTGGCGCGCGACGAAAACGCGCCCAACGCGAATCCGGGCTATGCGAGGGTCGACGCCGCCGCTCAGGAAGCGCGCCGCGTCTACTGGGCCGGCATCCTCAAGGAACTCGATGCGATCGCACCGAGCGCGCTTTCGCCCGCCGAACGCATCAACTTCGCCGTCTACCGCGCCCAGATCGCCGCCCTGCATGACGCCCAGCGCTTCCGCGAATACGAGCAGCCGGTCAACGCCGATACCGCGTTCTGGTCGGACGTCGCCTACGCCGCGCGCCGCCCCCTGAAGAGCGCCGACGAGTACCGCAAGTACCTGGCAATGCTCGAAGGCCTGCCAGCCTATTTCGACCAGGAGCTGGACAATATGCGCGCCGGCCTGGCGCGCGGCTTCACCCCGCCCAAGGTCACCCTGGCCGGCCGCGAGGGCACCTTGAGCTCGGTGGCCGGGGCAAAAACGCCGCAGGACGTCGTGTTCTACAACCCGTTCAGGCAGATGCCGGCCGCGATGCCGGCCGCCGAGCAGGAAGCGCTGCGCGCACAGGCGGTGGCCCTCATCCAGGACAAGATACAGCCGGCCTACGCCAAGGCGCTGGCCTACTTCCGCGACGAGTACGTGCCGAAGGCGCGCACCACGCTGGCGGCCCAGGACATGCCGGGCGGGAAGGCGTACTACCAGTCGAAGATCGTGGAGTTCACGACCACCGACCTGACGGCCGACCAGATCCACGCGATCGGCCTGGCCGAGATGGCGAAGATCCGCGCCGAGATGCACGACGTCATGAAGCAGGTGGGCTTCAAGGGCGACCTGCAGGCCTTCCTGCATTTCCTGCGCACCGATCCGCAGTTCTATGCGAAGACGCCGCAAGAGCTGCTCAAGAGCGCGGCCTGGACATCCAAGAAATTCGACGCCAAGGCCGACCAGTTCTTCGGCCACCTGCCGCGCCGCCGTTTCGCGATCGTGCCGGTGCCGGACGACCAGGCGCCGTTCTGGACCGCGGGCCGCGGCGGCCCGGGCACCTATTGGGTGAACACGTACAACCTGCCGGCGCGGCCCCTGTACAGCCTGCCGGCCCTGACCCTGCACGAATCCGCGCCGGGTCACGCCTTCCAGATCCCGCTGGCGCAGGAACAGAAAGGCGTGCCGCCATTCCGCCGCGCCTATATCTCGGCCTACGGCGAAGGCTGGGCGCTGTACACCGAGCGGCTGGGCACCGAGATGGATATCTACGAGACCCCGTACGAGGTCTTCGGCATGCTCAGCTACCAGGCCTGGCGCGCCTCGCGCCTGGTGGTCGACACGGGCGTGCACGCCAAGGGCTGGACCCGCGAGCAGGCGCAGGACTACCTGCTGCAGAACACCGCGCTGTCGAAGCACGAGGTGGAGACCGAAGTCGACCGCTACATCTCGTGGCCGGGCCAGGCGCTGTCCTACTACCTGGGCCAGATGGCGATCCAGGAAGCGCGCGCCCGCGCCGAGAAGGCGCTCGGGTCGAAGTTCGACATCCGCAACTTCCACGACACCGTGCTGCACGTGGGTTCGGTGCCGCTGCCGGTGCTGCAGCAGCGGATCGACCAGTTCATCGCGGATGGCGGACCGAGTCCGTATCCGAAGGAAGGCTGATCATCGGCAAAGGGGCCGCATCGCGCGGCCCCTTTTTTATTTGTCGAACAGCTTGAACTTCAGCTGGAACGAAATCCCGCCATACAGCCGGTCCTTGTAGTTCGGGATGATCCCGACATTCACGCCAACCCGCTTGTATTCGTAGGTCAGGGTCGGGATCGCGCCCGGGAACCAGCCGCCGTCGCGGGTCTTCGGATAGCCGTCGAACGCGGCCAGCGCCAGGCCCACGCGCACCGGGCCGACCGCATACGGCTGCCAGATCACGCCCGCGTAATTCGACCAGGCGCGGTCGCTGTTGTAGAAGCGGCCGGCAGTCGCCGTCATCGTGCCCTTGAAGCGGTATTCGAAGGCCAGGCCCTTGTTGTTGTCGTTCAGATCCTTGTCGCCGTCGAAGTGGGCGGTGTAGAAGCCGGTGTCGATCCACAGTTCGCTGGTGGGCGACGGATCGATCTTCGTGAAGAAGTCAGCGGCGCTTGCCGCGGGCGCGGCAAGACAGGCGGCGCCCAGCAGCGCCAGGGAACATAAAGCACGGCTCAATCGTCGGCTCCGGGATCAAGGTGGGGGAACATCACTTCGCTGAAGCCGAAGCGGGAAAAGTCGCGGATTCGCATCGGATACAAGATGCCCAGCAGGTGATCCACTTCGTGCTGCACCACGCGCGCATGGAAGCCTTCGGCGTCAACCACGATGCGCTTGCCGAACTGGTCGAAGCCTTCGTAATGCAGGCGCGTATGACGCGGCACGCTGCCGCGCAGGCCGGGTACCGACAGGCAGCCTTCGAAGCCCTCTTCCATCTCGTCCGACAGGGGCGTGAGCACGGGATTGATCAAGACCGTCTCGGGCACCGGCGGCGCATCGGGATAGCGCTGGTTGCTGCCGAAGCCGAAGATCACCAGTTGCAGGTCGACGCCGATCTGCGGCGCGGCCAGGCCGGCGCCGTTGGCAGCATGCATGGTCTCGAACATGTCGGCGATCAGCGCATGCAGCTCGGGCGTATCGAATTGCGTCACCGGCTGCGCGACCCGCAGCAGGCGCGGATCGCCCATTTTCAGGATCTCGCGCACCGTCATGCCAGGCCTCGTCCTTCAAGCAGGCCGGCCAGCGAAGCGCGGAAGCCCTCGGCCGTTTCCGGGTGCTTCAGGCCGATCGCGGCGGTGGCCTGCAGATAACCCAGCTTGGAGCCGCAATCGTAACGCTGGCCGGCATAGCGGTAGGCCAGCACGCGTTCGTCCCGCATCAGGGCCGCGATGCCGTCGGTGAGCTGGATCTCGCCGCCGGCGCCCTTGCCGATGTTTTCCAGGTAGCCGAAAATCGACGGCGACAGCACGTAGCGGCCGACCACGGCCAGGGTCGATGGCGCGTCCGCAGGCTGCGGCTTCTCGACGATGCCCGACACCAGCTCCAGGTCCTGGCGGTAGGCCGAGGCGCTGACGATGCCGTACTGGCGGGTGTGCTCGCGCGGCACGTCCTGCACCGCCAGGATGCTGCTGCGCTCATAGCCGTAGACGTCGGCCATCTGGGCCAGCACCGGTTTCTGGCCGTCGGCGGTGTCCATGAAATCGTCCGCCAGCAGCACGGCGAAGGGCTCGTTGCCCACCACCGGACGCGCGCACAGCACCGCGTGGCCCAGGCCCAGGGGCGACGACTGGCGGATGTAGATGCAGTTGACGTTCCTCGGGATCACGCCGCGCACGGTCTCGAGCAGGGCCTGCTTGCCGGCCGCCTCGAGCTCGGATTCGAGCTCGTAGGCCTTGTCGAAATGGTCTTCGATGGCGCGCTTGTTGCGGCCCGTGATGAAGATCAGTTCAGTGACGCCGGCGGCGACCGCCTCTTCGACCGCGTACTGGATCAGCGGCTTGTCGACGATGGGCAGCATCTCTTTGGGCTGCGCCTTGGTCGCCGGCAGGAAGCGGCTGCCCAGGCCGGCGACGGGGAATACGGCTTTGCGAATCAGGTTCATCGTGGTCCAGTTCGGTTATTGTCCGAGGAGCGCCAGCAGCGCCGCCTCGTCCAGGATGGTGATGCCCAGCTCCTCGGCCTTGGCCAGCTTGCTGCCGGCTTCCGCGCCGGCCACCACGTAGGAAGTCTTCTTCGACACCGAGCCCGACACCTTGCCGCCGGCCTGCTCGATCAGCGCGCCGGCCGCGTCGCGGCTCATGGTCGGCAAGGTGCCGGTCAGGACGAAGGTCTTGCCGGCCAGCGGGCCCTCGGGCGCGGCCGCCGCCGAGACCTCGGGCAGGGATTCCAGCAGCGAGCGGCGCAGCGCCGCCAGCGCCTGCAGCCGCTCACGGTTCTCGCGCACCGCCATCCATTCCTCGAGCGCCGCCGCGACCGTCGCCGGCAGGCCGAAGATGCCGAAGTCGGTGCGCACGCCGATGTCTTCCAGCGTCTGGCCGGCGCCCACCACCTGGCGCGCGCGCGGCTCGGTCAGTTTCGGGATGTCGAGCGCGGCCAGCAGCTTGATCTCGTCGAGCTTTTCGCGCAGCTGCGCCTTCGGCGGATGCTCGCCCTTCGGCCCCACGCCCGCGTCCAGCAAGGCATTCAGGGCGATCTGGTTCTTTTCTTCGGCGAAGAATTCGGCGATCGACTCGGCCACCGTGCCGCCGATATCGGGCAGCACGCGCAGCAGCGCGGCCGGCGCGCGTCGTACCAGGTTCAGGCTGCCGAGCCAGTCGGCCAGCGTCTTGGCGGTCGACTCGCCCACGTGGCGGATACCGAGCGCGAACAGCAGGCGTTCGAGCGGCGGCTGCCTGCTGGCGGCGATCGCGGCCAGCAGGTTGTCGGCCCACTTCGTGGCGACCTTGCCCTGCTTGACCGTCTCGGGCGTGGTACCGTCGCGTTCGTCGGCCAGGCGCTTCATCTTGAGCAGGTCATCGAGCGTGAGCTTGTACAGGTCGGCCACACCCTTGACCAGGTTCGCCTCGACCAGGCTGTCGATATAGCGGTCGCCCAGGCCTTCGATGTCCATCATGCGCCGGCCCGCGAAGTGGCGGATCGCTTCCTTGCGCTGTGCCGCGCAGGTCAGGCCGCCGGAGCAGCGCGCGATCGCCTCATCGGCCTCGCGCACCACGTGCGAACCGCATACCGGGCATTGCTTCGGCAATGCATAGACCGCCGGTTCCGAGCTCGGGCGACGTTCCAGCACCACCGACAGCACCTCGGGGATGACGTCGCCGGCGCGGCGCACGATCACGGTGTCGCCCACGCGCACGTCCTTGCGCCGCACTTCGTCTTCGTTGTGCAGGGTGGCGTTGGTGACGGTGACGCCGCCGACCGAGACCGGCACCAGGCGCGCCACCGGCGTGATGGCGCCGGTGCGGCCGACCTGCACCTCGATCGCCTGGACCGTGGTCAATGCTTCCTCGGCCGGGAATTTATGGGCGAGCGCGAAGCGCGGCGCGCGCGAGACGAAACCCAGCGCGCGCTGGTCCTGGATGCGGTCGACTTTATAGACCACGCCGTCGATCTCGTAGGGCAGCGACTTGCGGCGTTCGCCGATGTCGCGGTAGAACTCGAGCAGGCCGTCCTGGCCGGTGACCACCTTGCGCTCTTTCGCGACCGGCAGGCCCAGGGCATCGAGCCAGTCGAGCGTGCCGGAATGCGTTTCCGGGAGCTCGGCGCCTTCGAGCTGGCCAACGCCATAGGCGAAGAAGCGCAGCTTGCGCTGGCGCGTAATGCGCGAGTCGAGCTGGCGCAGGCTGCCGGCGGCGGCGTTGCGCGGATTGGCGAATTCCTTCTGGCCGGCGGCGCGCTGGCGCTCGTTGAGCGCCTCGAAGTCGCGCTTGAACATCAGGACTTCGCCGCGCACCTCGAGCACCGCCGGCACGTCGCTTCCGTGCAGGCGCAGCGGAATCACGTTCACGGTGCGGATATTGGCGGTGACGTCTTCGCCCGTATACCCATCGCCGCGGGTCGCGGCCTGCGCCAGGCGGCCATTCTCGTAGCGCAGGCTGATCGCCAGGCCGTCGAACTTGAGTTCGGCGTTGTAGGTCACCTGCCGCGTTTCGAGGCCCTCGCGCACGCGGCGGTCGAAGTTCTCGATATCGTCATCGGTGAAGCCGTTGTTCAGCGACAGCATCGGCACGGCGTGCGTCACCTGGCTGAATTCGGGAATCGGGGCGTCGCCGACGCGCTGGGTCGGCGAGTCGGGATCGACCGCCTCGGGGTGCTTCGTTTCCAGCGCCAGCAGCTCGTGGTACAGCTTGTCGTACTCGGCATCGGGAATCGTCGGCGCGTCCAGCACATGGTAGTTGTAGCTGGCGCGGTTCAGTTCCGCGACCAGCCATCGCATTTGTTCAATGCTGCGTTGGCGGTCATTCTGTTGCTCTTGCTCGGTCACCGGACTTCCTCAGCTGAACAGGCGCAGCGCGCGGGTCGAGCCGGCCGGAATGTCGGCCGCGTCCATCTCCTGGTAGAACTCGCCCACCTGGCCCTTGATCTCGTCCAGCGCCTCATCCACCAGCGGCTGGTCGAAATCGTCGACGATGGTCGCGTCCAGGCGCTGCGTCAGGCCGCGCGCCGTCTCGACCATGCGGCCGAAGCCGTCGCGCGCCGGGGCCACGCACGGCACGTCCAGCAGCAGGGTCAGGCGCGAGGTGGTGTCGGCGCCCAGGGTGACGTTGGTCGACAGAGTGAACAGCACGCCGCCGCCCGAGCTTTCCTTGTCGGGCATCGCAAAGCGGCCGTCCGGACGCACGTCGAAGCCCGCGTTCTCGAGGGCGCCGATCAGCGTCGACATCGCCCACGGCGCGCCATTCGCGGCCAGGTTCACGCCCAGCTGGGCATCGTGACCGGCCACGAAGCGATGCAGGATGCGCGCCTCGGCCATCACCTCGATCATGTCCGGCACTTCCGGCTCGGCCCCGATCTCGTCGGCTACCGCGCGCAGGCGGGTGACCAGCTCGGAGTATTCGAGTTCGTTCAGCGCCGTGGTGCGGGTCGCCATCTGCACGCCCGCCTGCAGCTTGGTGTACACGCCGCCATGCACGATCGGCTCCCAGTCGCCGCTGACGGCGAAGCCGATGTAGTGGATTGGCTTGTTGCCGACGCGGCGCAGCGTTTGCAGGGTCGGCAGGATCTTGTCGCCGCGGACAGGCGTTTCGAGCGAAAGGGGAATCAGGCAGTCGATCAACGGATCGACCAGGCATTCGGCCAGCTCGGCCGGCGGCATGCCGGGACGGGTACCCGGCAGCGAGGCCGCCACCGCATCCTGGGCGGCGCTGGCGCCGGCGGCGCGGTAGGTGGTGGCGGGGGCGCTGGCGGTCGGCGTGACCGGCGCCGCCGGAGTCGGAGCCGAAGCCGGTGCGGCTGGCGCCGGCGTCGGCGCCGGCGTGTCCAGCTGCGGCTCGGGCTTGACGTCGCTGGGCACGAAGGCGTCGGCGTCGAGCACGGGTTCCTTGGCGATTACCGGCGCCTTCTCTTCGAGGTCGGCCTCGAACACCGGCTCGTGACGGTCCACGGCCGGGGCCTGCTCGCCGTCGCGCATCAGGACGTCGTCGTGGTCGGAGGCGAAGGCGCGTTCGACGCTCTTCCTGGCCTTGTATTCCTGCCACTTGTTATAGGTGATGACGCCGACGACGAAGACGCCGCCGGCTGCGATCAGGCTCATTTGGAAATCAGTCATGCTGCTTGTGCCTCAATAGCGAAATTCGCGCCGGACGCCGGGTCCTGTTGTCGTGCGCGAAGGTTGATTCGATCGAAATGCCATCCGTGCGGGCGCTCCCCACGAAAACTCGTGCCATCATACCAACTCCCCCGCGCGGACGCCATGGATAGCCGGCGTGCCCTGCGATCTTCATGCCGGCGCCGGCGCGCCCGCCTCGCGGCAGGCCGGCAGGGCGACCACGACTTCGCTGCCCTGCCCCTCTCCCGGACTCGATGCGCCGACCCGGCCGCCATGCAGGTGCACCAGCCTCTTGACCAGGGCCAGCCCGATGCCCAGGCCGCCCTGCGAGCGGTCCGGGGTGCGCTGCCCCTGGCGGAACAGTTCGAACACGCCGTCGACCAGCTCGGGCGCCATGCCGATGCCGTTGTCGCTGACCGCAATCTCGACCATGCCGTCCACCCGCGCCAGCGCGACGACGATGCGCCCTCCCGGCGGCGTATACTTGGCCGCGTTCGACAACAGGTTCGCCAGCACCTGGACCAGGCGCTTGCGGTCGCCATGGATGCAGGCCCCGCCGGCGTGGTCGGCCACCGACAGCGCGTGCGCGCGCGCCTCGATGAGCGGGCGCGCCTGCTCGACGGCCTCGTCGACCAGCAGGCGCGCCGCCACGTCTTCCTGGACCAGCGCGATCAGTCCGCGGGGCACGCGCGACACGTCCAGCAGGTCGTCGATCAGGCCGGTCATGTGGGTGACCTGGCGCGCGATCACCTGGCCAATGTGCTCGACCCGGGCCGGATCGGCCTTGGCCAGGGGCAGCAGCGCCGCCGCGCTGCGGATCGGCGCCAGCGGATTGCGCAGCTCGTGGCCGAGCATGGCGAGGAACTCGTCCTTGCGCTGGTCGGCTTCGCGCAGCGCGTCCTCGGTCAGCTTGTGCTCATGGATGTCGGTGCAGGTGCCCATCCAGCGCTGTATCACCCCTCGCGAGTCGTGCACCGGCAAGGCGCGGCCCAGCACCCAGCGGTAGGCGCCGCTGTGGTGGCGCAGGCGGTACTCGATCTCGTAGGGCTCGCCGGTGTCCAGGGAATGGCGCCACCTGGCCCAGGCTGCCTCCTGGTCGTCCGGATGGAACATGCCGTTCCAGGCCTCGCCGTCGGTCATCCCGGGCGGCGCCCCGGTGAAGGCGTACCACTGGTCGTTGTAGTAATCGTGGAAGCCGTCGGGCCGGGTCGACCACACCATCTGCGGCATCGCATTGGTGATCGCGCGAAAGCGCGCCTCGCTCTCCGCCAGCGCGCGCTCGGCGGCGCGGGTCGCCGAGATGTCGATCACCACGCCGAAGCCCTGGCGGCCATCGGCCAGCAGGTTGCCGGCGCCGACCAGCACCGGAATGCGGCGGCCGTCGCGGTGCAGGAATTCCTTCTCGATCAGCGGCATCACCCCGTGCGCCCGCAGGCGCGCAAGGCCGGCGTCGTCGACCTCGCGCCACTCGGGCGGCGTCAGGGCGCGCCAGGACAGGCCGCGGAGGCGGTCCTCCTGGCTCAGCCCCAGCATGGAGAGAAAGGCGTCGTTGCAATCGAGGATCTCGCCGTCGACGGTGTAGCGCACCACGCCGACCGGACTGAGTTCGACCAGCCGCCCCAGTTCGCGCGCGGCCTGGTCGACTTGCGGCGGCAGCGCCGCGGCCACGCCCAGCACCCCGACGATGGCGCCATCGGCTTCGCACACCGGCGACAGGGCGAGCCCGATGCGGGTGGGAAGCTCCAGCTCGGAGCTGGCCTGGGCCAGGCTGCCGTCGAGGATGCGCGCAACCGGGTCGATGGCGCCCGGCAGCAGCGCGGCGAGCGGCGTCCAGGCATCGGGAGATGCGGCCCGAGCCCCTTCCAGCAGCGCCGTGAAGGCCGGATTGGCTGCGGCCATGACGCCGTCGCCGTGCACGATGAACATCGGCGCCGGCGACGCGCCGATCAGCCGCAAGCCCTGCTCCAGTGCTGAAGGGATATGGGTAGGCTGCGGTGATCTGGAGTGGTGGGTCATTGCAAGCAATCGTACGGTGGGACGCGCCCTGGCAGAGCCGGGCCAGTGTAGCACGGCGGTCCGGGAAGTCCGCGCCCGTTCAGGCGGCGGCCAGGTCGGCGGCCGACTCCATGTCCACCGCGACGATGCGCGAAACGCCCTGCTCCTGCATCGTCACCCCGATCAGCTGGCTGGCCATCTCCATCGCGATCTTGTTGTGCGAGATGAACAGGAACTGGGTGTGGTCGGACATGCGCTTGACCATGCGGCAGAAGCGTTCGGTATTGGCGTCGTCCAGCGGCGCGTCGACCTCGTCGAGCAGGCAGAATGGCGCCGGGTTCAGGCGGAACATCGAGAACACCAGGGCGGTCGCGGTCAGCGCCTTCTCGCCGCCCGACAGCAGGTGGATGGTGGCGTTCTTCTTGCCCGGCGGCTGGGCCATGACCTGCACGCCCGCGTCCAGGATCTCGTCGCCCGTCATCACCAGCCTGGCATTGCCGCCGCCGAACAGGATCGGGAACAGTTCCGAGAAGTGGCCATTGACGCGGTCGAAGGTGTCCTGCAGCAGGTCGCGCGTCTCGCGGTCGATGCGGCCGATCGCGTCTTCGAGCGTGGTGATGGCCTCGTTCAGGTCGGCGTTCTGCGAATCCAGGAAGCGCTTGCGCTCGGTGGCCTGGGCCAGCTCGTCGACCGCCGCCAGGTTGACCGCGCCCAGGCCGTTGATGGCATTCGTCAGCCGCGTGACTTCGCCCTGCAGGTACTGGGGCTTCAGTTCCGGAACGAGCTTTTCGCTCAGTGCCGCCTCGTCGGCGCCGGTGGCGGCCAGCGCCTCGGCGAACTGCTCCTGGTTCAGGCGCGCGGCCTGCTCCTTCAATTGCATCTCGGTGATGCGGTCGCGCTGCGGCTGCAGGCTGCGCTCGGACCCCATGCGCGCCTCTTCGGCCGCCCGCAGCTGCTGGGCTACCTGGTCCAGCTCGTGGCGGGCGTCGGACAGCGCCACTTCCTGCTTCGTGCGGCGGTCGAGCAGCTCTTGCAGGCCTTCGTGCGCGGTGCCGCTTTCCAGGGTTTCCAGTTCCAGGCGCGCCTGGGCCAGGCTGGCGCCGACCTGTTCGGCCTGGGTGGCGGCAGTCGCCATCGTGCGGCGCAATTCCTCGATGCGGCTGCGCTGGGCGCGCTCGGCGAACTGGGCCTCTTGCGCGCTGCGTTCCAGCTCGCGCAGGTGCTCGCGCGCGCGGCCCAGGGCCTGCTCCTGTTCGAGGAAGGCGGTCTGGCCTTCTTCGTGCGCTTCCTGCAGCTCGGCCAGTTCCAGGTCGAGCTGTTCGAATTCCTGCTCAGCCTCAAGCTGGGTCTGGCGTTGCTCGGCTTCCTGGGCCGCGATCTCGGACAGGTCGTCCGCGATCTGGCCGCTCCGCTGGTTGAAGCGGGCCTCGATCTCGCTCTGCTTGAGCACCTCGATCTGCAGCGCATGTCCCTCGCGCTGCAAGGTGGCCACGCGGCCGCGGGCATCCTGCAGCCGGCGCGCCAGGTCGGTGACGGCGGCATCGGCGCGGACCGCGCGCGCACGCGCCTCGTCGGCCAGCAAGGCCTGGGCCTTGAGCTGTTTGCCGATGTTCTCGATCTCGTGCTGGCGCGCCAGCATGCCGTCCTGCTCGGCGTCCGGCGCGTGGAAGCGCACGCTGGAACGGGTCACCAGGTGACCTTCGCGGGTGACGAAGGCGGCGCCCTGCGGCAGGCGCGCGCGCTCGGCGAGCGCCTGTGCCGCATCGACGGCCACGTAGACCCCGTGCAGCCAGTCTTCGAGCACGCCGCGCACGCCGGCGTCGTTCACGCGCAGCAGGCTCGAAAATGGCTTGAAACCGTCAGGTGGCGCCGGATGAGCGCCCGCCTGCGGCGCGTACAGCGCCAGGCGGGCCGGTGGGGCGTCGAGCACGAAGGCCCTGGCCCAGTCGATGTTCGACACTTCGAGGGCGCCGGAACGCTCGCGCAGCACGGCCTCGAGTGCGGTCTCCCAACCCTCTTCCACGTCCAGCTTTTGCCACAGGCGCGGCAAGCCGGCCAGCTCGTGCTTCTCGAGCCAGGGCTGGACCTTGCCCTGGGTCTGCACGCGCTCCTGCATCTGGCGCAGCGCGTTCAGGCGCGCCTCCAGCTGGGCGTTGGCGGCGCTCTCCATCTGCACCTGGGCATGCGCCTCCTTGCGTTCGAGTTCGACCGCCTCTTGCCGGCCGGTCGCCTCCTCCAACAGCATGGTCTGCTCTTCCAGCGCCATCTGCTTTTCTTCCAGCTGCAGGCGCAGGTTGTCGAGGGTCGCGCTGTCGGGCAGGTTGAGGCCATTCCTCTCCTGCTGCAGGCGTTCGCGCCGCGCCGCCAGGTTGTTCAGGATGCCGGCGGCATTGCGGCCGTGGGCCGAGGCCAGCTCGATGCGCTGCTGGACCTGCATGATGCGCGCGCGCGAGGCGGTCGAGCTTTCCTGGCCGGCGCGCCAGGCCGCTTCCAGCTCGGGCAGGCGCTCGTTGTGGACCTCGACCGCGATCTGGGCGCCTTCGGCGCGCGCGGCCAGTTCCTCGAGCTGCATCTCCGCTTCTTCCTGGCCCTCGCGCTGTTCCTGCTCCTGCGCCAGCCATTGATCGCGCTGGGCGGTGAGCGTGACGATCTGGTTCTGCAGCCGGGTGCGCGACTCGACCACGAACTTGATCTGCGCCTCCAGGCTGCCGATCTCGGAATTGATCTGGTACAGCGCGCCCTGCGCCGTGTGCAGGCGGTCGCCGGCGGCGAAGTGGGCCTGGCGCAGGTGTTCGAGGTCGACCTCGACGCTGCGCAGCCTGGCAGTCTGCGCTTCCAGGGCGGTTTGCGCCTCTTCCATCTCGCGGAAGAATTTCACCTGTTCAGCCTTGGCCTCGTTCTTGCGCATCAGCCAGAGCAGCTTCTGCTTTTCTTCCTGGTCGGCCTGCAGCTGGCGGAAGCGATTCGCCACCGCCGCCTGGGCCTCCAGTTTTTCGAGGTTGGCGTTGAGTTCACGCAGGATGTCCTCGACCCGCAGCAGGTTCTCGCGCGTGTCCGACAGGCGGTTCTCGGTCTCGCGGCGCCGTTCCTTGTACTTCGAGACGCCGGCCGCTTCTTCGAGGAAGACCCGCAGTTCTTCCGGGCGCGATTCGATGATGCGCGCGATCATGCCCTGGCCGATGATGGCGTAGGCGCGCGGACCGAGACCGGTGCCGAGGAAGATGTCCTGGATGTCGCGCCGGCGCACCGGCTGGCCGTTGATGTAATAAGTGGACGTGCCGTCGCGCGTGAGCGTGCGCTTGACCGCGATCTCGGCGTACTGGCCCCACTGGCCGGCGGCCTTGCCGGCGCTGTTGTCGAACACCAGTTCGACCGAGGCGCGGCCGGCGCTCTTGCGGTGGGTGGAGCCGTTGAAGATCACGTCCTGCATCGACTCGCCGCGCAGTTCGGAGGCTTTCGACTCGCCCAGCACCCAGCGCACCGCGTCGATGATATTGGATTTGCCGCAGCCGTTGGGGCCGACCACGCCGACCAGCTGACCCGGCACCTGGAAATTGGTGGGATCGACGAACGACTTAAATCCCGACAATTTGATGGAAGAGAGGCGCACGTGGATCGGCTATGACTGTAGAGGTAAAGCGCGCATCATACCATTGCCGGCATGGGCTTGACCGCCGCGCTCAGGATGCGGCCGACCACGCCCTCGGCCGCCACCACGCGCATCGCGCCTTCGCGCAGCAGCTCGGCCAGGCGCGCGGCCGGCAGCGAAAACGCTTCCTGGCGCCCGGCGCCCGAGAAGATGTACAACGTGCGCAGCGGGCTGACCCAGGCCAGGCGCACCCGGCGCACGATGTGCGCCTCGCTCAGCTCGAGGCGCATGCCGCGCTCCAGGCTGGCAAGCAGGGCGGCGGCCGGATCGCTTGCCGCCGCCTGCGCTTCCTCGGCCCGGATCCTGGCCTGTTCCCGCTCTTCTTCCTGCTCCTGGGCGACCCGGCGCAGCGCATCCTGCTGCGCCGCCTCGAGCGCCAGTTCGAGCTGGCGTTCGGGCAGCAACTCGATCGGCGCGCGCACGATCGAGGCGTGGCATTCGGCCAGCTCGGCGAAGAACTGCAGGCGCTCGGCATCCTGCCAGCGGGTGGCGTCGAGCCAGTTGTTCAGGCTTGCCAGCAGCGCCGGCAGGCGCGCGATCAGGGCCTTCCTCTGCTCCTGGGTCGCCTTCGGCTTGACGCTCCAGATCAGGTCTTCCATCGTGCGCGTGGCATTGTCGACGGCGCCGGGACGGCTGTCCTCGATCGTGTAGGCCAGTGCCAGCGCGGCGCTCCAGCGGCCCTCCAGAAAGCCCGAGACGGCCGGTATCAGCTGCTCTCCGGTGAGGCGCAGCGCCACCGCGCGCCGGGCCGAACGCTCGGCGGCGGCGCGCTTCTCGCTGCGCATGGCCTGGGCGATGGGCGCCGCCATCGCCGCTTCTTCCATATGATCGCGCGCGGCCAGGCCGGCTTCGAGATCGGCCACGGCAGCGCCGAATTCGGGGTCAAGCTGGCCGCGCACGCGCTCGACGCTGCTGCGCATGGCGCGGTAGACCGGGTCGTCCGCGTCCAGGGGGCGTTCCCAGCCGGCCTGCGACAGCAGGTCGAGCAGGCGCCGCGCCGGATGGCTCTCCTGGAAGAAGAAGCTACGGTCGCGCAGCGCGGTGCGCAGGACCGGGAGCTGCAGGTGGCCGATCAGCTCGCGCGTCTCGGGGGCGACGCCGTCGTCCTGCAGCACGCTGCCGAACACGCGCGACAGCAGGTCGAGCGTCGTTTCGTCGGCGCGCGACAGGGCGCCCTGCGGCAGGCTGGCGCGCAGGCCGGGCAGGACGGGGACGCCGGGGGCGGCGTCCCGGGCCGCGGCGCCGGCGCGGGCCAGGAGCTCACTCAAGGAATGCGTCAAGGGCTGCGCGGACGGCGCCAGCGGCACGGCGCTGCCGGCGCCGCCCGAGGCGTAGACCGGTGACGGATGGGCGGTCACGCCGGCGGCGGCGCCCGAGGGAACGGCGCCCGCTGCAGGCGCGGGCGGCGCCAACGGCGCCACCGCGAAGCCGGACGCCGCGCTCGGACGCCAGCCGCCGCTGCCCTGCGGCAGGTTCGGGATCTCGTCGACAGCCAGCGCCGGGTCGAACAGCTGGCGCAGCTGCTGGGCCAGCGCGGCATCGCGCCGGGCGCGTTCGGCCTGGCGCGACGCGCGGTCGTCGGTCTTGCTGAAGCGGGTGTCGGCGTTGTCGCCCTTGCGTGCCTTGAGCTTCTCGATCAAGGCCTCGTACATCGGTCCCAGGTCGAACATCAGGCCGGGACGCAGCAGCGGCGCCACCAGGCCGTGGGCGTCGGGATCGGGCTCGAACTGGCGCCAGGCCGCGTCCACGGCGGCCAGGAAGACGTCGGGACGGAAGGGGTTGTGCGCGGCGCGCACCAGGTCGCGCCCGAGCAGCAGGCCGAGGCGCACGCCCAGCGTGGCCAGGCCCTCGGAATGCTGCAGGTCGAAGGGCCGGCTGACGGCGCCCAGCGCCATCTGCTGGTCGATCTGTTCCAGCGGGACCAGGCTCAGTTCGGCCGCGGTGGCCGGGGCCGCATTCGGGACGCCGGCGGCGTGCGGGAGCAGGCCCGCGACTTCGCGGCGCAGCGCCGCTTCGATCTCGCTCGTCGCCAGGTGGGTGAAGGCGTAGCCGTTGTCCTTGAGGAGATTGCCGGATTTTACGCGCCGCATGACGGTGGCGGGGTCGAGTCCGGCCGCGGTCAGGTCGAGCAGCGCGGACACCATGCGCCGCGCCATGTCCGCCAGGCCGGACTCGGCATGGCTGCGCGCGATGTCGACCAGCTCGGCCAGCGCCGCCTGCTGGGCGGATGCGGCCTTGCGCGCGGCAGAGCTCTGGGCGGATGGGGTGGCCATGACGGTTCGGCGAAGTGAGGCAAGCCCCTATTCTGCCATATTCTTACCTCTCAGCAATGACCAAACACATCCTGGCCGGGGCGTCGCTGGCCGCCGGCGCGACGGCCGGCGACGGCTGGCGACGGCTGGCGACGGCGCCCGGTTCAGATATTGCGCAGGATGGCGCCTTTCGGCGGCGCGAAGTCCAGCACCTCGTGGATCATCTTTGCCTTCTTGGCATCGCGCGCGGTCATGTGCAGGTCGCCGTACTGGTGGACGCTCCACTGCTCGGGCGCGAGTTCGATTTCCTTGCGCAGGATGGCCTCGGTGCGCGCATCGTCGGCGCGCAGGCCTTCGACGATGATGTTGAGCGCATCCGGCCGCGAACCGGGCGAAGCGGTCGCATGCGACTTGTGGATCATGAAGCGCGCGGTCTCGCTGGCATAGCGGCGCGAGCCAGCCAGGTAGAGCACCACCGCGATCGAGGCCACCGCCCCGGCGTTATACATCACAAACTTGATCGGCGAGCTGGCCATGAAGTTATACAGGCACAAGCCGTCGCTGACATAGCCGCCATTCGACTGCAGCAGCACGTGGGCGGTATCGATCCCGTCCTCGGTCATCGCCGCCACCGCCTCGAACATCCGGTGCACCATATCGCTGTTGACGTCGCCCGACAGCGTGTACCAACCCTCTTTCTCCTGCAACGTTTTTTCTTCGTTCATAGTCAATTCCCGCCTACAAAGTAAGTGGAACAAGTGTAGCAAATCACGACAAACACCCCGACCGCCCTGCGCCAATAGTGCGCAGCAATACTTTCCAGCAATTCCGCAGTGAAATTCTACAATTAGGGTCAGAGTAGATTTATTGGGCAATTCCTCAAAGTTGTCAAACAATTCGACTCCGACCCTAATTAATTTCGGGCGGTTTAGCGCTACCAAAAATAGGATTTGATTCTCAGCGTCAAATAGTTTTCCGGATGAACGCCTTTTGTTTCCCCAGCGGTCAGAAAACAATGAGGGTCAGAGTAGAATTAATGAGCAACTTCGAAAGTTGTCAAAGAATTCGACTCTGACCCTAATTGTTGAGTAAGGGGGTGGGGGAAATAAAAGTGGGGGCTTGTGTGGTTGACAGGGGTGGCGGGCTGGCATATCCTCCGCAGTCTTGATCGGGAGAGCGCAGCGACGCTGCCGCCGAAGGGGCACTCACCCATAAACTCTCAGGCAAAAGGACCGGTCAAGGGACGGCGGCGCACGGCGCGGCCGGTCAACTCTGGAGAGCGGCCGCGATACGGCCCACCGAAGGGGCAAGCGGCGCCAGCCGCTATCTCTCAGGTACCAAGGACAGAGGGGTCGATAGCGCACGACGATCGTGCCGACACCCTATTCATGCCCGAGGATTCCATGACGCTCAAAGCGACCCCGCTCAATTCCGCTCACCGTGCCCTTGGCGCCAAGATGGTCGACTTCGGCGGCTGGGATATGCCCGTCAACTACGGCTCCCAGATCGAAGAGCACAACGCGGTGCGCAGCGACGCCGGCATGTTCGACGTGTCCCATATGTGCGTCGTGGACGTCAAGGGCGCCAACACCCGCTCCTTCCTGCGCGGTCTGCTGGCCAATAACGTCGACAAGCTGCAAGTGCCGGGCAAGGCCCTGTACTCGTGCATGCTCAATCCCGAAGGCGGCGTCATCGACGATCTGATTGTCTATTTTCTGTCCGAGGACTGGTTCCGCATCGTCGTCAACGCCGGCACCGCCGACAAGGACGTGGCCTGGATGAACGCGCAGAATGTCGCCACCAACAGCGGCGTGACTATCACCCAGCGCCGCGACGGCAACGATCCGATCGCCCTCATCGCCGTCCAGGGCCCGAACGCCCGCGCCAAGGTGTGGCAGGTGCTGCCGACCACCCAGGCGGCGACCGAAAACATCAAGCCGTTCAACGCCGCCATCGTCGGCGATACCGCCTTCGGCGAAGCCATGGTCGCCCGCACCGGCTATACCGGCGAAGACGGCTTCGAGATCGGCGTGCCTGCAAGCCAGGCCGAAGCCCTGTGGAATGCCCTGCTCGCCGCCGGCGTCAAGCCCGCCGGCCTCGGCGCGCGCGACACCCTGCGCCTGGAAGCCGGCATGAACCTGTACGGCCAGGACATGGACGAAACGACCAACCCGCTCGACGCCGGCCTGGCCTGGACCATCGACCTGGTCTCCGAGCGCGACTTCATCGGCAAGGCCGCGCTGCAGGCCAAGGGCCAGGGCGCCCAGTTCGTCGGCCTGATCCTGCGCGAGAAAGGCGGCATCCTGCGCGCCCACCAGGCCGTCGTTGCCGCCTCCGGCAAAGAATCGGAGAAATTCGGCGAGATCACCAGCGGCACCTTCAGCCCGTCCATGCAGCAGGCGATCGCCCTGGCGCGCGTGCCGATGGACGTCGCCGTCGGCGACACCGTGCACGTGATCATTCGCGACAAGCGCCTGGCCGCCAGCGTGGTCAAGCTGCCGTTCGTGCGCAACGGCAAAGTGCTGGCCGCCTGAATCGTCGTTGCGTCATAACAAACACGTATACTAATAAACCCACCATCCTCAGGAGTTTCCATGAACATCCCTACCGACCTGAAATACACCGAATCCCATGAATGGGTGCGCCGCGAAGAAGACGGCAGCCTGACCGTGGGCATCACCGAATACGCGCAGGACGCGCTGGGCGACATCGTGTTCGTCGAACTGCCGCAGGTCGGCAAGGCATTCACCGCGGGCGACGACGCCGCCGTGGTGGAATCGGTCAAGGCCGCCAGCGACATCTACGCTCCGGTCTCGGGCACCGTCACCGCCGTCAACCAGCCGGTCGCCGACGCCCCCGACTCGATCAACCAGGATGCCTACGGCGCCTGGCTGTTCAAGCTGGCCCCGAGCGACGCCGCCGCCTACGACAAGCTGCTCGACGCCGACGCCTACGGCAAGACCACCGACCACTGATGGTCCAAGGTGCGCCCGTCCCCGGGCGCACCTCCCTGTGCACCCCTTCTCGATCCAGCCAGCATTGGCGCCAGACTCCTTTCTATCATGACCCGCTCCAGCCTCACCCAACTTGAAGCACGCGATTCGTTCATCCCGCGCCACATCGGCCCGTCCGAATCCGAACAGGCAGCCATGCTGTCGACCCTCGGCTACGCCACCCGCGCCGCCCTGATCGACGCCGTGGTCCCGGCCAACATCCGCCGCAAGGACAAGCTGGACCTGGGCCAGTTCGCCGAGCCGCGTACCGAAGAAGAAGCGCTGGCGCTGCTGAAGGGCCTGGCATCGAAGAACAAGGTGCTGAAATCGCTGATCGGCCAGGGCTACTACGGCACCCACACGCCGAAAGTCATCCTGCGCAACATCTTCGAAAACCCGGCCTGGTACACCGCCTACACCCCTTACCAGCCAGAGATCTCGCAAGGCCGCCTGGAAGCCATCCTGAACTTCCAGCAGGCCATCACCGACCTGACCGGCATGGGCATCGCCAACTCGTCGATGCTCGACGAAGGCACCGCCGCCGCCGAGGCGATGACGCTGATCCAGCGCGTCGGCAAGTCGGCCTCGAAAGTGTTCTACGTGGCCGACGACGTGCTGCCGCAGACCCGCGAGATCATCGAGACCCGCGCCGAACCGATCGGCGTCGAAGTGCGCACCATCGCACCGGCCGACATCGAAAAACTCGAGGAAACCTGCTTCGGCGTGCTGCTGCAATACCCGGGCGTCGATGGCGAAGTACGCGACTACCGCGCTGCTTGTGAGCACCTGCATGCCGCCGGGGCGATGGTGATCGTGGCCGCCGACCTGCTGGCGCTCACGGTCCTGACCCCGCCGGGCGAATGGGGCGCCGACGTCGTGGTCGGCAACAGCCAGCGCTTCGGCGTGCCGCTCGGCTTCGGCGGCCCGCACGCCGGCTACCTGGCCACCCGCGACGAATTCAAGCGCAGCATGTCGGGCCGCCTGGTCGGCGTCACCGTCGACGCCCAGGGCAACCCGGCCTACCGCCTGGCGCTGCAGACCCGCGAACAGCACATCCGCCGCGAAAAGGCGACCTCGAACATCTGCACCGCGCAGGTGCTGCTGGCCGTGATGGCCGGCATGTACGCGGTTTACCACGGCCCGCAAGGCCTGGCCCGCATCGCGCGCCGCGTGCACCGCCAGACCACCATCCTGGCCGCCGGCCTGCAGCAGCTGGGCTTCGAGCTGGTTAACAAGACCTTCTTCGACACCGTCACCGTGCGCGTGCAGGATGCAAACGCGATCCACCAGCAAGCCAATGCGCGCGGCCTGAACCTGCGCCAGATCGACGCCACCACCGTCGGCGTCTCGCTCGACGAAACCGTCACCCGCGACGACCTGGCGAACCTGTTCGCAGTGTTCGGCAATGGCAAAACCCTTGACCTGGACCAGCTGGACGCCGGCGTGGCGGAAGCCTTCCCGGCCGCGCTGGCCCGCACCAGCGCCTACCTGACCCACCCGACCTTCAACCGCTACCACGCCGAGCACGAGATGCTGCGCTACCTGCGCGCGCTGGCCGACAAGGACCTGGCGCTGGACCGCACGATGATCCCGCTCGGCTCGTGCACCATGAAGCTCAACGCCACCGCCGAGATGGTGCCGGTCACCTGGCCCGAGTTCTCGAACGTCCACCCGCTGGCGCCGAACGAGCAGACCATCGGCTACCGCGAGATGATCGCCCAGCTGGAAGCCATGCTGTGCGCTGCCACCGGCTACGCCGCCATCTCGCTGCAGCCGAACGCCGGCTCGCAGGGCGAGTACGCCGGCCTGCTGGTGATCCAGAAGTACCATGAGTCGCGCGGCGAAGGCCATCGCAACGTGTGCCTGATCCCGTCCTCGGCCCACGGCACCAACCCGGCCTCGGCCAGCATGGTCGGCATGAAGGTCGTGGTCACCGCCTGCGACGACAACGGCAACGTCGATCTCGCCGACCTGAAGGCCAAGGCCGAGCAGTACAGCAAGGACCTGGCCTGCGTGATGGTCACCTACCCGTCGACCCACGGCGTGTTCGAGGAAGGCATCAAGGAACTGTGCGAGATCGTGCACGCGCACGGCGGCCAGGTCTACGTCGACGGCGCCAATATGAACGCGCTGGTCGGCCTGGCCGCGCCTGGCGCCTTCGGCGGCGACGTCAGCCACCTGAACCTGCACAAGACCTTCTGCATCCCGCACGGCGGCGGCGGCCCCGGCGTCGGCCCGATCGGCGTCGGCGCCCACCTGGCGAAGTTCCTGCCGAACCAGCGTTCCACCGGCTACGTGCGCGAAGGTCAGGAGAACGGCGACGGCATCGGCGCCGTCAGCGCCGCCGCCTTCGGCTCGGCCTCGATCCTGCCGATCTCGTGGATGTACATCGCGATGATGGGCGCCGCAGGCCTCACTTCGGCGACCGAAGTGGCGATCCTCAACGCCAACTACATCGCGCGCCGCCTGGCCCCGCACTACCCGGTGCTGTACGCGGGCCACGACGGCCTGGTCGCCCACGAGTGCATCATCGACCTGCGCCCGCTGCAGGACAAGACCGGCATCAGCAACGAAGACGTGGCCAAGCGCCTGATGGACTTCGGCTTCCACGCCCCGACCATGAGCTTCCCGGTGCCGGGCACCCTGATGATCGAGCCGACCGAGTCGGAATCGAAGGCCGAGATCGACCGCTTCATCGAGGCGATGATCACCATCCACGCCGAGATCGTCAAGGTCGAGCGCGGCGAGTACGACCGCATGGACAACCCGCTCAAGGGCGCGCCGCACACCGCCGAAGTCGTGACTTCGGACGCCTGGGCCCACGGCTACACCCGTGAAGTGGCGGCCTTCCCGGTCGCCGGCCTGCGCAAGAAGAAGTACTGGCCGCCGGTCGGCCGCGCCGACAATGTGTACGGCGACCGCAACCTGTTCTGCGGCTGCGCGCCGATCAGCGATTACGAGTAATCGCCCGGGTTGACCTAACCCGTCACTTGCGGCTCGAGGCGAGCCGCAAGTGCGACGCCTGGTGACGGCGGCGTTCCCTGTTGCCCCCCCGGCGTTCGCGCGCCGGATCGAAGGGCTTCGACAAGGGGACGCCGCCGTCGTCTTTCCGGCCCGCGTCCTCCGCCTGCGGGGCCGCCGCGCGGGCGCCCTCTTCTTCCAGCCTGAACCCCGCCACCGTGCGCGACAGCGCCAGCGCCTGCATCTGCAGGGTGCGCGCCGCGCTCGCGGCTTCTTCCACTAGCGTGCAGTTCTGGCGCGTCACCTGGTCCATCTGCACGATCGCCTGGCCCACGTCGGCCAGGTGCGTGGCCTGGCCTTCGCCGGCGGCGCCGATGCGCCCGGCCAGGTCTTCCACCTCACGCACCGTGCCGGCGATGCGCTCCATGCTGCTGCCGGCGTGCAGGGCCCAGGCAGCGCCACCGTCGATCTCGGCCAGCGACTGGGCCGCCACGGCGCGGATCTCGCGGCTGGCGGCGGCCACCCGGCGCGCCAGCGCCCGCACCTCGCCGGCCACTGCGGCCATCGCCGGCGACTGCGCGCAGCTGTCCATGCCTGCATCCACGCCGGCATCCATCTGTGCGCGCGCCGCGTCCAGCGCGGCGTTCAGGGCCAGCGTGCCGGTCTCGCTCGCCGCCAGGTCCAGCCCGTCGACGATCTCGACCACCCGCTGCGCGCCGCGGCGGCTGCCCTCGAGCGTCGCCACCAGCCGTTCGACCACGTCGCTGCCTTCGTGCGCCGCCTCGCCGGCGCCGGCGGCCAGGCGGTTGGCGGCGCGCGCCTGGTCGGCGCCAAGCTTGACGTCGGCCGCCAGCTCGCGCAGCGCGCCTTCGGTATGGGCCAGCGCGCTGGCGCGGAACACGGCGCGGCTGCCCAGGCTCAGGCTGCCGAGCTTGATGTCGCGCGAGGCGGCGCCGATCAGGCGCGCCGATTCCAGGATCGAACGCAGGGTGCCGTTCAGGTTGCGGATGCTGGCGTCCAGCTGACGCGAGGTGTCGGCGATCTCGTCGCCGCCGTAGTCGTGGTCGAGATGCGCTCGCAATGTCAGGTCGCCGCTGGCCAGGCCGCTGGCGGCCCGCCCGATGCCGCGGATCTCGTCCAGCAGGATGCGGCGCACCGCGAAGGTGATCGCCAGCGACAGCCCGATCGCCAGCAGCACGACCGCCGGCATCAGGACCGAGATCATGCGAAAGTCGGCCTTGGCGCTGCTGGAGGCCTCGCGCGACAGCGCTTCTTCGAGCGCGGCCAGGTCGGCCAGGCGCTGCGCCACCAGCGCGAACGCGCTCTCGGCCTTCTGCATGGCGTTGGCGCTGATCGAGCCGTCCAGCGGCGCCAGCTCGATCACCTCGCGCACCGCCTCGGCATAACGCTGTTGCGCCGCGCCGGCCTGCTCCACGTGGCGGTCTTCGGCCCCGGTCAGGGTCATCTTGCCCAGGGACTCCAGGCCGGCCGCGATGCGCCGGTGCTGGGCCAGGATGTCCTGGCGCAGCGGCTCGGTGCGCGCCACCGGGAAGCTGCCGCCCATCCAGCTCAGCAGGCGATAGATGTCGGCGTGCGCCTTCTGCGATTGCGCCGCCAGGCTGCTGGCGGCGCGCATGCTGGCCGCGCGCTGGCCGACGATCGATTCGAGCGAATCGTTCTGGCGCACCATCGCGTAATACGCCACGCAGGACAGCAGGAGCAACAGGACCAGGACGGCGCCGGGTGCGAGCAGCAGCTTGGGACCGATGCGCAGGCGGGCAAGCATGGTCAGCCCGGCAGCGGCGTGGAAGGGGGGAACGGGCGGCGCACGGGGCGCGGGGTCGAAGCGGTCATGGCATCCTCTCGGTCGGCGCCTGTTTCTTTGGCGCACTCATCAATGTACGCCGCCGGCACGCCCGGGCGCTTGCGGCGGCGCAAGGCGGTGACGGCGCCTTGCTTTTCGCCGGCCGATGGCTATGATTGTGGACCGCCAGACCAATAACAAGCAAACAACCACGGAAAACGCAGCATGACGTCGACTTGCGCGCGCATCATCCTGGCCTGGGCCCTCGCCGGCATCCAGGCCCTCGCCCCCGCCCATGCCGCCACCCCGGCGCCGTGGGACGCCAACCTGCAGCACAGCGGCTGGACGCGCAAGGACGGCGCCCCGGCCGGCCTGTATTCGATGGCCCAGGATGCCGACGGCCTGCTGTGGTTCGCCGCCCGCGATGGCCTGTACAGCTTCGACGGGGTGAGCTTCGTGCGGAACGACCGGGTTTACGGCCACCGCCTGCACTCGCCGGTGACGATGGCCGTCGCGGCCCTCGACGACGCGATCTGGGTCGGCTACCAGTTCGGCGGCATCAGCCGCTTCGAGCGCTCCGGCGCGCGCCACTACGTCGGCGCCGACGCGCCGCGCGGCTCGGTGCACCGGATCGCGCGCACCGCCGACGGCACCACCTGGGCCGCCACCAGCGCCAGCCTGTACCGGCTCGACGGCGACGTCTGGCGCCCCGCCGGGCCGGAAGCCGGCCTGCCCGCGGGCGGCCTGCACCAGCTGACGATGCTCGCGGACGGCGGCATGCTCGCCTACTACCCCGACGGCGTCTACCGCAGCGCCGGGGGACCGGCACCGGACCGCCCGCGCTTTCGCAAGGTGCTCGACCAGCCCGGCGTCGACGGCGGCGAGCTGCAGCCGGACGGCCGGGTCCTGATCAACAGCCGTTCGCGCGGCATGCAGCTGTTCGATCCGGACAGCGGCGCGCTGGCTCCGCTGACCCTGCACAACGGCGGCCTGCCCAACCTCGGCTACTACAGCGACGCCCATGGCGGCCTGTGGGTCGGCACGGGCGAATCGGTCCAACTGCTCGATCGCGAGGGCAAGGTCGTGCGCCAGTTCGTCACCTCGGGCGGTTTCACCGGCTCGACCTTCAGCGCCAACCTCACCGACCGCGAAGGCAACGTCTGGTTCGTCACCCCGGAAGGGGTCGACCGGGTGCGCCCGGCGCGGCTGGCGATGGTGGCGCTGCCGGCCGGCTTCACCGCCGCCCTGGGCGTCACGCCCGGCGCCGACGGCGCGGTCTGGATCGGCACCTCGGACGTGCAGGACACCTTCAATATGCGCAGCATCGTGCTGGCTGCCGATGGCGCCCAGCGCCGTAGCGAGATCGCCGGGGTGACCGCCAGTCATCGCCAGGACGACGGCGTCCTCTGGTTCGCCAGCAGCGACGCACTGTGGCGAGTGGACGGCGCGGCCACCCGCCGCTGGCCGCTGCCGGCCGCCTTCGCCGGCCGCGACGTCCAGGCCATGAGCACCGATGGCGACGGCAGGCTGTGGCTGTCGGTGGTCGGGCTGGGCGTCCATGCCTTCCACGAGGGCGCCTGGCGCGCCGGCGGCGGCTACCCGGAACTGGAGCGCGACACCGCCGTCAGCATCGCGCGCGACCGCGCCGGTCGCATCTGGTTCGGCTACACGGGCGACCGGATCGCCGTGCTGGATGGGACTACCGTGCGCCGCTACGACGCCACCCACGGCCTGGCGGTCGGCAACACCCTCGCGATCGCGCCCGGCCGCCGCCATGTCTGGATCGGCGGCGACCGGGGCCTGGCATGGTTCGACGGCAGCCGCTTCCACACGATCGGCGAACGCGAGCGAGGCGACTTTCGCGGCGTGTCCGGCATCGTCGAGCGCGCCGGCGGCGAGCTGTGGCTGCACGATACCAGCGGACTGGCGCGCATCGACGCGACCACGCTGGCCGGCGCCGGCGGTCCGCCGGCCCTGGTTGGCGCCGAGCGCTTCGACCATCTCGACGGCCACCGCGGCCTGCCGGCCCAGATCCGCCCATTGCCGACGCTGGTGCAGGCCAGCGACGGGCGGCTGTGGTTCGCCACCTCGAGCGGCGTCGGCCACATCGATCCGGCGGCGATCCCGCGCAATCCGCGTCCCCCGACGGTCCTGGTGAGCGCGCTGCGCACCGACCGCCAGTCCTTCGCGCCGGATGGCACCACGGTGCTGCCGCCGCGCACCACGCGCCTGGAGATCGATTTCACCGCCACCGCCCTGTCGATGCCGGAGCGGGTGCGCTTTCGCTACCGCCTGGTCGGCCAGGATGCAAACTGGCGCGATGCCGGCGGCGTGCGCCAGGCGGTCTATACCAACCTGGCGCCCGGCGCCTATGTCTTCGAGGTCAAGGCTGCCAACGAGGATGGCGTCTGGAGCCCGCAGCCGGCGCGCGCGGACTTTCGCATCGAGCCGGCCCCGACCCAGACCGCCTGGTTCAGGCTGGCCTGCGCTCTGGCGCTGCTGGCGACGGCCTGGCTGCTGCACCGCTGGCGCCTGAAGCGGGTCGAGGCGCGCCTGCACGCCGACGTCGACCTGCGCCTGCGCGCGCGTGCGCTGGAGCGCGAGCGCATCGCGCGCACCCTGCACGACACCTTCCTGCAGAGCGTGCAGGCCCTGGTGCTGCGCATGCACGTGCTGATGGGCAGGCTGCCGGCCGGCAGCGGGATGCGGGCCGAGGTCGAGGCGGTGCTGGCGCGCGCCGAAGACGTGATCGAGGAAGGCCGCCAGCAGGTGCGCCAGCTGCGGGTGCCGGGCGTGCGCCACGGCTGCCTGCTGCAGGCGCTGGAAGACGCCGGCGGCGAACTGGCGGCGTCGTCCGGCGTGGCCTTCGCCCGGGAAGTCACGGGCAATGTGCGAGAACTGGACCCGGAAGTCGAGGACGAGATGTTCACCATCGGCCGCGAAGCGCTGTCCAACGCCTTCCACCATGCCGGAGCCACGCGGGTCACGCTGACGCTCGACTACCACGCCGACAGCCTGCGCCTGGCGGTGAGCGACGACGGCCAGGGCATCCCGCCCGAGATCCTGGCCCGCGGCGGGCGCGAAGGCCACTGGGGCCTGCCCGGCATGCGCGAGCGGGCGCGCCTGGCCGGCGGCGCGCTGGAGATCGACAGCACCCCGGCCGGCACCATCGTCAGTGTATGCATACCGGTAACAACTGCTTACCAAGGCATGCGTCGTGCATGAGCACAGCGCCGTATAACGCGCTATGCTTGCACGAGACCCGATCGAGGAAAAACCGATGAAAGCTCGCGCCTTCGCATTGACGCTTGGAATACTGACGGCCGCCGGGGCTCATACCCAGGCCCAGGCCCAGTTGCTGCCCGACCCGGCGCCGCGCCAGCCGGCCCAGCTCGAACCCGGCAAACCCGCCGCGCCCGATCCGTTCGCCGGCAGCCACCAGCCCTATCCGCGCGTATACGGCGGCAACGTGGCGGCCCAGCCCAACGACCACGTGTTCACCGGAATGCGGCGCGATCCGCGCCTGATCGCCGGCGTCGAGGTGGCGCCCAACGTCGCCATCGAGGGCGGCTACCTCAACCTGCCGGACAAGGGTCTGCACAAGGTGGAGCCGGGCAAGCCCGCCGACGCCTCGATCCCGCTGGGCGAAAAAGGTTCCAGCAACCACCTGGCCGCCAAATATTCGCTGCCAGCCGGCGACCGCCTGTCGGCCTACGGCAAGGCCGGCATCGCCTATACTGAAAAAAAGAAGGAACGCGGCGTGGCCGGGTCCGATACCGGCCTGTACACCGGCGCCGGCGCCAGCTACAAGGTCGACAAGCGTACCACCGTGAGCGGCGACTTCGTGCGCCACGGCGATGCGGCGAAGAAGCTCGACCGCGTGCGCGACGGCCTGCAAGGCAATCTCAAGATGGGCTTCTGAAAGGACGCGACATGGGGCGATCAGCCTTCCTGCTGGCGGCGGCCGTCGCCACCGGCGCGCCGGCCCAGGCGCAACTGGCGGAATCTACCGCGTCGCCAGTCGAACTGGCCGACACCCGCCCACGCAGCGTGTTCTCGGCCCCGCGCGATCCGGGGGACCAGGCCTTCCCGCGCGTGTATGGCGGCAACCTGAACGCCAATCCCAACGACCGCCTGTTCGGCGGCCTGTTCAAGACCGATCCCAGGCTGCTGATGGGCGTCGCGGTGACGCCGGGGCTGGCCTTCGAGGCCGGCTACGTCAACCTGCTCGACCAGGGTTTCAGGCCGGTGAACGAACGCGATCCCGAAGACACGACCGGCGCGATCGGCCTGCGCGGCTTCAACCTGCACGCGGCCGTCAAGGTCACGCAGCCGCTCGGCGAACGCCTGTCGGCCTACGGCAAGCTGGGCGTGGCGCACAGCCAGAACCGCCGTGGCCAAATCCAGGGCGTCGATACCGGCCTGTACACGGGCGTCGGCGCCCGCTACCGGGTCAGCGAGCGGGTCACGGTCGACGGTTCCTTCGAGAACCATGGTCACGCGGCCCAACGCTTTCAGAACGCGACCAATTCCAGCAGCAGGGTCAAGGCCAACCTCAGCGTCGGTTTCTGAACCGCCGCTGGCGGGACGGGCGCGCTACACTAGCGCCCATGAGATTTTCCGTCTTCCTGGCGCGCTACCGGCGCCTGCTGCCCGCCGGCCTTGCCTCGCTGCTGCTGCACTTGCTCGCGATCGCCTGGGTCGACACTCGCCTCGCGCCGCCGGCCGTCACGGTCGGCAATCCCGCGCTGGCGCTGCGCCTGGTCGACACGCCGCCTGCCGCGCCACTGCCGCGGGCGCCCGACCTGCCCGCGCCGGAGGTCGCCGTGCCCGAAGCGGCCCCGGTGCCAACCATCGACGCTCCGGACGGCGACGTACCCTTGCCCGCGCCCGCGCCGGTCGCCGAGCCGCCTCCACCAGGCCTGGAGGGCGACGTCGCCCCGGTCCGGATGCCGGATACCTATCGCATTGCCCCGCCGCCCTCGGGCCGCATCGCATACACGGTCACGCGCAGCGCCGCCGGCGGCGCGCCGCGCGACGCCGGCAGCGCCAGCATGACATGGCGCAGCGACGGCAACAGCTATGCGGTCGAGATCGATGGCGTGATGGGAACACTGTCGAGCGAAGGCCGGGTCGACGACGCCGGCATCGCCCCCGAGCGCGCGCTGCGCGCCGTCGGCACCGGACAGGCAGCGACCACCTTCGACCGGGCCACGGGCACGATCGCCAGTGCTGGCGGTCACGCCGACCAGCTGGCGCCCGGCAGCCAGGACCCGGCCTCGGTGCTGCTGCAACTGGCAGGCATCGGCCTGGGCGACGCGCGCCAGGTGCGCAGGGAACTGGAATTCTGGGTCGGGGCAAGCGACGGCGCCGGCGTCGAACGCTACCAGGTGCTGGGCCCGGAGCGGATCGAGACCGGCGCCGGACCGCTCGACACGGTGCGCCTGGCGCGCCTGGCGGAGCATGGCGCGCCGCTGCTGGAGCTGTGGCTGGCGCCGCAGCATGCCTGGATGCCGGTGCAGCTGCGGCTGACCGGCGCGGACGGCACGGTCAGCACCCAGACCATGGCCTCGATCGCGATCGAGGCCGTGCAAGAGGAGTAAAACGGCGCGGGATGCCTCCCGCGCCGCGGCGGCCGTCAGGCCAGCTTGGCCGCGTGCTCGCGGGTCGCGTGGAACACCAGCTTGGGCCAGCGCTCCTGGGTCAGGCGCAGGTTCACGCCGGACGTCGCCAGGAAGGCCATATTGCCGGCGGCGTCGTAGGCAACCTGGTGCCCGAGCTGGTTCTCGAAGTCGGCCAGCGATTTCTTGTCTTCGCTCGAGATCCAGCGAGCGCTGCTGATGCTGCTGCTTTCGAACACCGCGTCCACGCCATACTCGTTGAGCAGGCGGCTGGCCACGACCTCGAACTGCAGCACGCCGACCGCGCCCAGGATCAGGTCCGAGCCCAGCACCGGCTTGAACACCTGCACCGCGCCCTCTTCGCCCAGCTGCTGCAAGCCCTTGTGCAGCTGCTTCACTTTCAATGGGTTGCGAATCCGCACCGTGCGGAACAGGTCCGGAGCGAAGTACGGAATGCCGGTGAAGGTCAGCATCTCGCCTTCCGAGAAGCTGTCGCCGATCTGCATATTGCCGTGGTTCGGCAGGCCGATGATGTCGCCGGCGTAGGCCTCTTCGACCTGTTCGCGGCTCGAGGCCATGAAGGTCACGACCGACGACAGCTTCACTTCGCGTCCCAGGCGCAGGTGCTTGACCTTCATGCCCTTCTCGAAGCGTCCCGAGCACACGCGCAGGAAGGCGATGCGGTCGCGGTGGGCCGGGTCCATATTGGCCTGGATCTTGAACACGAAGCCCGAGAACTTGGGTTCGGTCGGCTCGACCGCGCGCACGGTGGCGTCGCGTTCGCGCGGGGCCGGGGCCCAGTCGACCAGCGCCGACAGGATCTCGCGCACGCCGAAGTTGTTGATCGCCGAGCCGAAGAACACCGGGGTCTGCACGCCCGACAGGAAGCGCTCGAGGTCGAACACGTGCGAGGCGCCGTGCACCAACTCGACTTCCATCTTCAGTTGCTCGATCTCGAGCGGGAACATCGCGGCCAGCTTTGGATTGTCGATGCCCTTGACGATCTCGAAGGCGCCGTCGGCCTTCTCCTCGCCGGCCTTGAACAGCATGATCTCGTCGCGCAGCAGGTGGTACACGCCGCGGAAGTTCTTGCCCATGCCGATCGGCCAGGTCACCGGCGCGCACTCGATCTTGAGCACGGACTCGACTTCGTCCAGCAGTTCCAGCGGATCGCGGGTCTCGCGGTCCATCTTGTTCATGAAGGTGACGATCGGGGTGTCGCGCATGCGGCACACGTCGAGCAGCTTGATGGTCTGTTCCTCGACGCCCTTGGCGGCGTCGATCACCATCAGGGCCGAGTCGACCGCGGTCAGCACGCGGTAGGTGTCTTCCGAGAAGTCCTGGTGGCCCGGGGTGTCGAGCAGGTTGATCACGTGCTCGCGGAACTCGAACTGCATCACCGAGGACGCGACCGAGATGCCGCGCTGCTTCTCGATGTCCATCCAATCCGAGGTCGCGTGGCGGCCGCTCTTGCGGCCCTTGACGGTGCCGGCCAGCTGGATCGCGCCCGAGAACAGCAGCAGCTTCTCGGTCAGCGTGGTCTTACCGGCGTCAGGGTGGGAAATGATGCCGAAGGTGCGGCGGCGCGCGACTTCGCGCGCGGTCAGGCCGCCCTGGCGGGAGGTGGTGCTGGTGGTGTCGTCGCCGGCGTCGGGGGTATCGTTCGCGGCGGAGATGTCGGTGTCGTTGGCCATAGTCGAGCCCTTTGGACGGCCCTGGTAAGAAAACCCTCAATTTTACCGTCTCCGCCCTCTCCCGTGTGAATTGAATGGCGCCGCCCCGGCGGCGGCGCCCTCCATGCCTTTAGTCGCGCACCCGGCGCCAGCCGGCGCGGTGCGCCTCGGTGGTCTCGGACGGCGGGAAGCGGCCGGTCACCATGCTGCCGTCGGCGGTGGTGGTGATCGTCTTCAGGGCGCCGGACGGCAGGCGCACCACGATGAAGCCGACCGCCGCCGATGCCGCCAGCGGATAGCCGGCGACGCCGTCGGGCGAGGCGGCGCGGCCGGTGCAGACGTTGAGCTGGTACATGACGCTGGTGCCGCCCACCGAGCACTCGGTCGAGGAGCTCGGCAGGTTCGTCACCACGTTGACGGTGCCTGCCACCACCTTCGGGTCGAGGTTGACGCGCTCGCCCGTGTTCTGGTCGAAGTCGATGTACCAGCCGTCCTGGCGCGCCAGGTCGACGTCCTCGCCAGAGATACTGTAGGGCACCGCCTTCTGGTTCGCCGCGTCCTCCTGGGCCGCCTCGTCCTCGATCCGGGCCAGCTGCATCTTGACCATGGACGAGCCGGGCCAGCCGCTGGCGCCGATCGTTTGCCCGCCATCCTTGAGCACGTAGGCGCTCTGCCGCTTGGTGTTCTCGACGTCGATCAGGTCCAGCAGGCGTCCGCTGCCGAACACCACCACGCGCTGGGCGCCGGCCACGGTCTTGCCGCTCTCGTCTTCGTCGCCATCCTCGTCGAGAACCGGCCTTTCGACCCGGCAGGCAGTCACTTCGGGACGGGTGGTGAACGGCTTGTCGACGCCGGCGTCGCCCATCAGCAGGCGGGTGGTCGTGCCCGGCACGGTGAAGTCGAAGCGCCACATCTTGCCGGTGTTGTCGCCGCCGTAGACGTAGGTCACCAGCGGATCGTTGTTCGGATCGTTGGTGATCGCCGTGATCTTGGCCAGGCCCGACGGCGTGCCGACGCTGCCGACGTCGGTGCTGATCTTGCGCAGGATCCGGCCGCTGGCGACGTCGACCACGAACAGATAGCCCTTGCCGTCGCCGCCGGCCACGCCGTCCGTGCCCGGGATGTTGTTGTAGCCCGAGGTCAGGAACACCACCCATTTCTCTTCGCCGTTCGCCTCGTCCTTGATGGTGCCGAACTGCGGGTTGCCGAACGAGTAGCCGATCTGCGGCTCATTGTGGATGCCGCTGCACACGGTGCTGTCGGCGCACAGTTCCCACAGCGGCTGCGGATCGTCGGGATTGGTGACGTCGAGCGCGTAGTAGCCGCGCCCGCCCGCATTCAGGCCGGCCACCAGCACGGTGCGCCATTCATCGCCGATCTTGACGTCGGCCACCTCGGGCGAACCATCGACCGAGAAGATGTGATTCGTGCCATAGGTGGTGCTGGCCAGCAGGTGCAGCTTTTTCATCGTGATGCGCGGCGCATAGGCCCAAGTCTCCTCGCCGCTGCTGGCGTTGAACGCGTGCAGCATGCCGTCGTTGGCCGCGGCGAACACCGTTGCCGCTCGCCTGGCGTTGGCGATCTTGTAGGCGCTGTAGCCGTCGCGGTCGAAGTTGCGGCGCGGTTCGCGCAGGTAGGCCGGCTTGGACGAGGCGATATCGCCCAGCACGATCGGTACCGAGCTGTTGCCGCTGTTCTCGCCCACCGTGGTGCGGGAATAGGAACGCAGCACGGTGTCGTCCGCATATTGCTGCTGGCCGCGCAGCCAGTTGACGATATTGGCGCCGTTGTTCACGATCTGGCGGTTGGCGGCGGACATGCTGGCGCACTGGGTCAGCGCATTGCACTTGTTGTCGAACCAGGCCTTCTCAAGGTCCATCTCGGCGTACAGGAAGTTGGCGCGCGCGCCGCTGGCACTGCGCATATAGATCCTGCGCTCGTCGCTGCTGGCGTCGACCTTGGTGCCGAGGGTGTCGGAGGTATTCCACGATTCGGTTGTACTCACCTCGCCGGTCGCGACGTCGACGCTGCGCTTGGCCAGGCGGCCGAACCAGCGCACGGTGGTAAAGGTGGCCGAGAAGATGTCGTTGTCGTTCTGCGAGATGTTGGGGGTCGAGGTCGCGGCGGCCGCGGCGGCGCCGGTCTTGACCTCGATATTGGCCAGCGCCGAGCGCAGGCCCTCGACCACCTGCAGCGGGTCGGAGGCCGAGAAATACTTGCCGTGGCCGTTGATCGCGGCATGCCACAGGTCGTCCACCCGCGACTGGTAGGCGGCCGAACCGCTGTTGACGCCAGTTTCGGGATTGGGCCAGACCCAGGCGCCGCCGCCGTTCCAGGGGCAGCCCTCTTTCGCCTCGCTGATCACCTTGTACAGGTCGCCGCCCGGCAGCGGCGCCACGTCGTAGTTCGGCTCGTAGTTCATGATGCCGTCCACGCCCAGGCCGAGCGCATAGGTGCGCATGTGCAGGCGGTTGTTCTCGCCGCCGGCGGCCGGCACCGCGCCCACCTTGCCCTCCAGGTCGCGCCGCAGGGATGGGATGTCCGGCTTGGGATCGCGGCCGTCCCAGCCGCCGTTGTACCAGTACAGGGCGATGTCGGCCAGCGACGGCACGCTCTGGCCGCGCTTGTCGACGCAGCCCTGCGACTGCAGGCAGAAGCGAGACGGGTCGTGCTTGTTGTCGTTGCTGGCGATGCCGCCCGGCGCGCCGCCGTTCCAGTAGCCGTCGGTGGTGATGAAGGTGAAGTTCTGCTGGCAGGCGAACTTCACCACCCGCGCATCGCCTTCGACCTCATAGGGGGCCTTGTTGGCGTACATCTTGCCGATCGCATGCAGGGCCAGGCGTACCGGCGTCGCGCCCGAGGTGTTCATGCCGTACAGGTCCGCATACCATTTGGTGCGGTCGCTGCTGGCGAAGGGTTTCGGCGGGTTCATGTCGCCCTCCTCGGCGGCCACCGACAACGACACCAGGCCGACGTTGTACTTGTCGTTGATCGGGCCGAAGGCCTGGCCCACCGAGGTCTTCATCATCTGGTTGCGGGTCTTGTAGTAGCCGTACCAGTTGGCGAAGTTGGTCATCTCCTGGGCATAGGTGCAGAAGGTGCCGGTGCAGTCGCTGCGGTTCGGGTAGCGCGGGTAGACCGAACGCGTAGGCACGATGTCGGTGCGCACGAACACCGAGCTGCCCAGGCCGGTGGTGGTGATGGCCATCGAATCGGTCACGGCCGCCACCCTGGTCAGGGTCAGGTAGGGCCAGAACAGCTGGACGTTGTTGGTCGGGCCGTCGTAGCTCACGCTCTGGCCATCGGCGTTGCCGGAGGAATCGATCACGCACAAGGTCGTCGGCTGCTCGGCGCGGCAAGTCGGCGAGGAATTCGCCTCGCCGCCGACGTAGGCGCGGATGGTGCCCTTGCCGGCCATGGACTCGTTGATGTAGTCGCGGATGCGGCTGGCGACCCAGGTCGCGTTCTTGCCCCGCTCCAGGCTCAGGGAGCGTGCGAACAGCGACACCTTGTTGAGCGAAAAATTGCTGATCACCTGGGTGTTGTTGCCGTTGGTGGTGCCGCTGATGCGCAGCAGCGCGGTGGCGCCGGTGCCGCTGGCCACCATCAGGCTGGTGCCGGCGCGGCTGTTGTCGGTCACCAGGGCGCAGTCGCCGATCGATTTGCCGGTAACGCCTTCGGCGCATGCGATCGGCAGCACGCCCACCACGTTGTTGCCTGCCAGCGTGATCCCCAACGAGGCGCAGGAAGGCACGCCACTGCTTCCTGGCGACATCAGGCAGGCGGTGAACTGGTTGGCGAGTCCTGTCTTGTCGACGATCGAGCGCGCCAGGTCGCGCGCCAGCGCAAGCTGCTTGTCGGCGGTATTGGTGCCGGTGTCGGCCCTGACTTCGCGTGCGGTGATGATCTCGGTTGCCCCGACGCCGGTCGCGGTGACGCTCTCGATCGTGCGCGCCTGGGTGCCGGCCGAGCTGCCGATGGTGATCGTTCCGTACCATGCGGCGACCTGGTTGCTGCCCGAGAAGCGCGGATAGATGTAGTTGCCGACATACTTGGCTTGGCAGTTGGTCAGCTTGGTCGAGTCGCAGAAACGCACGCGCGCCGGCACCGTGTAGCGGTCGGTGGGCGGGCCGCCGTTGGCATTGGCGGCGCGACAATCGGTCAGGGTGGCGTCGAGGCAATACTCGGCGACGTTGATCGTGTAGTAATAGGGATTGGCGGTGAAATACTGGGCGTAGGCGCGCGAATTGGTCGGATAGGTATAGCCGGTGCGGTTGTAGTCGCAGCTGTTGTTGCGGCCGACGCACCAGTTCAGGTCCGGGAATCCCGTCACCAGGTTGGTGGTGGAGGCGTCGTTGCGGTTGCCCAGCAGGTCGGTGCGGTTCACCCCGAACACGTCGTTGGGCACCGATTTCCAGTCGCTCGTCGCGCGCGCGTCCAGCTCGCCGTAATAGGTGCCGTCCGCCTTGAGCGGCGGCATGTAGCGCACTTTCGGATCGTAGTACTGGCGATTGAAGTCGGCGCTGGCGAAGGGCGGATGGCCGGCCACGCAGGCGGTGGTGTCGTCGTCCATCGTATTGCCGAGGCGGCAGGTGGAGCGCAGGTTGACGTAGTCGGGCGTGTAGTTGAAGTTCATCGAGCCCGAGTTATCGTACAGCAGCATCAGGTTCGGCTGGACGGTGCCGCTGCCGCTGATATTCATCAGCGGCAGCTGGGCGATGGCGGTCGGCTCGGCCCAGGCCGGGAGCGCGAAGATCAGGACGAACAGGGCAAGCAGGCGTTTCATGCGCATTCCATCAGAGTATTGCAGCGTCTCAGACGCCGATCAGGACCACCATCTGGTTGACCACGGTGCCGCCGCGCGCCCCCTTGATGCGGGCGGTGATCACGTAGTGCAGCTGCGGGCTGCCGGCGTAGCTCGGCGCGTCCGAGGCCAGGCTTTCGCCGATCGCGACCGGCGTGCCGAGGACCGCCGTGTTGGCGGCGGTCTGGACGCATGTATTATCGTTGGTATCGTAGGGACCCTCGCTCCGGCACATGCGGTGGATGACGTATTCGACGCTGGTCTCGCCGGGCCCATCGACCGTCATGGCGTCATCCCAGAACCCGCCGTCGCGGATGTTCAGTCCGGGCGGCCGGATGGCGGAATAGCCCTCGTCCGGCAGATTGCCGTCGAGGTCGATCTTGTTGGTGGCGGCTTTCTCCTTGAGCCACTCGAAGCCCGTATGCAGGCCCAGATCGGCGGCGCGGCTGAGCGAGGCGTCGTAGGCCAGGTTGGCGGCGGTGAGCGTGGTCGAATTGGTCGACTTGAGCAGGTAGATGCCGGTCACCAGCATCACCAGCATCATGATCAGCATGACCGGCAGCGCGATGCCGCGCTGCTTCGGGGTCCGGTGCAGGATCGGCATCAGTTCCTCCACCCGGCATTGCGCAGCGGGACGATGGTCTCGAACACGCGGTAGCGGTAGCACTGCCAGTCGACCGTGTCGCCCTCGACCGCCAGGTCGACCTTCACCGGCGCCGCCTCGACGCCCTCCGGCTGCGCGCTGTTGAACAGGTACACCGGCTCCTGGTTTTCCACTTCGACGGTGGCCTTGCACACGGCTTCGCCGTCGGCGTCGGCGACCGGCCGCTCGGGATTCCTGGCGCGCGCCACCACGGCGATGCGCAGCGCCACGATGCGGCCATAGTCGCCCGCCCCGCCGTTCACGCCGTCGCCGTCGGCATCGATCATGTCGGACGACCACTGGCCGACGGTCGTGCCCAGGCCCGGCTTGAAGTCGGTGGCCTCGCGGGTATCGAAGCCGTACTGCGCCTTGAGCATGACGATATTGTCGGCCACCGCCTGGCTGTCTTTCGCGGCGCCGGCCATGTCGGTCGCACGCAGGCGCAGGTAGCCCTGGTCGACCGACCAGGTATGGAAGGCTAGGCGCGCGCCCGGCCCCAGATTGAACACGCGCGTGGTATTGCCGTCGTAGAGGACGTCGAGTTGGCCGCGGTTGAAGCGCTGCTCGACCGAGCCGAACTGCAGCTGCATGGGATTCGGCGGCTGGGTCGACGGCTCGACCGAGATCTGGGCCATTGCGCAGTTCTCGCCGATCTGCTCGGGCGCCACCACGATCACGTCGCCCAGGGCGAAATAGCCCCAGGGGCGACGGTCGACGGTGATGGTGTTGCCGCCGATGTAGTTCTGGGTCACACGCAGGGTCGTGGCGCCGCCGGTCGCGCCGCCCGCATACAGGGTCAGGCGGTCCGGGCCCTCGCCGCCAGGCTCGATCACGGTCGCCGCCAGCGGACGCACGGACACACCATCGCGCTGGGCCGGCGCCAGCTCATAGCCCTGGCTGTCGCTGAACACGGTATTGCAACCGGTGACCAGGGGATCGTTCAGGCCGAAGCCAGCCTGCTCGGCGTCGGCGCTGATCTGGAACATGGCCAGCATCCCGTTCTGCATCGAGTCCGAGCCGCCCATCGCCGCATCCTTGTTGCGCTCGCCGTCGGTCATGATGCGGGTCGCGAACAGGATCGCCAGCAGGCCGATGACCACGCTGACCATCAGTTCGACGAGCGAGAAGCCGCGCGCGCGGCGGGTGAATTGGAGGTTCATGTCGCCGGCGACAGGTAGGAGGTGACGCGATGGGAGTTGACCTGGCTGTCGGTGGTGCGCTGCCAGCCGATGCGGATGTCGACTTCGGTGCGGGTGGTGCCGGCGACCGGCGTCACGGCGACCTCGATGGTGGCGCCCGGGATCCGCTCGCGCACCCCGGCGTACCACGGCGCCAGGCGCTCGCCCGGGGCCGCGGTCCTGGCCACCGCATAGGCGCCGGCGTTGGCGCTATCGGTATTCATCATGCCGAGCAGCTGGTTGGCCGCGATGGTCGCCTCGGCGCGCAGGCCCGCATCGGACAGGGCCGCCACCGAACGCGCCTGCATGCCGAGCGTGCCGACCAGGGCGATGCCCAGGATCAGGATGGCGATCAGCGACTCGATCATGGCGATGCCGCGCTGTGCGCCCTGCCGGCGTGGGTGAGATCGGGCGATCATTGCGGGCACCTGCGCGAATCGCCGGCGTCGACGTCCGGATCGCAGGTGGTCGCGATCCCGGCCAGCGTCAGCATGACGGCCGATGGCCTGAACTCGTTTTCCTTCCCCTCGGCCGGCGTCAGGTCGATCTGCGTCACGCGCGGCGCGATACCGCCATCGACCCATCCCGTCGGCGTGAAGTAGACGGCGTCGGCCTCGTCGTCGGGCCCCAGGGTCACCGCCAGCAGGCTCGGTGGCGGCAAGCCGGCCGCGCTGCGGCGGATCGAACGGAATGCCGCCGACTCGCCCGGCGCCGCGTTGGCCGCGGTGGTGGGCGTCGACCAGTCGTTGCTGGCGTCGTCGCAGGCATTGCCGGTGGCGCGAAAGCAGATATCGACGCGCCAGTCGGGCTGGCCGCCCGGGTTGTCGATGAAGACCAGCCGGCTATTGCTGTTGTGGGCCAGGGCCTGGGTGCGCGCCAGCGCGAAGCCCTCGACGTAGAACTGGCCGGCGCCGGCGGCCTTGGTCGCGGCCAGCCAGCCGGACAGGCGCGGGATGCCGACCGCCATCAGGATGCCGAGGATCGACACCGCGATCATGGCTTCGAGCGCGGTGAAGCCCGACTGGCGCCGGGGCAGGCCGCAAGCGCGCGCCGTCACTGGGTGCACGAGCCGTCCTTGCGATCGACCCAGCAGGTATCGCTCTTGGTCCAGCCTTCAGGCGCCCCGGTGGTGGCGCGGGCGCCGGCCTGGTTGAGCGTGTATTTGAAGCTGGCGGCCGCGCCCTGGCCGGTGGCCACCAGCTGATAGCCGGTGGCGCTGGCGTTTTCCAGGGTGTAGACGAAGTTGGCGGTCTCGGCCGGCATCAGCTGCGGGTCCAGCTCCTCGTCGTCGAAGTCCTCATAGGTGCGGTGGTTGGCCCAGAACTGCTCAAGCTTGGGCTGGGTCGAGGCCAGCGCGCTGTGGGCCTCGGCCAGGCGCGCCCGCATCACGTAACTGCTATAAGACGGCAGCGCGACCGCGGTCAGGATGCCGATGATGACGACGGCGATCATGATCTCGACGAGGGTGAAGCCGGACTGGCGCTGCTGCATGGGATTCTCCTGGACGGCGGACGGACTCCGCCAATAATGTTGCCATGGAGAATGATATCCTACGAAGCTGTCATTTCCCTGAGGAAAAGCTGACAAACTCCTGACAGCGGCGCAAATACGACGTTTTGGTTTCGATGGATGCCGTCTGCAACAGACCACAACGGGTTGGAAGGAATCAATGCAACAACAGGGATTATGCTGCGGCGTCCTCTGCGTCAACGATCTCGGTCGCGGGGAGCGACTTTTGCAGTGAGCGCAACGCATGCCTTTGCTTTGCATTCAGAGATTTCGGGCTTCCAAGCAAATCCGAAATAACAGCGCACATGGCGTCTCGCAAGTAGCCTTCGACTCGCTCCGCCATCGACTCAGCGTTGTCCGTCACTAGGGTTGGTCCAATCTCGAAGTCTTGATATGCCGGAGTCATCTGATTTCCGTAGCCACTGACAAACAGAACGGGTTTCCTATCGGACGGGACGGTGAACATGATGCCGTATTCAATACGCAGACGGTCTTCAGCATGGCCCAGCGAATGCCTTGCAAACACCTCAATGTAGCCGCCCTCTTTCAGGCCCTGGGGCAGCTCACCATCCTCATCCCGATATTTGGATGGATCGCTCACGGTGCGCAGCTTGTTGCGAATCCGGAAATCGATGCTGGCAACTTTGGACCGTGTCGCCAGCCCATCGATCTGCTCGCCAGCATCGCTCCACGCTTGCTTGAACTTAGGTGTGAATGCTCCGCTCAACATTTGCAGGTTCTTCAAGACCTTAGCGAATTCAACGGGTCCATCTAGGTTGTCGGCAGCGCGGCCGACATTTCGGTTTGCGCACACCAGGCGCACGAAGTAACGCTCAAGCGCAGCGCTGTTGATGTTCTGAATCACGATTCCCTCTTCTTCCAGATATTCGACAAACATGGCGATGAGATCCGATTGCTCCGCCGGTTTGCGCAACGCGCGTGCCAAGTGATCCCAGCGCCGGACTTCGATCCCGCGAGCTTGGTACAGTTCACGCGACAGAACGAGGACATGGCGACCGCGTTTCCTCCCCTTCCAGTAGCGATAGTCCGCAAACTGTTCGGCGCGGTGTTCCGTTTCCGCCAGCGGCTTGTCGAAGTACTTAATTTCGATAAGCACGAACGGATCAGCTTCGCCCTCGCGACGTACTGCCATGTCGGCGCGGCGCTGAGATCGCTGGCCATTGAATGCTACTTCGATCGCGTATTCCGCATTGTCGAACTCGGCAATATCGATGCCCAGTTCCCTCGCAAGATAGCCGGAAATTACTTTCGGCTTCAGCTTTGCAATCTCAAGCAATATCAACTCTAAGTGCCGTCCCTCATAACCGGCTTTGAACCAGCCGGCGATAGAAGACATATAACTAGGCATGTGGTGTCCTATGAAAATACGTTAATCCCGCCCGTATCTCGATTAAAGATGCCTTCGGGAACTCCACAGTATAGCGTCCGATATCGCTTGAATTCTCACCGATCGTTTCATGCAGGCAACGCAGCAAAACGCACCGTGATGCGGGTACCGCCACCCTCGGCATCGTCGAGCAGCACGGTCGCGCCATGCGCCAGCGCGATATCGCGCACGATGGCCAGTCCCAGGCCGCTGCCCGTGGTCTGGTCGTCCAGGCGCACGTAGCGCTCGAACACGGCGGCGCGGCGCGCGGGCGGGATGCCGGGGCCGGAATCCTCGACCGTGAACAGCACGGCCTCCCCCTCGCGGGCGCAGCCGACGGTCACCCGCCCTCCGGCCGGCGTGTAGCGCAGCGCATTGTCGACCAGGTTGTCGACCAGATCGCGCAGCTGGAAGGCGTCGCCTTCGACCGGCGCCGGCGCCAGCTCGAAGCCAAGGTCGATGTCCTTGGCGGTCGCCTGGCCGACGAAGAACTGGATCGTTTCCTGCACCAGCTGCGCCAGGTCGAGCGGCGCATGCTGTCCGTCGGGCAGTCCTTCCCTGGCGCGCGCCAGCGCCAGCAGCTGGTTGACCTGGCGGATCATGCGCTCGTTGGCCAGTTCCATCATGCCCAGCGAGCGCACGGTATCGGGGTCGCGCGCATGGCGCGCGCGCAGCCACTCGAGCTGCAGCTGCATGCCGGCCAGCGGCGTGCGCAACTGATGCGCCATGTCGGCCAGGAAGTCGCGCTGGGCGCGCGCGCCGGCTTCTACCTTGTCGAGCAATTCGTTGAAGCCGGCGACCACCGGCGCGATCTCGTAGGGCACGCTGGCCTGGGGGATCGGCGCCAGGTCGCCGGGCCCGCGCGCGGCCAGCTCGGCGCGGATGCGCGCCAGCGGACGCAGGCCATTGCTGACCGACAGCCACACCACGCCGGCCAGGGTCAGTGTCACCAGCGAGACCAGCACCACCAGCGAGCGCACGATGGCCGAGCGCACCTCGAGCCGCTGGCGCAGGGTGCGCGCCACGCCCACATGGCGCTCACCGTCGGCCGTCCGCACCGCCAATGCGACCACCCGCACCGGCTCGCCGTCGACCTCGGCGTCATACGGCGCCGCGCCGGGCCGCAAGGCAGGAAAGCCGGCGGCGCCGGCCAGGAGGCGGCCGTGCCCGTCGCGCACCACGAACCAGCTGCGGTCGGCATCCGCTCCGCCGGGAGGCAGTTGCGGCGCGGCGCCCGCCGCCAGCCGCGCGGTCAGGCCGTTGGCGGTGTCGAGCAAGCCGCCGTCGAACGCGACCTGGGCCGGGGTCCAGGCCAGGCCGGTCACCAGCGCGGCGAGCACCAGGTTGACCAGCAGGATCGGGCCCAGCAGCCACTTGAGCAGGCGCAGCCGGATGCTGCTCATGCCGCGAGGTTCACTCGGCCGCCTCCAGCAGGTAGCCGAAGCCGCGGATGGTGCGGATCGCCACGCCCGAACCATCGAGCTTCAGGCGCAGGCGCGACACATAGACCTCGACCGCGTTCTGGGTCACGTCTTCGCCCCAGGGCAGGATGGCGTCGATGATCTGCTGCTTGGACACCACCCGCCCGGCATGCTGCAGCAGGTATTCGAGCACGCCCCATTCGCGGACCGACAGCTCGATGGGATTGCCGGCGACGCGGGCGCGGCGGGTGGCGCGGTCCAGGCTCAGGCCGGCGAGCGTCATGACGGTCGAGACGGGGGCGTGGCGCCGCGCCAGCGCGCGGATGCGGGCCACCAGTTCGGCGGTGGCGAAGGGTTTCACGAGGTAGTCGTCGGCGCCGGTCTCCAGGCCGCGCACCCGGTCCTCGACCGCATCGCGCGCCGTCAGCAGCAGCACCGGAGTCGCCGCGCCCCGCGCGCGCAGGCGGCGCACCACCTCGAAGCCGTCGATGCCGGGCAGGCCGATGTCGAGCACCGCCACTTCGATTCCTGGCTCCTGCAGCGCGCGGTCGGCGGCCAGGCCGTCGGCCACCTGCGTGACCGTCATGTCCTGCGCCTGCAGCGCGCGCAGCAGGCCATCGGCCAGCACCGCATCGTCTTCCACCAGCAATACCCGCAACCCCATATCCCCGTAGCCCTCTTTTCGTCGTGCGCCGGTCGCGCCGGCAAATTATGCGGCATTTCGGCGTTCTTTAACGAAACTTTGCGGCGGAAGGTGCGCCAACGCACAGTCTTCTCTAGTAGGACTGGGCTGACACGACATCATGCTTGGAACCTACATGGGGGCGGATACTCGTCTTATGTGCGGCAACAGACGGTAGCCTTAAAGTACACCCATCGCGATGAGGTAAGAAAGACAAGCCTCCATTGAATCGCCCCCGACGCACGATAGACATAAAAGAGGACATAAGATGAACAACACTCAGTTTGGTGGTCTCACCCAAAAATCCAAGAACCAGATCCCTGCCACGAGTGAGGCAATGAAGTCCGCGTCGAAACCGGTCGTGAGCTACAGCGGCACCCAGCAGAACGAACTGCTGGCCGCCCTGCCCCGTACCGACCTGGAAGACATGTTCGACCACCTCGAACTGGTCCCGATGCCGTTCGGTAAAGAATTGTTCGAGTATGGCAGCAAACTGGAATACGTGTATTTTCCGACGACCGCAATCGTGTCGCTGCTGTACGTGATGGAAGACGGCGCCACCACCGAGATCGCCGTGGTCGGCCATGAAGGCGCGGTCGGCGTGTCGCTGTTCATGGGCGAGCGCGCCACCTGCAGCGCCGTGGTCCAGAGCGCCGGCTACGGCTACCGCCTCAAGACCCAATACCTGCGCGACGCCTTCAACCGCGGCGGCGCCCTGCCCCAGCTCTTGATGCGCTACACCAATGCGCTGTTCGCCCAGATGGCCCAGAACGCCGTCGGCGGCCGTCACAGCTCGATCGAACAGAAGCTGTGCCGCTGGCTGCTCGACCGCCTGGACCGCTCGGCCAGCAACGAACTGAAGGTGACGCAAGAATTGATCTCGATCATGCTGGGCGTGCGCCGCGAAAGCATCACCGCCGCCGCCGGCAAGCTGCAGGACGAAGGCCTGATCCAGTACCGCCGCGGCAATATCACCGTGCTGGACCGCGCCGGCCTGGAAGAATATGCTGGCGAATGCTACAAGGTCGCCAAATCGGAATACGACCGCCTGCTCATGGATGTGGCGCGTTGAGATGACGCCGTACCGGATCCGCCTGCGCCCCGCCCGGGGTCGGCGGATCCAGCAAGACCGCTTCAGCCTGTACGCAAGACAAGGCCACCGCAGCCGCACTGACGGCCTGGGCCGCACCCACCTCTTCATTGCCCCCCGGGGCCGTCGCCGGAATGATGGCGCGCACGCAAGTTCCCACTCCATTCACACCACGCTCCACCACCAAGGTGCCTCCCAGCAGCAAGGCGCGTTCGCGCATGCCGAGCAGGCCATGCGATTTCGACCTGGCCATGGCGTCAAGCGGAATGCCGATGCCGTCGTCGGTGATCTCGAGGCCCCAGCCATCGGGTTCGCGCGTCAGGTTGACGATCACGTTGCGCGCCTTGGCGTACTTGGCGATATTGTTCAGGGCCTCTTGCGTGATACGGAACAATGCGATCGCCTGCATCGGGCCGGCGGCATCGGCCTCGGCATCGATCAGCGCATCGCAGTCGAGCGACGTGACTCTTGCGTAATCGGCGCAATAGCTTTGCAGCGCGGCCGACAAGCCCATATTGTCGAGCAGACTCGGCCGTAAATTCTCGATGATGCGGCGTTTCAGCTGCACGGTATCGACCAGGGTCCGCTTGGCGCGGCCCAGCTTCGACGCCAGTTCCGGATGGCTGGCGCGCAGGTGCTCGGCGACCGTGGACAAGTCCATGCCGATCGCCGTCAGGTTGGCGCCCATTTCATCGTGCAATTCGCGCGCGAGGCGCGATTTTTCTTCTTCCGACACCTTGATCAGGTGGCGCGACAGCACCGACAACTGGGCAGTGCGCTCGGCCACGATTTCTTCCAGGCCATCATTCGTGTGTTGCAGGGCGCGCTCGGCCAACAGGCGCAGGCGGAAGGCGCGCTTGATCATCTTGTAGAACAGCAGCAGCACGAAGATGGCGGCGGCATTGATGCCGACGCCGAATACCACGGCGTGCCGGTATTGCTGGTAGAACGCGGCGGTGCGGGTGGTGAGCAGTTCGTTCTGCTCGCGCGTCATGATCACGACCTGCAGGCGGATCTCGTCCATCTGCGCGCGGTCGTCGGGCGAGGCGGCGATCGCCACGATATCGTTCAAGCCACCCTCGCGGTAGACCTCGAGCGATTGCCGGAGCAGGCCAAATTTCTTGTCGACCAGCGTGCGCAGCTGCTGCAGGTTTTTTGCCTGGGAAGGATTGTCGCGCAGCAGCTCATCCAGCGAGTGCATCTGCTTGTCGATGTGCTGGGAGGCGCTGCGCAGCGGGCCGAGATAGACCTCGTCGCCCGACAGAAAATAGCCGCGCAGGCTGCTTTCTGCATCGGTGACGATCAGGTTCAGGTATTGCAGCTCGTCCGACACCTGGGCCGTCTGCGCCTGCAGCGCATTGGCCGCCCGCAAATCGTCGAGGTTACGCGCCAGGAACACGCCATTGACGACCAACAGCACCACGCACATCAGGCACAGCATTGTCTTGTGAAGAGGGAGACTGCGAATGGATTTCTCGTCCGCAGTGGTAGTGAAGTACATCCAGGCTTCCTTTCGCGCAAGGAATGTGGCCCTTCATTATAGGCGTATGGACGCAATGTTGCACTGCGATATTCTCTGCAGTAACCTTTTGTTGCATTTGCGCCTGAGTATTCTGTCTACCTGCCCAGCAAGCAAAAACGCGCCCGGTGGGCGCGTTGTCAGATGAATCTGGTTAGAAAATCAGCCGAAGCTTAGTCGAGCAGATTGTTCTTCATGGCGTAATAGGTCAGGTCGGAATTCGACTGCAGGCCCATTTTTTCCATGATGCGGGTACGGTAGGTGGACACGGTCTTGATCGACAGCGACAGCGCGTTGCCGATGTCGGACACGGTCGCGCCCTTCGCCAGGCGCAGGAAGACCTGGAACTCGCGATCGGACAGCTCGGTATGCAGCGCCGTGTTGGGATCGCGGTCGAAACTCTGGGCCAGCAGTTCGCCGACCGTGGAGGACACATAGCGGCGGCCCTGGTAGACGGTGCGCACGGCGGTCTTGAGTTCGTCGGCCTCGCACTCCTTGTTCAGGTAGCCGTTGGCGCCCATCTTGAACAGGTTGAGCGCATACTGCTGCGCCGGGTAGCCGGACAGGATCAGCACCGGCAGATTGGGCTGGCCCTGGCGGATGGTGCGCAGGATGTCGATGCCGCTCTGGTCGGGCATCGCGATATCCAGCAGCAGCACGTCGCAGATCTCGCGGCGTGCGATATCGAGGGCCTCGCGGCCGGTGGCGCCTTCGGCGACGACTTCGAAATCGCCCGACGACGAGAAAATCTGCTTGAACCCTGCTCTAACTATCTGGTGATCGTCACAAATGGCAACGCGTATCATTGTCTTCCCTTAAATTTTCCTTGCGCAGGAAAGTGCCGGGTCTGAACCGCCCGGTTTACATGCGTTAGATTCAGCATATGCGCAAGTGACATTTTAACACCCAGAGGGCCGCGTTCAACAGGTGCACGAATGCTTGAGTAGTCATAAGCAGCGTGTGACCGACGCCTAAGCAGTGGAAACCCGGCAACTGAACCGGGGACGACCCGCCGGCGAAGGAACGCGTGATTCTGTATGGCACGATTTGCTCACGACTAGCCCGGCTGGAGACCGATGTCGACGGACGGCAGGACCGCGCGCAGGCCTTACGCCGGCCGCGACCCGTTCTTGAGCAAGTCGAGGATGTCCAGCAGATCGGCGCGCAGCTTGTCGCCGTCGATCGCTGGCGGGCTGTCGGGCAGGTCCAGCCGGTCGAACTCGGCAGCCGCGCTGGCGCGACCGTCGAGGCGGTTACGGGCGCCGCTGATGGTAAAGCCCTGCTCGTACAGCAGCGCGCGGATGCGCCGGATCAGCAGGACTTCGTGGTGCTGATAGTATCGGCGGTTTCCACGACGTTTGACCGGCTTAAGCTGAGTAAATTCCTGTTCCCAGTAGCGCAAGACGTGGGGTTTGACTCCGCACAAGTCACTGACTTCCCCAATCGTGAAATAACGCTTGGCCGGAATCGGCGGCAGCACGTTCGGTTCGATCTTGTTCGGTCGGTCATTCATCGCTTATCGGGCGTCCTCAGGCTGCACGCGCCAGGGAACCCGCGGGTGGACTACCTGGCGTGGTCTCTTCGACCATTCCCTTGAGTTTCTGGCTGGCGTGGAATGTCACGACGCGGCGCGCCGTGATGGGGATTTCTTCCCCCGTTTTCGGATTGCGGCCGGGCCGCTGTGGCTTGTCGCGCAACTGGAAATTGCCGAAGCCGGACAGCTTGACCGCCTCGCCGCGCTCGAGCGCATTGCGAATTTCGTCAAAGAAGGTTTCGACCATGTCCTTGGCTTCGCGCTTGTTCAGGCCGACCTGCTCGAACAACAGCTCGGCCAGCTCGGCCTTGGTCAAGGTCGGCAATGACTGTTCAGCTTCCTTGCGTACCCGCGCCACGTGCATGGCGCGGTCCAGGTCGGCGGCCAGCGCCTCTTGGAAGACGGCGGAATCAACGTCGTTGTTGTTAATTTTGAAGCCCTGCCTTCAAGTCAAACGATGTTTCGGATGACGGGACAAGCCTGGGCTTGCCCGTCATGGACTAATCCTGCGATCGGATTTTGCTTATTTCGCTACTCAGGCGCGCAGCCGCGCGTTCAGTTTCGTCGATGCGGATTCGGCGACGGCCGCCATGATGGCGTCGACCGCTTCGTCCTGCAGCGTCGATTGAGTATCTTGCAAGCTAAAGCGGAAAGCAAGACTTTTTTCATCCGCCTCCAGGCCCTTGCCGCGATATTCATCAAACAAAACAACGGCTTGCACGATCTTGCCTGCAGGATTGGCGGCGATCTCGGCATTGAATGCATCGATCACGAGCTGGGCCGGCACGTCCTGTTTCACCACCAGCGCCAGGTCGCGCGTGGCGCCCGGGAACTTCGAAATCTCGGTATGGCTCGGGACCACGCGCTCGCACAGGGCGGCGGCATCGACTTCGAACAGTACCGGCGCTTGAGGCAGATCATATTTTTGCAGCCAGCGCGGATGCAGCTCGCCGACCAGGCCGATCTGCTTGCCGTCCAGCTCCACCGTGGCGCAGCGGCCCGGGTGCAGCGCCGGGTGCTCGGCCTTGGTGAAACGCAGCTGGCGCGGGGCGAACAGCGCTTCCAGGTCGGCTTTCACGTCGAAGAAATCAACGGCGCGGGTCGGCGCGCCCCACTGCTCGTCCACCGCAGGACCGTAGGCGATCGCGGCCACGCGCTTGGGCTGGTCATAGCCGGCCACCGCCAGCGGACCGTCCTGGACGTCGGCATTGCGCTTGAACACGGCGCCGACTTCGAAGGCGCGCACGCGGCCGGCCTTGCGGTTGATGTTGTAGCGCACATTGGCGACCAGGCTGCCGATCAGGCTCGAACGCATCACGGAGAGCTGGCTGGCGATCGGGTTCTGCAGGCGGATCGGCTCGAGGTTGCCGGCGAAATCCGCCTCCCAGGCACTCTCCACGAAGCTCATATTGACCACTTCCTGGTAACCCAGGTCGGCCAGCTGGTGACGGATCGCGAACAGCGAACGGGTGTTTTCGGGCGCGATCAGCATGGCGCTCGGCGCCACCGGCGGATTTGCCGGAATGTTCTCGAAGCCATAGACGCGCGCCACTTCTTCGATCAAGTCTTCCTCGATCTCGATGTCGAAGCGGTACGACGGCGCCGTCACCAGGAACGTGCCCTCGGCGCGCGTGAATTCCAGTCCCAGGCGGGTGAAGATGTCCGCGATCAGCTCATCGGTCAGCGGCACGCCGATGACTTTTTGCGCGCGCGCGGTGCGCAGCATCACGGGCTGGCGCTGAGGCAGATTGACGACCTGGTCGTCGACCGGGCCCACCTTGGTCTCGGCGGTGCCGCAGATCTCGACGATCAGCGCGGTGATGCGCTCGATATGGTCGGGGATGGTCGCGTAGTCGACGCCGCGCTCGAAGCGGTGCGCCGCATCGGTCGAGAAATTGTAGCGGCGGGCACGGCCCTGGATCGCATTCGGCCACCAGAAGGCCGCTTCCAGGTAGATGTCGGTCGTGTCCAGCGAGACGGCGGTGGAATCGCCGCCCATGATGCCGGCCAGCGATTCGATCTCCTTGTCGTCGGCGATCACGCCCACCCACTCGTCAAGCTCGACGGTATTGCCGTTCAGCAGCTTGAGCGACTCGCCCTTCTTGCCCCAGCGGACGTCGAGCGAACCGTGGATCTTGGCCAGGTCAAACACGTGCGACGGACGGCCGACTTCCAGCATCACATAGTTGGAAATGTCGACCAGGGCCGACACCGAGCGCTGGCCGCTGCGCTCCAGGCGGCGCTTCATCCATTCCGGGGTGGCCGCGCGCGCGTTCAGGCCGCGGATCACGCGGCCGGCGAAACGGCCGCACAGGTCGGGCGCCGACACCTTGACCCGCAGGATTTCGTCACTGCTCACCGGCACGGCGCGCGTTGGCGCCAGGCTCAGGGGCGAGCCGGTCAAGGCCGACACTTCGCGCGCCACGCCCAGCACCGACAGGCAGTCGGCCTTGTTCGGGGTCAGCTTGATGGTGAATTTCAGGTCGTTCAGACCCAGGTAGTCGCGGATGTTCTGGCCGACCGGCGCGTCTTCCGGCAGTTCCATCAGGCCGCTGCTCTCTTCCGAGATGCCCAGCTCCTTGCTTGAACACATCATGCCCTGCGACTCGACGCCGCGCAGCTTGCCGGTCTTGATCTCGAACGGCTTGCCGTCGGCGCCCGGCGGCAGCAGCGCGCCGGACTTGGCGCAAATCGCCTTCATGCCGGCGCGCACGTTCGGCGCGCCGCACACGATATTGAGCAGGGTGCCGGTACCGGCATCGACCTGGCACACGTTCAGGCGGTCGGCGTTCGGGTGCTTCACCACTTCCACGACGTGCGCCACCACCACGTTCGAGAACGGCGGCGCAACGGCTTCGACCTCTTCCACTTCGAGGCCGGACATGGTCAGCAGGTGGGACAGCTCATCCGAACTCATCTTCGGATCGACGATGGAACGGAGCCAGTTTTCCGAGAATTGCATATTCTTTTTACCTCAGCTTCGCAAATTAATTGAACTGCTTCAGGAAACGCAGATCGCCTTCATAGAACAGGCGCAGGTCGTTGATTCCATAACGCAGCATCGTCAGGCGCTCGAGGCCGGAGCCGAACGCGAAGCCGATGAATTTTTCCGGATCCAGTCCGAAGTTGCGCACGACGGTCGGGTGCACCTGGCCGGCGCCCGACACTTCCAGCCAGCGGCCCTTGAGCGGACCGGAACCGAAGGCGATGTCGATCTCGGCCGACGGTTCGGTGAACGGGAAGTACGACGGACGGAACCGGACCTGCAGGTCGTCGGTCTCGAAGAAAGCCTTGACGAAGTTCAGGTACACGCCCTTGAGGTCGGCAAAACTGATGTCCTCGCCGATCCACAGGCCTTCGACCTGGTGGAACATCGGCGAGTGGGTAGCGTCGCTGTCGACGCGGTAGGTGCGGCCTGGCGCGATCACCTTGATCGGCGGCGTGTGGGTGCGCGCGTAGCGCACCTGCATCGGGCTGGTGTGGGTGCGCAGCAGCAGCGGCTTGCCGGTGCTGTCGTTGCCCTCGATATAGAAGGTGTCCTGCATCGAACGCGCCGGATGGTTCTCGGGGCTGTTCAGTGCGGTGAAATTGGTCCAGTCGGTCTCGATCTCGGGACCGTCGGCGACGTCGAAGCCGATCGAGCGGAAGATCTGCTCCACGCGTTCCCAGGTACGCATCACCGGGTGGATGCCGCCCTTCGAGCGGCCACGGCCCGGCAGGGTGACGTCGATGCTCTCGGCGGACAGGCGCAGCATCAGCTGCGCTTCGGCGAGCGCCTCGCGGCGCGCGGTCAATGCCTGTTCGATTTGTTCTTTGGCGGCATTGATCAGGGCGCCCTGCGCCTTGCGCTGTTCAGGGTCGAGCTTGCCAAGGCCCTTCATGAGGTCGGTCACCTGGCCGGTCTTGCCCAGGTACTTGGCTTTCGCATTTTCGAGCGCGGCGGCATCCGCACTGGCGCTGAAGTCGTTCCTGGCCGCGACGACGAGTTCTTCCAAGTTCATGCTTGTTCTTTTCCTGTTTTTCGTTGGCGGGAGACGCCAGAATCAAAAACGGGGCACAGGTGTGACCCTTGCCCCGCTTCTAGTGCGCCGCGCTATTGCTAACGCGGCACTGACTTGCTAGCAGACTGAGATTAAGCAGCCAGCTTGGCCTTGACGGCGCTGACGATCGCGGCGAATGCCGGCTTGTCATGCACAGCCATGTCGGCCAGGACTTTACGGTCCAGTTCAATCGCGGACTTCTTCAGGCCGTTCATGAAGGCGCTGTAGGTCATGCCGTGCGAACGCGAAGCCGCGTTGATACGGGTGATCCACAGTGCGCGGAAGACGCGCTTCTTGTTGCGGCGATCGCGGTAGGCATACTGGCCAGCGCGCATGACTGCTTGCTTGGCAATCCGGTATACCTTGCTGCGGCGACCACGGTAGCCTTTGGCAAGTTCAAGAACTTTCTTGTGACGGGCACGTGCAGTAACCCCACGTTTTACTCGAGGCATATTAGCTCCTTAGTGTGAGATTAAACAGCAGATGGCATCATGCGGTAGACGCTGGTCACGTCCGACGCATTGATGTTACGGGTGCCGCGCAGCTGGCGCTTGTTCTTGGTGGTCTTCTTGGTCAGGATGTGACGCTTGAAGGCCATGCCCGACTTGACGGTACCGCCCGGACGCACGCGAAAACGTTTCTTCGCGGAGCTCTTGGTTTTCATTTTTGGCATAGTCATCTGTCCTCGCGGACAGCCTCATATGGGACAGGATTGCAGGTGGCAGCAACGCTGCTCTTGGATGCCTACTTTCACTTGTCTTGCAGCAGAAGCGAGTCTGCTACAACCTGTTTCTAAAAACAGGAATCGCAGATTGTAGCACAGGTTTTGGGGAATAGGATGGTCGCCGGCAACTCATCCGGCGATCCGCACACCGCACGCGAGGCACGGACGTGTGAAAGCCGGGCCGCGGCGCCGGCTTTCGCCCGCGCCACGGACCCGGCCGTGTATCTACTTCGCGCGAAGAATTACTTCTTCTTTTTCGGCGCGACCACCATGATCATCTGGCGACCTTCGAGCTTCGGGAACTGCTCGACCTGGCCATACGGCTCCAGATCGCCGCGCAGGCGTTCGAGCATGCGCAGGCCGATGTCCTGGTGCGCCATCTCGCGACCACGGAAGCGCAAGGTGATCTTGGTCTTGTCGCCTTCTTCCAGGAACTTGATGAGGTTGCGCAGCTTGATGCTGTAGTCGCCTTCATCGGTACCCGGACGGAACTTGATTTCCTTGACCTGGATGATCTTCTGCTTGAGCTTGGCTTCGTGGGCCTTCTTCTGCTCCGAATACTTGAACTTGCCGTAGTCCATCAGGCGGCAAACCGGAGGGACCGCATTTGGCGCGATCTCAACCAGGTCGACGTTCTTTTCTTCGGCCAGACGGAACGCTTCGGCCAGGGTCACGATGCCCAGCGGCTCGTTGTCCACACCGTTCAAACGCATTTCCGGATGGGTGATCTCGCCATTGATGCGATTCTGCTTGTCAGTAGCTATGTCTTTTCCTTTGAATGTATTGGTATTGGCCGGGATTATTTCGTCTTGGCGGCAACTTCGCCTACCAGACGCTCCACGAGCGCGTCGACGGACATCACGCCCAGATCGACATTACCGCGGGCACGCACGGCCACAGTGTTCGCGTCCTTTTCCTTATCCCCAACAACGAGGATATATGGCAGTTTTTGGACGGAATGTTCGCGTATTTTATAGGTGATCTTCTCGTTCCGCAAATCAGCGTGAACGCGCAGGCCCGCAGCGCGCAGCCTTGCCTCGACCTGCTTGACGTAATCGGCCTGCGCATCCGAAATATTCAGGACTGCCACTTGCACCGGCGCAAGCCACAGCGGCAGCGCGCCGGCGTAGTTCTCGATCAGGATGCCGATGAAGCGCTCCATCGAACCCACGATCGCGCGGTGCAGCATCACCGGCACCTTGCGGGTATTGTCTTCTGCGACATACTCGGAACCGAGGCGGCCCGGCATCGAGAAGTCGACCTGCACGGTGCCAACCTGCCATGGACGACCCAGGCTGTCCTTCAGGTGGTACTCGATCTTCGGACCATAGAAGGCGCCCTCGCCCGGCAGCTCGGTCCACTCCACGCCGCAGGCGCGCAGCGCCGAACGGAGCGATTCCTCGGCCTGGTCCCAGACCTCGTCGGAACCGATGCGGCTGTCGGGACGCAGCGCCAGCTTGACGTCGATATTGGTGAAGCCGAAGTCGTCGTAGACGCCCATCGCCTGGGCGTGGAATTCGGTGACTTCACGCTCGACCTGCTCTTCGGTACAGAAAATGTGGCCGTCGTCTTGGGTGAAGCCGCGCACGCGCATCAGGCCGTGCAGCGCGCCGGACGGCTCGTTGCGGTGGCACTGGCCGAATTCGCCGAAGCGCAGCGGCAGGTCGCGGTAGGAGCGCATGCCCGAGTTATAGATCTGCACGTGGCCCGGGCAGTTCATCGGCTTGAGCGCATACGAGCGGTTTTCCGACTCGGTCGTGAACATATTGTCACGGTAGTTTTCCCAGTGACCGGTCTTCTCCCACAGGGTGCGATCGAGAATCTGCGGCGCCTTGACTTCGCTGTAGCCGCTCACCTGGTACTTGTGGCGCATATACTGCTCCACCTGTTGCCAGACAGTCCAGCCCTTCGGATGCCAGAACACCAGGCCTGGGGCTTCTTCCTGGAAGTGGAACAGGTCCAATGCCTTGCCGAGCTTGCGGTGGTCGCGCTTTTCCGCTTCTTCGAGCATGTGCAGGTATTGCTCCTGGTCTTCCTTCTTGGTCCAGGCGGTGCCGTACACGCGCTGCAGCATCTCGTTCTTCGAGTCGCCGCGCCAGTAGGCGCCGGCCAGCTTCATCAGCTTGAAGACCTTCAGCTTGCCGGTCGACGGCACGTGCGGACCGCGGCACAGGTCGGTGAAGCCGCCTTCGCTGTACAGCGACACGTCTTCATTGGCCGGGATCGAGGCGATGATCTCGGCTTTATAAGCCTCGCCGATCGACTTGAAATAGGCCACGGCCTCGTCGCGCGGCAGCACCTTGCGGGTGACCGGCTCGTCCTTCTTGGCCAGCTCGACCATTTTCTTTTCGATCGCGGCCAGGTCGTCCGGGGTGAATGGGCGCTTGTACGAGAAATCGTAATAGAAGCCGTTTTCGATGACCGGGCCGATGGTGACCTGGGCGTCCGGGAACAATTCCTTGACCGCATAGGCCAGCAAGTGGGCGGTCGAGTGACGGATCACGTCCAGGCCTTCCGGATCGCGGTCGGTCACGATCGCCAGGTCGGCGTCGGCGTCGATCAGGTGCGAGGTGTCGACCACCTTGCCGTTGACCTTGCCGGCCAGCGCGGCCTTGGCCAGGCTCGGGGCAATACTCTGTGCTACCTGGGCCACCGTCACGGGGCCGTCGAATTGACGGCTGGAGCCATCGGGAAGTCGAACGTTCAGCATGCTGTTCTCCAATTGGCGCTCGCGCCGGTGAAAAATAAACAAAAAGACAATGAAAACTTAAAAGACGAAAAAAAACGCGGCACTAGCCGCGTTTCTCCGTTGTGTTGAGCAAAAGCACACCCCTTCGCGTCTAGCGATTCCCCCACAACCAGGTTGTAGTTCGCGGTGTCATAACCGTCGGTGCCTTTCTCGCTCTTACTCAATGTGTCTGGTGGGCGGTGCAGAATTCGAATCTGCGACCCCTTGGATGTCGACCAAGTATTCTAACCAGCTGAACTAACCGCCCGATGCCGCCATTATAAGGACCGCATGGCGGAACCGCAACCCTCGCACGGAAATAGTTGCCGCAGGGTCCGCCCACGCCCCGTGGCGCGGGATGCATTACACTTCGACACCAGGCCCATATTTACTTTTGCGATGAACTTGAAACAGCTCGACCCTTCCCATCTGCACGCCCACCTGGACGGCGACGCCAGCCACTCGCACTCGATCGAGGCGCGCAGCCAGAAGGCGCTGGCGGTGGCGCTCGGCCTGACCCTGCTGTTCGCCGTGGTCGAAGTGATCACCGGCTTTCTCTCCAACTCGCTGGCCCTGATCTCCGACGCCGGCCACATGGTGACCGACGCCGCCGCCCTCGGCCTGGCCCTGCTGGCCCAGCTGATCGCCAAGCGTCCGCCGTCGGCCCGCCACTCCTTCGGTTTCGTGCGCGCCGAGGCGCTGGCCGCCTTCGTCAACTGCCTGGCGATGCTGGGCCTGGTGGCCTGGATCGGCTACGAGGCGGTGCAGCGCCTGATCCATCCCGAGCACGTGCAAGGCGGCATCGTGCTGGTGGTGGCGGCCCTGGGCGCGTCGATCAACCTGCTGGTTGCCTGGATTCTTTCTCGCAACAACGACAGCATCAATACCCGCGCTGCCCTCGTCAACGTCATGGGCGACCTGCTGGGCTCGCTGGCGGCGATCGCCTCCGGCGCCATCATCTATGTCACCGGCTGGGTGCAGGCCGACCCGATCCTGTCGATCTTCGTCGCCCTGCTGATCCTGCGCTCGACCAGCGGCATCTTGCGGGAGTCGTATCACTTCCTGATGGAGGGCGTGCCGCATGCGATCGACTACGTCCAGGTCGGCGCCGACATGGCTGCCGTCGACGGCGTGCTGGCCGTGCACGATATGCACGTGTGGGACATGTCGCCGGGCCACCCCGCCCTGATCGGCCACATCGAGATCCGCAGCCTGGAAGAATGGCCGCCCGTGCTCGAGGCCGTGCGCGCCATGCTGCGCGAGCGCCACGGCATCGACCACGTGACCCTGCAGCCGGAGGCGGCCGGCGGCAAGTCCCTGTGAAGGCGCGCGTGTAAGCCGATGCCGACCCGGCGTGCAGGCGCGCGCCGATAGCCCGTCCGTTTGTCGCTCGGCATAATCGACGGCATGGAACTGAAAGCGAACGTATTCGACACCCTCATCGTCGGCGGCGGCCCCGGTGGGCTGACGGCCGCCATCTATCTGCACCGCTTCACCCGCAACGTGGCCCTGGTCGACAAGGGCAATAGCCGGCTCGGCTGGATTCCCGTCTCGCACAACTATCCCGGCTTTCCCAATGGGATCAACGGCAAGCTGCTGCTCGACCAGTTGCGTTGCCAGCTCGGCAATTATGGCGGACATGTGATCCCTGGCGAAATCGTCGACCTGCGCATCGAGGATGGATTGTTCGTGGCCGACTGCTGCAGTCCCGAGGGAGATTTGACGATCCTGCGCGCACACACGGTGCTGCTGGCGACCGGCGTGGCCGACGCCGGCATGCCGGTCGAGCGCTGGGGAGAAGCCGTGGCCGCCGGCGCGGTGCGCCTGTGCCCGGTGTGCGACGGTTTCGACGTGATCGACAAGCGCATCGCGGTGGCGACCTCCGAGGTCAATCCGGTCGGCCACGCGCTGTTCATGCGCAGCTTCAGCGCCGACGTCTGGCTGTTCGAGCGGGCCGAGGAATCGGCCGTCACCGACGAGGAACAGCGCAAGCTGGAAGCCGCGAACGTGCGCCGCATCGTCTCGCCGCTGGCCGGCGTGACCCTCACCGACGACCTGCGGCCGGTGCTGCACACGCGCGATGGCGAGGATTACGAATGCGACGTGTTTTATCCGATGCTGGGCGAAAGCGCCAGGTCAGGCCTGGCGAAGGCGCTCGGCGCCGAGACCGTCGAATGCGACAAGCTGCTGGTCGATGACCATTGCCGCACCTCGGTGCCGGGCCTGTTCGCCATCGGCGACGTCACGCGCGGTCTGAACCAGATCGCGGTGGCCGCGGGCCAGGCGGCGATCGCGGCCACGAGCATCCACAATACGCTGCCGTGGGCCTTGAGATCCCGGACGTAACCGACTGTCGATAAACTTTACAGCAAAACAACTTACGTCGCAGATACTGAACAAAATCAAGTAATTGCGGATAGGCATGGGAATTGCATAGCGATACCCATCGTCCGAATCATCATCGATTGATAGCGGCGCGACCGATCAACGCTGCCAGCGACCACGATGCTGAATATCCTGACGTTCTCGACCCTGTTTCCGAATGCCGTGGAGCCGCACCACGGCATCTTCACCGAGACCAGCCTGCGCCAGCAACTGCGCCACCACCCGCTGCGCTCGGTGGTGGTCGCACCCGTGCCGTGGTTCCCGTCTACCGCTGAAGTCTTTGGGCGTTATGCCCGCTATGCGCGGGTGCCGCGCGAGGAAGTCCGGGACGGCGTGCGCGTGCTGCATCCGCGCTATGCGAACGCGCCCGGCATCGGCATGTACATGACTCCCTGGACGCTGTTCCATGCCGCACGCAGGGCCATCGACGGCCTGCGCGCGCAGGGCTGCGATTTCGACGTCATCGACGCACACTACTTTTACCCCGATGGCGTCGCCGCGGCCATGCTGGGACGCCATTACGGCAAGCCGGTCGTCATCAGCGCCCTCGGCAGCGACATCACCCAGTTGCCGGACCATGCCTGGCCACGCCGCCTGATCCGCCAGGCCGCGCACTCGGCGTACGCGATGATCAGCGTCTGCGAGGCCCTGCGCCAGGACATGATCCGCCTTGGCCTCCCGGGGGAACGCATCCACGCGCTGCGTAACGGCGTCGATCTCGAGCTGTTCTATCCAGAACCCCATGCGCAGGCACGTGCGGCGCTGGGCGTCCATGGCTTTACCTTGCTCTCGGTCGGTCACCTGATCGAACGCAAGGGCCACGACAAGGCGATCGCCGCGCTGCCGCAACTGTCTGACACGCGCCTGATGATCGTTGGCGCCGGTCCTGAGCGCGCCCAACTGGTCGCCCTGTGCCACGAGCTGGGCGTACAAGATCGTGTCCGCTTTCTCGGCCTGCTCACACAGAGCCAGCTGCGCACCTGCTACAGCGCCGCCGACGCGCTGGTGCTGGCCTCGAACCGGGAAGGCTGGGCCAACGTCCTGCTCGAGGCGATGGCCTGTGGTGCGCCGGCCCTTGCCAGCGACGTGGGCGGCACCGCCGAGGTGGTGCGCTGCCATGCAGCCGGGCTACTGCTTCGCGCCAATTCGGCGACTGGGGTAGCCGATGCCGTGCGGCGCCTGCGCGCCGACATGCCCGCGCGCGAAGCAACCTGCGCTCACGCGCGCCTGCACTCCTGGCACGCGACGACGCATGCCCAATTCAACCTGTTCGCCAACGCCGCCGGAATGCCCATCGACCATGCTCTCCACCGACCAGCTGCTTGACCTCACGCTCCAATACAATACGCAAGGATTCGTTCACCTGAAACAGTTGCTGCCGCAGGCGGTGCTCGACGCTGCGCGCAATGCCTTCGATGCCGCCTCCGCCCGCCACGTGCAGGCGACGGACCAGGCGCGCGACAGCGGCAAGCGCTTCCACGACCTGCCCGCCATCCTCGATGCCGACCCGGTCTTCGTCGACCTTGTCGACCTGCCCCAACTGTTCCCGCTGCTGCGGGCGACGGTGGGCGAAGATATCGCGTTGCAGGAAACCAGTGCACGCCTGTTCTTCCCCGGCCCGACCTTCACCAGCCCTTACCATTCCGACATCGCACGCGTCTCGGGCATCGATCCCGCGCATGCGCCGGGCTTCCTGGCCAAGGCCCATTTCTACCTGGAAGACCTGGCGCCGAATCAGGGCTGCCTGTCGTTCATCCCCGGCAGCCAGCACCTGCCGCCGCTGCACGTGAATCCGCATCGGCCAACGCTGGCCGCCTCCGCGGCAACGGTGCGCATCGTGCCGCGCGCCGGCGACGTAGTGCTTTTCAACACCCATGTGCTGCACATGGCCGAGGCCAACGAAACCGATCGCGTGCGCAAGTCGCTCATCTATACCTACGGGCATTTCTGGATGAAGGCCTTCCGCAGCGCTGCACCATCCGACCTGACCCGTTTCGATGGCAATCTGCAACGCCAACAATTGTTCGGCGTCGATGTGCCCGGCGTCAGCCACTTCGGACGCCGCCTGGACTGCCTGGCGCCGCCTGGCGCGGCGGTTCGCCTGCGCCGGCTGTCGGAAAAACTGGTGCATCGCCTGCTGCCGGTCCACACCCTGCCGCCGCGCGCCTGAATCGAGACCGTCATCGGCACGCCCAACCGCGACCCATCGTGAATATGACCTTCCCGATCGTTCGATCAAGCCCCGGGCGCGCCCTCGTCGATGCGCGCACGCGCCAGTTTCCAGTCCAGGTCCTGCATGATCTGCATGAGGCTGCGCGCAGTGACCTTCGGCAGGACCGACTCCGGGGCGCCGCGCGCCGAGAGCCTGCCCGGGTCGGTGAAGTCGCCGTACTTCACAGCTCCCGGCACCGCCTTCAGGATGTCGGCGATGCGGGCGTCGGCCAGGGCCAGCCCTCGCCATCGATGGTCAGTTGCGCGCCGTAGGCCTCCCGCTCGAGCCGGGTGACGCCGGAATCGTAGATCGTCGCCACCGTCTTGCCGCCCATGGTGATCTGGGCATGGATCTTGTCCGGATGCTGCTCGGCGTAGAGGCGCCCGGCTTCCAGGCGCGCGGCCATCTGCTCGTCGTGCAGCTTGGCCTCCGCTACCAGTTCGTCGGGCATCTTGAAGACCATGTCAGGGTTCTTCTTGGCCAGCTCGCTGAAGGACATGATCGGGCCTTGCACGCGGTAGGGATTGCCGGAATCGATGCGGGACATGGTTCTGCTCCATGAAAAGTGTGTGTACCGTTGGCTTCATCGGATTGCACGACCAGTTTACAAGGACAGAGCCAGCATCAAACGATCGATTAACCAAGGTTTACACGACCATAATAACGGATACTCGCATCATTCGTTCGAAGGCGCGCCGGACGCCAGCGCCATCCGGCGCTGGATCTGGTCCGCCGCCGCGGTATCGCCCGCCGCCCTGGCGCGCTGCTCCTGCACGCCGAGCCAGGCGAGCAAGGGACGGCGCCAGCCCTGGTTCGAGGCGGTGTCGGCCGCCAACTCGATGCCCGGCGGCGTCATGCGCCCGGCCTTGAACAGCGCTCCGGCCGCGACCATGCGCGACAGCGGGTCTTCGATTTTCTCCAGGGCGCCGCCCGCGACCACGGCGCGATGCTGTTCGGGCAGCAGCGCCACGTCCAGGCCATCCCACTGCCCCGCCAGGTAGGCGGCGTAGGCGCGCTGCGCCGGCGTCGCATCCGCCGCCAGCGCCGCATAGCCCGGGCAATCCTCGAACACCAGGCTCGCCGCCTGGGCCGCGCAGCGCACCAGCTCCACCTGGGCCACGCGGTCAAGCCGCCCGGTGGCCGTCGTCTCGCGCCGCGCTTCGCGGAACTCGGCCTCGGACGCCGCCGTGTGGCCCTTCAGGTAATCGTCGACCGAGGCGTCGAGGGCGCCCTTGGCATTGGCCTGCCAGTCGGGCGGCAGCGGCCCGCCGGCGCAGCCGGCCAGCACGGCCGCGATGCATACGTATGCGATCTTCATGGAAGCTTGATCTCCTGGCTGCTGCGGGCAAATGGCCACTTGCGGTTGATTTCCTCGACCAGCCGGTTCACCTTGCGCAGGCTGGCGTCGACCTCGCCGCGCAGGGCGCCCAGGTCTTCGGTGGCCTCGCGCGTGTTGGCGCCCACCGCCTGGGCCTCGACCAGCACCGCGTCGACCTTCTTCAGCGTGGCGCTGGCGTCCTGCAGGACCACGTCCAGCTGGCGGATCGCGGCTTGCGTGTCGTCCATCACGCCGGCCTTGCCGAACACGCGCTGGTCGGCCTTGGCCAGGATGGCGTTGACCCGGTCCAGCGCCTCCATCAGCTTCTTCGCCTCTTCGTCGCCGCCCAGCGCCCCACCGAGCACGCCGTAGCGGCCCGACATGCGTCCGGTCACCGCCGACAGGTTGGCCAGGCTGGCGTTGACGTCCGAGCCGGAGGCCGTCATGGTTTCCAGGTTTTCCAGCAGCGCCCTGGCGGTGGCGACGATGCGCGGGATCTCGGCGGTGGCGTCGCCGCGCAGCACGGTGCGGGTGGAATTGGGCGGCAGCGGCGCGTCGGTCAGCACCCCGGTATAGGCGCGCAGCCGGGTCTCGCCGACGATGCTCGACTCCAGCGTGAACACGCTCGAGGCGCGCAGCCATTTGGCGTCCTTGCTCTGGACGTCGACCGTGATCTGCACCTTGCCGTCGTCACCCAGGTCGACCTGGCGCACGCGCCCGATCGGGAAGCCCGCGAACGTCATGTCCATGCCGGGGATGACGCCGGACGAATCCTCGGCCACCAGGGTCAGGCGCTGGGTCGGCTCGAACACGCCGCGCGCGTACATCACGTACAGCACGAAGGCCGCGATCAGGAGGCCCAGCAGCACCAGCAGGATCACCGCCTTGGCTTCGACGTTCTTCGGTTCGTCGGGGATGGATGGATCGGGAGTCAGGTCCGGCATGGTGTTCTTCTTCCAGGATTCAGATGTATTTCAGGGCCAGCGAGCCGGCCTCGATCACGATCAGCACGAAAAGCAGGCGCAGCGCGCCGGGCTGCACGCTGGTGGCGAGCGCGCGCGGATAGCGCTGCAGCTCGAGCACGGCGGCGGTCGGGATCAGGGCCACGGCAAGGCCGAACAGCACCGTCTTGAGCACGAAGCCGGCCGTCACCACCGGCGCGAACACGCGGCCCACGGTGCGGGTGTAGTCGGGTATGCCCCAGGGCGACAGGCCATACACGTTCAGGTAGGCCAGCAGCAGCACGATGACCGACGTGACCATCGCCAGCGAGAGCACCGCCACTGCGTTGGCGATCAGCTGCGGCACCAGGTCGCGCCGCACGCGGCGCAACGCTTCATCGCTGGCGGCGCGGATCGACAGGCCGGAACGCGCCAGGCCCAGGGCCGAGGCGTCGAAGGCCATGCTGGCGCGCAGCGCCACGAACAGCGCCGCAGAAAGAGGAACCAGCTCCAGCACCAGCACCCGCACCACCATCTCGAGCGCGAGGCCGGACAGGCCGTAGCTCTTGGCCGTGACCAGCACGATGCGGATGATGACCAGGCTGACCAGGCAGGAGGCCAGCGTGAACCAGGGCAGCACCTGCCAGGTGCTGGCGTGGATGTGGCGCGCGGTGGCGTGGAAGCTCGCGCGGCGCCAGGTGGAAGGCGAGAGCGCCGTGACGACGGCGATCGCGCCCAGGTGGATCATGTACCACCAGCTGCGCAGGTAGCGCGCCAGGTAGGCGGGCCAGAGGGTCGGTTGGGCGATGGGCGGGATCGTTCGCGGCATGGGCTGAATGATACTTCGGTTGCAAGGGATTGCGCTTCGCTCGTGACAAATGATTACGTGCTCACCACATTCCGCTACTGCCTCCTCGCCTCCATCACCCCCGACACCTCCATGATCGCCGCCAGCGCCTTCTGCGCCTGCGCCGTCGACCCGATCTCCGCCGTGAACACCATGCGCGCCTGGCCTTTGGCGCTCTGGGTATTCACCCCGATCACATTGATCTTCTCGCGCGAGAACACCTCGGAGATGTCGCGCAGCAGGCCTTGCCGGTCCTGGGCCAGGATGAACAGGTCGACCGGATAGACGGTCTCCATCCCGGCCGTGCCCCACTCCACCTGGATCACGCGCTCGGGCGACTTGGCCTGCATCTCGGCGAAGTTCTTGCAGCTCAGGCGATGGATCGAGACGCCCTTGCCGCGCGTGACGAAGCCGACGATGGGGTCCGGCGGCGCCGGCTTGCAGCACTTGGCCAGCATCGTCATCAGGCCGTCGGTGCCCACCACCAGCACGCCCGACTTGGCGCCCTGCTCCACGCTCGAGGCGCGGCTCTTGTTGACCACCGCCGCGTCTTCGACCGGCGCCGGCTCGGCGCTCTCGTGCAGCGCCGCCTCCACGTGGCGCAGGCTGAACTTGTCCTTGCCGACCTCGATGAACAGTTCGTCCACCTTGGCGAAGCCCAGCTTCTGGGCCAGCAGCTCGAGGTTGACCGCGGTCTTGCCCTCGCGCTGGAGCGACTTCTCGACCGCGGCGCGGCCCTGGGCCAAGGTCTCGGCCTGGTCCAGGGCATGGAACCAGGCGCGGATCTTGGAACGGGTGCGACTGCTGGCCGCGTAGCCGGGACTGAGCCAGTCGCGCGACGGCCCCTGCCCCGCGCTGCCGCCCTTGGCGGTGATGATCTCGCAGGTCTGGCCGTTCTTGAGCTGGGTGTTCAGCGGCACCATCGTGCCGTCGATCTTGGCGCCGCGGCAGCGGTGGCCGACGTCGCTGTGCAGGTGGTAGGCGAAGTCGATCGGCGTGGCGCCCACCGGCAGCTCCAGCACCCGCGCCTGCGGCGTCAGCACGAAGATGCGGTCGTCCAGGCTGGTCGCCTTGAGCTTCTCGACCCACTCCTTCTGCAGGTCTTCCTGGCCGGCGACGGCGTCGGTGACGTCGGTCTTCCAGGCCAGCAGCTGGCGCAGCCAGGCGATCTTTTCGTCGTAGGCCTGGCTCTTGAAGTTGGAGCCGCCCTCTTCCTTGTAGCGCCAGTGGGCGGCGATGCCGTACTCGGCGAAGTTGTGCATCTCCTGGGTGCGGATCTGCACTTCGAGCGGACGGCCGTCGTCGGCCGTCACCACCGTGTGCAGCGAGCGGTAGCCGTTCGGCTTCGGCCGCGAGATGTAGTCGTCGAACTCCTTCGGCACCGGGGTCCAGATATTGTGGATCACGCCCAGCACCGTGTAGCAGGTCTTGATATCAAGCACGATCACGCGGAAGGCGCGCACGTCGTACAGCTCCGAGAAATCGAGCTCCTTGCCGCGCATCTTGCTCCAGATGCTGTAGATGTGTTTCGGCCGGCCGGAGACGTCGGCCTTGATGCCGGCCGCGGCCAGTTCGCTTTGCAGGCGCGCGATCGACGAGGCCACGAAGCTCTCGCGCGACATGCGCTTCTCTTCGAGCATCCTGGCGATGCGTTTATAGGTGTCCGGCTCGATGAAGCGGAAGGCCAGGTCTTCCAGCTCCCATTTCAGTTGCCAGATGCCGAGCCGGTTGGCCAGCGGCGCATAGAAGTCCAGCACCTCGCGGCCATAGGCGCGCGTGACCTCGTCGAAGCGTTTGTGTTCGGCGAAGTAGCGCAAGGTGGCGGCGCACGAGGCCAGGCGCATCAGGACCACGCGCATGTCGGTGGCCATCGCCAGCAGCATCTTGCGCAGGGTTTCGTTCTGGGCCGCGGCCTGCTGGGCCGCGTTCTTGCCGCTGCCCACCGGCGCCTGGCCGACGGTCAGGTCGCGCAGGCGGATCAGCTGGTGCACGCCCTGCACCAGCGCCGCCACCTCGGGGCCGAAGCGCTCCTCGATGCGCCCGAAGGTGGAGGGGTCCATCAGCGCCAGCTCGAACAGCAGGCCGGCGATGCGGGTTTCGGCGTCGGTGTTCAGGAAAGCCAGGGTGCCGGCCGCGCCGAGCGAGAACTCGAATGCGCCCTGGCCCGAGGAGGCCACCCGCTCGCCATAGCCGGCGGCCGCGTAGTCGAGCGCCGCGTGCACGCGCACGCAGTCCTCCTGGCTCAAGCCCTGGACCAGGCCGCTGTTGACGTCGCCGAGAAGGGCGGTCGATACCATATGCCGGTTCTGCCTTAACGCAGGGCGGCGATCACGCACACCTCGACCAGGCAGGCCGGGTTGGCGAGCTTCGCTTCGACGGTCGCGCGCGGCGGGGTATGGCCCTGCGGCACCCACTCGTCCCAGACACTGTTCATGCCGGGGAAGTTGTCCATGCTGGAGATGAAGATCTGGCAGGAGAGGATGCAGGTCTTGTCGCTGCCGGCTTCGCCCAGCAGGCGGTCGACGTGGCCCAGCACCTCGCGCATCTGGCCCTCGATGCCCTGGCTGGTGTCTTCGGCGATCTGGCCGGCCAGGTAGACGGTTTCGTTGTGGATCGCCACTTCGGACAGGCGTTTGCCTACATGCAGTCGTTTGATTTCCATGATCTCTTTCTTCTAGGTTTATGACGAACCGTTTGGTTCAGATTGATAATTCAGCCGATTGATTCAGTTCACTAAAAACGCACGCGCAATCGCGATCTGGTCATCGTGCACGAAGGTCGGCGCATGGCCCACCCCGGGGATCTCGACCAGGCGCGGACGCGGCCCGCGCTGCGTCATCTGCCGCGCCGTCTCGTGCGACAGCAGGTCGGACTGCTCGCCGCGCACCAGCAGGGTCGGGCAGCGGATCGCGTCCCAGGCCGCCCACAGCGCGGCCTCGTCCTGGGCGGCCCCTTCCAGGGTGATGGCGCGAAACGGCTGCGCCAGGTTCAGGTCGTAGTGGCGCTCCCACTGGCCGTCTGGCCCCACACGCAGGACGTCGGCCGCCAGCTTGCGCCATTCGTCGTCGGAGTGCGGGCCGAAGGATGCCGACACCGTTTTCACGAACTCGGCCCCCGCGGCGAAGCTGGGGAAGCGCAGGTCCTGGCCGATGTAGTCGCCGATGCGCCGCAGCGCCGCGCCGTCGAGCACCGGCCCGATATCGTTGAGCACGAACTTGCGCACCGGGCTGTCCTCGAGCGCGGCCAGCGCCATGCCGATCAGGCCGCCCATCGAGGTGCCGAACCAGGCCACGCCTTCTTCGTCGGCGCCGGCGCCGGCTGTCACGCGCGCGATCAGCGTCACCATGTCGGCCATGTATTGCGGCACCGTGTAATAGGCCGGATCGCGCAGGCGCTCCGAGCGTCCGCGTCCGACGATATCCGGGCATACCACGCGGTATTCATCGCACAGGGCGCGCGCCAGGTGGTCGAAATCGTCGCCGACACGGGTCACGCCGTGCACGCAGACCAGCACCTTCGGATTGTCCGCGTCGCCCCATTCCTTGTAGGCGACGCGGTGCAGCCCGGCGGGCGAGCTGCACTGGACGCTTTTTAATCTGGGTTCAGACATCGGGACTCCGTCATGACAATATGGTTGCGGCGGCTCTGCAAATCACCATCGCGATGGCGTTGCGATTAGAATTCTACCAATTCTCACGAAGTTCCCCCGATCACCTTCATATAGAGGACACAATGAAATCCACCATGCTAAGTGGTAAAACGGCTCTCGTCACCGGTTCGACCTCGGGCATCGGGCTCGGGATCGCGCGCTCGCTGGCCGAACAGGGCGCCAACATCGTGTTCAACGGCTTCGGCGACGCCCAGCAGATCGAGAAGCTGTACACCGACATCGGCGCCGAGTTCGGGGTGCAGACCGCCTACCACAACGCCGACATGTCCAAGCCAGAAGAAATCGAGGCCATGATGGCCTACGCCCTCGAGAAGTTCGGCGGGGTCGACGTGCTGGTCAACAATGCCGGCATCCAGCACGTGGCCGCGGTCGAGGACTTCCCCACCGAGAAATGGGACGCCATCATCGCCATCAACCTCAGCTCGGCCTTCCACACCACCCGCCTGGCCCTGCCCGGCATGAAGCAGAAAAACTGGGGCCGCATCATCAACCTGGCGTCGGTGCACGGCCTGGTGGGTTCGAGCCAGAAATCGGCCTACGTCGCCGCCAAGCACGGCCTGGTCGGCTTGACCAAGGTGACGGCGCTCGAGACGGCGCAGACCGGCGTGACCGCGAATGCGATCTGCCCCGGCTTCGTGCTGACCCCGCTGGTACAGAAACAGGTCGACGACCGCGCCGCACGCGAGGGCCTGGACAACGACGCCGCGCGCAAGGCCTTGCTGTCCGAGAAACAACCGTCGGGCGAATTCGTTACCCCGGAAGAACTGGGCGCGCTGGCCGTGTTCTTCTGCAGCCCGGCCGCCGACCAGGTGCGCGGCGTGGCCTGGAATATGGATGGAGGCTGGGCTGCGCAGTAATCCCGGCGTGGCCGACGGCGGCGCGGCCCAGGGCATCGATGCGCTCAGCCGCCTGCTGTCGCTGTTCACGCTGCGCACCTCGCTCGACATCCGCTGCGCGCTGGCCGCGCCCTGGGTGCTGGAGCAGCCGGCGGCCAGCGCCGGCGTGGCGCCCTACCACCTGATCGTCGAGGGCGAAGCCGCGGTCGACACGCCCAGCGGCGAACGGGTCAAGCTCTCCGCCGGCGACATCGTGGTCTTCCCGCAGGGCGGCGCACACCGGCTGCACGCGGGGCCGCCGGAACAGGCGCGGCCGCTGGTCGATGTGCCGGGTCCCGAGCCGCTGCGCTGGGTCTCGAATGGCGGCGACGGCGCGCCGACCGGCATCCTGTGCGGCCAGTTCGTGTTCGACGACGGCGCGCGCCGCGTCCTGCAGCCGGCGCTGCCCGCCATGATCGTCGTTCACGCCTCTTCCCGCCCCGACTTCGGCGGCCTGCTGGCGCTGGTGACAATGCTGCGCAGCGAAGCCGACAGCGCACGGCCCGGCGCCGCGGCCGTGGTGGCGCAACTGTCCGGGGCGCTGTTCACGCTGCTGCTGCGCGCCTGGCTCGACGACAGCCCGACTACCCCGGGCCTGCTGGCGGTGCTGGCCGACCGCCGCCTCGGTCCCGCGCTGCGCCTGATGCTGGCGCAGCTGGACCGCGCGTGGCTGGTGGAAGAACTGGCTGCCGCCTGCTTCATGTCGCGCGCCACCTTCGCGCGCCTGTTCCGCCAGCTGGCGGGAACGACTCCGCTCGATGCCCTTGTGCAGTTGCGCATGACCCAGGCGGCGCAGTGGCTGGCGCGCGACACGCGGCCGATCGCGGCGATCGGCGAGGCGGTCGGCTACCAGTCCGAGGCAGCGTTCAACCGGGTCTTCAAGCGCAGCTACGGCGTGGGGCCGGGCGCCTGGCGCCGCGCCGCCAACGCCGCCGCAAGCTAGGCATTGCTCTCTGCCACAAGAGGCAGCTCGTACACGCCTTTCACTGCCCTTCCCTCCCGCACCGCCGCGGTGCGTGGTTATCCACGATGCCCTGGTGCAGTGCAGCATGCGGATTTCCACAATAGCCCGCAGGGAACGATTGCTCCAACATGGAACAACCACCAACCTCGTTGAAGAGTTGCCATGAAGAAGCCTTTTTATAAAGTACTGTATGTCCAGGTGCTGATCGCCATCGTCCTTGGCGTGTTGCTGGGGGTGTTCTACCCCGAACTGGGCACCGCGATGAAGCCTTTGGGAGACGGCTTCATCAAACTGATCAAGATGATCATCGCCCCCGTGATCTTCTGTACCGTCGTCGCCGGCATCGCCGGGATGCAGGACATGAAGAAGATCGGCCGCGTCGGCGGCAAGGCGCTGATCTATTTCGAAGTCGTGTCGACCTTCGCGCTGGCCATCGGCCTGATCGTCGCCAACCTGGCCAAGCCGGGCGCCGGCTTCAACGTCGATCCGGCCCACCTCGATTCGAGCTCGATCGCGCAATACACCACCAATGCGCATGCCCAGACCACGACCGAGTTCATCATGCACATCATCCCGACGACGTTCGTGGATGCTTTCGCCACCGGTAATATCCTGCAAGTGCTGCTGGTCGCGATCCTGTTCGGCTTCTCGCTGTCGATGATGGGCGAACGCGGCCGTCCGGTGACCAAGTTCATCGACGACATCGCCCACGTGATCTTCGGCATCGTCAACATCGTCATGAAAGTCGCCCCGATCGGCGCCTTCGGTGCGATGGCCTTCACCATCGGCAAATACGGCATCGCCTCGCTGCTGCCGCTGGCCAAGCTGATGGGTTCGTTCTACCTGACCTGCGCGCTGTTCGTGTTCATCGTGCTGGGCCTGATCGCCAAGTTCACCGGCTTCTCGATCTTCAAGTTCATCAAGTACATCAAGGAAGAACTGCTGATCGTGCTGGGCACCTCGTCGTCGGAAAGCGCCCTGCCGAACCTGATGCGCAAGCTGGAAAAGCTGGGCTGCTCGAAGCCCGTGGTCGGCCTGGTCGTCCCGACCGGCTACTCGTTCAACCTGGACGGCACCAATATCTACATGACGATGGCGGCGCTGTTCGTGGCGCAGGCAACCAATACCGACCTGACGCTGACCCAGGAACTGACCATCCTGCTGGTGGCGATGCTGACCTCGAAAGGCGCATCGGGCATTACCGGCGCCGGCTTCATCACCCTGGCCGCGACCCTGGCCGTGGTGCCGACCATTCCGGTGGCGGGCATGGCCCTGATCCTCGGCATCGACCGCTTCATGAGCGAAGCGCGCGCCCTGACCAACTTCATCGGCAACGGTGTCGCGACGGTCGTGGTGTCGAAGTGGGAGAAGGAACTGGATTCGTCGCGCATGGATGACGTCTTGAGCGGCCGTGTGCATATCGAAGACCAGAACAGCATGCAGGAAGTGCGCGAAGCGGCGTAATTTCTCACGCCGCCGCCCTGGAAACCGTGCCCTCGTGGCACGGTTTTTTTATGCCTGCGCCAGTCTGCTATATTGCGCCTATCCAGATTGACGAGCACTTCCACGATGCACATCGCCGCCAAACCCGACAACGAGGCCGCCCGCCTCGCCGCCCTCTATGAACTGCTGATTCTCGACACGCCGCCCGAGGAGCGCTTCGACAAGATCGCGCGCTTCGCCGCCGACGAATTCGACATGCCGATCGTGCTGGTCACGCTGGTCGATGCCGAGCGCCAGTGGTTCAAGGCGCGCGTCGGCACGCAAGTGTGCGAGACGGGCCGCGACGTCTCGTTCTGCGCGCACGCCATCCTGCACGACGAGATCATGGTGGTCGAGGACGCGCTGCAAGACCCGCGCTTCGCCGACAACCCGCTGGTGACGGGCGCGCCGCATATCCGCTTCTATGCCGGCGCGCCGCTGGCGCTGCCATCCGGCCTGCGCCTGGGCACCCTGTGCCTGATCGACCGCCGTCCGCGCACGCTGGACCCGCTCGACCTGGGCATCCTGGGCACGCTGCGCGACCTGGCAGTGATGGAACTGGCGCGCACGGAGGAAAATCACGATGCCTGACAGCCACATCTTGCTGGTCGAACCGGAGCCGATGTTGCGCCGCACTGTGGTCATGACGGCGCGCAGCCTCGGCATGAGCCAGGTGCACGAAGCGGCCAGCAACGACGCCGCACTGAGCCTGCTGCGTTCGCGCACCTTCCACGGCGCCGTCATCGCCGTCGACTGCGTCGGTCGTGGCGCCGACCAGCAATACGACCTGGGCCTGATCGACCGCTTGCGTGCCGACGATACGCCTGGCAAGGCGATGCCGATCGCGATCATGGCCGAGCAAGCCACGGCAGAACTGTTGAGTGCACTACGCGACCGCAATATCAGCCGCGTCATTCTCAAGCCGTTTCGCGCCAAGGTACTACTGGAAACGATCGAGAAATTCGGCGCGGTTCCGCGCCTGCCCTGACCGACCGCAACAGCAGCAAGGCCGGGATTACCCGGCACGCATGAACGCACGAATTGATGTAGACACTTCGATCTAGACAGGATAATCTAGACTCATCCTGAACAGACGAGGTTATGTCATGCCGCGCTCCCCCGACGCTCCCAAGCCCACGCCCGCCGAACTCGACCTCCTGCAGGTCCTATGGCCGCTCGGCGCCGCCACCGCCAAGCAGGTGCACGAGGCGATGCTCCCGCAACGTCCCGACGTCACCTATGCTACCGTCTTGCGCCTGATGCAGGTCATGCACGGCAAGGGCTTGCTCAGCCGCGACGAGAGCGAACGTTCCCATGTCTATGCGCCCGTGCATGAACGCGACGCCCTGCAGACCAATCTGCTGCAAGACCTGATGCAGCGCGCCTTCTCGGGCTCGGCCAAGGCGCTGGTGCTGGCGGCGCTGAAAAGCGGCATCTCGAAGAAGGAACGCGACGAGATCGAGCAATTGCTGAAGGACGGGGACAAGCAATGAATAGCGCGCATCTTGTCGATAGCATCGGCTGGACCCTGATCCACTTTATCTGGCAAGGCGCGCTGATCGGCCTCGCGGTGGCCCTCGCCCTGTTCGCCATGCGCAAGGCGCGCGCCGAACACCGCTACACCGTGGCCTGTACCGGACTGTTCCTGTGCCTGGCGATACCGGCGGCGGGCCTCGTGCTGCGCCTGCAGGATGCCGGCGCCAGTCACGCCGGCGCCATCTTCGACGCTGCAACGACGGCCCCCGCCATGAAGGACGGCCTGTTCTGGGACGCCCTGCTGCGCGAGCACCTCGCCTGGATCGTGGCGTGCTGGGCCGCCTGTGCCCTCGTGCTGGCCATGCGCATGGGCCTGGGCCTGGCCTGGATACGGCGTGCCGCGGCGAGCGACACGGGCCACGCCGCCTGGCAGGCCCGGCTCGATCGGCTGGCGGCGCAATGCGGTGTCACGCGCCCGGTGCGCCTGCGCCTGGTCGAAGGATTGTCCAGTCCGGTGACCGCCGGCTGGTGGCAGCCGGTAGTGCTGGTGCCCGCATCGCTGGTGACTGGCATGCCGCCGCCTTTGCTCGAAGCGCTGCTGGCGCACGAAGTGGCCCATATCCGGCGTCACGACTACCTGGTCAACCTGGCCCAGAACGTGGTCGAGACGCTGCTCTTCTATCACCCGGCCGTGTGGTGGATCTCGGGGCGCATCCGCACCGAGCGCGAACACATCGCCGACGATATCGCGGCAACGCAACTGGGCGAACCGCGGCGCCTGGCCCTTGCCCTTTCCGAACTGGACAAGCTCCAGTTCTCCACCCACCACCTGGCCCAAGCGGCCAACGGAGGAAATCTGATGAAACGTATCACACGATTGGTTCGTCCCGAACACCACGCCCCGAGCTGGAAGGCAGCCGTCCCGGTTATCGGCCTGGCCATGCTGAGCGCCGCCGTCTTCGCCAACGCCCAACCGGCACAGGCGGCGGCCCAGAAAGTGGATCAAGAGGCGATCGCCGAATTTTCATCCTGCGCCAAGCCGGAGTATCCGGCCGCCGACCTCGGCGCCAAACACCAGGGCACGGTCGACCTGAACTTCCTGGTCGGCGCCGACGGCAAGGTCAAGGAAAACAAGGTCGAGAAATCGAGCGGCCATGCCGGCCTGGACGAGGCGGCACGCTCCGCCCTGGTCAAGTGCAGCTTCAAGCCGGCGCTGGCCGGCGGCAAGCCGGTCCAGTCCTGGACCAAGGTATCCTATGTCTGGCAGTTAAACTAACGGCATGAACGATCCACCGGGGACGCCTGGGGGATCGACGTGCACAGCCGCCACCAGACATCCGATCGGGGCGGCCAACGAAGGAGAAGGAATGTCACGCAACAAACCGCTGTTTCGCACCCTCGCCCACCCGCGCTGGAAAGCCGCCCTGCCGGCATTCGGACTGGCCCTGCTTGCCGGCTGCACCCAGACGGCGCCGGTCAATCCTTTCGCCGCGATGCCGGACAGTGTCACCACCGAGCCGGTCGTGAACTTCAAGTCTTGCCGCAAGCCGGAGTATCCGCCGCAGGCGCTGGCCGCGAAGGTCGAAGGCACGGTCACCCTCGCCTTCCTGGTCAGGGCCGACGGCACGGTGCGCGAAGCGGTGGTGCGCAAGACCAGCGGCAACAACTCGCTGGACGAGACAGCGCGCGCGGCGCTCGCCAAATGCCGGTTCCAGCCGGGCACGGTGAACGGTGCGCCGAAGGAGCAATGGACCGATCTGAAGTACACTTGGGTGCTGGAATGATGCCGGTGATTCGCCTGCTTGCAGCTGCAGGCACGGCCGCGGCTATCCTGGCCGGCTGCGCACAGTCGCCCTCACGCCAAGCCGCCGCACCGGCCGATGCAACGCAGGCGGCCGGGAACCATGCTTCCTGCAGCAGCAGCCCGGTCTATCCGGAACAGGCGAAGGCCAACAAGGTCGAGGGGATCACGACGGTCGGTTTCCTGGTCGGTCCAGACGGCAAGGTTGTCACGTCGCGACTGATCAAGTCGAGCGGCGACGCATCGCTCGACGAAGCGGCCCGCAGCGCCCTCTCGGCCTGCACATTCAAGCCCGCAATGCGCGAGGGAAAACCGGTGCCTGCCTGGACTGCGGTGCAATACGTCTGGAAGATGGACTGAGGCATGAACGACAAAGGGCGCTGAATCCAGCGCCCTTCATCATGGCCGATGCTGCGGCCTACAGCGCCGACGTATCCAGTTCGCAGCCGGTCGCGGCCAGGATCTCGTCACGGCTCACGCCCGGCGCGAGTTCGACCACCTTGAGGCCGGTGTCGGTCACGTCGATCACGCCGAGGTCGGTGATGATGCGGTCGACCACGCCCACGCCGGTCAGCGGCAGGTCGCATTTCTTGAGTATCTTGTGGCTGGTGCTGCCGTCCTTGGCGGTGGCGACGTGTTCCATCACGACCACCACGCGCTTGACGCCGGCAACCAGGTCCATCGCGCCGCCCATGCCCTTCACCATCTTGCCCGGAATCATCCAGTTAGCCAGATCGCCGTGTTCCGACACCTGCATCGCACCCAGGATCGCCAGATTGATCTTGCCGCCACGAATCATGCCGAAGGAATCGGCCGAGCTGAAGTATGCCGAGCCGGGCAGCGCCGTCACGGTCTGCTTGCCGGCGTTGATCAGGTCGGCGTCGACTTCTTGTTCGGTGGGGAATGGGCCGATGCCCAGCAGGCCGTTCTCGGACTGCAGGAACACCTCGATATCCTTGGGTACATAGTTGGCGACCAGGGTCGGCAAGCCGATGCCCAGGTTCACATAGAAGCCGTCCTGCAGCTCCCGGGCCGCGCGCGCGGCCATTTCATCACGAGTCCATGCCATGTTCTTGTCTCCGAATGTGGGTGATCAGGCGCGTACGGTGCGCTGTTCGATGCGTTTCTCGGGCGTCGGATTGTGGACGATGCGGTGCACGAAGATGCTGGCCAGGTGCACCTGGTCCGGATCGATCTCGCCGATCTCGACCAGCTGTTCGACTTCCACGATGCAGACCTTGCCGGCCATGGCTACATTCGGATTGAAGTTACGGGCGGTCTTGCGGAACACCAGGTTGCCGGCGCGGTCGGCCATATGGGCCTTGACCAGCGACACATCCGGGAACAGCGCGTGTTCCATCACGTAGTGCTCGCCGTCGAACTCACGGGTCTCTTTCCCTTCAGCAACGATGGTGCCGTAGCCGGTCTTGGTGAAGAAGGCCGGGATGCCGGCGCCGCCGGCGCGCAGTTTTTCGGCCAGGGTGCCCTGCGGCGTGAACTCGAGTTCGAGTTCGCCGGCCAGGAACTGGCGCGCGAATTCCTTGTTTTCGCCCACGTAGGACGAGATCATCTTCTTGATCTGGCGCGTTTCCAGCAACTGGCCGAGGCCGAAACCGTCCACGCCGGCGTTGTTGGAAATGGCGGTGAGATTCTTGACGCCCGAATCGCGCAACGCCGCGATCAGGGCTTCCGGAATGCCGCACAGGCCGAAGCCGCCCACGGCGATGGTCTGGCCGTCTTGAACGACGCCGGCCAGGGCGGCGCGCGCGTCAGGATAAACTTTATTCATACCCGTCCCTTTTATAGGTTAAGCCAAAGCTCTTCTGTACTACTGAGTAGACTCTCAGCATAGAATACGTGATAACAATGCACAATACCGTAGAACTACGGCCATTCTCCACACATACCACCGCGAATGAACCCAGCTGTAGATCTGCATCAGATGAATCCGCCTTGCGCCATCGATTACAAGATGATCTTCCAGCACGCGCCGGTGGGCATGTGCGTCTCGGTCGATCGCGTGATCCAGACCTGCAACGGCGCGCTGGCGGCGATGTTCGGCTATGCCGACGGCAAGCTCGATGGGCAATCGTTCAGCGTCCTGTACCCGACCATGGACGAGTTCCTGCGCACTGGCGACCGCATCATCCCCATCATGAACGCCAAGGGACGCTATTCGGACGAGCGCATCATGCGCCGCGCGAACGGCGAGCTGTTCTGGTGCCACGTGACCGGCCGCGCGCTGGATCCGGCCCTGCCGCTGGGCGCCGGGGTCTGGACCTTCGAGGACGTCAGCGAAAAGCGCCCGGTGACGGCGCAACTGACCCCGCGCGAGCGCGAGATCGCGGCCTTGCTGGTGGAAGGCAAGACGAGCAAGATGATCGCACGCGATACGGCCCTGAGCCCGCGCACGGTGGAAATGCACCGGGCCAGCCTGATGCGCAAATTCGCGGCGTCGACTTCGTCGGAGCTGGTGCACAAGCTGGTGGGTGTGCGCGGCTAGCAGTCCCGTCCGCGCTTGGTAAATACGACGGTGCCGTCACCGGTGGCCATGGAGGGCTGACGACCGGCATTCGCGTGCGTGGGGTTGGTCCGCCGCGTCAGCACGAAGACCAGGGCCGCGATCCAGCCCACCCCGGTCCAGCCCAGGAGCGCGCACCACAGGAAGACCCGGTCGGCACGGGGATAGTCGCGCTTCATGGCGATCACACCTGGCAGCAGCAACAGATATACGGTGATCCCCAGCAGCACCAGGGCGATGCGCAGCAGGCATAGCGCGCAGGCGGCCAGCAGGACTATCCCGATACGCGCGACACGCTTCATGCTTCCCCCCGCATCGGCTGGCGCAGCCGTTCACGCAAGGTCAGGACGAAGGCGCCGGCGATGCCGAAGAACAGGCCGAGCACGACGGACAGTGCGACGATCACCTTGCGCGAACCGGCCGGCTGGGTTGGCACGATCGCCTCGTCGACGATCCTGACGTTGCTGGAGCGGTCTCCAGCATCGACGTCGAGCTCTTCCGTCCGACGCAACACAGCGTTGTACAGGTCGGTCTCGGCCTTCAGGTCGCGCGCGAGCCGCTCGAGCTCGGTCGCCACGGCGGGCAGGCGCCCGGCCTCGGCCTGGAGGCCGGCAATCTCCTGGCGCGCCCCGTCGAGCTGCCGGTCCAGCGCCAGCAGCTCCGGATGCTGGTCGCCGAAGCGCACGCCGAGCTCGGCGCGCCTGCGCTGCAGCTGGGCCAGCTGCTCGCGGGTCGCGGACAGCCGGCCGAGCGCCAGGCGCGTATCCTCGACGACGTCCGCGGCGCCGTGCTGGCGGCGGTAGGATTCGTAGCGCTCCTCGGCGGCAACGACGCGCTGGCGCAGGGCGGGAAGGCGCGCGCGCAGCACGTCCAACGAACCGGTCGACTCGCTCGCTTTCTCGCTGCGCACATGCTCCATATAGACATTGCCGATCTCGTTGAGGATGGCCGTGAGCCGGCGCGGCTCGGCGCCCTGGAGCCTCACGCTGAGGACGCCGGTGTCCTTGCCGAGCTCGGCAACGTCCAGCGCGGCGCCGATCTCGTCGATCACGGCCGGGACCGAGCGCCGCGCGACCAGGTAGGCGGTGCCGGGCGCGCCCTCCAGCGCATCGATGGTCAGGCGCACGCTGCCGCCGCCCTGCGCCGCCGCCAGCGGCGTGCCGACCCGGCCGACGACGGCGCGGCTTCCGTCCCCGACGCTCAGGCTGTAGCGCTCGCGGTCGAGGCGCGTGACATGGAGTGGCTGGTCGAGGAGGTCCGGGGGCACCGCCAGCTCGCTCACCCGGATGCGCTCGCCGCCCCAGGCGTAGCCGCCATAGGGCGCGGGCGCCAGGCCGTGGCGCGCATTCCAGCGCGCCAGCGCCGTGCCGATCGCCGGGAAGTAGCGCGGCTCGGCCACCACGTCCAGCCGCAGGCGCGTCGCGGCCGTGCCGATGACCGCGCGCGAGCGCAGCAGTTCGGCCTCGGCCATGGCGCGCTTGTACGCCACGCCCGGCGTGGCATGGCCGAGCAGCGTGCGCGGTTCGGACGAGCGCATGTCGGTCACGTGGATCAGCAGGTTGGCCGTATAGGACGGTGGCCGCGCCAGGGCGTAGAGGGTCCCCAGCGCCGTCACCGACACGGTCACCAGCAGGATGAACAGCCGGTGGCGCACTATGACCCCGACATGTTCCGCCAGCCTGAAGGGCACCAGCGCAGGGCCGGGATCGAACCTGTCCAATGGCGTCGCTTCCGGTGTCAGGATCTCGTTCTTCCCCATGCTGTTCCCTCGGTTGGACCGGCACAGCGCACTGCTGCGCGGCTATTCAGGAGCCTATCCCTGTAAGCTCTCAATGACGTGGCGCGTGAAGGCAAGCGTGCTACCACTACCCTAGCGCCATAAACACATTACTTGCTGAGTTAGATCAAGGCGATCGGTAACTCAGCAAGCAGTATTCGTGCTTCAAGCGCCCCCAGCCGGCGCTGAAGCAGGTTCCAGCTACGTGCTCCAGGAATCGCGGCTTCAGGCCGATGGCGGCCGCGCCGCGACCGGCGCCACGCCGGCAACGCCGAACGGCGCGCTCAGGCGGCGCAGCTCTCCCAGGCCGCCACCCGCGGCAAACAGCGCCAGCGTCGCGGCGGCGTACACGCCCAGCTTGCTCCCGAGGGAGCGCCACGGATCGGCGCCGAACGCCGGCGCCCACCATTCGGCCAGCAGGACTCCCGCCACGCAGGCGCCCAGCACCAGCCCCGCCAGCCGCAGCGGGAACATCGCGCGCCATGACCGCTCCAGCACCTTCCCCACGGCGCGCGCATTCGCGAGTTCGCACAGCAGGAAGGCAGCCACGCTGCCGAGCGCCGCCCCGGCCAGGCCGAACCAGTGCACGCCGGCCAGGCTAAGGGTGACGGACAGCGCCAGCCCGGCAAGATTGATCCGCAGCGCCAGCCGGCCCATGTCGAGGGCCGGCATCGCGAAGCCGACCGCCACCGACTGCAGCACGACCAGCAGCAAGTACAGGCGCATCACCGGGACCGCCGCCAGGTAGCGTTCGGTGTACACCAGCGCCACGATCTCGGGCGCCAGCAGGATCAGCGCACAGGCCAGCGGCGCCAGCAGCAGCGTCGCCGCCCCGCTCCCCTTGAGCAGCAGCGCATGCACTTCGGCGCGGGCGCCAGCGGCGAAGGCACGGTTCAGGTGCGGGAGCATGGCGCTGTTGATCGGCTGGCGGATCAGCGTGGCGACCGGCAGCACCACGGCGCCGATGGTGAACGCGGCGAAGACGTGCGGCGGCATCACCGAGGCGGCGATCCAGCCGTCGGCCTGGGCCCGCATGGCGAACAGGCTGCCGCCCGCGGCGAACGGCAGTGCATAGCGCAATTGCGCCAGCAGGCTCGCCGGCTCGCAACGCAGGCGCGCCCCGCCTGGCCGCGTCAGGAGGTAGGCCGCCAGCACCGCCAGGCGCAGCGTGGCCTCGAGCACCAGCGCCACCACCACCCAGGCGACGTCATGCGACAGCACCGCGGCCGTGGCCACCAGCGCGGTGCGCAGCAGGGCCAGCGCCAGCTCGGTACTGCAGTGCCACAGGATGCGCCCCTCGGCGATCGCCAGCGTGGTCACGATCGTCAGCAGCACCGACAGGCCCAGGTACAGCGCCGACAGGCCGTGCGTGGCCCGGTGCAGCGCGCGGAGCAGCTCGCCCGCGAGCGGACTGACCGGACTCACGAGGAAGGCCACGACCAGGCCCATGCAGGCCAGCCAGGCGGCGGCGTTGCCGATCACCGTCAGTTGCCGGCCGCCGGCGCGCGGGAGGAAGTAGTACAGCGCCTGCGGCATGAAGGCCGGCGCCAGCGCCAGCGCCGTGCCCAGGACCAGGGTCAGGAAGCGGTACTGGCCGAAGGCATCAGGGTCGAGCTGGCGCACCAGGATCACAGGCAGCAGGAACTGCAAGGCGAACTCGACCATGCCGCCGGCGGTCAGGAGCGCCGCCGACCGGCTCACTCCCATGGCTGGACCGGCGCGTCCCATCTCAGTGGCGCGCCAGGTCGAGGAGTTCGCGCACGTAGGCATCCACCATCCGCGTCAGCGAGAATTCACGGATCACCTTGCGCAGGCTGGCGGCGCCGAACGCGCTGCGGCAGCCGGGATCGGCCATGCGCAGGATGCGGTCGGACAGCGCGGCCACATCGGCCTTCGGATACAGGTAGCCATTGCCCGAGTGCTCGACCTGCTCCGAAGCGCCGCCCACGTCGGCCATGATCAGGGGTTTACCCAGGGCCATCGCCTCGAGCGCCGCGATCGAGAACGTTTCGTTGTGCGAGGGCACCACGATCACGTCGCACGAGGAGATGGCGAGCCGCACGTCGGCCAGCACGCCCGTGATCGCGACATCTCCGGTCAGGCGCAGGCGCTCGATGGTCGACTCGATCGCCGGCCGCATCGGCCCGTCGCCGATCATCAGGCACTTGGCGCAGGTGCCGGCCGCATGCGCCATGTGGAGCGCGCGCAACAGGTCTTGGTGCCCTTTCTCCTGGCGCAGGATCCCGCAGATGCCGACCACGTAGTCGTGGTCCGCGAAGCCGTTCAGGCGGCGGAAGGCGCAGATCTGCGCCGGTCCGAAGTCGTTCCTGAAGCGGCCGAGGTCCACGCCGTTGTGCACCACCTGCGAACTGCGCGCCCGCACCCGCTGGGTCTCCCAATACGAGCGCTGGTTCTTGCAGACGAAGACCAGCAGGTCGGACATCCACATCAGGGGCCGGTACAGAACCATCTGCAGCCAGGCGCGCCGCGTGAACGGCTCGGTCGAATGCAGGATCTCGACCACGCGCAGGCGCTTGCGCGACAGCAGTCGCACCGCCCATGCATAGATCAGCGGATACGGGTTGGCGCAGACGATGATGTCGACCTGGCGCTGTGCCGCATAGTCGGCCAGCCGGCGCACCGCGCCCAGGTCGAGCTTGTTGCGGGCGTTCAGGCAGAACGCCGATACCCGGCAATGCTCGTCGTCGAAGGCGCCGGGGATCTCGGCCTCGTCCTTCAGGTAGACCAGCGACACCGAGAAGCGGCGCTGGTCGAGCGCCTGCGCCAGCGTCACCGCATGGGTCTCGGCCCCGCCGACGCTGGCGGACACGACCAGGAACATCACATGCAGCGGCCGTTCAGTTGCTTGTTCCATGGCAGACCTCCTCGAGTCCATCCAGATAGGGGCCGAGCACGTCCTGCTCGGCATAATGCCGCTCCATGTAGGCGCGGCAGCGCGCGCTGCGCGCGTGCCAGTCGGCGCCGCCCGCGGCCAGCGCGGCGACCTGCGCCGCCATGTCGTCGAGCGTGGTGGCCGCATGGCCGAGTCCTTCGCGGGCGATCACGCCGTCGGGGTCGAAGAAGGCGACCGTGGGCGTGCCGTGGATCCACGCCTGCAGGTAGGAGTTGGGAAAACCTTCGCTGTCCGAGGTATTGACGAACACGCGCGCCGCCGCGTAGCGCCCGGCCATCCGGTGATACGGCACGCGGCCGCTGAAGGACAGGTTGGGCAGCTGCGCGGCCTGCGCCGCGATGCCGGCATACAGGTCGGCGGCGCCGGGCTGCTCTCCCCCGATCATGCAGAAACGCAGGCGCGGCAGGCGGCGCGCCAGCTCGAGCAGCAGGTCGGGACGCTTGAACTGGCGCAGGTTGTTCACCCACAGCACGTCGATATCGCGTTCCACCGGCTCCGCCGCCGGCTGCACCAGCATGCGCGCGACCGTGCTGTGGCGCCGGTAGTTCTGCAGCATGGCGTCGCGCTGGCGCTGCGTCTGGACCAGCACCAGGTGCGCCCGCCGCAAGCCGTACTCGTACAGCTTGCGGTCGCGCCGGTATTGGATGAGGAGCGCATCCGGCACGCAGTCGCTGTCGTGCGCGACCCGGAACACCAGCTTGCGGCCATGAAGACGGCAGAACAGCGCCACCAGCCCCAGTTGCATGCCGGCGCAGCTCAGGTAGTACACGTCGGCATCGGCGCGCCGCAGGGCGCGCCAGGTCTTGATCCAGCGTGGGTAGATGAAGCGCAGCACCGGCAATCCGGCCGCCTGGCGAAACGCGCGGTGGGTGACGATGCCCGACCAGCTGCGGCGGTCGGCCTGGCCGTAGTCGTACACCACCATGCTGACCTCGAAGCCGCGCCGCTCCAGTGCCCGGGCCAGCAGCGTCTGCTGGACCTGCTCGCCGCCGATCCCGTGCATATTGAATTCTTCGGCCAGCACCGGCAGGTTGTCCATGCCGACGAAACAGACTTTCATGACGCCTCCCCCGCTGCGGGCCGGCCGCGCGCCGCGGTGCTCGCCGCACGCGCGGACTGCGTACGGGCCAGGGTCCCGACCGCCGCGCCGTAGCACAGCCAGAAATACACATGCGTGAACGCCGGCATGAAGCTGTCGTCGGTCAGGCCCTGGACCAGCAGCAGCAGGATGCAGGCCGCGCCGCCGCCGAAGAACCCGGCCAGCGCGCCCTGGGCGAGCCGGGCGGCCAGGCGCGCCGCGCGCCGCAGCAGTCGCCAGGCATGGGCGAAGAACAGCGCGGTCAGCACGCTGCCGACGATGCCGACGTCGAGCAGCGAGGCCAGGTAGGCGCTGTGCGGATGGCTCACCGGCAAGATCGTGCGCGCCTGCGCCGCCTGCGACCACAGGATCGATGCGTGGCCGGCGCCCAGGATCGGGTGGTCGAGTATTTCTGGAATGAGGGGCAGCCAGATGGCGTCGATCCGGCCCGAGCTGAGAAAGTCGAGGTCGCCGCCGCCGATGCCGTGCAAGGCACGCTGCGCCAGCGAATCGGACGACAGGGCCACGGCCAGCGCCAGCGCGACCAGCCCCCACAGCAGCCAGCTGCGGCCGCGCGCGGTCACCAGCGCGTACAGGATGACCACCGCCAGCCCGAGGAAGGCGCCGCGCGAGAAGGTCATCAGGACGCCCGCCATCAGCGCCAGGCAGGCCAGCGCCAGCGCGACCCGGGCCATGGCGCACCTGGCCGTCCCGAGGGCGCAGATCGCCAGCGCGAGCGCCATGTTCAGCAGCAGGCCGAGTTCGTTCGCATGCAGGCCCAGCACCGACAGCGAGCGCCGCGATTCCTGCTGCGCCAGGTCGGCGCCGGCGCTGGCGCCGAGCAGCGCGAACACGCAGACCAGCGCCGCCAGCAGCACCGCCGACGACAGCACCGGCAGCAGGATCCAGCGCGGATCGCGCACGTTCGCCGCCAGCAGGCCCGCGATCGCACAGCCGGCGATGATCAGGGCGGGGGCGAACAGGCTCACCCGCAGGTAGCCCAGCGGCGTCGTTTCGCGCACCACCTCGAGCACCCTGAAATACTCCGGGATGGCGCTCGCCGACCCGGCCCCGTTGAGGGCGGCGAACACGAACACGGCGACATAGGCCAGGAAGGCCGGCCGCCAGCGGGGATAACGGATGCGCCAGGGATCGAGCGCATGGCCGCAGGCGACCGACACCAGGGCGAGCAGCATCACCAGGCCGACGATGCGCTGGCCGGACACGCCGGCCACGCCTTCGGACAGGAACCAGGTCGGCACATACGGCAGCAGGAAGGCCACCGCCACGGCCAGGACCCGGAAATCGCGCATGCCGAGCAGCGCCACCACGCCGGCGCCGAGGACGGCGGCGGCGCGCACGCCGCCGAGCAGCTCGCACGCCATGCCGACCGCCAGCGCCGCCCCCAGGCAGGCCAGGTACACCAGCGCCGACTCGGCCGGACGGGCCGCGGCGGGCGGACACGCAACGGCTGCCGGGATCGATGGCGACAGTGGCGGCGACAGCGGTGGCAGGATCGGATCGCTCATGGGGTTCTCGTCGGGTCCTGGTCAGGTCGGCCCCTCAGGGAGCGAAGCAATGGGTCTTGAAATCGACCACGGTCACGTTGCCGTCCGACGAGATATGGTGGCTGCCGAGCGAGCGCTGCAGGTAATCGTGGCGGATGTCGGTGACCTTGCGCTCGGAATACCTGGTCTCGTCGAGCTCGATGATCTCGTACAGGGCCAGGCCTTCGCCGTACTGGTCGAACCCCTGGCGCTGGGCGGCGCGGTAGATGCGTCCCTCGTCCACGATCAGGCCGGCATTGCGCCCCATGTCGGTATCGATGTAGAGCGGGTTCATGGGGTGCGGCGTCCATGCTCCGCCGAGCGGATCGGGTGCATGGAACAGGCACAGCTCGGAGCAGTGGTCGTTCAGGCCCGAGCGGTCGATGCTGGTGAGCAGCCACCAGCGTCCGCGGTGTTCGAAGAACATCGAGTCGGCGGCCGAGATGCCGTCGATGGCGACCGAATCGAGCGACCAGCGCAGCGGAAACTCGTCGCATTTGTAGATGCGGATCTGGTTGCTCTCGGAGGTCTCGGGGCACATATAGAGATGCCCCCCGTATTCGAACAGGAAGGGAAACGACAGGTGGAAGCCCTCCTGCAGCGCCACGCCGAGGCACTTGACGTCGGCCTTGGTAATCTCGAGCACCGAGATATGCGCGCGGTTGGTGGCATACACATAGTCTTCGACGAAGCAGTACACCCTTCCGGCATGGACGCGCAGGAAGGGATCGGCCCAGAAATGCCCGTGGGGCGCCGCCACCGGCACGCCGCGCCACAGGGCGGCGTTGCGCCATCCGGAGCGGGTCACCGACAGCGTCCATTTGTGACGGATGCCGAGCATGCGCCGCGCGCCGCGCATGCCGAGGCGCCCGGCCAGCTTGAGCGCGTACAGCAGCGCGTGCAGGCTGTCCGGTTGCGCCGGGCAGCATCCCGAGTAGGGGACCGGATCGCGCGCGGCCGGCAGCGTGCGTGTAATGGCCACGTCGCCCAGCAGCCTGCGCAGCTGGGCATGCGCCTTGCAGAACAGGTGCGCCTGGTTGAGCAGGAAGGCATACTTGGTGCGGAACGCCCCCTCGACCAGGACCTGGCCCGCCTCCCCTGCCCGTCCCAGCCGGACGATGGCGAATCCGGTCTTGCGTGCGCGGTGATAGGTTTCCCAGAAGCCGATGGGCGCGCTGCCGGCGATCTGGTCGCGCCGGTAGTCGATGCCGATGGCGCCGAGGCGCGCCGCGCGGCCCAGGCGCTCGTCGCACGCGACGCCATCGCAGCACACCAGCAGGTCCAGTTCCAGGCCGGCCAGCTCGGCATGCGAGATCGCCGGGAACGCCGGGTCGGGCGCCGCATCCGCAGGCACATCGGACGCCGCAGCGGGCGCCGCGGCGCACGCCAGGCCGGGCAGCGCCATGCTGCGCACCGGCACCCGGCGCGCGGCGGCCAGGGCGGCCACGTCGACCACGTCCAGGTGCGTACGGTGCGCCTCGTAGTGGCGCAGCAACTGTCGCTCGATGGCCATCACGCCGGCAAACAGCAGCGGTACCCGCGGCGCAGTCGGCGGCGCAGTCGGCGGCGCAATTCGCGGCGCAGTTCGCCCCTGGGCCGCTGGGCGGCGCTTGCGCCCGGCCCGGCCAGGCGGCGCTCCGTCAGACACCAGCACCAGCGCCAGCTCGAGGTCGCGGCTTTCCACCAGCCAGTCGCACAGGGCGGCCGCATAGGCGTCGCTCGCGCGCGTCTCGAGCACCAGGCCGACGCGCAGCGGCTTCATTGCACCCGCACGCTGCATGGCTCGCCCCTTCCCAGCGCCGTATAGTGGTCGATCAGGTATTTGGTATGGCGCACCTTGCCCAGGCTGGAAGCGCCGAACACGATCGATTCGATGCGCGGCTGGCCACAGACGTACTCGATCGCTTCCTCGGCCGGGATCGCGCCGGACGCGAACACCGACATCGCCACCGCGCGGAACTTGCGCGTAGCGACGGTTTCCTCGTAGGCCGGCAAGCCGCCGCACATGCGAAAGCCGATCTTGTTGACGTTGGCGCAGACGATCGGGTTGTCGATGCCCACGGCGTCGAGTGCCTCGAGCAGCCGCGGCAGGTTCATGGTGATGAAGCCGGGCTCAGCCTCGTAGCGCTCGCGCACATGGTCGTGGAAGGTGCGCAGCGCGTCATGGAAGCCGAGGCCCAGCGCCAGGTCGGTGACCACGTTCTGCAGGAAGATCACCGGTGTCGGGATCGCCGCGAACATCTTCATTTCGGCGTCGATGAGACGCCGGATCAGGGCGTCGACGTCGCGCCGCGCCACGGCGATGCCGCTCATGACCGCCGCCGTCAGCGGTGACTCATCCGGCAGGAACTTGCGGACCGTGTCGATGATTCCCAGCTCGGACACCGCGTTGGCATACTTGTGCGCGTAAGGCATGCAGGGATAGATTTTCAATTGGCGGTAGCGCGCCGGCTTCGCACGGATGGCCTCGCAGATCGCGGCGACCCGCTCATGGGTGGTGCACATCAGCACCTCGATGCCTTCTTCGAGGACGCCGTCGAGCATCGCCATGACTGCCTCGTTGCTCTGGAATTGCATGCTCTGGGCGCGGGCATGCTCGTCCGACATGTGGTTGATGCCGAAAAACTGGTTGTCTCCAAATAGAATACGGTCCATCAAGGGCTCCCTTTCAATGCCTTCATGATCGTTTCGGGCGAACTCAGCACTGCGTCGCGCAGCCTTCCCCAGCGCCCCGGGACGCCGCGCGCGCTTGCCAGGTCCGTCGCGGCGCCGGTGACCGTGTCGGTGCGGGCGCCGGCCGCGCTGGCGGCGTCGCGCCGGATCATGTCGGCCACGATGTCGGTGGCCAGGCCCGCGGCCAGGCCGCAGTGGCTGTCGACCCGGCGCTGCCGGATCGATTCGGCGAAATAATCGATCTGCGCCGAATATTCCTCGCCGCGCAGGTAGAACCACACCGGCCTGGTCAGGTCGGTGGTATAGCGGACGTTCCAGCCAGCCGCCAGGTCGGGACGGGCCGCCACCGGCGTGCGCAGGTGGATGTGCAGCTCCTGGCGGCTGGCCTCGATCTTGCCGTTGGTGCCCCACAGCACGAGCGTGGTCGACATCTTGCGGTGGCTGTCATCGCTCCAGTTGGCGGACAGTTGCGCGGTCTTGCCGTCGGCATAAGACAGGTTGGCATACACCTCGTCGTCGGCCGACGCGGAAAAGACGCCGCTGAGGATCGAACCGGATACGCCGGTCGGCGGGCCGACCGTGTAATTGAGCAGGTCGATTCCGTGGCATGCGTAGTCGTACAGGCAGCCGCCGCCCTCGTTGCGGCTGCTGCGCCAGGTGGCGCCCTTCGGGCGCAGCACCACCGGGCCATAGCAGTCGACGCGCGCGTGATGCACGCGCCCGATCGCGTCCACGTCGAGCAGGCGCCGGACCTCCTCGAAGGTGCCCAGGAAGCGGTTGTGGTAGCCGACCTGCGTCACCGCGCCGCGCGCGGCGGCCAGCGCCACCAGGCGCGCGCCTTCCTCGATGTCCAGGCAGAACGGCTTTTCGCAGAACACGTCGAGGCCGTGCTCGAGCGCCGCGCGCACCATCCGCGCGTGCAGCCGCGATGGCGTGGCGACCAGCACCGCATCGAGCCGCTCGCGCTCGAGCATGCGCGCATAGTCGCTGTAGGTGGCCACCCTGGTGTAACGGCCGATGATGTCCAGCAGGTAGGTCGCGGGATCGCAGACGGCGACCAGCTCCAGGTCGGGATGGGCGTTGACAAGGGCCTGGTGCGACAGGCCCATCTTGCCCAGGCCGGCGATGGCGATGCGGATGGGGGGCGTGTCAGGCGTGTGCATGGGTCACCTCGTGCTTGATCATGTCGTAGGCGGCGCGCCCCTTGGCGAGCAGGCCGGCATTGGGGCCGGCCCGCTCGCGCGAGGCCAGGTAGTCCAGGGCGTCTTGCGCTGTGAGCGCCGGCAGGTGGGCGCAGGCGCCCTCGGCGATCAGGTAGCGGTCGACATCGAGCAGCGCGTCCTGGTAGACCGAGATGGTGGGCACGCCCAGCACGGCCATCTCGCGCGTCATGGTGCCGCCCGCGCCGATGAACAGGTCGCATTCGCCGGCGATGGTCTCGATGTCGATCACGCCGGACAGGGTGCGGCAAGCCCTGAATGCCGCGCCGGCGTAATGCTGGTACTGCTCGCGCGAGCGCGGCAGCACGGTGACGCTGGCCCGGTGCTGCAGCGCGCCGATGACGTCGTCCAAAAAGTTCCTCGGTCCGCGATAATACTGGGCCGTCCAGGGCTCGGGGCGGACGAAGATGCGCGGCGGCGCCGGCGAGCGGCGCGCGCGCGCCGGCGCCGGCGTCGGGGCCCTGCAGCGCTGCGCATATTCCCACAGGTAGATCCCCTCCTTCACGCCGGGATAGCGCTCCACCTTGGCCAGCGACGCGCCCTGCCGCCGGAGGTTCTGGGCCGTCAGGAATTCTGGCACCATGATCCGGTCGGCGCAGGCGAAGGCCGGCACGTTGCCGGCCGCATGCTCGTTGTCGTTCAGGTAGACCGACCGGATTCCCAGCAGCCGGGCCACGACCGGCGAGTGGAAAGAGCTTTGCGACACCGCCACTTCGACCCCGCGCCGGCGCAGGAAGCGCACCAGCTGCGCGACGCGGATCGGGAAGCCGAAGGTCTTGCCGATCAGGGAGCGGCCATAGTGCACGCCCACCGTCGTGTGCTGGATGCGGTGCATGCGCAGCAGGTCCTCGGTATTGGCCAGCGGGCGGCTGGTGACGATGACCTCGTGCGACCGCTGCAGGTCGCGGATCATCGTGCGGAACATATTGATGTGCGGCGAATTGGATAGATCGAACCATATCTTCATGGATTCCCCCGTGATGCGCGGCCCGGTCAGCCGATTTTCTCGTCGAAGCGTTCGCGCCTGCCGGGCCGGCGCGCCTCCCTGGCCGCCAGCTTCTCGTACAGGTCTTCCAGCGTGGCGATCATCCGCGTGCTGGAGAACTCCGTCCGGACCCGCTCGCGGCCGGCGGCGCCCAGGCGCAGGCGGGCAGCCGGGTCGGCCAGCAGGCCCAGCACCGCGTCGGCGAGCGCCGCGGTGTCGCCGGGCGCGACCAGCACGCCCTCCACCCCATCGCGTACCGCCTCCGGGATGCCGCCGACGGCCGTGGCGACGACCGGGACGCCATGTGCCATCGCCTCGAGCAGGCTCATCGGCAAGCCTTCGGCGTGCGACGGCAGCACGAAGACGGTCGCTGCGTCGAGTAAGGCCGCGCGTTCGCCTGCGTCGACCCAGCCCGGCAAGTCGACATTGGCCTGCAGTCCGAGGGCCGCGATGAGTGCGCGCGCCTCGTCGCGCTGCCCGTCGCCGCACAGCAGCAGCCGCGCCTGCGGCACGGCAGCGACGATCGTGCGCATCGCGCGCAGCAGGTCGTGGCAGCCCTTGCCCGCCTCGAGATGGCCGAGGAAGAGCAAGGTCGCCGGCGCGCGCGCGCGCGCTGGCCGGGCCGCAGGCGCGACCCCATGCGCGCGCTGCGGCAGCAGCACCGGGTTGTGCAGGACGACGACGCGGTCCTGGGACGAGACGGTGCGCACCCAGGCCTGCAGTTCGCCCGAGACGACGACGACGGCCCGCACCCGGTCGAAGGCGAAGCGCATCAGCAGGCGGGCCAGCGGGCCGCATCCGTTGCGGTAGTAGTCGGGGTAGCGCCCCGCGTGCAGGTGCAGCGCGACCGGCACCCGGCACAGGTAACCCAGCAGGAAGAAGACATATTTGCGCCAGAAGCTGGCGTTGATGGCCACGTGAACGTGCAGCAGCGCGACCTCGCCCCTGGCCAGGAGGCGCAAGGTGGCCAGCAGGGCCAGCGCGAACAGGTGGACCTTGGCCCGTCCCGGCCCGGTGCGATGCGTCGGAAGGTAGACGATGTCGCGCCGCGCGAGCAGCCCCGCGGCCCGGTACACCGCGATGACCGACGCGATGCCGCCGCAGCCATCGACATGGGTGCCGAGCATCACGATCTTCTTTTCACGGTTCATGGCTGTCGCTCCAGGCATGTGTGCGCCCTCGTGTCACAGGAAATGGGACGCCAGCAGGATCGCGCCGAGCAGGGTCAGCAGCACCGTCTTGGCGCGCCGCGTCTCGCGTTCGATGGCGGCATCGCGCTCGCTCGCCGCGCGTGGCGCCGGGTGTCCTGGCGCCGGCGCCTCTGTCTCGTCCCACAGCAATGGCAGCTGTTCGGGCGGGCCGGTGCGCTCCCGCTCGGTCAGGGGCCGGCCGATATCTAGGATCTCCACGATCGCCTCCAGGACGAAATGCACTGCTTGGCCTGGCGCCCCCGCCCGCGCACCAGGGTGCGGGCATAGGTCGGCAGGCTCGCCATGACCGCGGCCAGCGAGCGATACACGACGATGCGGTCGAAGTCGCGCTGCTGCCCGAGCAGCCGACGCTTGTAGTCGTAGCGGCCGGAGAGCAGGTGATACTCGCGCATGCCGCGCCGGATCGACTCGCAGATGCTCAGGTAGCAGCACAGCAGGCCGAGCCGGGCCTGGTCGAACCCGGGGTCGTGCGCGATCACGTGCATATAGGCATGCCCGCCCACATGGGTGCACGCCACGCCGGCGCGGATACGTCCGCCGCTGCGGGCGAACAGGACGCATCCATACGCGCCAAACATGCTCTCCAGCGTGGCCAGCGAGTCCGCCGTATGGCTCGGGGACTGTTTCTTGTGCGCCAGGCGCAGGCAGTTGAGCTCGACCAGGGCGGCGACATCGGCCCGGTCGATGGTGTCGGGACCATGGAAGGAAAACGCCATATCGGGCGCCTGCTGCGCGACCATCCGCTGGGCGCGCCGGATCGCCGCACGGGTATTCGGCCCGAGGCTGGCGAGATAGGCCTCGGGCGTGCCCGGCAGCGAGATCACGAGGTCTTCGGTGGCGCCGTAGCGCTGGGACGGAAACGGCAAGGGCCAGGGCGGCGTCTCCACCGCCGGGAAATGGATTGAATGGACGCCCTCGTGCCGCCCGAACAGGCAGCGCACCATCTGCTCGAGCGCGCAGCCTCCGATGGCGAACAGCTCGCTCAGCACCGTGATCGCGCCCCCTTCGCGGCGATACAGCACGCCCGTGACGGGAACGCCGTCGCGCAGCGCGACATGGCAGGCCACCTCGGCGTCGGCCGGGAAGGCCGCGCAGCGCGCCTCGGTGCAGAACACGTTCTCGTGGCACGTCTCGAGCAAGGCGCGCAGGGACGGTGGAAAAGGCCGCCCGACGAGCACCGCTTCTTGCGGCGCCGCACCGCTTACCAGGTCGAGTCGATCGTCGAGTCGATCATTCATTGTTCCACCATGTTGTCTTGATCCAGGAACCTGTCCCGGCAGGTTCCACGAGCCTGAGCCGGGCTGCACCGCGCCGCTCCTCACGGTCAGCAGGCCGTCAGGCATCCGTGTCGCCCCCTTCGCGCCGGAAGCACGGCTTGCCGGCTCCCCCCGCCAGCAGGAAACGCAGGCGTCGCAGGCCTTTCCTGGCGTGGCGCAGCCCGGCAAACGAACCGCCCAGCAGCCGGCCGCCCGCGCCGTCCCGCGCCTGCACCCTGGCCACGAGAAGCCTGAGATCGTGCAGCCGGGAGCGCGCTGCGTTGCGCAACAAGGTGCGCCAACAGACGAGCGCGGCAACGCGGGAACGGTAGATCGTCACGTTGCCGAGCGTCTTGCGGCGTGCCAGGAAATGGGACTTCCAGTCGTGATGGCCCCCCATCATCCACAGCTCCCGGCCGCCGATGGCAATGGCATGGAAGATGGTGTGCAGGGTCACCTGGCGGCCCAGCCGGTAGGCATCGAAACGTGGGTCGTGGCCGACCAGGTGCAGGAAGTGGCGCATACCCACCTTGAAGAAGAGGCTGGCCGCCACGATGCTGTCGTCGATCAGCATGATGCCGAGGTAGCCGTGGCTGTGCGCCAGCCTTACCATGCGCTCGATGTCGGCATTCTCGACATACGGCGCGGCATTGCGCGCCCCCATCCGCTGGTCGGTCAGGCGGACCAGTTCGCGCACATGGCGCGGCGTGATCCGGTGCGTCGACAGCACCTCGAAACGACAGGAAGGAAACTGCGCCGCGCATTTGCGCATGCTGCGCCGCATCAGCTCCCTGGTGCGCTTGCCCAACTGCCGCATATAGGCGTCCGCGCTGGGTGGGAGCTGGGCCACGTTTTCTTCGAGCTGGGGCAGGACCTGGACCGGGAAGGAGAATGTGGACGCATCGATGCGCGTGTCGAGCGCGTAGCCTTCGATACGCCTTGCCGCCGGGTAGCGCGAAAACACGTTGGCGGCGAAGTAAGCGAGGTCACCCGCGCTCAGGGCGACCTGCTGATTGACGATGCGGACCGTGTCGCGATCGATCCGGAACAGGATCAGCAGGACGACGTCATGCTCGTCGGCGGCGGCGAAGGTGTGGATGTCGTCGAGCCGCTCGTAGATGCCGATACGGGTCAGGGTGCAATAGATATTTGCATAGAGGCGCTCGAGGGCCGCTTCCGCAAAGTCTGGAATGGCGTTCTCGTAAAAACGGCTGGAAACAATGTTCTTGTCTGCATGAGATGCAAAGGGCGGATTTCCTTCTATCCAGAAATTAGTGGGAATCGCTTGAACGGTGGTGTTTTCAATACCCATTTTATTACCACCCTCCGCATGAAGTGAATACATTCAAATTCTATTTTTTTCGCGGCCGGCCGGGCGTGATTAATATCAAACCATGCATGAGCAATAAACATTTATCACTGCCGAGCATGGCTTTACCCTCCTCCATTAAATTCACATTGACAAGTTCGCAGGGCAGCCCCACCCGATCGGACCACACGCGTGAGATTTTTCACGAAATGGCTTGATAAAAACTACAAGCGACGCACAGATTTCTCATGTCATTTATTATAATAATTCGACATTAGCATATTCGACGGCGGATCTTATAATAAGCAAAGTGATCAATATCATGAACAACGCCCATAAAAAAAGCCGCCGCATTTTCACGCGGCGGCTGTTGCTCTTGCGAGGAACTTATGGTGCGATCGCTGGCGCCAGTGGCTGGCGCGGGGTGCCGCCACCACCGATGCTGGTCGGGCTGTTGTTGTCGACCACGCTCAGTGCCCTCATGAGGCGCTGGATGTCACGCACCCACGCGGTATTGCCCTGGACCTTCTGGTTCATGTCGAAGCCCCAGTCGCGCCGGAACTCGGCGCGTTTCGAGCCGTCCGGACCGTCTTCGGCGCTGATGTCGAAACCAGGCGCATAGGTGTCGTCGACGATGTAGGCGCCATAGTTCTGCAGCGTCCAGGCCAGTTGCTTGGCCGGCGTGGTTTCCAGGCCCAGCGACGTGATCGAGGTGGTGCCGGGAATCGCCAGCAAGGAACCCATCTTCATGGCGGTGTTGCTGTTGCCGGTGGCGCTGCCGTACCAGCCGACCGCGTAGCTGTCCGAGGTCGTTGCCGGCCAACGGGAGCAAGCGCTGCGCGTCGTGCAACGGTACAGCGCTTCCTTGGCGTACACATTGACCTTCAACGCATGGCGCGGTCCGGTCGTGGTGCCTGGACGCAGCTCACCGAGGCGGATGCTGCCGCCGATGGCCGACAGGCCCGAGCCGCCGTGCGCCCCGGTGATGCCCGGACCATACAGGTCGACGTTGGCGAACTTGGCAAAGGATGTCGCCGGTCCTCCGGCAGTGCAGCGCGCCACCGGCTGGGTTTGCACCAGCGTGCGGCCATCCCTCATCAGGAACACGGCCGAGCTGTTCTTGTTGGTGTTGGGAATGATGTAATTGCTGGGCATCGGCACCTGGTACATCAGGCCGCCCGTCGCGCCGCAACGATTCCTGCCGGTCCAGGCGGCATTGCTGTAATTGATATTGACCAGCGGCGCGGTCGGCTTGAGGATGATTTTTTCATCGTCGATGCCGGGCATTTGTGCCCAGATGTTATTGCCCGGTCGCGAATTCAGGTTGGCGCGCACGAACCGTGCACCGCTACCGATCGGCATATTCCAGATGCTGTTGCTGGCAAACGGTTGTTTGAGGGGATCTCGGGCACCCACGGCAGTCACGCTTGCCAGGGATTTGTTTCCACTGGGGGCGTCGGTCGTAGCCGCGGGGGTGGCGGCAGTGGCTGCCGGGGCGTCGGTTGCGGCCGCAACGCCGCCTGCGGCCGACTGTCCATCCGGCGTGGCGTCGGTGGCGGGCGCATCGGCTGCGGTAGTGGCAGCGGTGTCGGGAGCATAATCGGCGGGACGAACTGGAGTTTCTACTTCTGCCAGAGAAACACTGGCCGGGTCAATCGAGGCAGGATCCCCGCCACCACCGCATGCGGCGAGTACGGCAAACGCAGGGGCAAGCACCATGAGTTTGGCTTTCGGTTGGAGTCGAGTGGAATTGTTCACAGAATCTTTCCTTACACAATGATGAAATGAGGTCGTTGGAGGATTCCAATGGCCAATGAGTTCCATCACTTCAGGAAAATATTTTCTGCTGGCTATTTCACCAACTCAAATAAACAAAGAGTTTTCCCATTTAGAAATTGAACTAGGGATAAAAAATGCCGAACCGACATTAATCGATGCGCCTAAGGAAACAGAGTTTCAATGCGACATGCTATCGTCAACACAGCATATAGACAGTTATTCACAGCCGCATTCGTCAATAAGCGATAATGAGATATCGAACAACTATCCGATCGACGCCATATCGATCGTGGATGACATGCACGGCGGCATGCCATCGTACGGCTGGACGGCGAGTGATGTGAATTCAGGTGTGATGCACGTGTTCGATCACACGTGCTTGCTCGGAGCGGCGCCACGATGGCGCGCGCAACCGTGGAAGATGATCGCGCGCGGTCGCGCCCGGCTTATTCGGCCGGCAGCCCGGCGCGCAGGGATTCCGGCAACGGCGCCGACTTGCCGAGCCTGAAATCGACCCACACCACCTTGGCCACGCCGTCGGCATGCAGGTCGCCCGGTTCGCCGTCCGCTCCGACCAGACGGATCTCGTGCGACACCTCGACGCTCGAGCGTCCCGGCGGCGCCACGAAGGTGCGCACCTCGATCTCTCCCGGATAGGTCAATTGCTTGAGGAAGTTCATCGATGCATTGACGATCACCGGCCCTTCGGCGCGCGAGTCCGGCAGGCCGCCCACCTGTTCCAGCCAGGCGATGCGGGCCGACTCGATGTAGCGGAAATAATTCGTGTTATTGACGTGCCCCATGGCGTCCATATCGCCCCAGCGGATCGGCATGCGCATGGTGTGAACCAACTTCTTGCTACTCATTCCCTGTCTCTGCTTCCCAAAAAATTACTGCGCCGTCATCCCGTCATCGGCCGTGATGATGGCGCCATTGATGAAATGGGCTTCTTCCGCCGCCAGCAGCAGCAGGAGCCCGTCGAGGTCTTCCGGCTTGCCCGGCCGCTTGCGCGGCAACATCTCGATCAGCTTGCGGCCCGGCTCGGTGTCGAAATAATCCTCGTTCGAATCGGTGGCGATGTAGCCGGGACAAATCGCATTGACGTTGATCCCGTATTTGCCCCACTCCACCGCCATCGCCTTGGTCATCTGCACCACGCCGGCCTTGCTCATGCAATACACGCCGATCTGGGGCAACACGCGCAGGCCCGCGACCGAGGCGATGTTGACGATGCGGTGCTGCTTGCGCGGGTCGCCCTTTGCGCGCGCGATCATGCGCTTGGCCGTCTGCTGGGCCATGAAGAAGGCGCCGCGCAGGTTGGTGTCCATGATATAGCCATAGTCGTCTTCGCCGACATCCAGCAGACGCTGGGTTGACGAGACGCCGGAGTTGTTGACCAGGATGTCGATCGGCCCCGCCTCGGTCTCGGCGTGCGCGATCGCCGCCTTGATGCTGCCGAGGTCGGTCACGTCGAGGCGCACCACGTGCGCGGCCCCGCCATCGGCCTCGATCTCGGCGCGCAACTCCTTCAAGCGCTCGACCCGGCGCGAGGCCAGCACGACCTGGGCTCCGGCCCCGGCCAGCGCCTTCGCGAAGCGCGCCCCGAGTCCGCTCGAGGCGCCGGTGACCATCGCGATCTTTCCTTCGAAATTGACTTCGATTCCCACGTCCCGCTCCCCAATGCTGTCATGCCGGCCACGAATCTGGCTAATTGCGAAAGCATAATGATCCCACAAATGTCCAGTATTAGATTGCCTCATCTAATATTGCCTTTACAATGGCGCGCAAGTTGCATTGAACAGCAAAAACCCGCACACTCGTGCTATTTTCAAGATTGCCTCATTAAGAGCACCCTGACAACCATGACAGAGACAAGCACCCTCATCGAACAATACGGACCGCGCGAAGCCATGGAGTACGACGTCGTGATCGTCGGCGGCGGCCCTGCCGGCCTGGCCGCTGCGATCCGGCTCAAGCAGCTGGCCGCAGAAAAGGGCCAGGAAGTATCGGTTTGCGTATTGGAGAAAGGCGGCGAACTGGGCGCCCACATCCTGTCGGGCGCGGTGATGGATCCGCGTGCGCTGAACGAACTGATTCCTGACTGGAAAGAAAAAGGCGCGCCGCTGAACACGCAGGTCACGGAAGACCGCGTCATGTTCCTGACCGAAACCAAATCGTTCTCGACGCCCGTGTTCGCCATCCCGCCGGCGCTCAAGAACCACGGCAACTACATCGTCTCGCTCGCCAACGTCGTGCGCTGGCTGGGCCAGCAGGCCGAAAGCCTGGGCGTGGAGATCTTCCCGGGCTTCCCGGCCGCCGAGATCCTGTACAACGAGGATGGCTCGGTCAAGGGCGTGGCCACCGGCAATATGGGCGTCAACCGCGAAGGCAATCCGGGCGCGGACTTCCAGCTCGGCATGGAACTGCACGCCAAGTACACCTTCTTCGCCGAAGGTTCGCGCGGCCACCTGGGCCGCCAGCTGATGGCGAAGTATGACCTGAACAAGGACAAGGATCCGCAAACCTATGGCATCGGCATCAAGGAGCTGTGGGAAATCGACCCGGCCAAGCACCAGCCGGGCCTGGTGATCCACACGGCCGGCTGGCCGCTGCCGAACGATACCTATGGCGGCTCCTTCCTGTACCACCTGGAAAACAACCTGGTCGCGGTCGGCTATGTGGTGGGGCTGGGTTACCAGAACCCCTATCTGTCGCCGTACGAGGAATTCCAGCGCTACAAGACCCACCCGGACATCCGCGGCTTCTTCGAAGGCGGCAAGCGCATCTCGTATGGCGCGCGAGCAATTACCGCTGGGGGTCTGCAATCCTTGCCGAAGACCGTGTTCCCGGGCGGCTGCCTGATCGGCTGCGACGCCGGCTTCCTGAACACCAGCCGCATCAAGGGCAGCCACGCCGCGCTCAAGACCGGCATGCTGGCCGCCGAAGCCGCCTTCGCGGCGCTGGGCGAAGGCCGCTCGAGCGACGAGTTGAGCGCCTTCCCGGCAGCGTTCGAGAAATCGTGGCTGCATGAAGAGCTGCACATCGCACGCAACTTCAAGCCGTGGATGAGCAAGGGGCTGGTCCTGGGCACGATCATGACCGGCATCGACCAGATCGTGTTCCGCGGCAAGGCGCCCTGGACCCTGCACCACCAGCACGCCGATCACGAGTGTCTCAAGCCGGCTGCGCACTACAAGCCGATCGCTTATCCGAAGCCGGACGGCAAGCTGACCTTCGACAAGCTGTCGTCGGTGTTCATCTCGAACACCAACCACCGCGAGGACGAGCCGGTCCACCTGACGCTCAAGAATCCGAGCGTGCCGGTCGACGTCAACCTGGCCAAGTATGCCGGCCCGGAACAGCGTTACTGTCCGGCCGGGGTGTACGAGTTCGTCAAGCGCGAGGATGGCGGCGACCGCCTGCAGATCAATGCCCAGAACTGCGTGCACTGCAAGACCTGCGACATCAAGGATCCGACCCAGAACATCGTCTGGGTCACGCCGGAAGGCGGTGGCGGCCCCAACTATCCGAACATGTAAGGAGTACGCCCATGGCGACCATCACGCTGCACCATCGAATGCATGCCGTGAAGGCCGCCTGCCTGCTGGCCGCGGCTTTCACTTGCGCGCCCAGCCTGGCACAGGATGGCGCGGCGCCAGACGCATTGCGTACCGCCGTCCTGCTCAGCCATGAGATGGCGGTCGAGCCGAACATCACCTACCTGCGCGCGAGCGGGCAGGAGCTCAAGCTGGATGTCTACCGGCCCCGGCGAGACGATGCAGCCCGCCTGCCGGTGGTGCTGAACTTCCATGGCGGCGGCTGGGTGGCGGGCAACCGCGAAAGCCGCGCGCTGACCGCCCTGCCCTGGCTGCAGATGGGCTTTGTCTTCGTCAACGTGCAGTATCGCCTGGCCAATGTGGCGCTTGCTCCGTCCGCCGTCGAAGACACGCTGTGCGCGCTGCAATGGGTGGGCCGTAATGCCGAGCGTTACCGCTTCGACCTGGACCGGGTCGTCACCACCGGCGATTCGGCCGGCGGCCACCTGGCGCTGGCGACGGCCATGATTCCAAGCGATTCTCCTTTCACCAACGGCTGCGCCTTCACCGAAGGAAGCTGGAGCGGACCGTACAAGAACGCCGCGCCAAGGGTAAAAGCCGTCGTCAACTGGTATGGCATCACAGACGTGGCCGACATGCTGGAAGGTCCCAATATCCGCTCGTATGCGGTGGGCTGGTTCGGCAGCCTGCCGGGCCGCCTCGCGCTGGCCAGGGAATTGTCGCCGCTGAGCCATGTGCGTGCCGGTGGCCCGGCCGTGTTCACGATCCACGGCGATGCCGACAAGCTGGTGCCGTATGCCCAGGGCATGCGCCTGAAAAGCGCGCTCGACAAGGCGGGAGTCAGCAATGTGATGCATACGGTCGAGGGCGGCGGCCATGGCGGTTTCAGCCTCGATCAGCAGGTGATCATCTTCGGCGAGATCCAGTCCTTCCTGCGCCAGCAAGGCATCATTCCGGCCTCCCGCTGACCCTCCAATTTACTGCTGACTTTGTCTGATTAATCCTACGAAGTCTCCACCAATCCGCTGATTGGCGGGGTCCGGCATCGGCGTAGCATGGGTCTTCCAGACACCAGTGCTAGGAGACGAACATGGGTGAAAACAAAGGACATAGCGATAAAGCGCCGAACTACCCCGAGCTGGACGCAAAGGGATCGGCAGCAAGCCGCGCCGGCCAGAGTGCCGGCAATCAACAGAGTGCCGGTCAACAGCAAGACGCCGGCCTGCAGCAAGACAGCAGTATCCAGAAGCAGAAAGATCAGCAGCAAGATCAGCAACAGGACCGCGGCAATCAGCAAAGCGCCGGCGGACAACGGCAGAACCAGCAAAAAGGCGGCCAGCATGCCTCGGGCGGAACCCCGGCACTGGACGACCTGAATGCCGACCTCGACAGTCGTAATCGTGGGTCGCTGGGCAACGCATCCCAGCAGATGGACCAGACGGACGGCTGGAACGGCAAGCAGGACAAGAACCGTTGACGTGGCATCGACCACGGATGGCGCGGCCCGCAAGACGGGCCGCGCCTGTTATCGTGTGCGTCGTCCGCAACTAGCGCGTGGCGCTGCTGGCGTCGATGCCGAACCACTTGAACGACAGCCGGCGCAGGGTGCCGTCGGCGCGCGCCTCGTTCAGTATCTTGTCGATCGCGGCCTTGAAGTCCGGATTACCCTTGCGAAAAGCCACGCCGACGCGCACCAGTTCGCCCACCCGCGGCCCGGCCTTGATCGGCAATTCCGAATTCTTCAGCAGGTAGCTCACCATCAGGCTGTCGTCGAGCGACGCGTCGATGCGCCCGAAGGCGAGGTCCTGCAGGTTCTCGGGCACGGCCGGATAACTCCTGACCTCGATCCCCTTCACCGCCCTCGCCTGCTGCTCGAACACGCTGCCCTGGCGCACGCCCAGCTTGCGCCCCTTCAAGTCGGCCAGGCTGCGGTAATTGGCGCGCTCGTTCTTGCGCACGATGAGCTGGAAGCCTGAATAGGTATAGGGGACCGAGAAATCGTAGGACTGCTCGCGCTCGGGCGTGATGATCACTTGGCTGATGGCGGCATCGACCTTGCCTGACGTTACCGCCGGCAGGACGGCGCTCCATTCGGTGAACACGAATTGCGGCCTGACCTTCAGCCTGGCGGCGACCAGGCGCGCCACCTCGACGTCGTAGCCGGCCAGGTGGCCGGTTTTCGGATCCTTGAAATTGAAGGGGGGATACGTGCCTTCGACGGCGATGCGCAAGACGCCGCGGGCCCTGGTCTCGCCCATCAGGTCGGCGCCGTGCGCGACCGGCAGCAGCATGGCAAGCAAGGCCGCCGCCACTCCCGCAGCCATGCACCGGCGGCGCCGCTCCTTCGTTACTGCCTCAACCATCGACTTTTACCCTGCACCACGGTCAATGGCACTTTATAACCGAAAAACGGCATCGGTGACTAGCCGCGCAGAGCGATTCGTTTCTGTTCTCGCGCCGAGCGGTAAACAGCCTCGATGATGCGGATGTCGCGCAAGCCTTCCTCGCCCGGCACGATGGTCTCGCGGTTATCCTTCACGCATTGCGCCATATGGTCGAGCTGGCCGACCCACTGGTTCGCATACGGCCCTGCCGGCGGCGTCACCAGGGTCTTCTCGCTGCGCTCGCCGCCGACCCACATGCGCTGGCCGCTGTAGGCGGTGGCGGGTTCCAGTTCGATCCGCCCCTTGTCGCCCATCAGCACGAACTGGTTGCGGTTGGCGCTGTACATCGACATGCATGAACCGATGACGCCGGACGGGAATTCGAGCTGGAAGTCGATCATGTCTTCCACCTCACGGAAGCGCGGGTCGCTGCGGTCGGTGGTCTCCTTGGCGAACACGGCGACCGGCTCCTCGCCGGTCATGTAGCGCGCCGCCTGCAGCGCGTAGATGCCGATGTCCATCAGCGAGCCGCCGCCCGATTGCGCCTTCTTCATGCGCCAGGCATTCGGGTCGCGCGCGGTAAAACCGTGTTCGGAGCGGAAGTAGCGCAGCTTGCCGATGGCCCCGCTGCGCGCCAGGCGGATCGCCTCGACGTTGTGCGGCTCGAAGCGCGAGCGATAGCCCAGCATCAGCTTCTTGCCGGCCTTGCGGCAGGCGGCGATCATCTGCTCGCATTCGGCCACGCTGAGCGCCATCGGCTTTTCGCACATCACGTGCTTGCCGGCCTGGGCGGCGCGGATCGTGTACTCGGCATGCATGAAGACGGGCAGGCAGATGTAGACGATGTCGATGTCCGGATTGTCGCGGATGCTGTCGTAGTTCTGGTAGTTATAGATGCCGCGTTCGGGCACGCCGTATTCCGCGGCCACCTTCTTCGCCTTCGCCGGGTCGCCGCTGACCAGCGCCACCAGGCGGCTGTGCCGGCATTCCTTGAACTGGGGGATGATGCGGCCCAGCCCATAACCGCCCAGGCCGACGATCGCATAGCCCAGTTTGCGTTCGGGATTGGCCCAGGCCGGCATGCCCACCGCGCCGGCCGCCAGCGCACCACCCGCGGCCATGACCAGGCCGCGCCGATTCAGGTCGATCATTCAGGTCTCCTTGCAGAATGTTTCGTTCGAATACCGTGCCGGTCGAGCGGCGCGGGTTACCATCGCTTAATAAGGATACAATTGATTCGATTGAAATGGTAGCGTTAACACAGCGCACGCCACCCCAGGCATTCATAAAAGGAGACCACATTGATGACCCGATCCCGTCCATTCCGCTTCGCTCCCCTCGTTCGCGCCCTGCTTGCGGCCAGCGTGGCGGCCACCCTGCCCGCTGCCGCCATGGCAGCCAGCTGCAGCGGCAGGCCGCCATCGGGAGAACTCAAGGCCGAACGGATCGCCGCGATCAAGCCGTCGCGCAGCGAGCCGGGCCTGTACGAGGGACCGGTATGGATCAGGGATGCGCTGTACTTCTCGGACTTCAGCTTCAGCGCGGGGTTTCCTTCGCGCGTGCGCAAGTTCTCGCCCGACGGCACGGTGAGCACGGCGCTCGAGGACGCCGGCAGTAACGGCCTGGCGGTCGACGCCAACGGCGCGCTGGTCGCCGCGACCCACAAGTACAAGGCCATGTCGCGCTATGACCTCGTGACGGGCCAGCGTGCGGACGTCGCCACGCGCTATCAGGGACAGGTCTTCAATTCGCCGAACGACATCGCGATCGCGGCCGACGGAACGATCTACTTCACCGACCCGGATTACCAGAAGGCCGCGGCGCCCGGCGGCCAGCCGGTGACCGGCATCTACCGCATCGCGCCCGATGGCACGGTGACGCTGGTGGACGGCACGCGCAAGAATCCGAACGGGATCGCGCTCTCGCTGAACGGCGACACCCTGTACGTGAACGCGAGCGACGGCGCGGTGCGCGCCTACCCGATCAGGGACGGCGTGCCGCAGTCGGGCCACGATGTCATCCGCGGCATCGAGAACGGCGACGGCATGACGCTCGACTGCCACGGCAACCTGTACGTGACGGAACACGGACCGAAGCGCGTGCGCGTGTTCACGCCGCAGGGCCGCGAGCTGGCGACGATCCGGACCGACGCCAACGTCACCAACGTGGCCTTCGGCGGCGCCGACGGCAAGACCCTGTACATCACCGGCGCCGGCGCCGTGTGGCAGGTGCGGCTGGACGTGACCGGCCTGCCCTATTGATTACCAGGCGCGGCGACCGGCCGCACCGAAGTTGTGGCCCGTCACCAGCGTCGTGCTCTGCACCAGCATCGACAGGCCGAGGATCAGCTGCACCAGCCTGTCGTCCGGCAGCAGCCAGTAGTGGCCGCGCGGCTGCTCGGCGCTCGTGGCGGCCATGATCAGTGGCGCGATCCATGCGGCGTCATCGTCGACATCGAGCACGATCGCATCTTCCGTCGTCTGCATGTGCACGGTGCCGCCCTCGGCCAGCGTGAAGCAGATGCCGACGCCGGTCTCTTGCGGCCGGATCAGCTCCTGCATCGCGGCGTTGTGTTCGTCGATCCAGAGTTCGACGTCCTGCGGCGTCTCGAGCGGCGTCCAGGGGCGGGGTTTGAAACGGGGTTGGTCGGACTGGAGGGTCATGTGCTGCGCGGTTGATGAAACGGCCCCTATCTTAAGGGATTTCGGGCGTCTGCGCCCGACCTTGGGGGCGCTTTCCTGGCGCAACTAGCTGTGTGACAATGCTTGCACGACAACAACAAAGGTCTTCGCGTGAAAGCAATCCTTGCCGCCTGTGTGGTTTCTCTCTCGACGCTCGCGGCGGCCGCTCCCGCCGCCCCTTCACCCTACGTCCTGGCCAATACCGAAGTGCGCGACGTGCGCGCCAGTACCCTGGGGCGCGACTACCAGGTCTTCGTCGCCCTGCCGGATTCCTATGCCACGAGCAAGCGTTCCTACCCGGTCGTGTTCGTGGTCGATGCCGACTACGCCTTCCCGGTGGTGCGCAATATCGCGTCGCGCCTGAACCGGCACGCGGGCATGGAAGAAGCCATCGTCGTCGGCCTGTCGTATGCCAAAGGCGACGGCGCCGTCTTCAGCCGCCGCCGCGACTATACGCCGACCACCCCGCGCAAGCATGCCTACCGCTCGGACATGCCGGGACGGGCGCCCGCCTTCGGCGAAGCGTCGGCCTATGGCCGCTACCTGACCGGCGAGGTGTTTCCCTTCATCGCCCGAAATTACCGCGCCGACATGGGACGCAAGATCTTTGTCGGCCACTCCTACGGCAGCCTGCTCGGCCTGCAGATGATGCTCGATGCGCCGCGCAGCTTCGAGCACTATATCCTCGGCAGTCCTTCGCTATGGTTCGACGCCGGCATCATGTTCGAGCGCGAACAAGCCTATGCCGCGCACAACAAGGACTTGCCGGCCAGCGCGTTCTTCGGCATCGGCAGCCTGGAGACCCTGGCGCCCGGCAAAAAACGCTCGCGTGCGGAAGAAGATGCCGACATGGTAGCCGACCTGCGCGAGTTCGATGCGGCGCTCAGGGGCCGCGGCTACAAGCACCTGCGTACCCGCCTGAAAGTGTTCGCCGACGAAGATCACGCCAGCGTGTTGCCGATGGTCGTCACCCATGGCTTGCGGGCCTACCTGGCAACGCATAAGAAATGAAGCCGCGCCTGCTTACGGTACGTCGAGCGTGACCAGCCGGACCTCCACCCGTCCATCGTCGACCAGCAGTTCGCCAACCGACACCGGCAAGGTAAAACGGCGCCGTCCGGCGGCGCCCGGATTGACGTAGAGCACACCGCCGCGTTCCTCGCAGGCGGGCTTGTGCGAATGGCCGGTCACGACCACGCGCACGCCTTGCGCGGCCGGATCGATGGCCAGTTCCTTGAGATCGTGCAGCATGTGGATGGTGACGCCGCCCAGGGCCAGGGTGACGCTCTCGGGCAAGGCTTGCGCCCAGTCGCCGTGGTCGTTATTGCCGCGCACGGCGGTCAATGGCGCCAGCCCGGCGAGCTGGTCGATGATGTCCGCGCCGACGACGTCGCCGGCGTGCAGGATGTGATCGCTGCCACGCAGGAAATCGAGCGCCTGCGGCCGCAGCAGCCCGTGCGTGTCGGAGATCAAGCCAATACGCACGGGCCCGGTCGACAATCAGTGACGCTTGCTGCTGGCCATCTTGGCCGTGGTATAGATCGAGTACAGCGCGGCCAGGCCCACCACCACATAGACGATGCGGGTCAGCGCGGTCTCGGGGCCGAACAGCGTGGCGACCATGTCGACGTCGAACAGGCCGACCATGGCCCAGTTGAGACCACCGATGATCAGGAGCGCCATCGCGATGTAGTCGACGGCGGACATGGCCGAGCGCTCGCGCGCATGGACGTTGACCCGGCGGTCGGGGATGGACCGGCGGTCCATGGTTGGTGCGTTGATTGTTGCCATCACAGCCTCCTTGGAAAGACGTGGGACTGCCAGGGCGTCCTGCCCCGGCACTTGACAACAATACTATCCCAAGTTATCGGACACGTTCGCACGCATCGGCGCGATGGCGGGTCACCCCTTCCAGGTACGTTCGAGGCCCGTATCCGCGTGGATCCAGCCGCCGCGCGGGCCGGAACGGTAGTAGTAGCCGACCCCGCCGCCGCGGAAGCTCTTGATCAGGCCGCCGAGCACTTCTTCGTTCAGGCCGGCGATGCGGATGTCGGCCGCCTTGCCCACCATGTGCAGCGACTGGCGCGCGGCCGGGATGCCCGCTTCGCGCAGGCGCGCGTTCGATGCCGGCGAGCGATAGCCGGACAGGATCTCGAGCGGCTGCAGCAGGCCGTAGCGGGCGATGAAGGCCTGGGTGCTCCACAGCATCTCGAGCAGCTTGGGATCGATCCTGGCGGTGGCCTTGCCGTTCACGTCGCGCAGCAGGTGGCACAGTTGCTCGTAGGCGGAGTCGATCACTTCGCCATCCTTCCAGTACAGCACGCTGGCACGTTCGCCGCTGGCCGGACGGGTCACGGACAGGGTGCGCGGCTTGACCCAGAAATCGAGGTCCAGCGCTTGCGAGTCGAACAGGTCGGGAGGCGGCTGGAGGTCGGTGGCGGCAGCGGCCAGCGGCGCGCCGAGTGCGCCCAGCGCGGCCAGGCGGGCACTATGGTGAAGAAATTCTCTGCGTGAAGCCATGGGTGCGGATCCGTTACTCGACAATTGCGATAGTGCGTACTATAGCGTATCCGACAAGCATGCAGAAGTGTTCACGAAGCGTGCAAATGTTATCGCTTTGTTGCACGTTGACACCAGCCGGCAGTATTTACTCGCCGCAGTTGCAGAAGCGCTTGCGCGCCGCCGGATCGCAGGCGCCGTCCAGGCGTTTCCACAGCAGGTCGCATTCGAGGCCGAAGCAGGCTTTTTCTTTGCCGGCATTGATATAGCCATGGCGCTCGAAGAACATGCTCGCGCCAGCCGGGCTGTGCAGATGCAGCTTGCTGATGTTCCAGGCGCGCGCCTGCTGTTCCACCGCATCCAGCAGCGCGCGGCCGACGCCGCAGCGCAAGGCTTCCGGCAGCACGTAGCACAGCGCCACCTTGCCCGCCTGCGTCAACAGGGTCAGGCCGACCAGCTCGCCTTCGCTCTCGGCGACCACCGCATAATTGGTGGGCGAGGAAAACCAGGTGACGACATTGGCCGGCGTCTTGTTGCCGAGCCAGGCGCCAAGCACGCCGGGCTGGTCCTGGTGATCGGCGCGGCAGCCCTCTTCGATCGAACGGCGCAGCAGATTGCAGGCAGCCGTTGCATCGTCAGGGACAGCCCTGCGGATTTCAATACGCGTGGACATCAATCATCTACTTGGAAACGGACATGAACGAACGATGACGCGGCATCGCACGGCCTCGACTATACACCGAAAGTAAGAGACCCTGCTGGCGGCACGGTCAAACGCGTTCCCCATATAAGGATATGACGAAACTATCGTTCCGTTCGCGACCTGGATTAGGGAACATGCACTCTGTCACTATCACTTTCAAAGCGAGAAAAAACAATGCGCGACACCACCCCGAACACGCTGCGCCGCTCCCTCCTGGCATTGGTCCTGGCCGCCGGCGGTGCGCTGCCGCTCCACGCCAGCGCGGCCAATGCCGAACTGCTGAACGTGTCCTACGACGTCGCCCGCGAGCTGTACAAGGAAGTCAATCCGGCCTTCATCGCCTCGTATAAACAGCAGACCGGCCAGACCGTCACCATCAAGCAGTCGCACGGCGGCTCGAGCAAGCAGGCGCGCGCCGTGGCCGACGGCCTCGAGGCGTCGGTAGTGACCATGAACCAGGCCAACGACATCGATCTGCTGGTCGACCGCGGCCTGGTGGCAAAGGACTGGGCCAAGAAATTCCCGAACAACGCGACGCCCTACTACTCGACCATGGTGTTCTTCGTGCGCAAGGGTAATCCGAAACAGGTGCGCGACTGGGCCGACCTGGCGCGTCCGGGCGTGGCCAGCATCATCCCGAATCCCAAGACCTCGGGCAACGGCCGCTACACCTATCTCGCGGCCTGGGGCTCGGTGATCAAGAAAGGCGGCAACGAAGCGCAGGCGCGCGACCTGGTCGGCAAGATCTTCAAGAACGTGCCGATCCTGGACGGTGGCGGCCGCGCCGCGACCACCACCTTCACCCAGCGCCAGATCGGCGACGTGCTGGTGACCTTCGAGAACGAAGTCAGCATGGTGCGCCAGGAATTCGGCAACGATTTCGAAGTCGTCTATCCGACCAGCTCGATCCTGGCCGAATCGCCGGTGGCCGTGGTCGACAAGGTGGTCGATCGCCTCAAGATCCGCCAGCCGGCCACCGCCTACCTGAACTTCCTGTACTCGCCGGCAGGCCAGGAAATCGGCGCCAAGCACTTCATGCGCGTGCGCTCGGAAACGGTCATGAAGAAGTACGCGGCCAATTACAAGCCGATCAGCCTGTTCACCGTGGACGAAGTGTTCGGCGGCTGGACCGCGGCCCAGAAGCGCCACTTCAACGATGGTGGTGAGTTCGACAAGATCTACCAGGCCAAATAAAACCGCTTGATCTCGACAGCCCTGCCGCGTGCAGGGCTGTTTTGTTTGATATGCACACAAATTAGCCACTCGACATTTCTATGTGACATGAGTTGTTAATCTTGCGAATCGCTAGCGTCACATTTCCGACAAAAAATGGCTTCCCATAGGGGAATTTGCTTGTGCGCCATAGACATGCAGCTGGGATGGATGATATTGTCCTTACTCTAGTTGCTCTAGAGATAGATGTTGATCCTGCGCCGCCCGGCGCCCCGACGTTCAACCTCAACCCCAGATTCCAGACAAAGAATGATCAAGAAACTGTTAGCAACGGTCCTGATGACCTTTTCGGCTGCGGCATTCGCCGTGCCGTTCGGTTCGCAATCGGTGCTCGTGGTGGAAGACGACACCGGCAAGATCCTGCTCGAGAAAAATGCCGATGCGGTCGTCCCGATTGCCTCGCTGACGAAGCTGATGACGGCGATGGTCGTGCTCGACGCCAAGCTCGACATGGACGAGATGATCGAGATCGACCGTGAAGACGTCGACCGCGTCAAGTTCAGCAGCTCGCGCGTGCCGGTCGGCGCCAGCATCGCGCGCCGCGACGTGCTGCACCTGGCCCTGATGTCCTCGGACAACCGCGCCGCCGCCGCCCTTGCCCGCACCTTCCCGGGCGGCAAGGAAGGCTTCAAGGCCGCCGTGCGCCGCAAGATCCACGCGCTGGGCATGAGCCAGACCGAGATCGAAGAACCGACCGGCCTGTCGCCGCACAACCGCTCGACCGCGGCCGACCTGGTCAAGATGGCGTCGGCCTCGACCCGCTATCCGGAAATCGTGCGCATGACGACCGAGACCAAGGAAATCATCGACATCAACGGCCGCGGGGTCGAGTACCGCAATACCAACCGCCTGGTCGGCGCCAAGGGCTGGGACGTCGGCCTGTCCAAGACCGGCTTCACCAACGAAGCCGGCCGCTGCCTGATCATGAACATCACCGCCGCCGGCAAGAAGGCGACGCTGGTGCTGCTGAACGCCAACGCCTCGTCGGCGCGCATCATGGATGCGCTGAACATCCGCCGCTTCATCACCGGCGACGAGCCTGTGGCCAGGGTTGCCCGCGCCGCCGGCGGCCCGCGCATCAAGGCCAGCGCCGGCAGCTCGAAGGCCAAGGCCCGCGCCAGCTCGAAGGGTTCGAAGGCCAAGGCGACCAAGAAGCGCACTTCGGCCAAGGTCAAGGCGACGCGCAAGCGCCGCGATTAACGTCGCATCATTCCGATCACAAAGAGGCCGCAAGGCCTCTTTGTCATTGGGAAGGCGCTATCCGGGGCCCGGGCGGCCAGACGGTCTTCGCCAGGCATTCCGCGCTGAAGTTCTTCCTGTCCGTCACACCCGCAGCCCAGTCACGCAAGTCGAACAGCAGTTCCCGACCCGCGACCAGCGGCCTGCCGTCGCCCGCATAGCTATCGACCCAGCCATACACGCGGCCTTGCGCATCGTACTCATCGGTCAGGGTATAACGCAGCCTGGCGCCGTCGCGCAGCCGCAGGTAAACGACATTGCGCAGGTGGTTCGGAAATCCATCCCCCTCCACGCCGTCCGCCAGGCGCCGGTTCAGGATGCCGGCCAGCGCCACGTGCCGGGCGGTGTCCCCGGCCGTCGTGAAAGTGCAACCTTGCAGGGCCAATAGCCCCTCGGTCAATGGCGCGCGCGTAAAGACGCCGGAAGGGAACAGGACGACCGTCGCAGAGACGATCTCCTCGCCATCGAGCGGCGCGCGCGACGAAGCCAGGGCGGCCGGTAATCCCGCCGTTCCAAGACATAGCAACAACAGAGATGCAGCAAGACGCATGACATTCTCCTAGGCCACCAGCTCGCGCAAGCCGCTGGTGCGGTGGGTGCGGCTGGCGATCGCCTCGCGCAGCACGTCGCCGCTCGGGGTCACCAGCGTGAATTCGCGGCTGGCGCGCGTGATGCCGGTGTAGACCAGCTCGCGCGTCAGGATGGCATTGCTCTCGCGCGGCAGCGCCAGCACCGTGTGGCTAAATTCCGAGCCCTGCGATTTATGCACCGTCATCGCGAACGCCGTCTCCACATTGCGCAGGCGCGTGGCCAGCACGCTGCGCACCTGATCGCCCTCCAGGAAGTAGACCCGCTGCGCACCGGGACGCGTTGGGTCGGCCAGGGTCACGCCGATGTCGCCGTTGTACACGCCCGTCGAATAGTCGTTGCGGGTCACCATCACCGGCCGGCCCACATACCATTCGGCGCCGCGGCGCAGCAGGCCGCCGGCCTCCAGACGCTTCTCGATCGCCTCGTTCAGGCCCGCCACGCCCCACTCGCCATCGCGCACCGCGCACAGGATGCGGAAGGTCTCGAAGGCCTGCAGCACCTGGCGCACCCAGTCCTCGTCGCCCGCCGCGCCGCCCTTGAGCAGTTGAAGATAAGGGGCGTAGCCGGCGTAGGCCAGCTGCAGCAACTGGGAAGGCTGCGCGTGCTCGATCCAGCGCACGCCATCAAGGCTGGATCGCAGGACTTCCCCGGCGCGCGCCATGTCTCCGGCATTGACCGCCAGCGCCAGCTGGCCGATCGGACCGCCGAAGCGGCGGCTGTGGCGCAGCATGACGGTTTGCTGGGCCAGCGGCCCGCCCTCGCCCGCGTACTGCGCGGGAATCGCCTCGCCGCTGGCCGCCTTCACATAGCCGATGGTGTCGCCATCGTAGTTGCCGGCCTGCGCATCGTGGCACAGGTCGCCCAGCACGGCGCCCGCCTCCACCGAGGCCAGCTGGTCCTTGTCGCCCAGCAGGATCAGCGTGGCGCGTGGCGGCAGCGCATCGAGCAGGCTGGCCATCATCTCGAGGTGCACCATCGAGGCTTCGTCGACGATCAACACGTCGACGTCGAGCGGATTGCCGCGGTGATGGGCAAAGGCGCGGGTGTCGGGCCGCGCCCCGAGCAGGCTGTGCAGGGTGCGCGCGGCGCCCATGCGCTCGGTCAGCTTGCGCAGCGGCAGCTCGGCGCCGACGCGGTCGGCCAGCTCCCCCAGCGCCTTGTCGATCGACTGCTTCAGGCGCGCGGCCGCCTTGCCGGTCGGCGCGGCCAGGGCCACGCGCTGGCGCTCGGCATCCGGCGCGGTCGCGAACAGCAAGGCCAGCAGACGCGCCACCGTATAGGTCTTGCCGGTGCCGGGGCCGCCCGTGATGATCGCGACCGAACCGCGCAGGGCCACGGCGCAGGCCAGCTTTTGCCAGTCGGGCTGCGCGGCGCCCGGCGCCGCCACGAACAGCTTGTCGAGCCAGGCGCGCACCAGGTTCGTATCCACCGGGTGGGTCGCCTCGGCGCGTTCGCGCACCGCGCGCGCAACCTGGGTCTCGTCGCGCCAGTAGCGGCGCAGGTAGAGGCGCTCGCCGTCCAGCACCAGCGGCTGATCGTAGTCGAACTCCTCGCGCACCCACACCTGTTCGCAACTGGCCAGCAGCTTCCTCCAGCCCGCCACGCCCTTGGGCAGCGGCGCCGCGCTTGTTGCCAGCTGCGCCCATTGCTCCTCGCTCCAGCCCAGCAGGGCTGCGGCGCTGGTGGCCAGGTCGGACAGCTGGACGCAGCTGTGGCCATGGCCTTCGAGCTCGGACAGGATGGCAGCGGCCAGCACCAGCGGCGGCGGCGCGGTCCCCAACTGCGCGATGAAGCGCGCGAAAGCGCTCGACAGGCGGCGCAGCTCGCCCGCCTCGGTCAGGTTGCCGATCTCGTGCCACAAGGCGGCGCTATCGGATTCAGTCTTGCCCATGCTTTTCCTTGTCCAGCAATCGTTCCAGTCCGTCCAGCAGTTCCAGGTCGGGCGCCAGCACGCAGCAGCCGCGCGTGTCCGGGTTGGCGATCCCGCGCAGGAACATGAAGATCGCGCCGCCCAGCTGGTATTCCGGCTCGTAGTCCTCGCCCAGGCGCGCGCGCAGCAGGCGGTGCAGCGCCAGCAGGTAGATGCTGCCCTGGATCTCGTAGCGTTGCTCAGCCATGCCGGCCTCCATCGCCGCCTGGCCGTAGGCGGCATCGCCCGGTCCCAGCGCATTGGTCTTGTAGTCGAGCACCCAGTAGCGCCCGTCGTGCTCGAACACCAGGTCGGCGAAACCCTTGAGCATGCCGTGCAGCTCGCGTTCGGGCAAGACCGGCCGTTCGATGCCGTTCAACAGATGCGCGCGGCACAGCTCGTCCAGCTCGGGCAGCGCGAGGCGCTCGCTGGGGAACCAGAATTCCATCTCGGGCAGCACGCCCTGCAGGTCGCGCAATGCCGCCCCCAGCGGCGGCAGCGGCGTATCGACGATCGCGCGCAGCCAGGCCAGCGCGTCTTCCAGCCGGTTGCCCCAGCCGGCGCGCTCGATCCGCTGCACCAGCCGCGTCTCGCAATGCGGCTGGTCGAGGCAGTCGAAGCCTTCGCGCGCCAGCCATTCGAGCTGTTCGTGCATGAAGTTGCCCGGCACCGAGCCGCGCGGGAAGCGGTGCCAGGCGACGTCCTCGATGCGCGGCGGCGCCGGCACCTGCGGCGCTTCTTCCAGCAGGGTTTGTTCCTGGGCCCGCATCGGCGTCGGCGGCGGCGCCACCGCATGCCGGGTCAATGAGGTGAACGAGCCGATCGACCAGTCCTTCTCGAAGCTGGCGCGGTACACCGGCGCGTCCAGCAGCGCGGGACGCGCATCCTGGCGCGCCAGCATGGTGATGCCTTCGTCCAGCTCTAGCTCCTTCAGGGCGATGCCACCGCCAGTGCCGGCCACCGCGGCGAAGCGATCGCGCAGGCCGTCGGCAGGAATCCGTTCGCCGCCGGCCAGCAGGTAGCCGAGCGCCGATTCGTGCAGCCGGTTCTCGCCCTTGCGCGCGCCCGCCACCGCCGCCGCGCCCAGCCACAGGAAGTGGCGCGCCCGGGTCAGGGCCACGTACAGCAGGCGCAGGTCTTCCTCGATGCGGGCGCGGTCGACCGCTTCCAGCGCTTCGTCGGACAGCGCCAGGTCGAGGCGGCGGCTGCCTTCGTCGTCCACGTATTCGAAGAAGGCGCGGTTGCGGCGATTGGTCGCGCGCGCGGTCACCGCGAACGGTAGATACACCAGCGGATACTCGAGGCCTTTCGACTTGTGCACCGTCACCACCTTGACCAGCTCGGCGTCGCTTTCCAGGCGCAGCACGCGCTCGTCGCCGCCGGCGCCCAGCCCCTCGATCTGCTCGGCGAACCAGCGGATCAGGGCCTGCTCGCCCTCGAGCTGGGCGCTGGCCTCTTGCAGCAGTTCGGCCAGGTGCAGCAGATTGGTCAGGCGCCGTTCGCCGCCCGCTTCACCCAGCAGGCGCGCCGGCAGTTCCAGCTCATGGATGAAGGTACGCAGCATGGCCAGAACGCCGCGGCGCTGCCAGGCGCCATGCAGGGTTTTCAGTTGCTCGACCCGCCGCTCCCACGCCAGCTCGTCGCTCGACAGCCGCGCCAGTTCGCCCATCGGCAGCCCGGCGGTGCGGGTGGCGAAGGCGGCGCGCGCCAAGGCGCCGTCCAGCGGATTGGCGACCGCGTACAGCCAGCGCAGCACGTCGGCCGCCTCCTCGCTCTCGACCACCGAATCCTTGTCGGACAGGTAGACGCTGGCCACCTTGCGCCGCACCAGCGCCTGGCGCACGGCGGCCGCCTCGCGCCGGTCGCGCACCAGGATCGCGATATCGGCCGGCATCAGGCGCCGGAAGCTGCCGTCTTCCTCGTCCTGGAAGCCGACCCGCTCGTCGTTCAGCAGGCGCACGATGTGCTCGGCGCAGTGATGGGCGAAGAAGCTGCGGTAGTCCTCGGCCTTGAGGTCGTCGCGGCCGGTGGTGCACACGGCCAGCGCCTCGATCTCGCCGTCGCCATCGACGCCGACGAGCCGCTTGCCGTGGCCGCGCGCCTTGACCGCCTCGAACGGCAAGGGATTGTCGTCGCCGCGCCGGAAGCGGAAGGCCGCTTGCGCATGGCCGGCCTTGCCGTCGCCGCCCTCGGCGTGCAGGAACAGCGCATTGACCGCCCCCACCAGCGCCGCCGTCGAGCGGTAATTGGTGTCGAGCTGGTAATGGCGGCCGCTGGTGGCGCGCCGCGCCGACAGGTAGCTGTGGATGTCGGCGCCACGGAAGCCATAGATCGACTGCTTGGGGTCGCCGATCAGGAACAGCCCTTGCTGCGGATCGTTGTCGCCTACCCGGTACAGCAGGTCGAAGATGCGGTACTGGTCGGGCGAGGTGTCCTGGAATTCGTCGACCATGGCCACCGGATACTGCTGCACGATGCGTTCGCGCAACGCCGCGCCGTTCTCGCTCGCCAAAGCCAGCTTCAGGCGCTCGAGCATGTCGGCAAAGCCAAACTGGCGGTTGCGGCGCTTGAGTTCCTGCATGCGCGCGCCGATGTGGCCGGCGGCGTGACGCAGCAGCGCGTGAGCGATCGGATCGATCGCGCCCAAGGCCTCGTGCAGCGCGGCGGTGCCGTCGAAGCAGGCCGGGACGTCGGCGCTGAAGTCCTTGCTGAACGCGTCCACGATGCCGTTCGGGGTCAGGCGCCGCCAGGCGGTGTCGCTCAGGTCTGGCATGTGCTGTGCCGGGTCGCGCGCCCAGGCGCGCAGCGCCTCGAACCACTTGACCAGCAAATCGGCGCGCATCTTGTTGCCGTTGAAGCACTTGGGCGCGCGTTCGCGGTGGCCGGCGATCCAGCGCTCCATCGCGTCGGCGCGCTCGATCCAGCCGTGCTTGAGGCGCGCCAGCTCGTCGCGCTGGGCCTGGGCCAGGCGCGCCACCAACTTGCCCAGCGGCGCGCGCTCCACCTCGCCCAGCAGCGGCCCGCGGTGCACCAGCTCGCGCACGCTGCCCTTGAGCGCCTCGACGTCGCTCCAGGTGTCCAGCACGACGGCCAGGTTCTGCGCATCGAGCGGATAAACGTGCTGGCGCCAGTAATCGTGGGCGGCGTCCTCGAACAGCATGCGCTCGTCGCTGACCAGTTCTTCGTCGAACAGGCTGCCGCTGTCGAAGGCGTGCTCGCGCAGCATGCGCTGGCACCAGGCGTCGATGGTGAAGATCGCCGCCTCGTCCATCGTCTCGGCGGCCAGCATCAGACGGTGGGCGGCCCTGCTGCGTTCGGCGCCCGGCGCATAGGCCTCGGCCAGCTCGTCGAGATAGGGATCCTGCTGCTGCGCTTCGCCCCGGAAGTATGCCGCCGCCTGCACCAGCCGTTCGCGCACGCGGTTGGACAGTTCGCGGGTGGCGGCGCGGGTGAAGGTCATCACCAGGATCTCGGACGGTAATAACGGCCGCACGAAGGCGTCGTCGCCCCCGTGGCCCAGCACCAGGCGCACGTAGAGGGCGGCGATGGTCCAGGTCTTGCCGGTGCCGGCCGAGGCCTCGATCAGGCGCGAGCCGTGCAGCGGGAACCGGATCGCTTCGAGTTTACTGCTCATGCGGACAACTCCTTGATCGTGACGGCGCCATCCATCCAGCGCGCCAGCGGTCCATACAATTCTTCGGCCAGCTCGGGCCAGGCGCCGGCGGCGCGCAGCGCATCAAAATCGGGCCACAGGCGCGCCAGGCACAGGTCGTCCACTTCGCCACTGAGCTCGAAGCCGCCGTCATAGGTAGCGCGCGGATCGCCGTCGGCCAGCTGCGCCAGCGCCGTGCGGCAGGCCACCGGCAGCGGCGCGTCCAGGTTGGCGCGCCACAGGCGCACCAGGTCGCTCAGGATCTGCAGCGATTCCTCCTGGGGCAGCGGCGCCATCTCGAGCACCGCGTCGCGCGCGACCAGGTAGCCTGCCACCGGATGGCCGGCCGCGCTGCTGCCCAGCTGGCGCAGCCAGGGGGCGATCAGCTTGTCGCCGCGCGGGCGGCCGTTGCGGTCCAGTACCTTCGAGGAGAGCTGCATCAGCCAGGCCGTGTGGCCGTCGCCAATCCTGAGGCGGTCGATCCAGTCGTCGAGCAAGATGCCGTCCAGCTCGAGACGGAGCGCCTGCTTGGGCGCCGCCTCGGGGAAGCGCGCTCCAAGGCGCAGCCACTCGGTGCGCACCGGCGCCAGGCTCTCGACCAGCTGCTCCTGCCACATGCGGCCCATCAGCCCGATCGGCAGCACGCCTTCGCGCGCCAGCCTTTCGGCACGCGTGGCCAACGTGGCGCGCACCTCGTGCAATTCCTCGGGCTCGCCGCTGTCGTCCAGCAGGTGGTCCTCGATCTGGTAGCGTTCGAGCGCGTCGAGCGCGAACGGTTCCTCGTCTTCTCCCACCTGGGCGGCGTCGGCGAATACCACGCCGAGGCGGCGGCGGAAGAAGTAGCGCGCCGGCTGGCGCAAAAAGCTGGCCAGCTCGCCCAGCTTGAGCACGAAGCCGGGCTCCAGCTCAAAGGGCGGCAAGGCGTCGCCGCCTTCCATCTGCCCGGCGCCATGAGCCAGGCGCCATTCGCCGGCATAGGTCAGCAAGCCGCCCTGCTGGAAGTAGACGCGGCTGAAAGGCTGCAGCGCGTGCTCGGTCGTCAGCGCATGCAGGTCCAGGTCCCAGCCCTCTTCCAGGTAGTCGCGCAGCTGCGACACCAGCACCGACGGCGGCTGTTCGCTGTTGTCGCGCACGTTGCGGCCCACCCAGCTCACGTAGAACTTGTCGCGCGCCGCCAGCAGCGCTTCGAGCATCAGGTAGCGGTCGTCGTCGCGGCGCGAACGGTCGCCCGGGCGCGCCATCCCGGGCAGCGCCAGCAGGTCGAAGTCGGCCTGGCGCGCGCGGCGCGGGAAGTCGCCGTCGTTCATGCCCAGCAGGCACACCACGCGGAACGGCACCGCGCGCATCGGCATCAGGGTGCAGAAGGTCACGCCGCCCGAGACGAACTGGTGGTTCAGGGTCGGCTGGTCGAGTTCGTTCATCCAGGCTTCGCGCAGCACCGCCAGCGGTACCGCTTCGTCGAAGCCCGCCGCATCGCAAGTCTCGAGCCAGCACTGCAGGCCTTCGTTCAGGCTTTGCAGGGTGAGACGATCGGCTTCGTCGCTGGCGGCGTAGAAGCACGACAGCATCTCGCGCGCCGCCTCGCCCCAGGCGACGGGGGTGCGCGGCGTGTCGAGCTGGGCGCGCCAGTTGAGCAGGCAATCGACCAGCTGCGCCAGCGCGCCGGCCAGCGCGGCATCGAGTCCGCCGACCTCCGCGTAGGGCTCGATGTCGGCAAAGCTGGCGCCGGCGCCGCTGGCATAGCCGAGCAGCATGCGCCGCACGCCGAAGATCCAGGCGTTCTGTTCGCCGGCCATGCCCAGGCCCAGACCGGCGCGGTGGTCGTGGTCCAGGCCCCAGCGCACGCCGGCGCCTTCGATCCAGCGGCCCAGGATGGCCAGGTCGTCGTCACCCAGGCCGAAGCGGCGCGCCACTGCCGGCACGTCCAGCAGGTCGCGCACCTCGCTCTGGCGGCAGCGCTGCTGCGGCAGGCGCAGCAGCCATTCGAGCGAGACCAGCAGCGGGTTGACGCTGCGGTCGCGCATGTCGCCGATCTCGAACGGGATGCGGCGATCGTCGTTCTGGCGATGCTGGTCGAACACGGCGTGGATCGCCGGCGAGAAGGTGTCGATGTCGGGCACCATCACCACCACGTCGCGCGGACGCAGGCTCGGGTCTTGCGCGAACCACGACAGCAGCTGGTCGTGCAAAACCTCGACTTCGCGCTGCACGCTGTGGGTGACGTGGAATTCGATCGAGCGGTCGCCAGGCTCCGGCGGCGCGTGCGGGTGCTCATCCGGCGGCAACAGGTCGCGCACCGCGGCCTGGACTTGCCCCAGCAGGGTCGCGCCGTCGTCGTCGGCGAACAGGTCGACCCGTAGCGGCGCATCCGTATCGTCGGCCCGGTCCTGGTTGTCGAATTCGTCCAGCATGCGCACGAAGTCACGGCCCTGGCGCCCCCAGCTCGCCAGCAGCGGATGACTGTGCGCATGGAGTTCCTCGATCGGGATCGCGCCCAGGTCGACGCCATTGCGCTGCGGCTGGCGCCGGCGCGCGGCCTTGAGCAGGTCGCGGCCATCGATGATGTCGCCCCAGTAGAAGCGGCACGGGTTCGGCACCGCGAACAGCACTTGCGTATGGCGTGCGAGCGCCGCGATCGCCTGCAGGGTCTGGTACGGCAGCGTCGACATCCCGAACAGCACCACGCGCCGCGGCAGGCGGCCGGCCGGCGCCTGGCCGGCCTCGATCGCGGCGAGGAATTGCTGGTGGATGGTGGCGCGCCCGCTATCGCGCTGCACCTCGTCCAGGCTGGCGTGCACGGCGCGCCACAGGCAGGCCTGCCAGCGCTGGTCCGGGGCCAGCGGTTGCGGGTCGCCGGCCGCGCGACGCAGCTGGTCGCGGCCCTCGGCCCAATCGGCCAGCCAGTCGGCGCGGTAGACCTGGTACTGGTCGTACAGGTCAGCCACCCGTTCGGCCAGCTGCAGGCGGCGCTCGGCATCGCCGTCGGCCAGGAAGCGCGCCAGCGGCTCGTAGCCGTCTTCCTGCAATAGCGTCGGCAGCAGGCGCATCAGGCGCCAGGTCAGCGGATCCTTGTCGAACGGCGCGCGATTGGGCACCCGCTCGCGCCCCAGCATGCCGCGATAGGCTTCCCACATGAAGCGCGCCGGCAGCGCCACCCTGGTGGCGGCGCACACGCCGATCTCCTCGGCCAGCGCGATCTTGAGCCATTCGGCCACGCCATTGGACTGCACCAGGAAGATCTCTTCTTCCAGGGGGGCCAGCGGACGGTTGCGCAGCCAGTCGAACACGGCGCTGCGCAGCAGCTCCATCTGGTTGCCATGGAGGATCAGGAGGCCGGGAGTGATCGGGGAAGGCATGCTTGAAGCTCGAACGGTCGGGGCCACAGCATACCGTGTTTGGCCCGCTCGCGGTAGGGCCGCAGGCTGCTCCTGCACTCAGCGCACCTCGCCGTCCCGGCTGCCGAACTGGGTCGAGACCTCGCGTTCGATCCGGATCAATAGTGCGCGCAGGCGCGCCGCCAACGCCCGGGCCTGGGCGGTGCCGGCCGCGCCCAGGCGCGGCGCCCGCTTCGGTTGCGCCTCCAGGTCTTCGCAGATGGCGCCGAAGCTGGCGGCGCCGATCGCGCGCGCGGCCGACTTGAGCTGGTGCGCCAGGCTCGCAGTATGGGTCAGGTCGCCGCCGGCCAGGGCGGCGTCGATCCCCGCCAGGTTCTCGCGCGCGGTATCGAGGAACAGGAACACATATTTACGCATCCGCTCGGTGTCGCCGCCGGCCGTGCTGGCCAGGCTGGCCAGGTCGAGCACTTCTCCCTGCCCGCCCTGCCCCGCACCGGCTGCGGACCCTGGCGCCCGCTGCATTGCCCCCGCCATGGCGACGTCGGCCACCGGCGCCGTGGTACGACCGAGGCAGCGCGCGATGGTGGCGGCCAGCAGTTCCGGCACCACCGGCTTGGCCAGGAATTCGTTCATGCCGGCGGCCAGGCAGCGCGCGCGGTCGTCGACGCCGGCATTGGCCGTCATCGCCACCACCAGGGTGTCACGCAAGGCGGGATCGCGGCGGATGCGGCGGGTCGCTTCCAGCCCGTCCATCACCGGCATCTGCACGTCCATCAGCACGCAATCGAAGCGGCTGTCCGCCATCGCCGCCAGCGCTTCCTGGCCATTGTTCGCCACCTCGACCGCGGCGCCGGACTGCTCCAGCAGCTCGCGCGCGACCTGCTGGTTGAAGAGGTTGTCCTCGACCAGCAGCACCGCGCAGTCGTCCAGGCGCGCCTGGGCCGGCGCCGGCGCGGCGCCCAGGCCGGCGCCGAGCATGGTTCCCGAACGGGCGCCTGCGGCATCGTCCAGCGCCAGGCGCGCCGTGAACCAGAAGGTGCTGCCCTCGCCCAGCGTACTGACCACGCCGACCTCGCCGCCCATCAGCTCGGCCAGCTGGCGGCTGATGGCCAGGCCCAGGCCGGTGCCGCCGTGGCGCCGCGTGGCCGACTGGTCGGCCTGCTGGAACGGCGTGAACAGGTGGGGCAGCGCGGCCGCGTCGATGCCGATGCCGCGGTCTTGAACCTCGAAGCGCACCAGCACTTCGGGACCGAAGGCGCGCGCCAGGCGCGCGCGCAGCGTGATCCGGCCGCGCTCGGAGAATTTGACGGCATTGCCGGCGAAATTGAGCAGCACCTGTTCCAGCCGCAGCGAGTCGCCGCACAGGGGCCGCATCAGGACCGGATCGATCTCGATGTCGAAGCCCAGGCCCTTGGCCACGGCCGCAGTGCCCAACTGGGCCTCGACGTTGCGCAGCAGGGCGTCGAGCATGAAGCACACCCGCGACAGTTCCAGCATGCCGGCCTCGATCTTGGAGAAATCGAGGATGTCGTTGATGATGCCCAGCAGGTGCTGGCCCGAGTGGTAGATCTTTTCGAGGTAGTCGCGCTGGCGCGCGTCGGGCGTGGCCTGCAGCGCCAGGTGGGTCATGCCGATGATGCTGTTCATCGGGGTGCGGATCTCGTGGCTCATGTTCGACAAAAAGTCGCTCTTGGCCTTGCTGGCGGCGTCGGCGCGCGCCTTGAGGCGGTGCAGCTCGGTGACGTCGGTCGCCACGCACAGGACCGCCGCTTCCTCGTCGACCTGCATCGGCACCCGCACCATCCACAGCTGGCGCGGCGCGCCGCCCGGCGCCGACTGCGCCACCTGGGCGCTGCTGCGGCGGCCGTCGTGCAGCACCGCGCGGTCGAGCTCCCAGGCGGCATCGGCCAGGGCACGGTCCATGGCCTCGACGTCGCGCCTTCCGATCAGTTCCGCCGCCGGCCGCCCGAGGCGCGAGGCGCCCTTGGCATTGAGGTAGCGGATGCGGCGCAGAGCGTCCTTCAGGTAGACCTCGGCGTCCAGGTTGTCCAGCACCGTGTCGAGCAGCAGGCGCTGCTCGTCGGCGGCGCGGCGCGAGCGGTACTGGGCCAGGAACAGGCCATACACCAGCAGGGTCGCGCCGAAGCCGAAGGCCAGCGCGGCCATCGGCAGCCAGGGATCGAGTCCGCCCATCATGGCCGCCCTGGGCGCCGAGAAATGCGCCAGCCAGCGGCTGCCGGCGAAGTCCACGTCCAGCGCCAGGGTGAAATGCTGCCCGGGCGCCGGCGCCATGCGCCGCAGGTCCTGGCCGTGCAGCAGGATGCCGCCTGGCTGGCCGGCGCCGTAGATGCTGACCGCCAGCGGCTGGGCGCCGGGGGCGGCCAGCGCGTTCTCGACCAGGTCCTGCACCGAGAATGCGATCCCGAACGAGCCGAGATAGGCGGCGCGGCGCGCCTCGACGCCCAGCGGCGCCACGCCGCCGCGGTAGACCGGCATGCGCATCCCGAACGCGTAATGGGGCTTGGGCTCGCGCAGGAATACCGGCTGGCCGGAGGCGCTCATGCCGCCGCTGTCGCGCGCCTGCTCCAGGGCGTGGGCGACGGCGGGCCTGGCGGCCATGTCGAAGCCGAGCCGGCGGCTTGGCTGGTCGATCGGGAACTGGTAGGCGATCACCTCGTACCAGGGACGGCGGCCGGCCGGGAAAATCGCGAAGTCGGGATAGCCGCGCGCATCGACGCTGCGGTCGGCGCGCATGGCGGCGATGAAGGCCTCGCGCTCGTCTTCGCGCACATGGGCGGCGTAGCTCACGCCCTCGATCGCCGGGAAGTTGGACGGCAGGTCGAGGGCGGCGACATAGCGGTGGAAGGCGGCGCGGTCGGGCACCGCGTCGCCGCCGCCGGCCGCGTGCAGCGCCGCCAGCGCGCGCGCCGCGCGGCCATACGAGGCGAGCGCAGCGTCGATTCTTTCACGCGCCGCCTGCGCCGCGTGTTCGAAACGGCTCCTGGCCGCGTCCTCGATGGCGGCGCTCGCCACCGCATGCAGCAGCAGGCCGATCGCCAGCGACAGCGCGATGCCGCCGCCCCACAGCACGAATGGCCGGCCGACGCGCGCGCAAGCCGCTTCGATGGCGTCGATTCCTGGCATGGTCAAGCGCTTCATGCTTCCCCTGGCGGACGGTGGCCGCCACGCAAAATTGCTAGTATATCGGTGCACTGCGCGGCGCACCGAGCCGGCGTGAAACCGATGAGGACAGCATGCAACACCACGACGATCCCTGGCTGTGGCTGGAACAGATCGACACCGAAGAATCCCGCGCCTGGGTCGACGCGCGCAACGCCGCCACCGAAGCCGAACTGGAGGCCGATCCGCGCTTCGCGCCGCTGCGCGAACGCTTGACGAGCATCCTCGATTCGAGCGACAAGATTCCCTATGTGGGCCTGCATGGCGGCTGGTGCTACAACTTCTGGCGCGATGCGGCCCACGTGCGCGGCATCTGGCGCCGCACCACGCTCGACGAGTACCGCAAGCCGGCCCCTGCGTGGGACACGGTGCTCGACCTCGATGCGCTGGCGCGCACGGAAAATGACAACTGGGTCTGGGCCGGCGTGTCCTGGCTCGAGCCCGATGCCTCGCGCTGTTTGATAATGCTGTCGCGCGGCGGCGGCGACGCCAGGGTGGTGCGCGAGTTCGACCTGGTGTCGCTCGACTTCGTGGCCGACGGTTTCACGCTGCCGGAGGCGAAGAGCGACGTGTCCTGGATCGACCGCGACACCCTGTTCGTCGGCACCGACTTCGGCCCCGGCAGCCTGAGCGAATCGGGCTACCCGCGCATCGTCAAGGAGTGGAAGCGCGGCACGCCGCTGGCGGCGGCCACCACCGTGTACGAGGCGGCGCCTGGCGACATGGCGGCATCCGGCTATCAGGACAACAGCCCCGGCTGGGAACGCGCCTTCGTGGTGCGCCAGATCGATTTCTATACGAGCGAGCTGTTCTGGCGCCGTGGCGCGCAGCTGGTCAGGATCGACAAGCCGATCGACGCCAGCGCCTTCGCCCTGCGCGACCAGCTCGTGATCGAGCTGCGCTCGGACTGGACGGTCGACGGCGTGACCTACCCCCAGGGCGCCCTGCTGGCGACCGGCTTCGACGCCTTCGTGGCCGGCGGCCGCGCCTTCGAGGTGCTGTTCGCGCCGACGCCAATGACTTCGCTGGACGGCGTGGCGGCCACCAGGAGCAGCCTGCTGCTGACGGTGCTCGACAACGTCAAGAACCGCATCGTCGAGCTGCGCCATGAGGATGGACACTGGATCCGGCGCGAGGTCGCGGTGCCCGGCATCGGTTCGCTGGGCGTGTCGGCCGTGGACCCGGACCACTCGGACGACTACTTCCTGACCGTGACCGATTTCCTGCATCCGACCACGCTGTACCTGATGCATGCCGGCAGCGACGAGCGCGAACCGCTCAAGGCGATGCCGGCTTTCTTCGAGGCCGAACCCTACGAGGTGAGCCAGCACACGGCGACCTCCAGCGACGGCACCCTCGTGCCCTACTTCGTCGTCACCCGCCGCAACAGCGCCGCCGGCACAGCCAATCCGACCCTGTTGTACGGCTACGGCGGCTTCGAGGTGTCGCTCAAACCCTTCTACAGCGGCATGACCGGCGCCGCCTGGCTCGAAACCGGCGGCACCTATGTGCTGGCCAATATCCGCGGCGGCGGCGAGTTCGGTCCGCGCTGGCACCAGGCGGCCCTGCGCCAGCACCGCCAGCGCGCATTCGATGACTTCATCGCGGTCGGCGAAGACCTGATAGCGCGCGGGGTCACCACGCCGCAGCAGCTGGGCATCATGGGCGGCAGCAATGGCGGCCTGCTGGTCGGCGCGGCGCTGACCCAGCGTCCCGACCTGTTCGGCGCCGTGGTGTGCCAGGTGCCGCTGCTGGACATGCGGCGCTACCACCTGCTGCTGGCCGGCGCCTCGTGGATGGGAGAGTACGGCGATCCGGACGATGCCGACGGCTGGGCTTACCTGGCGCGCTACTCGCCGTACCACAACGTGCGGCCCGGCGAGCGCTACCCGCGCGTGCTGTTCACCACCTCGACCCGCGACGACCGCGTCCATCCGGCGCATGCGCGCAAGATGGCGGCGCGCATGCTGGACCAGGGACACGACGTGCTGTACTGGGAAAACACCGAGGGTGGCCACTCCGGCGCCGCCGACAACGCCCAGACCGCGCGGATGGTCGCGCTGACCTATACCTTCCTGCTGCGACAGCTGGGCGCGCACGCGGCCTGAAGCCCGTTCAGGAGGCCAGCCGCCTGGCGAACAGCGCTTCCCAGGTCGGCTCGATCTCCACGTAGAGCGCGACCGCGGTCTCGATCCCGACCGCCTGCGGCGCCCCGATGCGGGTGGTGACCACGCCGGCCCGGCGCAGCATGCGCTCGATCGCGGTGGTGGTGACGGTGACGTAGCGCGACAGGCCGCGCTCGTGGGCGTGGCGGATGATGGCCTCGATCGATTCCATCGTCATCTCCGAAAAGCCGTAGCTGCCGGCCCCTTCGGTCTCGATCGCGAAGCGCGACAGCTCCCAGATATGCGGGTCGCTGGGCGGCTCCTGGCCGTCCAGCAGCTGAGGGAAGGAATCCTTGAGCATATACGGCCCCTCGGTCGGCAGCAGGCGCCAGCAGCCGCGCAGCGTCTCGCCGTCGCGCATCAGCATGTAGCGCGGCTCGAGCGCGTCGTAGCCGTCGATCTCCATGCCGGACAACACCGGCACTTCCCAGCCCAGCCGCCCGCGGAACACCTTCGCGCGCAGCGTATGCATTTCCCACAGCTCTTTGGATGCGAATGCGCGCCGTGGCGCGATCGTGATTTGCATGCTCATTGCCAACCCCCTCCTCGTTGAGAAAATCGGTTCAAGAAATATGCGCTGGGGAAGCACTGATTTATTCTGGCGGATGGGATTGGCAACATAAAAAGGCGTCCGGCAAGGCGCAAACCGCAGCCATACCGTGTGGTATGGCGAGGATTTGCAACGCAGCGGGACGTCTTTTTTATGTGCCAAGACCGCCGCCACGAATAAATCAGTGCTTCCCCGAGCATGGAAGCGTTATGCAAATCGGGTAAGCTGGGTACTATCAGCATTGATAGGTGGCGAGCAATATCGGCGGTGCAATACTTTTGGAAACGACGCAGTTTCTGAACTACTCGATTCATCACCCCGAAAGGAACCACCATGGCAAACGATCTGATGTGCGACGCACTGGCAGCCGAACTGCAGGCCAACCAGCTGGTCCACGCCGCCGGCGCGGCCCGCCTGGCGCCGCACGAACTGCGTCGGCTGCGCATCACCAAGCGCGAAAGCCAGGAAAAATTCTGGGGCCGCTTCGGCGTCACCCAGTCCAGCGGCAGCCGCTTTGAGACCGGCCTCGCGATCCCGGCGCCCGTGTCGATTCTTCTGCGCATGTACATGAACGGTAAGCTCAGCGATGGTGATCTTCAGGGGTGATGAGCCCCAGGGCGATGGCCTTGACCACCGCCTGCTGGCGAGTGTTGACGTCAAATTTTTGACGCACATTCGCCAGGTGAAAATTGACGGTGGCTTCGGAACAGCCGGTGATGCGCGCGACTTCCCATGACGACTTGCCCGCCATCACCCACTGCAACACTTCCAGCTCGCGCCGCGTCAGGCGCGGCGCCTCGTCCGGCCGCGCCGCCTCCTCGCGGAAACGCCCGGAAGATGCGAACGCATAGTCGCGCACCAGCGACAGCATCGGTAGCGCCTCGTTCATCGCGCGCTGTGCAGCGACATCCGGCCGCGCGTCGGACGCGAAACTGATCACCCCGAATTCGCCCTGCGGCCCGTGGATCGGCAGGGTCGCACCGCTGCGGATGCCGTGGGCGCTCGCTTCCTCGTACAGCTCGGCCTGCTGGGAGCTGGAAGCAAATGTGCCCGGCTGCCACACGATGGGCGTCGTGCTCGACAGGCAATGGGCGACGGTCGGATCGACGTAGGCGAAGCCGTTGCGGTCGTAGCGATCGCGCCAGTTGGCGGAATAATTACTGCGCAAGAAGGCCGACTCGAAGCGGGTATGGCGCGAATTGACGACGCCAAACAGCACGTGGTCGAAGCCCAGCCCCCGCGCAATGGTGAACAAGGACGCGCTCCAGTGGGAAGCATCCTTGGCCTGCGTCAGCTCGAGTAATAAAGCAGTGTCAATCATGGGGGCAAAGTTTGATGTAACACCCCTATGCTAGATGGTTCACCCCGTTCACAAATTCACAGAAATTAACAATCAAGATATTTACTTGTATCTAGCCTGCATATCGCTTGCATATTGTCGTGCATAAACCACAACAAAGTTGCAATCGTGCGCCCTCCCAGAGGGGAATCGGCTACCCTCCGCCGAATTACCTGTAACAAATTTCAGATTAGCAAGTATTTGCTAACCCAGATACGGTTTCGCAGCTTGACGTAGATCTATAGAATCGTATCTTGTACGTGTGTAAAAACGACATCTTTGCCGGACCCAACGGCTAACCACAGACTTCCTTTCAGGACGAGGATCCAGGCGATGAACACCATGACCGATATGGGCGAACAGTTGGACGTCAAACTGCTGCTCACCACATTGATGGCCTTGAAAAAAGGCGATTTCTCGGTACGCATGCCTGATGACTGGACCGGCGTGTCCGGCAAGATCGCCGATACCCTGAACGACATCATCGAGACCAAGCAAAAGATGGTCGAGACCGTCACGGAAGTCTCGCGGGTGGTGGGCCGCGAAGGCCACCTGACCCAGCGCGCCGACCTGCCGGGCGTGGTGGGCGGCTGGAGCACCATGATCAGCTCGGTCAACACCCTGATCGACGACCTGGTGCGCCCCACGACCGAAATGGCGCGCGTGATCGGCGCGGTGGCGAAAGGCGACCTGTCCCAGACCATGGCCCTGGAGGTCGACGGCCACCCGCTCAAGGGCCAGTACCTGCGCGCGGCGATGACGGCCAACACCATGGTCGAGCAGCTGTCGTCGTTCTCGTCCGAAGTCACGCGCGTGGCGCGCGAAGTCGGCACCGAGGGCAAGCTGGGCGGCCAGGCGCAGGTCAAGGGCGTGGCCGGCACCTGGAAGGACTTGACCGATTCGGTCAACTCGATGGCGGGCAACCTGACCTCGCAGGTGCGTAACATCGCCGAGGTGACCACCGCGGTGGCCAACGGCGACTTGTCCAAGAAGATCACGGTCGACGTGCGCGGCGAGATCCTGCAACTGAAGGACACCATCAACGTCATGGTGGACCAGCTGCGCTCCTTCGCCTCCGAAGTGACGCGGGTGGCGCGCGAGGTCGGCACCGAAGGTAAACTCGGCGGCCAGGCCTATGTGCCGGGCGTGGCCGGCACCTGGAAGGACTTGACCGACAACGTCAACTTCATGGCGTCGAACCTGACGGGCCAGGTGCGCAATATCGCGGCGGTGACCACCGCGGTGGCGAACGGCGACCTGTCCAAGAAGATCACGGTGGACGTGAAGGGCGAGATTCTCGAACTGAAGAACACCATCAACGTGATGGTGGACCAGCTGTCCTCGTTCGCCTCCGAGGTGACGCGGGTGGCGCGCGAGGTCGGCACCGAAGGCAAGCTCGGCGGCCAGGCGGTGGTGAAAGGCGTGGCCGGCACCTGGAAGGACTTGACCGACTCGGTCAACTCGATGGCGGGCAACCTGACCGGCCAGGTGCGTAACATCGCCGACGTGACCACCGCGGTGGCGAACGGCGACCTGTCCAAGAAGATCACGGTGGACGTGAAAGGCGAGATTCTCGAGCTGAAGAACACCATCAACGTGATGGTCGACCAGCTGAACTCCTTCGCTTCCGAGGTGACGCGGGTGGCGCGCGAGGTCGGCACCGAGGGCAAACTCGGCGGCCAGGCCAACGTGCCGGGCGTGGCCGGCACCTGGAAGGACTTGACCGACGGCGTGAACTCGATGGCGGGAAACCTGACCGCCCAGGTGCGTAATATCGCCGAAGTGACCACCGCGGTGGCGAACGGCGACCTGTCCAAGAAGATCACGGTGGACGTCAAGGGCGAGATCCAGGAACTGAAGAACACGATCAACGTGATGGTCGACCAGCTGTCGTCGTTCGCATCGGAAGTGACGCGCGTGGCGCGCGAGGTCGGCACCGAAGGTAAGCTCGGCGGCCAGGCCTATGTGCCGGGCGTCGGCGGCACCTGGAAGGACTTGACCGACAACGTCAACTTCATGGCCTCCAACCTGACCGGCCAGGTGCGTAATATCGCGGCGGTGACCACCGCCGTGGCGCGCGGCGACCTGTCCAAGAAGATCACCGTGGACGTGAAGGGCGAGATTCTCGAGCTGAAGGACACCATCAACGTCATGGTGGACCAGCTGTCCTCGTTCGCGTCGGAGGTGACCCGGGTGGCGCGCGAGGTCGGCACCGAGGGTAAACTCGGTGGCCAGGCCAACGTGTCGGGCGTGGCCGGCACCTGGAAGGACTTGACGGAAAACGTCAACCAACTGGCGGCCAACCTCACCAACCAGATGCGCGCGATCGGTGAAGTGGCGACCGCGGTGACGCGCGGCGACCTGTCGCGTTCCATTCAGGTGGAAGCGCGCGGCGAGGTGTCCTATCTGAAGGACAACATCAACGAGATGATCCGCAACCTGAAGGAGACCACGCAGAAGAACGCGCAGCAGGATTGGCTCAAGACCAACCTTGCGCGCTTCACCCGTTTGCTGCAGGGCCAGCGCGACCTGCAGGCGGTGACCAAGCTGATCCTGTCGGAACTGGCGCCCCTGGTCTCGGCCCACCACGGCGTGTTCTACATGATGGACTCGCAGGAGACCGACGCCAGGTTGCGCATGATCGCGAGCTACGGCTACCGCTCGAGCCGCAAGCTGCCGACCTCCTTCCTGCCGGGCGAAGGCCTGGTGGGCCAGTGCGCGCTGGAGAAGACCCGCATCTGGCTGACCGACGTCCCGCGCGATTACATCGTGGTGTCCTCGGGCCTGGGCTCGGCGCCGCCGAACAATATCGTGGTGCTGCCGATCCTGTTCGAGCAGCAGGTCAAGGCGGTCATCGAGATCGCCTCGCTCGACCGCTTCACCGAAACCCACCTGTCCTTCCTCGACCAGCTGATGGAGTCGATCGGCGTGGTCCTGAACACGATCGAAGCCAACAGCCGCACCGAGTCGCTGCTGACCCAGTCGCAGTCGCTGGCGCAGGAACTGCAGCAGACGAACCAGGAGCTGGGCGAGAAGGCGCGCCTGCTGTCCGAGCAGAACATCGAGGTTGAGCGCAAGAACCGCGAGGTGGAGCAGGCCAAGCTGGCGCTGGAAGAAAAAGCGACCCAGCTGGCGCTGTCCTCGAAGTACAAGTCCGAGTTCCTGGCCAATATGTCGCACGAGCTGCGCACGCCATTGAATTCGCTGCTGATCCTGGCCCAGCAGCTGTCCGACAACCCGGAAGGCAATCTGTCCGGAAAACAGGTGGAGTTCGCGAAGACGATCTACGGCTCCGGTTCGGACTTGCTGACCCTGATTAACGACATTCTCGACCTGTCCAAGATCGAGTCGGGCACCGTCACCCTGGACGTCTCGGAATACCGCTTCTCGAACCTGCGCAACTACGTCGACCGCACCTTCCGCCACATGGCCGAGGCCAAGCACCTGGGCTTCCAGGTCGAGCTGGCCGAGAACCTGCCGACCGCCGTGATGACCGACACCACGCGCCTGCAGCAGGTGCTGAAGAACCTGCTATCCAATGCCTTCAAGTTCACCAGCCATGGCCAGGTCTCTCTGGGCATCAGCCTGGTGACCAGCGGCTGGACCGCCGACCACCCGAACCTGGAACACGCCGATGCGGTGCTGGCGTTTTCGGTCTACGACACCGGCGTGGGCATCCCGGCCGACAAGCTGCAGCTGATCTTCGAAGCCTTCCAGCAGGCCGACGGCTCGACCGCGCGCAAGTATGGCGGCACGGGTCTCGGCCTGTCGATTTCGCGCGAGCTGGCGCGCCTGCTGGGCGGCGAGATCCGGGTCGAATCGACGGTCAACGTCGGCTCGGTGTTCACGCTCTACCTGCCGTACAACCGCGCCGGCTTCATCAACTACGAACAGGCGCGCCAGCCGCAGCCGGCGCGCCTGGCGCCGCCACTGAACGTCCCCGCCCCGCTGGTGCCAGTGCTGCAGGAGAACAGCGAAGTCTCGACGCTCGACCTGACGACCGACCTGCTCGATCCGAGCGGCGCCGTGGTCGAATACGCGAGCGTGCTGGACGACCGTGGCCTGGTGACGCCGGGCGACCCGTCGGTGCTGATCGTCGAGGACGACGAGCGCTTCGCCAAGGTGGTGCTCGAATTCGCCCGCGAGAAAAACTTCAAGGCGATCGTCACCCACCGCGGCGATTCGACCTTGTCGCTGGCGCGCGACTACCTGCCGTCGGCGATCCTGCTCGACATCGACCTGCCGGACATCGACGGTTTCACGGTGCTCGACCGCCTGAAACGCGACCCGAGCACGCGCCACATCCCGGTGCACGTGATGTCGTCACTGCGCGAGCGCGAGCGCGCGCTGCGCCAGGGCGCTATCTCGTACATCAACAAGCCGGTCGAACGCGAGGCGCTGAACGAGGAATTCAAGCGCATCCAGAAATTCCTGATGGGCGGCAAGCGCAGCCTGCTGGTGGTCGAGGACGACCCGGCCCAGCGCGATTCGATCGTGTCCCTGATCGGCAACAACGACATCCACATGGTCACCGTCGACAATGGCGCGGCGGCGCTCGAGGCGCTGCAGACCTCGCACTTCGACTGCATGGTGCTGGACCTGACCCTGCCCGACATCTCGGGCTTCGACCTGCTCGACCAGATCGGCCGCAACGAACGCCTGCGCGACCTGCCGATCGTGATCTACACCGCCCAGGAGCTCAATCGCAAGGAAGTCACGAAGCTCAAGCGCTTCGCCAAGACCATCGTGATCAAGGACGCGCGCTCGCCCGAACGCCTGCTGGACGAGACGGCGCTGTTCCTGCACCGTTCGCAGGCCAGTCTGCCCGAGACCCAGCGGCGCATGCTGGAAGAGATCCACGCCCTCGACTCGGGCCTGGCCGGACGCAGGGTGCTGATCGTCGACGATGACCTGCGCAATATCTTCGCGCTTTCCACGCTGCTGGAGCGCCAGCAGATGCAGGTGCTGTTCGCCGAGAACGGCCGCGACGGCATCGAGGTGCTCGAGAAAGACCCGGGCATCGAGATCGTCCTGATGGACATCATGATGCCCGAGATGGACGGCTACGACACGATGCGGGCGATCCGCCGCATCCCCAAATTCCGCTCGCTGCCGATCATCACGCTGACCGCGAAGGCGATGAAGGGCGACCGCGACAAGTGCATCGCGGCCGGCGCCTCGGACTACATCACCAAGCCGGTCGACGTGGCGCAGCTGCTGTCGATGATGCGGGTCTGGTTGCACTGAGGCAGCGGTGAATGCCTTGACTGGTGTGCCGGTCGATACCGGCCTGGCGGAGCTCGAGATCGAGCTGCTGCTCGAAGCCCTGTACCAGCGCTTCGGCCTGGACTACCGCAGCCACGAGCGCGCGATCCTGCGACGCCGGCTGCAGGAGCTCGCGCGCCTGCACGCCTTGCCGAACCTGACGCGGCTGCAGGAACAGGTGCTGCATGCGCCCGGCGCGGCGCTGGGCGTGGTGCGCGCGCTGGCGGTGCAGCCGGCGGCGTTGTTCGACCGTCCCGACTGGGCGCGGCGCCAGCGCGACGCGCTGGCCGACAGCCTGCGTCCGACCGCGCTGCCCAAGGTCTGGCTGCCCGAGGTGGCCGGCGTGGGAGAAGCCTGGACCCTGGCCGTGCTGCTGGCCGAGGAAAAGCTGTACGGACGCACCGAGGTGTTCGCGACCCTGGCCAGCGACGAACTGCTGTTCGAGGCGAGAGAAGCCACGCTGCCGGCCTCGCAGCTGGTGGAGGCCCAGCGCGGCTACGAAGCCAGTGGCGGCACGGGGCGGCTGGCCGACTACTTCGAGGTCAGCGACGGCCGCGCGCGCCTTCTGCCGCAGCTGCGCGAGCGCATCACTTGGCTGCAATACTGCCTGGTGACGGACGGCTCGTTCAACGAGTTCCACGCTATCGTCTGCTGCCGCGCCCTGCCCGACTTCGGCCCGGTGCTGCGCCAGCGCGTGCTGCGCCTGTTCAGGGACAGCCTGGCCCTGTTCGGGGTGCTCGGGATCGACCGCGAGCTGGCGCCGGGCGATGCGGCGGCGAGCGACTACCAGCCTTTGTTCGAGGATGGGGCCTGGTACAAGCGGGTGCGCTGAGCCTCACACGATGGCCGCGGCTGACCGTTCGGCGGCCATCCACGCATCGATCCTGCCCGCCACGCCCGGCCGCAGGTGCAGGCCCAGCTTGGTGCGGCGCCATAGGACGTCGGCCGCACTGCGGGCCCACTCGTGCCGCATCAGGTAGCGCAGCTCGGCCTCGTACAGCCCCGGCGCCACTTCAAGGCCCAGGTCGGCCAGCGACTGGCACGCCCCCAGCAAGATGTCCACCCGCGTGCCATAAGCGCGCGCATAGCGCAGCGCCAGCGGCTTGGGCAGCCAGGCGTGACTCCGCTGCAGCGCCGCCACCCAGCGGTCGAATTCCAGCACGCTGCGGCTGTCGGGCCGCGGCCCGAACAGGTCGCCGCCCGGCAGCACGGCGTGCGCGGTCCACGCGCCGGTCGGCGTCTTGCAGAGCAACGGCGCGATCCAGTCGACCGCTTCCTCGGCCAGCTTGCGATAGGTGGTGATCTTGCCGCCGAAGACCGACAGCAGCGGCGGACCGCCGGCGTCATGCTCGAGGAAATAATCGCGCGTGATCGCCGCCGGATTGCCGGCATCGTCTTCCAGCAGCGGGCGCACGCCGGAATAACTCCACACCACGTCGCCAGGGGCCAGCTGGCGCTTGAAGTAACGGTTGACCAGCGCGCACAGGTAGAGCGTCTCGTCTTCTCCGATCGCCACCGCGCCGGGGTCGCCCGCGAAGTCGATGTCGGTGGTCCCGACCAGGGTGAACGCTTCTTCGTAGGGGATCGCGAACACGACCCGCCCGTCCTCGTGCTGGAACAGGTAGGCGCAGCCGTGCTCGAACAGGCGCGGCACGACGATGTGGCTGCCCTTGATCAGGCGCAGCGCGCGGTGCGGCGCCTCCCGGTTGGCGCGCCCGGCGAAGCGGGCCGCCCACGGGCCGGCGGCGTTGACCAGGCCGCGCGCACGCACGGTCAGGGGCGCGCCATCCTGGTCGATGCGCGCCTCCCAGTGCGCGGCGCGCCGGACCACGGCTTCGCAGGCCGCATGGGTGAGCACCCGCGCCCCGCGCTCGTGCGCATCGAGGGCATTGAGCACCACCAGCCGCGCATCGTCGACCCAGCCGTCGGAATAGGCGAAGGCGCGCGTAAACTCGGGCTTGAGCGGCGCCCCGGCGCGGTGGCCGGCCAGCTCGATCGCGCTGGATGCGGGCAGGAAGGCGCGCGGCGCCAGGCGGTCGTAGAGGAACAGGCCGGCGCGGATCAGCCAGGCCGGCCGCTGCCCTGCGACGTGTGGCATCACGAAGCGCAGCGGACGCATGATGTGCGGCGCGCTCCTGAGCAGGGTCTCGCGTTCGGCCAGCGCCTTGCGCACCAGGCCGAATTCGCGATATTCCAGATAGCGCAGGCCGCCATGGATCAGCTTGCTGGAGGCGGAGGAGGTATGCGCGCCCAGGTCGTCCTTTTCGCACAGCACCACCGACAGGCCGCGCCCGGCCGCGTCGCGCGCGATGCCGGCGCCATTGATGCCGCCGCCGACCACCAGCAGGTCGCAATCGATCGTCGTGTCCGCCCCCATCGCCTCTGCTATCGAAAAGGTGCACACACGTGCACACCGCTCTCTTCCTGCCCCGAGCCGTCCTGTTGACCGTACTCGTATCTGACAGGCGTGACTTTCCCGCCTGCCGCCGGAACCTCTCCAGCGGCAGTGCCATACGTTGCCGCATGACTCGCCTCGGGTAGCGCCGTTCTCGCCACGAGGGCGTCGGTGGCGAGCCGTTGCAGATTGATCGCGGCGTTCACATCCCGGTCGTGAGAGATACCGCAAGCGCAAGTCCAATGACGCTCACTGAGTTTCAATGCGGTGTAATGCGCGCCGCATGCCGAACACAGTTTGCTGGACGGATACCAGCGATCCGCCAGCACCAATATCGTGCCATAACGTTGCGCCTTGTACTGGAGCTGACGCCGGATCTCGTAGAATCCGACATCAGCGATCGCACGCGCCAGTCGATGGTTGGCCAGCATGCCGCTCACGTTCAGGTCCTCGATCGCTATCGCTTGGTTTTCGCGGCACAGTCGAGTCGTGAGCTTATGGATGAAATCGGTACGTACATGGGTGATGCGCGCATGCAGGCGCGCCAGCGTACGGGCATCCTTTTTCCGGTTACGCGACACCGGCAGACGCATACCTTTCGGGATCGTGCCCGTGATCCCGGCACTGGCCTTCGCGGCTTTCAGCTTGCGTGCATGGCGGCGCGAGCGGATGCGCAGGCGCCGCTGGCTAGCACGTAGCGGCCGTGGGGCCGGTATCTTCTCGGCAGTGGACAGGACGGCTGCAGCGCTTATGCCGAGATCGACCCCAACCACGCCATCACCCTGGCGCTGCAGGCGGGCCAGCTGTTCAGGTAGCTTGACCTGCACGGCCACATACCAGTGGTCGGCTTCGCGCGATACGCATGCGCCCATGATCTTTCCGGGAAACCGCAGGAGCTCGGCCAGCACGACCTTCCCGATCCTTGGCAGCACGGCGCACTTGCCCTCAAAACGAATCTTGTCGTTGGCAATATAGAACGAGTCGCGGCAGCGGCCTTTCCTTTTAAATGTCGGTGAATAGGCTTTGTTGCCGGCTTGCCGTTGCTCGTAGTAGCGGCGCCACGCCCGCTCCAGGTGCGCGAAAGGCTGCGCATGCGCATCGCGGTGAATCGTTCGCAACCAAGGTCTGCCTTCGGCATCGAGCCAGTCCGGGTGAGCATACTTGATCCCATTGAACTGTTTTTTCAATTTCATGGCGTCTGGACGCTGCCCCAGCGCGGTTTGCCGCTGCCATTCGGCCAGCGCCCAGTTCCAGACTTTGCGCGCCGTCCCCGCCGCTCGCGCGAAATAGTCGCGCTGCTCAGGCGTGGCTTCAATCCGGATGCGATGTGACAGCAGCATTGCGCGCGTCCTTGCTCAATGCAACATCCAACTGGCGGCGATAGTTGCGCAGCCCATATAAACGACTTGAGAAACAATGCACGATGGTCATCATGTCCTGCACCATTTCCTGTTCAGGGGACAAGCGCTCCTGGTTCAGTACGAGCAGCTCGCAGCCATGTTCGTGCGCTATGTGTTCGAACCATTCGTATCCGAAGCGCGTCAGGCGATCCCGGTGCGCCAGCACCAGGGGGCGCACCTCGCCTCGCCCGAGCGCGTCGGTCAGCTCCAGCAAGCGCGGACGCCTGAAATTGAGCCCGCCGCCGATCTCTTCGATGAACTCGACATCCGCCAGTCCACGCGCTGTGCAAAATTCTTCGAGAACCCGGCGTTGATTGCGCAAATCAGGCTTTTGCGCAGCGCTGGACACCCTGCAGTAAGCGATGATCCGGTATGGAGCCGGGCGTGACTGCAATCCGATCCGCTCAGCGATCTGCGTTTCACTATAGAGGCGCAGACCGGTTGGGCTACGCGCTAGTGGAGAGAACGTGCCACAGCGATCCCAGCGTTGCAACGTCTTGGATGTCACACCAAGCCTGCGCGCTGCCGCTCCGGTCTTCAGCATCATTTCCATAGTGTTCTCTCATGTACACTTACGTAGGTTCAGACACTAGAATTGTGACTAGAGTTCCGCTCCTCATGGTCCCCCACGCGCATCCGATCCACTGTACGCGGGCGCGCAGGTCTTGCGTACGCATGGATCAATTATGCGGAGAATGGACGGACCGGTGTGTAAAATCGCCACATGTCCATCCCGTCCACGCCAGACCGGACCCGCGCCTGGGTCCGCATGCCATCCGGCCGCCGCCTCGACCTGCTCGACCCGACACCCTTCGACTGGGACGACGCCGACCTGGCGCTCGGCCTGGCCCGCACCTACCGCTGGGGCGGCCACTCGGCCTGGCCGCTGCCGCTGTCGGTGGCCCAGCATTCGATCACCGTCATGCTGCTGCGCCGCGCGGCCGCGCCGGCCATCACGCCGCTGGAAGAATTGCGCGAACTGCTGCACGACGCCGAGGAAGGCCTGCTCGGCTTCGACGCGATCTCGGTCATCAAGCCCTTCCTGGGCGACGCCTTCCGCGCGCTGACCAGGCGCCTGGAACACATGGTCTTCCTGCGCTACGGCCTGCCGGCCTGGGACGCGCGCGGCCACGCGGCGCACAAGCGCGCCGACCGCCTGGCCGCGGCCACCGAGGCGGTGCACGTGGCCGGCTGGTCGCGCGAGGAAGTGCGGCGCACCCTCAAGATCCGCGCCGAGGTGCTGGCCGAGGACCCGCTCGCCGCCCATTACGATTGCCGGCCGTGGGAGCCGTGGGCGCCTGGCGTGGCCTGCGAGCGCTTCCTGGCCGAACTCGAGCGGCTCAAGGCGAGCGCCCATGGATGAGATCGCGCGCGCCTGCGCTTTGCTGAGGGAGGCCGACGGCCTCCTGATCGCCGCCGGCGCCGGCATCGGCGTCGATTCGGGCCTGCCCGATTTTCGCGGCAATACCGGCTTCTGGAAAGCCTATCCGCCACTGGCCGAACGCGGCCTGCCATTTCGCGAGATGGCCAATCCGGCGAGTTTCGAGCGCGATCCGCATCTGGCCTGGGGCTTTTATGGCCACCGGCTCGACCTGTACCGGCGCACGCGACCGCATGCGGGCTTCGCGATCCTGCGCGCGCTGGGAGACCGCATGCGGCATGGCAGCTTCGTCTTCACGAGCAATGTCGACGGCCAGTTCCTGCGCGCCGGTTTCGCGCACGACCGGATCGCCGAATGCCACGGCACCATTCACCACCTGCAGTGCACCCGTCCCTGCCGCGATGTCACCTGGCCGGCGGACGACTTCGAGCCCGAGGTGGACCTGGCCCGCTGCGCGCTGCGGTCGCCGCTGCCGGCCTGCCCGCACTGCGGCGCCCTGGCCCGCCCCAATATCTTGATGTTCAACGACGTCGCCCGGGTCGACATTCCCGGCGACACCCAGCTCGAGCGGCTGGCGCAGTGGCGCGCAGGGGTTGCCCGGCTTGCCGTGATCGAGCTCGGCGCCGGCACCGACCTGCCCTCGGTGCGCCGCTTTACCGAGTCGCAGGGCGTGCACGCGATCCGTATCAATCCGCGCGAACACCGCATCGTGGGCGGCGTCGGAATCCCCATGGGCGCGCTCGCCGCCCTGCAGGCGATCGCACAGGAAATGGACATTGTGGTCAAGTAATATTGAACACTAAGTGGCTGATTTCATTCAGCCTTTTGGACTATCCACAAGAAATGTGGATAAGTGTGTGGAAAAGCGCCACTTGACAAGCCGCAAGCGCAGTATCGATGCGGGTTTCAACAAAATGCCCGTTCTGGAGGCAAAAAAATACCCTCGTAAAATCAGTCACTTGCACGTGCACCACTTCTGCGCGTCCATGTCACATACGGCAAATTCCTACAAAAGCGGGGCACGGGGGATAAGTCGTCAATTTGCCCGCATCTGTCGTCATTTCCACGCGTTCCGGGCCCGGTCTCGCACCATCATGCGAATGCTGTCGGGCATCGGCGTACGCAGCTCGCGCTTGTCGGCGCTGAGCCAGGCACATTCTTCGAAATGCTTGAGCATCACCGGGGTGATGAAGCGCGTGCGCGCCGCGTACACGTGGCGGTCGCCCATGCTCGACTGCTGCTTGATGAAGAAGCGGTTCGGCACCACCAGGTGCAGGTTTTCACGCGCGCGCGTCATGGCGACGTAAAGCAGGCGCCGCTCTTCCTCGATATCTTCCTGGCTGCCGGTCGCCATGTCCGACGGAATGCAGCCGTCGACGACATTCAGAACGTGCACCGAATTCCATTCTTGCCCCTTGCTCGAGTGGATGGTGGACAGGATCACGTAATCTTCGTCGAGCAGCGGCGCGCCGGCGCGGTCGCTGGTGGCTTCGGGCGGGTCGAGCGTGATCTCGGCCAGGAAGCTCTCGCGGTTGCCATAACCGCCCGACAGCGCCACCAGCTGGTCGAGGTCGGCCGCGCGCACCTGCGCATCGTCGTGCAGGCGCTCGAGGTGCGGCTGGTACCACGCGCGCGCCAGCTCGAGGTCCATCGGCCAGCGCAGGCCGGGCGTACGCAGGCGCCGGTACAGGTCGCAGAACGCCTGCCAGTCGGTCTTGCAGCGCGCCGGCACCGGGAATGCCTCCAGCGCCGCCGCCGCGTCGTTGCTGGTGCCGGCGGCCTCGACCAGACGGGTGGCGGTCGCCTGGCCGATGCCGGGAATCAGCTGCAGCGCGCGGAAACCCGCCAGGCGTCCGCTCGGGTTCTGGGCGAAGCGCAGCACGGCCAGCATGTCCTTGATGTGGGCAGCTTCCAGGAATTTGAGGCCGCCGAACTTGACGAAGGGGATGTTGCGGCGCATGAGTTCGAGCTCGAGCGCGGCGCTGTGGCTGGCGGCGCGAAACAGCACCGCCTGCGACTTCAGCGGCATGCCGGTCTCGCGCTGTTCGAGGATGCGGTTGCAGACCCAGCGCGCCTGTTCGGCTTCGTCGGGAATCAAGACCAGCTGCGGCTTGATGCTTGACGCCTTGTCGGTCCACAGGGTCTTGGCGTGGCGCTCGAGCGCGGCGCCGATCACCGCGTTCGACGCGTCCAGGATCGGCTGCGTGGAGCGGTAGTTGCGCTCCAGGGTGATCAGCTGCGCCGGCTGCGAGAACTGGCCGGCGAAGTCGAGGATGTTGCGCACGGTCGCGCCGCGAAAGCCATAGATCGACTGCGCATCGTCGCCCACCACCATCACGCCGCGGCCGTCGGGCTTCATGCCGGTGACGATGGCCGCCTGCAGGCGGTTGGTGTCCTGGTATTCGTCGACCAGCACGTGATCGAACAGCGCGCCGAGTTCAAGCCCCAGCACCGGGTCGGCCGCCATCTCGGCCCAGAACAGCAGCAGGTCGTCGTAGTCGAGCACGTTTTGTTCCTGCTTGGCGTCGACATAGGCGCCGAACAGCGTCTTGAGCTGGGCTTCCCACTCGCTGCACCAGGGGAAGAAGGCCTGCAGCACCCCGTCGAGCGGCTCGCGGCCATTGACCACCCGCGAATAGATCGACAGGCAGGTGCCTTTCAGCGGAAAGCGTTTCTCGAGCTGACTCAGGCCGATCTCGTGGCGCACCATGCCCATCAGGTCTTCGGAGTCGCCGCGGTCGTGGATCGTGAACTGATCGTCCAGCCCGATGCGCCCGGCGAACTCGCGCAGCAGGCGCGCCCCGATGCTGTGGAAGGTGCCGGCCCAGGGCAGCGTGACCGGCGCCTGGCTGCCCTTGAGCCCGAACAGCCGGTGCAGCACGCCGCCGGCGCGCTGGGTCATTTCGGTGGCGGCGCGGCGCGAAAACGTCAGCAGCAGGATGCGCTGCGGATCGGCGCCCGACTGGATCAGGCGCGCCACCCGGTGCGCCAGCGTATTGGTCTTGCCGGAGCCGGCGCCGGCCACCACCAGCAAGGGACGCGGCGCGTCGAGCCCGACGTCGTGCTCGACCGCCGCCCGCTGCTCGGGATTCAGGCTGGCGAACGGGTCGTCGGTAGACGAGGTGATGATCGGATCGGCGACGGCGGACATGGGCGGAATCTGGAAATGCCATACTGTACATTTATCCAGTCCCGGGCCGCAAGGAGAAAATGGGGCCGCCTTGTGTCACTGTCAAAAGGTTGTCAAGAATGACATCAGCCGTGACCTGAACAATCGCTGCCAAGTCACGGAAAATCAAGGCGTTTTTCGGATATCCACAAAGTCTGTGAATAAGTGTGTGGAAAAGCGGGGGCTTGACACGCTGGACGCGGCCTCCCGTGCGGCTTTCAACAATTTGCCTATTGGGAAGGCAATCTCGTTTCCGCTGAAAATCAAGGGTTTACAAGATTTAACCCCGACTGACACAGTATGCACCACAAATAAATATTGCGGCAACTTCGTGGGCAATCGGGAGTTCAGGTTCCGCTCAGGCGAGCACCCGGCGGCGCTCCGGCTCGAGCAGCACGCGCTCGATCACCTGGGGACGTACGCCATGCGCCTTGAGGTACTCGAGCGCCGGCATGGTGCCGCACTCGCCCAGGGTGGCGATGCCGCGCGCCACGATGTCGCGCTGGCGGATGTTACGCCTGAGCTCGGAAGATCCGGAGAGGCTTTGATTGATATCCTGGGCACGGTATGGGCTCATGGCGCGGGTCTCCGGTGGGTTATGTCGCTGACGCACCACGAGTATTGACGATGGCGGAATGAAGTCAATGTCAAACCTGTATCAATACGCGAAAACATTGTCTATGGCAGACGCCGGCCCCCCCTCCGTCTGCGCTGCGCCGCCCGGCCGTCTTCCTGCCTACAATCGGCCGCAACAGACCACGCATGAGGATTTCCATGAGCACCCAACCCGACCTGAATCCCGGCGACGACGCCGCCCCCGGCACCCCTGGCGCCGGCGAAGACATCTGCGACGCCTGCGCCGGCCGCGGCACGCTGGCCGACGGCAAGCCATGTCCGCAATGCGGCGGGACCGGTCGCGTGATGGAAGGCATCGGCGGCGGCTGAGCCATTATCCAGCACGGGTAGCGCATGGACACGGCGCGGGCCCTGCGGCGATAATCGCCGGATGAGCGCCTCACCCCTGCCCTTGCCGCCTTCCGCGCCGCAGCCTGCCCCTTCCGCACCGCCGGCCGAACCCGATCGTCCCCGCCCGACTTCGCTGACCGACCTGTTCGTGTCATTCACGCTGATCGCCCTGCAGGGCTTCGGAGGGGTGCTGGCCGTGATCCAGCAGCAAGTCGTCGAGCGCAAGCGCTGGATGAGCAACGAGGACTTCGTCGAGGAATGGTCGGTGGCCCAGATCATGCCGGGCCCCAACGTCTGCAACCTGGCCATGATGATCGGCACCCGCCACTTCGGCCTGGCCGGCGCCATGAGCGCCCTGGCCGGCATCCTCACCGTGCCGCTCATCCTGGTGCTGTGCCTGGCCCTGGTCTATGCGCAGTTCGCCACCCAGCCCCAGCTGCAGGGCGCCCTGCGCGGCATGGCTGCCGTCGCCGCCGGCCTGATCGCCGCCACCGGCCTGCGCATGTCGGTTGCATTGACCCGGAATGTGATCCCGCTCGCCGCCTGCATCGCGATCGCCGCCACCGGCTTCGTGCTGCTGGCCTGGATCCGCGTGCCGCTGGCGGCCGTGATCGGCCTGCTCGGCGGCCTCGGCTGCCTGCTGGCCTGGCGCAGGCTCAAGCCATGAACGCGCCCAGCCTGGTGTTCGGCTGGCATGACTGGCTGAACCTGTTCGTCCATTTCCTGATGCTGTCCATGATGTCGCTCGGCGGCGCGATCTCGACCACCTCCGAGATGCAGCGCTACCTGGTCGAGCGCCACGGCTGGCTCAGCCAGACCCAGTTCGCCGACTCGGTCGCCCTGGCCCAGTCGTCGCCCGGACCCAACGTCCTGTTCGTGGCCCTGCTGGGCTGGAACGTCGGACTCAACACCGGCAGCATGACGGCCGCGCTCTCCGGCGTAGCGATCTCGATGGTCGGCATCATGCTGCCTTCCACCGTATTCACTTACCAGGTGGCGCAGTGGGCCCAGCGCAACCGCGAACTGCGCGCCGTGCGCGCCTTCAAGCAGGGCATGGCGCCGCTGGTGATCGCCATGCTGCTGTCGACCGCCTGGCTGCTGGCCACCGGCGGCGGCAAGGGCGGCGAACACATGGACAACTGGCCCCTGTGGCTGCTGACGGCAGCCACCGCCATCGTCATCTGGCGCACCCGCCTGCACCTGCTGTGGATGCTGGCGCTCGGCGCGCTGCTGGGGGCGCTGGGCGTGGTCTAGTTGGCAAGCGCCGCCTGGAACCGGCATACTGGCGCCATCCATCAACTGCACCCGACACCAAGATGCCCCAACTCCTCAATGAACACGCCTGCTTCGGCGGCGTGCAGCGCTTCTACCAGCACAACTCGGCCGCTATCGGCCTGCCGATGAAATTCTCGGTCTTCCTGCCGCCGGCGGCCGGCGAGAAGAAGTTGCCGGTCCTGTTCTACCTGGCCGGCCTGACCTGCACCGAAGAAACCTTCCCGATCAAGGCCGGCGCCCAGCGCCTGGCCAGCGAGCTGGGCATCATCCTGGTCGCGCCCGACACCAGCCCGCGCGGTGCCAATGTGCCGGGAGAAGAAGACAGCTGGGACTTCGGCACCGGCGCCGGCTTCTACCTCGACGCCACCCAGGAACCGTGGAAGCGCCACTACCGCATGCACAGCTACCTGCTGGAACTGCACGCGCTGGTACTGGCCACTTTCCAGGCCGATTCGGAACGGGTCGGCATCTTCGGCCACTCGATGGGCGGCCATGGCGCGCTGACCATGGCGCTCAAGCACCCCGACCTGTTCCGCTCGGTCTCGGCCTTCGCGCCGATCGCCGCGCCGAGCCGCTGCCCATGGGGCAAGAAGGCCTTCGGCGGCTACCTCGGCGCCGACGAAAGCGCTTGGCAGCAATATGACGCCAGCGCCCTGATGGCGTCGCAGACGAGCGCACCATTCCCTGGCGGCATCCTGATCGACCAGGGCCTGGGCGACAAATTCCTGGTCGAGCAGCTGTTCCCCGAGGCGTTCGAGGAAGCCTGCGCCAAGGCCAGCCAGCCGCTCACCCTGCGCCGCCATGCCGGCTATGACCACGGCTATTACTTCATCTCGACCTTCGTCGAAGACCACCTGCGTTTCCACAGCCGCCAGCTCGGCTGACCTGTCAGAAACCCACGCGCGGACCTGTCCGGGGCCGCCATTCTCCTCGGCATCATTCCGCGCGGCAAACGAACGACGGCCACGCTCGTCCCTGTGTATGCTGGAAGTTAACAACTTCTTCATCATGCAAGAGCTCGAACCATTCATCGACCGCGTCGACGCCGGCAGGCATTTGGCCGGGGCGTTGCGCCATTACGCCGACCGCGACGATGTGCTTGTACTCGCGCTGCCGCGCGGGGGCGTGCCGGTCGCCTTCCCCATCGCCCAGGCACTGAATGCCGAACTCGACTTGATGCTGGTGCGCAAGCTCGGCTTGCCCAACCAGCCGGAGTTCGCCATGGGCGCCATCGGCAGCGGCGGCGTGTTCGTGCTGCAGCCCGGCGTGCCGGGCCTGATGGGCGTGACCCAGGGCGAAGTCGATGCGGTCGTCGCGGCGGAGCAAAGCGAACTGGCGCGGCGCGAGCGACGCTACCGCGGCGAGCGTGCGCCGGCCCGGCTCGAGGGACGCTGCGTGATCCTGGTCGACGATGGCGTCGCCACCGGATCGACGATGCTGGCGGCGGTCGAAGTCGCGCGCCGCCAGCGGCCGTCCAGGCTGGTGCTGGCGGTGCCGGTGGCGGCCCAGGATGCGCTGCAGGTCTTGCGTGGCGTTGCCGACGAGGTGGTCTGCCCCCTCGCCCCGATGCGCTTTCGCGCCGTGGGGCAGTGGTACCGGCGCTTCGAGCAGACCGACGATGAAGAAGTGCAATCCCTGCTGGCGCAGGCGTGGGCGCGCCAGCACGATGCCACCAGCTAACTTACCTCAAGGAGCCGAGATGAACGATACAAACAATGAACAAGCAACGAACGTGGGCAAGTGGATCGGCGCGGCGGTCGCAGGCGCATTGCTGATGTACGCATTCGACCCGGATCGCGGCGCCAAGCGCCGCGCCCGCGCCCGCGGCGCCCTGCGCGACGCGCGCGACCGCACCGGCGACCGCCTCGAACACGCCTGGCACAGCGCCGGCGACCGCCTCGACTCGGCGCGCCTGCGCGCCACCGGCGCCGCCGCCCTTGCCGGCGAACGACTGGCCGGCGCCGCCCATGCGGCGGGCGACCGCCTGGCCGAGGTCTCGCACCGCACGCGCGACCGGCTCGAACATGCGCGCGAGCGCCTGGCCGACGCCTCGTACGAGGCGAAGGATCGCGCCAGCCACGCCGCGCACGAAGCGCGCGATCGCATGAAGCACGCCGCCTACGAGGCGCGCGACCGCGCCAGCCATGCCGCCCATGAAACGCGCGAACATGCCGGCTATGCCGCCGACCAGGCGCGCGACCGGGCCGAGTACGCCGCCGAACGCGCCCGCGAACGGGCCGACCACGCGCGTGAACGCCTCGAACAGACCGCCCACGGCATGAAAGCCGAGGCCCGCTCGCGCGCCCACGCCGCCGCCAACCAGGTGCGCGGCTGGACCGATCACCTGACCGAGGCCTTCAGCTCGCGCAGCCCGACGCTCACCAATTCCGCCCTGCTGGGCACCGGCGCCCTGAGCGTGGTCGGCCTGGCGCGCCGCTCGCCGCTGGCTGCCCTGCTCGGCCTGGGCGCGCTGGCGGTGCTGCTGCGCAGCGACCGCGGCCGCCATATGGTCGATTCGCTGCGTCACCGCGGCGCCGCCAGCCAGGTCGAAGTGGAGAACGCGATCCACATCGACGCCGCGCCGAAGGAGGTGTTCGACGCCTGGTCCGAAGTCGAGAACTTCCCGCGCTTCATGTCGCACGTGACCGAGGTGCGCGACCTCGGCCACCGCCGCTCGCACTGGGTGGTGCGCGGCCCCGGCGGCATGGAATACGCCTGGAACGCCGTGATGACCGAGCAGTCGCGCCCCGAGCGCCTGTCGTGGCGCAGCGAGCCGGGCTCGGAGATCGAACAGGAAGGCACGGTGACCTTCGAGCCGTCCGGCAACGGCACCCGCGTCACGGTGCGCATGACCTACTCGCCGCCGGCCGGCGCCCTGGGCCACGGCATCGCGCGCATGCTGGGCGCCGATCCGCAGCGCCAGATGGACGACGACCTGGCGCGCATGAAGGCGTTCATCGAGCGCGGCGGCGCCCACTATGCCGGCCACCAGCCGGCGCCGAGCCACAGCTTCCTGCACTGACGTGGCCATCCTCACCAACGCCACCCTCGACGCGGTGCGCGCGTCGGCCCGCCCCCTCACCGGGGGCGCGGACGACTACGACGCCCTGCTCGACATGGTCGGCAATGCCCGCTTCGTGCTGCTCGGGGAGGCCACCCACGGCAGCCACGAGTTCTACGCGGAGCGGGCACGCATCACACGGCGCCTGATCGAGGAAAAAGGCTTCGCCGCGGTGGCGGTCGAAGCCGACTGGCCCGATGCCTGGCGCGTCAACCGTTACGTGCGCGGCGAAGGGGCGGACGCGGACGGCCGCGCCGCCTTGTCGGGCTTCGAACGCTTCCCGGCCTGGATGTGGCGTAACACGGCGGTGCTCGACTTCGTCGAGTGGCTGCGCGCGCGCAACGATGGCCTGGACGCGGACGCCAGGACCGGCTTCTACGGCCTGGACCTGTACAGCATGTACACCTCGATCCACGAGGTGCTGCGCTACCTTGACCAGGTCGACCCGAACGCCGCGCGCGAGGCGCGCAAGGTCTATGCCTGCTTCGACCACTACGACCGCGACAGCCAGCAATACGGCTACGAAGCCAGCTTCGGCATGTCGCCCTCGTGCCAGGAAGGCGTGCTCGCCACCCTGCGCACGCTGCAGCAGCGCGCCTTCGACTACGTGCAGGCCGACGGTGGCGACGACGCGTTCTTCTACGCCCAGCAGAACGCGCGCCTGGTCAAGAACGCGGAAGAGTATTACCGCACCATGTTCAAGGGCCGCATCTCGTCCTGGAACCTGCGCGACAGCCATATGGCCGAGACCCTGGACGCGGTGGCGCGCTACCTGTCGCAAGGCGGCAAGCCAGCACGCATCGTGGTATGGGAGCACAACTCCCACATCGGCGACGCGCGCGCGACCGAGATCGGACGCCAGGGCGAATGGACGGTGGGCGAGCTGGCGCGCAAGGCGCATGGCGCCGACACGGTACTGATCGGCTTCACCACCTACGAAGGCCGGGTCACGGCGGCCTCCGAATGGGATGGCGAGGGCCTGCACAAGCACGTGCGGCCGGCCCTGCAAAACAGCTACGAGCACCTGCTGCACAGCACCGGCATCGAGCGCTTCTTCCTGCCGCTGCGCGAGCCGTCCCCGGCGCGCGACGTGCTGATGGAAGAGCGGCTGGAGCGCGCCATCGGCGTGCTGTACCTGCCGCGCAGCGAGCGCCAGAGCCACTATTTCATGGCCCAGCTGCCGCGCCAGTTCGACGCCGTGATCCACATCGACCGCACCACGGCGGTGGAGCCGCTCGACGCGACCAGCGGCTGGCATTCGGGCGAGCCGCCGGAGACGTATCCGGGCGGATTGTAACGCCGGCGGCTACGCTGCCGCCCCCACCGCATACCCATCCCGGCCATTCGCCTTGGCCACGTACAAGGCGCCATCGGCAGCCGCCAGCAGCGCGTCCTCACCCTGCCCCGGCCGCCACAAGGCGACGCCGACGCTAGCCGACACCGCCAGCCTGCCGGCGCCGGTGGCGAACGGCGCGCGCATCGCGGCCACGATCTTGGCTGCGATGCGTTCGGCCTCCGCAGCGCTCCCGATCTCTTCGAGGATCACCACGAACTCGTCGCCCGACAGCCGCGCCGGCAGGTCGCTGGCGCGCACGCAGGCGCGCAGGCGCTCGCCGAACTCCCTCAGCACTTCGTCGCCCACGCCGTGGCCGTGGCTGTCGTTGATGCGCTTGAAGTGGTCGACGTCCAGGTAGGCCAGCGACAGCCCCCGGCCGTGACGCGATGCACGCGCCAGCGCCTGCTGCAGGGTCTCGTTGAAGCTGCGCCGGTTGGCCAGGCCGGTCAGGGTATCGATGCGCGCGAGCCGGGTCAGCTGTTCCTCGACCTCTTTCACGTGCGTCATGTCATGCTTGAGCACGTACACGCCGGCCACGCTGCCGTCCGGCTGCAGGTCGGGGATGTAGACACCTTCCAGCACCCGCGGCGCGCCCCCTATCAGCAGCCGCATCTGGCAAGTGGTGGCGTGGCCGGCGAACGCGCCTTCCAGGCTTTCCGCGCCCTGGCGCGCGGCATCCTCGCCCATCAGCTGGGCGATCGACATGCCGACCAGCCGCTCGGGCGCGACCCCGAACCAGCGCTCGAAGGTGGCGTTCCCGAACCGGAAGCGCCGGTCGCGGTCGACGTAGGCGATCAGCACGGGCAGGTTGTCGGCAATCAGGCGCAGACGCTTCTCGCTGGCCGCGCGCAGGCCTTCGGCGTTCTCGCGCTCGGCCATCAGCTGGTAGAAGGCATTGCCCAATTCCCCGATCTCATCGCGCCGGGTGTCGTGCAGCACCGCGATGTCGGCGCCGTCGTGGCGGATCGCGCGGATGCGGTCGCGCAGCCGCTGCAGCGGCGCCAGCAGCCGGAACACCAGCGCCCAGGCCACTACGCCCGATACGAGCGCCAGCACGCTGGCGACGACGATGGCGTTACGCCGCATCTGCGCCAATGGCGCAAAGGCCTCTGCGGTAGGGTAACGAGCTCCAAGAATCCAGCCTGTCGTGCGCAGGCGCTTGTATGCGTAGATATAGGTTCCGCCATCCCGGTCCCTGCCCTCGAGCCACGCTTCGAAGCCATTGAGTGCAGGATCAGTTTTTACGTTGACATAGGGAGCCTGCGCGGCCTTCTGCAGCAGCCTGCGGCGATCGGGATGGTCGATCATCGTGCCATCGCCGGTCATGAGGAACAGATAGCCCGAGCCACCTGGCCTCAGCGCCGAGATCTGGCGCAGGAAACCCGAAGCCTGCAGGTCTATGCTGGCGGTAAGTATGCCGCCTGGCTTGCCGGCCTGGTCGCGTACCGGTGCGCTCACGATGATGATCTCGCGCTCTGAAAGACGGCTGATGAATGGGTGCGACATATAGCCGCGCTGCGTCGACATGGGCCGCTCGAAATAATCGCGTCCCGCGGCATTGAGCTGCCTGACGCCGCCTATGGGACGCATCGATACGGTCTGCCGACCAGCCGCATCGAACAGGATCAGGTTGAGGTATTCGTGTTCCCAGATCGGCGCCTGAGCCTCGAGATAAAGACGCGCGCGGTCGTCGGCGCCCGTCAACGGCGGCATGCGGGAAGCCAGCGATTCGACCTGCGCGATACGCGTCACGATGCGGTCGTCCATGAATGATGCGGCATTGGAAAGTATCGAATACTGCTGGTCGCCGATGACCGATTTCATGCCGCGCTCGGCTACCGCCAGGGTAGCCAGTGTGACCAACAAGGTAGTCACGAAGACCAGAATGGCCGCGACACAGGCCATGCGCAGCTTCAGGGTTGCGGGCACCAGGCGCAGACCGCGTTTCAGCATAAGGGTAAATATCGACGATAATGCAACAAAGTATCACATACCAATCCGCACCGACCAAGTAGCATCGGGATACGGGACAGAATCTGTTCAGGCGCTGACGAGACATACCCTGCAATACTGTTGAAAAGGTGAAATATCAGCTAGGATTGTCAGCTTGTTCGGACTGCCTTGAAGGAGCTTCATGAGTACTTACACCCTGAATGTCAACGGCAAGGCGCAGGCCGTCGACGTCGAAGCCGACACCCCGCTGCTGTGGGCCTTGCGCGATACCCTCGGACTGGTCGGCACCAAGTATGGCTGCGGCCTGGGCCAGTGCGGCGCCTGCACCATCCACCTCGACGGCGTGGCGACCCGCGCCTGCGTGCTGCCGGTCTCGAGCATCGGTAACGCCAGGATCACCACCATCGAGGGCCTGGACGCCAACGCCCGCCATCCGCTGCAGGTGGCATGGCAAGAGCTCGACGTGCCGCAATGCGGCTACTGCCAGTCCGGGCAGATCATGAGCGCCTGCGCCCTGCTCAAGCAGCACCCGAAGCCGACCGACGCCCAGATCGACGAGGCCATGGCCGGCAACCTGTGCCGCTGCGCCACCTATATGCGGATCCGCAAGGGCATCCACCGCGCGGCCGAGATCGCATCGACCGAAGGGAAACAGGCATGACGCTCGCTTCCACCTCCCGCCGCGGTTTCCTGCGCGCCGGCGCCGCCGGCGGCGCCTTCCTGATCGGCATGTCGGCGCAAGGCGTGCTCGCCGCCGTGACCGATACCAGGGCCGGCGCCGCCGGCGCGGACTTCGTGCCGAACGCCTTCATCCGCATCGCGCGCGACGGCAGCGTGACCCTGATTTCCAAGCAGCCCGAGATCGGCCAGGGCATCAAGACCTCGCTGCCGATGGTGATCGCCGAGGAACTCGACGTCGCCTGGGAAAGCGTGCGCGTGGTCCAGGGCGACCTGAACCTGGAAGCCTATGGCAGCCAGGGTGCGGGCGGCTCGAACTCGACCCCGAACAACTACGAGAACTTCCGCCGCCTGGGCGCCACCGCGCGCGCCGTGCTGGTCCAGGCCGCGGCGCAGTCCTGGAAAGTGCCGGCCGCCGAATGCACGACCGACGTCGGCCATGTCCTGCACGCGGCCAGCAAGCGGCGCCTCGCCTACGGCGCGCTGGTCGATGCGGCGGCGAAGCTGCCGCTGCCGGAAGCGGCGAGCGTGGCCGTGAAGGACCCGGCCACCTTCAAACTGCTGGGCAAGCGCATCGGCGGCGTCGACAACCCCGCCATCGTCAGCGGCAAGCCGCTGTTCGGCATCGACGTCCAGCTGCCCGGCATGCTGCACGCGCAATACGTCAAGTGCCCGGTCTTTGGCGGCAAGCCGCTGCGCGCCAACCTGGACGCGGTGCGCGCCCTGCCCGGCGTCAAGGACGCCTTCATCATCGAAGGAACCGATAACCTGAACGGCCTGCGTCCCGGCGTGGCGATCGTCGCCACCTCGACCTGGGCCGCGATCCGCGCCCGCCGCGGGCTCGAAGTGACGTGGGACGAAGGCGGCGCCGCCAAGCACAGCTGGGCCGACTTCACGGCCCAGGCCAAGGCGGCCAGCAAGAAGCCCGGCGCCACCGTGCTGCGCAAGGATGGCGACGTCGCCGGGGCCCTGAAAGGCGCCGCGAAGACCGTGGAAGCGGCCTACAGCTATCCCTTCATCTCGCACGCCAGCATGGAGCCGCAGAACTGCACCGCCTGGATCAAGCCCGACGGCGCGCTCGAACTGTGGGCCCCGACCCAGAATCCGAACGCGGGGCAGGCGCTCGTGTCGACCACCTGCGGCATCCCCAAAGAGAAGATCACGATGCACATCATCCGCAGCGGCGGCGGCTTCGGCCGGCGCCTAAGCTCGGACTTCATCGTCGAAGCCACCGCGATCGCCCAGCGCATGAAGGACAAGGCGCCGGTCAAGCTGACCTGGACCCGCGAGGACGACCTGCAGCACGACCACTTCCGTCCGGGCGGCTTCCACTTCCTGCGCGGCGGCGTCGACAAGGCCGGCAAGGTCGTGGGATGGCACAACCACTTCGTCACCTTCGCCAACCGCGTCGAGCAGGACGGCAAGAGCACGCTGCGCAACGGCAGCGGCGGCAGCCTGTCGCCCGACGAGTTCCCGGGCCGCTGGCTGGCCAACTGCCAGCTGGAGCAGACCGCGCTGGAATGCAGCGTGCCGATGGGACCGTGGCGCGCGCCCGGCAGCTGCGTGTTCGCCTGGGCCTTCCACAGCTTCATCGACGAGCTGGCCCATGCGGGCGGGCGCGATCCGCTGGCCTTCCGCCTCGAACTGCTGGGCGACAAGGACATCATGCCGCCGAGCGTCGAGCGCGGCCAGACCTATAACGTGGCGCGCATGCGCGCGGTGCTGCAGACCGCCGCCGACAAGGCCGGTTGGGGCAAGAAGAAGTTCGCGCGCGGCCAGGGGCAAGGCATCGCCTTCCACTTCAGCCATCGCGGCTACGTGGCGCAGGTGGCCGAGGTCACTGTCTCGAAGGACGGCAAGGTGAAGGTCGACCGCGTGGTGGTGGCGTCGGATGTTGGCCCGACCATCATCAACCTGTCGGGCGCCGAAAACCAGGTCGAGGGTTCGGTGATCGACGGCCTGTCGACCCTGATGTTCCCCGAGCTGAACCTCGAGAACGGCCGCATCGTGCAGAGCAACTTCCACGATTACCAGCTGCTGCGCATCGGCGACGCGCCGGCCAGGATCGAGATGCACTTCGTGAAGTCGGATCAGCCGGTGACGGGCCTGGGCGAGCCGCCCCTGCCGCCGCTGGCGCCGGCGGTGTGCAATGCGATCTTCGCCGCCACCGGCAAGCGGGTGCGCGAGCTTCCGCTCAGCAAGGTCGATCTGAGCTGGAGCTAGCGTACCCGTCCGTCATTTCTGCCAGTGGCAGAAATGACGGCGGTTATGGCACGCGCTGTTCGCTCAGCGCGTGCGGGTTCGCCGTGCGATGGCGTTCGACGACGGCCCGCGCCAGCTCTTCCTCGCGCGCATTCTGGGCCAGCACCCTGAGGATGCAGGCGCCGTGCATATCGCCATCCGGGCGATAGACGTCGTTGTAGTCGGTGCCGCCCCGGGCCGATGGCGAATCGCCGACCGTGAAGTTGGACTGGCCCGGGCCAGCCTCGTCCCCGATGGGTGACAGGACGACACTGTCCTGGGAAAGGCCAGCGGCCAGCAGATCGGCCCGCAATTGCTCGGCGATGGAAAAATCCTGGATGACGTGGACGATGGGGTTGCTCATGGTGGCTCCTCGGTTCACTATCGGACCAACTTAACAGAATGGCCGGGGCGGTGGCGCTCGGTCGGGACAACTACTGCAGACCATGATCGATACGAACCGCGAGGAAGCCTGTCAAGCCGTACCCGTTCCTGAGAGCATCTCGGTCGCGGTGGCCGGCTATGCGTGGGCGCGTGACAGGGTCGGCGAATCGGGCGGCGCCGTCTACCGGCTGCACGGCAAGCCAGGGGCACCCGACCTGTTTCTGAAGCACGGCAGGAACGCCGTTGCCGACGCGATCGTCGACGAAATGGCTCGGCTGCGCTGGTTGGCCGGACGCCTACCCGTGCCCGCCGTCGCGCATTTCGACTGCTCGGGCAACGAGGCCTGGCTGCTGATGACGGCCGTGCAGGGCCAGACCGCTTACCAGTTGCTGCAAGCCGATCCCGGCCAGCATCACACCGTGGTGGATGCCCTGGCCCGCTTCCTGAAGCGGCTGCATGCGATCCCGGCATCCGCTTGCCCTTTCAACAGCGACCATGCCTATCGCCTGGGCCTGGCGTGCTCGCGCATCGAGGCGGGCTTGGTCGATGAAGACGACTTCGACGAGGAACGCGCCGGCTGGACCGCGCGGCAGGTGTGGGATGCGATGCAGGCCCTGCTGCCGCTCGCGCCCGATCCGGTGCTCACCCACGGCGACTATTCGCTGGACAACCTTCTCATCGTCGATGGCGAGGTGACCGGCTGCATCGACGCCGGGCGGGTCGGCATCGCTGATCGCTACCAGGATCTCGCCATCGCCTGGAATTGTCTTGGCGAGTTCGGCGGCGCGCTCCAGGAGCGCTTCCTGCGGCAATATGGCATCGTCGAACCTGACCGGCGCAAGCTGCAGTTCCACTTGATGCTGGACGAGCTGTTCTGAACGCCGTATGCACTGGCGTGGCCGGCGGGCGCAGGAAGGCAACGCCACTTGACGCTCAGTGCTCGATCACTTCGACCAGTTCGAAATGCAAGGTGACGAACTCGAAGTCATCATGGAGTTCATATTGCGGCAGACAGCGGATGTGGACGTCCTGAAACTCACGAGCGCTGGCGAATCCCTCGCCCCGCCACACCGCTTCCGGGATGTCACCGAAACGGATGATCTGGACGTCGACGGCGCGGATCAGGCAGCGCAGGCGCTGCTTCAGGTCGTACACTTCGATCAGGTCCCCGGCTTCATAGCTGCCATCGCCGTACTCGCTATAAGGCTTGTAGTAGTCCTCGACCGTGTCGGCGGTGACCGTCTTGCGCCCGGCGATCACGGCGCGCGGCAGACTGTCGTCATTCTCGTCGGCGCCCCAGAAGGTCAGGCGTTTCAGTCTCTGCATCGCTTCTGCCTTGTCATTCAGGTATGACCGCGGTTACCTCGATCTCGACCCGCGCCCGGTCTTCCATCAGCCCCGCCACCTGGACGGCGCTCATTGCCGGATAGTGGCGCCCCAGCACCTCGCGGTAGGCGGCGCCGAGTTCGCGCCCCGCGTCGAGATACTCGCGCTTGTCGACCACATACCAGGTCATGCGCACGATGTGCTCCGGCCCGGCGCCCGCTTCGCGCAGCACGGCGACGATGTTATCCAGCGCCTGGCGCGCCTGTCCGACGAAGTCGTCGGTATGAAAGCGCCCTTCGGCGTCCCAGCCGATCATGCCGCTGACGTAAACCTGTCGTCCGCGGCAGGCCACGCCATTGGCATAGCCCTTGGGGCGCGGCCAGCCCGGCGGTTGAAGAATGTCCATTCCTGCTCCAGAGCTTCGGTTAAATCTTCGCCGCGAGCAGCTCGCGCGCGATGATCAGGAGCTGCACCTCGCTCGCTCCCTCGTAGATGCGCAGCGCGCGGATTTCGCGGTACAGGCTTTCGACCGTCTGCCCGCTCTGCACGCCCTGGCCGCCGAACAGCTGCACCGCGCCGTCGATGACGCGCTGCGCCGATTCGGTGGCCGCCAGCTTGGCCATCGCCGCCTCCTTCGTCACCCGCTTGCCACTGTCGCGCAGCCAGGCGGCGCGGTAGGTCAGCAGCGCCGCGGCGTCGATCTCCAATGCCATCTGGGCCAGCTTCGCCTGGGTGAGCTGGAAGTCGGCCAAGGTCTTGCCGAACATTGGCCGCGCCTGGGCGCGCGTCAATGCTTCTTCCATGGCGCGCCGCGCGAAGCCCAGCGCTGCAGCGGCGACCGAGGTGCGGAAAACGTCCAGCGTCGCCATCGCCACCTTGAATCCCTGGCCTTCGGCCCCGATCAGGCAGTCGGCCGGTACCCGGCACCCGGTGAAACGCAGGCGCGCCAGGGGATGCGGCGCGATCACGTCGATGCGCTCTGCGATCTCCAGGCCGGGAGTCGCGGCGTCGACGATGAAGGCAGAGATACCCTTCGAGCCGCGGCCCGCTTCGCCGCTCCGGGCGAAGACGACATAGAAATCGGCGATGCCGCCGTTGGAGATCCAGGTCTTCTCGCCATCGAGCACCCAGTCGTCCCCATCGCGCCGCGCCGCGCACTGCATGGCGGCGACGTCGGAGCCGGCTTCGGGCTCCGACAGGGCGAAGGCGGCGATCGCTTCCCCATTGGCCACCAGTGGCAGCCAGCGCCGCTTCTGGTCCTGGGTGCCGAACAGCGAAATCGCCCCGCTGCCCAGGCCCTGCATCGCGAAGGCGAAGTCGGCCAGGCCGGCGTGGCGCGCCAGGGTTTCGCGGATCAGGCAGATGGCGCGGGTGTCGATGGCTTCTTCGCCGACGGCATGGCGCAGCCAGCCGTCGCGGCCCAGGCGCGCGACCAGGGCGCGGCAAATCGCATCGACGTCGCTGCCATGCGCGTCAGTCAGATTGTCCGCCGCCCAGGCATCGAGTTCGCGCGTCAGCGCGCCATGCCGCTCTTCAAAAAAAGGCCAGTCCAGGTAGTCCATCAATCCCCCTCGAAGCGCGGCCGTTCCTTGGCCACGAAGGCGTGGTAGGCGCGGTGAAAATCATTGGTCGCCATGCAGATCGCCTGGGCTTGGGCCTCGGCTTCGATCGCCTCGTCCACGCCCATATTCCACTCCTGCTGCAGCATCTTCTTGGTCATGCCGTGGGCGAAGGTCGGGCCGCCAGCCAGCATGGCGGCAAAGGCGCTCGCCTCACCGAGCAGTTGCTCGGGCGCGCACAGGCGGTTGAAGAAGCCCCAGCGCTCGCCTTCCTCGCCGTCCATCGAGCGGCCCGTGTACAGCAGCTCGGCGGCGCGGCCCTGGCCGATCACGCGCGGCAGCAGCGCGCAGGCGCCCATGTCGCAGCCGGCCAGGCCGACCCGGGTGAACAGGAAAGCGGTGCGGCTGCGCGCCGTGCCGTAGCGGATGTCGGAGGCCAGCGCCAGGATCGCTCCGGCGCCGGCGCAGACGCCATCGACCGCCGCCACGACCGGCTGCGGACAGGCGCGCATCGCCTTGACCAGGTCGCCCGTCATGCGGGTGAAGGCCAGCAGGCCGGGCATGTCCAGCTTCGTCAGTGGGCCGATGATCTCGTGCACGTCGCCGCCGGAGCAGAAGTTCTCGCCGGCGCCGACGATCACGACCGCCTTGACGTCGTCGGCGTACGCCAGCGCGCGGAACAGGTCGCGCAGCTCGGCGTAGGAATCGAAGGTCAGCGGATTCTTGCGCTCGGGCCGGTCCAGGGTGATGGTGGCGACGCCGGCATCGAGCGCGAAGCCGAAGTGCTGCGCCGCGTAGCCGGCCAGGCTGTTATGCCCGCCTGGCAGGCGGTGCGACTGCCCCGGTAGATAATGCATGTGTGACTCCTGATGATGATTAGGTCAGCCTTCGAGCAGGCGCGCCGCCAGCTGCTGCGGCGACAGGCCGCTGGAAGCCGCCTGCAGCTGGCGTTCGCGCTCCAGGTTGCGTTCCAGCTGCTGTTTGCCGGCCCCGTACTGGCGTGGCCAGGCGGCGCCAGTGTAGCCGATGCGCGCCGCTTCCATCAGCGTCCAGGCCGGATTGGCCAGGTGCGGGCGCGCCACCGCGCACAGGTCGGCGCGGCCAGCGGCGATGATGCCGTTCACATGGTCGGCCTCATAAATACCGCCGACGGCGATGGTCGGGATGCCGGCCTCGTTGCGGATCCGGTCCGCGAACGGGGCCTGGTACATGCGGCCGAACACGGGCCTTTCCTGCTTGCTGACCTGGCCCGAGGAACAGTCGATCATGTCGGCGCCCGCCGCGCGGAACAGGCGCGCAATCTGCACCGCGTCCTGCGGCGTGATGCCGCCCTCGACCCAGTCGTGGCTTGAGATGCGCACGCTGATCGGCAGGTGGGCCGGCCAGGCCGCGCGCACCGCCGCGAACACCGCGAGCGGATAGCGGCAGCGGTTTTCCAGGCTGCCGCCGTAGGCATCCTGGCGTTGGTTGGTCAGGGGAGAAATAAAACTCGACAGCAGGTAGCCATGCGCGCAATGCAGCTCGAGCCAGTCGAAGCCGGCGTCGAAGGCAGACCGGGTGGCCTGCACGAAGTCGTCCTTGATGCGCTCCAGGTCGCCCTGCGTCGCCTCCCGCGCGATCTGCGAGACGCCCCCGATGTACTGCTGGCGAGAGGCCGACAACAGCGGCCAGTTACCGCTTGCCAAAGGCAGGTCGATCCCGTCCCACATCGGCCGGGTCGAGCCCTTGGCGCCCGCATGGCCGAGCTGGATGCCGATCTTCGCATCGCTGGCCGTGTGCACGAAGTCGACGATGCGTTTAAAGGCCAGCATCTGCTCTTGCGTGTACAGGCCCGGGCAGCCGGGCGTGATGCGGGCGTCGGCCGAAACACACGTCATCTCGGCCATCACCAGCGCCGCACCGCCCAGCGCCCGTGCGCCGAGGTGGGCCAGGTGGAAGTCGCCGACCACGCCCTCCACGGCCGAGTATTGCGCCATCGGCGAGACCACCACCCGGTTCTTCAGCAGCACGCTGCGCACCTTGTAGGGCGTGAACATCGGAGGAACCGCCCTTGAAGGCGGCGCGACGCCGGCGTCCCGCGCCGCAGCACTGGCGAAACGGCGCTCGAAACCGTCGACATAGGCGGGGTCGCGCAGGCGCAGGTTCTCGTGCGACAGCCGCTGGCTGCGCGTGAGCAGCGAATAGGCGAACTGCTCGGCCTCCATCGCCGTGTAGCGCGCCACGTTCTCGAACCATTCCATTGAGTTGCGCGCGGCGCTCTGCAGTTTCAGCACCTCGACCAGGCGCGCCTCCTGGTAGCGCGCCAGGGCGGCAAACAAGTCACCTTCTTTCCCCAGCTCGTCGGCCAGCCCGATCGCATCTTCCAGCGCCAGCTTGGTGCCGGAGCCGATCGAGAAGTGGGCGGTGTGGGCGGCGTCGCCCATCAGCACCAGCGGCACCTGGCGCCCATCGACGCCGATCGGATGCACCCACTGGCGGCAGGCCAGGCGCGGGAAGCGGATCCACATGCTCGATCCGCGCAGGTGGGCGGCGTTCGCCATCAGCGGCTGACCGTCCAGGTGGCGCGCGAACAGGCGCTCGCAGAAGGCCAGCGCATCGGCCTGGCTCATGTCGGCCAGGCCGCTCGCGCGCCAGGTTGCATCCAGCGTCTCGATGATGAAGGTCGAGGTCTCGTTATCGTACTGGTAGGCGTGCGCCTGGAACCAGCCGTATTCGGTTTCCTCGAAGGCGAAGGTGAAGGCATCGAAGCGCTTGCGCGTGCCCAGCCACACGAAGCGGCACAGGCGCTCCTCGACCTCGGGCTCGAATGCCTCGCGATACTGCTGGCGGAGCGCGCTGTTCACGCCGTCGGCCGCCACCACCAGGTCGGCGCGGTAGCGGCGCGCCAGCTCGGGCACGTCCTCGACGCGGGTTGCGAACACCAGGTCCACGCCCAGCGCGCGGCAGCGCGCCGAGAGGATGTCGAGCAGGCGCTTGCGCCCGATGCCGCAAAAGCCGTGGCCGTGCGAGGTGACGGTGGCGCCTTTGATGTGGACGTCGATCGCGTCCCAGTGATTGAATGACTGCAGGATGGCGCGCGCGCTCGGCTCGTCGGCCCGGGCCAGGTGACCCAGCGTCTGGTCCGAGAACACCACTCCCCAGCCGAAGGTGTCCCCTGGCCGGTTGCGCTCGACGACGGTCACCACATGCGTCGGGTGGCGCAGTTTCATGAGCAGGCCGAAGTAGAGACCGGCCGGGCCGCCGCCCACGCAGACGATGTTCATTTTCCCTCCCGGTGCTGGTGTAGGGGGTAGTTTAGCCGCCCCGATGCTTGAGGTGTCAATCTCTTGTTGCACCTGAGAGTCTATCCCGGCAGGTGGGAGTCGCTCCTGGCGCGCCTGGCGAGCGTGTGCTGCGTTGCTCGTCGTTGCATGGCTCGCCATGCGGCCTCCTCGCGCCTTGCCCACACTCGCCATGCATCGCCATGAGCTTCCCCCCACCTACCGGGATAGACTCTACGAAAACCCCCTCTGGAAATCGCCAGTTTTTAGTACAATCGAGAAAGAACGTACCGAGAGCCCGGATGATGCGCAGCCGGCCACCCAACTTGGATAAACGACACCGACAAGATGAAGATCTCAGACCGAATCGCGCATTCCCGTCCCCTTGCCACCACCGCCATGCACGGCCGCGCCGAAGCGCTGCGCAACGCGGGTGAACGCGTCATCGATTTTTCGATCGCGATTTCGCACTTCCCGGCTCCGGCCAGCGTGCTGGATGCGGTCTCGGGCGCCGTCGAGCGCGAGCGCACGTTGCCGTATACCGAGGTGGGCGGCGCGCTGAAGGTACGCGAGGCGCTGCGAGCCAAGCTCGCGGCCGAGAACCGGATCGAGGCGCAGGTGGATGAGATCATCGTGACCAACGGTTGCAAGCAGGCGTATTACCAGGCGTTGTACGCGATGACCGATCCGGGCGACCGCATCGCCGTGTTCCGTCCGCACTGGCCGGCCTATCTCGCGACCGCCGAGCTGCTGGGGCTCGAGGTGGTGCTGGCCGAGCTGCCGGAGACGCTGACCGAAGCCTGCCTGGCGGCCCTCGGCCGCGTCAAGGTGCTGGTGTTGAACAATCCACACAACCCGACCGGCAAGGTGTACAACCGGCGCGAGCTGGAACTGGTGCGCGACTGGGCGAGCGCCGGCGGCGTGCACGTGATCGTCGACGAGAGCTACGAACACCTGATCTATGACGGCGAGCACGTCACGCTGGCGGCGCTGTGCGACTGGCGCGAGCTGGGCGTGGTCACCCTGTTCTCGGCCTCGCAGAGCTATGCCATGATGGGCTGGCGCGTCGGTTTCGCCCTCGCCCCGGCCACGCTGGTGAATGCGATGCAGACCCTGCAGGGACCGATCACGGCCGCCGCGCCGCACCTGTCGCAGGTGGCGGCGGTGGCCGCCTTCGCCACCGGCACCCCGCACGAACTGCTGCGCGACTACCGCGCGCGGCGCGACCTGGTGGTGGGCCGGTTCGCCGACGTGCCCTGGATCACCATGCACGCGCCGGCCTCCGGCCCCTATCTGTGGGGCGACGTGCGTGGGCTCACCATGGACACGGTCGGCTTCGCCGAGCGCCTGCTGGACGAGGAACGGGTGGCGTTGATGCCGGGCGACGCGCTCGGCCAGCCCGGCTTCATCCGCATCGGCTACATCTCGGACGACGAAGACACCCTGATGGATGGCGTGCGCCGCATCATCGCATTCGGCACGCGGTTGGCGGAGACGGCGGAGCATCGATGAGCAGTTTGCTGGGGCGCTTTCGCCTGAATAGCCTGCGCAGCCGCCTGATGCTGCTGGTGCTGCTGGCGATCACACCGATCGCCATCGTCACCGTATTGGGCGGCCTGCGCGAGCGCGAGGCGGCGATCCGCGCCTCGGAAGAAAACCTCAAGCGCCTCACCGCCCTGGCGGCCGCCAACGAGGCGCAATCGATCGACCGTGCGCGCCAGATCCTGGTCGACCTGGTCAGCGTGCCCGACCTGATGGGCGACACCGCCGGCTGCAATGCCCTGCTGGCCAATGTCCTCGACCGCAACGAGGGCTACGTCAATTTCGGCCTGATCCAGCTGAACGGCGAAGTCACCTGCAGCGCGGTGCCGATGCTGCACCCGGTGAACCTGGGCGACCGCAGCCATTTCAAGCGCGCGCTCGCGGAACGCCGCTTCATCGCCAGCGACTACGTGTTCGGGCGCGTGATCCGCAAGCACACGATCAATCTCACCTACCCCGTCATCGACCGCTCGGGCGACGTGGTGGCGGTGGTGTTCGCGGCCATGGACCTGGCCGGCCTGGACACCTTCGTCAACGACATCAGCATGCCGCCCGGCTCGATCCTGGAGACGGCCGACGCCTCGGGCAACCTGATCTCGCGCCGTCCCGACCCCGAGCGCTGGTTCGGCAAGCGCGTCACCGGCGAGATGCTGGACGCGATGCGCGGACCACACGACCGCGCGCTGGTGGTGCGCGGCGAGGACGGGATCGAGCGCCTGCACGCGTTCGCCCGCGTCGGATCGCCGACCCTGACCGACTACACCATCACCATCGGGGTGCCGACCGACCTGATCACCCAGGTCGCCCGCGACGCCCAGTTCATGTCCCTGCTCGGCCTCGGCGCCACCACCCTGCTGGCGCTGCTGGCAGCCTGGCTGGCCGGCGAAAAACTGATCGTGCAGCGGGTGCGCGGCCTGACCACGGTCGCGCGCCGCATCGCCGCCGGCGAGCTCGATACGCGCACCGGGATCGAATACGGCAACGAGGAGATCGGGCGGCTGGCGGCGGCGCTGGACGAGATGGCCGAGAACCTGCAGAAGAAGGAAGCCGCGCGCGGCCAGGCCGAGCGCGAGCTGCGCGCCGCCGACCAGCGCAAGGACGAATTCCTGGCAATGCTGGCGCACGAGCTGAGAAATCCGCTGGCGCCGATCAGCACCGGCGCCCACCTGCTCAAGCTGCTGCACTCGGATAACGCCCAGATCACCCAGACCTGCGCCATCATCGCGCGCCAGGTCGAGCACATGACTAGCCTGGTGGACGACCTGCTGGACGTGTCGCGCGTGACGCGCGGCTTGGTGTCGCTGTCGACCCAGGTGCTGGACCTGCGCAACGTGGTCGACGACGCCGCCGAGCAGATCCGTCCCTTGATCGCCGCGCGGCGCCACAAGGTGGTGCTCGACCTGCCGACCGGCCCGGCCCACGTCAAGGGCGACCACAAGCGCCTGGTGCAGGTGGTGGCCAACCTGCTGGGCAACGCCACCAAGTACACGCCGGAGGGCGGCCACATCCAGCTCCAGCTGGTCGAGGTGGGCGACGACTGGGAACTGAGCGTGAGCGACGACGGCATCGGCATGGAAGCGCGCCTGGTCGAACGCGTGTTCGACCTGTTCACCCAGGCCGAGCGCACCCCGGACCGCTCGCAGGGCGGCCTGGGCCTGGGCCTGGCGCTGGCCAAGAGCCTGGTCGAGCTGCATGGCGGCAGCGTCGGCGCGCGCAGCCCCGGCCTGGGCCACGGCAGCACCTTCACCGTGCGCCTGCCGCGCCACCGGCAGGAAAGCCTGGCCCTTCCCGCTCACTTGCCGGGCCACCTGCCCGCGGGCAGCACTATCCTCGATGCGGCAGCGCCGAACGCGCTGCGCATCCTGGTGGTGGACGACAACCTCGATGCCGCGCACACGCTCAACCTGTTCCTGCGCGCCACTGGCCACGACGTGGAGATCGCCTATTGCGGCATCGACGCGATCGAGATCGCCAAGGTATTCGCGCCCCAGGTCTGCATCCTCGACATCGGCCTGCCCGACATGGACGGCAATGAACTGGCGCGCCGCCTGCGCCGCCTGCCGCAGACCAGCGACGCGACCCTGGTCGCCGCGACCGGCTACGGACGCCAGCAAGACCGCGAGGCGGCCGACCAGGCCGGCTTCGACCATTACCTGGTCAAGCCGGTCAACACGCTGCAGCTGGGCGAACTGCTGGCCATCGCGGCCGCGCGCTGAACCTGATCTTCAGGCCCGCATCGTGTCGACGCGGGCCTGTTGCCATTTTACCTTTGGTCGTTTCGGAACAACATCGTGGTAAATATCGCGTGACAGGCCGCATGCCACCTACATAGAATTTGCCGACAAGCAAATTTATGCACTCCGGAGAAATTCTGTGGGCATGCTGACCTGGATGCTGCCTGATGGTTCCCACTGACGATATCGCGCAATGGCGCGTGCGTGTTTTCTCTACCTTGCTGCCGATCGTGCTGGTGCTGGGCACCAGCGCCGCCCTGCCGAGCATCGCCCTGGCGCTGCGCCAGGGCCTGTGGCCGATCGCGCTGATGGATGCGGTGGCCCTGGCCTGGATCTTCGCCATCTGGCGCCTCGACCGCCTGCCCCATACCTTCCGCGTGCTGAACTTCCTGGCCGTGCTGTTCATGGTCGCGATCGGGCTGATGCTGGCGGTGGGGCCCGTGAGCCTGAACTACCTGATGGCGCCGCCGATCATGGCCGTGATCCTGCTCGGCAACCGGCCCGGCATCCTCACGCTCGCCCTCGGCGCGCTGTGCATCGTGGCGTTCGGCGTGAACGGCTATGCGCGCCTGTACGTGCCGGGCCTGGAGACCGATCCGCTGCTGTCCTCGCTGGTGGTGGCGATCAACTTCGCTTGCGTCGGCGCCCTCGTCACTTTCGCCGCCGGCACTCTGCTCAAGGGCCTGGCGAGGTCGGTGCAGGAAGCGCGCACCGCCGCCGACGCCGTCAACCGCCTGGCCTTCTACGACGTGCTCACCGGCCTGCCGAACCGGCGCCTGCTGATGGACCGCCTGGCCGAACTGGTCGAAGGCACGCGCCGCGGCAGCACCCTGGGCGCGGTGCTGTACGTCGACCTCGACAACTTCAAGAACGTCAACGATGCGCGCGGCCATGCCGTCGGCGACCAGCTGCTGCGCCAGGCGGCCGAACGCCTGGCTTCGGTGGCCGGGGCGCAGTCCTGCGTGGCGCGCCTGGGCGGCGACGAATTCGTGGTGCTGCTGGACGACCTGGGCCCGGACGCCGACGCCGCCACCGCGCGCGCGCTGGCGCTGGCCGAAGAGATCCGCGGCGCCCTGTGCGAAAAGATGATCATCGAGGGCCAGCGCTACTACGCCACCACCAGCATCGGCGTCGCGCTGACCTCGGCCCGCGCGCCATCCTCGGTGCACGACCTGCTGCGCGAGGCCGATACCGCCATGTACCACGCCAAGGCGCGCGGCCGCAACGGCGTGGCCCTGTTCGAGGCCGGCATGCTGCGCGACGCCGAGCGCCGCCTCACCCTCGAGCGCGACCTGGGCCTGGCGCTGGAGCACGGCGAGCTGTCGCTGCACCTGCAGCTGCAGGTCGATGGCGCGCGGCGCCCGAGCGGGGCCGAGCTGCTGATGCGCTGGCGCCGCAAGGACGGCAGCAGCGTGCCGCCCGACCAGTTCATTCCGGTCGCCGAGTCGAGCGGCCTGATCGTGCCGCTGGGCGAGTGGGTGCTGCGCGAAGCCTGCCTGGCCTGGTACGCGCTGGCGCGCGCCGGCCATCCGCTGCCGCTGTCGGTCAACGTCAGCCCGATGCAGTTCCGCCAGCCCGACTTCGTGGCGCGGGTGGAAAGCATCCTGCAGGAGACCGGCGTGCCGCCCGGCCAGCTGGTGTTCGAGATCACCGAAGGCCTGCTGGTCGACCGCCTCGACCGGACCGTCGGGCGCATGCACGAACTGGCGGCGCTGGGCGTGCGCATCTCGGTCGACGATTTCGGCACCGGTTACTCGAGCCTGGCCTACCTGACCCGCATGCCGCTGTACGAACTCAAGATCGACAAGAGTTTTATCCGCGACACCCCGCACGACAAGGACGGCACCGCGATCGTGCAGTCGATCCTGTCGATGGCCGGCCACCTGGGCCTGCGCGTGGTCGCCGAAGGCGTCGAGACCGAGGCCCAGGCCGGGTATCTCGCGCGCCACGGCAACGCCAGCATGCAGGGCTTCCTGTTCCACCGGCCGATGCCGCTGGAAGATCTGCTCGACCATTTGCGCCAGTCTTCCTGAGCCGCTGGCCCGCGCCGCCGGCTCGGCACGAGCGCCACCGACGCGAATTGGCGCGATCCCGTATCATTTCATTTTGTCATGCCAATGTTGAACGGGGGAGATGTCGATGGATGAGGTAGGAATCGTACTGGCAATGCTGCTGGCGGTGGTGGCGAGCGGCTACCTGGTGCGGATGCTGCCGTTCGCCGTGCCCCTGCCGCTGGTCCAGATCGCGCTCGGCGCCGCCATTTCCAGCACCACCAGCCATGGCGTGCGGCTCGAGCCGCACATCTTCTTCCTCGTGTTCCTGCCGCCGCTGCTGTTCCTGGACGGCTGGCGCATTCCCAAGGTCGGCCTGTTCCGCGACCGCTCGACCATCCTCGAACTGGCGCTCGGCCTGGTGCTGTTCACGGTGATCGGCGCCGGCTTCCTGATCCACTGGCTGATCCCGTCGCTGCCGCTGGCCGTGTCGTTCGCGCTGGCCGCGATCCTGGCGCCCACCGATCCGGTCGCAGTGTCGTCGATCGCGGCGCGCGTGCCGATTCCGCCGCGCCTGATGCACATCCTCGAGGGCGAGTCGCTGCTCAACGACGCCAGCGGCCTGGTGTGCTTCCGTTTCGCGGTGGCGGCCGCGCTCACCGGCGCCTTCTCGCTGGGCGACGCCACCCTCACCTTCCTGTGGGTGGCGCTCGCAGGCATCGCGATCGGCGTCGGACTGACGGTGGCCGTCAGCGCCGCCCAGCGCATCCTGGCGGCGCGCATCGGCGAGGAGAGCGGCTCGCCGATCCTGATCAACCTGCTGCTGCCATTCGGCGCCTACCTGGCGGCCGAACACCTGGAAGCCTCGGGCATCCTGGCGGCGGTGGCGGCCGGCATCACGATGAGCTACGTCGAGCTGAGCGGCCGCGCGCTGGCCACCACCCGGGTGCGCCGCGCCGTGGTCTGGGATACCGTCCAGTTCGCGCTGAACGGCGTGATGTTCGTGCTGCTGGGCGAACAGTTGCCGAATATCGTGAAAGCGGCGCTGGTCGCCCCCGAACTGCCCGCGCCTCATGATGTCTGGTGGCTGCTGGGCAATGCGCTGGCCATCAGCGTCGGCCTGATCCTGCTGCGCTTCATCTGGGTCTGGATCTCGCTGCGCCTGACCCTGCTGGCCGCGCGGCGCCAGCAGCAGGCCGTCTACCGTCCGAATCCGCGCCTGATCCTGGCCACCTCGCTGGCCGGCGTGCGCGGCGCAATCACCCTGGCCGGCGTGCTGACCCTGCCGCTGGCGATGCCGAACGGGACGCCATTTCCGGGGCGCGACCTGGTGATCTTCCTCGCCAGCGCGGTGATCGTGGTGTCGCTGGTGCTGGCCAGCGTCGGCCTGCCGCGCGTGCTGCGCGGCCTGGAATTGCCGGCCGAGGCGGCCCACGAGAGCGAGGAAGACCAGGCGCGCCACGCCGCCGCGCTGGCGGCGCTGGAGGCGATCGCAACGGCCCCGCCGCCACCGCCCACCATGGGCTGCGACGCCGAAGGCGCAGCCGAGATGCACGCCAGCGCGGCCGACCAGGTGCGCAGCCTGTACCAGTACCGGCTCGACGGCTGGTTGGGCAACGTCGGTGGCGCCGACATCGACCCGGCGCGGGCGCGCGCAGCCGAAAGCGCCGAGCGCCACTACCGCCTGGCCGCGCTCGAGCAGGAACGCGCGGTGCTGCTGCGCATGACGCGCCAGAACCAGCTGTCGGATGAGATCGCGCGCAAGCTGCTGCGCGAGATCGATCTGGTCGAGGCGCGTTATCGCTGAGCGCGTGCGAACTGATTCGGACTGCGCCTACATGCTTCGGACTGCGCCTACGTTACTTCGCGTACAGTGAACGGGGGAAGCTATAGGTAGGATCGGCTGGAAGATCCACCTATCAGCGAACCTGCCATGCCCAGTGAAAAGCCAAGCGCCGACGGCGTCCCCAGCGATCCACCCACCGCCGCCCGCGCGGCCGGCCTGCGTTACGTCCATGACGACCGGCCCGGCATCCGGCGCGAAGCCGTCAAGGATGGCTTTCGCTATCTCGACGCCCACGGCGAACCCGTGACCGACGAAGCGACGCTGGCTCGAATCAAGAGCCTGGTCGTGCCGCCCGCCTGGAGCGAGGTGTGGATCTGCCCCCAGGCCAACGGCCACCTGCAAGCCACCGGGCGCGACGCCCGCGGCCGCAAGCAATACCGCTACCACCCCAAGTGGCGCACGGCGCGCGACGAGGTCAAGTACGAGCGCATGCTCAAGTTCGGCGAGGCGCTGCCGGCCATTCGCGCCGAAGTCGACCGCGCCCTGAAACTGCCCGGCCTGCCGCGCGAAAAAGTGCTGGCCACCATCGTCTACCTGCTCGAAGCGACCATGATGCGGGTCGGAAACGAGGAATATGCGCGCACCAATAAATCCTTCGGGCTGACGACGCTGCGTAACCGTCACGCGAAGGTCGACGGCAGCGACGTCGAGTTCAGCTTCCGCGGCAAGAGCGGGGTCTATCACAAGGTCAAGGTGCACGACCGGCGCCTGGCGCGCATCGTCGCGCGCTCGCGCGACCTGCCGGGCCAGGAACTGTTCCAGTACGTGGACGAGGAAGGCGAGACCCACGCCATCGATTCGAGCGACGTCAACGACTACCTGCGCGCCATCAGCGGCGAAGACTACACGGCCAAGGATTTCCGCACCTGGTCGGGCACGGTGCTGGCGGCGCTGGCCCTGCAGGAGTTCGAGAAGTTCGATTCCGAGGCCCAGGCCAAGAAGAACATCGTGCGCGCGATCGAGTCGGTGGCCGAAAAGCTCGGCAATACGCCGTCGATCTGCCGCAAGTGCTATGTGCACCCGGCGGTGCTGGACGCCTATCTCGACGGCGCCGCGATCGAGGTGCTGCGCGAGCGCACCGAGGAGACGCTGCAGGAAGACCTGCACGCCCTGCAGCCGGAGGAAGCGGCGGTGCTGGCCATGCTGCAGCAGCGCCTGCGCCACGAGCAGGCTCAGTTGCAAGATCATCCACGCCCCCCGGCGTCACGCAAGAAGCGTGCGCCGGCGAAGGCCGCGCCCCGCAAACCATCGCGCACGACCGCCCGCGCGGCGGCTTGAGCGCATCACGAAAGGACTGGCATGACCGCATACAAGATCGAACTCGTCGCCCGTTTCGAACACCAGGTCACTGGCGTCTCGGTGTCCGAGGACAACCGCATTTTCGTCAACTTCCCGCGCTGGACCGAGGACAGCGCGGTCTCGGTGGCCGAATTGAAAGCGGACGGCGAGTTGCTTCCCTACCCCGACCAGGAATGGAATGCCTGGCGCAATGCGCGCAAGGACGAGGTGTCGCCAAACGACCACTGGGTCTGCGTGCAGAGCGTGGTGGCCGATGGCCGCGGCAGCCTGTGGGTGCTCGACCCGGCGGCGCCGGCCCAGGCCCACCTGGTCTCCGGCGGCGCCAAGCTGGTGCAGGTCGACCTGGCGGGCGACCAGGTCGTGCGCACGATCGCCTTCGACGAGGACGCAGCGCCCCAGGGATCCTACCTCAACGACGTGCGCTTCTCGAACGACGGCAAATACGCCTACATCACCGACTCGGGCGTGGTCGGCGCCATCCTGGTGGTCGACCTCGAACACGACAAGACGGTGCGCCTGCTCGACGGCCACCCGTCTACCCAGATGAAGAAGGGATTGAACGTCACGTACGACGGCGAGGTGCTGCGCCGCCCGGACGGACGCGGGGTCGAGTTCTCGGCCGACGGCATCGAACTCTCTGGCGACGGCGCCTGGCTGTACTGGCAGGCGATCAAGGGCGATACCCTGTACCGCATCTCCACGCAAGTGCTGATCGAGCGCGGCTTGAAAGGCGAGGACGTCGGCGATGCGGTCGAGGAATTTGGCCACAACGGCGTCAACGACGGCCTGCTGTTCGACCGCGGCAGCAACCGCATGTACCTGACCTCGGTGCAGGACGATGCGATCAAGATGCGCGACCTCGACGGGGGACCGCAAGCCGAGCTGCGGGTGGTCGTGCAAGACGAACGCCTGCGCTGGCCGGATACCTTCACCCAGGGGCCGGACGGCACGATCTACGTGACGACCTCGCACATCCAGGACTCGAGCTTCTTCAAGCCGGACGCGCCGGCGGCGCTGCCGACCGAGCTGTGGAAACTTACTGGATCAGGTAAGTGATCACCTTCCAGCCGCCCTCGGCTTCCCGCGACGTGACCAAGGTTTCGGTCACGCCGGGACGGTTGGCGTACACGGCGCCGTACTGGATGATCACATAGTCGCCTTCCGCTACGCCGGGCAAGGTGCGGGTATAGCGTGCATTGGCCAGGGTACGCGATTTCAGTTCGCCCAGCGGCGCGCGCGCGCCCGCCAGCATGCCGTTCCACTGCTCGGCGGTGGCGGCGCTGCGAAAGACCGTGCCGGCGCTGCGCCAGCTTTCGACACCATTGCCCGCGTCGGCGAGCTTGAGCCACTGCTCGGCGGCCGCCACCCCGGCCTTGGTGTGCTCGGTTTCCTGCGCATGCACGGCGGCGACGGGCATGGCGAACATCATGGCAAGGGCGATGGGTGCGAGCTGCTTCATGGCGGACTCCGTCTCGAAAGAATCGACAAACCGACAGCATAGCGCGTCCCGGCGCCGCAAATCTCACACAATTTCGCAGCGCGGCCCTCGTCAGGGTTCAGTCGCCAGCGTCGTACTTGTTGAACACCTGGCGCAAGTAGGCGATGAAGGTCTCGTCCGTGCTCTGCGACTTGCCCTTGGTATCGGACAGCTTGGCCACCGGCTGGCCGTTGCAGCGCACCAGCTTCATGACGATGTTCAGCGGTTTATGGGGCGTGTCGTTGGTGAGCTTGGTGCCGATGCCGAAGCCGGTCATCACGCGGTCGGCGAAGTGACGGTACAGCTCCAGCGCCCTGGGCACCGTGAGCGAGTCGGAAAACACCAGGCGCTTGGTGCGCGCGTCGATGCGCAGCTTGGCATAGTGCGCCAGCGCCTTCTCGCCCCACACGACCGGATCGCCCGAATCCTGGCGCAGGCCGTCGAACAGCTTGGCGAAATACAGGTCGAAGTCCGCCAGGAAGGCGTCCATGCCCACCACGTCGGTCAGGGCCGTGCCCAGGTCGCCGCGATATTCCTGCACCCAGTTCTCGAGAGCGGCTTTCTGGAAGTCACGCAGGCGGGTGCCGAAGGACTGGTGGGCCTGCAGGTATTCGTGGGCCATGGTGCCGATCGGAGTCAGCTTCAGTTTATAGGCGAGATACACGTTGGAGGTGCCCTTGAAGTACTGGGGCAGCTCGCGCGCCATGGTCGCCACCACTTCGTCGTGCCATTCGCCGGAATAGCGGCGGCGCACGCCGAAGTCGAAGAACTCGAAGGGATTGGCGCGCGGCGCCTCCTTGCCGAAGGCGCGCAGCTCGTCGATCTTCTGCTGCAGGCGGCGCCGCGCCTCGGCCAGGGCCTCCGCCTGGTCGAAGCGGCGGAAGTACAGCTCGTTGACGATGTAGAGCACGAAGATCTCGAAGCCCATCACGTGCACCAGCGGACCGCTGGCGCGGATCGTCAGGTGCGGGCCGTCGGTGTCGACCCGGATGAACTTGCGCTGGAAGCGGAACAGGGTGAGGAAGTCGGCGAAGTCGCTCTTGATGAAGCGCAGGTTGCGCAGGTAGGCCACCTCGCCCTCGGTGAACATCATGCCGCACAGGTAGTCGAGCTCGCGCTCGACGTCTTCCTTGAGTTCGGCCAGCGGATAGGCCGGCTCGTTGCGGCAGCGGAATTCGTACTCGCCGATGGCGCCGGGATGGCTGTGCAGGAGGGCCTGCCACATCGTGAACTTGTAAAGATCGGATTCCAGCAGGCTGCGGACTACGGGTTTCATCAAGGCTCCAGGCATCTGCGCATCGGGCGCGGCAGGCTGTATTGTCGCCTACTTCCTGGTACGGCGCTTGGGAGCCAGCATGGTGCCGGTGCAATCGGGGGTGCCGCAGCGGCAGGCGAACAGCTTCTTGAGCGCGGGTGTGTGGCGTTCGTCGTAGATCAGCGCGTAGTTGTAATTGAGCTCTTCGCCAGCCTCGATGTCCTGCATGGCGTGGATAAAGACCTTTCCATCGTCCTCGAAGGCTTCGCAGTTGGGCGTGCAGGCGTGGTTAATCCAGCGCGCGTTGTTGCCGTCGCGGCCGCCGTCGATCACGCGGCCGTCGGCCAGGCTGAAATAAAAAGTATGGTTGATCGGGCCGCCCGCCTTCTCGGCGCGCCGGGTCGCCTTGTCCCAGCTGATGCGCTGGCCCTTGTACTCGATGATGCGCTCGCCGGCAGCGATCGGGCGGCGCGCGAAGACGCCGTTGCCGTGGACCGGCGACTGGCGCACTTCATACATACGGTCTTTATCGGCAGATTTGCCGCCGCCCTTTTTGGCGCTTTTCTTGTTGGTCATCTGATGCCGAATAAGATTGAGGGAATGCATCCATTATGGCGGCAATCGGCGCGCCTTGTCCGCACTCTTCGTCAAGAAAGTCCGGCCGCCGCGCGCAAGGCGGCGACCTCGATCTTCTTCATCGGCAGCAGGGCCGTCATGACGGCGTCGGCTTGCGGACCTGCCATCAAGGACATGATCTCGGTCGGCGTCACTTGCCACGACAACCCGAACCTGTCTTTCAGCCAGCCGCACTGGCGCGCCGCCTCGTCGCCGCCCTCTCCCAGGCGCTCCCAGTAATAGTCGATCTGCTCCTGGCTGTCGCACATCACCATGAACGAGACGGCTTCGGTGAAGTGGAACAGCGGCCCGCCGTTCATCGCGATGCAGGGCTGGCCGTCGACCTCGAACTGTACCGCCATCACGCTGCCCGGCGTCATGCGGTGCACATCATGGCCGGCCGCGCTGTAGTGCGACACGTGCGTGATGCGCGAATCGGGGAAGATCGAGATATAGTGCTTGACCGCTTCCTCGGCCTGGGTGTCGAACCACAGGCAGGGCTGGATTGGCGCGTGCAGTTGCATGATCGTTCTCCTGTCAGGCTTTACGTAAGGCTAGCCGGGAAAATCCTCTACGCGGTACTCGACGGCATCCGCGGCACCGGCGTCGCGCCCGGCTTCCTCGCGGCGCAGCTCGACGCGCCGGATCTTGCCCGAGATGGTCTTGGGCAGCTCGCGGAAGGCGATGCGCCGGATCCGCTTGTAAGGCGCCAGGCGTTCGCGACTAAAGGCAAACAGCGCGGCGGCCATCTCGCGGCTCGGCTCCACCCCGGCGCGCAGGGTCACGAAGGCTTTCGGCACGGCGAGGCGCAGCGGGTCGGGGCTGGGCACGATCGCCGCTTCCAGCACGCTCTCGTGTTCGATCAGCACGCTCTCGAGCTCGAACGGGCTGATACGGTAGTCGGACGACTTGAACACGTCGTCGTTGCGGCCAACATAGAAGTAATAACCGTCGCCGTCCACGCTCGCCGTATCGCCCGTGTGGTAGTGGCCGGCCCGCATCACCTCCCACGTCTTCTCCTCGTTGCCTTCGTAGCCGACCATGAGACCGATCGGATTCGACGCAAGTTCCACCGAGATTTCGCCCTCAAGCGCCGGCCGGTCGTCGAGGTCGAGCAGCGCGATGCGGTAGCCCGGCAGCGGACGGCCCATCGAGCCCGGCTTGATCGGCTGGCCCGGCGAATTCCCGATCTGGCAGCTCGACTCGGTCTGGCCGAAGCCGTCACGGATGCGGATGCCCCACGCGCGCTCGACCTGCTCGATCACTTCCGGGTTGAGCGGTTCGCCGGCGCCGACCAGCTCGCGCAATACGGGCTTCCAGACGGCCAGGTCTTCCTTGATCAGCATGCGCCAGGCGGTCGGCGGCGCGCACAGCGAGGTCACGCCGCAGCGCACGAGCGTGTCGAGCACAGCGCGGCTGCTGAAGCGTTCGAAGTTGTACACGAACACGGTGGCGCCCGCGTTCCACGGCGCGAAGAAGCAGCTCCACGCATGCTTGGCCCAGCCGGGCGCGCTGATATTCCAGTGGACGTCGCGCGGCTGCAGCCCGATCCAGTACATGGTCGACAGGTGGCCGACGGGATAGCTCTGGTGGGTGTGCAGCACCAGCTTCGGCTTCGCGGTGGTGCCGGAGGTGAAGTACAGCAGCAGCGGGTCGGTGGCGCGGGTTTCGCCTTCCGGGACGAACACGCTGGCGACGTTCTCGCTGTCCGCGTAGTCGTGCCAGCCTGCCGCCGCGTCGCCCGCGCTGCCGACCGCGATCCGGGTGTAACTGCCGGCCAGCGCCTCGAATTTATGGGCCTCGCTGGCCTGGGCGATCACGTGGCTTACCTGTCCACGCTCCAGGCGGTCGGCCAGGTCGTCGCCCGCCAGCGCCATCGTGGTCGGCACCAGCACGGCGCCCAGCTTGATCCCGGCCAGCATGATTTCCCACAGCTCGACCCGGTTCGGCAACATCAGCAGCACGCGCTCGCCGCGCCGCACGCCGAGATTGCGCAGGTACTCGGCCACCTGGCTCGAGCGCGCCGCCATGTCGGCGAAGGAGATCTTGCGTTCGCTGCCGTCTTCCTCGACCACCCACAGGGCGGGAGCGTGATTGTCCCGGGCCTGGTGGTCGAAGAAGTCGAGCGCCCAGTTGAAGCGATCGAGCCCGGGCTGCTCGAAATCGCGATAGGCGGTGTCGTAGTCGAGGCGGTGCCGCTGGAGGAAGTCGCGCGCCTGCACGAAGCGCTGGGTTGGCGTCATGGGGGGGTCTCCTGGTCGCTATGCCATGTGGATGGCGGGATGCCTGACGCCCCCGCCTTGCGACCATTCTGCCACCGATTCTGTCGGTGGTGACGCGCTAGTTGCGACGCAGCGGCGTCACTTGCATCTCGTCGGTGGGCGCCATCATGTCGATCACGCGACAATCACCGCACATGCGCAGGCGGTCGAGGTTGGCCGCGAACGCCGGGTGCGAGCCCAGGCGCCCGAGCATGTTCTCGACCATCTGCAGCGTGCCGAACGGCTTGCTGCAGCGGATGCAGTGGAAGGGCTGCGATTCGTTCAGGACCACCGCCGTCATGCGCTCGGGCGCGAACGAGATGCGCGGCAGCAGCGCGATCGCGTTCTCGGGGCAGGTATTGGCGCACAGGCCGCACTGGACGCAGTTCTTTTCGATGAAGCGCAGTTGCGGCGCGCCCTGCCCGTCCTGCAGCGCATTGGCCGGGCAGACGCCGACGCAGGACATGCACAGGCTGCAGGCCTGGCGGTCCACAAGCAGCGCGCCGAACGGCGCCCTGACGGGCAAGCCGATGTGCGGCGGCTGCTGCGGGGCGTGGCGGTGCAGGTGGTCGAGGGCGTAATCCAGGGTGTTGCGTTTTTCGGCCGACAGGTGGAACACGGCCGGCGTCGCCGGCGTGTCGCCGCGCGGCGCATGGCGCAGGGCCAGCGCCAGTTCCTGGGCCGCCTCCAGTCGAGAATTCCCCAACTGGAGCAGCTGAAAGTGCGGCCCGGCATAGCCAAGGCCATCGAGCACGGCCTGGGCGATGTGCATCTGCTCGCCCAGCGCCTGCACGTATTGCGGCGCCTCGTCACCCGTAGTCAGCACGGCGATGCCGGCCGCGCCGTAGGCCAGAGCCGCCAGCCAGACGTCGATGCCGGTCGAGGCGACGTGGTGCAGCGAGAACGGCAGGATGCGCCCCGGGACGCTGTCGCCAAGACGGTTGATCACGTCCTGTCCCTGCGCATCGTGCAGCAGCAGCACCGGCTGCGCGCCGCCCGCCTCGCGGAAGGCGCGCAGGGCGGCCTGGATGCGCTTGCCGGTGAGCGGCACCGGCGGGTAGGCATAGCTCATGGCCCCGGTCGGGCACACGGTGCCGCAGGCGCCGCAGCCGGCGCACAGGTAGGGGTTGACCTTCACGCGGTCGCCGTCGCTGGCGATCGCCTGCGCCGAGCAGATGTCGACGCAGGCGGTGCAGGCCTGGATGCCGTTGCGGCCGTGGGCGCAGATGCGCTCCTTATAGCTGAAGTATTTCGGTTTCTCGAAGTCGCCGACCATGTCCAGCAGGGCCTCGACCGCGGCCAGGCGCGCCGCCTCGTCCTGGCCGGGCGCGTAATAGCCGTGTGGGCGCTGGTGGCTGGCGATCAGGCGCGCCGGGCACAGGTCGAGTACCAGGTCGAACCGGCCCTCGCCCACGGGCTGGCCGGCCGCGCGCCAGCGCGCCTCGAAGGCGCCCAGCCAGCCGGCCACGGCCACGTTCTGCGCCCTGTGCACCGGATACAGGCGCGGCTGTCCATCCGCCTCGTCCAGCAGCAGAACGGTGACCGACAATGTGCCGGCCAGCCGGTCGGCCAGCGGCAGCGCATCGACCGCGCTGCCCACCACCAGCGTCCGCCCGTGCGAACGGTAGTCGACCGTGACGGCCGCTTCGAAGTCGGGGAAATCCCGGGCCGCCTGCAGCGCGGCCACGCGGGCAGCCCTGTCGCGACCGTCCTGGACGGGGTCGGAAGCCGGCCCGTCGTCGAATCGGATATTCATGTGGTCCCTTGTGTTGGCGTGCCCGGCTCGCCCTCGGCTACCGGGTCGTTTTCGTCCTCGACCTCGTCCTTGCCCAGCAGGCGGTCAAGCACACCAGGCGCGTGCTTGAGCGTCGCCAGCATGGCGTCGGTGAGCGGCGCGGCCTTGTTGTAGTCGCTGATATAGATGTCCAGACCATCCATCACCGCGAAGTTCGGATCGGCGAACAGTTTTTTGAGCGCCATGCGCTGCACGGCCTTGTCGACGCCCTTGGCGACGAAGGCCGAGTAATCGGATTCCGGCGTCAGGCGCGCCACGTCGTCCAGGGTCGGCAGCGGCCGCGCTTCTTCCACCGGCGGCGGCTCGACGGCGGGAACAGGCGCCTCGGCGGCTATGGCCTGCTCCACCGGCTCCGGCGACGATTTCAGTCGCGCCCAGCGGCGCAGGAATCCTTCCTCGGCCATCGTGTTCGCGCTCATCCGTGCTGTCTTCCCTTACGCGGACGCGGCGTGAAATTCTCGCGCAGGTAGCCCGCGACCCAGCTGTAGATCTCGGCCGGCATGGTCACGCCGTCGGCCGATTCACCCGAGTCGAACATGCGCGTGCCCTCGACATAGCTCACCGAAGCACGCGCCGGCATCGCGCGGCCGTCTTCCATCCGCCACAGCACGAATACCTTCGATTCCGGCGCCATGATGTTCTCGTAATAGCCTTCGTTCTCGTCGGTGTACAGTTCGAGCTCGAGGCCGGAGACCAGGTAGTAGTCGCGTTCCGCGCTTTCGCTCAGTACCGACAGGCGCGGCAGCTCGCCGCGGTCCGGCACGATGCCCACCGCGGCCCAGCTGTCCATATCGCCCCAGCGGTGCTGCACCGCGCGCCGCTGCATGATGATGGCGACCGCCATGCTTCCCATTTTCATCGCTGTGCCTTCATTGTTTGGGGGCGTTCTCGGGAATGCCTTTCTTGTTCATCGTCTGCGGCGTGCCAGGCGGCTCGGCGCGGGTAGGCCCCTGCTTGACGTCCTCACTCGGCCGCGCCGTGCCCAGCTTCTCGCTCTTGACCGGCACATTGGCCGCGTGCAGCGCACGCGCCCCGAGCGGCGCGGCTGCCGTGGTGGGCGCGGCGCCCGAGGTGCCCGGGGCGCCGCCGGCAGGCGCAGGCGCCGGCACGCCGGCGCTGGCCGGAGTCGGATCGGATGCGGCGACACCCATCGGCCCGCTCACGGGCGGCGGCGGCTTGATGGTCCAACCTTCCTGCGCGGCGCGCTGGCGCCATTGGGCGCTGACCCGGTCCATCGACGCGTTCAGTGCTTCCTTATCCTTGGCCGCCTTGGCGTCGGCCTCGGCCTTCTTCGCCGCCGCGGCCTGGGCTTGCGCCGGCGATGGCGGCGGCAGCGCCGCCCAGGATGCGCCGGCCAGGCTCAAGCCCAGGCCTAGCGCCAGTGCCGGCAAGGCGCGCAATCGCGTGATCGTCATCGTGTTCCTCCTGACTGCCCCTGCGGTGCGGCATTGTTGGCCGCCGGGGCTTCGGTAGTTCCCGGCGCCGGCGCGGTGGGGCGATTCTCGCCCGACGGCAGATTGCTGCCTTCACGTCCGGCGCTGGACGGCTGGGTGACGCCGCTCGACGGTCCCTGGCCGGTTTCCCGGGTCTCGCCGCCGGTCTCGGCGCCGCTGGTGTTGCCGCCCGAACCGCCGGCGGTGCCCGGCGTGCCGCCGGCATAGGTGGCGTCGGTTTCCGGCCGCGCCGTGCGCGCCATGATCTGGCCGCTGGTCATGCCACCGGCCGAGACCTGTCCCGGGTATTTGGTCTGGATTACGCCGTTGGCGGCGGGCGACTGGCCGCGGTCGCAGCCGGCCAGCGTGCACGCGAGCAGCGCCACCGCGCCCAGGATCGATGCATTGCGTCGTCTCATCATCATTCCTCAATGCGCGGGACCGGGTTGCGGCCGGCCGCCCTGGCCAGGCACCATCTTGCCGTCCTTGTCCATGCCGGGCGGGACGCCGGTCTTCATCTGTTCGTACCACAGCTGGTGGTGGGCCTTGGCCCAGTTCTCGTCCACCGTGCCGTAGCGCATCGCCTCGTAGGCGCCGGGAGTGCCCCAGGTGCCGATGTAGGCGTGGCCCATCGCGGCCGCCATGTACAGCGCCGCGGCCCCCACGTGCAGCACGTTCGCCACCTGCATCACGTAGCGGGTCTGGCCGACGGCGAAATCGAGCACCAGGCCGGTGACCGACATGATCAGGCCCAGCAGCGCCACGCCGCCCCAGAACCAGGTCTTCTCGCCGGCATTGAAGAAGCCGGCCGGGACGTGCTTGTGACTGACGATGCCCCCGCCCTGCTTGACCCATTGCCAGTCGGCGCGGTTGTAGAAATTACGCTTGAGGAAAGTAAAAAACATCAGGATTGAGCACAGGATGAACAGCGGCCCGACGAAGTTGTGCAGGTATTTCGAAATGATCGCCACCCAGGAAAACAGGTCGTGCCCCATCCACGGCAGCATGATCTTCTTGCCGTACATGATGATGATGCCGGTGACGCCGAGGGCGATAAAGCTGAAGGCGGTGGCCCAGTGCACCTGGCGCTCCCAGCGGTTGAAGCGCTGCATCTTGCGGCCTGCCTCCGCCACCTGCCTGGCCGGGCCGATGGTCCGGTAAAACACGAAAATCGCCAGCGGCACGGCCAGCAGGATGAAGCCGGCGATCGTCGCCAGCGGCCCGTTGCGCAGGTGGCGCCAGGTATTGCCGCCGCGCTGGACGATGACGTTGCCCTCCTTGGTCCCGTACTGGCCCAGGTAGTGGCGGTCCATGTGCACCCGGCCCGATGCCGAGCTGGTCATGCCGGGATCGGGCACCACCGAGTCGGCCTCGATCTGCAGCATGGTTTGCTCCTCGGCATAGGCCGGCGTGGCGTTCTGGTTCTTGACGCCGGCCCAGCTGGTCGACAAGCCCAGGGCCGCCACCAGGAGCAGCATGGCGCGGAGCGCCTTGATATTCGCTCGCATATCGCCTCCTCAGGGGTTGGCCCGGTTGTATTCGTTCTGCTTGCCGTTGCGGTTCTCGACCGTGGCCCACCAGGCCATGCGGTCGTTGTGGAAGCGGCGCTGGTAATGGCGATCGTCCTTCTTGCCGGCGTACTCGCCCTTGAGCCATGGCGGATGCTGGTCCACTTCGAGGCAGCCGGCCAGCAGCACCGCAGGCAGAATGAGCGCGCAGATCCTCATGAGCTTCATGTCGGGAACCTCCCCGCATGGTTCTGCGAATCGCGCAAGTCCTGGTTGACGCGCGGCGAGTCGCCCTCGGCCTTGTACTCGCCGCCGCGCTTGGGTTTGCCGTAGGCGATCTTCCAGCCCCACAGCTGCGGGCCGTAGCCGCGCGTCTCGACCCGCTGGCGATAGATGTCGGCGATGATGTTGGCGTCCCCGCCGAGCAGCGCCTTGGTGCCGCACTGCTCGGCGCAGGCCGGGAGCTTGCCTTCGGCGATGCGGTTGCGGCCGTATTTCTTGAACTCTGCCTCCGAGGTATCCGGTTCCGGGCCGCCGGCGCAGAAGGTGCACTTGTCCATCTTGCCGCGGTGGTTGAACAGGCCCGTCTCGGGGAACTGCGGCGCGCCGAACGGGCAAGCGTAATAACAGTAGCCGCAGCCGATGCACTGGTCCTTGCTGTGCAGGACGATGCCATCCTCGGTGTGATAGATGCAGTTGGTCGGGCACACGGCCAGGCACGGCGCGTCGGTGCAATGCATGCAGGCGACCGACACCGAGCGCTCGCCCGGGATACCGTCGTTGATCGTCACCACCCGGCGCCGGTTGATGCCCCAGGCCAGTTCGTGCTCGTTCTTGCAGGCGGTCACGCAGCCGTTGCAGTCGATGCAGCGCTCCGTGTCGCAGATAAATTTCATTCTTGCTGGCATGTCGGTCTCCTCCGTCAGCTCAGGCGCGCACCACGCGGCACAGCGACACCTTGGTTTCCTGCATCATGGTCACGGCGTCATAGCCATAGGTCCAGCCAGTATTGATGGCCTCGCCGCGCACGATCGGCGCCCCATGTTCGGGATAGTGTTGTTCCAAATCTTCGCCCATCCACCAGCCGCCGAAGTGGAACGGCGCCCACACCAGCCCCACCGGCACCCGCTCGGTGACCATGGCCATCATCTTCATGCGCGCGCCGGTCGGGGTCTCGAGCCACACGTACTCGCCCAGCTTGGCGCCGATCTGGACCGCGTCGCGCGGGTTGATCTCGACGAACATGTTTTGCTGCAGCTCGGCCAGCCAGGGATTGGACCGGGTTTCCTCGCCGCCCCCCTCGTACTCGACCAGGCGGCCGGAGGTCATGATCAGTGGGAAATCCTTCGAGTAGTCGACCGCCTGCACCGATTTGTACAGGGTCGGCAGGCGCCAGTGATTGGCCTTGTCGTCATAGGTCGGGTACTGGGCCACCAGGTCGCGCCGCGGCGTGGCCAGCGGCTCGCGGTGGACCGGCACCGGATCGGGGAAGTTCCAGACGTTGCAGCGCGCCCTGGCATTGCCGAACGGCGCGCAACCGTGGGCGATGACGACCCGGATGATGCCGCCCGACAGGTCGGTCTTCCAGTTCTTGCCCTCGGCCATGGCTTGCTCGGCCGCGGTCAGTTCGGCCCACCAGCCCAGTTTTTTCAGGAACACGTGGTCAAATTCGGGGTAGCCCAAGTCCAGCTCGCTGTGCTTGTTGGTCGATCCGTCGGCCGCCAGCAGGCTCGATCCGTTATGCTCGACACCCCAGTTGGCGCGGAACGGTAATCCACCCTCGGCCACGCTCTTGCTCAGGTCGTACAGGATCGGCGTGCCCGGATGCTTCATTTCCGGCGTGCCCCAGCACGGCCACGGCAAGCCGTAGTAATCGCCCTTGCACGGACCGGAATCGGCGCGCAGGGTCGTCGGGTTGAACGTGTGCTTGTTTTCCATGTGCAGCTTGAGCCGCTCGGGCGAACAGCCCGTGTAGCCGATGGTCCAGCACGAGCGGTTGATTTCGCGCAGGATGTCCTCGACCACCGGCTCGTTGTGCACCACCTTGATGTTCTTCACCAGCTCGTCGGCGAAGCCGAGCTTGCGCGCGAACAGGTACATGATCTCGTGATCGGTCTTGCATTCGAACAGCGGCTGGATCACCCGCTCGCGCCACTGGATCGAGCGGTTGGAGGCCGTGCACGAGCCCTGGGTCTCGAACTGCGAAGCGGCCGGCAGCAGGTAGACGCCGTCGGTACGGCCATGCATCGCCGCCGTCATGCTCGGATAGGGGTCGATCACCACCATCATGTCGAGCTTCTGCATCGCCGCCTTCATGTCCGGCAGGCGGGTCTGGCTGTTAGGCGCGTGGCCCCAGTAGAACACGGCGCGCAGATTGCTCGGCTGGTCGATGAACTGGTTTTCTTCATTGACCGCGTCGAACCAGCGCGAGACCGTGATGCCGGGCTTTTCCATCAGCTCCTTGGAGCCGAAGCGCGACTTGATCCACTCATAGTCGACGCCCCAGACCGCGGCGAAGTGCTTCCAGGCGCCCTCGGCCAGGCCGTAATAGCCCGGCAGCGAATCGCCGTTGGGGCCGACGTCGGTGGCGCCCTGCACATTGTCGTGACCGCGGTAGATGTTGGCGCCGCCGCCGGGAATGCCGATATTGCCCAGCGCCAGCTGCAGGATCGACAGCGCGCGCACATTGGCGGTGCCGACGTGGTGCTGGGTGATGCCCATGCACCAGACCACGGACGAGGGACGGTTGGTGGCCAGCATCTCGGCCGCCATGCGCACGGCCGATTCCGGCACGCCGGTGACGTCCGACACCTTGTCGGGCGTCCATTTCATGACTTCGGCGCGCACGTCTTCCATGCCCCAGGTGCGCTCTTCGATGAACTTCTTGTCTTCCCAGCCGTTATTGAAGATGTGCCACAGGATGCCCCACACCAGCGGGATATCGGTGCCGGGCCGCACGCGCACATAGTGGTCGGCAAAGCGTGCCGTGCGGGTAAAGCGCGGATCGATGACGATCATCTTGGCGCCCAGCTCCTTGGCGTGCAGGAAGTGCAGCATCGAGATCGGGTGCGCCTCGGCTGGATTGGAGCCGATGAACAGCACCGCCTTGCTGTAGTGCAGGTCATTGAACGAGTTGGTCATCGCCCCGTAGCCGAAGGTCTGGGCCACGCCGGCAACGGTGGTCGAGTGACAGATGCGGGCCTGGTGGTCGCAGTTGTTGGTGCCGAAGAACGACACCCATTTGCGCAGCATGTAGGCCTGCTCGTTGTTGTGCTTGGAGCTGCCGATCACCATCAGCGCATCGGGCCCGGCTTCCTTGCGCAGTTGCAGGAGCTTGTCGCCGATCTCGTCGATCGCCTGGTCCCAGGAGATGCGCTGGTATTTGCCATTGACCAGCTTCATCGGATAGCGCAGCCGATGCTCGCCGAAGGCGTGCTCGCGCACCGAGGCGCCCTTGGCGCAGTGGGCGCCCATATTGATCGGCGAATCGAAGGCGGCCTCTTGCCGCACCCAGACGCCGTTGGCGACGACGGCATCGACCGAGCAACCGACCGAGCAGTGACTGCACACGGTGCGCTTGACCACGGTCGGCACCGGGGTATCCGGTACCGGGTCGGCCTGGGCCGGTTCGATCACGTTCAGCGGCAGGTGGCGCGCCAGGGCGCCGGCGCCGGCGGCAACGCCGGCCCCGACCAGGAAGCGGCGCCGTTTCAACGCGCTGTCGCGCGTGGACTTGACCAGTGACATATCGATTCCTCTGCTTGCCTACCAGTAGGCGGCGGTCTCGTAATAGCGGCGGATATGGTCCGTCTCGTGGTAGCCGCGCTTGACCTTGGGGTCTGGCGCGGCCGGGGCGGCCTGTGGCGCCGCGGTTGCCGGGGCGGCGGCAGCGGCCACCGCCAGCGCGCCCAGCGGGGCGGCTTTCAGGAAGCCGCGGCGCGCCGGGTCGGGCCGGTCATGGGCTTGTGGATCATGCTTGCTCATCGGTTTCCTCTCCTACTCCAAAGCTTTCCGCCTCGATTGCCAGGAATGCCTGCGCGAAGCGCGCGACCAGGCGGTAATAGTTGGCGCCCTCGGCATTGGCGATGTCGTCCAGCGCGCGCATGCACCAACTGCCGATGTGGGCGTCGAAGAACTGCCGCTGCATCGCCAGTGGCTGGCGCCGGATGCCGGGTGCGCCGGCGACCAGCACGCGCATGGTCTCGCACAGCGCGCCGAGGTGGTCCTCGAATTCTCCCCTGCCCCGGATGCGCGCCAGGCCGAGCTGGGCCAGGTCTGCGCGCAGCTGCGCCAGCGGCGTGTCGTTCATGTAGCCGGCCAGGTAACGAGAGCCATACGGGTCGACCGGCGGCGTGCCGATGCTGACGAACAGCGCGCCGAACTCATCGTGGACGACCTGGGCATCCATGACGCCGGACGCCACGGTCAATTGGTCCCAGGCGCGTTCAAGCGCCGGGTCACCGCCCTCGGCCAGAATGGGGTCGCCGGACGCGAGCGCATCGAGCAGGGCCGCGTCGGGCGCGGCCAGCAACAGGCGGGAGAGCAAGGCATACAGGTCCGCCCTGGCCTGGTCTTCGCCACTGGTCGGCATGCCGGCACCCGCGATCGGGATGTCCGATACCGCGCGGTCGGGCGTGATCACACTTGTTGATGACACTGTGGCTCACTCCAGTTGTTCAATTTGTATCGCCAGTGTAGACGCCGATTCACATTGAGCGCGCACAGTTGCGCCTAGCGCATTCCGGCGGCGTGCATCACAATTCTTATGAGAAATGCGACGAGCGACAGCGTGACGACGCCGCCCAGCCACAACAACGCCATCCACCCCAGCCGGCGCAGCCATTCGCGGCGCGCGGCCATCAGTGATACCCCGCATCGTGCTTGACCTTGCCCCGGAATACCCAGTACGACCATCCCGTGTACATCAGGATGATGGGCAGGATGAACAGCGTTCCGACCAGGGCGAAGCCCTGGCTTTGCGGCGGCGAGGCGGCTTCCCAGATCGTGATCGCGGGCGGCACCACATGCGGCCACATGCTGATCGCCATGCCGCTGTAGCCGAGGAAGATCAATGCCAGCGCCAGCACGAAGGGCTGGCGGAACGGCTGGCGCGACAGTGAACGCAGCAGCAGCGCCATGCACAGTACGACCAGGATCGGCACCGGGGCCAGGAAGACGATGTTGGGGAAGGTGAACCAGCGCTCGGCCACCGCCGCGAAGCGCAACGGGGTCCAGATGCTGACCGCGACGATGGCGCCCAGCAGCAGCCAGGCGAAGGGCCGCGCGACCTGGATCATGCGCGCCTGCAGTTCGCCCTCGGTCTTCATCACCAGCCAGGTGGCGCCCAGCAGGGTGTAGGCGATCATCACGCCGAGGCCGGCCAGCAGCGGGAACGGCGCGACCCAGTCGAGCGGCCCGCCGGCGAAGCTGCGGCCAGATACCGTGATGCCGTCCAAAAAGCCGCCCAGGGTCACGCCCTGGAAGAAGGCCGCCGCCACCGAGCCGCCGATGAAGGCCTTGTCCCACAGGTGGCGCTCGTGCTCCTTGGCCTTGAAGCGGAACTCGAAGGCCACGCCGCGAAACACCAGGCCGATAAGCATGAAGATCAGCGGCAGGTAGAGCCCCGAGAGGATGATCGCGTAGGCCACCGGGAAGGCCGCCAGCAGCCCCTCCCCGCCCAGCACCAGCCAGGTCTCGTTGCCGTCCCAGACCGGCGCGACCGAATTCATCATCGTGTCGCGGTCGCGCTTCCTGGGCGTGAACGGGAACAGCATGCCGATGCCCAGGTCGAAGCCGTCCAGCAGCACGTACATGAAGACGGCGAAAAAGATAATCAGGATCCAGATGACGGATGTGTCGATGCCCATGGTGTCAGCTCCGCGTCGGTGGTTTGCCGCCGTCGCGCTCAGCGCCGTGGTCGGGATTGTCGTCGATATTGCCCTCGATGCTGTCGTCGTTGTCGACGTTGGCCGCCGACAGCGGCCGCATCGGCGTGCGCCCTTCGCCCGGCCCGCCTTCGGGTGGCTTGTTGAGGGCGAAGTGCTGCGGCCCCTTGTTAATCAGGCGCAGCAGGTAGACGGTGCCGGCGCCGAACACGAACACGTAGGCCACGACGAACATCGCCAGCGTCACGGCCATCGTGGTGATGCTGTGCGGCGAAACCGCATCGGCGGTGCGCAGCACGCCGTAGATCACCCACGGCTGGCGGCCGACCTCGGTCGTGATCCAGCCGGCCAGGATGGCGATCAGCCCGGCCGGCCCCATCAGCAAGGCGAAGCGCAGGAACAGGCGCTTGCCGTAGATCCGTCCTCCCCGCCTGAGCCAGAGGCTCCAGGCCCCGAGGGCGATCATCAACAGGCCCAGGCCGACCATGACGCGAAAACTCCAGAACACGATCAGGGAATTGGGCCGGTCTTCGCGCGGGAACTCCTTCAGTCCCGGGAACTGGCCGCTCAGCGTATGCGTGAGGATGATACTGCCCAGGTAGGGAATCCCGACCGCGTAGCGGGTCTCTTCGCGCTCCATGTCGGGAATGCCGAACAGGATCAGCGGCACCGCCTCGCCCGGCGTGTTCTCCCAATGCCCCTCCATCGCCGCCAGCTTGGCCGGCTGGTGCTCGAGCGTATTGAGGCCATGGAAGTCGCCGATCACCGCCTGGATCGGCGCCACCAGCAGGATCATCCACATCGCCATCGACAGCATCTTGCGCACGTTTTTATTGTCGCGTCCGCGCAGCAGGTGCCAGGCCGCGGAGGCGCCGACGATCAGCGCCGTGGCCAGGTAGGCCGCCACCACCATGTGCACGAGGCGGTAGGGAAAGGAGGGATTGAAGACGATGGCCAGCCAGTCGACCGGGATCATGCGCCCGCCCTCGATGGCATAGCCCTGCGGCGTCTGCATCCAGCTGTTGGCGCCCAGGATCCAGGTCGACGAGATCAGGGTGCCGATGGCTACCATGCAGGTGGCGAGGAAGTGCAGCTGCGGTCCGACCCGGTTCCAGCCGAACAGCATCACGCCCAGGAAGCCCGCTTCCAGGAAGAAGGCGGTCAGCACCTCGTAGGTGAGCAGCGGCCCCATGACACTGCCGGCGAACTCGGACAGGTAGCTCCAGTTGGTGCCGATCTGGTAGGCCATCACGATGCCCGACACCACCCCCATGCCGAAGGCGACGGCGAAGATCTTGAGCCAGAAGTGGTACAGGTCGACGTAGACCTGGCGCCCGGTCTTGAGCCAGCACGCCTCGAGCACGGCCAGGTAGCTGGCCATGCCGATCGTGATCGCGGGGAAGATGATGTGGAACGAAATCGTGAAGGCGAACTGGATGCGCGCCAGTTCCAGTGCCGTGAAACCAAACATGCATTCCCCCCTTGTCGGTGGCCCCTAGTTAAACACGGCGACCGGCTCACACGATTGGCAATATCATTTTTATCATTGTTGAGTAGTTTTTGAACAAATGCCGCGCGTGTGCAACAAAAGTTCCCATTTTGGTGCAAATTTCGGCTTTGCCGTTCGGCATCAGCAGGCAAGAGGTCTATAATTCCCGGTGTACTGAACCCAAGCGACCATCCCTCATGAGCCAGCCCCTGTCCCGGCAAGCCGAGCCGCCTCTCAATATCCACGCACTCAAGTCCTGCGCCCAGTGCAGCATGCACCAGCTGTGCCTGCCGATGGGCCTGGAAGACGCCGAGATCGACCGCCTGGACAAGATCATCGGCCGCCGTCGCCGCCTGGAGCGCGACGAGCGCCTGTATGGCGTGGGCGAGCCGTTCCGCAACCTGTATGCGGTGCGCTTCGGCCACTTCAAGACCTACCAGGTGAATGCGGCGGGCGAAGCCCAGATCACCGGTTTCCAGATGGCCGGCGAGCTGCTGGGCATGGATGCAATCAGCGGCACCCACCATTGCGACGCGGTGGCGCTGGAAGACTCGGAGGTGTGCGAGATCCCGTTCGCGCGCCTGGAAGACCTGTTCGGCGAAGTGCCGACCCTGCTGCGCCACTTCCACCGCATCATGAGCCAGGAAATCACGCGCGAGCAGAACGTCATGCTCCTGCTCGGGAATATGCGCGCCGAGCAGCGCTTCGCCGTTTTCCTGGTCAACCTGTCGGCGCGCTATGCCACGCGTGGCTATTCGGCCAACCGCTTCCAGCTGCGCATGTCGCGCGAAGACATCGGCAACTACCTGGGCCTGACGATCGAAAGCATCAGCCGCCTGCTGTCGCGCTTCAAGAAGCAGGGTTGGCTCGATGTCGACAAGCGCGAAGTGACGCTGCTCGATCCGGTCAAGCTGAAGGCACTGGCGGCCGGCACCGACGCGTGCAGCCCGATGGCCTGACAGCCATGACGCCCGACCTGCACCTGCGCAGCTACGACCGCGTGCACTGGGGCGACCGCCATGACTTCGCCCAGCTGGTGCTGCCGGTGCACGGCGAAGTCGTGCTCGACATCGAAGAACGGCGTGGCCGGCTCGATCCTCTCCACGGCGCGCTGGTCGCGCCCGGCGCCTGGCACGCGCAATCGAGCCCCGGCGCAAACGGCTCCCTGATCGTCGACGTCGACGCCGCCGTCTTCGACGATGGCCCCTGGCAGCGCCTGCTGGAGCGGCCCTTCGTTACCCTCGCCCCCGCCGCGCGCAAGCTGGTCGAGTTCATGGGGCTCATGGCCCACGGGTCCGCGCCGGCCCGCTCGCTGGTGCAGGGCTGGGTGCCGCTGCTGCTCGATACCCTGAGCCTGGACGCCCCGCGCGCCACCTCGCGTCTGGCCGCCCTGCTGGCGCGCATCGAGGCCGCGCCCGGCCTGGCCTGGAGCACCGAATCGATGGCGCGCGCCGCCAACCTGAGCGTCAGCCGCCTGCACGCGCTGTTCCGCGAAGAGCTGGACAGTACGCCGCATGCCTGGCTGCTGCGCTGCCGCCTCGATTGCGCGCGCGGCCTGCTGACCCATAGCGCGCGCAGCGTGGCCGACATCGCCCTTGCCTGCGGCTTTTCGGACCAGGCCAGCCTGACGCGGGCGATGCGACGCGTGTTCGATACCACGCCCGCCGCCCATCGGCGCGCAGCTCAGGAGAACCCGCCAAAACCGCAGTAGTCCCGGCCAAGACCGGGGCCACGTCCGGGTCCGAGAATCTCCACTCAAAGGAGATTCATCATGTACACCGCTACTGGCGCGGGCGGACTGTCCCGCTCCACCCTGCTCGGCATCGGCGCAGGCATTGCCGCCGGCGCGCTCTGGGGCCTGGTCTTCCTGGCTCCGGAACTGGCGCCCGGATTCCTGCCGATCCAGCTCTCGGCCGGACGTTACCTGGCTTACGGCCTGATTGCCGCCATCCTGATCGCCCCGAGCTGGGGACGGCTGCGCCGCCATCTCGGCTGGCCGGCCTGGCGCACCCTGGTCGGGCTCAGCCTCACCGGCAACATCGTCTATTACCTGTTCCTCGCCAACGCGGTTCAGCTGGGCGGCGTGGCCATGGCCTCGATCGTGATCGGGCTGCTGCCGATCGCGGTCACCCTCGTGGGTTCGCGCGACCGTCACGCTGTGCCACTGCGCCGTCTGCTGCCTTCGCTGCTGCTGAGCGGCGCCGGTCTCGCCTGCATCGGCTGGGAGTCGCTGTCGGCGTCCGGGCCCGGCTCGCTGGAAGGCCTGGCCTGCGCCTTCGGCGCGCTGGTGTCGTGGACAGTCTTCGCGGTGCACAACAGCCGCTGGCTGGCGCGCATCGAGGGGATTTCGTCGCATGAATGGAACCTGCTGGTGGGCGTGGTGACTGGGCTGATGGCGCTGGCGATGGCGGTGCCGGCCTTCGTGATGGCGCCGGGCCAGCATACCCTGCCGGCCTGGCTGCAGTTCGGCGCGCTGGTAGGCGCGGTCGCCATCCTGTGCTCGGTGGTCGGCAACGCCCTGTGGAACCACGCCAGCCGCGCGCTGCCCCTGAGCCTGATGGGCCAGATGATCGTGTTCGAGACCATCTTCGCGGCCTTGTATGGATTTTTGTGGGAAGCGCGCTGGCCGAGCGGGTTCGAGACAGCGGCGCTGGTGCTGCTGGTGGCGGGCGTGATCTCGTGCGCCTCGGCGCATCGGGGCGCGCACTGATTGTGTTGGCGTGGCGTCGGCCGATCGAATTGCGGCAACCTCAGCGTCGCACGGACAGCCCGAACGCCAGGCCCAGATCGGGCGTATTTCCATTCAGCCCACGCACCACCATCGCATCGACCTGGCAGTTTCTGTTCAGTCGCCAGCTCACGCCGGCATCTGCCTGCATCCGATCGCCGCCGTGCGATGCGGACGCGATCTGCGGCGCCGCCACTTCAAGGAATCCCTGAAGGCGTTCAGTGAATTTCTTGCCCAGAGAGGCCGCCAGGATACCGTAGTGGTAGCGCGCACCGTCATCGTCCACGTCGGCCCCGGCGCCCGGCGTCACGGCCAACGACCAGCCTTTCGGCAGCTCCCATTCGGCCGCCAGCACCAGCTGCGGCAGGACACCCTTGACCCGCAGCCCCGAGCTACCGCTTGGCAGCGCCATCGTGCCGATCAGCCCCATGGCGGGGTGTGCGCCCTCCCCATCGGCAAAATGCCATTTGACTCCGATCGACGTGGCGTTCCAGCCCGCAGTCGTGGTGCGCGCGCGGGTAGCCGGATCGCGGTCGTGCTCGATGCTGCGGCCGTCGGTCTCGACGCGCAGTTCCGTCGTGTCGCCCAGGCCGATACGCAGCAGCGCCGGCGTGCTCAAGGTGCGCACATGCAGGTCGTCGTTGCGCTGGCGATCCCAGTCGACGCCAATCTCGAGCTGAACGCGGCCGTGACCGACCACCTGGCTGGAGTTGGCGACGTTGGGGCGGTCGGGATTGATGGCATCGCCGTCATCGGCGTGAGCGAATTGGGCGCCGCAAGCCAGCGTCAGGAGAGCTGCCTGACGTCGCAGGCGCTTGAGGTTCGGCGAAAAAGTCATACGGTCGGATGAACAAGGAGAGAGATGGTGTGCAAAGGTCGAACCGACTATTTTACGCCCCCCGGTATGTGGTGAAGCGGGTTCAAGGTAGCGCCAGCCGCGCCGCGCCGGGGCATGTCGCGCTACCTCGGGCTTTTCGCATGACCCGGCCGCAGCGCGACAGTAAGATCGGCCGCGTTCGACCAACCGTCCACGAAAACCGCCATGAAACCACGTCGCTCCCTCGTCATCCCGCTCTGCGCCCTGCTGCTCGCGACCGCCCCACAGATGGCAGGCGCCTCGATCCTGCCCGACGTCCCCGACATCAAGGCCGTCACCGACTACCGTCCCAAGATCCCACTGCGCGTGTACACCGCCGACAAGGTCCTGATCGGCGAATTCGGCGCCGAGCGGCGCGAGTTCGTCCCGGTGGCCAAGGTGCCGGCGCTGCTCAAGTCGGCCGTGCTGGCGATCGAGGACACCCGCTTCTACGAACATGGTGGGGTCGACTGGATCCGCGCGCTTGGCGCGGCCAAGGCCAATATCGGCGACTTCGGCAGCCAGGGCGCGTCCACCATCACCATGCAGGTCGCGCGCAACTTCTTCCTGTCGCGCGACAAGACGCTGCCGCGCAAGCTGACCGAGGTTGCCCTCGCCTGGAAGATCGAAAAGGCGCTGTCCAAGGACCAGATTCTCGAGGTCTACCTGAACCAGATCTATCTCGGCCAGCGCGCCTACGGCTTCGCCAGCGCGGCGCGCACCTATTTCGGCAAAGCGCTGCCAGACCTGAGCCTGGCCGAGATCGCGATGCTGGCCGGCCTGCCGCAAAACCCTTCCAGCAGCAATCCGGTATCGAATCCACAGGCGGCCCGCAAGCGCCAGCAGGTGGTGCTCAGGCGCATGCGCGAACTGGCGATCATCACCGAAGCCCAGTACCGCCGCGCCCTGGCCGAACGCCTGCAGGTGCGCAGCTATGGCGCCACCCTGAATCCGCGCGCGGCCTGGGTCGCCGAGATCGCGCGCCAGGCGGTCCACGCCCGCTTCGGCCAGGCGGCCTATGAGCGCGGCATCACGGTCACCACCACCATCGTGGCCGCCGAGCAGGATGCGGCCTACGAATCGGTGCGCCGCAACGTACTAGCCTACGACCGCCGCCACGGCTACCGTGGCCCGGAGGCGCGCATCGCGCTGCCGGCCGGCGCCGCAGAACGGGAGGATGCCATCGGGGCGGCCCTGCAGAAGCGCCCTGCCGTGGACGGCTTGGTCCCGGCGGTGGTCGTCGCCGCATCGCCCAAGCGGGTGCGCGCCCTGCTCGCCAGTGGCGACGCCGTCGAAATCACCGGCCCGGGGCTCGGCTTCGCCGCCGGCGCCCTCTCAAGCAAGGCCAAGCCCGCATCGAAGCTGGCGCCCGGCGCTGTCATCCGGCTGGGAAAGGCCGCCGACGGCGCCCCGTCGATCGCCCAGCTGCCCGAGGTGGCCGCCGCCTTCGTGGCGCTCGACACCGGCACCGGCGCCTACCGCGCACTGGTCGGCGGCTTCGATTATTCGGTCCACAAGTTCAACCACGTGACCCAGGCCTGGCGCCAGCCGGGATCGAGCATCAAGCCCTTCGTCTACTCCGCCGGCCTGGAGCGCGGTTTCTTCCCCGGCACGCAAATCCTCGACGAGCCGCTCGACTTCAGCGCCGAGAAGGCCTATGCCAACTGGTCGCCGCGCAACGACGACAATGTGTTCGAAGGCCCGGTCACGGTGCGCCACGCGCTGTCGCGCTCGCGCAATGTGCCGACCGTGCGCATGCTGCGCGCGCTGGACGTCGACTACGCCCGCGAGCACCTGGCGCGCTTCGGCTTCGACGCCGCCCGCCAGCCGCGCAACCTGACGCTCGGCCTGGGCACGGGCGCCGTCACGCCGCTGCAGATGGCCGGCGCCTACGCGGTGCTGGCCAACGGCGGCTACCGGGTGGAACCGTGGCTGATCGCGCGCATCCAGGATGGCGACGGCAAGGTGCTGCACGAGCAGGTGGCGCCGCGGCCGAGGCAGGAAACTGACCGGGTGCTGGATGAGCGCAACGCCTTCATCGTCGACAGCATGCTGCGTGACGTCACCCGCGTCGGCACCGCGGCGGCGGCCTCGCGCCAGCTGCAACGGTACGACCTGGCCGGCAAGACCGGCACCACCAGCAATGCGGTCGACGGCTGGTTCGCCGGCTATGGCGGAAACGTGGCGGCGGTGGCCTGGATGGGTTATGACGAGCCACGCTCGCTCGGCGGCCGCGAATTCGGCTCGACCCTGGCGCTGCCGATGTGGGTTGATTTCATGCGCGTCGCGCTGGCGAAGACGCCGCAGCACGAGCCGCTGCCGCCGGAAGGCGTGGCGCGCGCCGGCGGCGACTGGGTGTATGCCGAGTATGCGGAACAGGAACGTCCGCCCGAGGCGGACGATGGATTCGAGGCCTTGATGGGCTCTTTCTCGTCAGCCGAGGAGGCGACGCAATAGAACTGCCTACAGCTCGATCACCAGCTCGGGACGGAAACCCTCCTGCTCGCCCTTGCTCAGGTAGCCGAGCGGGTTGGCCACCACCCTGCACGACCAGGAATGGGCGCCGTCGCGGCCCTCGACCACGTAGTCGTTCAGGCAGTGCAGATGGCCGTGCATCCACAGCTGCGCGTGCTTGAACAGGCCGTCGAGCGCATTGCAGAAGCCCGCCGTGCCGGGCGTGAGGCCGTAGCGCGGATCGGCGCTCATCAGGCTGGGGGCGAAATGGGTGACCACCGCCGTCTTGCCGTCGAAGGGCGTGGCCAGCGCCGCGCGCAGCCAGGCCTGGCAATCGAGCGACATGGCGCGGATGCCCTCGGCCAGCACCTGCTCGCCATCCTTCAGCGTCGTGTTCTTGCTCAGGTAGTAGTTCGCCGCGCGGAACGCCTTGTTACGCTGCTGCATCTGCCTGGTGAGGTCGGCTTCGCGCAACGCCAGGGCATCGAAGTCGCTCCACAAGGTGGTGCCGATGAAGCGCACGTGATCGATGACGACGATCTCGCGATCGAGCCAGACGATGCCGAGCCGCTCGCAGGTGGCGCGCAGCCGTGCATGGGTGGCGTCGTGGTCGAGCGAATCGAATTCGTGGTTGCCGGGAATGAACAGCACCCGCTTGCCGGCCAGCGCCGGCAATGCGGGAGAGAAGCGCTCGAGTCCGAAGTCCTGGGTTTCCAGGCGCGAGCCGGCCTGGTAGGAGCCGATGTCGCCGGCCAGCACCACGACGTCGGTGTCCGGCAGGATGTGCGGCTGGAAGCCGGGATAGCGTTCGAGATGCAGGTCGGAGAAAAGCTGTATGCGCATGGGCGCCGAGTATACCGCAGGCGCCGCCCGTCTTCAGGCGGCGCTGGCGTGGAATCCCGGACCGAGACGCGCGATCTCGACTGAGCCGCGCTCGTCGAAGATCGGACAATCCTGCACCATGCGCACGACGGCGTTGAAGTCCGCCGCCTCGATCACCGAGTAGCCCGACAGCGAACTGCTGGACAGCTTGGGGCCGATCAGGCGGCTCGGGATCTCGACGCTGTCCTGCGTCAGGCTGCCCGGATCGAGCAGCGCCGCGCCGAGCGTGTCGAACCAGGCGCGCCATGCGTCGTCCTGGCGCTCGCCGGGTTCCGATGCGCCGCGATAGATGATCAGGAATCGTTCCATGTCGTCCCCCATGAAGGTGGACTCAACATAGCAGAAGCGGGCCGGCGCTGACGCACCGTTGACCTGAACCGCTGGCCCGCTCCATGGCGCGCTACCCGATCAGAAGCGCACGTTCGCCGTCAGGCTGGCCGAGCGCGGCGTGCCCGGCGTATAGCGATAACCGCTCTTGTTGATGGCCGAGACGTACTTCTCGTCGCCGATGTTGTACACGTTCAGGCGCAGGTCGACGTTCTTGCTGACCTTGTAGCCGATCATGGCGTCGAACACCCAGTACGACTCGGTGTAGGCCGGGGTGCCGATCGCGCCGTCGGTGCCGCGCGCCAGCTTGTCGGAAAAACGCGCGCCGCCGCCGATGCGCAGGCCCCATGGCAGGTCGTACGAGGTCCAGGCGGTGAACGACTGCTTCGGCGTATAGGTCAGGCTGTTCTCGCCGGCGGCGGTGACGTTGCGGCCGCGCTCGACGCTGGTGTCCATGTACAGGTAGCCGGCGCTGAGCAGCCAGTGCGGCGCCAGCTCGCCGGTCGCGCCCAGCTCCACGCCCTGCACCCGCTTCTCGCCGGTCTGGTAGTACTGCAGGTCGACCGGATCCTGCTCGACCTCGTTCTCGACCTCGGTGCGGAACAACGCGGCCGACAGCGACAGCTTGGATTTCAGCAGGTCGAGCTTGCCGCCGACTTCGGTGGTGACCGTCTTTTGCGGATCGTAGATCGGGTTCTGGGCGCTGTTGGCGTTGCCCGACACGGTGAAGTTGCCGCCCGGCGGCTGCTTGGAGCTGGCCACCATCGCGTATACGCTGCTGTTGGCGGTGGGCTTGTACAGCGCCGACAGCTTGCCGTTGACGAGGTTTTCGCCGACCTTGAAGCGGGTCGGGGTCAGCACGTTATTGGTCAGCGCCACCACCGAATAGTCGCCGCGGAAGTGGTCGAGTCGCACGCCGCCATTGAAGATCCAGCGTTCGCCGACCTTGACGGTGTCGAACACGTACACGCTCTGGGTGTCGACCTCGCCCTCGTTGTAGGCGCCGGTGCGGCGCACGTTGACCGGCGTGGTCGGCGCCTGGTTCGGATCGGGGTTGTAGATGTTCGCGGCCGGCAGCGTGCCGAGGCCCGTCAAGCCCCAGGTGGTCTGGCGTTCGCTGGTGATTTCCAGGCCCGTCACCAGCGTGTGCGACACGGCGCCGGTGTTGAACTGGCTGGTCAGGGTCGTGACGTTGGTTAGGATCTTGTTTTCCTGGTCCTTGCCGGTGCGGATGCTGCGCGCCAGGGTCCAGGTGCCCGGGTCGGCCTGCACCGGCGTCGCCAGGTTGGCGGCGCTGGTGAGGAAGGCGGTCAGCAGGTAGTCCTGGCTGGTCTTGCCGTAGCGGCTCGTGTTCTGCAGCTTCATGGTCGGCGAGAAGTCGTGCTCGATGCGCACGGTGGCCATGTCGGCCTTGACGTCGTCGTAGTCGTCGACCGAGCCGTAGAAGTTCTTGGGATCGACCTTGGGGGCGTCGGCAATCCAGGGGCGGGCGCGATCGGGGCTGGTGTAGCCGGGCAGGCCGATCACGAATACGCCGCCGTCGGGGATGTTGTTCTGGTCGACGTGCAGGTAGTCCAGGTGCACGCGGGTCGGGCCATTCAGGCCGAAGCCGATGCTCGGCGCCACTGCCCAGCGCTTGTTCTCGACCACGTCGCGCGCCGCGCTGCCCGAGTCCTGGGCCAGCACGTTCAGGCGCACGGCGATGCCGCGCTGCTCGTCCAGCACCTTGTTGGCATCAAGCGTGATGCGTTTCTGGTCGCCGCTGCCGCCAGTGACCGCGGCGGTCACCAGGTCGGTGAGATTCGCCTTCTTGGTCACCAGGTTGACCGAGCCGGTGGGAGCGCTGCGGCCATTGTCGGTGCCGGCCGGGCCTTTCAGCACGTCGATCTGCTCCAGGTTGAACACGTCGCGCGAGATCGAGCCGATGTCGCGCACGCCGTCGACGTAGATACTGCTGGAGGTATCGAAGCCGCGCATGAAGATCGCGTCACCGGTATTCGTGTTGCCGTTCTCGCCCAGGAAGAAGGCGCCGACGCCGGGGGTATTGCGCAGCGCCTCGGTCAGCGTCAGGGCGCCCTGCTGCTCGAACAGCTCCTTCTTGATCACCTGGATCGTCTGGGCGGTGTCGACCAGGCGCTCGGTGTACTTGGGCGACGAGGCATTCTCGGCGCGGAACGGGTTTTCGTAGTTGCCGACGACTTCGACGGTGGATTGTGGGGCGACCGAGGCAGGCGCTGCAGTGGCAGCGGTGGCTGCGGTGGCATCATCGGCGGCGTGCGCGCCAAGCGGCAGCAGGGCCGCGGCCAGTGCGGTGCCGGCGAGCTGGCTGCGGGTGATGGGGTGCTTGCGGCTTTTTATTGCTTTCATGGCGAGGCGGTCTCTCTCAGGTAAGTGGTGCGTGTTGAAACGCTGCAAGTAAAACAATGATTCTACCGAGAACGTCAATACATGTAAACGATAATCATTATCATTCGCGTTCGCGCCACACTCCTGGCAGGATTCGCATCGGCCTTTTGCCAGTAGCAGAAAGCAAACGTCCCCGCTCATGGCGGGGACGTTGTCCGACCGTGCGGCATGCGGCGCCTCGCCGCATGCCTGCCGACATCAGGACTTCTTCTGCTGCGCGATCCAGTTGTCGACCAGCTCGCCCAGCACGTCGAGCGGCACCGAGCCGGCGCCCAGCACCAGGTCGTGGAAGGCCGGCAGCGAGTACTTGTCGCCCAGTTCCTTCTGTGCTTTCTCGCGCAATTCCAGGATGCGCAGCATGCCGATCATGTAGGCATTGGCCTGGCCCGGCCACACGACGTAGCGCTCGGTTTCCTGGGCGCCGATGCCGTAGTCGATCGCCTGCTGGCGAGTCCAGCCCTTGGTGTGCAGGCCGGTGTCGACCACCAGGCGGCGGGCGCGGAACAGCTCCGAGCCCAGGGCGCCCAAGAGGCCCGGGACGTCGTCCTTGTACCAGCCCTGCTCCACCGCCAGGCGCTCGGTGTACAGCGCCCAGCCTTCCGAGTGCGCGCTGCCGCCGCTGAAGATGCGCTGGCTGCGGAACTTCGGCAGGTCGCTCATCTCCTGCTGGATGGCGAGCTGGAAGTGGTGGCCCGGCACGGCTTCATGGTAGGCCAGGCTGCGCATGCGGATCATGTCGAAGGTCGGGCCGCGCAGCGGCACCCAGAAGATGCCCGGACGGCTGCCATCCGGCGCCGGCAGAGTGTAGTGGGCGGCGGCCGACGGCTCGGTCAGCGGCGGCACGCGCCGCACGTCGACCGGCGCGCGCGGCTTGAGATTGAACAGCGAAGCACTGCGGCGTTCGGCGTCGCGCACCATCTCGTTGTAGCTGGCGATGATGGCCGGGCGCGGATCGCCCTCGCCCTTCGGCTGGAAGCGCGCGTCGAGCTGCTTCATGCGGGTTTCGATATTGCCTTCGGCGAGGCCGAGCGAGCGCAGGTGCTTGTCCATCTCGGCTTCGATGCGCGCCACTTCGCGCAGGCCGATGGTGTGGATTTCGTCGGCAGTGAGCTGGGTACTGGTGAAGTTCTCGATCGCGCGCTTGTAGGCGGCGGCGCCGTTCGGCAGGCGCGAGATGCCGGCCACGTCACCGGTCTTCGGATGGATCTCGGCCATGAAGGCCTGCACGCGGGTGTAGGAAGGACGGATCTTCTGTTCGACGATGCCGGTCGCGCGCGCGATGGCGGCCGTACGCGCCTCCGGCGACAGATCCTTGATCTCGGCGGTGCGCTGGGCCAGCGTGGTCACCAGCACGTTCTCGGCAGCGGCCGGCTTGAGGAAGTGATCGACCTGGAACTGGGCGCGCTCGAGGATGAAGCGCGGCGGGATCATCTGCTTGCTTGCTGCGCCCTTGGCGCGCACCAGCGCTTCGTCGAGGCGGACCGCCACCTGGTCCAGACGGGCCAGGTAGCTGTCCACGTCGGCGGCATTGCGCATCGGGTGGGTGTTGGTCATGAAGTTGACCAGGCTGATCTGCGGGCCGCTGAACTGCGAGAACACGAAGGCGTGGTCCTCGAACGGCTCGTTGGCGATCACGTTCTGCAGCGACCAGCGCATCACCGCCGCCGAAATCTTCTGGATCTCGTTCAGCGGTTGCGACTTGAAGCCGTCGAGGCGCTTGAGCCCTTCGCGCGCCATCGCGACCGACTTCTTGCGGTGCGCCGCGGTCAGCGGGGTCAGTTCGCGGTCCAGCCTGGCCTGCTCGGCGCCGCTGAAGTACTGGGTCGAAGTCGCCAGCTGCGGGCTCAGGCGCACCCAATCCTCGGCAAACTTGTCGCTCCAGGCGTCGAAGGCCTTGTACGGGGCGACGGCGGCGGCCTGGGTGGCAGTTGGCGCAGCCACGGCTGGCAGCGACGCGCCGGCGAGCATGGCGGGAATGAACAGGGCGGCGATGGTGGCGCGCAGGCTGCGCTGGCGGGTCGATGGCATCTTGGGTGTCTTCCTTGTGGTTGATTATCTGCGGCGGGTAGCAATTGCCGCCAAGGAATCTAACATGTAAGTAACAGTTCAACAACGAGTTCAACGGTGCGGATGTTGTTGGACTGCGTACGTACGACACAAGCCCAAGGCGGTTACAACTGGTCAACAATTACTCTCACTGCATGACGATCCGCAGCTACGCTATCGGCTCGACCATATGATGGAGCGGCGTGGGATGCGTAGATATCGCGTAGTTGGAAATGGCATGGTAGTCATCGTGCTGCTGCTGGCGCCGCCGGCGCGGGCGGAGGCGCCCGGCATGGCCGATCCCATCCCTGCTGCAACCGCGCGCGCCGTCGTGCAAAAGACGATCGAGCTGGTGGAAGCCGACGGCCTGTATCCGCGCAGCCAGGACGAGTACGCGGCCGCCAGGGCCCGCCTCCTGGCCGCGCTCGACGGCACGGGCGAACGGGTCGACCGTCAAGCGCTGTTCCGGCACGTCACGGCGATGCTGCAAACGCTCGATGCGGACGGCCACACCATGATCTTCCCGCCCGTCGTGGATCGGCAGTTCAGGCAGGACTTTTCGGTGGCGCGCACCGCGGCGCGCATGTCCTCGTTCGCGCTGGTCCCGACGGCGCATGGCCAGGTCCTGCACTGGACGCCGCCCCAATCCTACGGCGACCTCAAGACCGAGGGGCCGCTGTTCGTGCAGCGCTTCGCCGCCGACTACGCGGCCCTGCCGGACGCGGCCCGCAGCTGCGCGCTGGTGGTCGACCTCGGTGTGCAATACGGCGGCAATGCCTGGCCCATCCTGATGACCATGCATCCCCTGCTGAGCCAGGCCAACCGCGCGGTCCTCGTCAGGCGCGACGGCGTGCGAGGACGCCTGTTCGACCCCCAGCAGCTGCCGGGCATGCAGGCGTATTTCGGCGGCGACGCCCGCAATCCGCTCGTGCGCTTTTCAGGCCAGCCGCTCGCTGTCGTCGTCGACGGCAAGACCTCGAGCGCCGGCGAGATGCTGCTCGTGGCCCTGCTGGGCGAAGGCGAGCGGGTACGGACTTTCGGCCACACCTCGCAGGGCTCGACCACCGCGAACAGGAGCCACGCGCTGCCGGACGGCTCGGTGCTGCTGCTGACGACGTCGCGCTACGCCCTCGGCGACGCGGCGCCGATCCGCGGCGGCATCCCGCCGCAAGTGCCCGCCACGACCGGCGCCCCCCATGCCGACACGGTGCGCGAGGCGGCCGAATGGGCGTCCCAGGCCTCGCCCTTGTGTCGCCAATGACGTGTCATTCGGCCGCGGCGATCATCCGGTCCTTGAGTTCGATCTCGCCGCAGTAATACAGCACCGCCGCGCCAAGGCAAGCCAGCACCTTCCACCCCACCAGCAGGCTGCCGACGCACACCACCGCGGCGCCGATCGCCAGCCTGATGGCGAAGGTGCGGCGCGTCATGCCGAACACCATGCGGCTGTACGGACGCTGGTGGAAGAACACCACGAACAGCAGCCAGTAGGGAATCGCATAGACGAAGTACAGCAGCGCGCCGATACCCAGCGCGAAGCCGGCCAGGGGCACGCGAAACGCGAGCATCCCGAGCACGCCGATCGCCAGCCAGTACAACAACAAGTTCCGGTACCGCACTTCCTCTCCCGCTGAATCGCATTGGACCGCATCTTACCTCACGACCACCCCGGTGCAGGTCCGCGCTCCGTATAATGCCCGCCTGGCGGGTCTGCACAGGCTTGCCATCCTCCACGACGAAAGCGACGACACCGCATGCAGCACATCAGGGACAAGCTGGAAAACAATCAGGTCGGGATCTATTTCGCGACAGTGGCGCTGGCCGCGCTGGCGGCGCTGGCGCTGCCGGGGACCACGGCGCTGGAGTCCGCGGTCAACCCCGCCCTCGCCTTCATGCTGTTCGTGACCTTCCTGCAGGTGCCGCTGGCCGAACTGGGACGCGCGTTTACCCACACGCGCTTCCTGGGCGCGCTCCTGGTGACCAACTTCGCCGTGATTCCGCTGCTGGTCGCCGGCCTGCTGCCCTTCGTGCCGGACGATCCGCTGATTCGGATAGGCGTCTTGCTGGTGCTGCTGGCACCCTGCATCGACTACGTGGTGACGTTTTCTCACCTCGGCCGCGCCGATGCGCGCCTGCTGCTGGCGGCGACGCCCGTCCTGCTGGTCGCGCAGATGCTGATGCTGCCGCTCTACCTGCGCATCCTTCTCGGCGACAGCGCGGCCGGCCTGGTCCAGCCGGGTCCCTTCATCGACGCTTTCGTGTGGCTGATCGCCGTGCCGCTGCTGTTGGCGGTCGCGCTGCAGCTCTGGGCCGCACGCAATCAGGCCGGCGCACGCGCTTCGACAATCCTTGGCCTGCTGCCGGTGCCGGCAACGGTGCTGGTGCTGTTCATCGTGGTGGCGTCGGTGCTGCCGCAGCTCGGCCAGGCGCTCGATGCGGCGCTGCGGGTGGCGCCGGTCTATATCGTCTTTGCGCTGCTGGCCCCGCCCGCCGGCTGGCTGGTGGCGCGCCTGTTCCGCCTGGCGCCGCCCGCAGGGCGCGCAGTCGCCTTCAGCGGCGCCACCCGCAATTCGCTGGTGGTGCTGCCGCTGGCGCTGGCCGTCCCGGACGCGGTGCCGCTGCTGCCGGCGATCATCGTGACGCAGACGCTGGTGGAGCTGGTCGCGGAGCTGATCTACGTGCGCCTCATCGCGCGTCTGGGCTAGCGTCGGCCTCGATCACGAGCAGCCCCTGCTTCGCCGGACTCCAGCTGCGCGCCAGCCGCCAGTCGCGCGCCGCGCCCTCCACCACCACCTGCCAGTGGGTCGGCTCGAGGATCGGCAGCGCGGCCGAGAAGCGGCCCTGGGCGTCTGGCAGCGCCTCCAGCTCCAGGTCGCGCTCCGGCAGGGTCGGATGCGCCAGCCGGATGTGGAATGGCGCCACCACCGGCTGGCCGCCGCTGGCCAGGCGGCCGTTCAGGCGTCCCGCCTTCGCATCGTGGCTGGCCTCGAAGGTCAGCGCCAGCTCGGTGGCGACGCGGTCGCGCCGCAGGTCCTGGTTGATGGCCTTGCCCTGCTTGTAGTAGTCGGCCACCACCATCGCATCGGGCTGCTGCGCGCCGAGCCAGGCCGAGACGCCGGTGCCGATCATCACGGCCACCGGGCCGATCATCAGGAACCACGGCCAGCGGTGCTTGTACCACGGCGCCGCGGTGCCCCCGGAATAGTTGGGATTGGTCGATTGCATATCCTTCTCCTTGCTCATATCAGCCTGCTCACTTCGGAACGCTCATTTAGGTACAATAAAGGCCGCGCCCTCGCTCACGCTCAGGTCCGGATCGCTCAGCGAGCGCACCGTGAAATCGATCTTGTTCGACCCCGGCTTGCCGGCGCCCTGGTCGATGCGCACCCGCACCGGCACCGCGCGCGTGGTGGCGCCGTCCATTGCGATGGCCCCGTCGTCCACCACCACGGCCGAGGGAATGCCGCTCACGCTCACCTGCAGCGTCTGCGACGCCTCGCTCGTGTTCATCACCTGCAGCCGGTACACGTTCTCGATGCGGCCATCGTCGACTTCGCGCCCCATCGAGCCACGGTCGCGGATCACGTCCAGCTTGAGCGGGTTGCGCAGCCCCAGCGAGGTGCCCATCGCCGTCACCAGCATCGCCAGCACCGCGCTGTAGACCAGCACGCGCGGACGCAGCATGCGGCGCCGGATCTCGTGCGCACCGAGCTTCTGCGCCAGGCCGTTCTCGGTCGCATAGCGGATCAGGCCGCGCGGTCTCTGCACCTTGTCCATCACGATATTGCAGGCGTCGACGCAGGCGGCGCAGCCGATGCACTCGTATTGCAGACCCTTGCGGATGTCGATCCCGGTCGGGCACACCTGCACGCACAGGCTGCAGTCGATGCAGTCGCCGCTCTTGCCGGCGAGCGCCTGGGCCTCGCCCTTGCGACGGCCGTTGCGCGGTTCGCCGCGCGCGACGTCGTAGGTGACGATCAGGGTGTCCTTGTCGAACATCGCGCTCTGGAAGCGCGCATACGGGCACATATACTTGCAGACCTGCTCGCGCAGCCAGCCGGCGTTGCCGTAGGTGGCGAAGGCGTAGAACAGGATCCAGAAGGTTTCCCACGGCCCCAGGCCAAAGGCCGCGATCTCGCCGCCCAGCGAGCGGATCGGGGCGAAGTAGCCGACGAAGGTAAAGCCGGTCCACAGCGCGACCGCGCCCCACGCCAGGTGCTTGACGCCGCGCTTGGCGACCTTCTCCGCATTCCATGGCTGGCGCGCGAGCCGCATCTGGCTGCTGCGCGAGCCTTCGATCTTGCGTTCGATCCAGAGGAAGATCTCGGTATAGACCGTCTGCGGGCAGGCGAAGCCGCACCACACGCGGCCCGCCACCGCCGTCACCAGGAACAGGCCATAGGCGCACACGATCAGCAACGCCGCCAGGTAAATGAAGTCCTGCGGCCAGAACACCATGCCGAACAGGTAGAACTTGCGGCTTGCCAGGTCGAACAGGACGGCCTGGCGGCCGTTCATGTTCAGCCATGGCAGGCCGTAGAACAGGATCTGCGTCAACCAGACGCAGGCCCAGCGCAGCGTCGCATAGCGGCCCTTGATCTCGCGCGGGAAGATGTCTTCCCGCGCGGCGTACATGCGGACGATCGCTTCGCGCGGCGCTCCAGCGGGGTCGTTCATTTTGCTGCCGTCGCTTTCGTCGCGTTGGCGGGGGCGGTCGGATTGGACAGGCTCCATACATAGGCCGCCAGCACGTGGACTTTCTCTTCGCCGAGGAAGTCGCCGAAGGCCGGCATGGTGTTGGTGCGGCCCTTGCGGATCGTCTCCATCACGGTCTCCACGCTGCCGCCATACAGCCAGGTCTTGTCGGCCAGGTTCGGCGCGCCCAGCATCGTGTTGCCCTTGCCTTCGGCGCCGTGGCAGGCCACGCAGGTGGCGAACTTCGGCTTGCCGAAGGCGACCTTGATCGGATCGGCCGACAGGCCCGACAGCGAACGCACGTAGTGGGCCACGCTCTCGACGTCCTTGTCCGAGCCCAGCGCCGCGCCCATCGGCGGCATCATGCCGGTGCGACCATTCATGATCGTGGTCTTGATGACGTCCGGCTCGCCGCCATGCAGCCAGTCGTTGTCCGCCAGGTTCGGGAAGCCCTTGCTGCCGCGCGCATCCGAGCCGTGGCATTGCGAGCAGTAGGTCAGGAACAGGCGCTCGCCGATCGCGTGGGCCTGCGGATCGGCGGCCACCGCTTTCAGGTCGAGCTTCTTGTACTGCTCGAACAGCGGTCCGTATTCGGCTCTCGCCTGCTTCAGCTCGGCCTGGTACTCGCCCACCTGGTTCCAGCCCAGGGTGCCGCGCCAGGCGCCCAGGCCCGGATACATCACCAGGTAGGCGGCGGCGAACAGGATCGACAGCCAGAACAGGATGATCCACCAGCGCGGCATCGGCGTGTTCAGCTCCGTGAGGTCTTCGTCCCACACGTGGCCGGTGGTCTGCTGCGGCTTGCCGTCGGCATCGAGCCTGACCTTGAACTTGGACTGCGACCACAGCAGGATGGCGCAGCCGGCGATCGACAGGATCGTGATCACCGCAACGTAGTAGTGCCAGAAATCGTTGAAGAAGTCGGCCATGTCAATGCTCCCCACCTTCGTTGGTGTCGTCGGCGAACGGCAGATAAGCCGCCGCGTCGAAGTCGCTGCCCTTGTGCAGCAGGTAAGTCCAGCCCACGATGCCCATGAAGGTCGCGAAGCTGATGACGGTCATGACGCTGCTGGCGTCGTCGAATATTTGTTGGAGTGCCATCTCAATTCCTTGTCTTGATCTGGGTGCCCAGCCCCTGCAGGTAGGCGACCAGCGCGTCCTGCTCGGTCTTGTCGACCAGGTCTTTCGGTGCTTCCGCGATCTCCGCGTCGGTATAGGGCACGCCGACGCGCTGCAGCGCGCGCATCTTCGGCATGATCTCGCCCGGGACCAGCTTGGTCGTGGCCAGCCATGGGTAGGCCGGCATATTCGACTCGGGCACCACGTCGCGCGGATTGTCGAGGTGGGTGCGGTGCCATTCGTCGCTGTAGCGGCCGCCCACGCGCGCCAGGTCGGGGCCGGTGCGCTTGGAGCCCCACTGGAACGGGTGCTCGTAGACCGACTCGCCGGCCACCGAGTAGTGGCCATAGCGCTCGGTCTCGGCGCGGAACGGCCGGATCATCTGCGAGTGGCAGCCGTAGCAGCCCTCGCGGATGTAGACGTCGCGGCCGGCCAGGCGCAGCGGCGAATACGGTTTCAGGCCGGCGACCGGTTCGGTGGTCGACTTCTGGAAGAACAGCGGCACGATCTCGACCAGGCCGCCGAAGGAGATGACCAGCAGGACGAGGCCGATCAGCAGCCACACATTCTTTTCGATCCACTCATGGGTGAATTTCATTGCAAACTCCTGGTTTCTTTAGGCTGGGACGACGTGCTCGGCTTCGTTCATGCCGCGCGGATTCTTCGGCCCGACCGGGATCGGGACGTCGACGCTCTTCGTGCCGCGCATCGTCATCCAGGTATTCCAGGCCATCAGCACCATGCCGCACAGGTACAGCGCGCCGCCGGTGACGCGGATCACGTAATAGGGCCAGGTGGCCTTGACGCTCTCGGCGAAGGTATAGGTCAGGGTGCCGTCAGCATTCACCGCGCGCCACATCAGGCCCTGCATCACGCCGGCGATCCACATCGAGGCGATGTAAAGGACGACGCCGATGGTCGCCACCCAAAAATGGGTTTCAACCATTGAGACGCTATGCATCTGCTTCTTGCCAGCGACGCGTGGGATGATGTAGTAGATCGAACCCATCGTGATGAAGCCGACCCAGCCCAGGGCGCCGGCGTGGACGTGGGCGACGGTCCAGTCGGTGTAGTGCGACAGCGCGTTGATGGTCTTGATCGACATCATCGGGCCCTCGAAGGTGGCCATGCCGTAGAACGACAGCGAGACGATCATGAATTTCAGCAGCGGGTCGGAGCGCAGCTTGTGCCAGGCGCCCGACAGGGTCATGATCCCGTTGATCATGCCGCCCCACGACGGCGCCAGCAGGATGATCGAGAACACCATGCCCAGCGATTGCGTCCAGTCGGGCAGCGCGGTGTAGTGCAGGTGGTGCGGACCGGCCCACATATAGGTGAAGATCAGGGCCCAGAAGTGCACGATCGACAGGCGGTACGAGTACACCGGGCGCTCGGCCTGCTTCGGAATGAAGTAATAGACCATGCCCAGGTAGCCGGCGGTGAGGATGAAGCCGACCGCGTTATGGCCGTACCACCACTGGATCATGGCGTCCTGCACGCCCGAATAGACCGAATACGATTTCATCAGCGAGGCCGGCGAGGTCATGCCGTTCACGATGTGCAGGATGGCCACCGCCAGGATGAAGGCCCCGAAGAACCAGTTGGCGACGTAGATGTGCTTGACCTTGCGCTTGACGATGGTGCCGAAGAACACCACGGCGTAGGCGACCCAGACGATGGCGATCAGGATCGAGATCGGCCATTCGAGTTCGGCGTACTCCTTGCCGCGCGTGAAGCCCATCGGCAGCGTGACCGCGGCGCACAGCAGCACCGCCTGCCAGCCCCAGAAGGTGAACGAGGCCAGCTTGTCCGAGAACAGGCGGACCTGGCAGGTGCGCTGCACCACGTAGTACGAAGTAGCGAACAGGCCGCAAATGCCGAAGGCGAAAATCACCGCGTTGGTGTGCAGCGGACGCAAGCGTCCGTAGCTGAGCCATGGGATATCGAAGTTAAGCGCGGGCCAGGCCAGCTGGGCCGCGATGAACACCCCTGCCGCCATGCCGATCACGCCCCAGACCACGGTCGCAATGGCAAACTGGCGCACGATCTTGTAGTTATAGTTTAGACTGCTGTCCAAGATGCTCTCCTGAAATGACACGATTGAGTGACAGTCAGGAGTGTGCGTTTACGAACCTCAAAAATCCTTGATGTGTATCAAAATGTTCCTTGATGGATAGAGTATGGGGAACGTCTGTTGTAGCCTTGTTGTGCTCAGAGCTGCGACGCTTTCTTCCACGATTCCACGGGCATCGTTTTGAGATGAATCAGGTCCAAAACTAGACGGCCCGCCATAGTCCGGGGGGCTTTTCCTCACCAACCAATAAGGAATCGCTATGCCGCCTCTTTCCCAATCCGTTCACGAAGAAATGTCCAAGCGCCTGAACGCGGCGCGTGAAGACCTGCTCGGCGCCGTCCGCGCGCGCACCACGGCCGACGAGGGCGACACGCCGCCGATCGGCCCGCTCGCGCATGAAGCGCAAGGCGACGACCGCAATACCGCCGAGATGATCGGCCACGACGAAGTCCACCTGGCCGAACACGATGCCAACACGCTGCACGAGATCGACGTCGCCCTCGGCAAGCTCGAGGCTGGCGGCGCCGGCATCTGCGAGTCGTGCGGCCGCGAGATCCCCGATGCACGCCTGCTGGCCACGCCGACGGTGCGCTCCTGCATCGAATGCCAGGACCGCATCGAGAAGGAAACCCATACCGGGCGCGGTCCGTCCATGTGAGTTACCAGCGTTGATGCTGTAGGGTGGGCGGCTACGCCGTCCACGCGTTCAACGCCGGCTCGCACCGCGATCGGCACGCATCATCCGCCGCGATCGTCATCCTGCAAGACACGATACGCCGGCCCCTCCAGATCGTCGAACTGCCCGCTCTCGGCCGCTCCAAAGAATACCCACAAGGCCACGCCCACCACCACCACGCTGAGCGGCACCAGCAAATACAAGGCTTCCATCGTCTAGTCCTTTCGCAAGCGCAGCGCATTGAGCACGACCACCGCCGAACTGGCCGCCATGCCGATCCCCGCCAGCCAGGGATTCAACAAACCCGTCGCCGCTGCCGGAATCGCCGCCACGTTGTAGACCGTGGCCCAGGTCAGGTTCTGGCGGATCACCGCCAGGGTGCGGCGCGCCGTGTCCAGCGTGTCGGCCAGCGGCGCCAGGCTGTCGCCCATCAGCACGCCGTCGGCATGCAGCTGCGCCAGTTCGGCCCCGCGGCCCATCGCGAACGAGACGTCGGCCCCGCGCAGCACCGCCGCATCGTTGATGCCGTCGCCGACCATCGCCACGATCGCCCCGTCCTGCTGCAGGCGCCGCACATAGGCCAGCTTTTCCTGCGGCAGCTTGCCGCCGATGGCGGTCGAGATGCCCAGGCGGGCCGCCACGGCCTGCGCCGCATGCTGCTCGTCGCCGCTGAGCAGGATCACGGTCTTGCCGCTGGCGCGGATACGGCGCACCACGTCGGCGGCGTCGGCCCGCAGGCCGTCGGCCAGGTCGAAGCGCGCCAGCCAGCCTTCGCTGTTGCCGAGCCAGACCGAGGTGGTGCCCACCGGCGCCGCGGCGCGCGCCACGCCGCCGGCCACGCCGGCGACCCAGGCGGCGCTGCCCAGGCGGTAGTAACGTCCATCGACCCAGCCCTCGACGCCCTGCCCGACCGTGAACTGCGTGCGTTCGGCGCGCGCGGCTTCGCCGGGCTGTGCAATGATCGCTTCGCGGATCCCCAGCGCCAGCGGATGCGGATTGTCGGCCTCCAGCGCGGCGGCGATGCGCAGGCAGTCGAAGCCGGCCAGGCTGCCCACCGACAGCGTCTGGCGCAGCACCGGGCGGCCATGGGTGAGCGTGCCGGTCTTGTCGAACACCACGTGGGTGGCGCGGTCGAAGGTTTCCAGCGTGTGCGGCTGCACCGACAGCACGCCGCGCCGGAGCAGCCGGTCAGTAGCGGCGGCCAGCGCGGTCGGCGTGGCTAGCGACAGCGCGCACGGGCACGACACCACCAGCACCGCGATCGCCACCTGCCAGGCCCGGGTCGGGTCCACCTGCAGCCAGGCGAAATAAGCCAGCACGGTCAGCACCAGCAAGCCGAGCACGAACCAGGCCGCCACCCGGTCGGCCCACAAGGCCAGCGCTGGTTTACCCTGCCCCGCGCGTTCGACCAGCCGCACCAGCATCGAAAGCAAGCTGTCGTTGGCGGTCGAGGTGACGCGCAATACGATGGCGTCGGCCGCATTGACCGCGCCGCCCGGCACCAGGTCGCCCACGCCGCGGCGCTGCGTACGACTCTCGCCGGTCAGGAGCGCCAGGTCCACGTCGGTGTCGCCTTCGACGATCATGCCGTCGGCCGGCGCCGCCTGGCCGGCGCGCACCAGCACCAGGTCGCCCACCCGCAGGCTGCTGGCCGTCACCAGTTCAGTGTCACGCAACTGCGGATCGCCGCGCAGGCGCAGCGCCGACGGCGGCAGGCCCTGCTGCAGGCGCTCGAGCGCGCCGGCCGCCTTGCGGCGCGCGCCCAGTTCGAGGTAGCGGCTGCCCAGCAGCAGGAACACGAACATGGTCACCGAATCGAAGTACACGTCGCCCTGCCCGGACATCAGCGCCTGCAGGCTGCCAGCGAAGGCGGCGCCGATCCCGAGCGCGACCGGAACGTCCATGCCCGGCATGCCGCGCCGCAGGTCGCGCCAGGCCCCGCTGAAGAAAGGCTGGGCCGAATACAGCACCGCCGGCAGGGTCAGGAAGAACGAGGCCCAGTGCATCAGCGCCGTCATCGTTGCATCCATCGTGCCCTCGTCGGCCATGTATACCGGCACCGCATACATCATCACCTGCATCATCGACAGGCCGGCCACGAACAGCTGGCGGAACAGCTTCTTGCGCGCGCGCTCGAGCTGCTCGCCGTGGCGCCGCGCATCGTAGGGATAGGCGGTGTAGCCGATCGCGCGAAGGGTGCGCAGGATGCTGCTCGGGCGGCAGCCGGACGGATCCCAGCGCACGAACAGGCGCTCGGTAGCCACGTTCAGGCTGACGTCCAGCACCCCGGGCAAATCCTGCAGGCGGCGCTCGATCAGCCACACGCAGGCGGCGCAGCGGATGCCCTCCACCGTGAAGCTGGCCGAGCCATCGAAATCACCGTCGTCGACCAGGTCGAGCTCGGGCGCATTGGCGGCCTCGAGGTCGGCCTGGGCGGCGTAGGCGGTGCGGGTCGCATAATAGTCGGCGAAGCCGCCGTCGACGATGGCCCGGGCCGCCGCCGCGCAGCCGGGACAGCACATGCGCTCCACCTTGCCGTCGATCGTGGCTTGCCAGGCGCTGTCGTGCGGCACCGGCAGGCCGCAGTGGAAGCACCCGGCGGGCTGCGTGCGCGCCGCGCTCGCTCCGGCCGCGTCGCGCACCGCTTCCTTGAGGACGGCGCTCATGTCGGACTCCCGAGGCACAGCTCGTGCATCCAGCCGGCCGGCAGCCCGCCGGCGGCGCGCGCCAGGCCGAGGATGCCGAAGGCCAGGATCGCCAGCCCGCAGCACAGGCGCACCGCCCGCCGCGCCATCAGGACGCGCAGCCGGCCGCCCGCCAGGCCGAGCGCGGCGAGCATCGGCAGCGTGCCCAGGCCGAACGCCAGCATCACGCCGGCGCCCCCCAGCGCCGAGCCGCTCAGCATGGCCGTCACCAGCACGCTGTACACCATCCCGCACGGCAGCCAGCCCCACAGGGCGCCGAGCGCGAACATGCGCCCGCCGCCAGCCCTGGCGCCGTTCACCTTCCGCAGCAGCGGGGCGAGATGGCGCCACAATGCCTGGCCGGCCCCCTCGACGCGGGCCAGGCCGCGCCAGGCGTCCATCAGGAACAGCCCCAGCGCCACCAGCATCAGGTTCGCGGCCCAGTAGAAGCCTACCTGCAGGGCCGGCATTGACGCCAGCGAGGCTGCGTTGCCGGCCAATCCCCCGGCCAGTGCGCCGGCCGTCATGTAGCTGGCGATGCGCCCTGCGTTATAGGCCCCGACCCAGGTCAGCGAGGCGCCTGCACTCGCGGTGCTGCTGCGCACCGGCACCGGGAAAGCCGGCTCCCGCATGGCCGGCGCACGCGGACGCGGCAGCGACAGCGCGCCGACGATTCCGCCGCACATGCCGGCGCAGTGCACGCTGCCGGCCAGGCCGACCAGAAACACGGGAAACAGGCTGACGCCGCTCATGGCTGGCCTTTTACACGGTTTGTGAATGGCGCGGGCCCTCGCCCGGCCGGGCAAGGTAGCGGTCGAACACCATGCACACGTTACGGATCAACAGGCGGCCCTTCATCGTGACGGTCAGCCACTCCGGCCCCACCTGCACCAGGCCGTCGTCCTGCATCCTGCGCAGCGCGGCCAGTTCGGTGGCGAAATGCTGGTCGAAAGCGATTGGGAAAGCCTGCTCGATGGCCGGGATCGACAGCTCGAACTGGCACATCAGCTTCTGGATGATCGCGCGCCGCAGCGCGTCGTCCATCGACAGGCGAATGCCGCGCTGTACCGGCAACTCGTTCTGGTCGATCAGGTCGTAGTATTCGTCGAGCGTCTTGACGTTCTGGCTGTAGGTGGCGCCCACCGCGCCGATGCTCGACACGCCGCACGCCACCAGGTCGGCGTCGGCATGGGTCGAGTAGCCCTGGAAGTTGCGGTGCAGGCGGCCCTGGCGCTGGGCCACGGCCAGGTCGTCGTCCGGCTTGGCGAAATGGTCCATGCCGATGTACACATAGCCGGCCGCGCCGAGGCGCTCGATGCACAGCTGGAGCATCCTGAGCTTGGTGTCGCTGTCCGGCATGTCCTCTTGCAGGATGCGCCGCTGCGGCTTGAACAGGTGCGGCATGTGGGCGTAGTGGTAGACCGAGATGCGGTCCGGGCTGGCCTTGATCACCTTGTCCAGGGTTTGCGTCATGCTGGCCAGGGTCTGCTTCGGCAGGCCGTAGATCAGGTCGATGCTCACCGAACGGAAACCCGCGGCGCGCGCGGCGTCGATGATCGCCACCGTCTCGGCCTCGGGCTGGACCCGGTTGACCGCCTTCTGCACGTCCGGGTCGAAATCCTGTACGCCCAGGCTGATCCGGTTGAAACCCTGGCGCCGCAGGCTGTGCACGCGTTCGGTCGAGACGGTGCGCGGGTCGACCTCGATCGAATATTCACCGCGCTCGTCTGGCGCGAAGCTGAAGCAGCGCCGCAGGTGATTCATCAGCTCGCCCATCTGCTCGTCCGACAGGTAAGTGGGGGTGCCGCCGCCGAAGTGCAGCTGCTCGACCTCGTTCATCCCGGCGAACAGCAAGCCCTGCATCTCGACCTCGCGCTTCAGGTAAGACAGGTAGGTCGCTGCCTTGTCGCGGCGCCTGGTGACGATCTTGTTGCAGGCGCAGTAGTAGCAGACGCTTTCGCAGAACGGGATGTGCAGGTACAGCGACAGCGGACGCTTGCCGCGGGTGCGCACGCTGGCCACCGCGTGCAGGTAGTCGCGGTAGCCGAATTCGGGGCTGAAGCGATCGGCGGTCGGGTAGGAAGTGTAACGGGGGCCGGACTTGCCGAGCCGGGCCAGCAGGTCGCCATCGAATTCGACGACCGGGTGGAGCACGATGGGGGACTGCGCGGGGACCGGCACGGGGGGCGCCGCTTGCACTTCTGCGAACATGACTGAGGTACTCCAGCTGCTGGCCACTTTGCGGAAATGCAAAGTGGCACGATTAGCTGTCAGTTTATTGATCTGCTTCACGCAAATCCTTGACATGCATCAAATATGGAAGAGTTGCGCTAGCCGCAGTGCTTGAACTTGAACACGGACAAAGCCAGCGACAGGCGCGCCGCTTCATCGGCCACGCTGCTAGAGGACACGGCCGATTCCTCGACCTGGGCGGCGTTCTGGCGCGTGATCGCGTCCAGCTCGCTCATGGCGGCATTGACGCCCAGGATGTCCTGGGCCTGTTCTCGGCTGGCGGCGGTGATCGCGCTCATGATGGCGGCCGCCTCGGCCACCTGGTCGACTACCGCGCGCATGGTCTGGCCGGCCTGGCCGACCAGTTCGGCGCCCTCTCCCACGTGGCCGCTGGAGACCTCGATCAGTCCCTTGATCTCCTTGGCGGCGCCGGCGGTGCGCTGGGCCAGGCTGCGCACCTCTCCGGCCACGACGGCGAAGCCGCGTCCCTGCTCGCCGGCCCTGGCCGCCTCCACCGCCGCATTCAGCGCCAGCAGATTGGTCTGGAAAGCGATGCCGTCGATCAGGCCGATGATGTCGCCGATGCGATTCGCCGAGCCGCTGATCCGGTCCATGGTCTGGCCGACCCGCTCGACCGCCTGGCCGCCCTGGCCGGCCACCGTGGTGGCGGCCAGCACCATGCCGTCGGCCTGCACCGCGCTGTCGGTATTGCGGCCGGCGGCGCGCGCGATATTGCCCAGGCTGCTCGCGGTCTGCTCCAGGCTGGCGGCCTGGGCTTCGGTACGGCTGGCCAGGTCGGCATTGCCGGCGGCGATCGCGCGGGTGGCGAGTTCGATCGAGCTGACGTTGTCGCGCACGTCGCCCATGATCGCCGTCAGGTTGATGTTCAGCTGGCGCAGCGCCAGCTGCAGGCGGCCGATCTCCCCGCCGCCGGGCGTCGGGACGGGGCGCGCCAGGTCGCCGCCGGCCAGCGCATGGACGGTCGAGACGGCATCCTGCAGGGGCCGCGCGATACTGCGGTTGAGCTCATACCAGACCGCCAGCGAGGCCAGCACGCCGGCGCCGGCGAGCACGCGCCAGACCGGGCCATCTGCGGCCGCCCCGAGCGCGGACAACAGCAGGGCCTGGCCCCCCATCATCCAGCCCAGGCGCTGGCGCAGCGGCAGCTCGCGCAGGGCGGCCAGGAGATTCAGGCGCCGGCGCCAGCCGGTGCGCACCACCTGGCCGCGCACGATGCCCAGGCCGCGGGCCCCGCCGGCGCGGATCTGGCGGTACAGCCGGTCGGCCTGCTCGATCTGCTGGCGGCTGGGCGCGGTGCGCACCGACATATAGCCGGTCACGCGGCCGCGCTCCTGGATCGGCACCACGTTCGCCACCACCCAGTAGAAGTCGCCGTTCTTGCGGCGATTCTTGACCAGGCCGGTCCAGGGTTCGCCCGCCTGCAGGGTCGCCCACAAGTCGGCAAAGGCTTCGGGCGGCATGTCGGGGTGGCGCACCATATTGTGGGCCTTGCCCAGCAGTTCGCCTTCGCTGAACCCGCTGACGTCGACGAAGCTGGGGTTGACGTAGGTGATGCGGCCCTTGGTATCGGTCTTCGAGACGATCGACTGTCCCGGCTGCATGACGTATTCGGTTCCGGTGACTGGCTGGTTATTGCGCACTGTGCTCGCTCCTTATTGCTTTTGAGAAATAAAGTTTCTTGCATTCTAACCACGAGCAAATGCGAAAAATATGACCTGCATCAAAAATGCGATGGTCCACCGTGCTATGTAACCAAGAGAATCTTGATTTGCTTCAATGTCTTGCTTTCACGGTAAACTTGTGGGATGGACAATCTCACTCACTCCCTGGTGGGCCTGGCGCTGGGCGAACTCGCCGACCGCGCCCTGCCGGCCCATCCCGATCCTCATAAAGCGCGCACGCGCCGCCGCGTCCTGCTCGCCACCGGCGCGCTGGCCAGCAATTTCCCCGACCTGGACCTGGTGCTCACGCCCTTGCTGGCGCCGCCGCTCGGCTATCTGCTGCACCATCGCGGCCATACCCACACGCTGCTGTATGCCCTGCCCCAGATCGCGCTGCTGCTCGGCCTGATGTGGCTGTTGTGGCCGGGCGCGCGGAGCCTGATGCGCGACGACCGCACGGCGCGCCGCGCGGTGCTGGCCACCGCCGCGCTCGGGATGGTGCTGCACCTGTCGCTCGACTTCCTGAACGTGTATGGCGTGCACCCCTTCCACCCGCTCGACTCGCGCTGGCTGTACGGCGACATGGTGTTCATCATCGAGCCGGTGTTCTGGACCGCGCTCGGGGTCGCGCTGGCCTTGCTGGCGCCGAACCGGGTGCTGCGCTGGCTGTTCGCGGCCCTGATCCTGGCCGCGCCGGTGCTGTTTACCTATATGGGCTTCCTGCAGTGGGGTTCGCTGGCTGGCCTGCTGATGGTGGCGGCTGTCGTCGCCGTGATGGCGCGCCGTGGCGGGTCGGCCGGCCTGGTCACCGCGATCGTGGCCTGCCTCGGCTTCATCGCGGTGCAGGGCGTGGCCGGCCACCTGGCGCGCGAGCAGATCCGGTCGGCGCTCGCCCAGCTCGAGCCGGGCAGCCGCATCCTCGACATGCCGTTGTCGGCCTTCCCCTCGAATCCCCTGTGCTGGTCGTTCGCGACCATCACCGACAACGGCGGCGCCGGCAGCTATGCGGTGCGCATCGGCGCACTGAGCCTGGCGCCAGGCGTGAGCGACGTCGCCGCCTGCCCGGCGCGCTTCGGCGGCGAGCCGGGCGCCGTGCAGCGCACGCTGTCGTGGAAATACAAGGAAGACCGCAGCCTGGCTGGGCTGCGCGCGCTGCAGCAGGATAACTGCCACTTCGACGGCTGGCTGCGCTTCGCGCGCGTGCCCTCGCTGATCGACGGCAAGGCGACCGATATCCGCTTCAGCGCGCCCGGGGTCGATAATTTCTCGACCCTGCCCTACGCCGACATGGCGGACCGGCCGTGCCCGGCGCCGGTGCCGCAATGGGAGCGGCCGCGCCAGGACTTGCTCGATTAGTGCAGCGACGGCGCCTGGAGCATGACGAGCGCCGCGTCGAGCGCGCGCTCGCCATCGGCGGCGAGATCGAAGCTGCCCGGATTGAGCAGCCAGTCACCGAGCAGCCCGGCCACGATGCCGTGCAACAGGCGCGCGCCAAGTTCGGTGTCCAGCGTTTTGGGCAACTGGCCCTTGTCGATCGCCGCCCGCAGCACCCGCTGCAGCGACTGGCGCGAACGCTCGACCGAGGCCCGATGGCGCAGCAACAGGCTGCCGGCCGGGTCGAGCAATTCCTCGCGGTTCGACGGCGCTGAAAAAACGTCGGCCGCACCGTCGTGCGACGCCGCTTCGGCCAGCACCGCCAGGCAGGCTTCGCGGAAGTGGCCCAGCGGATCGTCGCCGCACCAGGCGTCGATGCCGGCGTCGATCAATTCGGCCGGCAGCGGCGTGGCCTTGCAGACCGCGTCGAACAGGCATTCCTTGCCGGCGAAATGCCAGTAGACGGCGCCGCGCGTCACGCCGGCGGCGTTCGCCACGTCTTCCAGGGTCACGTCCTTCCAGCTGCGCTTGTCGAATACGGCGATAGCCGCTTCCAGGATGCGGCGGCGCGTCTCCAGCGCCTCTTCTTTTGTTTTACGAACCATGTCTCTCTATCTTGGCGCCAGGCCGCCCATCCAGCTCACACCAGCGAAGGAAACAATCCCTTCATGAAGTGGAAGATGGTGGCCTTGACGGTGTCCGGATCGAAGCCGGGATCGCGGACCGCGGCGATCGCGAGTCCGTTCATGAAATACAGCAGCGCCAGCGAGTTCACCCGCACCTGGTCTTCGGGCACGCCGCCCCCGCCTTCCGAGCGCGGGGTCGCCAGCCAGCGTTCCAGGTCTTCGCGCACGGCGCGGTCGGACTGCGCGACCGCCTCGGCCAGCGAGGCGCTGCGGGTCGCCTCGGCGCTGGTCTCGGCGAACAGGGCCACGTTCATCTCGCGCGGGTCGGCGTTGCGCCAATGCGTATAGGTTTCGTACATCGCCTGCGGCACGTCCAAGCCGCTGTGATAGAGCTCGCGAATGCCGGCCCGGTTCTCTTCGAGCTGGCGCTCGATGATCGCCAGGATGATGTCGTGCTTGCCCGGGTAGTAGCGGTAGATCAGTCCCGGGCTCATCTCGGCCTCGGCCGCGATCAGCGCCATGCCGGCGGCATGGAAACCATGCTCGATGAAAGCTTTTTCGGCCGCATTCAGGATCCGGTCCTTTTGGGCCTGCGCCCGGTCGCTCGTCCGCGTCGACTGCATTCGCGTGCTCTCCTGCTCCATATTGCTAACTGCCTTCCATCCGTTCGTTCCAGCCGCCGCCCAGTACCCGATACAGCCTGATCCGGTTGTCCTGCTCGGCCAGCTGGGCGGCGATCAGGCCCTGCTGTGCCGAATACAGGGTGCGCTGGGCGTCGAGCAGGACCAGGTAACTGTCGAGGCCACGATCATAACGCTCTTTCGACAGTCGGTGGGTGCGCTCGGCTGCATCCAGGAGCGCCTGGCTGGCCGCCCGGCGCGCGTCCAGCGTGCGGGTCAGGGCCAGCGCGTCCGCCACATCGCGGAAACCGGCCTGGATCGATTTCTCGTAGCGCGCCAGCGCGATGTCGCGATCCGCTGTGGCCATCCCCAGCTGCGCCGTCAGGCGTCCGCCCTGGAAGATCGGGATGTTCACGGTGGGGGTGAAGCTCCAGAAGCGCGTGCCCGACTCGAACAGGCCATCGAGCTCGCCGCTGGCCGAGCCGTACAGGCCGGTCAGGCTGATCGACGGGAAGAAGGCGGCGCGCGCGGCGCCGATATTGGCATTGGCCGCGCGCAGCAGGTGTTCGGCCTGGCGCACATCGGGGCGGCGCAGCAGCACGTTCGAGGCCAGCCCGACCGGCAACGGTGAGAGGCCCGACACGCCGAGGTCGAAGCCGTCCGGCAGCAAGGTGTCTTCGACCGGCGCGCCGGCCAGCAAGGCCAGCGCATGGCGGCCGGTGGCCACCAGGCCCGCGAACTGGGCAGCGTCGGCGCGCGCCGTCTCCACCGTGGTGCGCGCCTGTTCGACGTCGAGGCCGGACACCGCGCCGATCGCCTGGCGTTTTTTGATCAACTCGAACAGCGCGACCTGGTCCTCGAGGGTGGCCTGGGCCGCCCGCTGCGACGCGACGTCTGCCGCCAGGGTCAGGTAGACGCTGGCAATCTCGCCGACCAGGCTGATCTGCACGGCGCGGCGCGCTTCCTCCTGGGCGAAATACTGCTGCAGTGCGGCGTCGGACAGGTTGCGCACGCGTCCGAACAGGTCCAGCTCGAAGGCCGAGATCCCGACACCGGCGGTATAGACGTCCGGGGTCGCGCCGGTGGCCGCCGCCGACCCGCCATAGCGCTGCCCGCTGACGCTGATGCCCACCGACGGCAGGCGATCGGCGCGCTGCAGCTGGTACTGGGCGCGGGTGCGTTCCACGTTCAGCGCCGCTTCGCGCAGGTCGCGGTTGTTTTCCAGGGCAGTGGCGATGATCCGCACCAGCCTGGGATCGGCGAAAAAGTCGCGCCAGCCGATGCTGTCGGCCGGCGCCGCATCCGCAGCGGCCGTGGGTGCCTCCGGCCAGGCGAACGGGATGTTCGCCTGCGCCTGCGGCAACTCGGGCTGCAGCATGCCGCAGCCACCCAGCGCCAGGGACAGCGCCAGCATGATCGGTGAGAGATTAAGCTTGCTCATGTTGCACGGCTCCGGTGGCTGGTTGGGGATCGACCGCTTTCTTGCGCTTGAACAGGCGCTGGACCACGACATAGAACAGCGGGATGAAGAACACGCCCAGCATGGTGCCGACCAGCATGCCGCCCACCACGCCGGTGCCGATCGCACGCTGCGCGCCGGCGCCTGCGCCCGAGGCCAGCGCCAGCGGCAGCACGCCCAGGCCGAAGGCCAGCGAGGTCATGATGATCGGACGCAGGCGGTCGCGCACGGCGTGCATCGTCGCTTCCACTAGCTCCATGCCCTTTTCCACGTTTTCCTTGGCGAATTCCACGATCAGGATCGCGTTCTTGCTGGTCAGGCCCACGGTGGTGAGCATCGCGACCTGGAAGTAGACGTCGCGGTTCATGCCCAGCAGGGTATTGGCCAGCACCGTGCCCAGGATGCCCAGCGGCGCCACCAGCAGCACCGCGGTCGGCACGCTCCAGCTCTCGTACAGCGCGGCCAGGCACAGGAACACGACCAGCAGCGACAAGGTGTACAGCATCGTGGTCTGGTCGCCGGCCTGGCGTTCCTGGTACGACAGCGCGGTCCACTCGACGTTGAAGCCGGGCGGAAGCTCGCGCGCCAGGCGCTCGATCTCTTCCATCGCCGCGCCCGAGCTCACGCCGGGACGGCCTTCTCCCTGGATTTCCATCGCCGGCACGCCGTCGTAGCGCTCCAGGCGCTGGGGGCCATAGTCCCAGCGGGTGCTGGCGAAGGCCGAGAACGGCACCATCTCGCCATTGCCGGCGCGGACGGTCCAGCGCTTGAAGTCTTCCGGCGTCATGCGGAATTGCGCATCGGCCTGCACGTAGACGCGCTTGACCCGGCCGCGGTCGACGAAGTCGTCGATGTATTGGCCGCCCCAGGCGGTCGACAGGGTCGAGTTGATGTCGGCGATCTGCACGCCCAGCGCGGACGCCTTCTTCTTGTCGACGATCACGCGCAGCTGCGGCGTGTCTTCCTGGCCATTGGGACGCACGTTGGTCAAGAGGTCGCTCTTCGCCGCCGCCCCCAGCAACTGGTTGCGCGCCGCGAGCAGCGCCTCGTGACCCTGCTGGGCGTTATCCTGCAGGAAGAAGCTGAAACCGGCCGCCACGCCCAGCTCGGGAACGGCCGGCGGGGCGAAGGCGAAGATCAGCGAATCCTGGATCCCGGCGAAGGCGCCCATGGCGCGGCCGGCGATCGCGTCGATGCTCATCTCGGCATCCTTGCGCAGGCCCCAATCCTTGAGGCGGATGAAGGCCAGGCCGTTCGACTGGCCGGCGCCGGCGAAGCTGAAGCCCTGCACCGTGAACACCGTTTCGACGCTGTCCTTTTCCTCGTTCATGAAGTGGTGCTCGAGCTTGCGGATCGATTCCATCGTGCGCATCTGGGTGGCGCCGACCGGAGCCTGCACCATCGCCAGCAGCACGCCCTGGTCCTCGGGCGGCAGGAAGGAGCTCGGCATACGCACGAACAGCACGCCCATCACCGCAGCCAGCAGGGCGAAGATGGCGAGGAAGCGACCGCTTCGATTCAGGATGCCCTTCACGCCGCGCTGGTAGCGCGCGCTGCCGGCGTCGAACTTGCGGTTGAACCAGCCGAAGAATCCCTTCTTGGGACCGTGGTGGCCCTTCTCGACCGGCTTGAGCATGGTGGCGCACAGGGCCGGGGTGAGCACGATCGCGACCAGCACCGACAGCGCCATGGCCGACACGATGGTGGCCGTGAACTGGCGATAGATGATGCCGGTGGAGCCGGTCATGAAGGCCATCGGCACGAACACCGCCGACAGCACCATGCCGATGCCGACCAGGGCGCCGGTGATCTGGTCCATCGACTTGCGCGCCGCCTCCTTCGGGCTCAGGCCCTCCTCGGACATGATGCGCTCGACGTTCTCGACCACCACGATGGCGTCGTCGACCAGCAGGCCGATCGCCAGCACCATCGCGAACATGGTCAGCATATTGACCGAGAAGCCCATCGCGGCCAGCAGGCCGAAGGTGCCCAGCAACACCACCGGCACCGCGATGGTCGGGATCAGGGTGGCGCGGAAGTTCTGCAGGAACAGGTACATCACCAGGAACACCAGCACGATCGCTTCGATCAGCGTCTTGACCACGCCCTCGATCGACACTTTCACAAATGGCGTGGTGTCGAACGCCACCACCGCCTTCAGTCCCGGCGGGAAGAATTGCGACAGGCGCTCGACTTCGGCGTTCACGCCCTCGGCCGCGTCCAGCGCATTGGCGCCGGTGGCCAGCGAGAGCGCGAGGCCGGTGGCGGCCTTGCCGTTCAGGTGAGTCATGAACTCATAGGTTTCGGCGCCCATCTCGACCCGCGCGACGTCGCCCAGCAACAGGGCCGAGCCGTCCGGATTGCTGCGCACGACGATCTCGCGGAACTGTTCCGGCGTCTGCAGCCGGTCCTGGGCCTGGATCGTGGCGTTGAGCTGCTGGAACTCGACCACCGGCGCCCCGCCCAGCTGGCCCACCGCGACCTGGGCGTTCTGGGCCTGGATCGCGGCCACCACGTCGGTGGTGGCCAGGTTGAAGGTTTCGAGCTTGGCCGGGTCGAGCCAGATCCGCATCGCGTACTTGCCGCCCCAGACCTGCAGGTTGCCGATGCCCGGCACGCGGCTCAGCGGGTCGACCAGGGTCGCCGACACGTAGTCGGCGATGTCGTCGCGGCTCATGCTGCCGTCTTCCGACACGAAGGCCAGCACCTGCAGGAAGCCGGAAGCCGCCTTGCTGACGTTGACGCCCTGGCGCTGCACTTCCTGCGGCAGCAACGGCATGGCCAGCTGCAGCTTGTTCTGCACCTGGACCTGCGCGGTGTCGGGATCGGTCTCGTTCGAGAACGTCAAGGTCAGGCTGCCCTGGCCGTTGGCCGAGCTGTTGGACGACATGTACAGCAGGCCGTCCAGCCCCTTCATGTTCTGCTCGATGATCTGGGTCACCGAGTCCTCGACCACCTTGGCCGAGGCGCCCGGATAGGTGGCCTGGATCTCGACCGTCGGCGGCGCGATGGTCGGGTACATCGACACCGGCAGGTTGACCATGGCGAGGCCGCCGGCCAGCATGATGATGATCGCGATGACCCAGGCGAAGATGGGCCGATCGATGAAATAACGTGCCATCTGATTCTTCCCTTACGACTTCGCCGGCTGCGCGGCAGCGGCGCTGGCGGCGGCAGCGGGCTTGCTGCCCGCCTCGGTCGGCGCCACGGTCGCCCCGGGGCCGATCTTCTGCAGGCCCTCGACCACGACGCGCTCGCCGGCGTTCAGGCCCTTATCGACCAGCCAGCGGTTGCCGATGGCGCGGTTCACTTCCAGCTGGCGCTGCACGATCTTGTTGTCCTTGCCGACCACCATGGCCGACACATTGCCTTTCGGGTCGCGCGCCACGCCCTGCTGCGGCACCAGCACCGCGGCGCTGCGCACGCCATTGCCCACCAGCGCCCGCACGTACATGCCCGGCAGCAGGACGCCGTCCGGGTTCGGCACCGTCACCCGCAGGGTATAGCTGCCGGTGGTCGGGTCGACCGTGATGTCGGCGAAGGCCAGCTTGCCTTCGCGCGCATACGCGGTGCCATCCTCGAGCAGGATCCTGACCGGCAGGTCGCTCGCCTGTTTCAGGGTGCCCGCTTCCATCTCGCGGCGCAGCTCGAGCAGTTCGCTGCTGGACTGGGTCACGTCGACGTACATCGGATCGAGCCGCTGCACCAGGGCCAGCGGCTGCTGCTGGCTGGCGGTGACCAGCGCGCCCTGGGTCACGCTCGAGCGCCCGATATTGCCGCTGATCGGCGAGACGATGCGGGCATAGCCGAGCAGCACCTCAGCGCGCTGGAGCGCCGCCTTCGCCGCCTGGGCGTCGGCGCGGGCCTGGGCCAGCGCCGCTTGCGCGTTCTCGTCGTCCTGGCGGCTGACGGCGTCGATCTGGACCAGTTCGCCCGAGCGGCGCGCGCTCAGCTCGGCCTGGCGCAGGGTCGCCTCGGCGCGTGCCAGCGCGGCGCGGGCGCTGGCCGCGTCGGCCGCGTACTCGAGGTCGGCCAGCTGGTACAGCGGCTGGCCGGCCTTCACCATACCACCCTCCTCGAACAGGCGTCCCTTGACGATGCCGCTCACCTGCGGCCGCACTTCCGCGATCAGCGACGGCGTGGCGCGTCCGGCCAGTTCGCGCGTCAGGGTGACGTCCTCGGCCTTCAGGGTGACGACGGTGACGGCTTGCGGCGGCGGGGCCTGGTTCACTTGCTGCTCGTCGGCGCCGGACTTGCCGCAGCCGGACAAGAGAGCCGAACCGAGCAGGGCTGAACCAAGGAGCAGGGACGCATGGGCGCGCCTGGCGGGAGGATGTAAGGATGGCATTGAACTACCTCTGAGAGACGACCGGAAAGTCGGCGGATGAAAAAGTGAATGAACGTTTACTCTTATTTAGAATAAACGATCATTCTCTTTCTTGCAAGCAGGTTAACGTGGTCGGCGCTGCAAATCCGTCATATGCCCTCAGGCAGAGCGGGCATTTACATGCGCTGACGTATGATCGAAAGGCCTGATCGAATGCGAAGCGCCCCGACCGGAAAGGAAGATTGATGACCACCGAACTCACCCTGCTGGCCTGGACCCTGGTGCTGGCCCTGGTCCAGATCCTGCTGCCGTCCACCCTGCGCACCCAGGAGACGGGCGCGAAGTACAACGTCAGCGCGCGCGACGGCGCCGCGCCGCCGCCACGCCCGGTGACGGCGCGCCTGCAGCGGGCCCAGGCCAATCTGTTCGAGACCCTGCCGCTGTTCGCGGCGGCGGTGCTGATCGCCCACGTCTCGGGCACGCACGGCACGCTGACCCTGTGGGGCAGCTGGCTCTACCTGCTGGCGCGCATCGTCTACGTGCCGCTGTACGCGGCCGGCATCCCGGTGCTGCGCACGCTGGTCTGGATGGTGTCGATGGCCGGACTGGTGCTGATTTTGTTTGCGCTGCTGGCGGGCTAGCCGGCCTGTGCGCCATTGGCGACGGCCAGCCGCAGCTGTTCCAGCGTGGCCTCGTCCGGCTCGGCCGTGACCGGCAACCCGCGCGCCTTCTGGAAATCGATCACGGCCATCTCGGTGCCCGGACCAAGGATGCCGTCGATGCCGCGCGGCCGGTAGCCGAGATAGGTCAGCCAGGCCTGCGCCATGCGCACCGTGATGCTCGGCGTTCCCTTGAGCTCGTACAGGTCGTGGAAGTGCTCGAGCCGGCGGTCGTAGCCATGCCTGGCATAGGCCGCGCCGTTGTAGAAGAAGGCCACGCAAGACCATTTCTTTTGCGCGAAAGCCTGGCGCAAGGGGGGATTGGCGCTGATGAAGCGCTGCGCCGCCGCCGGCTGTTCGTCTTCGCCCTCGCGAAAGCGCGCCACCATCTCCTCGGTGCTCGGATAACCGAGATGGGTCGCGTGGTAGCCCATGACCTGCCCGAGTCCCCACGAGGCGCTGTCGAACGCGGCCTGGCGGTCCAGCCGCATGGCCCGCTCCAGGCGTCCGTACTCGGCGCCGCCGCCGAGGTGGCCGCCGACCGTCGGTGCGCTGATGTCGGCATGCGCATCGTACCTGCCGCCGGTGCGGCGGAGGAACACGTGGCGTTCGAACAGGATCTTCGGCCGCCGGTCCGGCAGGAAGCCGAAGCCGCTGGTCTCCACCGTGATCAGGGCCCACAGCGACTCGGCGTCGGCCTCGAGCGACTGCTTCGCCCGCTCGAACCCGGCGCTCGACAGCGGCGCGGCGGCACCTTGGAAAGGCGTCATGATCGTCTCCCTGGACACTAGGCCAGCGCCAGCTGCAAGGGCCGGGCGTCATCGTCGGCGTCCACGATGAGCGTCTGCGCACCGTGGACCTCGCGCCCGGCGCGCCGGCCGTGCGCCTCGACCCGGTATGGCCGCCCGGGCGCGAGAGCGAGTTCCACGCAGCCGTCGCCCGGGACGCCCACCCGCATGCCATCCACGCTCAGGGCCGCCGACCCTGCTTCCAGGTCGTCGTCGACACACAGGCGGATGTGCACCGGCTCGACGGACGAAACATCCCCCGACTGGAGACCCAGGCGCAGGGGCGGGACGCCGGCGTCACCCACGCCTGGCGCCAGGGTTGCCAGCGCCAGTGCGCCACCCTGGCCGGCAAGCGGGGCCGGCGCCGCGGCCGGACTGTGCGGTGGCGCGTTCCGGGGGGGGAGACCGTTGGCGACGCCACGGATCATCAGGAGGATGGTTTCCGAGCCGAAGCCGGCCAGGAAGGCGAGCGCCACGGCGCCGGCCTGGCTCGCGGGGTCGAGCACCTGGTAGGCCGTGATCGCGATCAGCGGGGCCGACGCGAACTGCATGATCTGGAACACCAGCTCCTCTCGCCCCTGGCGCGCATCGATCGCCGGTTCGGCCTCGGTTCCCACGAATCCCCGTTCGGAGCGCTTCTGGATCTCGGGCACGCGCCGCGACAGGCTGACGGCCCCGCCGAACAGGGCCACGATCACGAAGGGCAACGGCACCACCAGGCCGCCCGTGATGTCGACCCGGTTGCCCGGCGAGCCGAGCAGGCATGCCTCGGGCGAGCTCGACGTACAAGGCAGTTCGGACTGGGCGCGCAGGGCGCCGCCGATGTTGACGAGCCATTGGTTATGGGCGGGCCGGGGAACCGTCGCGGTGTCGGCCGCGCTCGCAGCAGCGGACGGGCGGCCCTCCTCCACCTGCGCACCCGTCCTGGGGACGGGCCGCCCCTCCGGATCGCAGCGCAGCTGGGCCGCCGCGTCGGCATCCGCGACGCAACCGGACACGATGCCGAGCGGCTCGCTGCCAAGCGCCTGGCTCTTCACGAAGGGTGGAGTCATCAGGACCGCGAAGGAAGCGATCACGAAGAAATAGGCGAACCTGACCTGTTCGCGGCGCCGCGCCAGCGGATCGCCGGTGAAGGCGTGGATGAACCAGCCGGCGGCGCAGGTAATGGTGGCCAGCAGCAAGAGCTTATAGGCGTGAGGCGCGGGAGATTCGCGCACCGCGGCGCCATCGGCGGCGCCGGTAAGGAGCGCAACGAGATGCGGCTCGACGAGGTAGGCGATGGCCGTAGCCAGACACAGCAGCAGGAGCAGGACGGAAAAAGCGCGGCTCCGGTTTCCTCTGTACATCATCGCCTCCGCGGACCACCCGTGCTTCTTAGGATCGCCCGAACCCGATTTGGTTCGCCCGCCGCGCCTGGCCCGGCCTGGCCGGCGCCGATGCCGCACCCAGTCGCCGCCCAGTAGATCCCGCCATACAGGTGATGCAGGAAGACCGGATCGCGATAGGTCGCCGCCATATGGCCCATCGCGGTGTAGAAGGCGCGGCCACCGTCATAGTACTGGTACCAGCTGATCGGGTGGAAGGCGCCCATGCCGTTCTTTCAAACTTACGCAAAGCTAACCGTAGTTAACTTTCCTGTTGAATTCCTGCTTCACCGGAGATGGTTTCACCTGACAATGTACATGCCAGGCCAGCGCCTTCTCCTCCACAGGCAGGGACGGTGGAACTCACCGCCAACAGCTTCACCGGCAACCAGATGCAGCCGCCGATAGTTGTAAGAGGGCCGAGACAAGAGATAGTTCCCGAAATTGTCTCGTCAACAGAAGTTTCTGTTCGCGAGCAGCGGGTCACGAGCAGCGGGGTCACGAGCAGCGCGGTCAGGTCTGACATTAGCAGCGGGGTCAGCAGCGGGGTCAGGTCTGACATTTAGACACGGCCTCGACAACAAACGTGCTTAAAGGCTGAGCTCGTGTCCGAAAGTCAGACCTGACCCTCGCTTTTCTCGTTGAACTGGGCGGCCTGGGCCTGGGATGCGAAGGCGAGCGTGCAGGCGAGCACGAAAGTGACAAGCGGACAGATCATCGGCGTAGGCAGTCATGGTGGCGAGGCGGTCAACGCTAATCCTTCACTTCTTGCTTGTCAACAAAACCATTCCAGCACAGGACGCCGCGATATTTCACCCCAGTTTGATCGCGATCAACCGTGCGCCTGACATGCTCCCTTGCGCGGCGTATAGTGAAACGCCGTGCGCCACGTTCCAGTCTCGCGTTCGAACGGAGTGATCACCATGCTCAAGACCATACTCGTCCATGTCGACGGCGGCCCCTGCCAGGAAAGCCGCCTGCGCGCTGCCGCGCTGCTCGCCGGCGCACACGGCGCCCACCTGGTCGGCAGCGCCGCCACCGGGCTGTCGATGACCAGTTATGCGGTGCTCAACGGCTCGATGGCCATGCCGGTCTCCAACCGCGAATTCCAGGACTTGCGCGACGCCGTCACGGTCGTGCTCGACGATTTCGTGGCCCAGGCCGAGCGCCTCGGCATCCACGGCGCCGAGCCGCGCATGGTCGAGGACGCCGACCGCGACGGCCTGCTGTTGCAGGCGCGCTATGCGGATCTGGTCGTGGTCAGCCAGGATAATGGCCGGGGCGCCCACCGCGCCACCACCGAACGCGGCCTGCCCCAATACCTCGCCCTGCATGGCGCCCGTCCGGTGCTGGTGGTCCCCGACAGCTACCACGGCAAGCCGATCCCCGGCGACGCGCTGGTCGGCTGGGACGGCAGCATGCCGGCCCAGCGCGCGATCAACGCTGCCCTGCCCCTGCTGGCCCAGGCCGGCACCGTGCACCTGGCGCTGGTCAACCCCGACCTGCAATCCGGCCTGCACGGCGACGAACCCGGGGCCGACATGGCGCACTACCTGGCGCGCCACGGTCTGAAGGTCGACGTCGCCGTCGCGCATACCCGCGCCACCGAGGGCGAGGCCCTGATGGACATGGCGCGCGACTGCCACGCCGGGCTGATGGTCACCGGCGCCTTCGGCCACAGCCGCTACCGCGAATGGATCCTCGGCGGCGTCACGCGCGACGTGCTCGACCACGCGCCGGCGCCGCTTCTCATCGCCCATTGAATCCCGACCCTACTTGCCACTATTTCCGCCATGACTTTTCACCACTATCCAGGAGGCAGCGCCGGCGCCATCGGCGCCGCGATCCGCCATGCCCGCCGCCACCTGTGCGCCCGCCTGGCCGACACGGCCGACAGCACCTGCACGCCGGATGACCGCTTCGTGCACGCCTTCCCGGCCGTCGTCACCGCCGTCGAGGTCGGGTTCCGCCACGAGGAACTGGTGATGGAATCGCTCGACTACGAACGCCTGCACGAGCACCGCGCCGAAAACGCCACCATCCTTGCCGCCCTGCACCGCGCCATGCCACTGGTCGAGGATGGCGACGTCACGCTCGGCCGCCAGTTGGTGGCGGCGCTGCTCGACCTGCTGTCGCTGCACCGGATCAGCACCGACCTGGCGCTGGCCACGGCGCCGCATGCGCCGACCGGCCGCCCCGGCGGGCGGGTGCCGCGCATCCTGCTGCATGGCGCCGGGCACGCGGGCTGGCGCTCGCGCCACCATTGAAGGTCATTTCAGGCCCGCGCGCTGGCGCCGGATCACCTTGCCCGACACCATGAACGTGCCATCTCCCTTGTAGTGCAGGGTCTCGGGATGGCGCGGCCGCGCGGCGACGCGCGCCGCCACCACTTCCCAGATGAAGAAATCGTAGCGCCCGACCAGGCTGTCGTCGTGCAGCCGGCATTCGAACTGGGCGTGACACTCGCGGATCGACGGCGCCGCCACCTGCTCGCTGGCCTCCGGCGTGAGGCCGAAGGCCGCGAACTTGTCGATCTCGGCGCCGGTGGTCGAGCCGACGCCCAGCACCGCCTCGAGCTGGCGCGTCGTCGGCAGGTTGATCACGCATTCGCCGCTGGCGCGGATCAGGCCGTGGCTGTGGTTGGCGGACGAGATCACGCAACCGATCAGCGACGGACTGAATTCCATCACCGTGTGCCACCCCATCACCATCACATCCCGTTCGCCGGCGTGGCATGAGGTCACCAGCACCACCGGTCCCGGTTCCAGGTAACGCCGCACCTCGTGCAGCGGCAGGTCGTGCTTGCGTGCCATCCTTCCTCCCGTCGTGAGCCAGTCCCTATTATGGTCCTGCCCGCAAGCGTCCGCCGTACGCCTGCAGCGGTCGCACGCGACAGCAGAAAAATTCTAGCGAAGGCAAGCCCCGGGGGCGGACAATGCGACGGGATACGACCCGACCCGCCACCACCAGATACGAGGCTTGCCATGGATTCCGGCCCACCCGCCACCACCAGGATCGCCTTCCTCGACTTCGAACTGCTGCTCGCCGAGCGCCTGCTGCTGCGCGCCGGCCGTCCGCTGCCGATCGGCGCGCGCGCCTACGATCTGCTGGTGCTGCTGGCCTCCCGACCCGGCGACATCTTGAGCAACCGCGCGCTGATGGCCGGGGTGTGGCCGCACCGGGTGGTGGTCGAGGCGAACCTGCGGGTGCAGATCGCGGCACTGCGCAAGCTGCTGGGCGACGCCGGCAGCGCGATCGTGAACGTGGCCGGGCGCGGCTACGCCTTCACCGCGCTGCCAGCTCCGCAGCTTGCCCCCGATGCTCAGGCTCCGGCCGGCGCCACCGCTTCCTGCAGCGCCTCGATGGTCGCCGGTTTGGTCAGGTGCACGTCGAAGCCGGCCGCCAGCGCGCGCGCGACGTCGGCCTGCTGGCCGTATCCGGTCAGCGCCACCAGCCGCAGCGCGGCGCCGGCGGCCGATGCGCCCGCAGCCGGGACGCCCGCAGCCGGTATGCCCGCAGCCGGTATGCCCGCATCGGCGCGCAAGGCCGCGGCCAGCGCGTAGCCATCCATGTCGGGCAGGCCGATGTCGAGGATCGCCACCTCGGGCGGCTCGGCCAGGGCCAGCGCGCGCGCCTGGGCCGCGCTGTGGGCGACCCGCACCGCATGGCCCAGGTGGCGCAGCAGCAGCGCGCTGGCCGCGGCCGCATCTTCGTTGTCGTCGACCAGCAGGATGCGGCGTCCCTCCGCCGCCGGCGCCAGCGGGCCCGGCTCGCTGGCCGCGCTCGGCGCGCCGAGCGGCAGGATCACCTCGAAGCGGCTGCCGGCGCCCGGCCCGTCACTATAGGCCGCCACCCGGCCGCCATGCAGCTGGGCGATCTCGCGCACGATCGCCAGGCCGAGCCCGAGGCCGCCGGTGCGCCGCGCCAGCGGCTGCGGCGCCTGGTAGAACGGCTCGAACACGCGCGCCAGCAGTTCAGGCGCCATGCCGGCGCCGTTGTCGCTCACGCCCAGCACCGCCTCGCCGGCGACGACCGCCAGGCTGACGCGGGTGTCGCTGCTGCCGAAGCGGGCCGCGTTCGACAGCAGGTTGCCCAGCACCTGCGCCAGGCGGGTCTCGTCGCCGATGACCCAGACCTCCGGGGGCGCCTCCAGGGCGACGGGTTCTCCCGGCAGGGCCGCTACCGCGTGGCGCGCCAGTTCGGCCAGGTTCAGCGGACGGGTCTCGATCGCCAGCTTGCCGGAGGCGATGCGCGATACGTCCAGCAGGTCGTCGACCAGGCGCCGCAGGTGGGTCACCTGGCGCCGCATGACGGCGCGCTCGCGCTGGCTGCCTGGTTCGTTGCGCAGGTCCATCAGGTCGAGCGAGGTCAGGATCGGGCTGAGCGGATTGCGCAGCTCGTGGCCCAGCATGGCCAGGAAGGCGTCCTTGGCCTGCCCGGCCTGGCGCGCTTGGGCCAGCGCTTCCTCGAGCGACGCCAGCAGGCGCGAACGCTCCTCTTCCTGCGCGGCGCGCCGGCTGGCCGCGGCCTCCAGTGCCTGGCCCATCTCGCGGATTTCCTTGATCCGCGACGGCGCCACCCGCACCTTGCGCGCGCTGCCCAGGGCGGCGGCGCCGGCCTGCACGCTCTCGATCCGGCGCACGATGCGGCCGGAGAGCCAGGAGGCCAGCGCAATGCAGGCGCTCAGCACCACCCAGGCGCCCAGCACGTAGACCGCGAAGCGCTGGAAGAAGGCGACCCCGAAGCCGGCGCTGGGCGCGCCCACTGCCACCACCCAGCCATAGCGCGGCGAGGTGGTGTAGGCGCTGATCACCTGGTCGCCCTCGAGCGTGCTGGTGGCGCCCACACCTTCCGGCCCACCGCTGCGCATCAGTGCCGCCAGCGAGGCGCTGGGCGCGCCGACCACGGTGTGCTCCTGGTCGCGCGAGCGCGCCACCAGCGCGCCGCCGCCATCCATCACGGCGATCACGGAATCGGCGGGAATCCTCTGGCGCGCGATCACGTCCAGGAAGCGGTCCGGCTGGACCACGGCGGTCAGCACCCAGGGCTGTCCATCCGGTCCGGTGATCGGGATCCGCACCGGCACCGCCGGGCGTCCGCCCTGCCCGCGCGCGACGCGGCCGGCCATCGGGCGGCGCTCCTCCATCGCCTGGTGCAGGCTGTCCGGGTCGGCGACGCGCGCTGGCGGCGCCCCGTACGGGGCCATGGTGCGAAACAGGGGCTGGCCGTCGGCGTCGCTGAGCACCACCCCCAGCCAGTCGGCGCGCGACAGGCGGCTGGCGGTCTCGTGGAAGGCGCGCAGGTCGCCGCTCGCGAGCTGGGGACTCTTGGCGATGCCGCTCAGGGCGGCCACGGTGGCGTCCAGCTCGGCGTCGACGGCGCTCGACAGCGCGCGCGCATGGCCGACCATCATCCTTTCCTGCTCCTGCTCCAGGTACAGGCCGGCGCCGTGGATGGTCCAGACGCCCAGCAGGACGAGCGGCAGCAGGCCGATCGCGGTCAGCAGGATCAGGAGGTGTCGAAGGGACAGGACGGGTCCGGCAACGGCGCGCATGGGAATTCCAGAAGGGAAACATCCATTATAGGATGAGCCGGCGACATCGTTGCGGTTTTTGCGGGATCGACGATGATGATCAGCGCGGAATCGACAGCGCCAGGGTTTCCTTCAGCTCTTCCATCACCACATAGCTCTTCGACTGGCCGGCGTCGGCCACGTGCAGGATCTCGCCCAGCAGGCGCCGGTATTCGGACATCTCGGGGATGCGCGCCTTGATCAGGTAGTCGAAGTCCCCCGACACCAGGTGGCATTCCATCACTTCGGGAATGGCCAGCATCGCGCGCCGGAAGCGTTCGAAGGCCTTGTCGGATTTCTGATGCAGGTTGATCTCGACAAACACCAGGATCTGCATGCCCAGCGCCTGCGGATTGATGCGCGCGTAGTAGCCCTGGATGACGCCGTCGCGCTCCATGCGCTTGACCCGCTCGATGCAGGGCGTGAGCGACAGCCCGACCTGCTCGGCCAGGTCCTTCATCACGATCCGCGCATCCTGCTGCAGGATGGACAGGATGTGCAGGTCGATCCGGTCCAGGATGCGGTTCGAGGCTTTTTGTACGCGCATGGCTCCAATCCAGAATATTTTCTGAAAAATGACGTATTAACAGAAACAATTATCCCCTTACCCGCGCTACGATGGCAACCTTTTCTGGATTCAGCTTTCGAGGAATGTATGCGAGTCATCGTATTGGGCAGCGGCGTGGTCGGCGTCACCACCGCGTATTACCTGGCGCAGGCCGGCCACGAGGTCACGGTCATCGACCGCCAGCCCGGTCCGGCCCTCGAGACCAGTTTCGCCAATGCCGGCCAGATCTCGCCCGGCTATGCCTCGCCCTGGGCCGCGCCCGGCATTCCGCTGAAGGCCGCCAAATGGCTGTTCCAGCGCCACGCGCCGCTGGCGATCCGGCCCGACGGCTCGCTGTTCCAGCTTGCCTGGATGTGGGAGATGTACCGCAACTGCGACCCGGCCCGCTACGCCGTCAACAAGGAGCGCATGGTGCGCCTGGCCGAGTACAGCCGCGACTGCATGCGCGCGCTGCGGCGCGACACCGGCATCGCCTACGAAGGCCGCCAGCAGGGCACGGTGCAGCTGTTCCGCACCCGCCAGCAGTTCGACGGCGCGGCCAAGGACATCGAGGTGCTGCGCGACGCCGGCGTCGCCTATGAAGTGCTGGAGGGCGCGCAGCTGGCCACGGCCGAACCGGCGCTGGCCAACGTGGCCGACAAGCTGGTCGGCGGCCTGCGCCTGCCGAACGACGAAACCGGCGACTGCCAGCTGTTCACCACCCGCCTCACCGCCATGGCGCGCGACCTGGGCGTGCGCTTCGAATTCGACACCGCGATCCGTTATCTGAATGAAGCGGGCGGCGAGATCGTCTCCGTCATGACCGACAAGGGCGAGTTCAAGGCCGACCGCTATGTTCTCGCTCTGGGCAGCTACTCGCGCCTGCTGCTGCAGCGCTGGTTCCCGCTGCCGGTCTATCCGATGAAGGGCTATTCGCTGACCGTGCCGATCACGGACGCCGCCCGCGCCCCGGTGTCGACCATCCTCGACGAAACCTACAAGATCGCCGTGACCCGCTTCGACGACCGCATCCGCGTCGGCGGCATGGCCGAGCTCTCCGGCTACAACCTCGACCTCAACCCGCGCCGCCGTGAAACCCTGGAGCTGGTCGTCAACGACCTGTTCCCGGGCGCGGGCGACACCGCCCGGGCCAGCTTCTGGACCGGCCTGCGCCCGATGACGCCGGACAGTACCCCGGTGGTCGGCGCGACGCCACTGCGCAACCTGTTCCTGAACACCGGCCACGGCACCCTGGGCTGGACCATGGCGGCCGGCTCGGCCAGCGTGATTGCCGACCTGGTGGGCGGCAAGGCGCCGTCGATCCGCGCCGACGACCTGGCCGTGTTCCGCTACGCGGGCAGCAGCGGCGCCGCCGCCGGCGGCAAGCTGGCGCAGGCTTGACGCCATGAGCGACCAGGCAAGCTGCGCCCGCGCCGGGGCCATCCTCACGATCGACCTGGACGCGGTGCGCGCCAATTATCGCCTGCTGCGCGAACGTGGCCGGACCAAGGCCGCGCAGGCCGCCTGCGCGGCCGTGCTGAAGGCGGACGCCTACGGGCTCGGCATGGACAAGGTCGCGCAAGCGCTGGTGCGCGAAGGCTGCCGCAGCTTCTTCGTGGCCCACCTCGACGAAGGCATCCGCCTGCGCCAGCTCGTGCCCGAGGATTGCTCGATCCATGTGATGCACGGCGCCATGCCGGGCGCGGCGCGCGACTGCCTGCTGCACGACCTGGTGCCGGTGCTGAACGATCCCGGCCAGGTGGCCGAATGGCGCGCGCTGGCGCGCGGGCTCGGGCGAGACCTTCCGGCCGCGCTGCAGGTCGACACCGGCATGTCGCGCATGGGCATGGCCCCGCTTGACCTCGACCGGCTGCGCCAGGATCCTGACTGGCTGAGGGGCATCGACCTGCGCCTGGTGATGAGCCACCTGGCCTGCGCCGACGAGCCGGCGCACCCGCTCAACGAGCGCCAGCGCCAGCGCTTCGAAGAAGTGCGCGCGCTGTTCCCCGGCATGCCGGCCAGCCTGGCCAATTCCTCGGGCGTGTTCCTGGGCGGCGCCTGGCACTTCGACCTGCTGCGCCCGGGCTGCGCGCTGTACGGCATCAATCCACAGCCGGGGCACGCCAATCCGCTGGCGCAGGCGGTGTCGCTGGCGGCGCGCGTGGTGCAGCTGCGCACCGTGGCCGCCGGCGACATCGTCGGCTATGGCGCGCGCTATGTGGCGCCGGGAGAGCGCCGCATCGCCACCATCGCCATCGGCTATGCCGACGGCTGGCTGCGCGCCCTCACCGGCCGTTCGCAAGCCTTCGTCGACGGCGTGGCCGTGCCCTTCGCCGGCACCGTATCGATGGACAGCATCACGCTCGACGTCACCGGCATCCCCGAACCGCGGATCGCGCCCGGCCGGACAGTCGACCTCCTTTGCCCGCAGCAGACGGTGGACGACGTCGCGAGCCAGGCCGGCACCATCGGCTACGAAGTGCTGACCCGCCTGGGTGCACGCTTCCACCGCCGCTACGTGGGCGGCTAGAACAACTCCATATTCGGCGATGGCGGCGGCGCGGCGCGCTTTGGCGCCAGCGGCGCCGGCCACGCTTTCATGGCCTCGGCCGGATAATGCCGCAGGAAGCTGCGCGCGACGTCCGTATCGCGGCAGGCCAGCCAGTCCCCCACTTCCTCCTGCGCCAGCAGCACCAGCGAGCGCTTCTCGTCGCCCGGCTTGTGCATGCGCCGCATCAGCGGATGGTCGTCGGCGTTGATGGTGATCTGGGTGAAGGCGGTCGCCATGGCTCCGTCGGCCTCCTGCCACTCGCGCCACAGCCCCGCCACCCAGAACATCGCGTCATCGGCCATGCCGATCGCGGTGCGCTCGGCGCGCCCGCTCTCGTAGCACGGCTCGTAGAACCACAGCATCGGCACCGCGCACAGCTGCAGGCGGCGCCAGGCCGGGGCGAACGAGCGCCGCTCGAGCAGCGATTCGGCACGCGCATTCATGGTGTCGAAGGGCTTGACCTCGGGCGGGATGTGGCGCCGCGGCACCATGCCATAGCTGGCCACGCAGGCGTCCAGCGGCAAGCCGGGCGCCGCGCGCAGGATCGGCGCCGCGTAATCCTTCCAGGTTTCCTCGGGCCAGTGCCAGTCGCGCGGCAGGATGCTGAAGGCGCCAATGCGGCCGTTGAACTGCTCGGGTGTCGGAGGACGATAATTAACGCACATGAAAAATACCTGGAAGATGTTGCCGAATAATAACAGCGGCGGCGAACGTGGCGTCCCCATGGTAACTGAAGTGTAAAATGCATCGTTCACTTTTTAGCATTCGCACCGATGCCGCCAGCCAGCCTTCCCTTCCTGCCCGCCACTGACGAGACATCGCGACTGATTCTTGCCTTCCCCTGGGACACCACGAGCCTGGGCCCCATCGAAGGCTGGCCAACCGTGCTCAAGACCACGGTGGCCCTGATCATGGCCACCCCGGCGCCGATCGTCACCCTGTGGGGTGAGGATGGCTACATGATCTACAACGACGCCTACCGGGTGTTCGCCGGCGGGCGCCACCCGGTGCTGCTCGGCTCGAAGGTGCGCGAAGGCTGGCCCGAGGTGGCCGACTTCAACGACAATGTGATGAAGGTGGGCCTGGCGGGCGGCACCCTCAGCTACCAGGACCAGGAACTGACCCTGCACCGCAGCGGCCAGCCGGAGCCGGTCTGGATGAACCTCGATTATTCGCCGATCCGCGACCAGGAAGGCCGCATCGCCGGCGTGATGTCGGTGGTGGTGGAGACCTCGAGCAAGGTCAAGGCCGAGCGCCACGTGCGCGCCGAGCGCGAGCGCCTGAACACGATGTTCGAGCAGGCGCCCGGCTTCATCTGCCTGCTGGAGGGCCGCGAGCACCGCTACGCCCTGGCCAACGACGCCTACCGCGCGCTGACCGGCCACCGTCCGCTGCTCGGCATGCCGGTGGCGCAGGCGGTGCCGGAGCTGGCCGAACACGGCATCGTCGAGGTGCTCGACCGCTGCTTCGCCGAAGGCACGACCTTCCGCGCCGAGGGCGTCGAACTCACGCTGCGCAATCCCGGCCTGGACGCGCCGGTGCATTTTTTCATCGACTTCCTGCTGCAGCCGTTGCGGGACACGAACGGCGCCGTGTTCGCCACCTTCGTGGAGGGCAACGACGTCACCGAACGGGTGACCGCCGAGCGCGCGCTGCGTTCCAGCGAGGCGCGCTTACGCACCTTCGCCCAGGCCATGCCCAACCACGTGTGGGCCGCGCGCGAGGACGGCAGCGTCGAATGGATCAACGACCGTGTGCATGAATATGCCAGCGCCGGCGCCGCTCCCCTGGCCATGCTGGGCCATGGCTGGGGCCCGCTGCTGCATCCGGACGACGAAGCCCGCTACCGCGCGCTGTGGGACGCCAGCGTCGCCTCCGGCGCCCCGCTCGACGCCGAGATCCGGCTGCGCCGCCACGACGGCGAATACCGCTGGCACCTGGTGCGCGCGCGGCGCTCGCCGGGCGAGGCCGGCGACGGCGTGCTGTGGATCGGCAGCAGCATCGACATCGAGGAACAGAAGCGCGCCAGCGAGGCGCTGGCCGCCGTCAACGCCACGCTCGAGGAACGGGTCGAGCGCCGCACGGCCGAGCGCGACCGCATGTGGCGACTGTCGAAAGACATCATGCTGGTGGCCGACCTGCAGGGCGCCCTGTTCGCGGTGAATCCGGCGTTCACTTCGATCCTGGGCTGGACCGAGGCCGAGGTGCTGGCCACCTCGCTGCTCGAGCTGGTGCATCCAGACGACCGCGCGCCGACCGCGACCCAGATCGAGGCGCTGCGCCTCGGGGGCCAGGTGTTCCGCTTCGAAAATCGCTGGCGCCGCAAGAACGGCAGCTGGTGCCACCTGTCCTGGACCGCCTCGCCCGACGACCAGTACATCCACGCGGTCGGCCGCGACATCAGCACCGACCTGGCCCAGATGGAAGCCATGCGGCGCACCGAGGCCGCGCTGCAGCAGGCGCAGAAGATGGAAACCATCGGCAAGCTGACCGGTGGCGTTGCGCACGACTTCAACAATCTGCTGCAAGTCATCGGCGGCAACCTGCAACTGATCGCGCGCCGCGCCGACGGCCTGCCCGAGATCAGGAAGCGCGTCGAGAACGCCATGAGCGGCGTCGAGCGCGGCGCCAAGCTGGCCAGCTCCCTGCTGTCGTTCGCGCGCCGCCAGCCGCTCGAGCCGAAGGCGGTCAAGATCGGGCGCCTGCTGGGCAGCATGGAAGACATGATGCGGCGTTCCCTGGGCGAGGAGATCGACGTCGAGATGGTGATCTCGGGCGGCCTGTGGACCACCGAAGTCGACCCGGCCCAGCTCGAGAACGCGATCCTGAACCTGGCGATCAATGCGCGCGATGCCATGGACGGCGCCGGCAAGCTGACCCTCGAAGTCGCCAACGCCGCGCTGGACGCCGGCTACTGCGCCACCCACCCCGAAGTCGCCCCCGGCCAGTACGTGCTGCTGGCCGTCAGCGATACCGGCAGCGGCATGCCGCAGGAAGTCATCGACCAGGCCTTCGAGCCCTTCTTCTCGACCAAGCCCGAGGGCAAGGGCACGGGTCTCGGGCTGTCGATGGTGTACGGCCTGGTCAAGCAATCCGGCGGCCACGTCAAGATCTACAGCGAGGTCGGCGAAGGCACCACGGTCAAGATCTACCTGCCGCGCTCGCTGCAGGCCGAGGACCACGCCGGCGAGCAGCTGGCGCAGCCGGCCACCGGCGGCCACGAGACCGTGCTGGTGGTCGAGGACGACGAGCAGGTGCGCCTGACCGTGGTCGACATGCTGGCCGACCTGGGCTACCGGGTGCTGCGCGCCAACGACGCCGCCTCGGCCCTGACCGTGATCGACAGCGGCATCCACGTCGACCTGCTGTTCACCGACGTGGTCATGCCCGGCCCCTTGCGCAGCCCGGAGCTGGCCAGGAAGGCGCGCGAGCGCCTGCCGAACGTCGCGGTGCTGTTCACCTCGGGCTATACCGAGAACGCGATCGTGCACGGCGGCCGCCTCGACCCGGGCGTCGAACTGCTCGGCAAGCCGTATACGCGCGACGCGCTGGCGCGCAAGGTCCGCCACGTGCTGGCCAACCAGCAGCAGAAGAACGCGGCCCTGCAGCCATCGCCCGGCGCCGCCGCGCCGGCCGGCTCGAAGGTGCGCGTGCTGCTGGTGGAAGACGAGGACGACATCCGCGAGAACACCGCGGAACTGATGCGCATCATGGGCTATGAGGTGCTGGAAGCGGCCAGCGCCGAAGCCGCGCTGGCGCTGCTGGAGCGGCGGCCGGACATCGTGCTGACCGACCTCCAGTTGCCGGGGCTGGGCGGCGAGGCGCTGGCGCGGCTGGTGAGGGAAAAGCTGCCGCGCGCGCGGATCGCCTTCATGAGCGGGGCCAGCCACGCATCGGATGCGGCGGATGCGCTGTTGCCGAAGCCCTACGACGCCGGGCAGCTGGAGGCGCTGCTGGACAAGCTGGCCTGATTCAAGCCCCGCCCAGTTGCCGGCGCAGGGTGGCCAGGAAGCGCTCCTTGTCGAGCAGGGTGCGCACGTCCTCGCGCCCGTCCTCGCCCGGCACCTCGAGCACCTCGGCGGCGTCGCGCCGCATATCGTCCGGCCCGTTCACGCGCAGCAGCTGCGGCGAGGGACGGCGCTGGCTGTCGGGCAGCGACAGGATAGTGTCCACGCGGTCGACCACCAGGCCGAAGCGCTCGCCCTCGTGCTCCAGCACCAGGATACGGCAGCCGGAGCGGTCCTCGAGCGGCGCCATGCCGTACAGGACGCGCAGGTCGATCACGCACACCATCTGCTGGCGCACCTGCATCATGCCGTGCACGCAGTCCGGCATGCCGGGCGGACGGGTGACGGGGCCGTCGAAATCGACAATCTCGCGCACCTGGCCGATGTCGGCCGCCCAGCCCGTGTCCAGCGAGAACGCCAGGTAGACGCGGCGCGCCCCCACCTTCTTCTCGGCCGCGCGCGCGGCGCCGGCTTCGGCCGCATACAGGCGGCGGTGGCCGGCGCAGATCTCGGCCACCTCGGCATCCGAGAACAGCGCGTCGTGCGCCAGGAACAGGCTGTCGCCCAGCTCCGCGTTGGGCAGGCAGCCGCGGTACATGGCGCCACGCGCCGTGCCCAGCATCGGGATCGGCAGGATATCGCTGTCGAAGTAGGGCCGGATGTCGTCGACCGCGTCGACCAGCAGGCCCAGCTGCTCGTCGCCGATGCGCACCACCAGCACCCGCGCGTCATCCGGATCGCCCGTGCCGGGCGCGCACTGCAGCAGCGCGCCGAAGTCGACCACGCCGACCGGCGCGCCGCGCAGGTTGAGCCAGCCCTTGCACAGGCGGCCCAGCATCACCGACGGCTGCAGCGCTGGAACGCGCATGATTTCCTGGATCGCCTCCATCGCCAGCGCGAAGCGCAGCCCACCCACGGTGAACGAGATGCACTTGCGGCCTTGCGCCTGGCGCAGGAAGCGCATGCGCCAGGCTTCGCGCGCCACGCTGGCGTGGGCCCGCACCTGGGGCACGTTATCGATGCGCACCAGGCGCGCGGCATCGAGCATCTGGACGATGCGCGCGCCGTCCTCCAGGGTGATCGCGCCCGCGACCACGCCCGGTTGCTGGCCTTCGCTCCAACGCAGGCCGGCGCGCTGCTCGGGGCGCACGCGCAGCACTTCGCCGGTGGCGTCGAACACCAGGCCGACCTGGATGTCGTCGACGTCGACGATCGCCACACGCTGTTCGCTTGAGGCGGCGGGCGCCGCCGGATCGAAGATGCGGCCCAGGTTCAGGAGCGGAATGGCGGCGCCGCGCAGGGTGAAGATGCCTTCCAGGCAGGCTGGCGACAGCGGAATCCGGGTGATCCGCTCCGGCATGCCCACCACTTCGCGCACGTGGTCGGCCGGCAGCGCGAATTCCTGGCCCGCCAAGAAGAAGGTGCCCACCACTTCCATGCCGGCGGCCTCGCGCAGCACGCGCGCGGCGGTGGCCTGCTGCGCCTCGATCGCGGCCACCGCGGCGCGCGCGTCGGCATGCATGTCGTTCAGCGCGTTCATGCCGTCACCATCTGCTCGCGCTGGGCGGACTGGATGCGCACCACGCTGAAGGTCTGGCGGTCGCAATCGATCGACAGGCGCCGTCCCTGCGAGCCGCCCACGTCCTGGAACGCCACCTGCAGGCCGCGCAGCGAGATCTGCGAGCGCGCCGCGGCGATATTGCGGGTACCGACCGCGCCGTCGTGCGTGCGCAGGTTCAGCATGCGCGCGCCGCCGGCGATCACCACGTCCACCTCGTCGTACTGCTCGCGCCGCACGCCCAGCGCCGCCAGCAGGCGCGGCACCGCGGCGCTGACGTAGCGCGCCGAGTCTTCGCCGGTCTCGACGCCCTCGGGCAGGAAGCAGTGCGCCAGGCCGCAACGGCGCTGCTTGCGCCAGATCATGCCGATCCCGACGCAGGAACCCAGCAGCGCGGTCAGGACTTGCTCGCCCTGGCCGATCTGCATCTGGCCGGTCAGGACGTGGGACGTGTGGTTCATGCTGTGCGTGTTCATGGTGTGTTCAATCCCCGATACGGTAGACGTGGGCCTGCTCGAACACGAAGTCCGTGTCCAGGCGGGTGATGGATTCCTGTTCGCCCAGGACCAGGCGCGCCTCGCGCCGCATCGCCGCGCGGGCGCCGGCCAGCACCCGCTGCTGGGCCTGCGCATCGAAGTAGATCAGCACGTTGCGCAGCATGACCAGGTCGAAGCCGGCCGCGCGCGGCGGCCGCTGCAGCAGGTTGTGCTCGCCGAACTCGACGTACTGCGTCACCTCGGTGGCGACGCGGACCGCCTCGCCCACCGGACGCAGGTATTTGCGGAACAGTTCCGGGTGGTCGCGCTCGAAACGTTCCACGCTGCGCCCGCGGTAGATGGCGGCGCGCGCCGTGGCCAGGGCGTCGGTCGAGATGTCGGTGGCCAGGATCTCGAAGCGAAGGCCGGGGAAGTTGCGGCGCGCCTCGAGGCAGGTCATGGCCAGCGAATACGCTTCCTCGCCGGTGGCGGCGGCGGCCGACCAGATGCGCAGCGGCCCATCCTCGGCGCGCGCGGCCCACTCGGGCAAGAAGTCGCGCTCCAGCCAGCGCCACACGGCCGGGGTCCGGAAGAAGGCGGTGTCGTTGGTGGTCACCGAATTGATGAACGACACGACTTCCTGGCGGTCCTGCTCGAGGCGCGCGATGTAGGCGCCGTAGTTGTCGAGCCCCAGCGCGCGCAGGCGCGGCTGCAGGCGCCCCTGCAGCAGCACGCGCTTGTGCCGGCCCATTGCGATGCCGGTGTGCTGGCGCACCAGCCCGATGATGGCGTCCAGTTTGTCGTCGCTCAGTTCCATGTCGCTCAGTCCCATATCGCTCCCTTACACCACGAAGCGGGCCACGGTGGCGCTCAGGTGCCCGGCGTGCTCGTTCAGGCCCTCGGTCGAACGCGCGATGCTGTCGCAGGAGCCGGCCGAACGCTCGGTTTCCTGGGCGATGTAGGAGATCGCGGCGCTGACTTCCTTGGCCGTCAGCGACTGTTCGCTGGCGCTGTCCGAGATCTCGGCGATCGCCAGCGAGGTCTTGCCGACGCCCGTGGTGATGCGGTCGAAGGCCTCGCTGGCCTGGCGCGAAATCTCGCTGCCCTGGGCCACGCGGCGTACCGATTCGTTGATCAGCTTCGAGATTTCCTTGGTCGCCTGCGAAGAGCGTTCGGCGAGCTTCCTGACCTCGTCGGCCACGACCGAGAAGCCCAGGCCGTGCTCGCCGGCGCGGGCGGCCTCGATCGCGGCGTTGAAGGCCAGCATATTGGTCTGGCCGGCGATCTCGCCGATCACCTTCACGATCTCGCCGATGTCTTCCGACGACTGGTTGATCATGGCCATCGCCTCGATCGAGCGGGCGATCGCCTTGGCGCCGATCTCGGCCTCGTCGCGGGTGTTTTGGGCCAGGGCATTGGCTTCCTGGGTGCTGCGCGCGATGGTGTTGATCGAGGCGGTCAGGCCGTCGACCGAGGCGTTCATCTGTTCCACCGTGGCGCCCAGCGCCTGGGCGCTGGCGGCCACCGTGTTGGAGCGTTCGGCGATCGCGCGCGAAGAGTCGTTGAGCTTGCCGGCGGCGTTGACGGCGTCGCCGATCACGGCGCGCAGGTCGCCGATCATCTTCATGACGCCGCGCGCCAGCTGGTCGAGCGGCTCGTCGCCGCTGGTGTCGATCGAGCCGGTCAGGTCGCCGCGCGAGGCGCGCGCCACCTGCTCCAGCAGGGCGTCGACCTTCTGGCGCTCGGATTCGGCGCGCTCGACGGCGGCCTGCTCCAGCATCACCTGCTCGGTGATGTCGGTGGCGAACTTCACTACCTTCACCGGCTTGCCGTCGGCGTCGAAGATCGGGTTGTAGGTGGCCTGGATCCACACCGTCTTGCCGTTGTTGCCATGGCGCTTGTAGCGGCCGGCGTCGAATTCGCCGCGATTGAGCTTGCCCCAGAAGCGGCGATAGGCCGCGCTGGCGGCATATTCGTCGTCGCAGAACACGCGGTGGTGCTCGCCGCGCACGTCTTCCAGCGCGTAGTCGAGCAGGTCGAGGAAATTGGCGTTGGCGTCCAGCAGGATGCCGTTCATGTCGAATTCGACCACGGCCTGGGCCTTGCCGATCGCGGCCACCAGGCCCGAGGTCTCGGCGGCGCGCAGTTTTTCCAGCGTGATGTCGGTGGCGAACTTGATGATCTTGCACACCCGGCCGCTGGCGTCCTTGACCGGATTGTAGGAAGCATTGATCCAGAACTCGCGCCCGCCCTTGGCGATGCGCTTGTACTCGGCGCGGTCGGCCTTGCCGGCGGCCAGGTCTTGCCAGAAGCGCACATAGGCCGGCGAATCGATCAGGTCGCGTTCGCAGAACATCGAATGATGCCGACCCGTCAACTCGTCGTCGGTATAGCCGGTCACGGCCAGGAAGTTGTCATTGGCACGCAGGATGTTGCCATTCAAATCGAATTCGATGATGGCCTGGGCGCCGTCGAGCGCCGAATAGATCGCGCGCAGGTCCTGCAGGGCGTCGGGCGATTCCAAATAGATCGTTTCCATATATCCAGGGGTCAGGTGGGTGAAGACGACGCGAAGCGCGGCGCCACATCAATGCATGGAAGCAATCATGCGCCAAAATACGCAGACAGTAAATTCAGCAAAGTCAGAAGATTAGAAATCAGGACAGATGTTGTCGTTTCCTCGCAACAACATCTCCGACTCGGCAGTTCCCCGCCTCCTTCTCCTATAAGAAACGGCATGCCGTCTGTTCATGATGTTCCCTCACAACATCTAAATCTGCAAATATGAAATATTTTCCTTGAGTAATTCGGTAAATTCGATAGAATGCACATCATCGACTAAACCAGCAAAACCGAAACCATGATGACCCCACCCACCCACCGTTCGATTCAAAGGAATTCCATGACCATTCGTATCCTGAATATCCTGCTGTTCTGGACCATCGTGCTGGCAGGCACCAAAGTATTCGCGGCCGATACCCAGGCCGTCGACGTGCGTTTGCAAGCCTTCCAGGTCGTCGCCCAGGACAAGGGCGCCGAGAAGCTGGTGCCGGCCCTCGAAGCCGAAGTCGGCGACACCATCGAATACCAGATCACCTACCAGAACCAGGGCAAGACTGTGGCCCAGGCGGTGGCAGCGACCCTGCCGGTGCCCGAAGGCGCGATGAGCTACCTGGCCGGCAGCGCGGCGCCGAAGGCGGTCCAGGCCAGCCTCGACGGCAAGACCTTCGCCCCCCTGCCCCTCACCCGTGAAGTCATGCGCAAGGGCCTGCGCGTGGTCGAGCGGGTGCCTGCATCCGAATACCGCTTCCTGCGCTGGAACCTGGGCGACCTCGCGCCCGGCCAGGCCGTCACCGTCAGCTCACGCATGAAAGTGATCTCGATCGGCAGCGCGCCCAAGTTGGCAAACAAATAAGGGAGGGATGCCCTGACGCCCGAACTCCGTCGATTTAATTGTTTTTTTGATAACTTTTGCAGTTTTTACCCGGTTCAATCGCAGTACAAACCCGATTCATTTCCCGTCTGACAAGAAGGAAGAAGCCATGAAAACCCGCCTGACCCTCGTCGCCGCAGCCTCGCTGCTGGCAGTCGCCAACGCCAACGCAGCCCCGACCGCCGCCGGCACCCTGATCACCAACCAGGCCAGCGCCACCTATACCGACTCGACCGGCACCAAGACCGTCCAGTCGAACGTGGTCACCACCACCGTCCAGCAAGTGGCCAGCCTGAACATCAACAACGGCACCGCCAAGAGCGGCGCGGCCGGCACCCAGGTGGTGTTCGCCCACAGCGTGACCAATACCGGTAACGGCCCTGACACCTTCGCCCTGAGCCAGACCAACAGCGGCGCCCTGGCCCTGACCGGCGTCGTGTTCTACCTGGACGCCGACGGCAACGGCGCCGCCGACAACGCCACCCCGGTCACCTCGACCGGCCAGCTGGCCCCGGGCGCCACCTACCGCTTCGTGGCCGTCGCCACCCTGGCGGCAGGCGCGACCACCGGCAACACCAACACCATGCAAGTGAAGGCCACCAGCGTCTTCAACGGCAGCGTCAGCGCCACCAGCACCGACACCACCACCGTCGGCGCCGGCGCCATCATGGACATCACCGCCAACGCCTCCGGCCCGACCGCGCCGGGCAACGGCCAGGGTCCGGAAGCCGCCGCCATCGAGACCAAGCTCACCACCGCCGGCGCCATGACTTCGTTCGTCATCTACCTGAACAACACCGGCGGCAGCCCCGACACCTTCGCGCTGGCCGCCAGCACCGACGTCAACTTCGGCGGCACCCCGCTGCCGGCCGGCTGGACCGTCGTGTTCAAGGACGCCAACGGCCAGGTGATCACCAACGCCACCGTCGCCGCCGGCGCCAACGTCAAGGTCACCGCCGAAGTCACCCCGGCCGCGGGCGCTACCCCGGGCACCACCGACATCTGGTTCCGCGCCCAGTCGACCACCAACGGCGCCATCTCGGACCGCATCCACGAAGCCGTGACCATCGTCGCCGGCGACTCGCTGCTGGAACTGGTCAAGACCCAAGCCCTGGACGCCGACTGCAACGGCACCCCGGAAGGCGAGTTCACCAAGGACCCGATCACCGCTGCGCCGGGCGCCTGCATCCGCTACCAGATCGTCGCCACCAACAAGGGCCTGACCACCATCAACGCCGTGGTCATCACCGACAACGTGCCAGCCAACACCACGTACCACACCGGCGCCGCCGCCCAGACCCTGCTCGGCTCGATCCTGGCGCCGGTCGCCGCAGGCGTCGTCAGCACCGTGTCGGCCACCGGCTTCAACCTGAATCCGAACGAGTCGAACACGCTGAACTTCGGCGTCAAGATCAACCCGTAAGCCTTCCCTCAACCAGCAAGCGCGGCGTCCCCGGACGCCGCTTTTCGAATTCTTTCCCGACTCCCGCGCCATGATCACTCAGCTCCGACACTTCGTCTTCTTCTGCCTGGTCACCACCCTGCTGCTGTGCGGCGACGCGGGAGCCGCCATCGTCAACAAGGCCAGCGCCACCTTCGCCCAGCCGGGCGGCGGCGCTGGCGCCGTCGAATCGAACACGGTGCGCGCGCAGCGCACCGATACCATCACCTATTTCACCTCGGCCGCCTTCACGACCGTGGCCCGCGCCACCCGCGCCAACGGCCAGCTGTTCGTGCAGATCTCGGCGGCCGACTGCAACGCCGACCCGACCCGGGCCGAAGACATCAGCGTTACCATATCCTCGAAGAAGACCGGCGACAGCCAGGCATTCATGGCCAGCGAAACCGCGGCCGACAGCGGTCTGTTCCGCATCACCCCCATGACCATGGACCGCGCGCAGGACGCGGACGGCCATGAGAACGACATGGGCGACGGCATGCTCGAAGTCATGCCCGACGACACCCTCACCGCCCGCATCGCCGGCTGCGGCAACGGCGCGATCTCGACCGACATCCTGGTCGACCCGATCGGCGTCGTCTACGACAGCGTCAGCAACGAGCCGGTCGCCGGCGCCACCGTAACCCTGATCGACGTGACCGGCGAAGGCAACGGCGGCAACCCGGGCGCCCCGGCGATCGTGTTCGACGTCGACGCCGTCACCCGGATGCCGAGCACCGTCGTCACCGACGCCAACGGCATGTACCACTTCCCGCTGGTCGCCCCGAGCCTGTACCGCCTGAAGGTCACCCCGCCGAACAACTACGGTTTCCCGTCCAAGACCTCCCCGGGCCAACTGCCGGGCAACCGCGAGACCAACCTGTACGGCTCGTTCGGCGGCGAGTTCACCGTCAGCGCCGCCCTCGGCGTGGTCACCATCGACGTCCCGCTCGATCCGATCCCGGGCACCCTGTACCTGACCAAGACCGCCTCGCGCGCCGTGGTCGAAGTCGGCGACGTGCTGGATTACACCGTGCGCGTGTTCAATACCGCCGACGAGGCCCTCACCGGCGTGACCGTCATCGACGACCTGCCGGCCGGCTTCAGCTATGTGCCGGGCTCGATGCGCCTGGATAACGCGCCGTTCGACGGCAAGTTCGCCAACCGCGGCCCGCAACTGGTGATCAATGTGGGCGAGGTGCCGCGCCGTTCGAACCGCGTGCTGCGCTACCGCGTGCGCATCGGCGCCGGCGCGCTGCAGGGCGACGGCATCAACCGCGCCCACGCCACCAGCGCCGCGCCCCTGGTCTTCACCAGCACCGTGGCCGCCGCCAAGGTGAAGGTCGAGGCCGGCATCTTCAGCGACAAGGGCCACATCCTCGGCACCGTGTTCGCCGACTGCAACGCCAACGGCCTGCGCGATCGTGACGAGCCGGGCGTGCCCGACGTGCGCATCTGGCTGGAAGACGGCAACTTCGCGCAGACCGATGCCGAAGGCCGCTACAGCTTCGCCGGCGTCACCCCGCGCACCCACGTGGCCAAGGTCGACGCCACCACCCTGCCGGCTGGCAGCAGTCTCGCCATTCTGTCGAACCGCAACGCGGGCGACGCCGGCAGCCGCTTCGTCGACCTCAAGGACGGCGAACTGGCGCGCGCCGACTTCGCGCTGGATGCCTGCGACGACGAGCTGCGCGCCGCGATCAAAGGCCGCGCCGAGCGCCTGCGCGCCGAACTGCAGGCCGCTTCCGAACTGACCGTGCCGGAAAAAACCGTCGCGATCACGAAGATCGAAGACCTCGACCTGGCGAAAATGGACAACAAGCTGGCCTTCATCGGCCTGGAAGACGGCGCCGTCCTGCCCTACGGCCAGGCGATGGTGCGCATCAAGGGCACCGCCGGCAACAGCTTCACCCTGACCGTCAACGGCGTGGAAGTCGACGACAGCCACGTCGGCCAGCAAAGCACCGTCGCCGACCGCCAGCTCGACGTCTACGAATACGTCGGCGTCGCCCTGCGCCCGGGCCGCAACGAGCTGGAAATCGCCCAGAAGGATGCCTTCGGCAATGCCCGCGGCAGCCAGCGCATCGGCGTCGTGGTGCCGGGCAAGCTGGCCCGCCTGCGCATCAAGCCGCAGGCCGAGACCGCCCCGGCCGACGGCCAACGCCTGGTCATCATCAACGTGAGCCTGGAAGACGCCGACGGCGTGCCGGTGGTCGAGCGCACCCCGGTGACCCTGGACGCCAGCGCCGGCCAGTGGGACACGACCGACCTCGACCCGCGCGAGCCCGGCTTCCAGGTGTTCGTCGAAGGCGGCAGCGCCGAATTCTCGCTGCGCGCACCGAAGGAAGCCGGCGAAGCCCGCCTGCTGGCCGCCAGCGGCCTGCTGCAGGCCAAGGGCGCGCTGCGCTTCGTACCCGACCTGCGTCCGCTGGTCGCGGCGGGTGTCGTCGAAGGCGCCATCAGCCTGAACCGGGTGCGCGGCAACACCGCCAACCCGCTGCGCGACTTCGACGGCTTCGAAGACAAGCTGCGCCACATGGCCGAACGTGGCAATGGCAACGGCCTGGCCGCCGGCGCCCGCGCCGCCATGTTCGCCAAGGGCCAGGTGGGCGAAGACACCCTCTTGACCATGGCCTACGATTCGGACAAGGAAACCGAGCCGAAGCTGTTCCGCGACATCGATCCGCTGGCCTACTACCCGACCTATGGCGACGACGCGCGCCGCGGCTTCGAGGCGCAGTCGACCAGCCGCCTCTACCTGCGCGCCGACCGCGACCGCTCCTACGTGATGTACGGCGACTACGTGCCGCCAGGCGTCACCCCGGCGCGCAACCTGGGCGCCTACAACCGCAACCTGACGGGCCTGCGCACCCATTCGGAAGTCGGCAACCTGACCTTCGACTCGTTTGCCAGCTACGACACCACCCGCCAGATGGTCGAAGAGATCGCCGCCAACGGCACCTCGGGCCCATTCCTGACCGGCGGTGGCCTGATGGTCATCAACAGCGAGCGCGTCGAGATCGTCGTGCGCGACCGCAACCAGACCGGCCTGATGCTGTCGCGCCGCCTGCTGGCGCGCTACGCCGACTACGACATCGACCCGCTGACCGGCCGCATCCTGCTGCGCGCCCCGGTGCCGAGCCTGGACCCGGACATGAACCCGATCAGCCTGCGCATCAGCTATGAAGTCGACCAGGGCCACCCACGCTTCTGGGTCGGCGGCATCGCCGCCCAGTACAAGATCGGCGAGATGGTCGAAGTCGGCGGCAGCGCCGTGGAAGACCGCAACCCGGCCGCCCCGACCCGCCTGGTGAGCGTCAACGCCAGCGTGACCCCGGACGACAAGACGACCGTGATCGTCGAGGCCGCGCAGATGGAGAAGGCCGACCAGAAGGGCCGCGCCGCCCGCCTCGACGCCACCCGCACCGACGGCAAGCTGGAAAGCCGCCTGTTCGCCGGCCGCGCCGACGCCAACTTCGACAATCCATCGTCGTCGCTGCCGAAGGGCCGCACCGAAGGCGGCGCCACCGTGCGCTACCGCGTCACCGAGCGCGCCAGCGTCGGCCTGGAAGCCCTGCACACCGCCGACCTGGAATCCGAGGCCGAGCGCAATGGCGTGCAGCTGTTCGGCGGCTACACCTTCGACAACGGCATCCAGGTCGAACTGGGCGTGCGCCACGCCCGCGAATCGGCCGGCGAGAACGTGGTGCTGGCCCAGCCGGACCTGACCAGCGTGCGCGCCAAGATCGCCACCCAGATCCCGGGCCTGCCGCAGGCCGGCGTGTTCCTGGAAGGCGAGCAGGACATCCACGACAACGGCCGCCGCATGGTGGCCCTGGGCGGCGACTACCGCTTCGCCGGCGGCAGCCGCGTCTACGGCCGCCATGAACTGATCAGCAGCCTGGGTTCGACCTATGCGCTGAACCAGGGCCAGCAGCGCAGCGCCACCGTGTTCGGCGTCGACAGCGACTACATGCAGGACGGCCGCGTGTTCACCGAATACCGCGCCGGCGGCACCTCGCCGGCCGGCACCATCACTGGCGAGCGCCAGGCCGAGGCAGCCCTTGGCCTGCGCAACCTGTGGACCCTGGGCGAAGGCGTGCGCGCCAACACCAGCGTCGAGCGCGTCAAGGTGATCTCGGGCGTGAAGGACAACGAAGCGATCGCCGTGACCGGCGCCATCGAAGTGAGCCGCCATCCGACCTGGACCGGCAACGCGCGCCTCGAACTGCGCCACGGCGAAGACAGCGACGGCCTGCTGTCGACCCTGGGCCTGGCCTACAAGATCGACGAGAGCTGGACCTTCCTGGGCAAGAACACCCTGGCCGCGACCCGCTCGAAGGGCACCGGCACCACCCTGCGCCTGACCGAGCTGCTGCAGAGCGGCGTGGCCTACCGCGCCCTGGAATCGATCGGCGTCACCGGCCTGGCCAAGTACGAGTACAAGCTGGAACGCGACGATGGCCCTGCCGACCTCAAGCGCGCCGTGCACGCGGTGTCGATGAACGCCAACTGGCAGCTGCGCCGCGACACAGTCGTCAGCGCGCGCTACGCGGCCAAGGTCGCCATGGACCGCTCGGGCGGCCTGTCGACCCGCACCATGAGCCACCTGGTGGCCGGCCGTGTGACCCACGAGATCAACGAGGACTGGGACGTCGGCGCCACCGCCCAGATGCTGCTCGACCGCGACACCCGCGGCCGCCAGTATGCGGCGGGCCTGGAAGCGGGCTACCAGCTCAAGAAGAATATGTGGGTCTCGGCCGGCTACAACTTCATGGGCTTCACCGAGCGCGACCTGGCCGGCGCCGACGCCACCGCCAAAGGCGCGTATGTGCGGATGCGCATGAAGTTCGACGAAAATACCCTGCAGGGCCTGCTGTCCGGCGACATGCTGAAGTAATCCAAGGATACGACATGAACAACAACATCATGAGCTTCACCTGGTTGCACCGATCCCTCGTCGCCCTGTGCCTGATGGCCGGCATGCTGGCCGGCGCACCGGCCCAGGCCCAGGCCCAGTGCAACGCCACCGGCGCCTGCATCACCGCCGGCCCGCGCCTGGCCAGCGTCGACACCAATAAAAGCGCCCTGCTCGGCCCCCTGCTGGGCGGCCTGCTCGGCACCGGCGTCTCGCTCAATGCGCTCGACTGGAATGCGCTGGCCGGCGGCAACCTGAACCTGCTGAACTTCCTGAAGGTGCTGCAGACGCAATTGAACCTGTCCAGCCCCTCGCAGGTGCTGGGCGCCAACATCACGCTGGCCCAGATCGCGAACGCGCTGTCGGTCGAGGCGCAGGCCGAAGCCAAGCCGCAGCTGGCCACCGCCCTCTCGGGCCTGGCCTCGCAGCTGAACGGCGCCGGCGCCACCGTGCGCCTGGGCGACCTGCTCAAGATCACGGCCGATACCGGCTCGCTGGGCACCAGCACCGTCAACGCGCTCGACATGTTCACCGGCCTGATCCAGCTGTACAACCGCCGCAACGTGCTCACCACGCCGGTCCCGGTGGGCATCTCGGGCGGCGTCCTCGGCGCCGCCGGCGTCGTCAACAGCGTGCAGCTGTACGCCCAGGTGATCGAGCCGCCGTCGTACGTGTGCGGCCCGACCGGCTCGACCTTCTATTCGGCCGCGGTGCGCATCAAGCTCAAGCTCGACCTGATCACGCTGGCCCCGGTCACCGACACCCTGGTCGGACTCGGCCTGCTGCAGAGCGCCTCGATCGCGATCGGCAAGCTCGACGTCTACGCCGACGTCGCCCGCGGCCAGGGCAGCCTGGCGGCCGTCAACGCCGCCACCAAGGCCGTCACCCTGCAGGTGGCCCCGGGCGTGGCCGACCTGTACATCGGCAAGATCGACGACAGCGTGTTCTTCAACCGCTCGCGCACCATCCAGGACTCGGACGTCGACTACGGCACCATCGGCAACCTGCAGGCGACGCTGGCGCTGGGCCTGGCCGCGGTCAACGTGCCGCTCGACGTCAAGAGCATCGTGCGCGGCCAGGCGCCGTTCGCCACCAGCGTGACGATGTCGGGCAGCTTCCCGCAGACCCGCACCGTCAGCAGCAGCACGGTGTTCGTGACCAATGCCGCCAACAGCCTGGTGACCAACCTGAAGTTCCGCGACATGCCGGGCCTGGGCCTGCTGCAGGGCGTGGTCCAGCCGCTGGTGGTGACCCTGGTGACCAAGACCGTGTCGCCGCTGGTCGCGCCGATCCTGTCCGGCGTGGCCGACCCGCTGCTCAAGCTGCTGGGCATCGGCCTGGGCGAGATGGTGGTGACCGTCGAAGGCATCTGCCAGACCTGCGACGATTTCAAGCTGACCAAGGCGGCCGACAAGTCCGCCGCCCTGCCCGGCAACACCATCACCTACACGATCACCTTCGAGAATACCGGCACCACCACGCTCAACAACCTGAAGGTCAGCGACCCGACCCCGACCTATACTACGTATGTGGACAGCAGCTGCGGCGCGATGCCGGCTGGACTGTCGTGCACGGTGGCGAGCAAGCCCGAGGTCGGCGCTACCGGCAAGGTCGAATGGGGTGTGAGCGGCACCCTGGCGCCTGGAGCGACCGGCAGCGTCACGGTATCGGTCAAGGTGCAATAGTTCAATTGTGCTGCATAACATTGCCACCGCAAGTTACAATAAAGAAACGGATTATCGAGTTTCGCTATCGCAAATTGTGAGAATTTGATAGATTGTTGACTTGCCCATGCGTATTTGTTGCGCATGATGGCACCCTGTATGATGCCCGCTTTGCATGCTTGTCCATCCGGCAAGCATGCTCTGCGCATTTTGTCGGTCTTGCCGACGGGGCACTTAACCATATGCACACCTGAATCCATGAAATCGCACAGCAGCTCACCGCCGGCGCAGCCAGATCCCGCTTCCTCCGAAGTCTGTTCGACCAAGGAGGCCGCGAGCCTGCTCGGCGTCTCGCACCGCACCGTGCAATTGTGGGTCGAAGGCGGCGTGCTGCAGGCGTGGAAGACGGCGGGCGGCCACCGCCGCATCCTGCTCTCCTCGGTGCACCGGCTGGTGGCGCAGCGCAACCAGGCGGTGGCGGGCGGCGCAGCCGCCAACCAGCCGGCGGCAGCGGCGGAGCCCTCCTCGGCGCGCCGGATCGTGATGGCCGACGACGATGCCACCCTGCTGCGCCTGTACGAGCTGGAAATGTCCGGCTGGGGCCTGGATGCCGAGCTGATCAAGGCGCGCGACGGTTTCGACGCCCTGATCCGGATCGGCGAAGCCAAACCCGACCTGTTGATCAGCGACTTGAACATGCCGGGCATGGATGGTTTCCGCATGGTACGCACGCTACGTGCCGATCCGCGTTATGGCAAGATGGCGATCATCGTCATCAGCGGGCTGGACCGGGCGACGATCGCCTCGATGGGATTGCCGTCCGACATACCGGTATTCTCCAAACCGGTACGTTTTCCCGAACTGCGCGCCAAGGTCGAACAGATTCTCGGCGCAGGCGACCAGGCCATGGAGACTTAACCAGGACCAAGAAGAATGCGACACGAGCCGCACAAAATCGTTCGTACCGCCTTGCCAGATCCCCAGCCCGACGCCGCGCGCGTGCGGGCCCTGCACGAGCTGCAACTGCTCGACACCCCGCCCGAAGAACGCTTCGACCGCATCACCCGCCTCGCCTGCCGCCTGCTCGGCGTGCCGATCTCGCTGGTCGCCCTGGTCGACGCCGAGCGCCAGTGGTTCAAGTCGCGGGTCGGCATCGAGCTGGCCGAAACATCGCGCGCCACCTCGTTCTGCACCCACACCATCCAGCACCCCGAAGGCCTGGTCATCGAGGATGCGCGGCATGACCCGCGCTTCGCCGCCAATCCCTTCGTGCTGGGCGAGCCACGCGTGCGCTTCTATGCCGGCATCCCGCTGGCCGCGCCCGACGGCAGCCGGGTCGGCGCACTGTGCGTGATCGACAGCCAGGTGCGCCAGTTCGACCAGGACCAGATGGCGACCCTGCGCGACCTGGCCGCGATCGCCGGCGACGAGCTGCGTTCGCGGCCGGCCGGCCGCCCCGCGCCCGAAGGCTGGGAAAAGGCCCTGGTGGCCCACCTGCCGGACGGCATCCTGATGCTCAATGTGCACGGCGTGATCGTCGCCGCCAATCCGGCCGCCGAGAAGATCTTCGGCGCCAGCGGCGCCATGCTGGCCGGTCGCCCGCTGGGCGAGTTGCTGGACGAAGACCTGGTCGCCCGGCGCCGCGCCGGCCTGCTGCTCGAGGGCTGCCCCTACGAGACGGGCGCGCGGCGCCTGGACGGCAGCCGCTTCCCGGTCGAGTTTTCGTACTGCCGCATGGCGTGGGCCGCGCGGCCCAAGTTCGCCGTCACCGTGCGCGACATCACCCAGCGCCGCGCCCAGGAAGAACGCGCGCGCGCCACCGACGAGCGGCGGCGCCACCACTTCGCCACCGCCACCCACGAGCTGCGCACCCCGATGTCGAGCGTGCTCGGCTTTTCCGAGCTGCTGCTCAAGCGCGACTTCGATCCCGCCACCCAGCGCGAGCTGGTCGAGATCATCCACCGCGAATCCGGGCGCCTGGTCGACCTGGTCAACCAGCTGCTCGACCTGGCGCGCATCGAGGCCGGCGGCGCGGCCGAGCTCAAGCTCGCCGCGGTCGCCCTGCCCCCGCTGGTGGAACAGACCCTGGCCAGCCTGGAAGGCCTGGGCCAGTCGCACCGCGTGCGCACCGACCTGGCGCCCGACCTGCCGCCGCTGGCGGCCGACGCCAAAAAGATGCAGCAGGCGCTGACCAATATCGTCAGCAACAGCATCAAGTATTCGGCCCCCGGCACGCCGATCACGGTCCAGGCGCGCCTGGAACGGCGCGACGGGCGGCTCATGGTCGCGGTCCGGGTACGCGACCAGGGGCTGGGCATGACGCCCCAGCAGCAAGCCCAGGTGTTCGACGCCTTCTATCGCGTCGACCGCGATTCCAGCGTACCCGGCAGCGGCCTGGGCATGACCATCCTCAAGGAAATCGTCGACCTGCACGGCGGCCAGATCACGCTCGAATCGCAGTTGGGCGTGGGTACGGAAGTCACACTTTACCTGCCCCCCGCCATCACCGACGAAGGCGCCGGATAAGGTCCGCGAGGCCCGGTGTACCGCCCGCGCCACATCCGCACTGCCTTCCAATCATTTGCTCAGCGGTAATTTGATCTACCTGTGGTTTGTCCTTGACAGGCAAATGTGAAACAGTAAAATCAGTAAATATGAAAACCGCCGATCAGCAAGTCACCGAAGGACGTTCATTCGACCGGGCCGCCTACTGCACCACCAGGCAGGCCGCCGGCTGGATCGGCGTATCGCACCGCACGGTGCAGATGTGGGTCGAAAACGGCACGCTGCAGGCCTGGAAGACCGCCGGCGGCCATCGCCGCATCGCCGTCGAGTCGGTCGAGCGCCTGCTGTCGGAACGCCGCACCGCACTAGCGGGCGTACCCCGTCCGATCCCCGCGACGCGCCCGATCGCGCCGGCCGCATGCACACGCAGCGTCCTGATCGTCGACGACGACGCCATCCTGCTGCGCCTGTACGAGCTGGAAATCTCCACCTGGGGCCTGGACCTCGCGGTACGCAAGGCCAGCAACGGCATCGAGGCGCTGATCCGGATCGGCGAGGCGCGGCCCGACATCCTGGTGAGCGACCTGCACATGCCGGGGCTGGACGGCTTCGGCATGATCCGCACCTTGCGCAACAACCCGGCCACCGCCAGCCTGCCGCTGGTCGTCGTCAGCGGCATGGACAAGCCGGCGGTGCTGGCCCTGGGCTTGCCGGAGGACGTCGCCTACCTGACCAAGCCGGCCCCGCTCGCGGCCCTGCGCGCGGCGGTCACGTCGCGGCTGCCGGCGACTAGCTGAACAGGACCAGAACAGCCAACCCGCGCCAACGCATGCCAATGATAATGAACGAGACACTTCCTGCTTCCGCCCCGCTGCCCGCCGACGAGGCGCGCCGCCTGCAGGTCCTGATCGACCTCGACCTGCTGGATTCGCCGCCCGACGAGCGCTTCGACCGCATCACGCGGCTGGCGGCGCGCCTGTTCGACGTGCCGACCGCCCTGGTCAGCCTGATCGACGCCGACCGCCAGTGGTTCAAGGCGCGGGTCGGGATGGAGCTGACGGAAACGCCGCGCCCCGCCTCGTTCTGCGCCCATGCGATCCTGCAGGACGACGTGATGGTGGTGCGCGACGCCTGCGAAGACGCCCGTTTCGCGAACAATCCGATGGTCCTGGGCGATGCCGGGGTCCGCTTCTACGCCGGCTCGCCGATCGAGGTCGGCGACGGCGCGCGCATCGGCACACTGTGCATCATCGACCGCGTGCCGCGCGAATTCGGCCCCGAGGAACGCACCATGCTGCGCGACCTGGCCGGCATCGTCGCCAACGAGGTCGCCGCTCTCGAGCTGAAAGCCCTGGCCGAGCGCGAGCGGCGCAGCGCCCAGACCGTGCGCGCCCTGCTCGAGCACCTGCCGGACGGCGTGCTGCTGTTCGACGCGGCCGGCACGATCCAGTCGTGCAACCCGGCCGCCGAGCGCATGTTCGGCGCCCCCTGCCAGGCGCTGGCCGGCCAGTCGTCGGGCGCCCTGATCGGGATCCAGCCGAAGGCGGTGGCGCGCCACGAGGGCACGGGCCGGCGCGTGGATGGCAGCGCCTTCGCGGCCGAGGTCTCGATCGCCGAGATGACGCTCGACGGCCACGCCTACCTGGTGGCGACGGTACGCGACGTGGCCTGGCACCGCGCCGAGCAGGAACGGGTGCGCGCCGCCAACCGGCGCCGCCACGATTACTTCCGCACCGCCAGCCACGAGCTGCGCACCCCGATGGCCAGCATCCTGGGCTTTTCCGAACTGCTGCTCAAGCGCGACTTCGACGCCGCCACCGGGCGCGAGCTGATCGACATCATCCACCGCCAGGCAAATCGCCTGATCGGCCTGGTCAACCAGATGCTCGACCTGGCGCGCATCGACTCCGGCGGTTCGGATCAGCTGCATCCGGCGCCGCTCGATCTCGCCCAGGTGATCGAGAAGGTGAAGGCCGGGATCGAGGACGCGGCGCAGTCGGCCCGCCTCGTGCTGCGCCCGGCCCCGGACGTGCCGCAGGTCCAGGCCGACCCGCAGCGCGTGCAGCAGGCGCTGGCCAATATCGTGGCCAATGCCCTCGCCTATTCGGCGCCGGACAGCCAGGTCGAGATCGCCATCGCGGCCCAGGTGCGCGACGGCCGTCCAGGCGCCGCCGTGACCGTCAGCGACCGCGGCGTCGGCATGACGCCCGAGCAGCGGACCCAGGTCTACGACGCCTTCTGGCGCGCCGGCGCCCTGCCCGACGTGCCGGGCAACGGCCTGGGCATGACCATCGTGCGCGAGATCGTGGCTGTCCACTGCGGCAAGGTGGAGATCGCTTCGAATCCGGGGGCCGGCACCGAGGTAGCCTTGTGGCTGCCGCGCGACGGCGTGCCAACCGACCCGGAGGCCTCTTGACGACGCGCCGCATCCTCGTCGTCGACGACCAGCCCGACCTGCGCCTGCTGATCCGCCTGACCCTGCGTTCGCTGGGTGAGGTGACCCAGGCCTCCAGCGCCGAGGCCGCGCTGGCGCGGCTGGCCGAAGCGGTGCCCGACCTCCTGATCCTGGACGTCTGGCTGGGCGAAGGCATCAGCGGCCTGCAACTGTGCCGCAAGCTGAGGGACGCGCCGGCCACCGCCGGCATGAAGATCATGCTGCTGTCGGCCTGCGGCCAGCAGAGCGACGTCGCGGCCGGGCTGGCCGCAGGGGCCGACCACTACATGGTCAAGCCGTTCAGCCCCGAGGCGCTGGTGGAGGCGGCGGCGGGACTGCTGGACGGCTGAGTCGCGTATTGACGTATCATGACGTCTCCATTTCTTCCCTGGAGACGACCGTGAGCACGCAAGGCCATCACCACCAGATCGACAACATCGAATTCAACGTCGCCGACATCGCGCGCAGCAAGGCCTTCTATGGCCAGGTGTTCGGCTGGACCTTCATCGACTACGGCCCGGGCTATACCGAGTTCCGCGACGGCCGCCTGGCCGGCGGCTTCACGACCGACGGGCCGGTGCGCGCCGGCGGGCCGCTGGTGATCCTGTATTCGAACGAGCTGGAAGCGACCCTGCGCCGCGTCGTCGACGCCGGCGCCCGCATCAGCAAGGACACCTTTTCCTTCCCCGGCGGGCGGCGCTTCCATTTCATCGACCCCGACGGCTACGAGCTGGCCGTGTGGACGGCCGACCAGGAAGCCGGCTGAGACTCTGGCTGAGACTCTGGCTGAGACTCTCAGGCCGCGAGTGCGCGCTGCGATGCCGCCGTCAGCGGCAGGTCGACGTGGAAGCAGGCGCCGCCCCCTTCGCGGTCCTCGAACGACAGGTCCCCGCCATGCTCGACCATGATCTGGCGGCTGATCGCCAGCCCCAGTCCGGAGCTGGTCTTGCGGTCCGAGGCCGCGTCGGCCTGGGAGAAGCGCTGGAAGATCCGCGCGCGGAACGCGGGCGGGATGCCCGGCCCGCGGTCGGCCACGGTGATGCGCAGGCCGCGGCTGCTGCGCGCCAGCATCACCTCGATCGCGGCCTGCGGCGGCGAATACTTGAGCGCATTCGACAGCAGGTTCATCAGGACCTGGGTGATGCGGTCGCGGTCGACCTCGGCCGGCAGCCGTTCCAGGCCCGCTTCGCATGCGCTGCGCAGTTCGACCTGCACATCCTGGGCCTGGACCCGCATCGCGCCCAGTGCATCCTCCACGATCGGCATCAGGCGCTGCGGCTTGGGATGGGCCGACAGGCGCCCCGATTCGATCTTTTCCACATCCAGCATATCGCTCACCAGGCGCACCAGGCGCTCGCAGTGGCGGTGCGCGATCTCGACCAGTTCCTCGACCTCGCCGTCGATCGGCCCGGCCGCGCCGCTCTTCAACAGCGACAGCGAGGCGCGCATCGAGGTCAGGGGCGTGCGCAGCTCGTGCGATACGGTGGCCACCAGCTCGTTCTTCATCTGGTCGACGCGCTTCCTGAGCGAGATATCGTGCAGGAAGATGCTGAAGAAGCTGCGCTCGCCAATGCCGGCGATGCCGGCCGTCATCTCGATCGCGAACTCCTCGCCCTGGCGCGTGCGCACGATGCGCTCGACGCGGCGGTTCAGGGCGCCCGTATGGCCGGTGGTGCGGAACTCGACGATGGCGCGCCGCAGCGAGTCGTGGTAGCGCTGCGGCAAGGTCAGCTCGGCCAGCGGACGGCCGATCGCCTCGTGGCGGCGCCAGCCGAACATGCGCTCGGCCTGGGTGTTCCAGTCGGTGACGATGCCGTCCAGGTCCATGCCGATGAAGGCGTCGTGGGCGGTCTCGATGATGGTATTGATGTGCTGCGCGTTCTGCTGAACGATGGCCAGCGCGCTCGCCAGTTCCTGGGTGCGTTCGCTCACCCGCTGCTCCAGCGTGCGGTTCAGCTCTTCCAGCTCGCGCCCGCGCCGCACCAGGTCGGCCAGCAGCGTGTTCAGGGCGCTGGCCAGGCTGCGCACCTCTTCGTAGGAATGCTCGTCCGGCACCAGCGACGCGGAGCTGCCGCGGTGGATGCGGTCGGCGTAGGCCTGCAGGTTCTTGATCGGATGGGTGATCCAGTTCGCAACCAGCGCGCCGGCGATCGAGAACAGCACCGCCAGGGCCACGCCGGTCCACAGCGCATACTGGCCGAGCCGGTGCACCGGCGCATAGGCATTGCCCGCCTCCTGGCGCAGCAGCACCGTCCATCCCAGGCCGGGATAGTCGGCATAACCCTCGGTCTGGCTGTAGCCGACCAGGTATTCCTTGCCGTCGCTCCAGCGCTCCAGCACGTAGCCGATGCCGCGTTCGCCCCGCGCACGGCGCAGGCTGGCGGTATCGATCGTTGTGCCCTGCAGGCCGGGCGGCCCGAGCAGGACCAGGCCCTTGGTGTCGACGATCAGGGCGTCCACCTGTCGGCCGTCCTGGATCGGCTCGATCACCGAGCGCTCGACGTCGCGCGCCCACTGCCACGACAGGTGCGCGCCCAGCACCGCGCGCGGCCGGCCGTCGGGGGCCTCGACCGGGAAGGCGACGTCGACGAAGCGCTGCGGCTCGCCGTCGACCGACGGCAGCAGCTTGGCCAGCAGCAGCGCCTCGTGCACGTCGCCGATGTGGATGCCGTCCATGGCATTCGTGAACCATGGCCGGGCCGCCACATTGGCGCCTTCGAGCAGGCCGCGCGCCGCTACCTGGACCTTGCCATCCACGGTCGCGATGCCCATCCAGCTGTAGTAGCCATAACTGCGGTGGGCATCGTCGAGCAGGCGCCGCTGCGATTCCAGCGTCGCCTGGGGTCCCAGGTCGGCGATGCGGCGCGCCAGCAGCCCGACTTCACGGTAGCGTTCGAACATGCCGCGGTCGAGCTTGTCCGCGGCCTGCTGGGCCAGCTCGCCCAGGCCGAAGCCGATGCTCTCGCGCACGTGGTCGCGCGCCTGGTTCTGAACCAGGGAGACCAGGATGATGGTAAGGACGGCGCACAGGATGGAAGTGGCGAGCGCCATATAGCCTGCCAGTCCACGGGGGAGCAGGATGCGCGGCAGATTCCGGACAGTTGGCATACGCATCAACGAGCGTTTATATGGAGTATGTAACTTACCGATTTTACGTGAATAGTTGCCATACGAGAACTCGGGAGCAGACTGTTCAATAACTTGCGTGGCCTGCCCGCTACAAGAAAAACGCCGGGTTTCATTCTCACTTGCAAAAAAATATAAACCCTGCCGGAAACTCTGGTTTATACTGCAAGCCCTTTTCGTCGCCCGCCGTTTGCGACCATTTTTACGAGCTCCCCGCCAAGGCTGATCCGGACCGTGCGCCGACCGCTGTCACTATTGCTGATGCTGTTCCTGCTGTTCACCCAGCAGGCGTCGCTGTCGCACGCGGTCAGCCACCTGGCGCCGGCCGCGGCGATCGCATCGGCAGCGGCGGCCGCCCAGGAACTCAGCAGCGACACCCAGGAATTCGCGGCCCACGCCTGCGAACTGTGCGTCGCCGCGGCCCAGTTCGCGGCCGCCCTGCCCGCCTCCACCTTCAACCTGCAAGCGGTCGATCCGGCCCTCGTCGTTCACCACGCCGTCGCCACGCGCGGCATCGCAGCCGCACCCGCGCTGGCCTTCCGCTCGCGCGCCCCGCCTTTCGCCTGATCCGTCGCTGTGCCTGAAGTCCGCCCGGCGCCCTGGATTCTCCAGGCGCGCCGGTGCGTCCTCTCGTTTCGTCCTGATCCGTCGCCGACCGATCACGGCCATGCACCGGGTCCACGCCGCACCATGAACATCGCCATCCATCCGCACGCCGGCATCGGCCGTGCGCGCCCGCGCCCGGCCTTCCGGCCAGCGCGCGCCTGAATTCGCAACGCCGTTGCATCAACCAGCGGCGTTGCCGCGTCCCGCGCATGGCGGGACGGGGCCGCCGCACGCCTCAAGGAAAGAAGAATGAAGAAGCTTTTCGATACCGCATCCCGCCCTGCGCCGCGCCGCACGCTCATGGGCCTGTGCGTTGGCGCCGCCCTCGCCGCCCATGCCGTCGCTCAGGACCTGCCGCAGGTCGTGGTCAACGCCAGCCTGGAAGAGCCGTATGCGCCATCGCATGCCACGGTCGGCGGCAAGACCCCGCAGCGCCTGATCGACATCCCGCAATCGGCCACCGTGTTCAGCGCCGAACGGATCCGCGACCAGAACCTGTTCACTTTGGGCGACCTGATGCAGCAGGCGCCGGGCGTGAGCGTGATGCCGTTCGACGGCGCCAACCCGGACTTCCGCGCACGCGGCTACGCGATGGAACTGAGCTATGACGGCATTCCAGCCAGCCAGGCCGGCAGCGGCCAGCAGGAATTCGAGCTGGCGCTGTACGAACGGGTCGAGGTGCTGCGCGGCCCATCGGGCGTGACCGCCGGCGCCGGCCAGCCAGGCGGCGTGATCAACTTCGTGCGCAAGCGCGGCAGCCGTGAGCCGCTGTTCTCGGGCGCCGTCAGCCTCGGCTCCCACGATAACCGCCGGGTCGAGCTCGACGCCGGCGGTCCGCTCAACGCCGCCGGCACGCTGCGCGCCCGCGCGGTCGCGACCTTCCAGGACCGCGACTATTTCCACGACGTCACCCACGACCGCAAATGGCTGGGCTACCTGGCGCTGGACGCCGACCTGGCGCGGGGCACCACCCTGTCGGCTGCCTTCACGCGCCAGGTCGACGACCTCGACTCGACCACCATGGGCCTGCCGGCATGGAGCGACGGCGCCTTCTTCGAGGCGCCGCGCGAGACCCACGTCTATCCCTCCTGGAACCGCATGGCGTGGGCCACCAGCCAGGCCGAACTCGAACTGGCCCACAAGCTGGCGGCGGGCTGGGAAGTGCGGGCGCGCGCCGTGCGCCGCACGGTCGACAAGTTCTACAAGGACGGCTACCCGAGCACCGGCGTGAACCGCGCCACCGGCACCGCCACCTACGCGCGCCGCATGGCCGGGCTGGACTGGGAGCGCGAGGCCGCCGACCTGTTCGCTACCGGTCCGTTCTCGCTGTTCGGTCGTCGCCATAGCCTGACGGTGGGCTACAACTTCGACCGCCGCGTGGCCGACAACCGGTCGGTCACCTATGCCGCGGTGCCAAACGTCGACGTTTTCGACCCGGACAGCGTGCCGGAACCGGATGGCGACTTCACCCGCGGCAGCGCCAACCGCGTCACCCAGAGCGGCGCCTACGCCCAGGCCCGGCTCTCGCTGGCCGACCCGTTCACGCTGGCGCTGGGCGCGCGCAGCTCCAACTACCGCAACGAGAACCGCAATATCGCGCCGACGCCGGAGACGGACTTCGTCGCCACCACCCGCGAACGCGGCGAGGTGACGCCTTCGGCCGCCCTGCTGTGGCATGTCGCGCCGGATGTGAATGCCTACGTCTCCTACGCCGACATCTTCTTCCCGCAATCGCAGATGGACGCCCAGCGCCGCACGCTCGATCCGCGCGTGGGCAGCCAGGTGGAGATCGGGGCCAAGGGCGTGTTCCTGGACGGCCGCCTGAACGCCTCGGCCGCCGTGTTCAATGCGCGCGACCGCAATCGCGCCCTGGCCACCGACGTCATCGACGTCTACGTTCCGGCCGGCGACGTCAAGGTGCGCGGGGTCGAGTTCGAGATCGGCGGCCGGCCCCTGCCCGAGCTGAACGTGACGGCCGGCTACACTTTTCTCCGCACCGAATACGGCGTCCACCCGACCCTGGAAGGCGCCGAATGGTCGACCTTCGAGCCCAAGCACAGCCTGAAACTGTACGCGCGCTGGCAGCCGGCCTGGATGCGCGGCGTGTTCGTCGGCGGCGGCGTGACCGCCAGCAGCAAGCTTCTGGGCACCGGAGAACCGGGCCTGCGCGAACAGGGTGGCTACGCGGTCGCCAACGCCCAGCTGGGCTATGCGCTGGACCGCCGCCTGGCCGTCACGCTCGCCGTCAACAACGTGTTCGACCGCACCTACTGGGCGCGCGTCGGCGGCCTGAACACCTATAACATCTACGGCGACCCGCGCAGCGTGCTGCTGAGCGTGCGCGGGAGCTACTGATGGCTGCCACCATGCCCCCCTTGCGGCTGATCGTGCGTCAGCAGTGGACGTCGCTGGCGCGCGAGCGCCGCCTGCGCCTGCTCGGCCTGCTGGTGCTGGCCCTGAGCGCGCTCGCCCTGTTCGATGCGGCGCTGGATACCCGGCGCCTGGAGACCGCGCGCATCCACGACACCATCGCCGAGGAAGCGGTATGGGAGGCCCAGGGCGAGGCCAATCCGCATGGCGCGGCCCACTTCGGACGCTTCGTGTACAAGCCGGCGGCGCCGCTGGCGGTGCTCGATCCCGGCTTGACAGCCCATCTGGGCTCCACCCTCAAGCTGGAGGGCCACGTCCAGAACGCCAGCCGCTTCCGGGCCACCGATGGCGGCGCGGCGCTAAGCCGCTTCGGCGGCTTCGGCCCGGCCTACGCCCTGCAGGTGCTGGTGCCGCTGACGATCGTGTTCGCCGGCTTCGGCGTCTTTTCCGGCGACCGGGCGCGCCAGCTGGCGTGGCAGGAAATCGGCGCCGGCGCCACGCCCTGGCAACTGATGCTGGGCCGCTTCGCCGCCTGCGCGGCCGTCCTGCTGCTGCTCCTTGCGCTGGTCGGCGTGCTGGCGGCGCTGGCCACCATCCCGGCCTGGAGCGCCGCCCATTTTGCGGCCCTTGGCCTGATGCTGGCTGCCCATGGCCTGTACTGGACGGCCATCCTCGGCGTTACGCTGGCCATCTCGGCCTGGAGCGCCAGTAGCCGCGGCGCGCTGTCCGGCGCCCTGGCATTCTGGATCGTGGCCGTGGTGCTGGCGCCGATGCTGGCGCCCATGCTGGCCGAGGCGCGCCATCCGACCCCGAGCGCGGAAGCCTTCGAGGCTGCCGTGACCGAAGAAGTGATGAAGGGGCCGGACGGCCACAGCCCGCGCGACGTGCGCTTCGCCGAGTTCGAAAAGGCGACGCTGGCCCGCTACGGCGTCAAGCACATCGACGAGCTGCCGATCAACTACGCCGGCCTGCTGTTCGAGCATGGCGAGAAGGCGACCGCCGACATCTACAACCGCCACGTCGACCGGCTGTACGACGGTTACGCGGCCCAGGCGCGCTTTGCCCTGGCCGGCAGCGCCTTCTCGCCGTTGCTGGCCCTGCGCCCGCTGTCGTCCAGCCTGGCGCGCACCGATATGGAGGCGCACCGCCACTTCCTGGCCCAGGCCGAAGCCTATCGCTACGAGACGGTGCAGGCGCTCAACCGCGACATCAAGCTCAACCGCAAGCCGGGAATGCGCGAGTACGCCAGCGACGTGGCGGCGATCACGCGCGGCATCGTGTTCGCGCCGCGCCCACTGCCGCTATCCGAACTGCTGCCGCGCACGGCCTTGCCGTTCGCGCTGCTGCTGGCCTGGCTGGGCGCCGCGCTGGCGCTGATGCGGCTCGCTGCGCGCCGACTGGGAGCCGCCGCATGAGCACCCTGTTGACCATCATCCGCATGGAAGCGCGGCGCATGCTGCGCGGGCGCTGGCTGCTGCCGCTGTGGCTACTGTTCGGCGTGCTGTGCGCCTGGGCGGCCTGGAACGGCGCGGCCTGGGTCGAGGGGCGCCAGGCCACGCTCGCGCTCATCCTCGAGGACGAGCGCGCGACCCACGCCATGCGCCGCACCCAGCTCGCCGAGCAGGTCACGCCGGACAACAAGTCGCGCTACGGCGGCGCGCTGTACGCCACCGCGATGTCGCTGCGCGCCACCCTGGCGCCGGGCGAACTGGCGCTGCTGACGGTCGGCCAGGCCGAAGGCTATCCGATGGCGGCGACCATCTTTCCGTTTGTCGCCAGCAACACGATCTTCGACCGCCACACGGCCGGCATGGAAAACCCGGCGGTGCTGGCGGCCGGCCGCTTCGACCTGGCCTTCGTGATCGTCTGGCTGCTGCCCCTGCTGGTGCTGGCCGGGAGCTTCGACCTGTTCTCCACCGAACGCGAGCGCGGCATGGCGCCGTGGCTGCTGTCGCAGCCGATCGCGCCGGCGCGCCTGCTGGCGGGGAAGGCGGCGGCGCGCGCGCTGCTGCTGGCGCTGCCGCTGGCGGGGATCGTGGCGGCGACCCTGGCGTTCGCGAGCGAGGCCGGGCCGGCGGCGCTGCTGCAGGCCGGCGGCCTGGTGCTGCTGTACGCGCTGTTCTGGCTCGTGCTTGCCTTGCTCGTCAACCTGGTCGCGCGCAACGCCGCCCAGGCGGCGCTGGGCTGCCTGGCGGCATGGCTGGCGCTGGTCGTGCTGCTGCCGGCGCTGGCCCTGGGCGTGGCCGACCTGGCCGCGCCGCCGGTCAGCCAGGCCGAGCGCACGAATGCGCTGCGCGCCAAGGCGATGCAGGCGCGCGCCGAACTGCGCAGCGCGTTCGTGCCCGAGCGCGTACCCGCGCCCAACATCCCCGACGGCCTGCGCCGCCGCGCGCTCGAGGTCGAGCGCGGCGAGCGGCTGATCCAGGAAGCGCTGCAGCCCTACCGCGCGCAGCAGGCACGGCGCCTGGCCTGGCTCGATGGACTGCGCCTGGTCTCGCCCGCGATCGCGCTGCAGGACGCGCTGGAACGGCTGGCCGGGAGCGACGCAGACCGCGCCCTGCGCTTCCAGGACCAGGCCCACGGCTTCCTGCTCGAGGTGCGCCAGCTCGTGCAGCGCCACCTGGAGCGGGACCGCCTGCTCACCGTTGCCGACTACGACCGCGGCCTGCCGCGCTTCATGCTGCGCGAGGCGCCGTCCGCCGAACGCCTTGGCGCGCTGCTGTTCGACGCCGCCGTCATCGTCCTCGGCATGGCCGCCCTGCTGCTCGCGGCCGGCCGCCGGCTGCGCCGCCACGCCACTTTCACCGAATGAGGTCCACCATGCTGCACGCACAAGCGCTGTCCAAATCCTTCGGGCCCCAGCGCGCCCTCGACAATCTCGACCTGCGCATCGCGCCGGGCGAGATCTTCTGCATGCTCGGCGCCAACGGCGCCGGCAAGACCACCACCATCAAGCTGCTGCTGGGTTTCCTGGCGCCGACCTCGGGCCGGGCCCTGGTCGACGGCATCGACGTCCAGCTGGACCCGCTGGCCGCGCGCCGGCGCCTGCTCTACCTGCCGGAGCAGGTGGCGCTGTACGAAGAGCTGAGCGGCCTGGAAAACCTGGATTACTTCGCCGGCCTGGCCGGCGTGCCCGACCGTACCCCGGCGCGCCTGCGCGGCTGGCTCGAGCAGGCTGGCGTGCCCGCCGCCGCAGTCGATCGCCGCGCTGCCGGCTATTCGAAAGGCATGCGCCAGAAGGTCGCGATCGCGCTGGCCATCGCGCGCCAGGCGCGCGGCCTGCTGCTGGACGAGCCGACGTCGGGCCTGGACCCGCAGGCCAGCGCCGAATTCCACCGCCTGTTGCTGGGCCAGCGCGACGCCGGCGCGGCGGTGCTGATGGCCACCCACGACCTGTTCCGCGCGCGCGAGGTCGCAACCACGATCGGCCTGATGCGCGACGGCCGCCTGCTGCGCACGCTGCGCGCGAACGAGGTCTCGGCGCTGGAACTCGAGCAGCTTTACCTGGAAGAGATGGCGCTCGCCGCCTCGGCCGCATCAACCGTTTGACATCCTATTGAAAGGACAACCATGAAACGCCTTCCCCTCCTGGGCGCCTGCCTCGCGCTGGCCCCCGCTTTCCCGCTGGCTGCCGAAAGCGAAGCGGAACCCGACAGCACCGTGGTCGTCACGGCCCGCCGCGACAATGCCGCGCCGCTGGCGACGACGCCGCTGCAGACACTGTCGGGCCAGGAACTCGTCCGCCGCCGCATGGGCACCCTGGGCGAGACGCTGGCCGGCCTGCCTGGCGTGCACCTCGACAATTTCGGCGCCGGCGCCGCGAGACCCGTGATTCGCGGCCAGACCCTGCCGCGCATCGAGGTGCTGAGCGACGGCGCCAACCTGTTCGACGTGTCGTCGATCTCCCCCGACCACGGCATCGCCACCGATCCGCTGCTGCTCGACGCCATCGAGGTCCAGCGCGGGCCGGCGGCCGTGCGCTATGGCGGCAACGCGACCGGCGGCGCCATCAACCTGATCGACAGCAAGGTGCCCAAGCTGGTCCCCGAGGGCGGCATCACCGGCGCCACCGAAGTGCGCTACGGTACGGGCGACAACGAAAAAGCCGTGGTCGGCCGCGTCACCGCCGGCAGCGGCAACTTCGCCGTGCATGCCGAGGGCGCCAAGCGCAAGGCCGGAGAGTATGAAGTGCCCTCCGCTTTCGGTGCGGACAAGCTGCATGACTCCTTCGCCGACAGCGAAAGCTACAGCGTGGGCGGTTCGTGGATCACGAAGAAGGGCTATATCGGCGCGGCCTATACGCGCGTGCGCAACGAATATGGCCTGCCCGGACACAGCCATGCGAATGGCGTGTGCCACCTGCACGGCTATTTCGATCCGCAGCGGGTCGACCTGCATTGCGTGGGGCATGGCAGTTACCAGAATCCGCTGGACAATCCCGACTCGGACACGGCCTGGATCGACCTGCGCAGCGACCGCGTGGACGTCCGGGCGGACTACGCCGATCCCCTGCCCGGCTTTTCCAGCCTCAGGTTCCGCGCCTCCCATACCGACTACCAGCACGACGAGATCGATGGCCCCATCCTGTATAGCCGCTATACCAACAAAGTCAAGGATGGCCGCCTCGAGCTCAGCCACGAGCCCCTGTCCGGATGGTCCGGCACGGCGGGCCTGCAATACACGGACGGCACGTTTGGCGGCCTGAACCTCATCGACCTGCACGTTCCATCGACCAATTTCTACGGGTTCGACGGGCATACGCGCTACGTGACCGAGAACATCGGCCTGTTCCTCAGCGAACGGCGTGCGTTCGGCGCCGTCGACGTCGAGGTCGCCGTGCGCAAGGATTGGCGGTCGGTCGGCGTGCCGATTCCGGGGCAGTTCTTCATCAGGGTGCCGGACGAATATATCCCTTCCTACGAACAGATGTACGGTCCGAACTGGCGCCAGGAGCTCGAAGCGGACATGCGCGAGGGCCACATCAGCAGGAACCCCGACCGCAAGCATCGTCCGCTCTCCGCTTCGGTCGGCGCGACCTGGGATCTCGGCGGCGGCTATTCGGCCGCCCTGTCGCTGGCGCGCACCGAGCGGGCGCCGAGCGTGCGCGAGCTGTTCGCCTTCGGCAACAATCTCGCCACCAATAGCTACGAACTGGGTCTGCTGGCCGATTGGGAATTCATCGATCCGATCCTCGGGGAGGCAGGCATTTTCCGTGGCGACGTCCTGGAAAAATCGAATGCGCTGAACCTGACCTTCCGTAAAGCCGGAGGACCGCTCGAGTTCGAAGTCGGCCTGTTCCACCAGGATGTCGACGACTATGTGTACGCCCACGCGCTGGAAACCGAAACCCGCAACGGCGTCGCCCACCACTTCCTGGTCTATACGGCGGGCAAGGCGCGTTTTTCCGGCATCGACGGCCAGGCGAGCTACCGTCTGACGCCCGCCTCCCGTGTCACCGTCTTCGGCGACTACGTGCATGCCGAGCTCGGCGACGAGAAAGGCTATCTGCCGCGCATCCCGCCGGCCAGGCTGGGCGCCCGCTACCAGGGCGACTGGGGACCACTGACCGCGGGGCTCGAAGTCTACCGCCAGTTCACCCAGGAACGGTTGGCGCCGCTGGAGACGCGCACCGATGGCTACAATATGCTCAACGCGACCCTGGCTTACCGCTTCCCCCACGGCTCCGGGCGCTGGACCGAGCTCTACCTCAGCGGCACCAACCTGACGGACGAGCTGGCGTATAGCCACGCCTCCTTCGTCAAGGCCCAGTCGCCACTGCGCGGACGCAATATCGTGTTTGGACTGCGCAATCAGTTCTGATCCTTGATCCGGTCGGCAACGCAGTGCCGCCGATCCGGAACAATCGACGAGGCCCGGCATCTCATCGTTGCCGGGCCACTTCCACCACGTCGAAAGGAAATACGATGGCCTATTTCACCACCCGCGATGGCGTCGACATCTATTACAAGGACTGGGGCCGCGGCCGGCCGGTCGTGTTCTGCCACGGCTGGCCGCTGGGCGCAGACAGCTGGGAGTCGCAGATGCTGCACCTGTCGCACAACGGTTTCCGCACGGTCGCGCACGACCGGCGCGGGCACATGCGCTCGAGCCAGCCCTGGGACGGCAACGATATGGACCATTACGCCGACGACCTGGCCCAGCTGCTCGAACTGCTCGACCTGAACGAGGTGTGCCTGGTCGGATTCTCGACCGGCGGTGGCGAAGTCGCGCGCTACGTCGGCCGCCACGGCACCGGCCGCATCGCCCGGCTGGCCCTGATCGGCGCCGTGCCGCCGCTGATGGTGCAGCGGCCCGACAACCCCGACGGCGTGCCGCGCGAAGTGTTCGACGGCATCCGCGCAGGGCAGCTCGAGAACCGGGCCCAGCTTTACCTGGACATTCCCTCGGGCCCCTTCTATGGCTTCAACCGGCCGGGGGCGACGCCGTCGCCGGGGCTGATCCAGTCGTGGTTCCTGCAGGGAATGTTAGGTGGACACAAGAACACCTACGACTCGATCGCGGCGTTTTCCGAGACCGACTTCCGCGATGACCTCAGGAAGTTCGACAAGCCGACGCTGATCATCCACGGCGACGACGACCAGGTGGTGCCGATCGACGTCGGCGGCCGGGCCTCGGCGCGGCTGGTGCCGCACGCGACCTTCATCGCCTATGCCGGGGCGCCGCATGGCTTGACGGACACGCACAAGGACCGGGTCAACGCCGACCTGCTGGCCTTCGCGCGCGGCGAAAGCGTCGGACACTAGGCGCGCATACTCCCCCATGCCAGGCCATGGAGGCGGGATACTCCCCCTCCTTCCTGCGGCGGCTGTGCAGGGCGCGTTGCAGGTCATGCAGTCGATGGCTATCGCTCATCCGTTAGCGGCGCGACAAGAAAATCTATCGCTCATCCATGGCCATTCTGGCATACGCGAGGGCACATTAACGAAAATTAATAATTCGCACACCCCCTCTTAAGCCGGCGCCGGGCATGATCGAAGGTTGGGAAAATATCGCTCTCAACCTTGCAATCCGGATCCAACCACATGCCCTCGACCACTTTCTTGCGCTGGCGCCAGCCGGCCCTTGGCGCCGCCGTACTGGCGGCGCTGCTGCTGTCCGCCTGCGCCAAAGACCCGAAACCCGTCGCGCCCACCGTTCCGGAGGTGGCCGTGTTGACGATGAATACGTCCAACGTGGCGCTCAACATCGCCCTGCCGGGGCGCACCGCCCCCTTCCTGCTGGCCGAGGTGCGGGCCCGGGTCGACGGCATCGTGCAGGAGCGCCGGTTCAAGGAAGGGGCGGACGTGAAGGCGGGCGATCCGCTGTACCTGATCGACCCGGCGCCCTACCGCGCGGCGCTGGCCAGCGCCGAGGCCGAGCTGCAGCGGGCCCAGGCCACCTTGGCGAGCAACACCTCCCTGCTCAAGCGCAGCCAGGTGCTGGTGAAGGAAAACGCGGTCAGCAAGCAGGAATTCGAAAATGCCGAGGCGGCCCAGCTGGAAGCCGCGGCCGACGTTGCCGCCGCTAAAGCGGCCGTCGAGACCGCCCGAATCAACCTGGGTTACACCAGCGTCAGCGCGCCGATCACCGGCCGCAGCAGCGTGTCGGCGGTGACGCAAGGCGCCTATGTCCAGGGCAGCGCCGCGACCCTGATGACCACCGTCCAGCAGATCGATCCGATGTACGTCGACCTGCAGCAGTCGAGCGTCGACGGCCTGGCCCTGCGCCGCGAGATCGCCGCCGGCCGGGTGCGCATGGACGGCGCGAATGCCGCCAGGGTCAGCCTGACGCTGGAAGACGGCAGCACCTATGCACGCCACGGCACGCTCGAGTTTTCCGGCGTGACGGTCGACCAGGCCACCGGCGCGGTCACCCTGCGCGCGCGCTTCCCGAATCCCGACAAGCTGCTGCTGCCCGGGATGTTCGTGCGCGCCAGCGTCAGCCAGGGCGTGCGCCAGGCGGTGATGCGGGTGCCGGCGCCGGCCGTCTCGCGCACCCCGCAGGGTACGGCGACCGTCATGGTCGTGGACCGCGAGAACAAGGCCCAGCTGCGCACCGTGCGCACCGGCGCCCTGGTCGATGGCTACTGGCTGATCGACGAAGGCCTGAAGGAAGGCGAACGCGTGGTGGTCAGCGGCACCCAGAAGCTGCGTCCCGGGACCGTGGTGCGGATCGGCGCGCCGTCGGCGCCGGCCAGCCAGGCGCCCGCAGCGCCGCCGGCTCCGGTCCAGGCGCAGGCGCAGCGGGGATAAGCGACGATGCCAAAGTTCTTCATCCAGCGTCCTATCTTCGCGATCGTGATTTCCCTCTTGATCATGCTGGTCGGCGGGATCGCCCTGTTCAAGATGCCGGTCGAGCAGTATCCGCCGGTGTCGCCGCCGTCGGTGCAGATCCAGGCCACGTTCCCCGGCGCCTCGGCCGACACCATGCAGAACACCGTGGTGCAGGTGATCGAGCAGCAGATGACGGCCATCGACAACCTGCTCTACATGCAGTCGACCAGCGACGACACCGGCCGCTCGACCACCACCCTGACCTTCGCCGCCGGCACCGATCCCGACATCGCCCAGGTGCAGGTGCAGAACAAGCTGCAGACCGCGGTGCCGCGCCTGCCGAGCGAGGTGCAGCAATCCGGCCTGCAGGTGACCAAGTCGACCTCGGACTTCCTGATGGTCGCGGCCTTCGTGTCGGACGACGACAGCATGACCAAGTTCGACATCGCCAACTACGTGGCCTCGAACATCCAGGATCCGCTCAGCCGCATCCCGGGCGTGGGCAGCATGAACCTGTTCGGCACCCAGTACGCGATGCGCGTCTGGCTCGACCCGGTCAAGCTGACCAGCTACCAACTGACCCCGCTCGACGTGGCCGACGCCATCCGCGCCCAGAACGTGCAGATCGCCGGCGGCGCGCTGGGCGGCCTGCCGGCCGTCCCCGGCCAGACGCTGAGCGCCACCATCAACCAGGCCACCATGCTGCGCACGCCCGACGAATTCAAGCGCATCCTGCTGAAGGTGCAGCGGGACGGCTCGTCGGTGCGCATCGGCGACGTGGCGCGGGTCGCGCTCGGCCCCGAGAACTACAACGTCGACGTGCGCCTGAACGGCAAGTCGGCGTCGGGCCTCGGCATCCAGCTGGCGCCGAACGCCAATGCCCTCGAGACCGCGGAACGGGTGCGCGCGCGCCTGGAAGAGCTGGGCGAGTTCTTCCCGCCGGGCCTGCGCACCGTCTACCCGAACGACGTCACGCCCTTCATCGAAGAGTCGATCAGCGGCGTGGTGCACACCCTGATCGAGGGCATCGTGCTGGTGTTCCTGGTCATGTACCTGTTCCTGCAAAACTTCCGCGCCACCCTGATCCCGTCGATCACGGTGCCGGTGGTCCTGCTCGGAACCTTCGGCATCATGGCGGCGCTGGGCTTCACCGTGAATACGCTGTCGATGTTCGGCCTGGTGCTGTCGATCGGCCTCCTGGTCGACGACGCCATCGTGGTGGTCGAGAACGTCGAACGGGTGATGCACGAAGATGGCCTGCCGCCGAAGGAGGCGACCGTCAAGGCCATGGGCCAGATCACCAGCGCGCTGATCGGCGTGGCCCTGGTGCTGTCGGCGGTGTTCGTGCCGGTCGCCTTCTCGAGCGGCACGGTGGGCGCCATCTACCGCGAGTTCTCGCTCACGGTGGTGGCCTCGATGCTGCTGTCGGCCTTCATCGCGCTGACGCTCACGCCGGCCCTGTGCGCGACCATGCTCAAGCCGGTCGACCCCAAGCACCATGAAAAGAAGGGCTTCTTCGGCTGGTTCAACCGTTCGTTCGACAATACGCGCGATCGCTACCTGGGCGGCGTGTCGCGCATCCTGAAACGGCGCGCCCTGTGGATGGTGGTGTACCTGGTCATGGTCGGCATCGTGATCGCCCTGTTCCTGCGCCTGCCGGGCGGCTTCCTGCCCAAGGAAGACCAGGGCTTCATGTTCGTCCAGGTGCAAACCCCGGCCGGCAGCAGCCAGGAAATCACCGGCCACGTGCTGGAAGAGATCAGCAAGTACCTGCTGAACGAGGAAAAAGCGGTGGTCGAAGCCACCTTCATGACCAACGGCGCGTCGCAGCCGCAGCGCGGCCAGAACCAGGGCCGCCTGTTCGTGCGCCTGCGGCCATGGGACGAACGCAAGGGCGACGAGCTGGGTGTGTCGGCACTGGCCAGCCGCATCACCGCGCGCTACGCCAACTACCAGGGCGCGGTGATCAATACCGTCGAACCGCCGTCGATCCGCGGCCTGGGCTCGGCCACCGGCTTCAACCTGCAGCTGCAGGACCGCGGCGGCCTGGGCCACGAGGCGCTGGGTCAGGCGCGCGACCGGCTGCTCGAGCTGGCCGCCAAGGACCAGCGGCTGCAGCGGGTACGCTTCTCGGGCCAGGCCGACAACGCCACCTACAAGATCGACATCGACCGCGAGAAGGCGGCGGCGCTGGGCGTCGACCTGACCCAGGTCGACCAGACCTTCTCGACCGCCTGGGGCTCGCGCTACATCAACAACTTCCTCGATACCGACAACCGCATCAAGCGCGTCTACATCCAGGCCGACGCCCAGTTCCGCATGAACCCGGACGACCTGCGCCACCTGTATGCAAGGAATGGCGACGGCACGATGGTGCCCTTCTCGTCCTTCGCCACCGCGCGCTGGACCTGGGGCTCGCCGGCGATGGCGCGCTACAACGGCATCGAGTCGGCCGAGATCCAGGGCCAGCCGGCGCCGGGCTACAGCACCGGCGAAGCGATGGCCATCATGACCGAACTGGTGGGCCAGCTCCCGCAGGGCATCGGCTACGAGTGGAGCGGCATCTCGCTGCAGGAATCGCAGGCCGGCGCCCAGGCGCCCCTGCTGTACGCGCTGTCGATCCTGGTCGTGTTCCTGTGCCTGGCGGCGCTGTACGAGAGCTGGGCCATCCCGATCTCGGTGATCATGGTGGTGCCGATCGGCGTGCTCGGCGCGCTGGGCGCGGCCACCGCCTTCGGCATGGAGAACGACGTGTTCTTCCAGGTGGGCCTGTTGACCACCATCGGCCTGTCGGCCAAGAACGCGATCCTGATCGTCGAATTCGCGCGCGAGCTGCAGATGCAGGGCATGGACCTGGTGGAAGCGGCGCTCGAAGCCGCCAAGGTGCGTCTGCGTCCGATCATCATGACTTCGATGGCCTTCATCCTGGGTGTGACGCCGCTGGCGATCTCGAGCGGCGCCGGTTCGGGCAGCCAGAACGCGCTGGGCATCGGCGTGATCGGCGGGATGCTGACGGCGACCTTCCTGGCGACCTTCCTGATCCCGCTGTTCTACGTGCTGGTGGCTGGCCGCTCGAAGCCGCCGGCGGTCCACGCGCCGGCGCCGGTGGCGCATGCGCCGAAGGCCGAGGCCGAGACACCGGATACAATGCCGGCTTCCCAATGAGACTGCCGTGAAACTGTTACTCGTCGAAGACAATGAACGCGTGGCCCGCTTCGTCAAGAAGGGGCTGACCGAGGCCGGCCATACGGTCGACCACGCCGACAATGGCCGCGACGGCATGTACCATGCCGTCAGCGAGCCCTACGACGCGATCGTCATGGACCGCATGCTGCCGGGCGGAATCGACGGTCTCGGCATCATCGAGGCCCTGCGCCAGCAGGGCAACCGGGTGCCGATCCTGATCCTGTCCGCACTGGACGGCGTGGACGACCGCATCCGCGGCCTGCGCGCCGGTGGCGACGACTACCTGACGAAACCGTTCGCATTCGGCGAGCTGCTGGCGCGGCTCGACGCCCTGCTGCGCCGCTCGCAGAGCCAGGCGGTGGAAACCGTGATGAGCCTGGGCGACCTGTCGGTCGACATGCTGGCGCACCGCGTCACGCGCGCCGGCCGGGCGGTCGCGCTGCAACCCCGCGAATTCAAGCTGCTCACTTACCTGCTGCGCCATGCGAACCAGGTGGTGACGCGCACCATGCTGCTCGAGAACGTGTGGGATTATCACTTCGACCCGCAGACCAACGTCATCGACGTCCACATCAGCAAGCTGCGCCAGAAGATCGACGCGGGTTTTGCGACGCCGCTGCTGCGCACCGTGCGCAATGCCGGCTACATGCTGACCGACCAGCCGTGAGCCATCTGTCTTGAACCTGCGCCTGCCCAGTTTTTCCGCCCGCACCATCGCGATCGGCTATGCCGTCGTCACCCTGCTGGTGCTGGCGATGTTCGCCGCGCCGCTGTGGTTCGCCTGGCACAAGAACATCGGCGAGGTGCGCACCCAGCTGCTCAAGTCGGACGCCCAGCACCTGCGCAACCTGTTCGAGCGCCAGGGTCCGCCGGCGCTGGCGGCGGCGATCGACAGCCAGGTCCACGGCGTCAACGACGGCGTGCGCAAGATCATGCTGTTCGCGGCGCCCGACGGCGCCAAGCTGGCCGGCAACCTGCCGGAATGGCCCGAGGGCGTGCCGGAGCGCGACGGCCTGTGCCAGGTGACGATCCGGGTCGACGACAAGCCGCGCAACGTGGAGCTGGTGCGGGTGACGCTGGAAGACGGCTATATGCTGCTGGTGGCCAGCAACCTCGATCGCTTCCAGCAGCTCGAGCGCCTGTTCGCCTATGGCCTGCTGGGCTGCGCGCTCGCGGTGCTGGTGGGCGCCGCGCTGGGCGGCGTGTTGATCCGGCGCGCGCTGCTGGGACGGGTGCAGCGCATCAGCCAGACCACCGCCTCGATCATCGAGGGCAAGCTGTCGCACCGGCTGGTGGAACCGCGCGACGGCGACGAGCTGCAGCAGCTGACCCGCACCGTGAACCGCATGCTGGACCAGATCGAGCACCTGGTGACGGGGGTGCAGGACGTGTCGAACGCGATCGCGCACGACTTGCGCACGCCGCTGTCGGAGCTGCGCGCGCGGCTCGAGGAACTGTCGGTGGCGCGTCCGCCGAGCGAGGAGACCTTTGCCGAGATCGACGCCGCGATCGACGACGTCGACCGCGTGATGGGCATTTTCAATGCGCTGCTGAGGCTCAGCGAGATCGACAGCGGCAGCCGGCGCGGCGGCTTCGTCGAGGTCGACCTGGCCGCGCTGGGCGCCGAGGTCACCGAATTCTACGGCCCGGTGGCCGAGCTGAAGGACATCGACCTCGGCTTCGACGCGCCCGAGGATTTGCGGGTGGTGGGCGACCCGGTGCTGCTGGCCCAGGCCCTGGGCAATATGGCCGACAACGCCCTGAAATACGCGCCGGTGCGCGGCGCGATCGCGATCACCGCACGCCGCCTCGACGCCGACCGGGTGGCGGTCGTGGTGGCCGACAACGGCCCGGGCATTCCGGAACACGAGCGCACGCGCGTGATCGAGCGCTTCTACCGGGTCGACGCCAGCCGCGGCACGCCGGGCGTGGGCCTGGGCCTGAGCGTGGTCTCGGCGGTGGCGCGCCTGCATGGCGGCAGCCTGACGCTGGAAGACAACCATCCGGGCCTGCGCGCCACGCTGCTGCTGCATGCCAATCCGGTGGCGCAGGCCTTCTAGCGGGGAGCGCCGGCGCGTTCGAGGATGGCGTCGATCGAGGCGCGCGCTTCTTTCATCACACGCGGAACATCGACGCCGAGCAGGCGCCCGCCTCGCTTGAGCACGACGCCGTCGACGATCACCGTGTCGACGTTGGCCGGCGTGGCCGAATACACGATCAGGGCATAGGGATCGGCATCGCCAGCCAGCGCCATGTTCAGGGCGCCGGGATCGAGCAGGATCAGGTCGGCGCGCTTGCCGGGGGTGATCGAACCGATCTGGTCGTCCATGCCGATCGAGCGCGCGGCCTCGATCGTCGCCAGTTCGAGGATGCGGCGCGGCGCGACCGCCGTTTCCTTCTTGCCGGCGCCGGACGCGGTGAGCGCGAGCAGGCGCATATTGGCGAACAGGTCGGCGCTGCCGGCCAGCGCCGTGCCGTCGATGCCCAGGCCGATGCGCCCCACGGCCGCGTAGTCGCTCAGGACGGTCAGGCCATAGCCGACCCGCTGCTCGGTGACCGGCGTCAGCGACAGCGCGCTGCCGGCCTGTCGAAACGCCGCCAGCTCGGCGGGCGTGGCGCCGGTGGCATGCACGATCTGCACGTCCTCGCCCAGCAGGCCGCTGGCGGCAAGGGCGCCATTGCGCTTGCCGCCCGAATGCACAGAGACCGGCAGGCCGAGCTTGCGCGCGGCCGCGATCTCGCGACGGCCGGTCGCGGCCACGTCGGCCTTGCCCTCCCCCACGCCGCGCCAGCCCAATCCCAACGTGATCCGCCCTGGCCTCTCCCGCGCCGCCGCCGCGGCGAGCAGGTCGAGGTCGACGCTGTCGGCCGGCCCAAGATCGTCATGCGCGCCGGCCAGCAGCCGCGCGCGAATGCCGCTCTGCAGCAGCGCCCGTTCAGCCGCCTCCAGGTGCGCCGGACTGCGCAGGTTATGAAAGAAATCGACGGTGGTCGTGACGCCCGACGCCAGGGTCTCGACAGCGCCGAAATACGTCCCGATACGAACGTCGTCCGGCGTATAGTGCCGCCCCAGCCGCTTCTTGAGCGCGAAATAATCGGTGTCAGGCGTATTGCGGAACTGCCCACGCGCCGCGCTGAGCCACAGATGGTTATGCGTATCGACCAGCCCCGGCAGCAAAATCATCCCGCGCGCATCGATCCGCTCCGCCCCCACCGCCTCGAGCTCGCGCCCAACGGCAACGATCCGCCCATCGCGCACCAGCACATCCGCATCGCGCCGCTCACCCTGCTGCGGATCGAGGCTGACGACATGAGCATTCTTGATCAGCAAGGCGCGCGGCTGGCCAAAAGCCGCCTGGCACGACGCAAACACGAGGACAAAAAATACACAATGCAATAGACGCGGCATGGCAGCTCCAAGCAATAGAATGCCGCCAATTCTACAATCCAATACCGCCGAGCCGCGCGCGCTTACGCCCGCAACCGGCTTTGTTGCATAAATCAATTGAGCGCGTAGTACCCCAAACCCCAGACGGATTTACGGCATGGTCACCGCTACGGTCGTGGGCGTGCCCAAGCGCGTGAAGCGATTGAGGATGGCGGCACGG
>NZ_JAFVIM010000050.1:0-8259 GCF_017582745.1 Massilia oculi
ACGACTTCCTGCCCTGGAACTGTGCCGCCAAGCTAGCCGGCTGAACTCCGCTTCCCAGCGGTGTGGCAAGCATCATCTCGTTTTTGCTTGCCGCGCTCAAGACGGTGCTGGGATGACGCTTACCCTGAAAGTCAGCGGCATGCCGCTGCGGCAATCCGGTGGCAGCGCGGCGTTCACCATATTGCGCGTCAGGAGCGTCGGGATCAACAATTTGCCGCCAGCGGCCCAGCACGCACTGGCCGAGCTGTTCGGTCCCATCCCAGAGCTGCTGGGAGAAGTGATGCGTGAGGTGTCGGAAGAATTTGGCCTGGCGATCGAGCAGGCGCGCCGGACTGGTTATGCCAACTGCTTTGAAGCCATTCCTGTAGAACTGCCGTGGCGCCCGCAACTGGCTGGCAGCGACGGGCGCAATCACGCCAAACCGACGGCACATGGCTCGCAAAGCGCGATTGTCGTTGGCGCGGACGGCAGCGATCGTCCCAATGGTGCGGATGAGCTGTATTGCGATCGTCTCGGGCGTGTGCGGATCCGGTTTCACTGGCAGGATAAAGGCAATGCGGGCTGTTGGGTGCGCGTGGCGCAACGGTCGGCTGGCGGCGGGATGGGATGTCAGTTCTTGCCGCGCATCGGGCAAGAGGTTCTCGTCCAGTTTCTTGAAAAGGATATCGATCGCCCGGTGATCGTTGGCGCGCTATACAACGGGCAAGGTGAAGGCGGCATCGCACCGACGCCCGGTGGGCAGCGCACTGCGAACAGGCCGCCGTCTCCGTTCGAGCGGGCGCATGACCACGCACGATCCGGGCAGGGCAACCTCGCTGGCGGCAACAGTCCTGTATGGCATGGCGCTTCGGCCGATAGCGCCGGCCACCGCAACGGCGCGGCGCAATGGGGCATCCGCAGCAAGGAGTTCGGTGGCAACGGCTATAACCAGTTGCTGTTCGATGACACCGATGCGCAGGGCCGGGTGCAGCTCAAGTGCAGTCATGCCGCAAGCGAACTCAATCTTGGGCATCTGGTCCACTCTGCCGACAACTATCGCGGCAGTTTTCGCGGGCTCGGGGCGGAGCTTCGTACCGATGCCTATGGCGCTGTACGGGCTGGTGCAGGGCTGCTGGTGTCGAGCTATCCGATTGCCCATGGTGCGACCGCACGCGACCCGGCTGGCGCCAATGATGCCGGCATCGGCTTGCTGGAACAGGTTCTGAAACTGGTCGGCGCCTTGCACGGCGCCGCGGCTGGCCATGAGACGGTGGGATTGGCAGCGCATACCGGTGCGGCTAAAGCCGATGCCAGCGTGCTCGATGACGAAGCGGCGCCCTTGCGCGCCATGCACACCGCCCTCTCGGGCAGGGTCGACAAGCACAGCTTCGCCAGCTCCGGATCGGAAGCGCTACCGCATATGGCCGATCCGTTGATCGCGCTCATCGCCAGGAACGGGCTCGGCGTGAACGCCGGGCAAAGCCTGCAGCTCGCCAATGGCGAGACCTTTTCACTCATCAATGGCGAAGACGCGCAATACGTCGCCGGCGCCGGAATGCGGGCGCACGCCGGCCAGGCGATCGGCATGCTCGGCGGTGCGGCAAAGCAGGATGCCGGCCAGCCCGGTTTGCAACTGATCACGGCGCGGGATGCCATCGATGTCCAGGCACAGTTCGACGGCGTGACGGTCCAGGCACGGGACGACGTCGACGTGATCAGCGCCAACGCCCATATCGAATGGGCTGCGGCGAAGAGCATCTCCTTGAGCGTCGCCGGCGGCGCCAACATCATGATCGACGGTGGAAACATCGTCGTTCAGTGTCCGGGAAAGCTGGTGGTCAATGCGGGCAAGAAGAGTCTGTCCGGGCCGGGGAAAATGGGTTATCCGATGCCGGCGCTGCCGCGCAGTATCTGCCTCGAATGCCTCAGGAAATCGCTGGCTGCGGGGCCGGCGCTCACCATGGTGGAGTGACATGCTGATCGCACCGTTTGTGGATAGTTGGATGGACGAGTTGTGCGCCCGTACGCGAGACCTCGCCACTGGACAGCGGCTGCATCTGCTGGTCGATGGGGCCTTCATTCCTGGGCTGCATCGAGGTATCCATCCTGACCGGAAAGTCATGCTGTTCGCCTCGCTGCCGGGTTGCAGTGACGAGGCGCTGGACTTGTCATCGTTCCTGATGCCGTTCGATCCAGACAATCCATCTGTCCGACGCATACTGCAGCGCTGCAGCGGCTGGCCCATGGTCAGCGTCATCCAGACGCACGAAGATGTGCAACAGCTTGCCGCCAGGATGGCGGCATGGACCGTCGTCGAAGCGGATGGGCAGCGGTTTCATTTGCGCTTTGCCGATACGCGGCGGATTCCGGCAATCGTCCAGGCGCTGGAACCAGACCAGCGCGCGCAGCTTCTCGGTCCTGCGACGAGTTGGGCTTGTGTCACTCGCAGCGGTGCCTGGCAGGAGATTCGGCTCGACGGCGCCGATGCAAAGATAGCGGCTTTTCCTGCGCTGGATGCGCGGCAGTTCGCAGTGCTAGTGGAAGACAGTCGCATCGACGAGATGCAGGCGCTGTTCATGCGGCGTCATGCGGGGCCATTCATGCCGGCATGGCAGGGATATGAAGTGCTGACGCTGGCGCTGCAGGTGGCGGAAAAAGCGCGATTGAAGGAACCGGCGCTGTTGGACTGGAGCGAATTCCTGTGGCGGGAGGGGCAAATCGAAACGCCATCGACTGCCGTAGACAAGTTTGCCAATTGGCAAGCGACGCAAGTCGATCGGGCTTAAAAGGAGCGGTGATGCCATGAGTGGTAACAAAGTATTCCTGGTCGTGCTGGTACTCGTTTCGACGGCTGTCTATGTCTTGGCGCGTGAGGAAAAGACTGTTGGCGTGAGTCTGCACGGTGTGAATCATACCGACGAGACGTTCAGCTTCTATCTCAGGGACCCGAAGAATCCGGAAATGATCAGCGGCGGCAGCGGCTTGATCGATCCATATGGTGCCAGCGGAATCACCTGTTGCGCCGTGTTGCCACGCGAATGGCATCCTGGGCTGAAGTTGAAAATTCACACGACACACTATTTGGAAAAGCAGTCTGAAGGCAGCACCATTCCGGAGATAAAGGAAGTTATCGAGGCTGAAGTTCCCCGATATGTTGACGGCAAGCCGGGAGAGATATGGGTGCTGCGTAAAGCCGATGGCAAGGTAGAAGTGGTCTCGAGCGATTATCAGCCTGATCACCCGGATTGGCCGGGAGCGATCAAAGGGTGGCCAGTGCCATCCATCGAGTACAGGCGTGAGCGATGGGAGCTGCATCGAAAGCTGACCGCCCACGAAGTGAAAATTTTTACTGAAGCATTGGATGAGCTGGAAACATCTCCGCTCACTGTCACAAGAGAAGATTGGGAGTCAACCAAATCCTCCGCCCCGTATCGGCTAAGCGGGTTTAGCGGTCCTGATGATCCGCTCTATATAGCTGAAAGCAAGGCAAGCTACGCCGAAGCACTGGAGTCAAGCAAGCGACGCTTGCAACAAATCATGGAGGCCAAGCCGTGAATAGCCAGCTATCTCCACCCATTGACGTAAAATTTACCAGTGCCCCACTAAAAGAAACATTTTTTAGCAGGAAAGATCTCAAAAACCTTGAGATGCACGAGACTAGAGAACAGCCGCCTAATAATCAGCCCAAAGAAGCCTGTATGACAAACCTGTTTTTCGGGTTCTTTTTCGATGGCACCAAGAATAACTATGTGCAGGCTGAAACCGCAAGAAATCACTCCAACGTGGCTCGCCTCTATGACTGCTATCCTGGATTAAGCGTTCCTGGCGTACTGCCAGGAACGACCGACTGGGTAAAGGACGCGGACCAATATACGAATTTTTTTAAAGTCTATGCCCCCGGTGTCTCTTCTCCATTTAAGGAAGTCGGCGACAAAGCCGACTGGCTGGACGAGCCCTTCGGCGCAGCCGCAGGTCGCATGGGTGAACGACGAATTCTATGGTCACTCGTGCAAGCCATCAATAACGTCCATCGCTACTTCCTGAAAGTCCCTCTGGTGCCGCAGCCAGAGATAGACGCCATGTTCCGGGACATCACCCTGGATAAGAGCACGCGCAGGAACATGACGGGCAAGTTGCCGCCGATGACGTCCAGCTTTGGCAAGAAAGGAGTACGGTCCGATCGCATGGCCCGAGCAGTATTCGAGCGCATCCTGGGTCGTCTGCATAAAGCCATAGCCCAGCACTGGCCGGATTGCCATACCGGACGGCCGGAAAAAATCAGCCCAGCAGTAGTCAAGATGATCTACATCTCGATCTTCGGTTTTTCACGCGGTGCAACGCAAGCCCGCGCCTTCACCAACTGGCTGCAGTCCTTGTGCGAGCTCGATGCCCAGCTTAGTGGAAAATCCGGCGGCATGTCACTTGGTGGGTTCCCTGTCCAGTTCGATTTCTTGGGTCTGTTCGATACCGTCGCGGCGATTGGAGTAGGAAATACCCTGGGTGGCTCAACCGGCCACGGTGCGTGGGCCGACAGTGAGGACAGCCTGCGTGTTCCAGCAAGTATTCCATGCCTTCATCTGGTCGCAGCCCATGAAATCAGACGCAGCTTCCCGGTCGATTCGATCTCGGTAGGCGGAGCGCTTTCGTCACGTCATGAGGAGAGCGTGCTGCCGGGAGCACACTCCGACATAGGCTGCGGTTATTGTCCAACCGAACAGGGTCGGGGGACCGATCCGAACGGTGACGACATGCTGTCGAGGATTCCACTCTTGATGATGTACAGGACCGCGAGATTAGGCGGCGTGCCGCTGAAGCTCGAACTCGCCAGCACATCGGCCAAATCGAGATTTGCGCTGACCAAGAAAGCCATTTCAGATTTCAACGCGTATATCGCCACATGCGAGGTGAAGACAGGCCCACTGCACCTGATCATGCGTGAGCAGGCGCGGAAATGCATCGAATGGCGCCTCTGGCGCCGCGTCAGCGGCGCACATCCGCTGCAGTCCAGCGAAAGCTTTTCCAGAGCGTCCAATTTCGACAAGAACGATTTGTACAGCGCCGCTCTTGAATTCGAGGAGGAGATCGAGAAATTCACTAGATGGAGACACGAGAAAGGCGCGCGCACGCCATTCAGGGCACAGCATCGAGGATTCAACAACGACCATGAATCGGAGTGGCTCGAAATCGCCACGTGGTGGAAAGGCGATCTTTCAGTAGCGCCCTGCGTCGTGGCATTCTTCGACAACTACGTTCACGATTCACGGGCCTGGTTCAAGCTGAGGCCGGGCAATCCCGACAGTGAGGAAAAGGCTCACAAAGAGTTGCAGGGCTGGCAGCGACGACGTGAGCTGGATGAGGCAAATGTCAAGCTGCCCACCCTTGCGGGCAAGTCCGATTACAAAATCGCGTCGGACCGATTGAGTCCTGAACAGCGGCGAGCCGTCGACGAATACAGGAAAACCAAAGCCATTCCGCGCATGTCCACCACTGGACGCGAGCCCTGGGAGTCTTCGATCGCCTGGCTTGCCGGCGCTGGCTACCTGCGCTTCAGGAAGGTCTACGGTGGACACGATCATGTCTTGCTATCCGGCGTCGATACGCCAGCATCCGACCACCATCCCGACTATGTTGCGCGAGCATGATCAGGCCATCGTTCCAGCAAACAAAAACCCGTCCGGCTTGCGCGGGACGGGTTTTCATAAACAGGAAGCGGCTGCTTACGCGGCGACCTCTTCCTCACACAAAGTCAGCTTGGCCGCCCGATGCCCATGCAGTTGCGGCATCAGCAACTCGCTACGCTCTTCCAGCAACGCAAACACCTCATCCTTCGACAGCACATACTGCTCCAGCAGCGTATCCTTGAGCGACTCCATCACCAGCTTGTAATCGCGGATCGAATCGAGCGTGTAGCTGTACAGCGCATCCGCCTTCTCTTCCACCAGGCGCACGGTGTGCTCGCCGCTGGCTTCCTGCCCCAGTTGGCTGTAATCGATCTTCGAGCGCGAATACATCGACAGGCGGCTCACCATCAGATTCAGCATCTTGGTGATCTTCTCGATGTCGTTCTGGCTGCCGACCGAGATACCGCGGGCGCCATAGAACATCTCTTCCGCCGCCACGCCGCCATACAGGCCGACCACGTCACGCTCCAGCTCTTCCAGGGTGCGCAGCGACATGTCCTCGCCCGACTGCAGCACATAACCCAGCGCGCCGATCTTCGACACCGCTTCGGTGCTGATCTTGAGCAGGTGCGACTTTTCCTTCACTTCGGCCAGGCTGAGACCGGCGCGCAGGTAGGGATCGATCTGCATGAAGAAGTGCCCCAGTTCGTGCAGGGCGATGCGCTCGCGCTGCTTGTGTTTCTCTGCCGTCGTCGCGCGGTCGGTCAGGCCGATGGTGGCGCGTTCATACGCGCGGAACATCAGGTTGGTGTTGATGATCGCTTTTTCCTGGATCGACAGCATGCTCGCGCGCTCGACCACGGTTTCCAGCAGCGCCGGGCTCAGGTTCTGGGTGATCTCGGCCACCTGGTCGAGGTTCAGGTCTTCCCAGTCGACCAGGCCATCTTTCTTGCGCGCCAGGAAGCTGCGCAGCAGTTCGCGGCGCTCGGCCTTGTTCGGCAGGCGGAAGTTGATCTTCACCGAGAAGCGGCGCAGCATCGCTTCGTCCATTTCCGTCGTGTTGTCGTCGAAGTTCGAGGCGACGATCCAGATCACGCCTTGTCCCTTGTCGCTCTTCACGCCGTCGAGCAGGCCGAGCATGGTGTTGGCGGTGTCGTCTTCCCATTTCTTTTCGCTGCGGCCGCGCGGCATGAACAGGCTTTGCGCTTCATCCAGGAAGATGATGCACTTGCCCTTGGCGCAAGCCTTGCGGTACAGGGCGTTCAGGGCCTTCGAGCCGCCGCCGACATAGCCCGACTCCAGCGCCGAACCCGAAGCCGAGATCATCGGCATGTCGAGGCGCTTGGCCAGATAGCCGACCAGCTTGGTCTTGCCGGTGCCGGCAGGCCCGGTCAGCATCACGTTGAACGGCTTGTCGATATTGTGCGACTGGTAGACCTCGCGGTTGCGGATCATGTCTTCCAGGTGCAGCACTTCCTGCTTGATGTCGTCCATGCCGATCAGGTCGTCCAGGCTGCCCTTGAGCTTGTCCGGGGTGATCATCGACGCGCTCGTGCCCATGCCCGGGATGCCGAACTTGATCACGTACAGGATCATCAGCACCAGGATGATCGGGAAGGCATTGCGCTTGAGGAAATCGCCGGTCTGGTCGAGCATGCTCACGCCCTCGTCCATCACCGCCTTGTGGCTGGCCAGGTAATCATCCTTGGCGATCGAATACGGGATCGCATTCTTGAGCAGCACCTCGCGCTCGAGCGACAGGTGCGAGGTGCTCGGCACCTTCACCACGTGCAGGCTCGCCGCGTCCTTGAATTTATAGATGTAGCGCGGCGCCTCCGACAGCGGATGCGCGATCAGGAGGTAGTCCAGGCGCGCCTTCTGGTCGGCCAGCGACGTGATCTCGGCGATGTTCTGCGAGTGGATCACCGGGCTCGGGTCTTGCGGCACATCGGACTTGAAGATCGCCAGCGCCACCAGCATGCCCAGCAGGATAGCGGACAGGATGCGGACGTAGACGTTCTTGAAGGCAATCTGAAGTCGGGCGAAGTTGGGCATCTAGTTACTCGTCGAAAAGTGCGTCGTGCAAAAAGTGGGACTGCTGTTGCCGTATCGCGAAGGCGGCGAGCGCGGCGTCGGCCGGGGCCGAGGGTTTCAGACGTGTTGGTTGGGACGTTGCTGTGATGCCCGAGGGCAAGGGGATAAGGAGACTATACCTTCAAAAAAAACCGCGGTGAATACCCTACGGATAAAAAAATGCGGAATTTGACGATGATGAAAAAGCTGATAACGGTTTTAATTATCCGGGTGACAGCAATAATGATGAATGTGCCAATCAATCGGCGATTTCTTGCGAAATTCGCATTATCAATCTGCCCAATCCCGGCATTATATTTAATGCTGAGCGCTGTTTATTTACCACAGTCAACTTTTGCCTTGAGTGAACGCAACATGCGCGCATCTTTCACCAAAAACATGACTTCTTTCTACAACTCATGCATTCAATTGCGCGCAGTGAGGCCTGCGGATTTGCTATCCTGATGGGCTTTGTTGCACAAATCGGCCCATCAGCGGCCGAGGCGCAGCACGGGTAAACTGACGGCATGATTGCTCCCGTAAAGCTGAAGTACCGAACGACCAACTGGAAAGACTACAACGCGGC
>NZ_JAFVIM010000051.1:0-7607 GCF_017582745.1 Massilia oculi
TGCCGCCATCCTCAATCGCTTCACGCGCTTGGGCACGCCCACGACCGTAGCGGTGACCATGCCGTAAATCCGTCTGGGGTTTGGGGTACTACGCGCTCAATTGATTTATGCAACAAAGCCACGCGCCAGCCCTCATTGACGGCTGGATGCTCGAGCTCGAGAACGAAGGCTGCATCGTCCGGTATAAGGCTGGCGCGCAGAGCTACGTCCAAATCTCTAACTGGTTGATTCATCAGAAGATTGACAAGCCGAGCAAGTCGAAAATCCCTCCTTTCGATGAATCCTCGCGAATCCTCGCGAAGCCTCTCGAAGTGTCGTCGGAGGAAGGGATCAAGGATCAAGGAAAGGATCAAGGAGAGGAAGGGAAAGGATCGGACCAACTTGTCGAGCGCCGCTCCGCGTCTCCCGACCGCGATGTCGTCGCCGAGGTGTTCGCCTACTGGCAGAAGGTGATGGACTCGCCACGCTCCCAGCTGGACGACAAGCGTCGCAAGGCGATCAAGGGCGCGCTGAAGCTCTACGAGCCGCGCCAGGTCTGCGAGGCCATCCTGGGCTGCTCCCGCAGCGCCTGGCACATGGGCGAGAACGATCGCCGGGCGAAGTACAACGGCCTCGACCTGATCCTGCGCGACGCCGAGCACATCGACAAGTTCATGGAGCTGGCCAGCAAGCGCACCACCGGCCCCGAGAGCATCGAGCAGCGCAACGCCCGGATCCTGGCCGAGCTGATGGCCGGCGACAGCGCCATCGACCCGAATGTGATCGACGTTGACGCCCAGGAGGTGGTCGATGCGTAACGACGACCTTCCGCAATTCGCCGCCCTGCTGGCCGACGTGCTGGCCGGCTACGGCAAGCCGCTGCCCGAGGCGGCCGAGATCGGGATCTGGTTCAAGCAACTGGCGCCCTTCCCTGCCGCCACGATCAAGCGCGCCTTCGAGGCATACCGCATGGAGCGCCCTGACTTCGCGCCGGCGCCGAACGGCATCGTTGCCCGCGCAAGGCTGATGGATGGCCGCCCGGACGAGAACGAGGCGTGGGCCGTTGCCCTGACCAGTCAGGACGAAGCCGAAACCGTCGTGTGGACCGACGAAATGGCCGCGGCATTCAACCTGGCGCGCCCGCTGCTCGAGACCGGCGACGAGATCGGCGCGCGCATGGCCTTCAAGGACGCCTACAAGCGCCTGGTCGGCGAGGCCCGCGCGGCGAACAAGCCGGCCAACTGGAACGTGTCGGCCGGCTGGGACGCCCAGCGCCGCCAGATCGCGGTGCAGAAAGCCACCGTCGCCGGCCTGCTCGCCGGGCCCCAGCCGCACCTGGCCCTGCCGAACGAAACCGACCTGCCGCCGGCGAGGCCCGAGGGCCTGCAGAAGCTGAAGGAGACGCTGGCCCAGCTCAACTGCATGAGCGCCCAGGCTTCGGCCGAGTACGACGCGCGCATTGCCGAGGAACAGGCCGCCGAGCGCGCGCGGCGCGAAGAGATCGACAACAAGGTGCGGGCCTACCTCGCCCAGCACCCTGAGGCGCGCTACGGCCAGATGCCGATGCCCAGGAGCGAACCATGACCCGCGAACACGACCCCTGCGCCCTCTGCGCCCGCTTCACCCGCCAGGGCCACGCGGAGCAGGCCGCCCAGGGCCTCGGCTACTGCACCGGCTACGAGCGCTACGTCCGCGCCGATGCGCACCCAACGGTGCTGTTCAAGCCAGCGCCGGCCGGGCAGATCGCCGAGCGGCGCGCGTTCCTGGAGCGGCAGCAGCAGACGACGGAGACGGCATGAAGCCAGCCTACTACAACGAATACGACAAGTACGCAGCCGAGTGGCTGTGCAACCTGATCGCGGCCGGCCACATCGCGCCGGGCGTGGTCGACACCAGGAGCATCGAGGATGTACACCCCGCCGACCTCAAGGACTTCACCCAGTGCCATTTCTTCGCCGGCATCGGCGTTTGGTCCCTGGCACTTCGCCGCGCCGGCTGGCCAGATGACCGACCTGTTTGGACTGGTTCCTGTCCCTGCCAACCTTTCAGCGCGGCAGGCCAAGGAGCTGGGTTTGCTGACGAGCGGCACCTATGGCCGGCATTCCACCACCTCATCCGCCAGCACCGCCCTGCAGTCGTCCTTGGAGAGCAGGTTGCGAGTAAAGACGCAGACCCTTGGATCGACCTTGTACAAGATGACATGGAAGGCGTGGGATACCGGTTCGGGGCGATCCCGTTCCCGTCTGCGGGCGTCGGTGCTCCGCACATCCGAGACCGGCTCTACTGGGTGGCCGACGCCCACGGCGGCGCTGGCGGAAAAGGGCGTGCGCACGTTCGAGGGCGGGCTGATCGAGGCGATGCGCAATCATGGCCCGGACTTGGCGGCGGCCGCGTGCTTGACGGGCTGGCCGACGCCATCCTGCTCAAACGACCGGGAGGGGAATCCGGCGTCAGCGATGAGCATGCAGCGCGCGGACGGATCGAAGGTGCAGCAGCGCCTGCAGGACTTCGCGGCGATCTGCCAGCCGGCCCGACTAACGGCTACTGGCGAGCTGCTGACTGGCTCGGATGCCGGGATGGAAAGTGGCGGCCAGTTGAACCCGGCACATTCCCGCTGGCTCATGGGGCTACCAGCCGAGTGGGACGCCTGCGCGCCTATGGCAACGCGATCAACGCCGAAGCGGCGCGCGTCTTCATCGAAGCCGTGATGGAGTGCCAGCCATGATCCGTTCATCCCCCATCGCCTGCACTGGCACCCTCAAGCCCGCGCGCACCCGCAAGTGCGCGGTCAAGGGCTGCGGCACCCGGTTCCAGCCGCGCAACATGATGCACAAGGTCTGCGGCCCGGACTGCGGCGAGGTCTTCGCCGTGGCCGAGCGCAAGCGCCTGGAGGCAAAGCAGCAGAAGCAGGAGCGCGCAAAGGACAAGGCGAAGCTCGAGGCGATGAAGACCCGCAACGAACTGATCGCCGAGGCGCAGGCCGCATTCAACCTGGTGGTGCGCCTGGAGGATGCCGCCCTGCCCTGCATCAGCTGCGGTGCCATGAACCCGCCCGCGCGCGGTCTGACCGGCGGCGTGTGGGATGCCGGCCACTACCTGTCGCGCGGCTCGGCCTGCCACCTGCGGTTCGACCGGCGCAACGTGCACAAGCAGTGCAAGGGTTGCAATCGCCCGGGCGGCACCACGCGCGCCGCGCACCGGGCCGGCGTCGAGGCGCGCATTGGCCGCGAGGCCCTGGAAGCGCTCGAAGCGGACCAGGCCAGCCGCGAATACACCCATGACGACCTGCGCGCGATCCGCGACACCTGCCGCAAGCGCGCGGCGCAACTGAAAAAGGAACTCACATGATCGAGAACCACACGTTCACCACCCCGAAGGCCCAGGCCAAGATCGCTCGCATCCTGGCCGCGCTGGAGCAGCAGCCCATGACCCGCGACGAGCTGCAGTGCTTGCTGGGCATCGCCAAGCCGACCATGCGCCGCTACATCGCGCACCTGACGTCGGCGCCGCGCCTGATCCACGTCCGGCGCTGGAAGCGCACCACGGGCATGCCGGCGCCGGTGTATGCCGTCGGCAGCCGCAAGGACGCCGCGCCGCCGCGCATCGCCACGCGCACCGAACGCAACCGGATGGAATGGCAGCGCATCAAGGCCGACCCGGACCGGCACGACCGCGTCAAGGCCGCCGCGCGCGTCCACAGCCGCATTCAGCGCGTGCGCGGCACGCCGCAGCCTTGGTTCGCCGCCCTGCTCAACAACCGCACCACCGAACGGAGGACCACTCCATGAATATCCCGAAGTTTCTCCCTACGACCGTGCTCGAGCGCGTCGAGGCGCACATCAAGACCCGGCCCGGTATCATGACCCGCGAGCTGGTCGCCGAGCTCGACATCACCAACGGCTCCGCCACAATGGCTGTACACCGCCTGCAGCACCAGGGGAAAATCCACCGCACCAACCTGTTGAACGAGCGCCGCGCCAAGTGGGAGGCAGGCCCGGCGCCTGACTTCGACCCGGACAACCCGAATCCAGGCATTGGCCAGCCCAAGCAGCGCACTGTGAAGACCTGGGAGCCGAAGCCGGCCCCTCGTGATCCCCTGCTGTGGGCGCTGTACGGAGCGCAGCCATGACGGAGCAGGAGCGTCGCGACATCGGCCTACGTCTGGAGAACTGGTCTACGTGGGCCAGAGAATCTCGGGGAGACACCGAAACCACGCCGATTGGCAGGATGTATGAAATAACGAGACTAGCTGACAGTATCGCTGCGGGTGTCGTCGAAAGCAGTGCGAATAGCTCCCGCGCTATCGATGAAGCTGACGCCCTGCTGTTAGAGCGCAACATGCGCCACCTGGAAACGAAGCAAAGATTGATTTTGTATTGGTGCTACATAAACCGAGCGCAACCGGAAGTAGTGTGCCGCAAGGTGTCGATCCAGCATCGGCCAATCAGCATTTTCATTGAGCAGTTTAGGCAGGCGCAGGCTGCAATCGAATCATTGGTAACCACGGAGAGGAGAAAGAAAAATGGATAAAGGGGAAAACTGGGAGTTGATGGTTGCAGCTGCTAATGCTGCTGGTATCCAGTTGGCATTGCCTGACCACGCTACTATTTGCTGGAGCGAAGAGGATGACTCATGGATCGCATGGAATCCTCTTCATGACGACGGCGATGCTTTCCGCTTGGCGGTAAAGCTGGGCATCGGAATCTGGCAGCATATGTCGATTCGAGAGGTTGAGGTTGAGTACTACGACGACGGTCGCTCGCTGACTGAGCAGTTCGGTTCCGACCCTTTCTACGCAAATCGTCGTGCTATTGTTCGGCTTGCTGCTGAGATGGGGCGCGCAGCAGAAGAAGCTAACCCGAGTATGAGCAAAAATCAGGAGAATGTATGAGTTCGCTGGAAATCCATTGTCTGGAAGTAATCCTGCAAATTGAGAAGTCGTCAGGGGAGTCAGCCACCATCGGCTCGGGTGCTGAGAGCGGGAGCGTGACATTCTTTCCTTACTCCGACACGGCAGGTGGGATCAGCCAAGTTCCACTGCCAGCCCTCGACATAACGGTCGCATCCGACCACGAAGATACGAGTGAGCGGGTGACTTTGAATTTCAAAATAATGGGGCGAGCGGACATTGATGCTCTGCGTCGGTATTGTGAAATGGCCCTCGACCATTTCGAAAAGGGCTTTCTGGAATAAATCCAACATGCTGATCAGAAAGATATTGACAACAGTCAACGCTGAATATAAATTCCTACACACAACTTAATTCCGTCTAGAAATTCGACGAGCGACTCCACCAGGATGACGCTCGTCCCTACGGACGACGAAGGCCCGCCACTGAGCGGGCTTTTTTGCATTGGTGGGTCGCACGCGCGCGAGACAAGCCCCACTATCTGCCGATGGTGGTTGATCAACCCCAGCTCGGTGCGATTAAGCGCGCGGCCGCCGCGAAGTCGCCGGATGCCTCACGAAACGAGGCGCCACACATAGCCTAAGCCTGACGACCACGCGCCGCGTGCGAGGAAGACGGCCGAGGGCTATGTGTGGTGGACGCCCGCCCAACCCTCCGTCCGCCGTGTGCGGCGCATCGCGGGGCTGTCCACCCTCCCCTGTCTCCTCCGTCGGTTGATCGATCGACGCTTCGCCCCGGCCAGCCCAACACTGCCGGGGCTTTTTTTATTCCGAGCCCATGCCATTCCAGCTATCCCATGAAGCCGAGCGCCGCTGGGTGCTGGTGCTCATCCAAATCCAAGTGAACCGCAACTATGAGCCTCACCGACAAGCAACAGCGCTTCGTCGCTGAATACCTCATTGACCTGAATGCAACTCAGGCGGCTATCCGCGCCGGGTACAGCGAGAAGACCGCGCGGCAGATCGGCGAGCAGAACTTGTCAAAACTTGACATCGCCTCTGCCATCCAGGCAGCGATCAAGAAGCGCGCCGAGCGTACCCAGGTTGACGCCGATTATGTCCTTCGCACCATCGTTGACACCATCGAGCGATGCAAGCAGGCCGAGCCCGTGCGTGACCGTGACGGCGAGGCGACGGGCGAATACAAGTTCGATGCCGGCGCCGTGCTCAAGGGCGCGGAGCTGCTGGGCAAGCACCTCAAGCTGTTCACCGACAAAACCGAACTGACCGGCGCCAATGGTGCGCCGTTGACGATCAATGTCTGCTTCGACTGACCTGACCGCGCGATTCCCGCGCAAGCTGGCGTTCCTGTTCAAGCCGGCTCGATACAAGGTGGCGCGCGGTGGGCGTGGCTCTGGCAAGTCCTGGAGCTTCGCCCGAGCGATCCTGTTGCGATGCGTGCAGCAGGAAACCCGCGTGCTGTGCACCCGCGAAGTGCAGAAGTCCATTCAGCAGTCGGTCCACCAGCTGCTGTCCGACCAAATCGCGGCAATGGGCCTGTCGCACCTGTTCCGCATCCTGCAAACGGAGATTCAGGGGCCGCACGGCTCGGCGATCTATTTTTCCGGCCTGTCCGATGTAACCGCCACCACACTCAAGTCGTTTGAGGGCGTCGACATCTGCTGGTGCGAAGAAGCGCAGACGATCTCTGAAAAGAGCTGGAAGACGCTCACGCCGACGATCCGCAAGGCTGGCTCCGAGATCTGGGTGACGTATAACCCGGAACTGGAGAGCGACGCGACGCACGAACGCTTCGTGCTTAACCCGCCGCCCGACTGCGTGTCGGTGCTAATGAATTACAGCGACAACCCCTGGTTCCCTGCTGTACTGGAGGAAGAGCGCAAGCACGCCGAGGCGACTATGCGGGCCGAAGACTACAAGCACGTGTGGGAGGGCCAGTGCAAGCCAGCCATCGAGGGTGCGATCTACTTCGAGGCGATGTCGGCCACGGTCAATGCCGGTCGCGTTCGAGAAGTGCCGCACGACGGTGCGCTCAAGACGCACGTTATCTTCGACCTGGGCATGGCCGACAGCATGACGCTGATCCTGGTGCAGAAAGTCGCCTCGGAAATCCGGGTGATCCACTACATCGAGGGTACGCAGCGCATCCTGGCCGACTACAGCGCCGAGCTGCGCGCGCTTCGCCTCGATGACCAGCCGATGAACTGGGGCAGCATCTACCTGCCTCACGACGGCTTTCACAAGCGGCACCAGACCGGCAAGGACGACGCTTCAGTCCTGAGGGGCCTGGGCTGGGACGTATCGCCAGTGCCGAACATGGCCGTGAACAGTGGGATCGACCGGGCGCGCGAGGTATTCCCCCGCGTCTACTTCCACAAGGACCGCGCCGTTCGGCTCGTGGAGTGCCTGAAGCGTTACCGCTGGAACATCAACAGCAAGACCGGCCAGGGCGTGACGCCACTGCACGACGAGTTCTCGCACGGCGCCGACGCCTTCCGCTACCTGGCACTCGTCGCCGACGAACTGCGCAACGAAGAATGGGGCGGCGCCCTGGACTACAAATCGATTGGAATTGTGTAATGGCTAAGATCAATGCCGAAACGTTCGACAAGCTGCTCGACCACGAGATCGAGCAGGCCACCACCTGGCAGAACCACGCCATCAACCCGGAGCGCGAGCGCAATTACGCGCTGTACCTGGGCCTGCCGGACGGGAAGGAAGTCGAGGGCCGGTCCCAGGTGGTGAGCTGGGACGTGTTC
>NZ_JAFVIM010000052.1:0-7401 GCF_017582745.1 Massilia oculi
CTTGCTCTTGCCGCTTAACCTCTACTTTTAGCTCGCTCTAAAAATGGGGAGATTACCATCAAGCCAGTGATCGACAAGGTCTACGCCTTCCAGGACACGGTGCAGGCCTACGAGCACCTGGCGCGCGGTGCGTTTGGCAAGGTCGTGATCAAGGTAGCCGACTGATTTTGGCCCCCAGCCGGCCGGAAGCCCCGGCCGGCGATACGGCCAAATCCACGCACGAGGAGCAAACAATGGACGACACTACAGTACCGCGCGAGTGGCCCTTTTCCGAGCACGTCGAGCATCATGTTGGTTTCCGGCGAATGTTCGCGCCCGGCCGGCTGACACTCGGATTCATCTTGCCACTGGAGGCATACCCCGATATGCCGGCGCCGACGATGCGCGATCATGTCACCGTCATGCGCTACGCCGACCAGGCAGGCTTTGCAGGTGTATGGGCGCGTGACGTCCCATTCCGGCCTGCGGGTCGGGCGCAACAGGCTGATCGACTACCTCGGCGGCTTGCAGCAGCTGGGCGTGAACCATGTCGCCTTCAACCTGAAAGCATCGCGCCGGCCGGCTACCGAGGTGCTGCAGGAGCTTGCCGAATTCGTCCTGCCGGCGTTTCCGTCGAACTTGATCATCAACAGCGATCGCCCCGTCCAGTAATGCTGTCGGACGGGGCGAAGTCTTGCCGCGCTTCCACGCTGAGCAAATACGTTGCAGCGCTCTCAAACTGTCATCACGATCTTGCCGAACTGCTGGTTCGATTCGAGGTATTCGTGCGCTGCCACGACGTCACTCAGCGAGAAGACCCTGTCCACGAGCGGCCGGAGGATACCGGCTTCGATTCCTGCCGAGATAAAAGTCCGGACGCGCTGCAGCGCTGCTGCATCCTCGGTCACTTCCGTGTACACGAAACCACGCACAGAAAGACTGCGCTTCAAAGCCAGCTTCAGCGGAAACGGCGTCGCATCGGGACTGAGTGCGCCGTGCACGACAATCGTTCCGCGCTTGGCCATGGCCCCTGCGAGCTGGTTCACTTGCGGACCGCCGACCGCGTCGAACGCGCACTGGATCCCGTACGGCGCCAGTTCGCGCAGGCGGCTCTCCAACGGCTCGTCTGACGTGCTGATGACGGCGTCGGCTCCAGCAGCCAACAGTGCATCGCGCTTTGTGCTGGTCAGTGTCACCGCGATGGGCCGCGCACCCACCTGGCGTGCAACCTGTATCGCAGCCAAGCCTACGCTGCTTGATGCAGCGGTGATGGCAATCCAGTCTCCTTTGCCAAGTCCTCCGGCCTCCACGAGACCGCCGTATGCGGTCAGATAGGCCATCCACAGGCCAGCTCCCTCCACCGCGGACAAGCCGGCCGGTTGCGGGACAAGGTGGGTAGCGGGAATCAACGCATGCTCGGCATAGGTGCCATATCTGCCGAGCTCGAACCCGGGCAGGACGCCGACCATGTCGCCGACCGCGAATCCTTGCACCGACGGGCCAAGTGCAGCGATCATGCCAACCGCCTCGAAGCCCAGCATGGATGGCAGTTGCGCCTTCTCGAGATACTGGCCCATGCGGAACATCTTGTCCGCCCGATTCAAGCCGATCGCCTGCACCTCGATGAGTACTTCGCCATCTGCGGCCTCAGGGACACTGCGCTGCTCCAACCGCAATACACCCGGGCCGCCAAGTTCATGAAATCGAACCACCTGCGACATGGTCATACCCATCCTTCAGGAAGCGACGTCGATCACGATCTTGCCAAGGGCCTTGCCGGCCTCCTGAGCGTCATGCGCGGCATGCGCGTCGGCCAAAGTGTAGCGCCGTTCGTCGACCAAGGGTTTCAGTTTGCCCTGCTCCGCCAGGCGGGTCGCCTCGCGCAGGATGTCGCCATGGTGGGCTCGTCCTTCACCGCTCAACATGGGGAGCAGCACGAAGATACCGGACAATGTCACGCAGCGCAGAGAGCCTGGCGCCAGATTGTGCTCCGCGAAAGCGTAGCAGCTGAGAACGTGTCCATAAGGCCTGGCCGCAACAAGTGAGTCGTCCAGCGTCTGTCCGCCGACGGTGTCATAGACCACGTCGAAGCCAACGCCATTTGCATACTTCGCGACGTAGTCCACGACCTTGGCGTCGCGATAATCGATGGGCGTAGCGCCGTAGCCTTTGATGACGGCGTGCTTAGCCGCCGAGGCAGTCGCATACACGTCGGCGCCGAGCGCACGGGCGATCTGCACTGCCACGTGACCAACACCACCCGCGCCGCCCTGGATCAGCACGCGCTGGCCAGCATGTACGCCGGCACGGTCGACCAGACCTTCCCAAGCGGTCAGAAACACCAGCGGCAACGCAGCCGCTTCGCGCATACTAAGGTTCTTTGGCTTCGGTGCCAACAGGCGAGCGTCGACGGCCGCATATTCGGCGAGCGTTCCCGGAATGCCACGCACGCCGCCAGCCAATCCGTACACCTCGTCGCCGAGCTTGAAGTCGCTCACGTCCTCACCGACCTCGACGACCGTGCCCGCCAGATCGGTGCCGAGAATCGCAGGCAGTTCGGGCATGGCATACGGCGCTGCACCGGTGCGGATCTTGTAGTCGATCGGATTGACGCCGCTGGCAGCGATCTGTACCAGCACTTCGCCCGCTTTCGGTGCTGGCCGGGTCGCCTGGGTATCGATGAATTTGCCGTCGGCGTAGTCGTTCAGGACGAGTGCGCGCATGGTGGCATGGGTAGTCATGTATTGGTTCCTTGTGAATGTGGCCCTTGGGGGCAAACTGAATGTGGGGTAATATTGATCCATAAGGTCCCGCCTGTAAATTAGGCACTTTTTAGGATCATAGGCACCTATAGGTAACCATGGCTTCCACCGTTCGTCATCCCCCCGATCCACTGGTCATCAGTGAAACCTGTCCACCGCGGCGTATCCACATGCTATTGACGCCCAAATGGACGTCCATGGTGATCTACGTCCTTAGTTTCGGTCCGCTACGGACTGGCCAGTTACAGCGCAGCATGCCGGGAATTTCGAAGAAGATGCTCACCCAGACCTTGCGCGAGCTCGAAGCCGACCAGCTGTTGTCGAGGAAGGTGCACCAGGTGGTTCCACCCGCAGTCGAATATTCGCTGACGGAGCTTGGACAGAAGTTCGTCGAGCCTTTGCTGGCACTTTACGATTGGGCCGAAGCCAATTTCGTACTGCTCGATAAGGTAGAACGCAACAGAGCAGCTTCCGGCCAAGCTGAGATCGTCGAAGATGAAAGCGAAGCCTTGCCGCTTTCCTGAATCGCCGAGCTGATTGTTGTATTCGACGATAACAATTCGGACTCTATAATCGGCTTTTGCCGGCGCCTGGCCGCACGCGGCCAGGCCGTACCCACTACCAAGAAAGATGTGTCGATGGAGCTGCTTCAATCGATGCGCCTGTTTTCCAGGCTTGCTGAACTCCAGAGTTTTACGAAGGTCGCTGAAGCGCTGCAGATGGGCCGCCCCCAAGTGACGCTGGCCATTAATCAATTGGAAGCATCGCTCGGCGTGCGTCTGTTCCAGCGCACGACGCGCAAGGTGAGCCTCACCGCGGAGGGTGAGGCGTTTCTGGTCAGGGTCGCAGGGATTCTGGGCGGGGTCGATGAAGCGGTGACCATGTTCGGCGCGCCGGGCGACATCGTGCGCGGGCGTCTCCGGATCGATATTTCTTCCGCCCTGGCGGTGGAATCCTTCACGGATTCATTGAAAGCTATGGAGTGATGGAATTTACAGCGGGTCGGGTAACTGACCTGATATGGTAAAAATACCGCGTGCCTTGTTAGATTGACTTATTGAAGTCGTCTGCTACGCGGGATCATTGGAAAAAGTCGAGCTTTGAGACGATTTAGAAAGTAGCAAAGTGCTTCCGCGCAATCTTCTTTCCTTAACTTCCCGAAATGAAAGAAAATTGCGCGAACTAACCATTTATTGTAAAACCTATCGCCTGCTTTAATTTTGTGAATCGTCTTTTAGCATGCGCCAATAAATAATATTTTCTTTATTTATTAGGTTTCAGCACGACTTTGGTCCACCCTTCGGCACGTTTATCAAAATTCCGATAGCCAGTCGGTGCATCCTCCAATGCAAGCTCGTGTGAAATGATCTGCGAGGGCGCCGCTTTACCTTTATGAATTAATTTTGCCAAATAACGGTTGTAATGCTTGACGTTGGCTTGGCCGGTGCCAATCTTCTGACCCTTGAACCAAAAATTGCCGAAATCGAAGGCAATTTTACCTTCCTTTCCTAACGCGTCTGGACTCTTTGGATCCTGCGGGAGGAATACACCAACCACGCCGATGCCGCCAGTGGCCTTGACCGTCTGCACCAAGTTATTCATTGTCAGATTTGGCACTTCCTTACCGTGCTTGTCGCAACACTGGTAACCAACGCATTCGCAGCCGCAGTCGGCGCCCTTGCCGTTGGTAAGGTTCAAGATTTTCTCGACGCCGGCGCCTCCGGTGTCGTCGATCGCCACCGCGCCCATCTTTTCGGCCAGAGCCAAACGATCCTTGTGCGTGTCCACGACGAAAACTTCGCTTGCGCCTTTAATGAACGCAGACATGGCCGCCATTAGGCCGACCGGGCCGGCGCCGTAGATCACGACCGATTCACCCGGCTTAAGGCCAGCCAATTCGGTAGCGTGGTAGCCGGTCGGGAAAATGTCCGACAACATCACGTAGTCATTTTCCTTTTCCTTAGCGTCTTCCGGCAGCACCAAGCAGTTGTAATCGCCGAACGGCACCCGTAGCAGTTCGGCCTGGCCGCCACTGTACGGACCCATGCCGGCAAAACCGTAGGCAGCCCCGGCCGTGCCTGGGTTTGCCGTGAGGCAAGCGCCGGACAAGCCCCGTTCGCAATTTTCGCAAAAGCCGCAGCCGATGTTGAACGGCAGACAGACAACGTCGCCGACCTTAACGCGCTCGACGGCGTTGCCGACCTCGATGACTTCACCCATGTTTTCGTGGCCCAAGATACGGCCCGTTTCCAGGTTGGTACGGCCTTCGTACATGTGTAGGTCGGACCCGCAGATGTTGGTTGTCGTGATACGGACCAAGACGTCAGTCGGCTTTTCAATCTTGGCGTCCGGCATGTCTTTGACCTGGACGTCGCACGGGCCATTATAAACGAGTGCCTTCATGATTTTCCTTTCAGAACGAGGGTAAATTCATCGCGAGCAGCGACGTTAGGAGGAGAAAGAATATAACGAAATTCTTCACAAAGGCGCACTGTTGAACGCTGCAAAGATTTACGCCTGGGCCGGCTTTGTTGCGTAAATCGAGCGAAGGCCGAGCTAACGCTATTTGTAGTCCGTTTTATAACACTGGGACCGTAATCGGAGTACCCAGCTGAGTGAAGCGATTTAGAACGGCAGCCCGCACTTGTAACTCGGCAACCTGACGGTCAAAGTCGCGTGCCATCACCCGTTCGCCCAGCAGCTTGAAGCAGCGCATCTTGGTTTCAACAAGGCTGCGCCGGTGGTAGCCGCTCCATCTCTTCCATATTGCCCGTCCCAGCCTTTTTGTCGTCCGCAGGATGTCATTACGTGTATCGGCGCCACAGCGGTTTGCCTTCCAAGGCTTGGCGTTCTCACGGGTCGGGATGATGGCGTGCGCGGCACGCAACGCGATGGCTTCATGACAGTCCTTCGTGTCGTAGGCGCCATCCCCACTGACGCTGGCAATCTTCTCGTCAGCAGGAATCTGGCCCAGCAGCGCTGGCAGGACAGGTGCGTCGCCGACACTGTTGTCCGTCACCTCCATGGCCGGATCTCGAGCGTGGACGCATCGATCCCGAGATGCACCTTGCGCCACTGGCGGCGGTACTCTGCACCATGCTTCTTCGTCTTCCATTCGCCTTCGCCCAGCATCTTGATACCCGTGCTGTCCACCAGCAGATGCAAGCCTGTCGTGGTCGGCACGGCGCCAATGGCAACCTGCAGCGTCTTTTGCCGACGGCTCACCGTGCTGTAGTCCGGCGCCGACCAGTCGAGCCCAGCCAGGTGCAGCAGGCTTTGCGTCATCCCCATGGCCTGGCGTAATGGTAAATTGAACAGGCACTTGATGCTCAGGCAGAACTGGATCGCCTCGTCGCTGAACGTCTGGCTACGGCCGCGCTTGCCACTTGGCCTGCCGTGCCACTTCATCACTGGATCAAGCCAGATGAGCAGCGAGCCGCAGGCCTTGAGGGCTTCGTTGTATGTCTTCCAGTTGGTCGTGCGGTACTTCTGTGGAGCTGGTTTCATCCTGCTCAGGCTAACAGACCTACGCCTTATACCCTGGCCGAGCCTGATTTACGCAACAAAGCCCATCCGACCTATCATTCATTTAGCGCTCCTAGAAGAACATGAGATCTGGGTGCGTTTGCTACGACCGCTCCTGGCCGATCTGGGCCGGTCGAGCCAGCATAACATGTTGCCGAGCCAACAAAATCTCGGACTGTCATGACAGGCAGCTCCCGACCCGAAGCGGACGGTTTGTTCACGTCTCAAGCCACTGCAAGGCGTGGCTGAGATCGTTATAGAAAACACGGTAGTCCCCCTCACCAAATTGTCCGAAGGCGATCCGCGACAGATAACCCAATCGTGTATTCGAAACCAAAATGGCTTTACGGAGAGATTGGTCAGCGAACAGTTGCTTTGTCTTTTCGTTTAATTTTTCTTGCAACAATGCGATGTCAATGTCGGGTGATTCCATTTCCAATGTGTCGTAGAGAACGCGCGTGTATTCGGTATCTCGCAGTAGCTGAATTACGCGCTCATGTATTTCTTTGAGCAAGCTTTCAGTTAATTCCCCTCTCACTCGAACCACAACAACATTACCGAGAGGTTCAATCCAAAGTTGACTGTTTAGCATGTGGTCAAGTAATTATTTCAGAAATTGCAATTAATTTGCTGCGACTGCTTCTGGCCGATCTCGGCCGTTCGCAATGCTCAGTGTAAGGCACTTGTTGCTCAGTAGGCAAGTACATGGTCTTGATAGTTACGTTACGCCTAATGACGCGGACGACCGCTATATGAAGTAAAGCTGTGACTGGCTTTGTTGCGTAAATCGAGCGAAGGCCGAGCTAACGCCATTTGTAGTTCGTTTTATAACACTGGGACCGTAACTGGAGTACCCAGCCGAGTGAACCGGTTCAGCACGGCAGCCCGCACTTGTAACTCGGCAACCTGACGGTCGAAGTCGCGCGCCATCACCCGTTCGCCCAGCAGCTTGAAGCAGCGCATCTTGGTTTCAACAAGGCTGCGCCGGTGGTAGCCGCTCCATCTTGTCAACGGCGATTGAAAACTGATACAGATTTCGTCGTCCCAGCGATTTAAAACTGATACACCGCCGTCGCCGAACACCGTCCGTGTTCAGCCCATTTCTGCGACATCGCTCCCCCTCATCATCCCGGCC
>NZ_JAFVIM010000053.1:0-7400 GCF_017582745.1 Massilia oculi
GTTGTGGACCTACAATCACGACCGGCCTAACATGGCGCTCGGCGGTATTACGCCAAAACAGAAATTGGCGCTCGCCGCTTAACCTCTACTTTTAGCGTGCTCTAAAAATGGGGGGATTACCGTAACCCTTGTGTGTCAGGATCAGCTTGCTTGCCGGCTCAAGGCCTCGGTAGCGGCTCGGATCGCTGGTCGTTCGCAGGCGCCGCACAACTCGGTAGCCCAGGTATTGATCAATTGCGTCAATGGCCTTTGCGTGGCTCAGATAGATGCAGCGTTGCCGGCATCCTTTGGTGATCGCGGCGCGCAAGCTAATTTCTTCACGAAGCGCACCCGATGGGAACAGCACGTCTTGCACTTCGATCTGTGCGATTTCGGTCACGCGCATGCCTGCGGTTTAACCCAGCAGCAGGACAAGGGTGTCTCGCTCTGGATGCCTGCTCGTGGCCGCAGTGACGCGGAGAAGATGACGGATTTGCCCCGGCTGGAGCGAGGTGGCTTGGGCCATATGAACCTCTGAATAGGATTGATCGGAGACGGATTCAGAGGGAGTCCTAAGTAGACTCTTTTTCCAGCATAACCCGGCCTGTTTACTGCGGTCCTCGGAAAAGTCCATATCACGATAATTTCCACAACGTCGCGGCTATTTTAGAAAGTCACACTTGAGGTAGGAATGCGAGCAGCGCCGGCGGGGCGCACCGCTCGCATATACTTTGCGCCATGCCCGCTCCCCTCGACCGCCCCGCCGCTGACGCCACCCGCCCGCCCCTGGTACGCACAGACGGCGACCGCCGCACCCTGGAATTCACACACGGCGACGTCCAGAGCGAAATGCTGGTCTCGCGTCCCGACGCGCTGGTGCTGGAATACACGCGCGCCATGATGTGCTTCGCGCTGTTCGTGCCCGATCCACGCCACATCGTGATGGTCGGCCTGGGCGGCGGCTCGCTGGCCAAGTTCTGCCACCGCCATTTTCCGCGCGCCCGCATCACCGTGCTCGAGATCCGGGATGACGTGATCGCCCTGCGCGACCAGTTCTGCCTGCCGCCCGACGACGCCCGCCTGCGCATCCTGCACTGCGACGCGGCCGACTACCTGGCGCGCATGCCCGCCAGCTGCGACGTGCTGCTGGTCGACGGCTTCGACAGCCAGGGACTGCCGCCTGCCCTGGCGGATGGCGCCTTCTACGCCGCCTGCCGGCGCGCCCTGCATCCGGGCGGCGTGCTGGTGGCGAACGTATTTACCTACGATCCCCAGTACGCCGGCGTGCTGCAGCGTCTGCGCGCCATCTTCGACGGCCGCCTGGCCTGGTTTTCTCGCATCGCCGGCAATAACCGCATCCTGTTCGCGGTCCGCCCCGGCCACCCGGGCGCGGCGCCCGGCCGCGGCGAACGCCTGCTTACCCGAATGGCATGCAAGGAAGGCCGGGGGCTGGGCTGGAGCAACCGCTTGCTGGCGCGCCTGCTGGTGGCCTGGCTGGCGCGGCGCCGGACGTGAGCATGTGGACGAATTGTCTCGCACGACAGGATTCGTTTGCGAGCCCATCGCGTTTATGACACACTTGCGCGGATTAATGCCTACCGGCAAGCAGTTCTCCGTCAACACACGCAAATAGCCAGACCATAGTCCAGGAACACGACCCGATGCCGCGCCGACCGATCCGTTCACTGACACTCGCGGCGGCCCTCACCCTGGGGGGCGGCCTGGCCGCTTCCTTCGGCCTGTTCGTGGGCGTCAGCCACCTCGAGTACGACAATATGGCGCTCGCCTTCGCCCAGCGCGCCGACGAGCGGGTGGCGGCGGTGCGCCAGGGGATGGACAGGGCGATCGAAGTGCTGGCGGTGACCAACCAGCTGTTTTCGAACGGCGAGCCGGTCAGCCGCGAACGCTTCGCCGACTTCACCTCGCGCCTGCTGGAACGGCACCGCTTCATACAAGCCTTCCATTATCACCGGGTGGTACCCGCCCACGAGCGCGCGGCGGTCGAGGCCGAACTGCAGCGCGTGCGGCCGGGCGCCGTCCTGACGGAGAAGACACCGAACGGCCTGGCGCCGGCGCCGGCGCGTGGCCGCTACCACGTGATCGAATACGTCGAACCAATGCTCGGCAACGAAGGCGCCTTCGGCCTGGACCTGGGCCGCGATGCGTCGCTCATGAGCGCGCTCGACGAAGCGAAGAACAGCGGCCAGCCCACCGCGACCAGCCTGTTCACCCTGGTGCGCACCGGGACCGTCGCCTTCGACCTGGTCATGCCGGTGTTCGGCAAGCGCGGCGAGCTGCTCGGCAATACCGCAGCCGTCGTGCGCGGCAAGGAACTGGTGCACCAGTCGCTGCTCGAAGCCGGTCTGCTGGACCGGGCCGACATCTTCGTCTCGGTGTATGCCGGCGAACGGGCCGATCCGGCGGCGCTCCTGATGTCGACCGGCCCCACCGTGCCCCGTGCGCGCCCGGCGCTCATCAGCTGGCTGCGGCCGGACCATGGCGCCCGCGCCACCGTACTGCAGGCCGGAGGCCGCCCATGGCGGGTCGAGGTCGCCGCCGCGCCGCGGCCCTTCCTGGCCGACCACATGGCTTCGGTGGCGCTGCTGGTGGGCGGCATCCTGGTGACGCTGCTGGGCAGCGCCTTCGTCCAGTCGGCGGGGATGCGCGCGCGCAAGGTCCAGCAACTGGTGCGCCAGCGCACCTCGGACCTGCGCCGCAGCAACCGCCGCCTGATCGAGGACATGGCTGCGCGCGAGCGCGCCGAAAAGGCGCTGCTGCAGAGCGAGCAGCGCTTCCGCCAGCTGGTCGCGATGTCGTCCGACTGGTACTGGGAGCAGGACAGGGATTTCCGCTTCACGATGATCACCGGCGGCTTCACCGAAAAGTCGGGCGTGGCGGTCCAGGGCCTGCTCGGCAAGACGCGCTGGGAATACGTGCCGGGCCTGCTCGACAGCGAAAGCGGGCGCGAGCACCTGGCCAAGATGCAGGCCCACGAAGCCTTCGCCAACCTCGAATACCAGGTGGTCGACGACCACGGCGACACCCGCTGGTTCTGCGTGAACGGCCAGCCCGTGTTCGACGACGAAGGCGTGTTGCAGGGCTATCGCGGCACCGGCAGCGACATCACCGAACGCAAGCTGACCGAGCAGCGCGTGCACCACGTGGCCCAGCACGACGTGCTGACCGGCCTGCCCAACCGCTCGCTGCTGCAGGACCGCCTGGGCCAGGCGATCGCCTACGCCAACCGCAGCGGCCGTCCGGTATGGGTGATGCTGATCGATCTCGACCGCTTCAAGTTCGTCAACGACAGCATGGGCCACAAGGCCGGCGACGTGCTGCTGGTGACGGTGGCGGCGCGCCTGCGCTCGTCGCTGCGCGATGCCGACACCGTGGCGCGCCTGTCGGGCGACGAATTCGTGGTGATCCTCAACGAGCACGCCGACGAGCCGCTCAATCCGGCCATCGTGCAGCGGGTGATGGATGCGGTGGCGCAGCCGGTCATGCTGGGCAACAAGGAGTTCTTCGTCACCTGCTCGATCGGCGTGGCGGTGTATCCAAGCGAAGGCACGTCGAGCGACAACCTGATCGAACATGCCGACATCGCCATGTACCGCGCCAAGAAGCTGGGCCGCAACAACTTCCAGTTCTATACCCCGGCCATGAACGAGGAATCGCTGGAGCGGGTGCGCATCGAAAGCGCGCTGAGGAATGCCCTCGAACGCAATGAATTCGTGCTGCACTACCAGCCACAGGTCGACCTCAAGAGCGGCCAGATCGTGGGCATGGAAGCGCTGATCCGCTGGAACCATCCGGAGCTGGGGATGGTGCCGCCGAGCCGCTTCGTCGGCGTGGCCGAGGAGACCGGCCTGATCGTCCAGATCGGGGCCTGGGTGATGCGCACCGCCTGCGCCCAGAACAAGGCCTGGCAGGATGCGGGCTTGCCGCGCCTGCGGGTGGCGGTGAACCTGTCGGCGCGCCAGTTCGGCGCCCCCGACCTGCTGGAAAGCCTGGAGTCGGCGCTGAGCGATACCGGCCTGGACCCGGCCTGCCTGGAGATCGAGCTGACCGAAAGCCTGTTCATGAGCGACGTCACGCCGGCGGTGGAACTGCTGCACCGGATGAAGGCGCTCGGGGTGAACCTGTCCATCGACGACTTCGGCACCGGCTACTCGAGCTTCTCCTACCTGTCGCGCTTCCCGATCGACGTGCTCAAGATCGACCGCTCCTTCGTGGCCGACATCACGCATGACGCCAACGACGCCGCGATCGTGACCTCGATCATCGCCCTGGCCCACAACCTGAAGCTGGCGGTGATCGCCGAGGGCGTGGAAACGGCGGAACAGCTCGACTACCTGCGCAGCCACGGCTGCGACGAGATGCAGGGCTATTACTTCAGCAAGCCGCTGGCTGCCCCTGAATTCGAGCAGCTGCTGCGCCAGCGCCGTGCGCTGCTGGCGCCGACGCTCGAGCAGGAAGCGTCATTGCCCGTTTAGATTGCCACTGAGGCGGCGCCGCAACGCCCCTATCCGGGAAGCATTAGAATTGCCTTCTCGAAAACATTTCCATAGCCATTTGATCATCGGAAGACGTACAATTATCGTGCCTATTTTGCACTGAACGGAGTACGAACCATGATGATCAACGAGACGCCTGACGCGGCAAGCGCGTCCGGCGTGCAGGCGGGCCACAGGCAGCGCGTGGACGGTCGCACGCGCGACCTGGTGAACCAGGCGGTGGCGTCGATCCCGACGCTCGGCCTGGCGCGCGCGGCGGAATTCCTGGCCACGATGAACGTGCCGGCCGAGGTGGCGGTGCGGGCGCTGGTCTATCCGAAGCTGCGGCGCGCCGGCTAGCCGGCGCGCGTGCGATTGGCCGTCCACCGTTGGTGGATGGCGAAAAGGCCGGGAACAACACTGTCGAGAAGGTGTATCAGATCGGAAAGCGAGACAGCTACGTTATCGTGGCGCAGCTCTCGCCGCAGTTCACCGCTAGGCTCGTGGATCGCTGGCAGGAACTGGAGCAGCGCGCCTTGATCGCGCTTCCAGACTTCACGAACCCGGCCGAAGCCGCTCGAGCATGGGCTGCGCAGTTCGAAGCGCGTGAGGCGCTGGAGATCAAGGTCGCCGCCGACGCACCGAAGGTTGCGTTCGCCGAGGCGGTGCGCGCCATCGACGGCGCTTGCCACATCGAGAAGATCGCGAAGACCCTGGGCCACGGCCGCAACAAGTTCTTCAAGCGCCTGCGCGCCGACGGCATTCTGCTGGAGAACAACCTGCAGTATCAGAAGTACATCGATCGCGAGTATTTCACGGTGGTCGAGCAGCAGCCGTACACCGACAGCATGGGCGTGACGCATGCGACCTTCACCACGATGGTCACCGGCGCTGGCCAGGTCTTCCTGGCGAAACGGTACGCGAACATTGGGGAGGGCGGCCATGCGTGACTACTCCCCATTGCGCGGCCTGGCCGCCGCCAACCCGACTGTGCACCTGAAGTCGTCGACGGTGGTCGACATGCTAGATGAATTAGACCGTCTGCGCGCCAGCGGCGCTACACCGACGAAGGTGAAGCGCAACGACTATCCAGCCGACTTCGAAGCTGTCTGGGAGGTCTATCCAACCCGCCCGGGCGACAGCAAGAAGGCGGCGCACAAGGCCTGGGCCGCTCGGCTCAGCGCCGGCGCCACGGTCGCCGAGATGCTCGCTGGCGCGCAGACCTATGCCGCCTACGTCAAGGCGATGAGGACCGAGCCGCAGTTCATCAAGCAGGCGGCGACATTCTTCGGACCAGGCGAGCACTATGCCGCGGACTGGACCGTCCCGGCGAACCAGCCCAAGCCCGCCGGCGGCGGCGCCTGGTGGCTGAGCGACGCAACCAGGCTCGCGAAGGCGATGGAAGTCGGCGTTGGCCAGGCGCACTACGGCGAGTCGACCGCCAGCTGGGAGGCCCGGATCCGTGCTGCGATCGACAACGGAGGCAAGCCACCGCCACCGCCGCGTCTGGCGCAGATCGTCTCGCCACCGGTGCCCGTCGCACCGCCGCCGAGTGACGCCGCCGACCTGCCGCGCCGCGCCGGCCGGCCAGAGGGGCTGTCGAAGATGCTCCAAGACCTGGGGCGCCGCGCCGCATGATGCAGCAGAGCACCAGCGTCTGCGCCCTGTGCGGCCACTTCAAGATGAAGGAATACCCCGAGCACGCGAAGGTCGGGCTCGGACGCTGCGCTGGACACGCCGCCCGCGTCGATGTGATCGCCCCGTTCCTTCCCTGGAAGACGCCGGCGTGCGGCCGATATTCACTGGCGACCAATGTCGGCGACCGCCAAGCCTGGATCGAAAAGCGCCAGGCGCTCGAGCAGAACAACAATGCAGGACAGACCAAAGCGGAAGGATGAGATGAGCAATCAACGCGCGCTCCAGGCGCTAGGTGTGAAGTTGCAAGAGGTTATTTCGGTTAGTTGAGAGCTTGGACATCGGCGCTTTGCCGCCTACGCCGCCACGCTCGACGCTCGACGCTCGGCGCCACGCGGGCGAGGTGGCGTGGTTCAAGTTCGAGGGGATTAAGCTGCGGCTGGCCGACAACACATTCTACACGCCAGACTTCGCCGTCATGCTCGCCGATGGCGCGCTGGAAATGCATGAGGTTAAAGGTTTTTGGCAGGATGATGCGCGTGCCAAGATCAAGATCGCCGCCGATCTATATCCAATGGGCTTCAAGGCCGTTCGAGTGAAAACTAAGAAGGAAGGGGGCGGTGGGCGGTTGAGGAATTCTAAAAATGCCCCCGAGTGATTTCGTCGTTCTCGAGAGCATCCAAGCTTAGCGAACCGGGAATCTTACTCAGTGGCAAGTGGCTCAGCAGGTTATACGCGCGATCGACGTAGTTAACCAAGCCAGCGGGGCGGCTTGGATTACGTCCCGCTTGAGGTCACGCCTGGGGCGGGTTCCGTAAGTTATCGAATTCCTCAAATTCCGCCGGATACCATTTTTTGAGTAGCTGCAAGGTTAGAGACCCTATTTTCTTCGATGCGACGTCAAACCCGTCTTTATCTAAATCTTCCAGCGATATAGGAACGCTAAGTGGGTCAGTCCTACCTTCCTTCTGATGAGTTATTACAAGATTTTTGTCATCGACACTTATTGAAACGCAAGGAAGCTTCATAAAAACCTCGATAAAAGCGGCAGCACCGGAGTGCTGCCTTGTGGGTATTACGGCTTGGAGGCGTTGTACTTATCCCTGGCCGCAGTCTGGCAATTGGCTAGGTAGTCGCCAGCCCTTCGAGTGCAAGCGATATATGTAGCTGCGGCTTTGTTGCACAAATCGGCCCATCAGCGGCCGAGGCGCAGCACGGGTAAACTGACGGCATGATTGCTCCCGTAAAGCTGAAGTACCGAACGACCAACTGGAAAGACTACAACGCGGCATT
>NZ_JAFVIM010000054.1:0-5731 GCF_017582745.1 Massilia oculi
GGCGACACGGACCAGGAGCCGGAGAAAAACAGTGAAACGGGGCAGCGCCGGGCAGCTGCTGAAGTGGAAATGGACACAGCTTAAACTAACCGGCTGAGTGTCTTGACTGATGGGTCCACTTTAGTGCCGACAGTTTCGTTACCCTTATTCAACTAGCCTGCGTGACTTTGGCCCAGTGCGGAGCATGCTGCGATAGTGAGTTAACAGATTCTTAACGCTGCATTGTTTATAATTCAGCTCTGGTGCGCCTGTAAAGAACCATGGACGCCCTGATTGCCAAGCGCTGTGCGTGCTGGTCGTCGCCTATGCACTTAGTCGCATCCATTTAATCCCGGACTTCATCCCCGGTATTGAGCTACCTCGACGATGTAATCTGCTACCGTGCCTGATATGGGTAGCTGTCAGACTTATTCCCTCATATGTCCTTGCTGAGTGCAGGGGGACGGGTCAATGAGTAGACGGCAAAGCAAAGACGCACGCCAAAAAGCAACTATGGCATTGCTTAAGTCGTACTGGCATGGATCCTAGTGTCCTGGGCGATCTGGGTCTACCTGATATCGCCTTTCTACTAAGGGCGGCAGGCCAGAAAATACAAATCTTTGGATCGTTAAGAATTATTGAGTTGGCGTTTACCAACCTACTCGTCAGCAACTGCATGGTGGCCCCTGCAGGAAGTAGCGCACAAGATGTATACCTGTGATTTCTTTAAGACGATTGAACAACATGGATGACGAAAAGAAGGGTAAGCAAGCATTCCTAGTCTCGGTGCTGATTCCGGCGAAAGACGAGGCCGATAATATAGGGCATCTGGTCAACGAGATTCATCGCGCCCTCGCTGGCCATCATTCTCACGAGGTAGTGCTGGTCGACGATGGCAGCGACGACGATACTAGCGCTGTGTTCCTGCAGCAATGCCAGCAGTTGGGCATGCCGGGGCGACTCATCCGCCATGCTCGCAGTGCCGGACAGAGCACCGCTCTCTGGACCGCTGCGCGCCACGCTAGCGGGCGTTTTCTCGTCACGATAGACGGCGACGGTCAGAATGACCCCGCCGACATTCCGGCACTAGTGGCGCAGGGGCTGACGATGGAAGATAAGCACCCACATTTCTGCATTGCGGGCTTCCGCAAGAATCGGCGCGACACGCGTTGGAAAAAAATCCAGTCACGCATCGCTAATGCCGTGCGCCGCAGCATACTCGACGATGGCGTACCCGATACCGGCTGCGGTCTCAAGCTACTGCCGCGCGAAACCTGGCTTTGCTTGCCGTACTTTGACCACATGCATCGCTTCGTGCCGGCACTGGTCAAGCGCCTTGGCGGCGTGATCACAGTCGTTCCGGTGCACCATCGACACCGTACCGCCGGCGTATCGAAATACACCGCCTGGAATCGGCTATGGGTGGGCATCGTCGACATGTGGGGGGTCAGCTGGCTAATCCGGCGCAGCAAGCTGCCGCTGATCGAGCGCATGGAAGTGCAGCATTGAAAACTGAATTGAGGCTGCTCTTCAAGCCGCTGCTGCTGACCTGCCTGCTCGCGCTAGGCTTTGCCTCCCTCCATTTCCAATGGTGGGGATCATTCACTGAGCTGGACCTGCTGAACCGGTTGTTCGAACGACATTGGGCGATTGCCTGGCCCGTTTTCGTGCTTACCGGCGTGCTATATACCGCGCTCGGCGGCCCGCGCCAACTGCTCGCATTCAGTTGCGGTTACCTGATGGGTGGCTTGACAGGGGCTTTGCTGAGCACTGCGCTGACCGGACTTGGCGCCCTGTTGGTGATCTATTACGTGCGCAATATCGGCAGGGATTGGCTGCTTCGGCGGCATGGCGAACGCGTCGCCTTCATCCGCCTACTGCTCGGCGAGAATACCTGGCTGTGGATCTGCACACTGCGTCTAATGCCGGTCGGCAGCAATTTGGCGACGAATATCGCGGTTGCCCTGGCTGGACTGAGCATACCGGCGGTTTTCTGGGGCAGCCTCCTGGGCTATCTGCCGCAAATGCTGCTGTTCAGCTTTGCCGGCGCGGGCCTAGCCTTGCATGACGAGCAGCAGATCTGGATCAGCCTTTTGATGCTGGTGCTGTCCACGGCGATGGTGCTCTATCTCTACCATCATGGCTTCAAGCAGAGGCTACAGGACATCCGAGGACAAACGCATGCAACTCCCGCACAATCCGAGCGCTAGGCAAGACGCACACTGGTGGCCGTGGATCGCTGCCCTCTTGATCGCTGCCCTGTTCGCCGGCATCGGGTTGCGGGACCCCTGGCCTGCCGACGAGCCGCGCTTTGCCCAAGTCGCACGAGAAATGGTGGAATCGGGCCAGTGGCTATTCCCAACTCGCGGCGGCGAGTTCTATCCGGACAAGCCGCCAGTCTTCATGTGGCTGATCGCCCTTTTCTACCAGCTCACCGGACAACTGAAGATCGCTTTCCTGCTGCCCAGTGCGCTGGCGGGCTTGGGCACGCTGTGGCTGGTATTCGACCTAGGTCGCCGCTTGTGGGGAGAGAACGTCGCCCGTTCGGCAGTGCTTGTCCTCGCGTTCACGCCGCAGTTCCTGCTGCAGGCCAAGGCCGCACAAATCGATGCGGTGGCCTGCTTCTGGATCACACTCGGCTGCTACGGGCTGGTCCGCCACTTCCTGCTCGGTCCAGCCTGGGGCTGGTATGCCGCCAGCTGGGTGGCGATGGCACTGGGCATCGTGACCAAGGGCGTCGGTTTTCTTCCCGCGCTGATGCTGATACCGCTGGCGATCTGGCGCCGCCCCGTCACCGCATCCGGGCAGCAGGTCTGGTGCATGCGCACGTGGTGGGGACCAACCCTGATGCTGGGCACGCTGGCGCTATGGCTGGTGCCGATGTGGGTGGCGGTCGAACGCATCCAAAGTCCGGAGCTATTGGCCTATCGCGACAACATTCTGCTCAGGCAAACCGCTGAACGCTATGCCAATGCATGGCATCACATAAAGCCATGGCACTACTACCTGTCGACTGCACTGCCCAGCATGTGGTTTCCGCTGGTCGTGCTGTTCCTGCTGCAGATCCGCAGCATCAGGAAGCTGTGGCCGTCCAGCGTGGCACTGCGCGTACTGCTGAGTTGGGTTGCGCTAGTGTTGCTCTTCTTTTCCATCAGTCCTGGCAAGCGCGAGGTCTACATCCTGCCGGCGCTACCAATGTCTGCCCTGGCACTCGCCTACGTCTGGGAACAAGCGCCGGAGAAAGGGCGCCGCACCGCGTCTCTTCTGTTACGGGGAGCGCTCGCGGTGGTTGGCCTGCTGCTGATGTTGCTGGCAGCGATGGCGCTGTTTGCTCCGGATCGCCTGCATCACCGAGCGGACGACTACGCCGACGCCATCGCCGCTCTGGCTCCAGGTCTGCTGATACTGGGATTGGCGCTGTCCAGCATCGTCTGGCTGTTGCGCAAACGCGCCTTGTTCGAACAGCTCGCCCTAGCCAGCTTGCTGACCTGGCTGTTCATTTCTTTCTGGCTGTGGCCCTCCCTCAACACACACCGGACGCCGCGCGCAGTCATGCAAGAACTCGAACAGAGCCTTGCACCTGAAGCGGAAGTCGGCATGCTCGAGTTCAAGGAACAGTTCCTGTTGTTTGCAAGCCGACCCCTGGTCCATTTCAGCTACCTGGCACCGCTACCCCAGCAGGAATGGAATGCCTGGCGCTGGATTCGCTCAGCTCCGAATCGCGTGCTGCTGCTCCCCGATAATCTAGCGCTACAGTGCTTCGATCTGACGAAGAAACGCGTTCTTGGCGAAGCCCATCGCCGCAACTGGGTCTTGCTCGATGCCTCGGCCGCACGTGAAAGCTGCGGCAGGGCTGTTGACCGCGTACCCTACCGCTACGTACCCGTGAAGAAAGACATCCTATTATCAAACTAGTCAGAACTGCGAGCACTACGCACTCGTAACCGACGCTGCCAGCTTCATCGGCGTCCATTTGACGTGGTTGTATCGACAGCTATTTGCTTGTATTTGACTTTGTAAGTAGATCGTACGTTACGATCACCTTGTTCACTGTCGCTGTATCAAATGTCTGCTTCGGGTCGGATCCGGTCCTTCGTGACAGTCAACGACTTTTCGTCCCTGGCCACCTGTTATGCTGAGCTGAGCGGCCGGGTTCGGCCAAAAGCGGCCTTTGGAGGCTGCAGACCTAGGAGGGGCGATGGAATTTGGAGTCGTGATTCGTATTGTTGGGGTTGACCCAGATGATGGGATGATTACTGCAGCCGTCGATGTAGATAGCGGTGGGTTCAGAGGAGTATCTCAGGTCTACACGACTGCAGACGCTTTCAAGGAGCTGTCCTCAAAACTCAGACTCTTTCCTGAAGGCCCTACAAAATCCTTTAAGTTCCAATTTGGGATGCCCGATAGTTACGGATACCTCAGCCTCGCGTTCTCGGTCCTTGATGCAACAGGACGCTGCGCCTGTCGAGTGCAATTGGAGTCGAACTACCTCCCGGCCTACGGCCCTGGAAGCAGGAAACGAGTCGAGGTAGACATGGGCGTTGAGCCAAATGCTATCGACCGATTTGTTTTTGACCTACAAAATCTGCTCAACAACGATCCGAGAGAAGCGGTTTTAGAAGGACTCGAAAAATTCTAATGATCAGGTAAATCCAGCCGCCTGGAATGTCTGCAATGGGTCGAATGTAGACCGATGAACGTTAGTTCAACACACAGTGATCCATAACAGTCTCTACAGTCAGCAAACAGCCATCATCTACGCGTAGCAATGCTAATCTACGGATAGATTTCCGCGTAAGATCGGCCTTGAGTTACTTATGACGGAGGCGTCCATGGTTCAGCAGCACAACCCACACCGGTCGGTGATGTATGTGCGGATGTCTACCGAGAGCCAGGACTACTCGACCGATCACCAACGCGCGAAGATCCGGGAGTACGCGGCCGCATGCAATCTGACTCTCATTCGTGAGTATGTCGATGACGGCAAGAGCGGCCTGGATATCAGACGGCGGCCCGGCCTAACGTCGCTCATGAAAGACGTTCAGTCAGCACAGCCCGATTTCAGCCATATCATTGTCTATGACATTAGCCGCTGGGGACGGTTTCAGGACATTGACGAGGCTGCGTATCACGAACATACCTGTCGTCGTGCTGGGATCACCGTGGTGTATTGCGGTGAGCGCTTCACCGACGATAGTGGCCCCTACGCTTCGCTACTGAAGAGCATGAAGCGTGTCATGGCTGCTGAGTATAGTCGTGATCTTTCTGAGAAGGTCTTCGCAGCGCAGTCTCGGTTCGTTGCGATGGGCTTTAAACAAGGTGGGCACGCCGGCTTTGGACTACGACGCCTTGCGCTTAAAGCTTGCGGTACTCCGCGAGCTGTACTCGAGTATGGCGAGACGAAAGTTTCGTCAACCGATCGCGTGATCCTCATATGGGGACCAGATGACGAGATCGCTGTAGTCAAGCGCGTTTATGCGCTTTACCTGGATGAAGGGTACAGTGAGCGTCGCATTGTGCACCTACTGAACAGCGAGAACATCTCAAGTGAGTTTGGCCGGCCATGGACTCAAGCCATGGTCAACTCGCTTCTAACCAACGTCAAGTATTGCGGTACGCTCGCATATAACGTAAGCGTCAAATCAGCACCGTCTAGACACTGAACGGCGCCGGTCGCAAAGTAGTCCCCACTAAATTTTGGCGGGGACTATTTTGGAAAGCGAAGTTGAACATAACAGGCGTCGGCGTAGCA
>NZ_JAFVIM010000055.1:0-5406 GCF_017582745.1 Massilia oculi
ACGGGGAACGGGTATGCAGCTTTCTGCTTCTTGGGCTTTTTCGTGGTCATTGCATCGGTCATGGAACAGTCCTCTCAGGATTATTTCATGACCCCGTTCCACACAGAAAATCTGACAGGCTCCGCCAGTTGCCAGTACTCTCAGTCCGATCGCGGCATCAGCGAGGTCGCGATCGCCGCAGGAGTAGGTTGCAGTACTCAGTGCCAGTGCGCCGGCGATGAGTCGGGACCGATTTTCTACAGGGTGTGCATCAGCGAGATCGCGCAGCACCTTAACCGCATCCTGCAGGCTCATCTCACCGCTCCCTTAGAATAGCGGCGCACTCTCACGCGCTTGTTCCACGAATGCGCATCCAGCGGCATCTACGTCGACGCTCCAAGCTGATCGTTCCCGCCGATAGCGCACCAATTGCATCCGGTTTCGTCCACGGCCACGCATCCAGGTCGCCAAGCTTCAGGATTCCGGAGTTCGTTCACCCATCCTTGTGCGATGCCATCGAAGACAACAACGATGCCACCCCGTCCGGCGTAGCCGCGACGCGCTCGCCACTCCTGCGCAGCTTGTAGGTCTTCCATGGAGCCACCTCTTATCAAATCGGTTCTGTGTTGGACACGTCATCGGAGCGTTCGTTTCCTGCGTAGTCGTACCAGCCCCGCCTCCAGGAGCAGTAGACGCCAGGCTGCATAGGCGATCTTCGCGTGCGTACTCGATGACGGGGGAGCGAGCCAGCGCCGGACAGCCCTGCCATCCCGTACTCCCACCAGCGCCGCTACCTGATCGGCGGTCAATCCCAGCATGTCGATCACCACCCTGATATCTTCCGGCTCCGGAACTTGATAACCCTCGTCGGTATAAAGGCACAACGTCGCTGGTGCCGGCCCGGTCATGACTTCCGTACCGGGTGCTTGGCTTGCAGGAACGTAGGGGCCGCATACTCCGCATCGGCACGCCGCGACAACGTGCGTGGCTTGCTATATGAGCGATCGGTTCGACGAGCAGACTGTGGAAAACGCCCTGTGCCTCGGGCCTGCGCGTTGCAATCCATCGGGTCGAGTGTGAGGAAGGCATGGATCAGGGGCTCGTTCGCCAGCATGCGGCGTGCGACCATGGTCACGCAGTGGACGTCATGGCCCTGTGCACCCTGTAGAACGCCGTCGCAGTTCAGGCAGTAGACGTGCCCTCCGACCACTTCGGCATAGCCTTCCGCAATCTTCTCAACACACTGGCGCCACCCTTCCGGCGCCAGTTCGAGGTGCTGGGCGCTTAGTTCCGAGATCACTGATTGAACGGATCGAGGATCGACCGTGTTCATGATAATGACTCCTGTCGAGGCCTGGCCGGGGTGGCCTGGCATATAGACAGGATAGGTCTGAACGACCTAGCGCTCATTGAGGTGAATCAGGTCTTATCGACCTACCTTGACAGGTCTTCTGCGTTGTCGACGGCGTGTTCGCGAAGACGTTTTTTCACCTGCTCGACCAAGGCTCGTTGTATCTGGCGCCGCTCCGAATCAAGGGGAGCCATGTCCTTGGCGAATCGCTCTACCTGATCGGCCAGCTCGGAATCACCCTCGCGACGAAGTCGGACAGCATTTTCCGCGAGTTCACGCAGTACATCGCGCCGCCGCGCCGCCATCGCGATTTCCCATGGCTTCGGTTCGGTCCTGCCCTCGCGCAGTTCCTCTGCCGCAGCATGGAAGCGGGCCACCCTGGCTTGCGATGCATCGCCGGAACCGCGGGGGCCTGTAGCGTTCTGATACCGCTTTTGGATATGCCACTCCGCGCTGCTAACCGCCTTGCGCGACCGTCCACGCTCGGCGCGCGAAGTCGCGTTCGCGTCGATGCCGCGTGCGCGCAGCTCCGAGGCAAACTGTTCGCGCCAGGCGCGCAGGTCGGTCTTGCGGATGTGGATCCGATTCCCATCCTCGTCCTCTGCCCGCAGGATCAGGTGGACGTGCGGGTGCTCGGGAGCGTCCTTCGCTGGATCAGTCTCATGCGTATGTAGCGCCATGAGGTATTGGTGGCCCTGGAAGCTTGCTTGCGCGACTGCCTGGGCCGCTTCAAGGACCTTCTCCGGGTCGGTCTTGGCCGGCATGGAGAAGATGATGTTGAACGAGGGATGCAGAGGCACGTTTTTCATGCCCTTCATTCGCTGCATGTCGAGGTTCCACGACGCATGCTTGTCGTGCACTTCTTCGCGTCCCTCGCTCCGTTCGCCGTGCTCGTCGAACGTCGGCAGCTGCCCATTACGCGAGATATACATCATGTAGCGCAGAACTCCTTCGATCGCGGCATGGTCGCTGCCTTGCGACCGACGGCTGCCCTTGACGTTGATGACGACTTCGGGGGCGCGCTTCACGGTGAGGCGCAACCCCTCCTTGATAGTGGCCCAGTCTCGACTGCGCCATGACTGCCCTGATCCCTTCGGCGAGTCAGCCGATACATTCCGAGTCGGCGGGTGGAAAACCAGTCTCTTGATGCTTGGCCGTCGACCAGGGCGAGCGTCGCCCAGTGGTTCATGCTTCTGCATCGCACACTCCCCATCCACGTACGTTCGCCTGCATCAGGTTTCTGACGGCAGAGGATTCGAGGTCGATGATCATTTTGACCAGCTCGAAATCGAGCGATGTCACGAGGTGTGCATGCTCCAGCGACGCATTCAGCTTCCTGGCGATCTGGTTGATGTTACGACCCATGTCCGCTAACTGCCGTGCCACTTGCCGAACGGCGTTGATTTCGGCCTCACAAAGCACCGGGGAGTTTGTAACGTGTGCGCGGAAGAGGTTCGCAAGATATGTCCCTCGATACCAAAGCCGTTCCTGCGCCAGTCTTCCCAGTTCTTCGAAGTAGAAGGGCTCAAGACGCACAAAGACCTGCTCCGTCTTCGCTTCGACCTCTTTCGCCTGCATGGTCATCGGCGGCACCGAAGGCGTTTTTCCTGCCGCCTTGTCCGTTACAACACCCTGCGCGAGAAAGTCGCCGATGATGGCCGCGGCCAGTCGCGAAGAGGTCGTGCCGCGTGACCGCGCTTCCAGATCGAACTGCGCTTTTATCTCGTCAGTGACTATCGTGCCTATCTGTGCCATTTGCATCCTCCACAAATTTCTGATGGTTGCGAATCGACTTCGGTATAGTCCTGGCCGCGCTGGGCCTGACGGTTTTGTCTTGCTTGCGGTTTTAGGTCTTAGGCAGGATAGACTGTCGTCTTAAATGCTTAATCTCTTCGAGATCAAGCATTGGTCCTCGCCCTTCGGGCTGCGGGCGCACAGCTTAGATGTCGCGAACAATCGTGGTCCCCTCGGGCGCCACAAGGCGCAATGCCGCGTCATAGAAGACCGAAGCGGCGGTCGACGTTAGAGCGAGACCAGCGCCGGACAACATTGGTATCTGCAGATCGGGACGAAACAGCGCGCAGAACGCAAACACGACGACTCCGATGGCGGCCGCTACACCTGCGACCGGAAGGAAAACTCGCCCGACCAGAAGCAACAGCACGTAAAGAGAGAACTTGACCACTGCAAACATGCTCCTAGCGGCAACTACCAGCAGCGCTTTCGTCGTTTCCTTCACGGTAAGCTCCTTGTCGATCGGATGGCGCAACGTCATCGACTTTTCGAAAACTCCAAATCCGCCAACCTCACTTCGGTTCTTTCACCATCAACAGCAATCGTCACTTTTGTTTCCGGCGATACCGTTGCATCGCGACCCATGTAACGCACCGGAATCTCCTCGCTAGTAGCGTCGCCGTTCCAAGCCGGATTGGTGGTTGACGGGTTCGCGCCAGATGACTTGCGAGACGGCGCTGGCGTCGAGGCCGCAGGTGAGGGAGGGCTCCCAAAAATTACGTCATGACGTAATCCGCCGCTCGTTGAAGGCGGATCGCCGGACTGCTGTTCTTCACCACCGCAGTTCAACGTAGGCTCGTCACGCTGAGGGCATGCAACGATTACGTCATGACGTGATCGCGCACGCTCCAAAGCGTCCTGAACATTATTTGAGCCGGATTCATCTCCTGCCTGGTCATCGGCACGAGTCCTTGTTTCGAGCGTGCTATTAGGCAATGCGATCTCGCTCTCCTGCTGTGAAACGGCCCCGATTACGTCATGACGTAATCCCTCCAGCAGCTCCCTGATTGAATCCCTTGTAATCCTCGCACCACCGAGGCACCACGCATCGACCTGCTCCGGAAACTCGTCATGCGCGCGACGCAAGTCGTACAGAGTCCGCGGCGATCGAACCGCGTTCGCATATGCCCCGTGTACGCAATGCGGAGCATCGACCAGAGCCAGATGTTCCGTCACATAGTTCAGTCCTTCTTTCCCGAGCCGCTGCGCGATCGCGGTCTTCGACTGACCCTCATCGAGTTTACGCTTGATGAAGCCCGCGATCGCCCAGATCGACAAGTCACTGCGGTGCAAATTCTCGGCAACCTGGTCATAGCTGTCGAAGTTCGGATCGACAAAATAGGGAATCGTGGCGAACCCCGCAGCTTCGGCCGCATCGTATCTGCAATGCCCATGATTAATCACCCAGGTATCCGGCTCCGACGGATGAGGGCGTAGCGAGATCGGCGACTTGATACCACGCTGCCGGACGTTTTCGTTCAGCTCGATCTGCTGCTGCTGTTCGTCCGGCGTACGTAGGTGCAGAGGCGGCCGAGGATTCTCCGGATCCCTGACAATCTTGGAAAGCAGCATCTCGGGCGGACGGCCGTCGGCGTGCGGCGGTGCCTTGGCAGCCTGTTTCAATGCGGTCAGCGCCCTCATGTCATGACCTCGTCTGCATCCATCAGCTTCTTGAAATAGGCGAAGACAGTAAGGATCTCCTTGCCAGCATCGCGAGCCGCGGTCTTGACATGATTCCCGTCGTCGCTGCGCAGTCTCCACACGGGCACCCTCGCGCTGACCGCTTCGCGATAGGCCTGCCGGTCCGTAATGGCGTACGGGACCATCAAGTCTCCATGTTCCTCAAGTAGCCGCCCGAATTGCTTCACCTGAAACGGCTGACGCGGGTCGTACTCGTTCACCAGAATGCCAAGGAAGGTCAGCTTTTCATTGCGCATGCGCGGATCCGTGTGCGTTTGTACTCCACCAATACGTCCAATAGTCTCAACCGATTCCCGGATACTGTGCTCATCAATCTTGGTTGGAACTGCTACAAAATCGGATGCAATCAGAAATGCGTTGGCAATACGACTATTGGCACCTGCAGTGTCGAAAACGGCATATTGGTAGTGCGGGTCCAATTCCGACAACCGTGCTCGCAAATTGATGACTAACTGCAGGTGGCTTTGTTGCATAAATCAATTGAGCGCGTAGTACCCCAAACCCCAGACGGATTTACGGCATGGTCACCGCTACGGTCGTGGGCGTGCCCAAGCGCGTGAAGCGATTGAGGATGGCGGCAC
>NZ_JAFVIM010000056.1:0-5390 GCF_017582745.1 Massilia oculi
TGCCTGATGACCATAGCAAGTCGGTCCCACCCCTTCCCATCCCGAACAGGACCGTGAAACGACTTTGCGCCGATGATAGTGCTGCAACCAGTGTGAAAGTAGGTTATCGTCAGGCTAGTTATAAGAAAAACCCCACCATGTGATCATGGTGGGGTTTTTTGCTTTCTGCGTTCGAATTGCGCACCGTTGTTCAAGCACCAAATCGCTTTGACATAAAGCGCATTGCGTACAAATAACTTTGCTTTCTGTCCAGAATCAATCGTGCGCGGCAGATAGTTTTCTATAATTCTTTGTTACCCAATTATTTGTTCTTGTTGGCACATCAAGCCGACAGGGACTTCGTTTGCCTCATCACTTTTAAAAAGAATTTTATGCGATCACTTTCTGCACTTAGCACGCGAGCCAAGCTTGGCCTTGGGTTCGGCCTGGTCGGGATCCTGATCATCGTGCTGGCCATCTTTGCGTGGCGTGAATTAGGGAATGTCGGTGACGAACTCGCCGCACAAAACGTCGTGCGCACTACCCAGCTAGAGCGCTTGTATGAGCTGCGCGAATCGCTTGCCCAGACTGGCCTTGCCGCCCGCAATGCCTATATTTTCCCGGACGTTACCGACGCGCGGCGTGAACTCGACCTCCTGGACGAACACAAGGCCCGGTATCTCGCCGAACTGCAAGCCTTGGAGCCACTGTTTGTGGGTAATGCTGACTTCGCAAAGATGCGCGATGGGCTGCTGCAGATGGCGCAAGAGCTGAATCGCCCACGCCGCTACCGCGATGCAGGAGAGATGACCGAGTACGGCACTTTCCTGGTCAACGAATGCAGTCCGTTGCGCCGTCAGAACGTGCTCGATATCGATCGTGTTATCACCGCCGTGCAGCAACATGTCGTAGAGGGAACGGCTCACGCGCAGGAATCCATCGGTTCCGCCAAGACCACGATCATCGTGGTCACGCTCGCGGCAGTCGCCCTCAGCGTGCTGGTCGGCAGCGCGATCACGGCGCACCTGTTGGGCCAGCTGGGCGGCGAGCCGATCGAAGTCAACCGCATCGCTTCGGCCATCGCTTCAGGCGACCTGACCGTCGACGTCGCCGTCCGTCCCGATGACGATGCCAGCGTCATGCATGCCATCCGCGAAATGCAGGCCAGCCTGCAGAACATCGTTGCGCAAGTCCGCGGCGGCACCGACATGATCGCGACCGCTTCCAGCGAGATCAGCGCCGGCAACGACGATCTGTCGATGCGTACCGAAGAACAGGCGAACTCGTTGGGCCGCACGGCCGATTCGATGAAGGAGCTGACCGCAGTCGTCGAACAGAATACCGCCTACGCCCGTCACGCCAATACGCTCGCCGCATCGGCCAGCGTGGTCGCAAGCAAGGGCGGCACCGTCGTCTCCGCAGTGGTCAACACCATGCAGGACATCAATGCCTCGGCCCGCAAGATATCGGACATCACCAGCGTGATCGACGCGATCGCCTTCCAGACCAACATCCTGGCACTGAATGCGGCGGTCGAAGCGGCGCGTGCCGGGGAGCAGGGGCGTGGCTTTGCCGTCGTGGCGAGCGAAGTGCGCAACCTGGCGCAGCGTTCAGCCACTGCGGCCAAGGAGATCTCTGCATTGATCGGGGAATCGGCCGCCAAGGTCGACGCGGGTTCGAAGCTGGTGGAGCAGGCCGGCGCCACGATGCACGACATCGTGACCAGCGTGAAGGAAGTCAGCGGCATCATCGCTGAAATCACTACCGCAAGCGAAGCCCAGCATGCCGGTATCCAGCAAGTGAACCATGCGGTGGGTCAAATGGACGAAGCAACCCAGCAGAACGCTGCGTTGGTCGAGCAGGCGGCCGCGTCGGCCGCGGCTCTCAAGGAACAGGCAGCGGTGCTGCTGCGCACCGTGCGCGTGTTCCGCATCGGTACCGAGGGCAGCCCGCTGCGGATCGCGGGCTGATCTGCTGATCTATCAGGCGCCGCTCAGTCGGCGCTGTCGTTCAGGCTTTTGCGCAGGTTCACCAACTGGTCGCGCAAGGCTGCGGCTTCGTCGACCGAGCACTGGGTCGCACACAATACCGCCGGCATCACGCTGGCGGCTTCCTTCCTCAAGGCGTTGCCCTCGTCGGTCAGGCTGATGATCACCTGGCGTTCGTCGCTGCGCGCACGGTTACGCTGCACCAGTCCCTGGGCTTCCATACGCTTGAGCAAGGGCGTCAAGGTCGCCGAATCCAGGAACAGACGTTCGCCGATGTCGGACACGGTCAGCTGATCTTGTTCCCACAAAACCATCATCACGAGATATTGCGGATAGGTGAGCCCGAGCTTGGGCAGCAGGCCGCGATAGACCCGCATCATTGCCAATGAGGTCGAGTACAGGGCGAAGCACAGTTGCTCGTCGAGCATGGGCGTCGCAGGGGAGGTAGGGGTGTTCGTGTTCATGCTTCCAATATAGGTCGCACACTAGATAATTGCAAGCGATTATCTGCGAAAATGGGCGCCGTGCCAAAGCATCACCGATGCCGTGTGTGTAGGCGCTCACATATCGTCATCTCTGCAATACGTCGAATTGTCGAATCCTCGCCCGAATGACAGGATCAGGCAAGAGGATGCGAGGAACCATCTACCTCTCGACTCACCCAGACTTCTATGATGAATGAACATTGTATTGAATGGAGCACCCATGAAATCGATCGACACTATTTATATCAAGGGACAATTCGTCACTCCGCATGGCACCGAGCGCTTCACCCTGGTCGACCCTGTCACCGAGCAGGAAGCGACGCAAGTGACCCTGGCTGATGAGGTCGACGCGGAAAACGCGATCGCCGCGGCAACCGATGCTTATCACGAGCTTGCCGGTTCGTCGCGCGAACAGCGCATGAGTTGGCTCGCCCGCCTGCACGAGGTAGTGGCCGCCGCCGAAGAAGAATTGATCGCGACGATGATCGAGGAATACGGTGGGCCGCACGGTATTTCCGTCGCCACCTCCAAGCGGGCCGCCGCCTCGTTCGACCAGGCGCGCACGTTGCTGGCCGATTACCCGTTCGAACGCCAGGTCGCCAGCGCGCGGGTGCGCATGGAGCCACTCGGTGTCGTTGGCCTGATCACGCCCTGGAATGCGAATTACGGCATGATCTGCAGCAAACTCGCGATGGCCATCGCCGCCGGCAGTACGGCCGTGATCAAGCCGAGCGAACTGAGCGCGCGGCAGACTGAACTGCTGACCCGCGTGCTACACCGGGCCGAGGTGCCGGCCGGCCTGTTCAACATCCTGACCGGACGTGGCGACGTCGTCGGCGCCGCCTTCGTGCGCCACCCGGGGATCGCGAAGATTTCGTTCACTGGTTCCACCGCGGTCGGCAAGTCGATCGTGCGCGGTTCCGCCGATACGCTCAAGCGCGTCACGCTGGAACTGGGCGGCAAGTCGCCCACGATCTTGCTCGACGACGCCGACTTCGACAAGGCCATGCCCTTCATTGCGGCGGCCGCAACCATGAACAGCGGCCAGGCCTGCCTGGCGGGCACGCGCCTGCTGGTGCCGCGCGCACGATTGGCGGAAGTCGAGCAGGGCATCGTTGCTGCGTTCCGCGCGTTGAAAGTGGGCGATCCGCGCGATCCGGCGACCCGGATCGGACCGATGGTCAGTTCCACCCAGTATCAACGGGTGCAAGCCTATATCCGCAAGGGTATCGAGGAGGGCGCCACCTTGCTGCTGGGCGGCACGGGCTTGCCCGAGGGCTTGGAGCGCGGCTATTTCGTGCGGCCTACGGTTTTCAGTAATGTCCGCAACGACATGACCATCGCAAAGGAAGAGATCTTCGGGCCCGTGCTGTCCGTGATTGCCTATGACGATGAGGAAGATGCCATCGCGATCGCAAACGACACGATCTACGGCTTGCATGCCTATGTGTTCTCGGGAGACGTGGCGCGTGCGAACCGTGTCGCGCGTCGCATCCAGGCGGGCCGGGTCTTCATCAATGGGCTATACGATGAGCCGATGGCGCCGTTCGGCGGGTTCAGGCAGTCGGGGCTGGGGCGTGAATTCGGCATTTTTGGGCTGGAGGAATATCTCGAGCCAAAGACCCTGCTTGGCCATGAGCAATCGCTCTGAGCGCGCGTTGCTTGGGCAGTTGCTGGAGATGGTCAGCCGCGGCTTCGCCGGGGCGGACGGCATCGATGACCTGTCGACGGCACTGCCCTGGCTGGGGCTGATCCGGCGCCGGGGGCCGACGGCGATCGGTCGCGGGATGCTGGAACCGTCGATGTGCCTGATGCTGCAGGGCGAGAAGCAGATGCTGGTCGGTGAGCGCGTACTGCGCTACGGCGCCGGCTGCTACGTGCAGGCGGGCATGACGATTCCCGTCTCGGGCCAGGTCGTGCGCGCCAGCGAAGCGGAACCCTATTACGGCATCCGGGTCGATCTCGATCCCAAGGAGCTTGCCTCCTTCCTGCTCGAGATGCAGGTCCCGATGCCGTCCCAGGGGAACGACCCGCCGCTCGTCAGCGTCGAGATCGCGGGCGCGGCCTTGCTGGAAGCATTCGAGCGCTTGTTGAGACTGCTCGACCGGCCGACGGATCTGCCCGTGCTCGCGCGTCTGCTCAAGCAGGAAATCGTGTATCACCTGGTGACTGGGCCGGGCGGGCCCACCCTGACGCAGGGATTGATGGGAAGCCACCGTGAGTTTGCCGTGAACAAGGCGATCAGCTGGATCCGCGAGCATTACGACGCACCTTTGAAAATCGCGGAGCTGGCCGAGGCCGTGCACTTGAGCCCGTCGGTTCTTCATCGCCGCTTCAAGGCGGCGACAATCATGAGTCCGCTCCAATACCAGAAGCAGGTGCGGCTGCTGGAGGCGCGCAAGCTCTTGATGAGCGGCGGTCTAGAGGCCGCGAATGTGGCTTTCCAGGTGGGGTATGAAAGTCCATCGCAGTTCAGCCGCGAGTACCGCCGCCTGTTCGGCGCGTCGCCGTTGCAGGACGCGGAACAGCTGCGCGGCGTTGCGCCGTCACCCTGATTTGCCGCTGCAGAACAATATTATTGCTGAGCACTTGCGCGAGCGGGCAGGGCTTTGCTATAGTTCGCCTCCGCTTCGGCACCGACCGAAAAATGTTATCGTAATCAAGTGGTTACGGTGGCAAGATCGGCAGAGAAATCTGAGACGAAGCGAAATGAGGGGTTGACGAAAAACGAAAAACACTTCATACTCTCTTTCCTCTGCTGCTGACGAACAAAACGATTCGAAGCAACAGCAGATGATGCAGTACCGAATGAAGTTCTTTAAAAATTAACAGTCGATAAGTGTGGGCGTTTGATGAAGGTGCCAGCTGACTTGTTCAGCTGCATACTTAAAATATCAAATGTTCGCACAAAGTATTAAACGTTGCTTCAGCAATGAAG
>NZ_JAFVIM010000057.1:0-5048 GCF_017582745.1 Massilia oculi
GCGGTACGGCGTCAGGTGCAGGCTCAACCAGGTATGCAGCAGCGACTGGCCCACGCCGCGGAGCTGGAAGCGCGCGGCCAGGCCACGCTGGCCGACGTCGCCAGCATGGGCGGCGTCAAGCGGTTCCTGTACGACACCAAGGGCATGACCGAGGACGCGGAGAAGCTGCTGGCGGCCGCCAAGCTGGAGCGCGCCCAGGTCGGCAACGCCATCGAGCTGTCGCCCGAGGTGCAGTCCGCGCTGAAGGCCAACGAGCAGGCGACGCAGGCGCGCCGGCAGACGTTCGTGACGATCAAGGAGCTGGACCAGGTACTAGACCGCACCGAACGGGGATTGGCTCCCTGGCAGCGGCCGGAGCACATCTATCGCGTGCCGGAAACCGTCACCCGCGTTGTCGATCGGGCGCGCGCGATCGCGCCGGCGTCGTTGCAGGGGATGCAGGCTGCGGAGGTCGAGAGGATGATGGCCAAGGCCGTCGATGTGGCGTGGAAAGCGCCGGCCAGCCAGCGCGAATACGATGTGCGCGTGTCGCGCTTCGTGCTGCCGGCCGTGGAGCGCCGACAGCAGCAGGAGAGGGAGCAGGCCCGCCAGCAGCAGAAGGGCCAAGGCATGGAGCGGTAGTCACTCCTTGGCGTCAGACCATCAGCGTGTTTTCTGCCAGATTAAGGCCTCGTACAGGGCTTCCTGAAAGGCCGCCACCATCGGGTTTCCACTCCCATCCCTCAAAGGGAAAACGCCTCCGCCGACCTCTACACCGTCCTTGATGAGACGCAGTTGCCAGCCTCCGCCCAGCTCGGCGGGCCGGGGCGAAATTTCATAGGCGTATAGGGTCAAAATTCCTCCTGGTCGTCGGTAACTGCTTCGAGGATGCGCTGCTGGCCGGCCGCCTCCAGCTTGTCGCGGTAGGCCTGATCCGAGGGCGCGCCGGCCGTCTTGCCCTTGGTGCCCTTCTCCTTGATCTTGAAGGCGAAATCCGTGATGGCGCGACCAGTCTTGACGGGCTTGTAGCTCACTGTCAAGTCGCTGTGCTTGTTGATCTGCTCGACTGCTACCTCGATCACCTTGCGGATGAAATTGGTCGTCAGCTTGTACTCGTCCGGCGCGATCTGGAGCGTCTCGCGCAGCCACGCCATGTTCAACGTGCGGTTGCCGATCTCGCGGTGCTGGGCCAGTAGCTCGTAGATCCGCACGGCGTAGGCGCTGGTCATGTTGCCGACCTTCTCCAGCTGGTAGGACGTGAACTCGTTCTCAAGCCTAGTTACGTATTTGATAACGTCGGAGGTGAACACCACCTTGATGCGACCCGCACCATCGACGTAGCTGGCCTTGCTGATCCAGCGCGTCTTTGACACCTGCTCTTTGCCAGTGTCCTCGTCCGTCTCGTAGAGGGTCACGCTGCGGTCGTACAGGGCGTCCATAGCCTCCTTGAGCTGGTGGTAGACATGGCCCTTGTCGATACTAGGGAACTGCTTGGCGAAGGCGTCAGCCGTGATGACGACCGGCTCATTGGGGAACAGACCCTTTTGCTCTTCGCGACACCGGCAGATCGCGTACAGGATGATGCGTTGCTCATTCAGAGTCAGCCGATAGCTGGCTTCGACCAAACGATTGGACTTCACCACAAGCTCTTGTTTTTTCATCAATGGCCTATTAATTCCTTATTTGGAGAGGTAATAGTAATAGTCTTAAATACCCATGTCAACATAGGTAATAGTTAACCGCATAAAAGTAATAGTTAACCGCATAAAAGTAATAGTTGGAGCCTGAAACCCGCATGGATACTGGCTTTCCGGACGCCTAAAAGGATTTAAAAGCTACTCCCCCCGCTATCGCGTGCAGGTCGTAATGCTTTAGGCCCCCCCAAGGGGGCAGGGAAAACCGGCCCCCCCAAGGTCCGCAACGGCCGCAGACCGGACGCGCTGGAGGCGCGCCGGGTCGGGCAGGGGTGGCCCTGACGGGCCATCCTCGCTCCCTCGCCTTCGGCATCGGTCCTCGGACTCAAATCGCCCCTGCAGGCAGCTCGACGGCCGGCTAGTCAGCCTCCAGGTAGTGGCCGGCGGCGGTCGCGTGCCGGGGTTGGGGTTCCGGGTTTTCGATTTTCAGGGTTTCAGATGTAACCGGGCGTGCCGGTTTGCGAAGCAAATCGGTGCGCAAGCAAGCGGGGACGCCCGCGCGCTAAGGCGTCTAGTTAGCTTTATCCTGAGATTTGCATTTGATTTGACAGAAACAAATCCAACCTGCGACCCACCACTTTGAAAGTTTCCTTTCTTCCATTGTTTGGGCATGTATGGCTCGATTAATTGCTAATCTCATCCGTCTAAAGGCATAAGCTGCTCGGCGATTTTCTGCGAAAGTTTCTTTTTCCACTATTGTCCGTTTTGATCTTGCTGTACACCTATTCGTAAATACGAATATCTAAACAAAAGTGAGTCCTATGATGCGATAATTAAGGTTCCAAGTGCTGGTGTACCATCTAGCTATGTCTGATGAGTTAAAACCAAGAAAGCATCTTAGTTCGGATGAACTGATCGATGCTATTCGGAAACAGAGCGACCGTACTAAGCAGCTCTTGCGGGAAGGTAAGCTTCGTCGTGCAGATGCAGAGAGGCTGCGTGATCGCTTAAATGAGAGTTTGCAAAAAGATAAGGAATTTTAAGGGCGAAGTCCGGCCTTAAGACTTTCTAGCCAGCGCTCAAGCGCGAAATTTCGCGCGTCTTGTAATAGGTCGCTAAGTGTAGCTGTGCCTTCGATGTACTGCTGCAAGAGACGTAGGTGAGCGTCATCAGGTATCAGACCCTCCAGGCGAAAATTGGTGAGCATTTGTGTGACGTGCTGCTCGCGGTCCGAGCGGCTGGTCATGTCTGATCCCATACGTCCACCGTGAGCATGTGGTAGGCCGGCAGGGCAACCAGCCGTTGCCGATGGATGGTCACGTTCCAATTCTGCCCCTTGTTCGGTCCCCAGTCCTCGACCGGCGGACCGTCGATGATGAAGGGCACGAAGTCGCCGGCCGGTACCGTATAGCGGTTCGGGTAGCCGTTGAACGAGTGCTGCTCGGCCCGGCCTTCCTTTACCAAGTCATCGAGGAAGCGCATGTTGAACACGCTCGCCTCCCAGGATGCGACCAGCGGCCCCATCCTATCTTGTGATGCGTCACGCTCTTCCGGCGTGCGCGGGTCTACCACCACCCACCATCCGCTCATGTTCAGCTCCCTGTGTTCTTCGTAGTAACGACTGCACGCATTGCTTCAAAGATCGCCCGACCAACCAAGTCTTGTGCATCCAATGCTGCTTCTAGGAAGCTAATCGCGGCATCAGACGAGGAATCGTCCAGCGCTTCGCGCATGTCCTCTAATGCTTCAATGGCTCGATCCAGATAGTCCCGACATGCTTCTTTCGTCATGTACCACTACTCCGTTTGAATACTTTCTTGGCGTACAGGATATAGCCCAAACAGTGACCGGTCGTCGTCCCTGGTAAGGAACGTGTCGAGCTTCGCCAGGATATTCGTTTTCGTGGCCTCATTTTTCTCCATGTGCTCAAGCATCATGGCCCCGACCAGGACCTTGCGGCGCGTGTCCTGAGTACGAGTGCGTTTCGCCTCGGCGGCCCGCTTCTGGGCCTCCTGTTTTTGCTTGAGCGCCTTGAGCTGTTTCAGCTTCTCTTCCTGCGCCTTGATTCGTTCGTCTAGTGCTGCCATGCCGTTGCCCTTCTGTCAGTAGATGACCGATTCTACAGCGCATTAAAATTGCCGTAAAGCAAGCTATAATGGCGGCGCGAACGACCCCAGCTAAGAGCGAAAGCGAAGAGCAAGGGCGCACTTAGGAGTTGGTACTGCGTACCAACTCGTGCGCTCTGCCGAGGGCTAAAACAAAGGCAACGGCAACAGCATGGCGATTTACCACCTCAGCGTGAAAGCGATATCCCGGTCGGCCGGTCGCAGTGCGACCGCCGCCGCTGCATATCGCGCTGGGGTGGAAATCACCGATACGAGGACCGGCGAGGTACACGACTACACGCGCAAGCGCGGCATCGTGTCCGCCGACCTCGTTTTGCCGGCCGGCGCTCCAGAGTGGGCCGCCGACAGGTCGGCTCTCTGGAACGCGGCCGAGCACTCCGAGCGCCGCAAGGATGCATGCGTAGCGCGCGAGTACGAAGTCGCCCTGCCGTCCGAGCTGCCGGCCGCTGCACGTCGCCAGCTCGCGCTCGACTTCGCCCAGGAAATGGCCGACCGCGAAGGCTGCGCCGTCGATGTCGCCATTCACGAACCGAGCAAGGGCGGCGACAACCGCAACCACCATGCCCACATCATGCGGACTACCCGCCAGGTCGGGGCCGAGGGCCTGGGCGCGAAGCTGGACACCGAGAAGGCCGGCCGCAACCGCGCCGCCGACCTGGAGGCCGTGCGCGCCAGGTGGGCCGAGCTGACCAACGAGCATCTACGCCGGCATGGCATCGAGACCACCGTCGACCACCGCAGCCTCAAGGCCCAGGGCATCGACCGCGAGCCGACCCAGCACCTCGGGCCGACCGCCACGGCCATCGAGCGTCGGACAGGCCAGCCCAGCCGGAAGCGGCAGGACTTCGACCAGGACGTGGCCGAGCGCCTGACCCAAGCCAAGAAGGCCGGCGAGCTGGAGAGGCTGGGCCAGGTTCTCGAGCGGTCGATTCTCGACCTGTCGGGCGACATCGAAGCGGCCAAGAATCAGCGCATCCAGGAACAGGCCGCAGAACTGCATAAACGGGCCTTGGAGCGTTCGGAGGCCGAAATGGGGCATCGGTACGCCCGGGTCCTTGAAAACGTCACCACGGAGACGCTAGCCACCGTGCCGGGCCTGTTGCCGGCCCAGGCGATCAAGCGCGCGCTGCACCAGGTCGGGAAGGAAGTCGCCGAGGCAGGCCAGGTGTCGGACGTGGACGTGATCGCGGTACGGCGTCAGGTGCAGGCTCAACCAGGTATGCAGCAGCGACTGGCCCACGCCGCGGAGCTGGAAGCGCGCGGCCAGGCCACGCTGGCCGACGTCGCCAGCATGGGCGGCGTCAAGCGG
>NZ_JAFVIM010000058.1:0-4936 GCF_017582745.1 Massilia oculi
GCAACCCTCGACCAGAACGTCCTGCATTTGCTCAGTCGTGCCGTTCATGTAGATGCCGTGGTAATAGGCGAAACTATTGTCCCACTCCCAATCGGAGTAATAACCTGTGCCGGTCAGTTCATTGTATTTTTGATCAGTAACCTCTTCCCATCGGCCAAGTGCGACATCTGCCAGGATGTTGGTCGCATCACTGGTATGCGGGACCAACAAGCGGAACGTACGCTGATTAGGCGAACGTGTTGTGACGGCCGTGCCGTCCAGATTCGTCGAGTACGCATCCGTCGTGCTGAAGTTATAACTTGTGCTCGGCTTCCACAGGTTCACGGTGGTGCCGCTGGTTGCGCCGCGCGACTTGTTGCCCTCGACGCGCAAGTTTAGTACTCGATGACGGTGCCCTGTAAGCGCCTCAATCACGCTGCCCTTGCGACCTTCGGCAGTGCTGATGTCGCTGTGATTCATTTTCTTCAGGTGACTACCGTAGCCTGCCCCCTCGATGGTCACATCGCTCTTGTTGCGCAAGGTTCCATCAAGGCGAAGTGTCGTGACCATGTAAGTACCGGTTGGCACATACACGCGGCCGCCGGTGCTTGGCAGCGAGTCGATCGCTTTCTGGATCGCGGCCGTGTCGTCCGTCACGCCATCCCCCACTGCACCGAACCGCTTCACGCTGACTGTTTCGTTCAGCGCGTTCTCAACCGTCATGGGCACGGCGCCTTCGCCAGCAGGTTGAAAGCCGATACGACTGGCGGCGGTAGGCAGCGCCGCCTGCGCCAACGTCAGCGGCGGATCATCGTCCGCGTCGTACAGCTCGATCTTGCGCGTCGCCGTTTCGATCTGCGCGCCAGCGAGCGTGAGGGTGTATTCGCCATTCGTCGCCTTGAAGCCGAAGTAGCCGTTCGCGTCGGTCGTCAGCGGGTTGGCCAGCACGGTCGACTCGTCGTCGGCGTAAAGCGTGGCCAACAGGCCATTCTTCGCGGTCACGGTGACCTGGACGCCCAGCATGGGTTGCAGCACGCCGCTCACCCGAGCGGTGACGTCTTGTTCGTATTTCAGCATGTGGGCCTCAGACAGAAGCGGTATCGATTACGAAATAGCGGTGGTCGGGATCGGCGAGGAAGCGGTCCATCAGGCGCGGGTCCTGCATCACGTCCTGGAAGCACTTGCCGATGCGGCGGGCCCAGGCGTCGAGCACGGTGACGGGAATCGACGCCACGTGGCGGTCGCCCATGCCGGTGCGGGTCAGGCCCAGGTTGTGTCGTTCCTTTGCGCGCTCGAGCGCCGGTGTCACGTCCTCGACGGTCTCGATCGCGCACTTGCCGTCCTGGGTGGTGTGCATGAAGGTGGCGCTGTAGCCGTTGAAGCGAAGAAGTCGTTTGCTCATAAAAAAAGCCGCCCAGTTGCCCGGGCGGCTCCGTTGAGGGTTGCGGAGGTGATCAGGCCGCCGGAACGATCAGGTCGCGAATCGCACCGTTGGCGGCTTCCTGCTTGCTCTCCAGCGTCCATTCGGTGTTGATCATGCGCTTCTTGCTGTCGCCGGTCTCGGCCAGGTCCTTGCCCTTCATCGGGCGCAGGGTCAGCAAGCGCCAGCGGCCCGGCTCGATCAGGAACAGCTCGCGATCACGCTGGTGGCGGCTGTTGATGATCGAGTAGCGGCCGAAGTCGCCGACATAGACTTCGACGGTCGCATTGAGCGTCTTGTCTTCGGTCTTGTCGAACTTGGTGGCGCCGCCGGTGAAGCCCGAAACCACCGAACGCTGCGAGCCCGGGACGAACAGCAGGGTAGGGTTGCCGCCCTGGGTCCAGCACTTCTGGGCAACCGACTTCAGCATGGCTTCGGTCAGCGCGACCTGGGTGCCGTCGGTCGGCGCCGTGTTGTTCTTGGCGTTCGGGTCGACGCCGGTCGCGCCTTTGACGGTGTTGGTGCCGATCCAGCCCAGCACACCGCGCGCCTGCGGCGCCACGCCGGCAGCAGCCGGGATCGCGGTCGTGTTCTGCAGCGCTGCGAATTCAACGTCGCGCTTCAGTTCGACCATCTTCTTCGCATCCTGGTAGGCCACCTCCGACTTGCGGCCAGCCTTCGACACTGCTTCCTGGGTGCCGGTGACGGCATAGGTGTCGTCCGAAATCTGGGTGCGGTTGCCGACGCGGTCGGTCGGGGTGATGGCGCCCGGGGCGCCTTCGTTGCCCTGTTCCTTGCGGTTGTTGCCGGCGGCGCGCAGCGAGTCGGTCTGCCATTCTTCATAGACGGCGGTCGCCTTGCCCTTGCCGATCGAGGAGATGAACGGCGTCTCCTCCGGGCTGATGTTGTAGATCTCGTCGGCCAGCGATTCGCGCAGGCCGTTCGAGCTGAAGGTTGCTACCGAGTTTGCCAATTGGGGCATGATTTGTCCTTACAGAGTGTGTTGGAGGAGGGCCGCGAAGTTGTCGAGCGACTTGTTCTTCGCGAACTTCTTGAGGTTGATCTCGACACCAGTCGTCGTGGCCGTCGAGGTTTGCTTCGCCGGCTTCACCGGCGCCGCCTTGACTTTGTTGACCGCGCCAGGCGCCTTCGCCTGCAGCGTCTTGTGCTGCATGGCGTCGTGCACCAGGCGGACGAAGCGTGGGTCGGTGATGCGGCCCAGCTCCTGGTCGGTGAAGCCGTAATCCCGCGCGGTGGTGCTCAGCTTGCCGAGCAGCTCCTGGTTGAAGCCCGGGATCGACGTCTGCAGGTCAGACAGCATGCGCTGCTGGGCCTGCTGGAACTGCTGTTGCTGCTGTGCTTGCTGCTGCTCTTGCGCCTGCTGCACGCGGCCGGCAATGCCGCCGCGCTGCTCGCGCAACGCCTGCAGGTGGGTCACGACGTCGACGTAGCCGGCCGGGTCGCTGTTGCGGTCGATCGTGGGAATCGCCTGCTCGAGCGCTGCGATCTGCGCGTTGACGGCATGCAGGTGGCCCAGGTCGGCCGCGAACGTCTCGGCCACCTGGTACTGCTGCTGGATGTGCTGGACCGTCTGTTCCCGCTCCTGCGCGAAGGTCTGCGTCTTGTGACGGTAGTCCTGCTCGCGCATGTAGCCGAGCTTCATCTCGGCGACGGGAACCTCGAACTTCTCACCGCTCGCGGTTTCCCAGCTCACAACGGTGTCGTCCAGCGATTCCGGCGCCGCCGGTTGATCGCCTTCACCCTCGACGGGTTGCTGCTGGTCGCCTTCCTGCTCGGGCTGGCCTTCGGTATCGTCGTTTTGCGCCTCCGCGTTGGGTTGGGCGTTGTCGGGATCCTGGTGGTCCTGCGAATCGTCCGCCTCGAGGGCGGCCGCGAGCTGGTCGATGCTGGTGATGCTTTCGGTTTCTACTGCCATTGCTCATCCTTCCAAAGGAATGTGACTCCCAAACAAAAGCCCGCGCATGGCGGGCCTTGGGTTGGTCTTTTCTCGGGTCGCGCTCGAGGGCGCGCGACATGCCCGGGTGGTTTAGTGCGTGCTGCCGTCGCTGTACGTGGCGGACAGCGGGCCGGGGGCGATCGGGAAGCCCGAGTACACGCCAGCGTGATGCCGCGGCTTCGCGGCCGGGTGGCTCAGCGCGGTGACGACCAGGTCGACATCCTGCGCTGCGCGTTCGTGGCCGGCGATGAAGTCGTCCAGCTCGGGCACAGGCTTGTCCGGTGCCGGCGCGGCGGCCGCTTCCGGTTTTGCCACCTCGACCAGAGGCGCTTCGGCCGGCTGTTCGACAGGCGACGTTGCACTTTCGGATGAGTCTGTTGCAGCCGGCGGCTGGTCCGTTGCATCTTCTGGCGCCGGCGGCGCGGCCGGCTGGTCGATCGTCGGTGCCGGCGCGGCGGCCGGTGCTGGTTCAAGTTTCGGCGTTGCCGCGCTGGGGGGCTTACGGGCCATAGAGTCGCTCCTTTATGCGAGTGGCGATGGATTTGCGTTCTTCCTCGGCGCGCAGCTCGGCGCTGGCCAGCTCACCTTCCCGCAGGACGAGTTCGAACACGGATTCGAAGCGGCGCTTCGCCTGCAGCAGCCGGTGCAGGTGCTCCCGGCCCTCGACGTCGCGCAGCGGCACGTCCTTCCAGGCCTCGGTGATGCCGTCTTCGATGGTCTTCAGCGCCTCGACCACCATCGGATCGGTCATGATCCGTTTGGCCGCGTCGGCGCGGTTGATTGCTGCGTACTGCTCGTCATTCATGGAACGCTCCTGGTGCGGTCGGCGCCGCTGCTGGTGGTGGCGCCGCCCGGGTTGCCGCTTCGAGGTCCTTGCGGTCCTGCTCGCGGGTGGCGACGGCCTCTTTCAGGGCCAGCTCGCGCTCCTTGATCTGGAGCTCGATGCCTTTGATCTGCAGGTCGAGCTGTCGCATCTCCTTATCGGCCGCGATCTTCTCGCGCTGGCCCTGCAGCTTGATCTCCTCGGCTTTCACCTGGGCGTCGGCCAGGATCTGCTCGGGCATCGGCGGCGGCGGCCCGGGTGGTGGCTGCTGCACGGTGCTCGGATCGTTGAAGAACTGGTCGATGCCCTTGATGTTCATCGCCTTGAGCAGGGCGCGGTAGGCGTTGTACAGCTTCACCTGGTCGAACATCGGCGAGCCGGAGGCCATGAGCTGCTTCTGCTCGTTGATGACCATCTGCAGGTTCATCACCGTCTCGGCCTTGTCGCCGGTGCCCAGGCCGACGTTGACCGTGGCATCCATCTCGTCCGACCAGGTTCGTGGGTCGAACTGCACCCAGGTGCCGCGCATGCGCACGGTGGCCGCCTTGTCCTGGTGTTTGCACACCAGCTTGAGCAGCAGCTTGAACAGGTCCTTGACGCCCGTCTCGGCCAAGATGCGCGCGATCATCTGCAGGCGCTGCTGGCTGGCCGACATGATCTTCGTCACGCCGGTGGCGGTCTTGTTCAGGCTGTCCGCCTCGAGGCCCTGGTTGTACCTGGTGATGCCGGTCCGGATTTCGCGGCGCGTGTCCATGAA
>NZ_JAFVIM010000059.1:0-4748 GCF_017582745.1 Massilia oculi
GCAACCCTCGACCAGAACGTCCTGCATTTGCTCAGTCGTGCCGTTCATGTAGATGCCGTGGTAATAGGCGAAACTATTGTCCCACTCCCAATCGGAGTAATAACCTGTGCCGGTCAGTTCATTATATTTTTGATTAGTAACCTCTTCCCATCGGCCAAGTGCGACATCTGTCAGGATGTTGGCCGCATCACTGGTATGCGGGACCAACAAGCGGAACGTACGCTGATTCGGCGAACGTGTTGTGACGGCCGTGCCGTCCAGATTCGTCGAGTACGCATCCGTCGTGCTGAAGTTATAACTTGTGCTCGGCTTCCACAGGTTCACGGTGGTGCCGCTGGTTGCACCGCGCGACTTGTTGCCCTCGACGCGCAAGTTTAGTACTCGATGACGGTGCCCTGTAAGCGCCTCAATCACGCTGCCCTTGCGACCTTCGGCAGTGCCGATGTCGCTGTGATTCATTTTCTTCAGGTGACTACCGTAGCCTGCCCCCTCGATGGTCACATCGCTCTTGTTGCGCAAGGTTCCATCAAGGCGAAGTGTCGTGACCATGTAAGTACCGGGTGGCACATACACGCGGCCGCCGGTGCTTGGCAGCGAGTCGATCGCTTTCTGGATCGCGGCCGTGTCGTCCGTCACGCCATTCCCCACTGCACCGAACCGCTTTACGCTGACTGTTTCGTTCAGCGCGTTCTCAACCGTCATGGGCATGGCGCCTTCGCCAGCAGGTTGAAAGCCGATACGACTGGCGGCGGTCGGTAGCGCAGCCTGCGCCAGCGTCAGCGGCGGGTCATCATCCGCATCGTACAGCTCGATCTTGCGCGTCGAGGTCTCGATCTGCGCGCCTGCGAAGATGAGGGTGTATTCGCCGTTCGCCGCCTTGAAGCCGAAGTAACCATTCGTGTCCGTGGTCATCGGGTTGGCCAGCACGGTCGACTCGTCGTCGGCGTAGAGCGTGGCCAGCAGACCATTCGACGCGGTCACGGTGACCTGAACGCCCAGCATCGGCTGCAGCACGCCGCTGACGCGGGACGCGAGGTTTTCTTCGAATTTCTTCATGTGGGCCTCAGATCGACGCTTTGTCGATAACGAAATAGGAGTGGTCTGGGTCGCGCAGGAAGCGGTCCATCAGCGAGTCGTCTTGCATCACGTCCTGGAAGCGCTTGCCGATGCGGCGCGCCCACGCGTCGAGCACAGAAATCGGAATAGAGGCCTGGTGGCGGTCACCCATGCCGGTACGGTGGAAGCCCTGGTTGTGCAGCGCTTTCGCGCGCTCGACCACCCGGGACACGTCCTCGACGGTCTCGATCGCGACCTTACCGTCCTGCTCCATGTGCATGAAGGTGGCGCTGTAGCCGTTGAAGGAGAGAAGTCGTTTGCTCATGAAAAAAGCCGCCCAGGTTGCCCCGGGCGGCTCCGTTGTGCTGCGGTGGATGGATTACGACAGGTCGCGGATCGCCGCCGAACCGGCCTCGTTCTTGGCCTTGAGGGTCCATTCGGTGTTGATCATGCGTTTCTTGCTATCGCCGGTCTTGGCCAGGTCCTCGCCCTTCATCGGGCGCAGGGTCATCAGCGACCACAGTTCCGGATCCAGCAGGAAGATGTCGCGCGAGCGCTGGTAGCGGCTGTTGATGATCGAGTAACGGCCGAAGTCGCCGACGTAGACCTCCACGGTTGCGTTCAGCGTCTTGTCTTCGGTCTTGTCGAACTTGGTGGCGCCGCCGGTAAAGGCCGACACCGCCGCGCGCTGCGCCGACGGAACGAACAGCAGGGAAGGGTTGCCGCCCTGGTCCCAGGCCGCCTTGGCCACATCCTTGAGCATCTGCTCGGTCAGCGCGCGCGCGGTGCCGTCGGTCGGCGCCACGTTGGTGATCGGGTTCGGCGCCACGCCGGTCGCGCCCAGGCTGTTGTTGGTCTGCAGCCAGCCGGCCACGCCGCGCGCCTGGCCAGGTACAGCGGCAGCGGCCGCGATCGCGGTGGTGTTCTGCAGGCAGGCGAATTCGATGTCGCGCTTGAGCTCGACCATCTTCTTGGCGTCCTGGTAGGCGATTTCGGACTTGCGGCCGGCCTTCGACACTGCTTCCTGCGAGCCGGTGACCGCGTAGGTCTTTTCCGAGATCTGCATACGGTTGCCGACGCGCGCGGTCGGGGTGATCGCGACGAAGGTCGCCTCGTTACCCTGCTCGACCTTGTTGTTGCTCGCGGCCGCCAGGGCGTCGGTCTGCCATTCTTCGTACTGGGCCGAGGCCTTTTCCTTGCCGATCGCCGACAGGAAGGGGGTCTCTTCCGGGCTGATGTTGAAGATTTCGTTGGCCAGCGACTCGCGCAGGCCGACGGCGTTGAAGGTTGCCATGGAGTTTGCCAGTTGGGGCATGATTATTCCTTACAGAGTGTTTTCGAGGAGCTTGGCGAAGTTGCCAAGCGACTTGTTGTTGGCGAATTTCTTGACCTCGATTTCGAGGCCAGTCGCCGTCGGCGTCGAGGACTGCTTGGCCGGCTTCACCGGCGCCGCCTTGACCTTGTTGACCGCACCGGTCGCCTTGGCCTGCAGCGTCTTGTGCTGCATGGCGTCGTGCACCAGGCGGACGAAGCGCGGGTCGGTGATGCGGCCCAGTTCATCGTCCGTGAACCCGTAACCCCGGGCCGTGGTGCTCAGCTTGCCGAGCATTTCCTGGTTGAAGCCAGGGATCGACGTCTGCAGGTCGGACAGCATGCGCTGCTGGGCCTGCTGGAACTGCTGTTGCTGCTGCGCCTGCTGCTGTTGCTGCGCCTGCTGCACGCGACCGGCGACGGCGCCGCGCGTTTCGCGCAGCTGCTGCAGGTGGGTCATGACGTCGACGTAGCCGGCCGGGTCGCTGTTGCGGTCGATCGTGGGGATCGCCTGCTCGAGCGCTGCGATCTGCGCGTTGACGGCATGCAGCTGGCCCAGGTCGGCCGCGAAGGTCTCGGCCACCTGGTACTGCTGCTGGATGTGCTGAATGGTCTGGTCCCGCTCGCGCGCGAAATTCTGCGTTTGGTGGCGGTAGTCCTTGTCGCGCATGTAGCCCAGCTTCAGCTCGGCGACAGGTACTTCGAAATCTTCACCGCTCGCGGTCTTCCATTTCACAACGGTGTCGTCCAGCGATTCCGGCGCGCCGGCCGGTTGATCGCCTTCACCCTCGACGGGCTGCTGCTGGTCGCCTTCCTGCTCGGCCTGGCCATCAGGTTCGCCGTTTTGCGCCTCCGCGTCGGGTTGGGCGTTATCGGGGGCCTGCTGGTCCTGCGAATCGTCCGCTACGAGGGCGGCCGCGAGCTGGTCGATGCTGGTGATGCTTTCTTGATCAGGGGGCATTGCTCATCCTTCCAAAGGAATGTGACTCCCAAACAAAAGCCCGCACGCGGCGGGCCTTGGGTTGGTCTTTTCTCGGGTCGCGCTCAGGGGCGCGCGACATGCCCGGGGAATCAGTGGGTGCTGCCGTCGCTGTACGTCGCCGACAGCTCGCCGGTGGTGATGGGGAAGCCCGAGTACACGCCGACGTGGTGCCGCGGCTTTGCGTCCGGATGGCTGATCGCGGTCACGACCAGGTCGACCGCCTGCGCGGCGCGCTCGTGGGTGGCGATGAATTCGTCCAGATCGGGCACGGCCGCGGCCGGCGCCGGCGCGGTGGGTTGCGGTGCTGGTGCACCGGTCGTTTTACGTGCCATAAATACGCTCCTTTATGCGTGCGGCGATGGATTTACGTTCTTCCTCGAGGCGCAGCTCCTCGCTGGCCAGCTTCCCTTCCTGCAGGACGATTTCGAACACGGATTCGAAGCGGCGCTTCGCCTGGAGCAGCCGGTGCAGGTGCTCGCGGCCTTCCACGTCGCGCAGCGGTACCTCTTTCCAGGCCTCCGTGATGCCGTCCTCGATCGTTTGCAACGCCTCGACCACCATCGGATCGGTCATGATCCGTCTGGCCGCCTCGGCGCGGTTGATTGCTGCGTACTGCTGGTCATTCATGGAAAGCTCCTGGTGCGGCCGGTGCCGCCGCCGGCGGTGGCTTGCGGTTGGTGGCCTCGAAGTCCTTGCGGTCTTGCTCGCGCTGGGCGACGGCCTCCTTCAAGGCCAGCTCCCGCTCCTTGATCTGCAGCTCGATGCCTTTGATCTGGAGGTCGAGCTGCCGCATTTCCTTGTCAGCTGCGATCTTCTCGCGCTGGCCCTGCAGCTTGATCTCTTCGGCCTTCACCTGAGCGTCGGCGAGGATCTGCTCGGGCATCGGTGGTGGCGGCCCGGGCGGTGGCTGCTGCACGGTGCTCGGATCGTTGAAGAACTGGTCGATGCCCTTGATGTTCATCGCCTTGAGCAGCGCGCGGTAGGCGTTGTACAGCTTCACCTGGTCGAACATCGGCGAGCCGGAGGCCATGAGCTGCTTCTGCTCGGCGATCACCATCTGCAGGTTCATCACCGTCTCGGCCTTGTCGCCGGTGCCCAGGCCGACGTTGACCGTCGCGTCCATCTCGTCCGACCAGGTGCGCGGGTCGAACTGCACCCAGGTGCCGCGCATGCGCACGGTGGCCGCCTTGTCCTGGTGTTTGCACACCAGCTTGAGCAGCAGCTTGAACAGGTCCTTGACGCCCGTCTCGGCCATGATGCGCGCGATCATCTGCATGCGCTGCTGGCTGGCCGACATGATCTTCGTCACGCCGGTGGCGGTCTTGTTCAGGCTGTCCGCCTCGAGGCCCTGGTTGTACCTGGTGATGCCGGTCCGGATTTCGCGGCGCGTGTCCATGAA
>NZ_JAFVIM010000006.1:0-321058 GCF_017582745.1 Massilia oculi
CGTGCCGCCATCCTCAATCGCTTCACGCGCTTGGGCACGCCCACGACCGTAGCGGTGACCATGCCGTAAATCCGTCTGGGGTTTGGGGTACTACGCGCTCAATTGATTTATGCAACAAAGCCCTCTTCGCCGATCAGGCCGCTTTCATGGGCGCCGACCGGATTGAAGTAGCGCAGCAGCGCGATGCGCCAGTCGGGCTCGGCCTTGGCGAGGTCGCGCAGGATGTCTTCGATCATCAGCTTGCTGCGGCCATAGGGATTGGTGGCCGACAGCGGGAAGTCCTCGCGGATCGGCACCGAGGCCGGATCGCCGTACACGGTGGCCGAGGACGAGAACACCAGCGACTTGCAACCGAACTTGGCCATGGTCTCGAACAGCATCACGCTGCCGTTGACGTTGTTGTCGTAGTAGCGCAGCGGCTGCGCCACCGATTCGCCGACCGCCTTCAGGCCGGCGAAGTGGATCACCGCCTCGGGCTTGTGCTCGGCGAACGCGGCTTCCAGGGCGGCGCGATCGCGGATGTCGGCCTGGACAAAAGCGAACGGCTTGCCGGTGATGCGCTCGACGCGCTCGCAAACCGACTGCTGGGCGTTCGACAGGTTGTCGAGCACGACCACGTCGTGCCCGGCGTTCTGCAGTTCGACGACGGTATGCGACCCGATATAGCCCACACCGCCAGTAACCAGAATCTTCATGTCTTTCGCTCTCTGTTGATAGTATGTTGATGATCCATTTCTTGCCAGCGCGCTTCTTTCACGCCTCACTCATTCGTCCTGGCCGCTTCCTTGATCACGAGCCAGATAAACGCCATATCGTCGATAAAGTAACGCCGGAACATCCGGCGCGGCTCTTGCAGGAAGCGGAAGAACCACTCGAGTCCGGCCTTCTGCATCCAGGCCGGGGCCCGCTTGACCCGGCCGGTCGCCACGTCGAAGCTCCCGCCCACCCCCATCGCGAACGGTATCCGCATCTCGGCCTGGTACAGGCCGAGAAACCGTTCTTTCATGGGCGAGGAAATCGCCACGAACAGCAGGTCGGCGCGGCTGTCGCGCACCTGCCGCACCACCCCTGCTTCCGCATCCTTGCCCTGCCAGTAGCCGTCACGCACGCCGGCCAGCACCAGGGCCGGATAGCGGCGCGCATAGGTCGCGGCCACCTCGCGCACCACGTCGGGGCGCGCACCGAGCAGGAATACCCGCCAGCCCTTGTCCGCCGCGCGCCGCATCAGGGCCTCGAACAGGTCGATGCCGGCGACTCTTTCCTTGAGCGGCTTGCCCAGCAGGCGCGAGGCCCACACCACCGGCATGCCGTCCACATTGACCAGGTCGCAGGCATTGATGATGCGGCGCAGGTCCTCGTCGCGGCTGGCCTTGACCAGCTTGTCGACATTGACCACCACATGCTGGTGCGGCCGCCTGGCGCGCACGAAATCCTCGACCCGTTCCAGGGTCTCTTCCATCGAAACGTTATCTATATTACAACCAAACAGCGTGACGCGCTCGTTCATGCGTGCCTCCGGTCCGGCGTCTGACGTTTCTTGTCATTAATTATTTATCATCGATAAAGGTGATTGTAAACCTGCATTCGATGGGAACGGCGGACGATATGGTCGTGATGCGCAGCACTTCGCACGGCGTCTTCGATTCATAGGCGGCCGAATACCAGCCCAGCGGCGGATTCTCGGCGCCGCGCACCAGCTCCAGGTGCAGGTCGTCGCCGCTGGCCTGCATCTGCAGCACGAAGCGCTTGCCGCGCACCGACAGGCCTTGGCTGGTCAGGCGCACGTCCAGGCCGGGTGCGAAGTGCCAGAAGGCCTCGACCTTGTGCTGCTTCCTGGCGGCGACCTCGTCACGCACGGTCAGGGTGTTGCTGGCGCCGTCGAAGCGCACGCTGCGCAGGTGCAGCACCGGGTCCGGCAGGCGCACATAGCCATCATGCGAGCCGCGGAAGTCGAATTCTTGAGGCGAGGCAGGCATGCGCTCGATGCTCGAGCGCGCCTTGCGCAGCCACATGAAGCGCCCGCCCGGCACCGACTGGTCGAGGCCGTCGACGCGCACGCTGTTGTGGGCCGAGGTGCCGCGGAAGTAATCGCGCCATTTCTGGTCTTGCCAGTACGAATAGGTGCCGGGGTCGACCAGGCAGGCCTCGCCCGCCACCGACAGGTTCAGGGCCAGCGCATCGGCGTGGCCATGGGCGGCGATGCCGAGATAGCCCAGCGGCCCGCAGTCGAGCACACCCTTGATCTCGTTCGCCTCGCCGAAGTGGTTGCCGAACAGCAGGTAACCGCCGTCGGGGAAGGACCATCCGGACTCGACTTCGTGCGGATCGCAGTCGGGCCGCCCGCCCGGCAGCGCATGCAGCAGCCAGCGCACGCCCGGGTGATGGTCGGGCTGGCCGCCGAACACGGTATCGCCCAGCGCCAGCAATTGCGCGGCGCGGTCCGGACCCGGCCGGCCGCTGCCCGCGTGCAGGCGGAATGCGCAGCCGTCGTCGGCGTCGCCCACCATCGGCAGGCCGCCGCCGACGTCGCGCACCGAGCGCAGGAAGCGCAGCGCGCGCTGCAGCACCGCCCAGTAGCTGCGCGAGAAGGGATGGCCAGCGGCCTGGCCCAGCAGCCCGGCCACGAACAGGAATTCGCTGGACAGCATATGGTAGGCGAACGCCTGTTCGCGGTTGACGCCGTCGCGCGAGAACTGGGCCTGGGCCTCGTGCTCGAGTTCGCGCCGCGCCTGGGCTTCCCAGTCCTTCGATTCCTTCCAGCACGGCCAGGTGACGGCGCCCGCATACAGGCCGGCCAGTTCGGCGATCAGGTGGTTGTTGGCCGAGGAATGGCGCGACAGGTGGCGCGCGATGGTGCGGCAGTGGGCATGGATGCTGCTTAGCCAGTCGGCGCGCAGGCGCTGCCCGCCATCGCCCTCGAACAGTGCGCCGTGCTCGCCGCCCACCAGCTGCCAGATCAGGCTCCAGTTGACCAGGCGGATGCCCAGCTCCATCGAGCTGGTCCAGTTGGGTCCCGTCAGCGGCGGGCAGGCTTCGAACCAGCTGCGCAGGTTGTGCTCCAGCGCGTGCAGCCAGCGCGGCTCGCCCGTCAGCGCCCAGGCCTGGGCCAGGGTCACCAGGTGCAGGTGGCGGTTCAGTTCCCACACATGCTTGATGTCGCCCACCAGTTCGCGGTCGCCGATGGCGATGTCGCCGCGGTACAGCGACGGCGCGACGACGCCCGTTTCCGGATCGCGGTTCCAGGCGGTCGGCACGCCGACGTCGAAGCGGCGCTCGGCGAACAGCACCACATGGCCGGCCTCGATGCGCTCGGCGTCGAGCAGCAGCGCCTCGACTTCGGCCTGCGCCAAGGCCGGCGCGCCGCGCACGCCCAGGCTCAGGGTGCGCGGCAGCGGCGGCGGCGCGGCGCGGCCGATGGAACGGCGCGCCAGGCGGATCGTCGCCGCCTGGTGCACCCGGTAAGCCATTTCCGGCACCGACATGCAGCGCAGCCGGTTGACCAGCCATGCCATGCGTACTGTTGCGTTCATGAATTTTTCCTCACCGTTTTCTTCATTGCGCCCTCTCGTCCAGCAATTGCGCGTACAGCGCGGCCAATGTGGCGCACACCACCCCGGCCGAGTAGTGTCGCTCGACGGCGGCGCGCGCCGCGCACGCCAGCCGCGCATGGAGCAGGCCGTCGTCCAGCAGGCGCCCGATGGCGCAGGCCAGCGCCGGCGCGTCGCGCGGCGGGGCCAAGAGGCCCAGCGCGCCATCGGCCAGCGTTTCCGGGATGCCGCCGACCCTGGTGGCCACCACCGGCACCCCGGCCGCCATCGCCTCGAGCACCGACATCGGCAAGCCTTCGGCATGGGACGGCAGGCAGAACAGCCAGGCGCGCGCCAGCTGGGCGTCGCGCGCGGCCGCGTCCAGCCAGCCCGGCGTCTCGACCCGATCGGCGATGCCGAGTTCGCCGGCGCGGCGGCGCACCCAGTCCAGGTCGCCGCTGCCGCCCAGCACCAGGCGCAGCCGCGGCTGGCGCGCGGCCAGCACGGCGCAGGCCTGCAGCAGTTCATCCACGCCCTTGGCCGGATCGAGACGGCCCAGGAACAGGATGCGGCCCGCTTCGGCTTGTTCACTTACCGCAGGCGACGCCGGATGCACCGGGTTGGGCACCGGATTGGGCACCACCACGACCCGCGCGCGCGGCGCGCATTCGCGCACCCAGGCGGCCCAGCCGGGCGACAGCGCGATCACGCGCGAGCTCGCCTCCAGGGTGTGCCGGATCCAGCGCCGCAGCAACGGCCCGGCATCTACCTGCGCGTAGCGCCGGAAGCCGCCGCCATGCAGGTGGAACACCGTGCGCGCGCCGCCCATGCGCGCCATCAGCAACACCAGCGACTTGCGCTGGAAGCTGGCGTGCGATCCGGCGTGCACGTGGACGATGGCCGGCCGCCCGCCCGGGCCCAGGCAGGCCAGCCCGGTGCGCCACAGGCCGCGCAGCGCGCTGCCGAGCTTATGCAGGCGGCGGCCCTCGGCGTGGGTGGCGACATAGACGATGCCCTCGCGCTCGAACAGACCGTCGGCGCGCAGCACCTCGACCACGCTAGCGATGCCTCCCCTGCCCCCCAGCGCCGTTCCAACCATCAACACGCGTGGGGACGCCATGTTCATGCAGGCGCCCGTACCGGGAAAGGTGTCGCAAACCCGCTCATGGCTCATCTACCTCGAGGATGCACTTACAAAAGGGGCAATATTTACGATCATACATGGCGGATTGTCGAATCTCGCGCACGATTCAGCCGTCGACGGCGATGAACTCGAACTTGCCGTTGGCGCCGCGCGGGATCGCCTCGACCCGCTCCACGGCGACCTGCACGCCGGGCACCCGCTGCAGGAATTGTTCGCGCAGGGCGGCCTCGTCGCAGCTGCCGAAACCGTCGGCGGGCACCACCCGCAGGGTGAAGCGGGCCTGGCCGTGGTAGCGCACCTGGCCCTCGAGCAGGCGCAGGCCGCTTCCCTGGAACACGCGGTCGAGGCGCGCCACCATGCGGCCATCGGGCAAGGTGAGGATGCGCTCCTGGCGTCCGATCACGGCCTCGAGCGTCGGGAACACGCGGCCGCAGGGGCACGGCCCTGGTTCGCTCAAGAGCACCGTGTCGCCGGTGCGGTAGCGCGCGAGCGGCATCGCGGCATTGTTCAGGCTGGTGCCGACGAGTTCGCTGCTGCCGTCGGGCAGCGCCAGCAACTCCACGCCGCCGTAGTCGGTCAGCAGGTGGTAGCGGGCGTGCTCGCAGGTGCCGATGGCGGCCACCCGCTCGGCCTGCCCGTACCAGTCGAACACGATGACGCCGAAGGCGCGCATGACGGCCGCGCGCACGCCCGGCTCCAGGGTCTCGGACGAGGTCATCACGCCGCGCAAGGCCTGGCCCCCATAGCGGCGCCCGGCCGCCTCCAGCCAATGGGCGATGGCCCCGATCGAGGATGGATAGGCGTGGATCACGGTCGGATCGAAGGCCTCCAGCGCCGCCACATAGGCGCCGATGGTCGCGTTTGACAAGTGATATGACGACATCACGAGCAGCTTGCCGACCGGGTCGCGGCGCCAGTAGCGCCCGTCGTGCGGACGTTCGTCGCACACGAGGTCGCCGCGGATCCAGGCGCGGCGCTGCCCCGGCCGCCAGCCGATCCAGCGCAGCTGGCGCTGGATGAAGGCTTCCTCGCGGATCACGGCGCCGAGCGACTGCACCAGGGTGAGCGGCGAACCCGAGGTACCGCTGGTGCGGATCGTGTTGCGCAGCAGCGAGCCGAAACCGCGTGGCCGCAGGTGGCGCGCGGGGTCCTGGCGCAGCGCCGACTTGGCCAGCAGGAAGGCGCCGGGCGGCACCGCGTGCAGCCGGGTCGCATCCGGCGGCACGGCCACGCCCAGGCGGCGCGCGCGCCGCGCCACATAGGCATTCAGGGCAGCGGCCGAACGCTCGTTGCGCATCAGGCGCGGCAGCACCAGCAGCCGCGCCGGCAGGCCGCGCGCCAGCAGGCGGCCGAGCGACCTGAGCGCCAGGGCGAGCGTGCGCCCATCCATCAGGCGCCCCGCCCGGCCAGGATGCCGGCATAGGCCTGCGCCACCGCCCGTCCCAGGATCGCATAGCTGCGGTGGGCCCTGACCCAGCCTGGGCCGCGCGCGCGACAGGCGGCGGCCAGGCCGGGCTCGCGCAGCAGACGGCGCACGGCGGCGGCGAACGCCGGCGCCTCCATCGGCACGCACAGCCCGGCCCCGCTCTCGGCCAGCACACGGGCCTGGTCCGGGATGTCGTTGGCCACGCCGGGTATGCCCAGCGCCAGGTACTCGACCAGCTTGGTCGGAGAGGAGACGTCGTACAGGACGCCGCGCGGGATCGGCGACAGGCCGACTTCGGCCCGCACCGCATAGCCGAGCGCCTCCTGCCGCGCCAGCCAGCCGGTGAGCAGCACGAGTCGTTCCAGTTTGCGGCGCGCGATCTCGGCGCGCATCCAGGCCATTTCGTAGCTAGATGCGGCGTCGCCGGCGATCACCAGCAGGATATCGGGCACATCGCCGGCGAGCTGCTCGACGACGTCGAGCAGGAAGCCGGAGCCGCGCGCTTGCGCGACCCGGCCCAGGTACAGCACCACCCGCCGTCCGTCGAGGCGCGGATCGACGCTGGGCACGATGCGCCCGCGCTCGCACAGCGCGGCATCGACGCCCATCGGCACCGCCGTCATGCGCTCGCGCGCGAATCCCTTGCCTGCCAGCCAGTCGGCCATCGCCTCGCTCTGCACGAACAGATGGCGCGCGCCCGGCAGCACCAGGCGGTACAGCAGCCAGCGCGAGGCGGCGGCGCGCGCCGCATGCGCCAGCCAGCGCGGGCCCCGGCCGCGGCGCGCGATCTCGTCGCGCCGCGCCTCGAAGCCTTCGACGATCGGGAACGACATCCAGTACAGGAAGGGTATGCCGAGCGCGGCGGCGGCCAGGCGGCCCAGCAGCCCGGAGGCGATCTTGTCGCGCACCTGGATGCCGTCCGGCTTGCGGCGGCGCCAGGCGCGGGCCAGGCCCAGCAGGTCCCAGGCGGGCGACAGCACGCTGGCGTAGCGGCTGCCAAGGCTGCCGACGGCGTGCATGCCGCCGCCACCCCACTCCTGCGGGCCGGCGCCGCCGGACTGACCAACCAGCTCGCTATCGACGCCATGGCGCGGCATCTCGGCGCCGAACAGGGTCAGCAGGTCGGCGCGCACCGGCGGCAAGGGATCGCGCACGATGAAGGCGATGGAGAACGGCTTGCGCATGGCGCCTCGTATCGATGGGTGGAACCTACGATACTAGACCGGCGAATGACGCAAACGTTTCAGCTATCGCAGACTTGCGCGCTAGCGGCCGGCGTCGCGGTCGTCCTTGCCGTACTCGCCCGCCTTCTTGGCCGGCGCGCGCAGGATGGACAGGATCACCAGGCCGAACAGCGCGCTGAGGATGGCCGTGGCTTCGCGGCCCATGCCGGCGGCCACGCCGATGGCGGCCGTCATCCAGACGCTGGCGGCGGTGGTCAGGCCGCGGATGTCGTTCTGTTCCTTCTGCTTGAGGATGGCGCCGGCGCCCAGGAAGCCGATGCCGGCGGTGACGCCCTGCAGCACGCGCGACAGGTCCGACACCTCCATCCCGGCCTGCAGCGGGATCAGCACGAACAGCGCCGAGCCGACCGAGACCAGCATATGCGTGCGCAGGCCGGCCGAGGCGCCCACCGTCTCGCGCTCATAACCCAGCATCCCGCCCACCAGCGCGGCCACCAGCAGGCGCACCACGATGACGGTCACGTCTTCGGCATTGCCCAGGTCGGAAAATTCACGCTGTATCGTCAGCCAGCTTTGTGTCCACCACACTTGCATTCCTCCATCCTTTGTCCGGTTCGATTCCCGGTAAATCATGCCATCCATGCAAGATCCGTGTCGCCACGCTCGGCCGTTCGCGCCAGCGTAAAGACGCGGCATGCCGTTGCGCTTTTCGTATAATCGGCAGCTCAGCCAACCTTCACGAGGAGACCCTGATGGAAACGATGGAGATCTACCGCGGACGCCTGATCGACCACATCCAGCTGGTGGTGCGCGACCTGCCCGCTTCACGCAGGTTTTATACGGCGGTGTTCGAGGTGCTGGGCATTCCACTGGCCGGCTCGGGCATTGATTATTTCTGGGCCGACGAGCTGTTCGTCTCGACGGCGGACAGCGAAGCGGCACAAGGCCAGCTGACCGGCCGCCATCACCTGGCTTTCCAGGCGCGCGACCGCGCCATGGTCGACGCCTTTTATCATGCGGCGCTGGCGGCCGGCGGCAAGGACAATGGCGCGCCGGGCGAACGGCCGTATCACCCGGGCTATTACGGCGCCTTCGTGATCGATCCCGACGGTAACAATATCGAAGCCGTGTACCACGGCGAAGCGACCTTCAGCGCGCGCGAGATCAAGATCACGTTCTGAACTTTTTACGCGACCCGGCCCTCCTTCCATGCCAGCAGGCGCGGCAGCAAGGCGGCGCTGGCGTGGCTGTCGAGCTTGCGACAGAAGTGGGCGCTGGACGCCCGGATGCGCTCGAAATCGTCTTCGTCGAGCACCTTCGGATGGCAGGCGCCGCCTTGCGGCCACGCGATGTAGCGGAAATTGTCCGGCAGCACACGACCTGCGAAGCGCGAATGCATCACCAGCGTCTGGAAGAACAACTCGTCGGGCGACTGCACGCTGCGGCAAAAACCCAGCAGGCGGGGATGCGCGTCGGCGAGGCGCAGCAGCTCGCGCACGCAGTCGCGTGACAAGGTCCACCAGGATGAGCCGCCATAGGGCACGAATCCGTCCGGCAGATGCCGTGTGCGTCCCAGCAGGCGCAGGGCGCGATTGGCGGCGGCGCAGGCCAGTCGTTCGGCCAGCCTGCCACTGTCGCGATGGAAATAGGCGTAACGATGCATCACGCGCCAGCCACTGGCCGCAATCGGCGCGGTCTCGATCAGCTCGTATCCGCGCATCCTCGCCAGCTCTGCCTTCAACAAATGATTCGGCAACAGCGGGAAGTCCTGGGCCGATATGAGGATGAGCTTGTCGAAGTCCGGGACTTCCAGCAGGATCTGACGCACCGATGCCAGCACGGACTCGACCTGGGACACGTCACCCCAGCGCACGCAGACCCGTTCGCGCACCAGGCGGGCAGCCGGATGCAGTCGCGCCGGGTCGAGCGCGCTCTTGCGGTCGAGGTGGACGTAGACGCAGAAGTCGGGATCGCACAATTGCCGGACCAGCCCATTGAGCTGGTCCATGTCCTTGTGCGCACAGATCAGGAACGCCTGTTTCATCGGTGGCCGCAACTCCGCTCATGCGCGCCAGACTAGCACCGCGCACGAACGGTGCGCGCCATCCAGGCGCTGGGCAATTGCCTAGTTCAAGGTCACGCTCTGGCCGGCGACGGTCACGGTGCGCACCGTGCCCGAGGTCGTGATGCCTACCTGCGGCTTCCTGCAGCCGACGTCGAGCAGCACCAGGAACTCGGCGGTCGATTTGCCGTCGTTCTTGAGGTAGAAGGCGCCGTGGTCCTCGATCACGTTCACCTTGGCGCCCGGCCCGATCCACTTGGCGAAGCTGGCGTCCGCGTTCAGCGAGCGCAGGCACAGCGACTGGCCGCCGGCCGCCACCTTGACGTTCTGCGCGTTCTCCACCGTCATGATGACCGGGGTGTGGATATTCCACTCGTAGGTGCGGGCGATCGTGCTGGCCAGGCGGTCGCGCACCAGGATCGCGTTGCCGGCATTGCGCAGGTGCCAGACCTGGCGCTTGGCCATGGTCAGCTGGCCGCCATAGGCGGCGGTGGCGTCGCCCTCGGCGAAATCGTAGGCGGGCTGGGCGGCGAAGCCGGTGATCTTGCCGTTGCGCTGCAGCTGTTCGCGGTAGCCCGTCACCAGCTGGCCCTTGCCGCCGTCGAAGGTGACCGCATTCTGCGAACGGGTCTGGTGATACCAGTCGGTCCAGTACGGCGAGCCGTACCAGTCATACCAGCCGGCCTTGACCAGCAGCGGCTGGCCCGCGCTCGACAGCAGGATGCCGTTCTGGTCGCCATGGCTGTGGTTGAACGAACCGTAGGGGCTGGACTTGAAGTACAGCGAGGTCCGCTCGGCCGAGCCGATGTCGGTATGCATCGAGGCCCAGCCGATGCTCGGATAATAGGCCGAGTTGCTCGGCGGCGCTTTCGTTCTGGTGTCCTTGATCGGCAGCGGATACGGCGCTTGCAGCAGGCTCAGCGTGTCCTCGGTGCCGCCCAGGCTGGCGACGTACCAGGCCGCGCGCGGCGACACCATGCGCGAACCGAAGGCGTGCCAGACCCGTGTGTCGGGCCTGGTCTCGGAGCCGTCGCCGAAGGCGTGCACGCGCGAGCCCGGCGGCGTGAACTGGCTGGCGAAGTCGAGCAGGCCCAGGGCCCAGGGCTTGGCATAGAAATTCACGCCGGACGCCTGCGACATCGGATCCCACAGCGCGACCAGGTAGCCGGCCGCGTATTCGGCATACGCGGTGCCGTTGGCATAGCCGCCCTCCTCGCCGCTCCAGGGCGACGGCGAATTGGCATAGGCGCGGAACGAGAAGTCGAACCACTTCTGCGCCTCCGGAATGTCACCCAGGGCCAGGGTCGAGATCAGCGAAAGAAAGATCAGGCTCGTGTTGCCGTGCGAATCGAAGGGATACTGGTCGAGGCGGCCATTGTCGCCGGCCAGGTTGCCATAGATTTCCTCGGTGCGGATCTTGACCGTGTTCAGCCAGCGTGCGCGGCGCGCTGCGTCGAGGTCGCCGGCCAGGATGTCGACCGCCTTGATCAGCGAGACCGAGATCTGGCGCGTGGCCTGGTCCTGGTTGGCGTAGCTGGTAGGTCCGCGCGGATCGAGGGCCGCCATCTGGTCGCCACGGCGCAATGCCTCGTCGAGGAACAGGCGGTCGCCCTTCATGCGCCACATCACGGCGGCGGCCTCGAGCTGACGGCTGGCCTCGTTGATGCGCTGGCGGATGTCGGTCTGCTGGCTGGCCATGGCGGCCGTCAGCGGCGAGCTGATGACGATCGGCCAGCGCGCATCGCTCAGCGCCGGCACCGCATTGATCTGCAGCTTGATCTCGTTGCTCATGCGGCTGACGTAGGGGTCGAGTTCGGCGCGCTTCGCGCTGCTCCAGCTGCCGTAAGGCGTGAACGAGGGCGGCAGCGAACGCGGCCGCGCCTTGGCCGTGATGCGCGCGCGCAGCGTGGCATTCTCCGGCACCTCGAACAGGTTCGACTTGCTGGTGATGGAAAAGGCGCGCGGCGTCGACCAGTCCTCGCTGCCGACCGGACGTACGCGCCAGGTGTACTTGCCCAAGGCCAGGGCTTTTGGCGGAAGGTACCAGTTGCGCTCGGTGACGACCTTGCTCGGCGCACCGCCGCTTGGCGTGATCTCGAGCTCGTAGGCGGCGGGACCGTTGGCGTGGCGAGCCCAGGTGAATCCGGGCGGGTTCTGCGCCTGGACCTGATTCAGGTCCGGGCTGGGTTGAACGACCAAAGGATCGGGGGACTGGGCCCAGTCCGCGCGCGCGCTCATGCATACCAAGAGCGACGACAGCGCTAGCGCGCGGACCATACCTTTCCGGTGAAAATTCATGCTGGAGCTCCGAGAGAACGAGAATTGTTCAGGGACCGCGCCGCGATCGGGCGCTGGATCGATACCTGCTGCAGGCATCGGACGATGCTTGCTTGACGGGAAGAATGTTACCGCAGGTTTTCTTGAACAAAATAAACTTCCCCAAGGAAACAGAGCTTTATTTGATTTTTTGTCCTTCGTTCGCGCAAATCCAACACGGCAGATTTAACATTTGGCGAACAGGATGTTCTGTCCTGTAACTGTCGTGCTCGATGTGAAAAGACTGTGCGATAACTAGGCTTGCGCCTGGCCATCCTGGGCGCGTAATGCGTGCATGCGTTTCAGGTAGCGCAGGCAATAGATGCCGAACGCCAGCGGCGCCTTGCCCGCATGGCGCCGGCGCACGGCGAATTCCTCGCGCCGCGCCGCGATCCGGTTGCGCGACGAGACGCTGCCGGCATGGTCGCGAAACACGGCCAGCACCGCGTCCACCAGCGCCGGTGGGCCGAGCATCCCCAATCGCAGCCACAAGTCGATGTCCATCGCATAGCGCAGGCGCTCGTCGAAGCCGCCGACCAGGGCGAACACGTCGCGCCGCACGAACGCGGCCGGGTGCGGCACCCAGGCGCGGCCAGCGGCATAGGAGCGGTAGGAGAACGGCGGCATCGGGTTCGGCGGCAGCAGGCGCCCCTCCTTGAGCACCTGGATGTTGCCGACCAGCCAGGCCGGCGGACCGCCGCCGTCGCGCGCCTGTTCGATGCGCCGCGCGACCGTCGCCAGCACCGCCGGCCCGGCATAGTAGTCGTCCGAGTGCAGGTGGGCGACGTAGCGGCCGCCCGCCGCGGCGATGCCCCGGTTCATGGCGTGGCCGATGCCGCCCCGCACGTCGCACAGCACGCGCTTGTTGCCGGGATAGGCGGCGAGCATGTCCAGGGTGGCGTCGCTCGAGCCGCCATCGACGAAGATGTGCTCGAGGTCGCGGCAGGTCTGGGCCTGGACCGAGGCCAGCGTGTCAGCCAGCGTGGCGGCGCTGTTCCAGGTGCAGGTGACGATCGAGAAGGTCGGCTGGTTCGGCATACAGCTCCAGTAAGGTGGGCAGCAGGCGGGCGGCGTCGGCCCCGAAGTCGGCCGGCGGCGCGATGCGTGGCGGTGGCGGCGCCGCGAGCAGGCGCGCGAGCCGCGCCACCAGCTCCGGCATGGCGGCGGCCAGCGCCAGCTGGCCCGGATACCGGGCGTATTGCGCCAGCTCGGGCGTGCCGCCGCGCGCCAGCGCCAGGCAGCCGCGGCCCAGCGCCAGCGCTTCGAGCACCGTGGTGCTGCAGGCTTCCTCGCACACCGAAGGCGCCACGCACAGGTGGGCGCGCGCGGCCAGGGCCAGGGCGGCCGCATGGTCTTGCCAGCCGAGGAAGCGCACCTGCGGGCCGGCGTGGCGCCGCTCCAGCGCCGCGCGCTGCGGACCGTCGCCGACGACGCTCAAGCGGGCATGGGCCGGCAGGCGGCCGGCAGCGGCGTCGAGGAACTCGGCAAAACCCTTGCCGGTGTCGATCCTCCCGGCCAGCACGACCTGCCCCGCTTGCGGCATGGGCGCGGCCAGGGCCAGCGCGCGCAGGGAGGGATAGTCGACCAGGTTGTGGATCACGCGGCTGCGCGACAGGTCGGCATCGGGCACCGCGCGCAAAAATTGGCGGCGCAGGAAGTCGGACACGAAGACCGTCTTGTGGCGGGCGAAGGCGCGCGCGGCCTGGCTGCGGTAGCCGCTGACGGCGAGCGCCGTCAGCGCCGTGCGCACCGGCCCCGGATGCGGGCCGGCGCCGCGCGCGCTGCACGCCGTGCACGCGCCCGGCGCCAGCCGCTCGCACACGGCGCCGTCGACGAAACGCAGGTGGGTCAGGCATTCGCTGCCCTGGTCGTGGCGGGTCTGCACGAAGTTGATGCCGTCCCGGACGTACAGGCCCGTCATCGGCAGGTGGCCGTGGTAGTGGACCACGTCGAAGCCGGCGGCGTGGGCATCGATGGCGCGCGCGATGCGGCGCGCGAGCCAGGGCCGCTTGAGCGGGTTGAACGCGCCCAGCTGCGCTTCTTTCCAGCCGGGGCGCGCGATGGCGAAGCCGGGCCGGAAGCGTCCGGCGAAGCCGATCTGGCGCGCGGGGTCGCTTGACGGCCGGTCGGCGCGGCCCAGGATCTCGACCGCATGCCCCTCTTGCAGCAGGCGGTTGGCCAGGGTCACCACGTGCTTGCCCAGGCCGCCCACTTGCTCGCCCGGCAAATCCTCGGACACCATCAGGATGCGCATGTCTTTTTGACCTTGGTCGTCCTCAGCCGGCCCGGGCGCGTGCCGGCTGGCAGCGCGTCTTGAGGCGGGTCCAGGCCAGGTCGCGGTCGTCGCGCTCGATCACGAACAGCGCCCCATGCAGGGCCAGCAGCAGCGCGGTCGCGGCCAGGATCGCGACGAAGGCGCCCAGGGTGTCGTCGAGCAAGGCCTCGGCCGCGCCGGCGGCGATGGCGACGGGCGCGATCCCGGCCAGCCCCGGCGCATAGCCATGGACCAGCAGGCGCCGCAGCGTGGTCGGGACCGTGCGGCCATGGACGTAGACCAGGAAGGCCGTGGCGAACAGCAGCGAGGTGGCCAGGTGGCCCCAGGCGGCCCCATCGATGCCCCACCCCGCCACGCCGGCGTAGACCAAGCCCAGTCCGGCCAGCGCGCGCCCCATGGCGAACAGGCCCGAGACGCGCGGGTGGCCCATGCCGTCGTTGACCAGCGACGGCAGGCTGGTCAGGGAATCGACGAATTGCGACAAGGCCATCAGCGCCAGGATGGCGGCGCCGTGGCGGGCGAAGTCGGCGTCCATCCAGTAGCCCAGGATGCGATGGGCGAACACCGCCAGCAGCACCAGGATCGCCGCGTTCAGGTAGACCACGTAGCGCGTCGCCTTGAGATAGACCGCGTCCAGGCGCGCCAGCTCGCCCCTGGCCGCGAGCGCGCTGGCGGCCGGGAAGAACACGGCCGACAGGCGAAAGCTCAGCCCCAGCACGCGATTGGCCAGGGTGGCGGCGACCGTGAAATACGCCAGGCCGGCGACGCCGACCAGGGCCCCGATCACCAGCTTGTCGGCGTGGGCGTACGACAGCGCGGCAAAGCGCGACAGGAAAGTCCAGCTGGAAAAGCGCAGCAGGGCCGCGCGCATGCCGGCGGCCGGCCAGCGCCAGCGCCAGCCAGGCAGCAGGCGCCGGATGGCGCGCCACAACAGCAGGGCGTGGATGCCACTGGCCACCACACGCAGCAGGATCACCTCGAACAGGCCCAAGCCCAGGGCCAGCACGCCGACCGTGGCCAGCGGCAGCAGCGCGCCGAACGCCATCTCGAGCCGGCCAGAAATATCGTAGCGCATCAGCGACTGCGGCACGCTGTTCAGGTAGATCTGCAGCTGGCCGCACAGGAAAGCGAGCGCGGCCAGTTGCAGGGTCGCGCGCGCTTCGAAGCGCAAGGCCGCCGGCACGGCGAACACGGCCTCGATCAACCAGGCCGCGCTCAGATGGATGCCGAGCGCGCCGACGAGGCCGATGGCGGCATAGGTGGCCAGGCCAAAGGACAAGGTCTCGGCGACCTGGCGCGCATCGCCCCTGGCCCGGTGCTGGGCGATGTACTTGACGGAACCCGCCGTGAGGTTGATGTCCATCACCGCGAAGTAGCCGACGATGGCCGTCACCAGCGAGTACACGCCATAGCCGGCCTGGCCCAGGCCACGCACCACCAGCGGCACCGTGACCAGCATCACCAGCGCGGGTACCGCTGCCCCGAGCAGGTTGGACCAGGCGTTGCGGGCCAGGCGCAGCTTCATCAGGCCGGCACCAGGTGGCGCCGCGGCGCGCGCTGCCAGGCCGGCCGCTGCGGCGCTGTCGGCCCCTGCGCTGCCGCCAGCGCCAGGTAAGGCAGGCTCAGGCATAACGCCAGCATCTGGGTGGTGCGCACCTGCGGGAACGGCGTGCCGATCAGCAGGTCGGGAATCATGAACGCCAGCCCCGCCGCCCCGGCCGCGCCCAGGCCCAGCAGCTCGGGCGGCAGGCTGCGCAGCGCCCGCCGCGCGCCCACGACGAAGGCGACGACCGTGCCCGCCAGCAGCACCGTGCCGAGCAGGCCGCTCTTGAGTGCGATATGCAGCACCCCGCTGTGCAGGAACAGGCCGCCGTCCGGATTGCCTTGCCACGAAATGGCCTGGTAGCCGTGGTAGCGGCCCCAGGCGCCAATGCCGGCCAGCGGGTGCGCCAGGAAGTCGGCGAAGGCCAGCTTGAGTTCCAGCACCCGCTCGCTTTCGGGGCCGAAGCGGCGCGACTGCATATCGTGCAACAGGCCGCCCCCCGCACCGCCTCCCCCTTCGGCCCGCGTCTGCGCCAGGCGCCGCGCTGCCACGAAGGCCATCGCGGCGCCGGCCATCGGCAACGCGGCCAGGCCCAGCTGCAGGCGGCGCGCCGGAGGAAAGCGCCACAGCACGACCACGAAGGCCAGCAGGAAGCCGATCCAGGCGGTGCGGCGATAGGACAGCACCACGCACAGCGTGGTAGCAAGCAGGGTGGCCCATGCCAGCGCACGCCACGGCCGGCCCTGCGCTGGCAACGGCGCGCCGGATGGCGCCTGGAACAGCGCGACGGCGGCGATCGCGAACGCCAGCGTGCACAGCAGGCTGTCGTTGATGTCGAAGAAGGTCAGGCGGATCTGGATCGCATTCATATTGGCATAGACGTTGTTCGGGTCGCCGCCCGATACCGCCCAGCGGCCAAGGCCGAACAGCGCGCGCGCCAGACCCGCCAGCATGATGAAGCGCGCCAGCGCGAGCGCCTGCTCGCGGGTGCGGAAGGCCAGCAGCATCAGCGAGATGAGCGGCGCCATCCAGACGATATTCGAAAAGCCCGACGGCGCCAGCGACGCCGCCAGCGGCACCCCGGTGGCCAGCCCGACGCCGACGTGGGCGGCCAGCAGGACGGTCCAGGCCAGGAACCAGGGCCGCAGATTGCAGGCCGGCGCGGCGTGGCGCTGCGGGCCGGTCGCGGCGTTGTCGTTGAAGCTGGCGGCAATGCGGGCGCACAGCCAGGCGCCGAGGACGTACCACAGGACCACGCCGAAGAACAGCATACCCGAGCCGCGACTGTAGATGCTGCGCGACGCGAACACGGCCAGGTTGCCGTAGCTGGTGGAATTAACCCAGAAAAAGAGCAGCAGATAGGGATAGACCAGGAAGCGCGGCCATGCCAGCCCGACGCCGATCCCCAGCACGGCTGCGACCGACAGGCCGATGACGAACAGCCACGGCAGCGAATAATAGATATAGGGCAGGATGTCGTTCATCGCCGCGCTGTCGCCGGGTCAGTGGTGCGCGCTGCGGGCGGCGCGGGCCGGCGTGGCCGCAGTGGCCGCCGGGTCAGGCGCGGCCACCGTGGCCGTCGGCGCGGGCGCGGTGTCGGCGCCGATCAGGTGGGCGCGGTCGCGTGGCGCCAGCGCCGCGAGCAGGTCGACCACGAAGCGATCCTGCACGCGCCAGGCGGCGTGCCGGTCGGAGCCGATGGTCGATACCCGCACCAGCATGCCGTCCGGGATCTCGCCCGACAGGCCGTAGGCGAGGCGGCGCAGTTTTTGCTGGATGCCGGCCTTGGTCGCCTTGTCGCCGATGGTGATCCAGTAGGTGATCGGCTCGTTGCGCTCGCTCAGGCGCGCCACCAGGCGCTTGACCGGCAGGCGGCCATGGCGGGTGGGCAGCAGGACTTCGCTGTCTTCGAGCAGCTCGAAGCCCTGGGCCACGTAGCAGACCTCGGGCAGGTGCAGCTGCAATGCCCTGCTCTGGTCGCCGCCATAGGCGATCGACAGCATCACCCGCTGGCCGTAGGCGTCGACATAGGTGCGCGACAGGGTCTGGTCGTAGATCTTCGCGAGCACGCCCTGCTGCTCCGGATCGGGCTGCAGGGGCACGACGCTCGGGTCGACCGTCCAGGCGCCGAAGCGTTGCGGAATCATCTGTTCCAGGCTGAAGCGCTCGTGCGGCAGCGGCGCGCGCGGCGCCGGCGTCAAGGCCCCGGTCAGGGCCGATGTCGCGGCCATGGCCAGGCCCAGCACGATGCTGATGGCCAGGTGGCGGCGCGCCGCTTTCATTGGACCGCCCCGCGTATCGAATCCGGCGATGTTGGCGACTTCGGCTGGCCGTCGGGATGGCGCGATTGCTCCCGGCGTTTGATGAACCATTGCAGGGTCGAGTCGAGCGCCAGGATCATCAGGAGCGCCGTCACGAACAGCACCATGCCGGCGAAGCCGTGCAGGAAGCCCTGCCCGGCCGCGTCGCCGAAATAATAGGTGACCAGGGTCAGCGTGATCACGCGGATCACGTTCGCCGTGAACGAGACCGGCACGATCAGGATCGCCAGCGCGATATTGCGAACGGCCGAAGGATGGCGCATCAGGTTCAGGTAGAACAGGCCCAGCGCCTCGAGGGTCAGGAGGGTCTGCAGGCCGGCGCAGGCATCGGCCACCAGCAACTGGTACTGGCCGATCTGCAGCACCACCCCGGAGCGCGAGATCGGATAACCGGCGGCGAACAGCAGGTGTTCGGTGGCCCAGGAGACGGCCATCTTCATCGGCATCGTCACCGCCGCCACCAGCTCGCTCGGCAGCGGCACCATGAACAGCATGAAGAAAAACGGAAACCACAGCAGGCGCAGGGCGCGCGCGCCCAGCTTGAGCAGGACGATTGCCGCCAGCACCGCCAGGATCGAGGCGACCTCGAACATCAGGATGTTCTGCGAACGGCCCAGCAGGTGGATGCCGAGGCCGAAGGCCAGCACCGCCCAGCCGGCCGGGTGCGGCCGGAGTGGCGCGCTGGCCGCCCTCACCTCGGGCCACTTGCGCCAGACCAGCCACAGGGACAAAAAGAAGATGATCGGTCCATGGCCCTGCTCTTCGCCGATCCAGGCGCCGGTGAACAGGTCGTGGAAGGTCGGTCCGAACAGCAGGGCCAGGCCCAGCATGACCGGCCACCATTCGGGCAAGGCATGGCGCAGGCCGGCGCCGGGACCAGCACCGGAGCCAGGTCCGGAGCTCGCATACGGGCCGTGCCGCGGATCCATTTCGCGCCCGGTCGCCATGCTAGAACTCCATCACAACCGAACCGACCACTTCGGCGCCGGCATCGGCCATCTGCCCGGCCATGCGCGCCACGTCGGCGATGCGGGTGCGGTGCTTGCAGGCCACCAGCAACACGCCGCCGGCACGGCCCGCCACCGCCAGGGCGTCGGCGCCGGCGGTAAAAGGCGGCAAGTCGACCAGCACGACGTCGTGGCGGCTTTCCAGCTGCGCCGACAGCGAGCAGAAGCCGGGCCGCGCCAGCAGTTCTTGCGGATTCGGCGGTACGGTCCCGGCCGGCAATACCGACAGGTCGGCAAAGGACGGCACGCGCAATATCGCATCAAGGTCGGCCCGTCCCGCCAGCAGGTCGGACAGGCCCTGGCGCGGCCTGAGCCCGAACAGTTCATGCTGGCGCGGCGCGCGCAGGTTGGCGTCCACCAGCAGCGTTTGTTCGCCGAGCTGGGAAAACACCAGCGCCAGGTTGGCCGCGAACAGGCTGGCGCCATCGTCCGGGTCGGCGCCGGCGATCGCCAGCGCGCGCCGCCCGCGCGCGAACCAGCGCAGCATCAGCTGGCTGCGGATCGCGCGCAAGGCCTCGACCTGGGGAGAGAACGGTTCGTAGGCGGCGACCAGCCTGGGCGAGAGCCTGGCCTGCCCTTTCCGCACATAGGGATAGGCGAACTGCCGCGCCAGCGCCTGCTGGATGTCGTCTTCGCTCACCAGGCCGAGGCGCAGCGCCGCTTCGCCGAAGCGGATGCCCAGGTCCTGGTGGGTGCGCAGCACGCGCTCGGCGTCATCGACGCTGAGCTTGCCCGCATCGACCAGCAGCGTCCCCATGCTGGCGTCGCGGCCAGGGCCGCTGTGCAGGGCGGATAGCACGGATGAGTTCATGGCGCGTCCTCGGCTCGGCTCAGTTCAATTCGGGCGCGGCTGCAGGCCGGGCGCCATCAGCCTGCGAAATCAGCCGGCGAACACGGCCCGCGCGCACGGGCGGCGCCTGCCAGGCAATGGTGCCCAGCACCGGAATGCCCAGCATGTCGTCCAGGTCGCTGCTTGAACGTACCGGCCGCTCCAGCAATTCGAGCAGCAGCGCCAGGCCGACGCCGAGAACGGTGCCGAGCAAGATCGCCGCCAGTGTATTGAGCAGGATGCGTGGGCCGCTCGGCGTCGTGGGCGCCACGGCCGGGTTGAGCACCGAGACGTCGGACTGCTCGGACAGGGCCTCGATCCGCGTCTGCGAATAGCGCTGGCTGGCCGCATCGAAGGCGCGCTGCGCGCCTTCGAGGTCTTTCAGCAAGGGACCGAGCTCGTCGCGGGTGCGGTTCAGCTCCAGCACGCGTTCCTTCTGCGCCGCCAGCTCGCTGCGCAGCTGGGCTTCGCGCTGGCGGTAGACGTCGGCGTTGGCGCCGACGCTGCGGGTGACGCTGCCCAGCGCACCGGCGAGCTCGGCGCGCAGCTTGCCGGCCTCGGCATCCGCGGCCTGGTACTGCGGGTGGTTGCGCCCGAAGCGCGCGCCGGCCTCGGCCAGCTTGGCCTCGGCGCTGGCCAGGTTCATGCGCAGGTTCTGGATCAGGGTATTGTTGGCGACGTCGGGCGAATCGACGGCCGCGCCGGCGGTCCCGGCCGCCCTTTCACGCGAACCCGCTTCCATGGCCGCGGCCTGGGCCACGACCAGCTGGGCGGCCAGGTCGTTCAGGCGCGACAGCTCGACGTCGACCCGGTTGTTGTCGAGGCTGACGATGCCTTTTTCTTGCTGGTACTTCGACAGGCGGGCCTGGGCCGCCTCGAGGTTGTCGCGCAATTGCCTGGTCTGCTCGTTGAAGTACAGCGAGGCGTTCTTGGCCGGCTCGGTCTTGAGCTGCACGCCGACCCGCCGATATTCTTCGGCGAAGGCGTTCGCGACCGCGGCCGCGAACACGGGGTCGGCGCCGCTGAAGCTGATCTCGACCACGCTCGACTCGCGCGACGGCATGATTTCGAGCTTCTGGAGCAGCAGGTCGGCCAGCCAGTCGCGCACCGTCCCCTTGCCCTCGTTGGCTTCCTGGAATTGCTGGACGACGGCCGGGCTGGACGCCAGCCGCAGCGCGTCGACGACGCGCAGCGCCACGTTCTTGCTGCCGATGATGTCCATCTGCGTTGCCATATATCCCGGCATCAATTGCCCTGGCATCGTCAGGCCGGTGAGCGGATCGACGCCCTTGTAGTTGAGCAGCACCGATGCCGTCGCTTCATACGTCTTTTGCTGCACCACGCTCCAGCCAAGGGCGAGCAGCACCGTGACCAGGAGCGTTCCCAGGACAATTTTCTTCCGGGCCAGCAAGATCAGCAGAAATTGATGCACGCTCATGATTCACCTTTGCATGCGGGGACCGGCGCTACAGCCCAGCAAGAACCCAATGCCGGACATGCTGTCATGGCGCACCGGCGCTTCGATCACGCTCCGTTAAAACCAGCTTTCGCGCACCACGATCACGTCGTCGACCTGGACCGGATCGCCGGCCTGGACATCCAGCGTGACCGGCTTGCCGTTGGCGTCGCGGCGCGTGATCTTGATGCCGTTGTCGCTGCCGCGCGGGCTCAGTCCTCCGCCGGCCGAAATCGCCTGCTGGACCGTCATGCCGCGCTCCAGGCGGAACGGCCCCGGACGGCCGACCTCGCCGGTGACGTAGGCGCGCGGCGCCCGCTCCACGAAGATGATGTCGCCGCCGGCGACCTCGTAGTCCTTGTCGAGCTCGCCCTTGTGCACCATGTCGACCACGTCGATGGTCTCGCGCGTCGTCTTGCCGTCGCGCGTGCGCACCAGGCTGATCATGTCGCCGCCGTCGCCATGGATGCCGCCGGCCAGCGCCAGCATGTCGAGCACCTTGCGCCTGCCTTCGACCGGATAGCGGCCCGGCCGGTTCACCTGGCCCAGCACCGACACCTGCTGGCTGGCCAGCGTGGTCACCAGCATGTTCACCTGGGCCCGCTTGATATAGCCCCCCTTCTCGAGCTGGCCGGCGATCTTCTTTTCGGCGGCGGCTACCGACAGGCCGCCGACCGCCACCTGGCCCAGCAGTGGAAACGTGATGTGGCCGCTCTCGCTGACGCGGGTCTCGATCGACAGGTCGGGGCTGCCATACACGGACAGCCTGACCACGTCCCCGGCGCCCAGCAGCACCTCGGTCGCACCGGCCACGCCCATGCCCAGCATGAAGGCGGCCCCCGTCATCCACTTGATCCAGCGTTTCATCGTCAGTCTCCGGCTAGCACGTCGTTGGGAAGTCCCTGGAATGCGTTACTTGAGGCCGGCCACGCCGCGATCGAGCGCCGCCTTGTCGGCGCGCGCGTCCTCGTCCACGGTGTCGGCCACCGGGCCGATATCGTTGTCATTGTTGCCGTCGTTCGCGGTCGATCCCGTGTCCAGTCCGGCACCCGCCAGCGAGGCCGGCGCCGCGGCCGGGAGCGCACCGGGCGTGGCGGCGTCGGGCGCCAGGTCCTTGTTCAGGTAGTCGATCCGGGCGGTGGCGCGCAGGCGCTGGATCTCGGCCTGGGCCAGTTCCTTGTTCTTGCGGTTGGCCAGGTATTGCGCGATCTGCGGCGCGGCGATCGCCAGCGACACCGGCGCGTCGCGCACCTCGTCGATCGAGGTCAGCAGCGCGCGCTGCCCTTCCTGCACCAGGAACAACTGGCCCTTCGGCATCGACAGCAGCTTCGCGGCCAGCTCGGGCTTGAGGTCGGCGGTGCTGCGCGTGACCTGGGCGCGGCCATAGGCGACCTTCCTGGTGTCGAGATAGGCCGCCACTTCCTCGAGCGAGCGCGCCTTGTCGGCGGCGGCGCGCAGCTCGGGCGTCACGCTGGCCGCCGGAAACACGAGCTGGTTCATCGCGAACTGGCGGCGGTTGGCGAAGAACTGGGGATGCTTGTTGAAGTAGTCCTCGATCTCGGCCTCGGTCGGACGGCCGACGTCGCCGACCCGCTTCTGCATATAGGCCTGGGCGATGATCAGGGAGCGCGCGCGCTCGATCGCCTGCATCACCTTGGGATCGCGGTCGATCTTTTCCTTGGCCGCTGCGCTTTCGAGCAGTTCGCGGTCGATCAGGGCTTGCAGCAACTGCTTGCTGGCGGTTTGCTGCTGTGCCGCCGGGACGCCGGCACGCTGCATTTCTTCATTGAGCTGCAATACCGTGATCTCTTCGCCATTCACGCTGGCCAAGGCCTGGCCGGGCTTCGTCTCGGGCACCGGCTTGTCCCGGTTGCAGCCGGCCAGCGCGACGCTGGCCAGGAACAGGGCCGCGCACACGGCCCGCCCCGGGCTGAACCCCGGTGCGAATGAAAGCGGCGAGTCTGAGGCATTGTGCATGGTGTTCTCCAGCGTGGTGGACGGCATTGCCCCTCAGGCATGCGCGGTCCGGGGTGAAATCTGCCATTCTGGACCGCTTGCGCCATCCGCTCTGTTGTGTATTTCACATCGCGCGTCGAGACCGGCTTCGCAGGAGAGGTAAGCAAGATAGGCGAGATAGGCGCGCTGCAGGCCCTCGGCCAGCGGCGTGCTGGCGCGCCAGCCCAGCGCCGCCAGCTTGGAGACGTCGAGCAGCTTGCGCGGCGTGCCGTCGGGCTTGCTGGCATCGAAGACGATATTGCCGCAGTAGCCCACGGTCTCGCCCACCAGGCGCGCCAGCTCGGCGATGGTCACTTCCTGGCCGGTACCGACATTGATGTGCGAATGCATGGGGTCGGTAGCAGCCGCATACGCCTCGGGCGCCAGCTCCATCACGTGGACGCTGGCGGCCGCCATGTCGTCGACGTAGAGGAATTCGCGCATCGGCTTGCCGCTGCCCCAGATCACGACCTCGGGGGCGGCGCTCGTCTTTGCCTCATGGAAGCGGCTCAGCAGGGCGGGAATGACGTGGCTGTTCTCGGGGTGGTAGTTGTCGCCGGGACCGTACAGATTGGTGGGCATCACGCTGCGATAGTCGGTGCCGTACTGGCGGTTATAGCTTTCGCACAGCTTGATGCCGGCAATCTTGGCCATGGCATAGGGTTCGTTGGTCGGCTCGAGCATGCCGTTCATCAGGAATTCTTCGCGGATCGGCTGCGCCGCCAAGCGCGGATAGATGCAGGACGAGCCCAGGAACAGCAGCTTGCGCACGCCGGCGCGCCAGGCCTCGTGCACGACATTCGCCTGCACCATCAGGTTGTCGTAGATGAACTCGGCCGGATAGCTGTTGTTGGCGTGGATGCCCCCTACCCTGGCCGCGGCCAGGTAGACCTGGTCGATCGCTTCGCTGCGGAAGAATTCGCGTACCCGCACCTGATCGGTCAGCTCGAGTTCGTCGTGGCTGCGTGTGACGATCTCGGCCTTGTTGGCGGCGCGCAGGGCGCGCACGATCGCCGAGCCGACGAGGCCGCGGTGGCCGGCAACGTAGATGCGTGGCTTGTCGTGCACATTGCCTCCTGTGATCAATGCCGATGTTTCCCCACCCCTATTGCGGCGGAGAATCGGCCATTGCTCTTGCATTCCAGTTAACGATTCTACCCAGCGCGGATGGCCGCGCAAGCTTGTCGGCAATCGTCCAGATCAAAGAGCGCGTCGATTAGCGCTCATCCGTTTCCGGGACAAAATTGATAGGCTCGAAAGCCCGATTGGAACCCCGGCCACCCTGTCATTCGATGCGCGCGAAGCCCGACGGTTCATTTTTCGCGCGCGGCGACTGGCGGTGGTCAGTGCGCGTTCTCGCGCGTGAGGACGACCTTGACGGTCTTGAGGATGATCCACAGATCGAGCCACAGCGACCAGTTGCGCAGGTAATCGAGGTCGTAGCGGATGCGCGCTTCCATCTTGTCGAGGGTGGCCGTCTCGCCGCGCAAGCCGTTTACCTGGGCCCAGCCGGTGATGCCCGGCTTGACCTTGTGGCGCAGCATGTAACCCTTGATGAGCTTGCGGTACTCCTCGTTGTGCGCGACCGCATGCGGACGCGGCCCGACCACGCTCATGCGTCCTTGCAGCGCATTGATAAACTGCGGCAATTCATCAAGAGACGTGCGGCGCAAAAAATGGCCAATGCGCGTGATGCGGCGATCGTCGGCCCGGGCCTGGACGATGGTCGGCCCGTCGTCCAGCACCGTCATCGAGCGGAATTTATAGATATAGATTTCTTCGCCATACAGCCCGTAGCGGCGCTGCTTGAACAGCACCGGGCCGGGCGAACCGAGCTTCACGGCAAGGGCGATCACCAGCATCAGCGGCGCCAGCAGCACCAGGGCCAGCGCGCTGACCACGACGTCGGTGCCGCGCTTGAGCACGCTGTTAAAGCCCATGAATGGGGTCTCGCTGATCGCGATCACCGGCATGCCGCCCACGGTATCGAACCGCGCCTGCATCAGGTCGAACACGTACACGTCGGGCAAGAAATAGACCGAGGCAGTGGTGTCCTTCAATTCGTCGACCAGCTGGCGAATGCGCGGCTGGGCCGAGACCGGCTGGCTGATGAAGATCATCTTGATGTTCTTGCGCCGCACATAGGCGGCGACCTCGGCCATCTTGCCCAGCATCGGATAGCGCAGGCCGGGCGGCTGGCGCCGGTCTGCACGGTCGTCGAAAAAGCCCTGCACCTGCATGAACAGGTTCGGATGGCGCTCGCACACGCCGGCGAACTTGATGCCGGCATCGTTGGCGCCGACCACCACGATCGAGCGCATTTCACGCGCGTGGTGCTTGCGGCCCCCGGTGGCGAAACGCACCGCGATATGGCTGGCCAGGATCGTCAGCGGCGTCGCCACCGCCCAGGCCAGCAACACCCGCTCGTCGTAATAGTATTTCATGCCGCTGGCCGAGCCGAGGAAGTACAGCACGGCGAGCGTCAGGCACCAGCCGAACACCGTATCGCGCGCATAGGCCAGCATGCGGCCGCTGCGCCAGGTGCGGTAGGGATCGATTTGCTGGTAGACGGCCGACGAGATGAAGAAGGCCAGGATCATCAGCACCAGGCAATAGCCGGAGAATGGTTCGCCAAACGCCAATGTCGCCAGGTACAGGCTGCCCATCACGATCAGCGGATCGAGCACGCGCTGGAAGAAAGAAATGATGGGAATGTCGTTGACCGTCATGCGCCGCCACATCCCTGGTCAGAACAGCACGTTGGCACTCAGCTGCACCATATTGGCGTCGAACTTGCCGGTGCCAAGTGCCTGCGACCCCGAGCGCGATTCGTAGGCGTAGCCGGCAATCACTTGTACCTTGGGCCGGACCTGCCATAGCGCCCGCAGGCTGGCGCTGCGGATCGCGTCGGTCAGGTCATCTGAGCCGGCAAACACGTCGCGCGCCGTGTAGTCGCGCTTTTCATAGGACGCGCGGGCGTCCACCCTGATGCGGTCGGTCGCGAGCCAGGTGGCTTGCAGGCTCGCCCCCTTGTTCAGGGTGGTGCTGACCCGCGAGCTTTCGATCGGCGCGAACTCGCGCCACAGCGACGCGCCATAACTGATCTTGCCTTGCGGCTTGTACAGCCAGGTGACACGGCCATTGACGCCGCTGGTGCGGCCGTCGTCGTACGAAGGCTGGTCGCGCCGCGCATAGCCGACCAGCGCCTGCAGCGTCGTCGATCCGCTGGCGAGCCAGTCGACTCGCGCCTTGAGTTCGTCTTGCGTGAAATCGTCGGTGAGCACGCTGCTGTTATAAGGCCGCCGGTACGGATAGGTGCCCTCGACGCGGCGCGCCACCAGGCCGACCGTGCTGCCAGTTTTCGGCCGGTACTGGAGCTCGACCTCATGGGTCTTTTCGGTGCGGTCGTTGTAGCGCTGGGCCTCCAGCTCGTAGGTGTATTTGTCGCGCGCGGCGCCGACGCGCAGCTTCCAGCTTGGATGCAGCTTCCAGCCGGCATCGAGCAACTGGCGCCGCTGCTCGCGCAGATTGCGCTGGTCGCTGTCGAAGTCGGTGTATGGCGCCAGTGTCTTGATGTACAGCGCTTCTAGACGCCCCTCGAACTGCTTGCCGGCCTGCCACAGCCAGCTCGCCTGCAGGTCGCGCCCGTCGTAGTCGAGCTGGTCGAAGTGGTCGAACTTGACCTTCGACACCTTGGCAGTGGCCGCGATGCGCTGGCGGCTGATGTTCTTGTCGAGCACAATGCCGGCATCGAGCGTGCGATAGGAATCGCTGCGCCGGCCTTCGAACGGTTGCTCGTCGTCGGCTACCCGCAGAATATTGTCGTCGTAGGCCCAGCCGATGCCGCCAAGCAGCCGCAGGCCGTCTTCTTGCTGCGCATCGTTCGGCGCGGACACGGCAGGGAAAGAACACAACACCGCCGCCAGGGCCGCCACGGATCGAAGCCGATGCGCTGCAGGGTTGAAGAGCATGTTCTACGCTTCCCGGAAGATACTGCACCGAAGGAATTACCAGAACTGGCAGCCTCCGGCATGCAGCACCCGGATTCCCAGCAATCCATTGGTGATAGCGTGAGCCAGGATCGGCGACCACGGCTTGCGGTGCCGCAGATGCAACCAGCGCCGGCCGACGCTGGAGTGGGATCTTCGTAGAACTGCGTTTTATTCGCCCCTGGCGCGCGCCTCGATGCGTTCCCAGCGATCGAGCGCGTCGAGCAGCAGGTCTTCGATCTCGGCATACCGCGCATTGATGCGCTTGGCGTCGGCCGGATTCGTCTTGTAGAAGTCGGGCGCATTCAATTGCTGGGTGATCGCGGACTGCTCGTCTTCGAGCGAAGCGATCAGCTGCGGCAGTTCCTCGAGTTCGCGCTGTTCCTTGTAGCTGAGCTTGACCTTCTTGCCCGCGCCCTGGGCCGGCGCTTCTTCCACCTTGGCGGCGCTGGCCTTCGGCGCGCTCGGCGCCGGCGCCTGCGCCACCGGAGCCGCCGCCCTGACGCGCTCCCAGTCGGTATAGCCGCCGACGTATTCGCGCCACTTGCCGCCGCCCTCGGCCACGATGACCTGGGTCACGACATTGTCCAGGAAGGTACGGTCGTGGCTGACGAGGAAGACGGTGCCGGTGTATTCCTCCAGCAATTCTTCCAGCAGTTCGAGGGTGTCGATGTCAAGGTCGTTGGTCGGTTCGTCCAGCACCAGGCAGTTGGCCGGCTTGGCGAACAGGCGCGCCAGCAGCAGACGGTTGCGCTCGCCGCCCGACAGCGACTTGACCGGCGAACGCGCCCGCTCCGGCGAGAACAGGAAGTCGTTCAGGTAGGTCATCACGTGCTTGCGCTGGCCATTGATCTCGACCCAGTCGCTGCCGGGAGCGATGGTGTCGGCCAGGCTCGCCTCTTCGTTGAGCTGGGTGCGCATCTGGTCGAAATACGCGACATTCAACTTCGTGCCGAGGCGCACGGCGCCGCTGTCGGCCGTCTCCTCGCCCAGGATGATCTTGAGCAGGGTCGTCTTGCCGGCGCCGTTCGGCCCGATCAGGCCGACCTTGTCGCCGCGCATGATGGTGCCGGTGAAACCGTCGACGATGACCTTGTCGCCATAGCGCTTCGACACGCCTTCCAGGTCGGCGACGATCTTGCCCGAGCGCTCGCCGGTGGCAACGTCGAGCTTGATCTGGCCCTGCTGGTCGCGGCGCGCGGCGCGTTGCAGGCGCAGCGCTTCCAGTCGGCGCACGCGGCCTTCGTCGCGGGTGCGGCGTGCCTGCACGCCCTTGCGGATCCACACCTCTTCTTGCGCCAGGAATTTATCGAACTTGGCGTTCTCGACTTCCTCGTTGGCCAGCAGTTCGCGCTTGCGTTCCTGGTACGTGGTGAAATTGCCCGGGAACGAGAGCAGCTTGCCGCGGTCGAGCTCGATGATGCGGGTGGCGACATTGTCCAGGAAGCTGCGGTCGTGGGTGATGAACAGGATCGAGCCGCGGAACTCGCGCAGCAGGCTCTCCAGCCACTTGATCGAGGTAAAGTCCAGGTGGTTGGTCGGTTCGTCGAGCAGCAGCACGTCCGGCGCCGACACCAGGGCCACGGCCAGCGCCACGCGCTTTTGCATACCGCCGGACAAGGTGCCCATCTTCGCGTCGCCCGCCAGGTTCAGGCGGCCCAGCGTCGTCTCGACCTTGTTCGCCAGGTTCCAGCCGTCGGTGGCGTCCAGCCTGGTCTGCAGCACGTGCATGCGCTCCATCAGCGCATCGTCGTCGCCCTGGCCGAACTTGCCGGTGAGTTCTTCATATTCGGTCAGCATCGCCTGCTGGTCGCCCATGCCGAGCGCGACCACTTCGAATACGGTCATCTGCGGGTCGAACACCGGTTCCTGTTCCACGTAGGCGATGCTGACACCCTGCTGCATGACCAAGAGGCCGTCGTCGAGTTTCGAGCGGCCCGAGATGATCTTCAGGAGCGAGGATTTGCCCGTGCCGTTACGGCCGATGAGACCGACGCGCTCGCCGGTTTCCAGCGAAAAGTCGGCGTGGTCGAGCAGCGGGACGTGGCCGAAGGCCAGTTGCGCGGAAGTGAGGGAGATGACTGCCATGATCGGTGTGCGGCCCGGTGCCGGGCAAAAGCATGAGTTGATTGAATAAGGCGCACATTGTACCGACTGGACGCGCGCCCGACGTCAATTCTCACATATTCTGGGGAAACTGCAGGAGGGAAAAATGGTATCGCCAGCAGGAATCGAACCTGCATCTAACCCTTAGGAGGGGCTTGTACTATCCATTGTACGATGGCGACACGCGACGCGAATTGTACCAGCCGCCAGCCTACTCTGTCATTTCTACAGCGTAAGACCCTGGCATATTGCGCGGATCGGCACCGAAAACGATCGCCCCTGCGCCAACAGCCTGCCACTGTTTCCCTATCATGCCTCGTGCAAGGAAATTCCGGCGATCCCGCCTGCCTTGCCTTCACTGAAAGGGGCATTCCATGCTGACCATCCATCACCTCGAAAAATCCCAGTCCGAGCGCATCGTCTGGCTCTGCGAAGAGCTGGACATTCCATATGAACTGAGGCGCTATGAACGCGACCCGCTGACGCGCCTTGCGCCGATCGAGTATCGCGCCCTGACGCCATTCAGTACGGCGCCGGTCATCACCGACGGGGAGCTCACACTCGGTGAATCGGCGGCCATCGTCGAATACATCGCCCGGATCCATGGACAAGGGCGGCTGCTGGCGCGGCCGGATGCACCAGATTACGCAGACTTCCTGTTCTGGTTCCATTTTTCCAACGGCTCGTTCATGCCTGCGGCGATGATCGACTCGGTCGCCAGGCGGCTCGGCGGCGACAACCCGCTGGTCACGGCGCTGCGCTCCCGCCACCACCGCGCCCACGCCCTGCTGGAGCAGCGCCTCGCCGATGTCCCTTTCCTGGCGGGCGACACGTTCACCGCGGCCGACGTCATGACCTTGTTCGTGCTGACGACGATGCGGTTCTTTTCAAGCCACGACCTGTCGCCCTACCCGCACATCCGTGCCTACGTCGAGCGCACGACGGCGCGTCCGGCTTACCTGCGCGCCATGCGCCGGGCCGAGCCCGATGCACAGGCGCCAGCTTGACTGCCGTCGCCGCACCGTTCATGCTTGCCGTCAGCCTTCACTCGACGACTCCCCGATGACCGCACACACCGACCACGGCGCCAATGCCCTCAGGGTGCGACCGGGCATCGGCGCGACCGCCGGCGTCGTGCAACACAGCGAGCTGCGCTTCAGCCGACTCGCCATCGACCAGCCGACCGTGATCGTCGTACGCCACGGCAGCAAAACGCTGCATGCGGACGGCCGCGAGTGGCAAGTCGGCGCCGGCGAGGCCATCGCCATCGCAGCCGGGACTACCTTCGATGTGACCAATCGGCTGGGCGGCGACGGGCGCTACGAAGCGCGCTGGCTGATCCTGGATACCAATCTGGTGGAGCGCGCCAGACGCCGGACGCCCGATCTCGACGAAAGCGGCGACATCGACGGCGCCAGGACCGTCCACGGCCTGGAGCCCGAGTTCCGCGCCGCCCTGGGCCGCGCCTTCGACGCGATCACGGCGCCGTTCCCCGATCCCATTGCGGAGCACCGGCTGACCGAAGTGCTGGCATGGCTGTTCCTGCGCGGCCTGCGTTTTCCGCCTATGCAGGCGCCGAGCCTTGCCGCCCGGGTGCGCAAGCTGTTCGAGACCGCCCCCACACGGCGCTGGACCGCGGCCCTCGCGGCGCGCCAGCTCGCCATGAGCGAAGCGACGCTGCGCCGCAGGCTGGCGGCGCAAGACGCCACGGTGGGCACCCTGCTTGCCGACGTGCGCATGACGTCCGCCCTGCTCCTGCTGCAGTCGACCGGCCTGCCGGTCGGCCAGATCGCACTGGATGTCGGCTACGAGTCGGCCTCGCGCTTCGCGATCCGCTTTCGCGAGCGATTCGGCTGTGCGCCTTCCGCGATTCGCGCCCGGGCGACAGCCCCGCCGCGCGCCCGGCGCACGCCGGCCATCGACGTCACTTGACGGCCACGCTCATGCCCCCATCCGCCATCACGACCGCTCCCACGATGAAGCTGGCCCTGTCCGACGCCAGGAAGGCAATGATCTCGGCGATCTCGCGCGGTTCGGCGGCGCGCCCGATGGGGGCCCCTTTGCCGTGTTCGGCCAGGAACTTCCGGCCGTCTTCCATCAGGCTGTTCGCGATGTTGGTCACGACGTCGCCGGCGCCGACGGCATTGATGCGAATCCCGTGTTCGATTGCTTCCAGCGCCGACGCCCGCGTCAGCTGCGCCAGCGCGCCCTTCGACGCCGCATAGGCGGCGAGCGTGGGAAACGCCTGGTAGCAGGCATAGGAACCGACGTTGACGATGGCGCCCGTGCCCGCCGGGATCATCTTGCGCAGGGCTTCGCGCGAGAACAGGAAGGCGCCGGTCGTGTTCACCGCCAGCACGCCGTTCCATTCGTCCAGCGTCATGTCGACCATCGCCTTGTTGAGCAGGATGGCGGCATTGTTGACGAGGATGTCGAGCTTGCCGAAACGCTCGATGGCCAGCGCCACGGCGCGCGCCGCGCTGTCCTCATGGCCGACGTCGGCCACCAGGGGCACGATGCCGGCGCCCTCGAGCGCCCCCACCTCCGCGCTCCGGTCAACGGCGACCACGCTGGCGCCGCGCTCCTGCAACATCCGGGCGGTCGCCAGGCCGATGCCGCTGCCGGCGCCGGTCACGATCGCGACCTTGCCGTCGAATTCCTGTTTCGTGTGCAAATTGCTGGTCATGGAACATCCTCCTTTACCTGATCGATGAGACAGGGCCATGCTAAAGACGGCGCCTGTCATCGAACAGCCATGTTCCTATCGCAGGATTGCACTTTCCTATATTCTTGAGCGGCCAGCGCGCGCCGGCCCGGCCGTCTGCGCTACCATCTGCCCTTTGCCGTGCTTGAACTCAAGATTGGACGATGTCACCACCGCCCGCCGCATGACGGCCCTGCTGCGGCAACTGGCGCCGAACGAGGGCTATACCGCATCGCTTCTCGACGGCGTGCGCTTCATGCGCGCCGACCGCCACCTGAGCCGCACGCTGGTGCTGTACGAGCCGAGCATCATCATCGTCTGCTCCGGCTCCAAGCAGGGCTTCCTGGGCGACGAGATCTACCGCTACGATGCGCGTCATTACCTGGTGCTGTCGGTGCCGCTGCCACTGTGCACCGAGACCTGGGCCACGCCCGACGATCCGCTGCTGGCGGTGTCGGTCCGGCTCGACATGACCGAGCTGGCCGACCTGGTGCTGGCGCTGGACCGGGCGGGAGAGCCGGCCCTGGCCCCGCCGGCGGGCATCGTCTCCACCGCGCTCGACGACGCGATGGCCGACGCCACCTTGCGCCTGCTGCAGGCGCTGGCCTGCCCGCGCGATGCGGCCATCCTGGGACCTGCGATCGCGCGCGAAGTGTGCTACCGCGCGCTGATCGGGGAACAGGGAGGCGCGGTGCGCGCAGCGCTGGCGCACCACGGACATTTCAACCGCGTCGCACGCGCGATCAGGCGCATCCACGCGCAATTCGGCGAGCCCCTGGACGTAGGCGCGCTGGCATCGGAAGCACGCATGAGCGTGCCTGCCTTCCACGTGCACTTCAAGACGGTGACGCAAACGACGCCGATCCAGTACATCAAGGCGATCCGCCTGCACCAGGCGCGCCTGATGATGATCCGCGACGACCTGACCGCGGCGGCGGCATCGGCCAGGGTCGGCTATGAGAGTCCCTCGCACTTCAATCGCGAATTCAAGCGTTTCTTCGGCCGCAGTTCGCGCCAGGAAGCACGCGACATGAAGACGGCGTTCTCGCTGCTGCCGCCGACCCGCATCGGCGCTGTGCAGGATCGGGAATGAATCGCCGGGTTGGCATGCGCCGCCGGCTAGGCGTCGTCATCCACCCGCAGTTTTCGCTTCATGGTCGACAACAAGGCGATCATGCCCGCCTTGTCCTCGCCCGGCACATCCGCCAGCATCTCCTCGATCCAGCGCTCGTGCACCGCCGCCATCTCGGCAAACGCTGCCCGGCCCGCTGCGGTCAGCTTGACCGCCGACGCGCGCCGGTCGCGTGCGTCCTGCACCCGCACCACCAGTTCCTCGCGCTCGAGCTGGTCGGTAATCCCGGTGATATTCCCGCCGGTGACCATCATGCGCCTGGACAGCTCGCCCATGCGCAGCCCATCCGGATGACGCTCGAGCTGCGCCATCAGGTCGAAACGCGGCAGGGTGATCCCGAAGGTGGTGCGCAGGCGACTGCGGATTTCGTTCTCGATCCGGGTCGTGCACGACAGCATGCGCAGCCACAGCCGCAGCGACTGGTGATGTTCGTCCGTCAGGCGGCTTTCCAGGTCCAGCTCGGCCGCCTCTCTCCCATCGGCATCGGCAACCTCTTTGCGCCTGTCGTCATCCATGCAATTCCTCAAACCGCTTCAGTGCGTAATTTAAACCGTTGCAGTTTACCGGTTTCGGTGCGCGGCAGTTGTTCCTTGAAGAGTATCGCGCGCGGGTATTTATACGGTGCAATCTGGCCCTTCACGAATTCCTGCAGCTCGTGGGCCAGCTCGTCCGACCCGACGTGGCTGCTGCGCAACACGACGTGGGCCTCGACCACCTGCCCGCGCTCGGGGTCGCTCCGCCCCACCACCGCGCATTCGGCCACCGCCGGATGGTGCAGCAGCGCTTCTTCCACCTCGGCGCCGGCGATGTTGTAGCCGGCCGAGATGATCATGTCGTCGGTGCGCGAGCGGTAATAAAAATAGCCGTCCGCATCCATCTCGTAGGCGTCGCCGGTCAGGTTCCAGCCATCCTGGACGTAGTCGCGCTGGCGTTCGTCGGCCAGGTAGCGGCAGCCGGTCGGCCCCTTCACCGCCAGCCGGCCGATCACGCCCGGCCCCACGCGCCGGCCCTGGGCGTCGAGGATGCAGGCCTGGTAGCCGGGCACCGGCTTGCCGGTGGCCCCAGGGCGGACGTCGTCGGCCGCGCTCGAGATGAAGATGTGCAGCAGTTCGGTCGCGCCGATCCCGTCGATCATGGCCAGCCCGGTCGCCGCCTGCCAGGCCTCGCGCGTGGCCACCGGCAGCGCCTCGCCGGCCGACACGCTGGCGCGCAGGCTGTCGAGCCTGAACCGTCCTGCCTGCGCCGCCATCTGCCGGTAAAAGGTCGGCGCCGTGAAGCACACCGTGGCGCGGTGCTCCGCGATTGCGCCCAGCAGGTTGTCGGGCGTGAGCTTCTCGATCAGCACCCCGGCCGCCCCCACCCGCAGCGGGAACAGCAGCAGTCCGCCCAGGCCGAAGGTGAAAGCCAGCGGCGGCGTGCCGATGAAGACGTCGTCGGCCTGGGCGCGCAGCACGTGGCGCGGGAAGCAGTCGCAGATCGCCAGCACGTCGCGGTGGAAGTGCATGGTCCCTTTCGGCACGCCGGTGGTGCCCGAGGTGAAGCTGATCAGGCAGACGTCGTCGGCCGCCGTGTCGGCCGCCGTGAACGGCTCGCCATGGCGCGCCATGCGTTGTTCGAGGGAATCGGCGGCCAGCGCGTCGAACGCCAGCACCGGCACCGCCAGGCCCAGCGCGTCGACCTCGTCCACCAGGGCGGCGGCGCACAGCACCGCGTTCACGCGCGCCTTGTCGACGATGGCGCCGAGTTCGCGCGCGCGCAGCAGCGGCATGGTCGGTACCGCGATGCAGCCGGCCTTGATCACGCCCAGGATGCAGGCCGCCATCGTCGGGCAGTTGGCGCCGCGCACCAGCACCCGGTTGCCGGTGGCCAGGCCCAGGTCGTGGCGCAGCACGTGGGCGATGCGGTCGACCCGCGCCAGGAGTTCGGCATAGCTCAGCCGCTCGCGCGCGCCGATCAGCGCCGTGCGCCCGCCCCAGCCGCGCCTGACGGCGCAGTCGAGCAGGTCGGCGACGCAGTTCAGGCGCTGCGGGTAATGCAGTTCGGGCAGGTCGAAGCGGAATTCGGGCCAGGCGTGCGGCGGCGGCAGGTTGGCGCGGGCGAAGCCATCCGTGTGGCCGGACGGGGACAGGGTTGCGATGGTGGCGTCGTTCATGAATGGTCCCGGCTGGGTAAGACGAGGCGACGGCAAAAAGCGCTCAAGCAACAATCCAGGATTACTTTAAATCTAAAGCACCTGTTCGACAAGCGGATTCGCCACCTCTTCTTGCGCTCAGCCATGCGCTGCGCGCCCGGCCTGGCGCACGACCGCCGCGCTGGCCGTCGCCAGCGCCGCCGCCACGTCCTGCGGCGCCGGAGAACGGGTGTCGGCCACCCTGGCCAGCGCCGCGGCGGCGCCGTACAGGCCAAGCGTCTTGCAGCCTTCGCGCAGGCGGTTCAGGCGCGCCTGCGTCCCTTCGTCGCCGGGCGCCGGTTCGTGCATGGCCGCCTGCAGCTGGCGCGCCAGCCCGTCGAGATAGAGGCGTAGCCGCGCGGCGTCGATGCCGAGCCGGCGCGCGACCTCGTGCGGCGCCTCGTCCGGGGGCACGTCGTCTCCCCCGGCTGGAAACAAACGATCGAACTGCGCGCGCACGTCTTCCTGGCGGAAGGGCTTGACGATGTAGCCGCTGGCTTTCATGGCCGCCGCTTCGTCCAGCGTCGCGGCGTCGGACGCGGCCGAGACCAGCACGAAGGGCAGCGCGGCCATCGCCCCGTCCGCGCGCAGGCGCTGCAGCAGCTCGAGGCCGGACAGGTGCGGCATGCGCAGGTCGCAGAACACGATGTCGGGCCGCAGGCCGGCCTCCAGCTGGCGCCAGGCGTCGGCGCCGTCTTCCGCTTCCAGGATCGCATGGTTGCCGCAGCTGTCGACCAGATGCATCAGCATCATGCGCGCCACGATGTCGTCGTCCACTACCAGCACCTTCATTCGCCCTCCGCCTGATCGGTCAAGACCTGCATTATAGGCAGCCACGGTAGCACGGTTGCAAGATTGTCTGCACGATCAGTGCGGCGCGAAGGCATCGAGCAATGCATGCAGCTGCGGCAGGCCGGCGCGCAGGCGCTGGTGGTCGCCGGCGTCGGCCGCCGCTTCCAGTTCGCCGCACAGCATCTCCAGGCCTGGCTCCGCCAGGTGGCCGGCGCTGCCGCGCAGGCCGTGCAGGATGCGGCCGGCGGCGTCCAGGTCGTCGGACGCGACGGCCGCCGCCAGTTCGCGGCGCCGGCGCGGCAGGTCGGCGACGAAGGCGGCGCGCAGGCGCACCGCCAGCGCCTCGCCGTGCGCGGCCGGCGCGGCGGCGGCCGCAGTGGCCGATGGCACCGGTTCCGCGCTGCGGCTGGCCGCCGGTTCGTCGAAGGTCACCTCGAACATCGCGTCCAGCGCCGCCATCGCCTGCGCGCGGCTGTCCTGCGTCCCCTGCGCCGGCATCGGCTCGAGCGGCACGCCGCGCTGCAGCTGGCGCTCGATCGCGCGCGCCAGCTGGACATGCAGCGCCGCCTCGTCGATCGGCTTGGTCAGGAAGGCGTCCATCCCGCAGGCCAGGTAGCGCGTGCGGTCCTCGTCGGTGGCGTTGGCGGTGAGCGCCACGATCATCAGGTGCGGATCGATCACGGGCGCGTCCTGCGGGCCGCCGGCGCGGATCAGGCGGGTGGCATTGGCGCCGTCCATCTCGGGCATGCGGCCGTCCATCAGGACCAGGTCGTAGCGCTTGCGGGCGCAGGCGGCGACCGCTTCCACGCCATTGTCGACGATGTCGATCGCGTGGCCCATCTCCTCGACCATCAGGCGCGCGATGATCTGGTTGGTCGGGAAGTCCTCGGCGCACAGGATCCGCAGCCGATGGCTGTGCGGCGCGCGCGGCGCATGCTCCACGTGGGCCGGCTCGACGCCGTCCGGCAGCGGCAGCAGCACGCTGAACACGCTGCCCTTGCCTTCCTGGCTGTTGACGCCGATGGCGCCCCCCATCAGCTCCACCAGCTGGCGGCAGATCGCCAGGCCCAGGCCGGTGCCGCCGTAGCGGCGCGTGGTGGTGGTGTCGGCCTGCTCGAACTTCTGGAACAGGCGCGGCAGCGCGTCGGACGGGATGCCGATGCCGGTGTCGCGCACCGTGAAGCGGATCATGTGCATGCCCGGCGGGCGATCCTGGTCGTCGGGCCGGCATTCGACCTGCACCGTCACGCTGCCCGACCTGGTGAACTTGAAGGCATTCCCGATGAGGTTCACCAGCACCTGGCGCACGCGGGTCGGGTCGCCCACCAGGAAGCGCGGCACGTTGTCGTCGACCTGGACCGAGAAGTCCAGGCTGTGGCCCGCGGCCTGCTCCTGGAACAGGCTGGCCACGTTGCGCATCTTCTCGTGCAGGTCGAAGTCGATGCGCTCGACGGTCAGCTTGCCGGCCTCGATCTTCGAGAAGTCGAGCAGGTCGTTGATGATCGCCAGCAGCGCCTCGGCATTGGCCTGGCCGCGCAGGATCTGCTCGCGCGTATTGTCCCTGAGCGCCGCGTCGCGCAGCGCGAAGCCCAGCATGCCGATCACGCCGGCCAGCGGGGTGCGCATCTCGTGGCTCATATTGGCCAGGAATTCGGACTTCTGGCGCGTCGCGTCCTCGGCGCGCTCCTTGGCCTGGCGCAGGACTTCCTCGTTCTCCTGCAGCGCGCGATAGGCGCGCGCCAGCTCGTTGCTCTGGTGGCGTCCGCGCCGCTCCTGCTCGCGCAATTCCTGCGTCTGCTGCTCGAGCATGCGGTTCTGCTGCTCCACCTGCTCGGTGCGCGCGCTCACCTGGTGTTCCAGGCGCTCCTTGTGGCGGCGCAGGCTCGACAGGCGTACGCGCAGGCCCACGTAGACGGCGCTGCACACCAGCACGATCATGGCGATCCGGGCCCACGGCGTGCCCCACGGCGGCGGCTCGATGGTCAGCGCCAGCGCCGCCACGTCCTCGCTCCAGACGTCGTCCTTGTTGGCCGCGCGCACCCGGAACACATAGGTCCCTGGATCGAGGTTGGTATAGGTGGCGAAGCGCTGGTCGGCGCCGGCGTTCACCCAGCCCTTGTCGAAGCCGTCGAGCCGGTAGGCGAACTTGTTGCGCTCGGGCGCGGCGAAGTGCAGCGCCGCGAATTCGACCGTGAGCACGGCGGCGTCGGCCGGCAGGGTCACGGCGCTGGCGTTCTCGATCGGTCCCGGCAGCAGGCCCGGGAAAGCCTGCTCGAGGGGGCGGTTGTAGACCTGCAGCCCGGTGATCACGGGCTTCGGCGCGATGCGGTTGTCGCGGATCGCGCGCGGGTCGAAGGCGGTGATGCCGTTGAAGCCGCCGAAATACAGGGTTCCGTCGGCCGTGCGCAACACCGAGGCGTCGAAGAAGGCGCCCTCGGTGATGCCGTCGGCCGCCGTATAGCTGCGCCAGCGCCCGCTGGCCGGATCGAAGCTCGAGATGCCGCTCGAGGTGCTGGCCCAGATGCGGCCGTCCTGGTCTTCCACGATCGCCGCCACGGAATCGTCGACCAGGCCGTCGTGCGTGGTGTAGCGGGTGAAGCTGAGCGCGCCGTCGCGCCCCGTCACCATGCGGTTCAGGCCCACCGCGGTGCCGATCCAGATGTCGCCGCGGCTGTCTTCCATCAGGTGGTGCACCTCGTCGTGGCTGATGCTGTTCGGGTCGTAGGGATCGTGCCTGAAGTGGCGGAACCGGCCGCTGGCGCGGTCCAGCAGGTCGAGGCCGGCGAAGGTGCCGACCCAGAAGCGGCCGTGCCGGTCTTCCAGCATCGGCCGCGCGATGTCGTCCGACAGGCTGGTGAATTTCGACGGATCGTGGCGGTAGCTGGTGACGGCGCGCGTGACCGGATCGAGCCGGTGCATGCCGCCGCGGGTCGTGATCCAGATCGCGCCGGCGCGGTCGAGCAGCATCGAGCGCACGTTGTTGGCGTCGGCGTCGCCCGGCAGCACCTGGCGCTGGAAGCGGCGCGTGCGGGGATCGAAGGAGGTGATGCCGGAGCGGCTGCCGATCCACAGCAGGCCGGCGCCGTCGCGCACGAGGGCCGCCGCCGGCACGTCGATCAGGCTGTTGGTGTCGTCCTTGCGGTGCCGGAACACCTCGGCCTTGCCGGTGCGCGGATCGAAGTGGTGCAAGGCGGTGGCCGAGCCGACCCACAGCCGCTGCCCGTCTTCCAGCAATGCGCGCACCTTGTTGTCCGCCAGTGAATCTTCGACGCCGGGCCGCGCGTTCAGGCGCGCGAAGCCGCCGCTGCCCAGGTCGACGCGCGAGACGCCGCCATACCAGGTGCCGGCCCAGAAGGTGCCGACCCGGTCGCGGTACAGGGCCGAGACGTAGTTGTCGACCAGGCTGTGGCGGTCGGTGACGACGTTGCGGAAGGCGTCGAAGCGCTCGCCCCCGGCGCGCCAGCGCAGCAGGCCGTCGTCGTGGGTGCCGGCCCACACCGTGCCGTCGGGATCCTGGTACAGCGTGGTGACCCAGGAGTCCTTGACGCCGTCCGCCGGCCCGAAGCGGCGCAGGTTTCCAGCTTCCGGCCCGCGCAGTTCGCGCCGTTCCAGCCCGCCGTAGCGGCCGATCCAGAGCCGCTGGCCGGCGTCGACCAGCAGCGAGTGCACCGGCCGCGCACGCAGGTCCAGCGTCGATGGATGGTGCTCGACCGTCCGGCGGTCGGGGGCCAGGCTGTCCAGGCCCGCCGCGTTGCCGATCCACAGCCGCCCGTCGGCATCGAGCGCCAACGCCTGGATGCCGTCGTCGCGCAGGGTGCGCTCGTCGTTCGGCACGTGGTGCCAGACGGTGAACTTGCCGGTCTCGAGGTCGAAGTGCTGCAGGCCGTCGGCGGTGCCGATCCACAGCCCGTCGCGGCCATCGCCGATCATGGTCTTGATCTGGCGGTTGCCGGTGCCGCGCCGGGTGGGCTCGTGCGGCGCGTACAGGGTAAAGCTGCGGGTGGCCGGATCGTAGCGATTCAGGCCACCGTCGGTACCCAGCCACATGCGGCCGTGGCGGTCCAGGTGCAGCACCCGCACCCAGTTGCTGGACAGGCTGCGCGGATTGCCGATCTCGCTGCGGTAGTGCACGAAGCGGTAGCCGTCATAGCGCGACAGGCCAGACTGGGTGCCGAACCACATGAAGCCGTCGCGGTCCTGGACGATGGACAGGACCGATTCCTGGGCCAGGCCCTGCTGCACCGACAGGTGCTCGAAGCGCAAGGTCGGCTCGGGCGCGGCCGCCGCCGCCGGCGTTGTCAGCGCGGCAAGGGCCAGCACCAGGGGCAGGAACAGGAAAACGACGAAGCGCGAGATCGCATGCAGGACCCCGGCCTGGCAGGCGGCGCGCGCTTTTTCCCCTGTCAGGATCGATCCGTTTTTCTGTTTGCTATCCACGGCGACAGGGTAGCAAACTCTGCTTGTCTTGAGGCAAATATGGGGCCGGGAACGCGACAAATTGTCTTCGTTTGTCGCTTCCCGGCCGATTTTCAGTCGCCTTTGGCGATACCCTCGCGGCGCGGGTCGGCGCCGCCGAACCACATCGGCACCCCATGCACCCGGATCCGCTCGATGCCGTGCAGGCCCGAGGTCTGCTCGCTTACCCGGATCGCATGGCCGCGCGCGCGCAGCAGGTCTTGCGTGGCTTGCGGGAAGCGCCCGCGTTCCAGCTCGGTGGGTCCGTTGCGGCTGCCGAAATTGGGCAGCGCGATCGCCTGCTGCACGTTCAGGCCCCAGTCCAGGGTCCCGACCAGCACCTTGGCCACGTAGTTGATGATGGCCGGGCCGCCCGGCGAGCCGACCGTGAGCACCAGCTTGCCGCTGTCCTTCTCGAACACGATGGTGGGCGACATGGCGCTTCTTGGCCGCTTGTTGGCCTCGACCCGGTTCGCCACCGGGCCGTCGGCGTCACGCGCGCTGAACGAAAAGTCGGTCAGCTGGTTGTTGAGCATGAAGCCGTCGACCATCTGGCGCGAACCGAACGCATCCTCGATGGTGGTCGTCATCGCCAGGCCGCGGCCCTCGGCGTCGACCACCGACAGGTGCGAGGTCGACGGCGTCTCGATCGCATTGTCCGTGCCCCAGGCGACTTCCATGCCCGGCGGCGTGCCGGCCTTCGCCTCGCCCATCGAGCGGGCGCCGACCAGGCTGGCGCGCGCTTTCAGGTAACCCTTGTCGATCAGGCTCGGGATGCCGCGCCCCGGCAGCGGCACGAAGTCGGCGTCGGCCGCGTAGCGGTTGCGGTCGGCATAGGCCAGGCGGCCCACTTCCGAGAACACGTGCACCGCTTCGGCGCCGGGCACGCCGTCTTTTGGGGCCAGCGCCTTCATGTCGAAGGTCTCGAACATCCCCAGCATCTGGGCCACCGCGATTCCGCCCGACGACGGCGGCGGCATGCCGCACACGGTGTATTGCCGATAGTCGCTGCAGACCGGCGTGCGCACCTTGGGCCGGTAGTCGGCGATGTCCTTGGCGCTCAAGAGGCCGGGATTGGTCGGGTGGCTGGCGACCTTGGCCGCGATGTCGCGCGCGATGCGGCCGGTATAGAACACGTCGGCGCCGCCGTCGGCGATCTCGCGCAGGGTCTTGGCCAGCGCCGGGTTCTTCAGCACATGGCCGACCGGCCACGCCTCGCCGTTCCGGTCGTAGAAGTAAGCGGCCGCCACCGGATCCTTGCGCAGGTGGGTCTCGCCGGCCAGCATCTTGTGCATGCGCGGGCTGACCGCGAAGCCCTGCTCGGACAACAGGATCGCCGGCTCGAACAAGGCCTTCCAGGGCAGCTTGCCATGCTGGCGGTGCGCCAGTTCGAGCATGCGCAGCACGCCAGGGGCGCCGACCGAACGGCCGCCGACCACGCCTTCGGTGCGCGACAGCGGGGTGCCGTCCGGGCGTTCGAACAGGTGCTCGTCGGCTTTGGCGGGCGCGGTCTCGCGGCCGTCGAAGGCCTGGGTCTGTTTGCCGTCGTAGTGGACCATGAAGGCGCCGCCGCCGATGCCCGACGATTGCGGCTCGACCAGGGTCAGCACCAGCTGGGTGGCGATCGCCGCGTCGATCGCGCTGCCGCCACGGCGCAGGATCTGGTAGCCGGCCTCCACCGCCAGCGGATTGGCCGCGGCCACCATGTATTTCTGCGCCGGCCAGCCGGTTTTTTCGGCATAGCCGCTGGCCGCTTCGGGCGCGGCCTGCAGCGAATCCTGGGCCAGGACAGGATGGGTAAGGACTCCGGCCAGGACCAGGCCGAGTGCGAGCGAGCTGAGTTGTTTCAAACGATTCTCCCAAAAGCAAACGGGCGCGCCGCCGCACGACAGCGGCAACGCGCCCGGGACCGCAGACATGCTACCTCATGTCGCGCCGGCTTGCTTTCAGGACAAGAACTTTACTTCGGCTGCATGCGGATCGCGCCGTCCAGGCGGATCGTCTCGCCGTTGAGCATCACGTTCTCGATGATGGCCTTGGCCAGGTGGGCATACTCCTTCGGCATGCCGAGGCGCGGCGGGAACGGCACCATCTTGCCCAGCGAATCGCGCACTTCCTGCGGCATGTTCATCAGCATCGGGGTCTCGAAGATGCCCGGCGCAATGGTCATCACGCGGATGCCGTTGCGCGCCAGGTCGCGCGCCATCGGCAGGGTCAGGCCGGCCACGGCCGCCTTGGATGAGCCGTAAGCAGCCTGCCCCATCTGGCCGTCGTAGGCCGCGACCGAGGCAGTGTTAATGATGACGCCGCGCTCGCCGTATTCGGCTTCTTCGGTCTTGGCTATCGCTTCGGCCGCCAGGCGCGCCATATTGAAGGTGCCGACCAGGTTGATGTTCACGGCGCGCTGGAACACGTCCAGCGGGTGCGGTCCGTCCTTGCCGACGGTCTTGACGGCCGGCGCCACGCCGGCGCAGTTGACCAGGCCGCGCAGGGTGCCGAGCGCCACGGCGGCCTCGATGACGGCCTTGCCGTCCGCTTCCTGGGTGACGTCGCAGCGGACGAACTGGCCGCCAAGTTCAGCCGCCAGCGCGCGGCCGGCCTCTTCCTGGACGTCGGCGATCACGACTTTCGCGCCGCTCTCCGCCAGCATGCGCGCGGTGGCCGCGCCCAGGCCCGAGGCGCCGCCGGTGACGATGAAGACGTTGTTCTGGATGTGCATGGTGATGTCCCTTTATAAAAATTCTGGTGCCGCTTATTAACGTTTACGTTAACGTCAATCGGCATTGTAGCGAACTTTTATGAGTGACCACCACCTTGCCGCTCAGTTCAGAAGCACTGCATGGTGTTGCCGGTGCGGTTGCACAGGCGGCCTTCGCTGTTGACGCTGGCGTTGCCGACCTGGCCGGCCGTGGTGGCGCCGCTGGCGTCGGTGCAGGTGGCGCCGGTGCAGGCGCTGACCGGACGCGAGCTCGGGCCGACCGGGGCCGGCGCAACAGTCGGTGTCGGCGACGGCGTGACGCGCGCGCTTGGCGGCACCGCCTGGCTGTCCTGCGGACGCGGCATCGGCGACGGCTGCGGACGCACGTTCTGCGGCGCCGGATGGGTGGCGGGATCGATGTCCTTCAGGCGCGACGGCTCCTGGCGGCCGGTGGCCTTTTCTTCCTGGGTCATGGGACGCATGTCGATCGTCGGGGCCGGAGCCGTGGCCTGCTGGCCGTCGAGCGAGGGGCGATAAGTCGCGCCGGTGGCCGGCTGGCCCTGGGTGGTGCCGGTGGTCTGAGCGCCGGCGGCGAAGGCGGTGGCTGCGAGCAGGACGGCAAGGATGGCTTTCGACTTGTGCATGATGGACCTCTCTCCGCTTTTCATTGATCGATGACCTATTATCGTCTTGCCAACCCTGCGCACGGCAGGCGGGAAACAATTTCTCACATAATCTTGGAAAAAGATGGTTACATAGTGCCCGGCACCAAAAATTGCTTGCCCGACGGCAGCCAATATGCCAACAATGCGCATTGCATAGTGTCAATATTGCTGAACGCACTCTTCCCTCCACTTTCGACCAGAGCCAATGATGAACACGTCCGCCGCCAGCACGCATGATGCGATCGTCCAATCCTTCTATTTCGCCTTCTACGGCCGCCCCGCCGATCCGGCCGGCCTCGCGTTCTGGTCGCAGCAGGTCGAGGCCGCGGGCGGACAGCTGGCCGGCATCGCCGCCGCCTTCGCGCGCTCCGAGGAAGCCTTGATCCGCTTCGGCGACGCGCCACTGGCCGTGCGCATCACCGACATCTACCAGGCCATGTTCAGCCGGGCGCCGGATACGGATGGCCTGCGCTACTGGATCGGTGTCGTCGACGGTGGACAGGCGTCGCTGGCCGACGTCTCGCTCGCCATCCTGCAGGGCGCCCAGGGCAGCGACCTGGCCCTGGCCACGCTGCGGCTGGAGGCGGCGACGCTGTTCACGGCGCGGGTCGAGGCCACCGGCAGCGATTACCAGGGCTACGCCGCAATCGAGGCCGGACGGGTGATGCTGCGTGGCGTCACCCCGGATGCCGGCGCGGACGAGCTGTCCGCGCTGGTGGAGTCGGCGCTGGTCTTCGCCGACGTGGTCAGCGACCATCCGGCCGTGATGGAAGCGCTGGCGCCGAAGCTTCCCGTGCTGACGCTGTTCGAAGGCGGCCGTGGCGCGGCCGACCCGGCGCTGATGGCCGAAGCCCTCGGCGTCGTCGCCCAGGCGGCGGCCACTGAGCCGGCCGCCATGCGCAAGCTGCTGCGCGAAGGCGGCATGGCCGAGTTGCTGGACGAACTGCCGGCCGGCTTCGGCCTGCAGGCGCTGATCGACACGGTCAAAGCTGGCGGCCTGGCGAGCCTGGTCGGGCTGGCCTTCCCGCCCGCGGAGCCACCTCCGGCCCCCGAGCCCGAGCCCGAGCCCGAACCGGAACCGGAGCCAGAGCCGCCCACCCTGACCGCCGTCACCTACGGCCCGAGCGACGGCCACCTGGCCATCGGCGAAGCGATCACGCTCAGGCTGGTGTTCGACAAGAACGTGAGCGCCGACCCCGGCACGGTCCTGGCGCTGAACAACCTCGGCAGCGCCAGCTATCAGAGCGGCAACGGCAGCAATACCCTCGTCTTCCGCTACGTAGTGCAAGCGGGCGAGAGCGTCGCCGACCTGGCCCTGGCCGCCAGCGGCGCACTGGTCGGCGGCATCGTCGACGCCGACGGCCTGGCCCTGCCCGCCGCCAGTCTCGATGGCATCGATCCGGCCGGCGTGGTGATCGTCGACGGCGTCCAGACCAGCGTCTCGATCTCGGCCGGCGTGGATGGCTTGCGCGTCACCGCCAACAAGCCCGGCGACGTGCTGATCGAGGCAGCGGGCGGCACCCTCTTCCTGGCCCATGCGGGCAACGGCGCCGATCCGGTCGACGCCGTGATCGGACCGCTGTCCGGCGGCGAGCTGACCGGCACCGTGGTCGTGCGCTCGCCGAGCGGGAACGTCGGCAGCGAAGCGAACGGCATCGTGGTCGCGATCGGATCGAGCGACAGCCAAAACCTGGCCGGCCAGTACGTCTGGGGCCATGGCGGCGACGACGTCATCGACGGCACCGCCGGCGCCGACAGGCTGTTCGGCGGCGACGGCGACGACACGATCCGGGCCGGCGCCGGGGCCGACGTCGTATACGGCGGGCGCGGCGGCGACACCATCGACCTGGGCGCGGACAACGACGTCGACCGCCTGGTGTATGGCGCCGGCGAGTTCGACGACGGCCAGCCCCGGTTCGAGGACGGCGACACGACCGCCCACATCGACAAGGTCGACCATCTCGGCATTGGCGACATCATCGACCTGGGCCGCCCGTTCGGCGGGGCGCCGGTTGCGCGCGACACCTATCTGAGCGGCCTGGATGACAATGAATATGCGCTGGTGCGCGGCTCGGCGAGTGGCGGGCGCTTCGTACAGGGCGATAGCGCCGCGGACGACGACTTCATGCTGCAGTGGAGTACCGACGGCGTGGTGGGCAGCACGATCCTGCGCGACATCGGCAGCCGGGCCAATTTCATCATCGACCGCGCCGCCGGGACCCTGACCCTGGCCGCGCCGGCGCCAGCGATGTCACTGGTGAGCTCGATCTCGTACTCGTCGCTGCTCGGGGACATCATCACCGCAACCTTCGAATCCTTGCCCGACCCGGTCACGCACACCCCCGGCAGCGCGACCGGCCTGGCCAACCGCAACGGCTTCTCCTTGTTGAACTACCGTGAATTTTCCCCGCTGCCGACCGACCCAGGCCACGTCGCCGCGCCCGGATTCGGCCTGCGCGACAACGTCCTCTCGCTCAACGGGCCGCTCGCCTCGAACCTGTACTCGATGTTCTGGACCAACGACACCTTCGACACCACGGCGGGCTACCTCGCGACCGGCCAGGTCTTTTTTGCGGGCGGCCATAACAACGGCTTCGACAACGACGGTTTCGCGGTCGTCACCATGCGCACGATGTCCGGCAACACGACCTTCACCGACGCGGTCCCGTGGGCCATTTTCGGCCACGCCTCCGGCTCGGCGAGCCTCGTCACGGGAAGCGGCAACGACGTCGTGCTGAGCAAGGGCGGGGCGCTGACGATCGTCTACGCCGGCATCGATGCCGGCGCCGAAGATCTGATCCTGGACTTCGATCCGGCCAAGGACTTCATCGGGCTCGCCGGCGACCTGCGCGATGCCGTCGACGACAACGGCAATGGCCTCGACTGGATGGGCGGCAGCGGCGGGCGGCTGGTGGTCGGCGCCAGCGTCGACGCGGTGCAGGTGACGCTGGACGGCTCCGCGGCCGTCGTCTCGAGCGCGCCGTCGCTGCTGCAGCAGACGCTGGACACGCTCAACGCCGCGCTGGACGTCAGCCAGCTGGCCCGCGGCGGCGACATCCTGATCCTGGCCCGGCACGCCGAGCACACCGGTAGCGCCGCCATGCTCTACTTCCGAGCGGAGGATGACAATGGCGTCATCGACGCCGACGAGATCACCTTCATCGCCACCTTCAACGGCGGCGCGCCGTCCTTCGTCGACATCCAGCTGGTGGGGATGCCGGCGCCTTGATGGCGCGGATGATTTACGCCGGCCCAAAAACGGTCGTTCCCGCGGAGGCGGGAACCTAAGTTGCTTGCGTTATCGCGACGCTTGAAACTTGGGTTCCCGCCTGCGCGGGAACGACGGGTTACTGCTAACTTACTTTGTGCTTGCTACGCTTATTCGGACAGCGCGGCGAACGCGTTGTCGCGCACCTGCTCGACCGGGCCGACGCCCGAGATCTTGCGGTATTTCGGCGCGCCCGGCAGGCCCGACTCGGCCCACTTGCCGTAGTAGCCCAGCAGCACTTCGGTCTGGTTGTGATAGACCTCCAGGCGCTTCGACACGGTCTCGGCCTTGTCGTCGTCGCGCTGGATCAGCGGCTCGCCGGTGACGTCGTCGACGCCTTCGACCTTCGGCGGGTTGAACTTGACGTGGTACACGCGGCCCGAGGCCGGATGCGAGCGGCGGCCGGTCATGCGGTCGAGGATCATTTCGTCAGGCACGTCGATCTCGAGCACGTAGTCGATGGTGACGCCGCTGTCCTTCATCGCCTCGGCCTGGGCGATGGTGCGCGGGAAGCCGTCGAACAGATAGCCGTTGGCGCAGTCCGCATCCTTCAGGCGCTCCTTGACCAGGCCGATGATGATGTCGTCCGACACCAGTTGGCCGGCATCCATCACCTTTTTCGCAGCCAGGCCCAGTTCGGTGCCCGCCTTGATCGCGGCGCGCAGCATGTCGCCGGTCGAGATTTGCGGGATGTTGAACTTTTCCTTGATGAAGTTTGCCTGGGTGCCCTTACCGGCACCGGGTGCTCCTAACAGAATGAGACGCATGAGTTTCCTGAGATTCTAGAAAATAATGAAAATTGCTGGGGATTGTATAAATTATGTTTGCTGTTGCCAAGCCTTCTTGACACGGAAGTTACCACAAAAGTTGGCTTTCAAGCCAGTTTTGGGGCCCAGCGACCAGGATTATTGATCCCGCGCAGACGGCCCCATCATTACTCAGCGGTTTACATCAAGACGGATAATGCAGGCGTACCCGCGCGAGGTCGTCCGGCGTGTCGACGCCGCCGGGTGGCGCCTCTTGCGTGACATGCACGGCGATCGGGTAGCCGTGCCACAGCACGCGCAGCTGTTCGAGCGCCTCGATGCCCTCGAGCGGAGAGACCTCCAGCTTTGGGTAGGCTTGCAGGAAGGCGTTGCTGTAGGCGTAGAGGCCGACGTGGCGCAGTGGCGCATAGCCGAGCGGCAGGGAGTCCTGGGTGGCCGCGAAGGCGTCGCGGTGCCAGGGAATGGTGGCGCGCGAGAAGTACAGCGCGCGCCCAAGCTTGTCGAGCACCACCTTGACGATGTTCGGGTTGAAGACCTCGGCTGCGTCCAGGATCGGATGCGCGCAGGTGGCCATCGGCGTGTTGGCGTCGATGCGGGCGGCGCAGGCCGCGAGCAATGCTGGATCGATCAGCGGTTCGTCGCCCTGCAGGTTGACCACGACTTCGTCCTCGCCCAGGCCGAGCACCTGCGCCACTTCGGCGATGCGGTCGGTGCCGGACGGGTGGTCGGCGCGGGTGAGCACCGCGCTCACGCCATGCGCGGCGCAGGCGGCGGCGATGTCTTCATGGTCGGTGGCGACGATGATGCGCGCCGCGCCGGATTCGCGCGCGCGTTCGGCCACGCGCACCACCATGGGCTTGCCGCCCAGGTCGGCCAGCGGCTTGTTCGGCAGGCGGGTCGACGCCAGGCGCGCCGGGATGATGACGGTGAAGCTCATGTCACTCAGGCGGGTTCGATCTTGCGCGCCTGGTCGGCCCACATGATCGGGATGCCGTCGCGGATCGGGTATGCAAGGCGGTCGGCGCGGCAGGTCAGCTCCTGCGCCTTTTTGTCGAGTTCAAGCGGTCCCTTGCACAACGGGCAGACCAGGATATCAAGCAAGCGAGCGTCCACGACATTTCTCCACGATTTGTTCGGCCAGGCGCGCGTCGAGCTGCGCCGTGACCGGCACGACCCACAGGCGTGGATCGTTCTTCAGATGATCAATTTGCCGACATTTTACTGCATCCTTCTCGGTGATCAGGATGACATCGGCATCGACCCCGGCAAACGGGTCGTCCATGAAGTCGTGATGGTCGGGCAAAGGCAGCTCGCCGACCGTCAGGCCGGCCGCGCGCAGCATGGCGAAGAAGCGTCCCGGATTGCCGATGCCGGCGGCGGCCACGATGCGTTTTTCACTTAATTGTGCCAGCGGCAGCTGCGGTCCGCCTCGCAGCGGCTCGGCGAACTCACCCGCCAGGTGCATGCGCCATGGTTGTCCGCCGACCGCCTGGGCCAGGGCGGGCGTGATCTCGGGCGCATTGACGACCGTGAAGTCACGCCGGCGCGACGGCGGCTCGCGCAAGGGACCGGCCGGCAACAGCCAGCCATTGCCGACTCCGCGGCCGTCGAACAGGACGATCTCGACGTCGCGCGCCAGCGCGTAGTGCTGCAGGCCGTCGTCGGCGATCAGCACGTCGACCCCGGGATGCGCCTGCAGCAGCGCCCTGCCCGCCTCCACGCGGCGGCGGCCGACCACGACCGGGCATCCGGCGCGCGCCGCGATCAGCAGCGGTTCGTCGCCCACGGCGCGCGGATCGGACTGCGGGGTGACCTCGAGCGCCGCGCCTTCCTGGCCGCCATGACCGCGCGAGATCACCCCGGGATTCAGGCCGGCCGCGCGCAGGCTCTCGACCAGCCAGATCGTCAGCGGCGTCTTGCCGGTACCGCCGATAAAGATATTGCCGACCACGATGACCGGCACCGGCAGGCGCTCGGCCTTTTTCAAGCCGGTGCGAAACAGCAGCCTGCGCAGGCCGGCGAGCAGGCGAAACAGCAACGCCAGCGGCAGGAGCAGCAATGCCAGCGGCCCGCGCCGTAGCCAGGCGCGGGTCAGGGTCGATTCGAGTCGGGAAGCCATGCGGGAAGAAAAACGGCGCGCGGCGTGCGCGCCTTGGGGATTATTTGGCGGCGCCGGTCTGGGCCGCGAAGGTCAGCTTGTCATAGCCGGCCACGCGCGCCGCTTCCAGCACGTTGATCACCATCTGGTGCATCGCGAACTGGTCGGCGTTGACGATGATCACCGGGCTGGCCACCACCTGGCCGTCGGGCGTGCGCGCGGCGTTCTTCATGTCCTGGGCCAGGCCGGCCACGCTGGTGAAGGCCACCGGCGTGTTGTTGACCGTGTAGTTGCCCTTGGCATCGACCGTCACATTGATCTCGAACGGCTTTTCCGCCTGCTTCTCGGCCTCGGCGGTCGGCAGCGTGATCTGCAGCTCGGTGAACTTGCTGTAGGTGGTCGAGACCATCAGGAAGATCAGGACCACCAGCAGCACATCGATGAACGGGATCAGGTTGATCTCCGGCTCTTCGCGCTTGCGGCCGCGGCGAAAGTCCATCATTTGCGGGCACCGTGAACGACGTCGACCAGCTTCACCGCCTGCAGTTCCATCTCGACGACATAGGTGTCGACCAGGTTGCGGAAGTGGCGGTAGAAGACCAGGGCCGGCATCGCGATCGCCAGGCCGAAGCCGGTGTTGTACAGCGCCACCGAGATGCCGTGCGCCAGCTGGGCCGGGTTGTTGCCGCCGGTCGGGGTCGAGGCGCCGAAGATCTCGATCATGCCGACCACCGTGCCGAACAGCCCCATCAGCGGCGCCAGCGAGGCGATGGTGCCGAGCGTGGTGAGGAAACGTTCCAGGTTCTGGGCCACGCCCCGGCCGGACTCCTCGATCGATTCCTTCATCACGTCGCGCGGAGCGTCGACGTTGCGCAGCGCCGCGGCCAGCACGGTGCCGAGCGGCGAGTTCTGTTCCAGCTTGTCCACCACGTCGGGCGTCACCTTGCCGCTGCGGTAGACGCGGATGACTTCATCGAGCAGGTTGCGGGGCAGGATCTTCTCGCGGCGCAGGGTGATCAGGCGTTCGACGATGAGGGCGACGGCAACGATCGACGCAACCAGCAGGAACCAGATGGGCCAGCCTGCGGCTTGAAAAATGGCGAGCAAGAGATACTCCTGAGAGGAAAAAGGTCAATTCGGCAATGTAGCAAGTTGGCAGCAAAGCGGCAAGTAGAGTTCTTCACAACTTCTGTGGATAAAATTGTGCGCAATGGCCGGGAGGTGGAACAAGTACCTTGATTTGTAAGGGCTTTCTGCGCCTGCGCAAGAAAATGGCAGTCTCATGACTTGCCTCAACCGGGCGCTGGCCCAGGTATTTGCCCACTGGAATGCTGTAGTTGCGAACAAATTCTGTGGACAAAATTGTGCGCAAGGCTTACCGGACTCAGCTAAGTGACTGATTCTTTGGATTTAAATTGTTGAGCCTAAATTCCGGGCAGCGGAACCGTGCTGTACTTCGTCTTCGCTTGTGTGGGGTTCCGCACACTTTTTGTGGACAAAAGTGTGAGCAATGAGCACTTTATGACAGTAAGCCTTTGATTTACCTCAATAAATGATCGCTGCTTAAAATATTAGCACACGGCATTTTTTGCCAACAAACTGTGCCCGGAAGGCGGTTTCTGCCTCGTTTGTTTGGCCTGAGAGACGCTCGTGCATACATTATTCGCCATGTGCACAATTTTTGTGGATAAGAATGTGAGGAAGGTCGAACTTTACCACTTAAGTGCTTGATTTAATTGGCATTAGATCAGACCGCCCAAAAAGCAGGCAGCGGCGGTTGCGACATTTTCAGCTCGACAAAGGACAGAGCGAGCGCGCTGCCGACCTCCGGTCCCACACAAAAGGTTTGCACAGATTCTGTGGACAACTTTGTGATCAAGCTTCCGGCTAGGGGCTTAAGTCATTGATTCGTAATAATTCTACTTATCCTGCCCAATCGCTGCGCACTCTCCCTCGGGTCGGATGAGTTCCCCACAGTTTTTGTGGATAAATCGCCCTCAAACGACATTACCCCATCGATAAGTCATTGATTAAGAACGAATTTCAATAGATTGCATTGAAAAGCAGCAACATTGTGCCGATTACGTCCCCGGCCGGCAAACCACCCGAGGCTTGCCGATGGAGGATAATGATTGTTTTCGCCATTTTCACCAGCCCGCCATGCAAGCACCGAACGACGCCGATCCAGCCTTCACCGCCCCCGCCGTCCTGAGCGTCACCGCCCTGAACCAGCAAGTGGCGCGCCTGCTGGAGCGTTCGTTCCCGCTGGTGTGGATTGGCGGCGAGATCTCCAACTTCACCCGGGCCGCTTCCGGCCACTGGTATTTCACGCTGAAGGACGATGCGGCCCAGGTGCGCGCCGTGATGTTTCGCAGCCGCGCGCAGATGGCCGGCTTCACCCCGCGCGAAGGCGACAAGGTCGAGGTACGCGCCCTGGTCACCCTGTACGGCGCGCGCGGCGACTACCAGATCAACGTCGAGGCGATCCGCCGCGCCGGCGTGGGCCAGCTCTACGAGGCTTTCCTGCGCCTGAAGGAGAAGCTGGCCGCGCAAGGACTGTTCGACGCCGACCGCAAGCGCGCGCTGCCGCTGTTCGCGCGCAGCATCGGCATCGTCACCAGCCCGCAGGCGGCCGCCCTGCGCGACGTGCTGACCGCCCTGCGCCGGCGCGCCCCGCATGTGCGAATCGTGCTCTACCCTGCCCCGGTCCAGGGCCAGTTCGCGGCCGACAAGATTGCCGAAGCCATCATGACCGCCTCGCGCCGCGCCGAGGTGGACGTGCTGCTGGTCTGCCGCGGTGGCGGTTCCATCGAGGACTTGTGGAGCTTCAACGAGGAATGCGTGGCGCGCGCGATCGACGCCTGCGCGATCCCCGTGATCTCGGGTGTCGGCCACGAAACCGACGTCACCATCGCCGACTTCGCCGCCGACGTGCGCGCCGCGACGCCGACGGCGGCCGCCGAACTGGCCGCCACGCCGCGCGCCGACTGGCTCGCCTCGCTCGAAGGCGATGCCCTCGACCTGCAGCGCGCCATGGAACGCCGCCTGCACGACGCCAGCCAGGGACTCGACAACCTGAGCCGCCGCTTGTTGAGCCCTTCAGCCCAGATCGGCCACCAACGCCTGAAACTGCTATCGCTGGCCACGGCCATGACGCATGCGGTCAAGCTGCCGCTGAACCGCCACGGCCTGCTGCTCGCCCAGCTGCAGCAGCGCTGGTCGCGCCACCGTCCCGACATGCGCGCCCTGCGCGCGCGGCTGGCGTCGGACAGCCGCCACCTGAACGCGAGCCTGTGCAGCCAGGTCAGGGCACGGCGCGAGGCGCTGAACGCCCTCGCCGCCCAGCTCGAGCTGCTGAACCCGCAGCGCACGCTGGAGCGCGGCTATGCCATCGTGCGCGACGGCAAGGGCCAGATCGTGCGCGACCCGGCCCAGATCCACGCCCGCGACACGCTGACGGTGCGGCTGGCCAACGGCAGCGCCGAGGTCAGTGTGGCCCAGGTCCAGAGCGTCCTCGAGTGAATCCGGGACGGTTGCCGGGGCTGCATAAAATGCAAGCCTGCAACGTTGCTCTATATTGCGTAGAATAACGGCGCTATAAGAACAGCAACCTTTCCCAACCACTAAGGAACGCACACATGGAACACACCCTGCCGCCGCTGCCGTATGCCAAGGACGCCCTGCAACCGCACATCTCGGCCGAGACCCTGGAATACCACCACGGCAAGCACCACCAGACCTATGTGACCAACCTGAACAACATGATCAAGGGCACGGAGTTCGAGAACCTGTCCCTGGAAGAGATCATCAAGAAGTCGACCGGCGGCGTGTTCAACAACTCGGCCCAGGTCTGGAACCACACCTTCTTCTGGAACTGCCTGAGCCCGAACGGCGGCGGCGCGCCGACCGGCAAGGCACTGGACGCGATCAACGCCAAATGGGGTTCGTTCGACAAGTTCAAGGAAGAGTTCAACAAGTCGGCTCTGGGCAACTTCGGCTCGGGCTGGACCTGGCTGGTGCAGAAGGCCGACGGCAGCGTCGACATCGTCAACACCACCGGCGCCGGCACCCCGCTGACCACCACCGACGTGCCGCTGCTGACCGCCGACGTCTGGGAACACGCCTACTACATCGACTACCGCAATGCGCGCGCCAAGTTCCTGGAAGCGTTCTGGAATGTCGCTAACTGGGAATTCGTGAACAAGAATTTCGTCTGAATGCGCTGACTGTCATGCCGGCGACGGCATGATGCGTCGACGACCAGGGCCCGCTCGCGCGGGCCCTTTCTTTTACCGGCGCCCGAAACTAGTCGCCCCCGCCACCGCCGCAGCCGCCCGCGCCTCCACCATCGGCGCAACCGTCGCTGCCGCCGGCAGTATCGAAAATGGCGATGCCGCCATCGCCTGTTTGCGCCTCCGGTCCGGGCTTCTTCAGCAGCGCCAGATAGGTCATCTCGCTGACCAGGCCCGCACCGAACAGAGCAGGCAGCGCGAGATCGGGATGCACGTGCGCCGGCCCCGGTTTGCTTCCTGCCGCATCGAGGCGCCGGTAAACGATGTCGCCACGCTCGATCCAGTAACCGTGGCCGTTCGGCATATGCAGACGGGCGTCGAGTGCGAACAGCGGCGGCAGGCCCGGGCCGTGGGAAGGCCGCCCTTCGAGCGCGCGGCAGCCGACGAGCGTCTGCGCCAGGGCTGAGCGGTCGAGGGCGGACTGCGGCAGATGCGCGATCGTGGTGCCGAAATGGCGCCGGCAAAAGCGGGCCAGATCGTCGGCATCCCAGCGCATCCACGCATGCCAGACCGAGTCCGCGGCCAGCGACGGCAGTGCGCACGGCTTGCCGCGCCGTGTGGATGCCTCGAAAAAATCCATCAGTCCGACAGCGGCCCGATGGAAGAACAGGCGTCCGGTAGGCATGCCCGGAAATTCTTCCGGTCCAACACGCTGCCAGTAGGCATGCAAGGCCGGCGCAAGCTGCACCAGCTGTTCACGATAGCGTGACCGCCGCAGTTCACGGCGCACGCGCCAGTCATCGATCCAGTTCATATGCCGCCTTGATCTCGTTTGACATGGCTGCATCATACCGCGCCCCGCTTCTACTCCTGGAACAGGAAGTGCAGATCGAGCCGCTCGCCGCTCATGGCGCCATCGTAGCCTGGCAGCGCCGACAGCACCTCGCGGAAAGCGCCGCCCGCCATCGCCGCCTGCGCCGATGTCAGCAGCGGCGTGTCCAGTGCGCCAGCGTGACAGGCCAGGAAATACCGCTCGCGAATCACCGGAATGAAGTCGAGATCGAAGCGGCGCGCCGCCGTCTCGACGCCAAAACCCACATCAGCCATGCCGCTGGCGACATAGGCCGCCACCGCCGCATGCGTGAATTCGGCGGTGCCTGAACGGTTGATCACGGACGGGTCGACGCCGAGATCGGCCAGCAGCAGTTCGAGCAGCACCCGCGTCCCCGATCCCTTCTGGCGGTTGACGAAGCGAAGATCGTGGCGCGCCAGGTCGGCCAGGCCCGTCACTCCCTTCGGATTGCCCTTGGCGACGAAGATCCCCTGCATGCGATATGCCAGGTGCAGCAGCGCGTGGCGCTCCGGATCGAGCCAGGGCCGGTACTTGGCGGCCGCCGCCCCTTCCAGCTCGCCGACCGGCAAATGAAAACCCGCCAGGTCGCACTCGCCGCGCGCCAGCGCCGCCACCGCGTCGCTGCTGCCGCGATAATTGATGTCCACCGTGACGCCATGCTCGTTCAGCTGCGTCACCAGGGCAGCCACAGCGAAGCCGTGCGAGGCGGTCAGGCGCAAGACCTGCGCGTCGCCGACCAATACCCGCGCCAGTTCCTGCTGCAGTTCCGAGGCGAGACTATCGAGCGTCGGAGTCAGGCGGGCGTGGATGCGGCGGTCGGCCCACATCAGCTTTTCGGCCAGCGGAGACAGCACCGTGCCCTGCCCGCGCACCTTGTGAACCAGCTCGACACCGAACTGCGCCGAGAACTGCTGCAGCAGCCCCCAGGCATGGCGGTAGGACATGCCGCGCGCCGTGGCAGCCTTGCTGATCGAACCGAGCTCGCTCACTGCGAGCAGCAGGCCGAGCAGCGCCGGCAGCGCGGTCGGCTCCCCGGAGGCATCGCGCACGATCCAGTCCGGCCGTATCTCCACTCTGATCATATGCAAAATCCTTCATATTGAACACCTGCGAATCGGGTGCTACTCTGGACCAAGCAGTACATAAAAGCCGTTTATATATGTTCCCACAAACATATGCAAGGCAGAGATGGAGACAATATGAAACCAGATAGCACCGAAGCGCGCCGCGTCATCGGCGACATCCTCGCACTCCACGCGCATAACGGCCTGCTCGGTCAGGACATGCTGCTGCCGGTGCTGCATGCCATCCAGGACCGGCTCGGCTTCATCCCGCCCGATGCGGTCGAGGGACTCGCGCAAAGCTTCAACCTGTCGCGCGCCGAGGTGCATGGCGTGATCACCTTCTACCACTACTACAAGACCACGCCGCCGGCGCGCTGCACGGTGCAGGTCTGCCGCGCCGAGGCCTGCCAGAGCATGGGCGGCGACGCCCTGCTGTCCCACGTCCAGCAGGCGCTCGGTTGCGAGCTGCACGCGCATACCGCCGATGGCGGCTTCGCCCTCGAACCCGTGTACTGCCTGGGCCAGTGCGCCACCGCGCCGGCCATCATGATCAACGATGCCGTCCACGCCCGCGTGACGCCGCAACGTTTCGACAAGCTGGTCGCGAAAGTGGCCACCAAGGCCGAGGAGGTCGCATGAGCGTGCGTATCTATGTTCCAGCCGATTCCGCGGGACTGGCCCTGGGCGCCGACGATGTCGCCGCCGCGATCCGTAGCGAGGCCGCACGGCGCGGCATCGCCATCGACCTGGTGCGCAACGGCACGCGCGGCCTGCTGTATCTCGAACCGCTGGTCGAGGTCGAGACCCCGGACGGGCGCATCGGCTTCGGCAACGTCGATGAAAGCGACGTGGCCGCCCTGTTCGATGCCGGCTTCCACGCCGGTCAATCCACGCACCGCCTCGCGCTCGGCCTCGTCGAGCAGATTCCGTATCTCGCCCGGCAGACCCGCCTGACCTTCGCCCGCTGCGGCGTCACCGACCCGCTGTCATTGAGCGACTACGAGGCCCACGGCGGCTATCGCGGCTTGCGCCAGGCCGTGACCATGACCGGCGCCGACATCGTCGCCGCCGTCACCGCATCCGGCCTGCGCGGACGCGGCGGCGCCGCCTTCCCCACCGGGATCAAGTGGAACACGGTGCTGCGCGCACCCGCCTACCAGAAATACATCGTCTGCAATGCCGACGAAGGCGATTCCGGCACCTTCGCCGACCGCATCGTCATGGAAAGCGATCCCTTTGTCCTGATCGAGGGCATGACGATCGCCGGCCTCGCGGTCGGCGCCACCCGCGGCTTCATCTACGTGCGCAGCGAGTATCCGCATGCGATCGCCGCCCTGAATCACGCGATCCAGACAGCCACGCGCGCGGGCCTCCTTGGACCGAACGTCGCCGGCAGCGGCCGCGCCTTCGAGCTGGAGGTGCGCAAGGGCGCCGGCGCCTATATCTGCGGCGAAGAGACCGCCCTGCTGGAGAGCATCGAGGGCAAGCGCGGCGTGGTACGCGCCAAGCCACCCCTTCCCGCGCTCGCCGGCCTGTTCGGCCAGCCGACCGTCATCAACAATGTGCTGTCGCTGGCCTCGGTGCCGGTCATCCTCGACAAGGGGCCGCAGTTCTACCAGGACTTCGGCATGGGCCGCTCGCGCGGCACCCTGCCGGTGCAGCTGGCCGGCAACATCAAGAACGGCGGCCTGATCGAACTGGCGTTCGGCGTCACGCTGCGCGAGATTTTGTATGACTACGGCGGCGGCAGCGCCAGCGGCCGCCCGATCAAGGCGGTGCAGGTGGGCGGCCCGCTGGGCGCCTACCTGCCGCAGTCGCAGTGGGACACCCCGCTCGACTATGAGGCCTTCGCCGCCTTGTGGGCGGTGCTGGGCCATGGCGGCATCGTGGTCCACGACGACAGCGCCGACATGGCGAAGCTGGCGCGCTACGCGATGGAGTTCTGCGCCGTCGAATCGTGCGGCAAGTGCACGCCCTGCCGCATCGGCTCCACCCGCGGCGTGGAGGTGATCGACAAGATCCGCGCCGGCACCGAGCGCCCGCAGCAAGTCATCCTGCTGCGCAGCCTGTGCGACACCATGCTCAACGGTTCGCTGTGCGCGATGGGCGGCATGACACCTTACCCGGTGCTGTCGGCGCTGAACCACTTCCCGCAAGACTTCGGCCAGGTGGCCGGCGACGAATTGGCCGCCTGAACGGCTGCCCAGGAGAGAAGGCAATGATCGAAACCATCCTCACCCGCGATTTCGGCACACCGGCGAAAGAAATCAACCTCGCCACCGAGATGATCACCCTGACCATCGACGGCGTCCAGGTCACCGTCCCGGCCGGCACCTCGCTGATGCGCGCGGCGGCAGAGAACAGCATCAACATCCCCAAGCTGTGCGCCACCGACAGCCTGGAGCCGTTCGGCTCCTGCCGCCTGTGCCTGGTCGAGATCGAAGGCCGCCGCGGTTATCCGGCTTCCTGCACCACGCCGGCCGAAGCGGGCATGGTGGTGCGCACCCAGACACCCAAGCTGCAGGAAGTGCGCAAGGGCGTGATGGAGCTGTACATCTCCGACCACCCGCTCGACTGCCTCACCTGCCCCGCAAACGGCAATTGCGAGCTGCAGGACATGGCCGGCGTCACCGGCCTGCGCGAGGTGCGCTACGGCTACGAGGGCGCCAACCACCTCAAGCTCAAGAAGGACGAGAGCAATCCCTATTTCACCTTCGATTCGTCGAAGTGCATCGTGTGCAACCGCTGCGTGCGCGCCTGCGAAGAGACGCAAGGCACCTTCGCGCTGACCATCTCGGGCCGCGGGTTCGATTCGCGCGTGTCGGCCGGCCAGAGCGAAGCGTTCATGGAGTCCGAGTGCGTCTCGTGCGGCGCCTGCGTCGAAGCCTGCCCCACCGCCACCCTCACCGAGAAATCGGTGATCTGGCTCGGCCAGGCCGAGCACAGCATCACCACCACTTGCGCCTATTGCGGCGTCGGTTGCTCGCTCAAGGCGGAAATGAAAGGCAACGAGGTGGTGCGCATGGTGCCGGCCCGGGACGGCAAGGCCAACGAGGGCCATGCCTGCGTCAAGGGCCGCTTCGCCTGGGGCTACGCCACCCACAAGGACCGCATCCTCAAGCCCATGATCCGCGCGAAGATCACCGACCCGTGGAAGGAAGTGTCGTGGGACGAGGCCCTCGACTACGCGGCATCGGAGTTCAAGCGCATCCAGGCCAAGCACGGCAGGGATTCGATCGGCGGCATCGTCTCTTCGCGTTGCACCAATGAAGAAGGCTATCTGGTGCAAAAGCTGGTGCGCGCCGCCTTCGGCAACAACAACGTCGACACCTGCGCCCGCGTCTGCCACTCGCCGACCGGCTACGGCCTCAAGACGACCCTCGGCGAATCGGCCGGCACCCAGACCTTCAAGTCGGTCGAGAAGGCCGACGTGATCCTGGTCATCGGCGCCAATCCAACCGACGGCCACCCGGTGTTCGCCTCGCGCATGAAGAAGCGGCTGCGCCAGGGCGCGCGGCTGATCGTCATCGATCCGCGCCGCATCGACCTGGTCAAGTCGCCGCACATCCGCGCCGATTACCACCTGCAGCTGCGGCCCGGCACCAATGTCGCGATGATCAGCGCGCTGGCCCACGTGATCGTCACCGAAGGCCTGATGGCCAACGATTTCATCACCGAGCGCTGCGACCTGCGCGCCTTCGCCCAGTGGCGCGCCTTCGTCGCCCAGCCAGAGAACTCGCCCGAAGCGATGGAAGCGATCACCGGCGTGCCGGCGCAGCAGGTGCGCGATGCCGCCCGCCTGTATGCGCTGGGCGGCAATGGCGCGATATTCTATGGCCTCGGCGTGACCGAACACGCGCAGGGTTCCACCGCCGTCATGGGCATCGCCAACCTGGCCATGGTCACCGGTAACGTCGGCCGCCTCGGCGTCGGCGTCAATCCGCTGCGCGGACAGAACAATGTGCAGGGTTCCTGCGACATCGGCTCTTTCCCGCACGAGCTGCCGGGCTATCGCCACGTCTCGGACACCACCGTGCGCACGCTGTTCGAGCAGGCCTGGGGCGTGCCGCTGCAGGCCGAACCGGGACTGCGCATCCCGAACATGTTCGAGGCGGCCCTCGACGGCAGCTTCATGGGACTGTATTGCCAGGGCGAGGACATCGTCCAGTCCGACCCGAACACCCAGCACGTGACCGCGGCGCTCGAAGCCATGGAGTGCATCGTGGTGCAGGACATCTTCCTGAACGAGACCGCCAAGTATGCCCACGTGCTGCTGCCGGGCTCCTCGTTCCTGGAAAAGGACGGCACGTTCACCAATGCCGAACGCCGCATCTCGCGCGTGCGCAAGGTGATGCCGCCACGAGCCGGCTATGCCGACTGGGAAGTCACCGTGGCGCTGTCGAACCGGCTGGGGTATCCGATGAACTACCGCCACCCGTCCGAAATCATGGACGAGATCGCGCGCCTGACGCCGACCTTCAGCGGCGTGAGCTACCGCCGCCTCGATGAACTGGGCAGCATCCAGTGGCCATGCAACGACGAGGCGCCGGAAGGCACGCCGACCATGCACGTCGACGGCTTCGTGCGCGGCAAGGGCCGCTTCATCATCACCCAGTACGTCGCCACCGACGAGAAGGTGACGCGCAAGTATCCGCTGATCCTGACCACCGGCCGCATCCTGTCGCAGTACAACGTCGGCGCGCAGACGCGCCGTACCGAGAACGTGCGCTGGCATGCCGAAGACCGGCTCGAGATCCACCCGCACGATGCCCAGGAGCGCGGCATCGAGGATGGCCAGTGGGTCGGCATCCACAGCCGCGCGGGCGAGACCGTGCTGCGGGCGATGGTCACCGAGCGCATGCAGCCGGGCGTGGTCTACACCACCTTCCACTTCCCCGAATCGGGCGCCAATGTCATCACGACCGAGAATTCCGACTGGGCCACCAACTGCCCCGAATACAAGGTCACGGCGGTGCAGGTGATGCCGGTCCAGCAGCAGTCGGACTGGCAGCTCGAATATGCCCGCTTCAACCAGATGCAGCTGGGCCTGGCGGAGCCGGTCGCATGATGGACGCCCTCGACATGGATGCGCACGCCAAGGTGCACGAGCCCTTCCAGCATTTTCCGAGCGCCTGCATGACCGTGGCACGCATGCACGGCGGCGAATCGCGCAGCACGCAGGACGAGCTGGCCGAGGAAGTACCGGTTGCGCTCGAGTACAACGGCGTCTCGCACGCAGTGATGCTGGCGACGCCTGCCGACCTGGAAGAGTTTGCGCTCGGCTTTTCCCTGAGCGAAGGCATCATCGCCTCGCCCGCCGAATGCTATGGCGTGGAGATCGAACACGCTGCAAGCGGCATCACCGCCCACGTCGACCTCGCCGCCGGCGCCTTCATGCGTCTCAAGGAGCGGCGGCGCAGCCTGGCGGGCCGTACCGGCTGCGGCCTGTGCGGCGTCGACAGCCTGGCCCAGGTGGTGCGGCCCCTGCCCTGGCTGGCGCCGACGCGGGCGCTGTCCGGCCCAGCGATCCGGCGCGCCCTGGCCGATGCCCGCGCCCAGCAGCCGCTCAATCGCATAACCGGCGCCACCCATGCGGCCATCTGGTGCGGCCGGGACGGCAGGCCGCGCGCGGCCTTCGAGGACGTCGGCCGCCACAACGCGCTCGACAAGCTTATCGGCGGCCTGCACCTGGCCGGAACCGACCCGGCCGACGGTTTCTGCCTGATCACCAGCCGCGCCAGCGTCGAGATGGTGCAGAAGGCGGCCACCGTCGGCATCGCCGCCATGGTTGCCATCTCGGCTCCCACCGCCCTCGCCGTCCGTACCGCGCTCGGTTGCGGCCTGACCCTGGTCGCCTTCGCCCGCGGCGACGACTTCGTCGCCTACGCCCACGGCGCCAACATCGCTATGGAGTCCACATGAACATCGACAACCTGGTCACCATGGCCAACCAGATCGGCACCTTCTTCGCGTCCTATCCGGATCCCCAGGAAGGCCGCACCGAGATCGCCAACCACCTGCAGCGCTTCTGGGCGCCGCGCATGCGCAGCCGGCTGTTTTCGCATATCGATGAAACCGAGGGCGAAGGGCTCAATCCGATGGTGATCGAGGCCTTGCTGGAGCACCGGCGCGAGCACATGCCGCCGCCGCCGCCGGGTGGCGACGCCGGCTGATACCCCACTAAACCCGCCGACGAAGCACGTCATTCCCGCGGCCTCGATACGTCATTCCCGCGCAGGCGGGAATCCAAGTCCTATGCGTTGCCACTACGTTTTAACGAAGTGGCTGCGCGACATACTTGGATTCCCGCCGGCGCGGGAATGACGTTTTTGCGTTACGGGACTACCGTGATGGCGTGATGCGGGACTCGAAGAACACGATCACGCTTGCGCCGTCTCCAGCTGGGCCAACCGCGCGCGCAGCTTGCGTTCTTCTCCCCAGCGTTCGGTCTCGTCGCGCACCAGGGCGACGATCGCCGACACTTCCCCGCCAGGCCCATGCAGCAGCGCCACCGTGAAAGCGATCGACAAGGGCTTGCCTTCCTTGTGCAGCGCCGGCACGCGCAGGATGTCGCTGCCGTAGCGCGTCTGGCCGGTGGCCATGGTCTTGTCATAGCCGTCCCAGTGCCGCTGGCGCTGGCGCTCGGGGATGATCAGGTCCAGCGACTGCCCGATGGCCTCGCTTTCGCTGAAGCCGAAGATGCGCGTGGCAGCGGCGTTCCAGTACGTGATGTCACCTTTCGCATTGCAGACGACGACGCCGTCGCCCAGTGACTGCACCAGTTGTTGAAAATCGATGTCGGCTTGCATGTTCAACCCTCCCCCATAAAAAAACAGGTGCGCGTCGCAAACCGCCGACGCGCACCGGACCTTCGTGTTATTTAGCCAGGCCCGTGATCACACCACCTGCTTCTCGTGCAGCGCCGCGATGTCCTTCTGGCTGTATCCCAGGCCTTCCAGCACCTCGTCGGTGTGTTCGCCCAGCAGCGGCGAACCCTTGATCTCGACCTTCATGTCCGAGAACTTGATGGGGCTGCCCACGGTGAGATACGTGCCGCGTTCCTTGTGCTGCACCTCGGCGATCGTGCCGCTGGCGCGCAGCGATGGATCGGCGGCGATTTCCTTCATCGACAGCACCGGCGAGCAGGGAATGTCGAACTTGCGCAGGATGTCGACCGCCTCGAACTTGGTCTTGTCCTTCAGCCATTCTTCGATCGTCCCGAAGATGTCGAAGATCTTGTCCTGGCGCGCGCTGGCGGTCATGTAGGCCGGGTCGTCGATCCACTCTTCCCTGCCGAGCGCCTTGCAGATCGGCGCCCAGGCATGGCCCTGGATGGTGAAGTAGATGTAGGCATTGGGGTCGGTTTCCCAACCCTTGCACTTGAGCACCCAGCCCGGCTGGCCGCCGCCGCCGGCATTGCCGCCACGTGGCACGACGTCGGAGAATTTGCCGTGCGGGTACTGCGGATACTCTTCCAGGTAGCCGACCCGGTCCAGGCGCTGCTGGTCGCGCAATTTCACACGGCACAGATTCAGCACGCTGTCCTGCATCGACACCGCCACTTTCTGGCCCTTGCCGGTGGTGTCGCGCGCACGCAGGGCGGTCAGGATGCCGATCGCCAGGTGCATGCCGGTATTGCTGTCGCCCAGGGCGGCCGCACTGACGGTCGGTGGGCCGTCGTCGAAGCCGGTGGTCGAGGCCGCGCCGCCGGCGCACTGCGCCACGTTTTCATAGACTTTCAGGTCTTCGTAGTGGTGGCCGTCGCTGAAGCCCTTGACCGACGCGACGATCATGCCCGGGTTCAGTTCCTTGATGTGCTCCCAGGTAAAGCCCATGCGGTCGAGCGCGCCCGGACCGAAGTTCTCGACCAGTACGTCCGACTCCTTGATCAGCTTGGTCAGGATTTCCTTCCCTTCGGGCTTCTTGGTGTCGAGCGTCAGCGAACGTTTATTGCTGTTCAGCATAGTGAAGTACAGGGCGTCGACGCCGGGAATGTCGCGCAGCTGCGAACGCGTGACGTCGCCCGCGCCGGGACGCTCGACCTTGATCACGTCGGCGCCGAACCAGGCCAGCAGCTGGGTGCAGGCGGGGCCGGCCTGGACGTGGGTGAAGTCGATGATCTTGATGCCTTCGAGTGGTTTGCTCATGATGTCAGTCTCCGTTTTGTCAGTCGATATCTGTCAGTCGATATTGCGGGCTCCGCCGGCGGCCTCGTGGGCGCCGGCGGTCGTGCGTGTCGCTTCGCTGTACTACTGATCGGTCACTTTTTCGCGTTGCTTTGCGGATTCAGATTGGTCAGGCGGCCGCTCTCGGTGCCGGCGGTCTCGTCGATCACGGCATTGATCAGGGCGGGCTTGCCGGCGGCGATTGCCTCGCTCAGCGCCCGGGTCAGCTCTTCCGGGCTGGTCACGTGGTAGCCGATGCCGCCGAAGGCCTCGATCATCTTGTCGTAGCGGGCGTTCTTGACGAACACGGTCGGGGCGACGTCCTTGCCGCCGGTCGGGTTGACGTCGGTGCCGCGGTACACGCCGTTGTTGTTGAAGATGATGGTCGTGACCGGCAGCTCGTAGCGGCAGATAGTCTCGAGTTCCATGCCGCTGAAACCGAAGGCGCTGTCGCCTTCGATCGCGACCACCGGCTTGCCGCTGACGACGGCCGCGCCGATCGCGTAACCCATGCCGATGCCCATGATGCCCCAGGTGCCGGAGTCGAAACGCTTGCGCGGCTGGTACTGGTCGACGATGCTGCGCGCATAGTCCAGGGTATTGGCGCCCTCGTTCACCAGGTTGATGTCCGGATGCTGCTTGAGCACGTCGCGGATGGCGCGCAGGGCGGTGTGGAAGTTCATCGGCGCGACATCGCGGTTGAGCAGCGCCGCCATCTTGGCCGTGTTCTGCTCCTTGCGCTCGGCGATCGGGCCCAGCCATTCCGCGTCCGGCCTGGCGATGCCGGCGCCGTCCAGGCCGTCGAGCAGGGCCGCCACGCAGGAGCCGATATCGCCGATCAGCGGCGCGGCGATCGCCACATTGCTGTCGATCTCGGTCGGCGAGATGTCGATCTGGACGAACTGCTTGGGCTTGCCCCAGGTCTTGCCCTTGCCGTGGGCCAGCAACCAGTTGAGGCGCGCGCCGATCAGCACCACCACGTCGGCTTCGGCCAGCACGTAGGAGCGGGCCGCCGAGGCCGATTGAGGATGCGTATCGGGCAATAGGCCCTTGGCCATCGACATCGGCAGGTAGGGAATGCCGGTGCGCTCGACCAGCGCGCGGATGTCGTCGTCGGCCTGGGCATAGGCGGCGCCCTTGCCGAGCAGGATCAGCGGTTTCTTCGCGCCCTTGAGCAGCGCCAGCGCGCGCTGCACCGAGTCCGGGGCCGGCAGCTGGCGCGGCACCGGGTCGACCACCTTGATCAGGGAACGCTTGGCATGGCCGGCCTCGATCGTCTGCGCCAGCAGCTGGGCAGGCAGGTCGAGGTAGACGCCGCCCGGGCGGCCCGAGACGGCGGCGCGAATCGCCCGCGCCACGCCGACGCCGATGTCCTCGGCCTTGTTGATGCGGTAGGATGCCTTGGCGTAGGGCTTGGCCGCGTTCAGCTGGTCCATTTCTTCGTAGTCGCCCTGCTGCAGGTCGACGATCTCGCGCTCGCTCGAGCCCGAGATCAGGATCATCGGGAAGCAGTTGGTGGTGGCGTTGGCCAGCGCCGTCAGGCCGTTGAGGAAGCCCGGCGCCGAGACCGTCAGGCAGATACCCGGCTTCTGGGTCATGTACCCGGCGATTGCCGCGGCATTGCCGGCGTTCTGTTCATGGCGGAAGCCGATGAAACGCATCCCTTCGGCCTGCGCCAGGCGCGCCAGGTCGGTAATCGGAATGCCGACCAGGCCGAAGATCGTATCGATGTCGTTGTGTTTCAGGGCATCGATTACCAGGTGGAAGCCGTCGGTCACGTCTACCGATACGTGGTTAGTCATTGCTGTCTCCAGTTATTGTCGATCCGGGCAGAACGCGGTGTGTATCGCCCGCAAACCATCATAGCCAGCACGCCTGATTTGTCTCATTGACCATGGTCAATTTTGGCCGCATGATGCGAGAATCTCGCTAAACGGCCGCGTTCATGACGACTATTGCAAATCACTCGGAACGGAACATCATTCGTCTGCAGTTAAAGCAGAACGTAGTGCTCAAGGAATTGCGCGACAGCGAAATGGCGGCGCTCGAGCCGTACCTGACGATCGAGAACCACCAGAAGGGCGACCTGCTGATGAACCAGGGCGTGCACGAGATGTCGCAATACTTCATCCTGGACGGCATCCTCAAGCGCCAGGTCTCCAACCAGGAAGCCAAGGAGATGATCCTGCGCTTTTCGGCGGAACGGGACATCGAAACCAGCTACGCCGCCTGGTGCCTCAAGATGCCGACGCCATTTTCCATCGCCTGCGTCACCAAGGTGCGGGTGGCGCGCATGCCGCTGCCGCAATGGGTCGACTACCTGCGCAGTCACAGCACCGTGAAGCAGGCCTTCGAGTACGAAGTCATGAACCTGATGAGCGCGATCATGGCGCACACCATCACGCTGCATCTGCTCGATGCGCCGGGCCGGGTCCATCGCTTCATGCGCAAGCACCCCGACCTGTTCGAACGGCTGCCGAAAAAGGAATTGGCGGCGTACCTGAACCTGTCGCCGGAGACGTTGAGCCGGTTGAAGAATCGGGGGAAGATCTGAAAGTCAGGCGAAGTCGCTGATTTTGTTGGCACAAAACCGTCGCCCCCGCGAAGGCGGGGGCCTAAGTTCTGCGTTACCGATACGCTTGCAAACTTGGGCCCCCGCCTTCGCGGGGGCGACGCATGGTGCGGCTAAACTGTCGATACCGGAGACGCCGGCGTCACCGCCCTCTGCAGCTTGACGCCACCACCCTCCTCGGTCATGGTCTGCTCCAGCAGCTTCACGAGCGCATACGCCGAATCGATATGCGGCGTCGGCGTGCCGGTCATGCGCGCCAGTTCGATCACCGATCCGACCAGGGCATCGATTTCCGGCCCCCGCCCCGCTTCCACGTCTTGCAGCATCGAGGTCTTGTGCTTGCCGATCTGCGCCGCGCCCTCGATCCGCCGATCGAGGGTCACGCGGAAGGTGATGCCCAATTTGGTTGCCACCGCTTCCGCCTCGCGCATCATCTCCGCCGCCAGTTCGCGTGTGAGCGGGTACTGGCAGATGTCGACCAGGGTCGAATGCGCCAGCGCGCTGATCGGGTTGAAGCTGACGTTGCCCCATAGCTTGAGCCAGATCTCGGCGCGGATATTGTCGAGCACCGGCGACTTGAAGCCGGCGTTCTGGAAGCAGGCCGATACCGCAGCCACCCGCTCGCTCGTCGTGCCATCCAGCTCCCCCAGCGGGAAGCGCACGCCTTCGATGTGCCGGATGACGCCCGGCGCCACCAGTTCGGCGGCCGGATAGACCACGCAGCCGAGCACGCGCTCCGGTGGAATCCGGCGCGCCAACTCGCCGCCAGCGTCGACGCTGTGCACGGTGCGCCCGTCGAACTCGCCGCCATGGCGGTGGAAATACCAGAACGGTATGCCGTTCTGCATCGTCACCACCACGGTGCTCGGACCGAACAGCTTGCCGATCTGGGCCGACACGCCGTCGACCTGGTGCGCCTTGAGGGCCAGGATCACCAGGTCCTGCTCGCCGGCCGCGTCATAGTCGTCCGTCGCCCGCACTTGCGAGGCGATCCTCTCCTCCCCGTCCATCTCGATGAGCTTGATGCCGTTCGTGCGGATCGCCGCAAGATTGGCTCCCCGCACGATGAACGTCACCTCCTCGCCCGCCAGCGCCAACCTGGCGCCGACGAGGCCGCCAATAGCCCCCGCTCCAATTACTGCGATCTTCATGACCCACCCCTTGTCGTTTACTCGAACCGATTGATGAGCTTTCCGATGCCGTCGATCTCTACCTCGATCGTGCTGCCTGGCCGCATCGAGCCGACGCCGACCGACGTCCCGCACAGCAGGAGGTCGCCCGGCTCAAGTGTCATGTCCTGGGAAATCCGGCTGACCAGTTCGGCCACCGAAAACACCATGTCGTTGATCGGATAATCCTGGCGCACCTCGCCGTTCAGGGTCGTGCGCACGACCAGCATTGCCGGATTAAGCCCGGTGGCAATCACCGGGCCGAACGGGCAAAAGGTATCGAAGCCCTTGGCGCGCACCCACTGTGGGAAGGTCGGATCGCGCCCGATGATCTCGCCCACGGTGACGTCGTTGGCGCAGGTATAGCCGAACACATAGTCGTGCGCCTCTTCGACCGGGACCGCGGTGCAGCGGCGGCCGATCACGATCGCCAGCTCGCCCTCGAACGCCACCTTGCCCTCGCACAGCGGCTTGCGGATCGTCCCGCCCGGCGCCAGGTAGGAGGTCGACGGCTTCATCAGGTAGAGCGGCTCCGCTGGCGGCGCCAGGCCCAGCTTCTGGCCGAGCGCATGAAAATTGTTCCACATCGCCAGGACCTTGCCCGGCACGCTAGGCGTGAGTACCTCGACCTCGTTCAGGTTCACTGCCATGTCGGTGCGTCGCGGGCTGTCGAACATATCGCCCTTGAAGATCCGGATCTTGTCGCCCTCGAGCGTGCCAAAACGTATGGTGTCGAGGTGTTGAAAACGAATCCAGTGTCGGATCATGGGAGCTCTCTCGTACGTCGGGTCAGGGGATAGTCAGATTGTGGAAGAAGCAATTCTGCATATCCTTGACCACGGTTAAGATTCGAAAATCTCAGCCCAGCCGTGGGATTTACGCCCCGATTTGCCGCTGCTGGAGCGCGGACCAGTCGATGTAGGCTCCTGGGTTGCAGCCGGCGGCGCTCAGCTGCGCCTGGCAGCGTTCCTTGGCGGCCAGGATTGCCTCGACCAGGAAATCGGCGTCATGCGCGCTCAGGAGGTGCGATTGATGCCGCGCCAGATAATCGCGCAGGCCCGTGCGGTCGTCGGCGCCGGCGACCGCGCTCGCGTAGAGTCCGGTATCCCAGACCCAGCTCAATCCCAGTTCATGAAACGCCGCGTTATAGGCATTGCACTCGGCATCGATGTTGCTGCTGCAGGTCGTCGTCATGGCACTCTCCAGGTGGGTGGTTGCGGTCGAGCTGTCTTGAAACCATCGTAGTCCAACAAAATGATGAGCAATAGTGAAAGTTTTTAGGGATAATCATTAACGACTGCGTATACATGGGTGGGAGAACCGATGAAGAACGCGACACTGCGTCAACTGAAAGTCTTCGAGACGGTCGCGCGCCGCCTCAGTTTTTCGCGCGCCGCCGAGGAGCTGCACCTCACCCAGCCGGCCGTGTCGACCCAGGTCCGCACGCTCGAGGGCCACGTCGGCATGCCCTTGTTCGAACAACTGGGAAAGAAGATCTACCTGACCCAGGCGGGCGACGAGCTGCTGCACTTCTGCCGCGCCATCATCCAGCAGTTCGATGAAGCGGAAGATGCGATGGCGCAACTCAAGGGAATCGCCGGCGGCAAGCTGAACGTGGCCGTGATCAGTGCCGGCGACTATTTCTTTCCGCAACTGATGGTCGCTTTTGCGCGCCAGCATCCGGGCGTGCAGCTGAACCTGACCGTGCACAACCGCGAGGAATTGCTGGACAAGCTGGCGGCGAACCGCACCGACCTGGCCGTGATGGTGCGGCCCCCTGCCGATCTCGACACGCAGAACGATGCCTTCGCCCCCCATCCCTACGTGATCGTGGCTGCGCCCGACCACCCGCTGGTTGGGTGCGATCGCATATCGATGACCGAGCTGATCCGTCACCCATTCGTGATCCGCGAACCGGGCTCCGATACCTGGTTCTCGATGCAGGACGCCTTCGGCCCCCACCTGGATGAACTGAGCGTCGCCATGGAGATCAAGAGCACCGAGACGATCAAGCAGGCGGTGATCGCCGGGATCGGCCTGGGTTTCCTGTCCTTTCATACGATCGCCCGCGAACTGACCGCAGGCAGCCTGGTGGTACTGGAGGTCGAAGGGTTTCCCTTGATGCTCAACTGGTATGTCGTGCATCGGAGGGAGAAGCGCCTGCCTCCGGTGGCGCGGGCGTTCCGCCAGTTCCTGCTGGACGAAGGAAAGGCGCGGATCGCCGCGCTGATCCCCTCGCCCGGTTCCTGATCCTGTGTCGACCCAGCCACACCCGGTGAGCATGCGGGTCGCCGTAGAGATCACGCGTAAATGCCGGTTTTTATAGGGCGACATTCACATACAGCATAACTGGTATCAGCACTCGAAATTGGAAGCGTCGGCAGGTAGTCCCTATATTTACTGCATCGCACAAACCAACTTTCAGGAGCCAGTCATGATCAACGCACCAGCCGAAACCACTTTCGCAGCCCCGTCGCACTCGCTGCTGTCGCTCATCGTCGCCTTCCTCACGCTGAACCTGCGCGAGAAGCTCGAACCAGGCTACACCGGCCAGGATTCGGACCCGGCCTACTACGGTTGCGGCCTGTAATTCCCGGCCCTGTCGTTACCGGAATACACCGTACGACGTCAAATCGAGGCGCCCTCACTGGATGCGATATCCCGTGTGCGGCGCCGCGCTTTATAATAGTCATCCCTGCATCAGCGCGCGCACGTGCGCCGCGCAACCGCCGGCAAGCCCCTGGGCGCTGTAGCCGCCCTCCAGGATCGACACGATCCGGCCTTGGCACACATCCCTCGCAATTTCCATGACTTCGCGCGTGATCCACGCGAAATCCTCGTTTTCCAGGTTCATGCTGGCCAGCGGATCGAGCCGGTGCGCGTCGAATCCTGCCGAGATGACGATCAGTTGCGGCGCAAACTCGCGCAGCGCCGGCAGCAGGACGCCCGCCGTCCGCGCACAGAACAGATCCGGACTGCAGCCCGGCGGCAACGGCACATTGACGATATTGCCGCTCACGCCAGTCTCGCTGGCCGCCCCGGTCCCCGGATACAGCGGCGATTGGTGGCTCGACCCGTAAAACAGTTCGCGCCGGTCGAAGAACGCGGCCTGCGTGCCATTTCCATGGTGGACGTCGAAGTCGATCACCGCGACGCGCTGCAGGCCGTGCGCCTCGAGGGCATGGACGGCGGCGATGGCGGCCTGGTTGAACAGGCAGAAACCCATCGCCCGGCCAGGCTCGGCATGGTGTCCGCAAGGCCGGGTCGCGCAGAACACGTTGGCGGCCTCGCCCGTCATCACGGCATCCACGCCGGCGCAGGCGGCGCCGACGCAGCGCATCACCGCGTCCAGCGATCCGGGCGACATCAGGGTGTCGCCGCCGTCGAGCGCCACCAGCCCGCCCAGCGGTGCTGCGCCGACGATCGCGTCGATGTAGTCGGCGTCGTGCACCAGCAACAGCTGTTCGCGCGTGCCGGGCGGCGCCTCGCGCCAGGCCAGTTGGGCGAATTCGGGCTGGCGCAGCGCCGTGAGCACCGCATGCAGGCGCCATGGAGATTCCGGGTGGCCAGGCCCGGGTTCGTGCCCGAAGCAGGCCTCGTGATGAAATACCAGTGTATGCATGTCAGGCGGTGGCGATGGCGTGGTTCGACATCCGCTCGATCGCCTGGCACAGCGCCGAATGATCGAGTTGGGCCATGCCGTGGGCGGCGCAGGAATTCATCAGCTCCTGCGCGCTGGCGGTATTCGGCAGCGCGAGACCGAGGCTCTTCGCGCCCTGCAGCGCCAGGTTGAGGTCCTTCTGGTGCAGCTCGATACGGAATCCCGGCGCGAAGGTGCGCTTGACCATGCGCTCGCCGTGCACTTCCAGGATGCGCGAGGCGGCGAAACCGCCCATCAGTGCCTGCCTTACCCTGGCCGGGTCGGCGCCCGCCTTCGAGGCGAACAGCAGCGCCTCCGCCACGGCCTGGATGTTCAGCGCGACGATGATCTGGTTCGCCACCTTGGTGGTCTGGCCATCGCCATTGCCGCCCACCAGCGTGATGTTCTTTCCCATCAGCTCGAACAGCGGCCTGGCCCGGTCGAACGCCTCCTGCCCACCACCGACCATGATGGTGAGCGTGGCGGCGCGCGCCCCCACCTCGCCGCCCGACACCGGCGCGTCGAGGTAGTCGCACTGGCGCTTGTTGATCTTTTTCGCGAATTCCTTGGTGGCAATCGGCGAGATCGAACTCATGTCGATCACGATCTTGCCGGGGGTGAGGCCGGCCGCCACGCCCTCGGCGCCGAACAGCACTTCCTCGACGTGCGGGGTGTCGGGCACCATCACGATGATGATGTCGGCGCGCTTGGCCACCTCGGTGGCGTTGGTGCAGACGGTGGCGCCGCCCTCGATCAGCGCCAGCGGCGGATTTTTCAGGTCGTGCAGGTACAGCTTGCAGCCGCCTTCCTGCAGCTTGGTGGCCATGGGGCCGCCCATGATGCCAAGGCCGATGAATCCTACTTTCGTCATGATGGTCTCCAGGTGTGTTGTCGTGCGAAGCGCTTCACGAGCCGTAACTACGGGCTAGGCCCGCAGGCCGTGGTCGCCGATCCAGTGCAGGCCCTGCGCGGTGCCGGCTTTTGGCTTGTACTCGCAGCCGACCCAGCCCTCATAGCCGATCTCGTCGAGCATGCCGAGCAGGTAGCGGTAGTTGATCTCGCCCGTGCCCGGCTCGAAGCGGCCTGGATTGTCGGCCAGCTGGATGTGGCGGATCAGCGGCAGGTTGGCCTTGATCGTCGCCGCCAGCTCGCCCTCCATGCGCTGCATGTGATAGATGTCGTACTGCAGGAACAGGTTGTCGGAGCCGGTCGCGTGGATCAGGTCCAGCGCCTGGCGTGTACCGTGCAGGAAGAATCCCGGGATGTCGAAGGTGTTGATCGGCTCGATCAGGAGGCGGATCCCCTCGCCTTTGAGCTTGTCGGCGGCGAACCCGAGGTTCGACACCAGCGTGAAGTAGGCCTCCTCCAGCGCGACGCCAGGCGGCACGATGCCCACCAGGCAGTTGAGCTGCTTGACGCCCAGCCCCTTGGCATACTCGATCGCCGCGCCGACGCCGTCCTGGAACTCCGCTTCGCGTCCCGGATGGCAGGCGATGCCGCGCTCGCCGCCGGCCCAGTCCCCGGCCGGCAGGTTGTGCAGCACGAGTTCGAGGCGGTTTGCATCGAGCCGGGCGGTGATGTCATCGAGCCGGTAGGCATAGGGGAACAGGAATTCGACGCCGCGAAAGCCCGCCTTGGCGGCGTGCTCGAAGCGGTCGAGGAAATCGACTTCGTTGAACAGCATGGTCAGGTTGGCGGCAAGTCTGGTCATCTCGGTCTCCTGTGCTGGCGTTATTCGACATCGAGGACTTCATTGAATTCGTTGAGCGCGTCGATCTCCGTGCCCATCGCGATATTGGTGACGCGCTCGAGGATGATCTCGACCACCACCGGCACGCTGTACTGCTGCATCAGCGCGCGGGCGCGCTCGAAGGCGGGAATGATGTCATCGGGCCGGAACACCCTGAGCGCCTTGCAGCCCAGGCCCTCGACCACGGCGACGTGATCGACGCCATACCCTTCCAGTTCGGGCGCGTTGACGTTCTCGAACGCCAGCTGGACGCAGTAGTCCATCTCGAAGCCGCGCTGGGCCTGGCGGATCAGGCCGAGGTAGGCGTTGTTTACCAGGACGTGGATGTACGGCAGCTTGAACTGCGCCGCCACCGCCAGCTCCTCGATCAGGAACTGGAAATCGTAGTCGCCCGAGATGGCGACGATGTCGGCGTCGGGATCGGCCACGCGCACGCCGAGCGCCGCCGGGATGGTCCAGCCCAGCGGGCCGGCCTGACCGCAGTTGATCCAGTGGCGCGGGTGGTTCACGTGCAGGAACTGGGCGGCGGCGATCTGCGACAGGCCGATGCTGGCCACGTAGCGCACGTCGCGTCCAAAATAGGCGTTCATCTCGTGGTAGACGCGCAAGGGGTTGACCGGCACGGTGTCGAAATCGCTCTTGCGCAGCATGGTGCGCTTGCGCTCCTGGCATTCTTCCAGCCATTGGCTGCGGTCTTGCAGGCGGCCGCTGGCGCGCCACTCGCGCGCCACCTCCACCAGCAGTTCGAGCGCCGCCTTCGCATCGGACACGATGCCGAGATCCGGGCCGAAGACGCGCCCGATCTGGGTCGGCTCGATATCGATGTGCACGAAGGTGCGGTCCTTGGTGAACACCTCGATGCCGCCCGTATGGCGGTTGGCCCAGCGGTTGCCGATGCCCATCACGAAGTCGGAGGCCAGCAAGGTCGCATTGCCGTAGCGGTGGCTGGTCTGCAGGCCGGCCATGCCCGCCATCTGCGGATGGTCGTCGGGAATCGATCCCCATCCCATCAGGGTCGGGATGACGGGCACGCCCGTGATCTCCGCGAACTCCACCAGCAGCGCCGAGGCGTCGGCATTGATGATGCCGCCGCCGGCGGTGATCAAGGGGCGCCGCGCCCCGTTCAGCATGTCGAGCGCCTTCTCGACCTGGGCGCGGGTCGCCTGCGGCTTGTGCAGCGCCAGCGGCGCATAGGTGTCGCCGTCGAACTCGATCTGCGCCATCTGCACGTCGATCGGCAGGTCGATCAGCACCGGGCCGGGCCGGCCTGAACGCATCAGGTGGAAGGCCTGCTGGAATACGCGCGGCACCAGGGCCGGCTCGCGCACCGTGACGGCCCACTTGGTCACGGGCCTGGCGATCGACTCGATGTCGACCGCCTGGAAGTCTTCCTTGTACAGGCGGGCGCGCGGCGCCTGGCCGGTAATGCAAAGAATAGGTATCGAATCGGCTTGCGCCGAATAGAGGCCCGTGATCATGTCGGTGCCGGCCGGCCCGGAGGTGCCGATGCACACGCCCAGGTTGCCGGCCTTGGCCCGGGTATAGCCCTCGGCCATGTGCGAGGCGCCTTCGACGTGGCGCGCCAGGTAGTGGCGGATGCTGTCGCGCTTGCGCAGCGCTGCGTAGAAGGGATTGATCGCGGCGCCGGGCACGCCGAAGGCGACCTCGATGCCTTCTTTTTCCATCACCAGCACCGCTGCCTCTGCTGCTGTCATCCTTGCCATTCCAACCTCCAGGCTCATGAACGCACGATTGCGATGACCTTATGCTAGAGCGTCGTGGCGCTGCTGATAAGAACACAAAAAGTAGGTGTATTCGATCTCTGGAGTATGGAATACTGAAGACATGGACAAGGTCAAACAGATGTGGGCCTTCGTCGACGCGGTCGACAAGGGCAGCCTGGCGCGCGCCGCGCTGGGGCAGAACATCACGCCGGTGATGCTGGGGCGCCGCATCGACGCGCTCGAACGGCGGCTGGGCGTCAAGCTGCTGCACCGGACCACGCGCCACCTGACGCTGACCGAGTCGGGGTCGGTATTCCTCGAGCATTGCCGCAGGCTGCTGGCGGACATCGACCTGGCCGAGACCATCGTCTCGGAAGGCCGCGACCAGGCCAGCGGGCACCTGATCGTGTCGGCGCCGGCGGCTTTCGGGCGGCTGCACGTGGCGCCGCACGCCCCGGCCTACCTGGCGGCCAATCCGAACGTGCAGATCTCGTTCAACCTCACCGACCACGTGGTCGACCTGGTGCGCGAAGGCTATGAGCTGGGGATCAGGATCGGCGGCGTGCTCGATCCGAGTTTCGTCGCGGTGCGGCTGGCAACCAACCGACGGGTGGTGTGCGGCACCCCGGATTATTTCGCGCGCTGCGGCGTCCCGCGCACGCTGGAGGAGCTGGCGCAGCACAACTGCCTGGCATTTAATCTTCAGGGCGGCCAGCAGCGCGGCTGGTATTTCCAGAAGGACGGCAAGCCGGTGACCATCAAGGTGAACGGCAACCTCGATTGCAACGACGGCGAATTGCTGCACCGCTGGGCGAGCGAAGGACTGGGGCTGGCCTGGCGCTCCACCTGGGAGATCCAGGCGCAGCTGGCGAGCGGCGAACTGGTCACGGTGCTCGACGAGTACGCGCTGCCCGACTACGACATCATGGCGGTCTATATGCAGCAGCGCCACCTGCCGGCGCGGGTGCGCAGCTTCATCGATACTCTCAAGGCGGTCTACGCCCAGCCTGGATACTGGACCCGGCCAGGCATGAGCCGCCCCTAGATCACCCGCTCGTCGCGCAGCAGCGCGATCTGCTCGCGCGAATAGCCCAGGTCGGCCAGCACTTCATCGGTATGCTCGCCCAGCAGGGGCGAACGCCGCACCTCGGTCGGGCTGTCGGACAGCTTGATCGGATTGCCCACGCTGAGGTAGGAGCCGCGCTCGGGATGATCGACCTCGACGATCGTGCCGGTGGCGCGCAGCGACGGCTCTTGCGCGATTTCCTTCATCGACAGGATCGGGCCACAAGGGATATCGTATTTGTTCAGGATATCCATCGCCTCGAACTTGGTGAGCGTGGTACTCCACTCCTCGACCGTGGCGAAGATCGACATCAGGCGCGGCAGGCGCGCCTTCGGGGTCGCGTAATCGGGGTCGGTGATCCACTCCTCGCGCCCGATCAACTTGCAGACCGCGGGCCAGACCTGGGCCTGCGCGATGAAGTAGATATAGGCGTTCGGATCGCTCTCCCAACCCTTGCACTTGAGGATCCAACCCGGCTGCCCGCCGCCCGAGGCATTGCCCGCGCGCGGGACCGACTCGCCGAACTGGCCGTCGGCGAACTGCGGATATTCTTCCATCACACCGTTGCGCTCGAGCCGCTGCTGGTCGCGCAGCTTGACCCGGCACAGGTTCAACACCGCGTCCTGCATCGAGGTGAGCACCTTCTGGCCGCGGCCCGTGCTGTTGCGCTGGTAGAGCGCGGTGACGATGCCCAGCGCCAGGTGCAGGCCGCTGCCGCTGTCGCCGATCTGGGCGCCGGTGACCATCGGCGGGCCGTCGTCGAAACCGGTGGTGGCCGCCGCGCCGCCAGTGCACTGGGCCACGTTTTCATAAACCTTGCAGTGCTCGTAGGGGCCGGGACCGAAGCCCTTGACCGACGCCACGATCATGCGTGGATTGAGTTCCTGGATACGCTCCCAGGAAAAGCCCATCCGATCGAGCGCGCCTGGCGCGAAGTTCTCGACCAGCACGTCGCAGTGCTTGATCAGCGTTTCCAGCACTTCCTTGCCGGCCGGCCGCTTGGCGTCGAGCGTCATGGAGCGCTTGTTATGGTTGAGCATGGTGAAATACAGGCTGTCCACGCCCGCGATGTCGCGCAACTGGTTGCGTGTCGCATCGCCCTCGCCGGCGCGCTCGACCTTGATGACGTCGGCCCCGAACCAGGCCAGCAACTGGGTGCAGGTCGGTCCGGACTGGACATGGGTGAAATCGAGGATGCGAACGCCTTCCAGTGCCTTGCCCATACCAGTTTCCTCCGAAGATTTAACTCAGCCATTGCATTCTGCTCCTGGCAGCGCATTCGTGCACGCTGCACTGCATCAGCGCATGAGAGCAAAACGCCGATTGATCTTAACGAGGCGCAGCGGACGAGCTCAATGACCGCAGTCAAGATTCATGAAATGACGTTTTAACATCGAAACCGCGCCGGCCAGGCAAGAAAAACGGGCTTCCGAAGAAGCCCGTTTCCCTGTCACGCTGCGCCGTGGCTGTCAGGCAGGCAAAGGCCCTTTGCCGACCGCGTTTTCTTCCGCGTAGCGACTCCTCGAGTAGCTGACGTGATTGCGCAGCACCGGTCGCAGCACCGTGATCGCCAGCAGCGCCGCGACGAGGTCCATGGTGGCCACCGTGTACAGGACGGTCGACCAGGTGCCGGTCGCCTCCATCATCAGGTTACCGACCGGGACGAACAGCGCGCCGATGCCCTTCGCGGTGTACAGCACCCCGTAGATCTTGCCGATGTGCTTGGTGCCGAAGGCATCGCCGGCCAGGGCCGAGAACAGCGAGTACACTTCGCCCCAGGCCAGGAACACGATGCCGGACAGGATCAGGAAGGCGTACGGGTTGCTGCCGAAGTAGCCGAGCGCGATGATGCCGCAGCCTTCGAGCGTGAACGCGATGACCATGGTCTTCTCGCGGCCGATATGGTCCGAGATCCAGCCGAACAGCGGCCGCGAGATGCCGTTCATGATCCGGTCGAGCATCAGCGCCAGCGGCAAGGCGGCCATCACGAAGAAGTGCAGGTCGACCTGGAATTCCTTCACGCCGAGATCCTGCGCGATCACGCCCAGCTGCGCCACCGCCATCATGCCGCCGGTGACCACCAGCACGAACATCACCAGCATCAGCCAGAACAGCTTGGTGTTCAGCGCTTCCTTGAGCGTGTAGTCATGCGTCGATTGCACCAGCTTGCTCGACTTCTTGACCTCGGTCGCTTTTGGCGAGCGCAGGAACCAGGCGGCGACGAAGGCCAGGCTGCCTTGCAGGATGCCGAAGAACAGGAAGGTCTGCTGGAAGCCCGACGACTCGATCATGGCCGCGATCGGCAGGATCGTGGCGGCCGAACCGGCGCCGTAGCCACCCGCGGTGAGGCCGACGGCCAGGCCGCGGCGATCCGGGAACCACTTGATCGCGTTATTGATGCAAGTGGCGTAGATCGAGCCCACGCCGATACCGCCGACGGCCGCACCGACATAGAACCCGGCCAGGGTGGTGGCTTGCGAATTGATGATCCAGGCCAGGCCGATGAAGATGGCGCCAAAGGCGACCATCATGCGGGGCCCGAATTTATCGATGAAGTAGCCTTCGAGCGGCGCGAGCCAGGTCTGGACGATGACGAACAGCGTGAACGCGACCTGGATGCTGGCCCGCGACCAGCCGAACTCACCCTGGATTTCTGGAACGAACAGGGTCCACGCATACTGGATGTTCGCCGTGGCGATCATGCAGACGACGCCGACGGCGAGCTGGAACCAGCGCGTATTGCCGGACGCCGGTTGATGGGGCTGAAGCGCGGCTGCCGATGAATTATGCATTTGGCGCTCCTTGATCGGTGAGATGTTGTTGTTTCAGACCTGCAGACGGATATGCGGGCGCCGGGGGCACCTGCCTGGTTATGGTTTCCAGCATTTTCATGTCTCCACTTTTTTTGGTGTGATGTGCATGCTCCACGTCGAGTCCGGGACTCGCGCGCCAACCCCTACGCCTTTTCTAATTAAATCAAGCTCATTGAATAGTTAAAGCACCCTGCCATCAAAAAGGACGTCGGCATGCTCCTGGCGGCCGAACTGCCCACCAGGCGAGACAGCCGCTCAATACAGTTCTCCAACAGTGCTCTCCGGATTTTGAATGTGCGCTATTGCCGCTCTCCTCTTTGTGCAAGATTGCTGCCTGGACGACCGCAAAGGTATTGCGTTCCCTGCTTTCACTTCAGCGCCCGGGAGGCGCCGTTGCATCGGGGTTAATCAAAACAGTGAAAGTGAGATGATGTTGCTGGAGCCGATTTCGAGAATCATTGACCGCGGTTATGTTTTGAGATTTTTGAGAACCGGCAGTCAATGGCTTGGCATGTGGTGCACCCGCCGGACTGACGCGGGACAAGCCGCGCTGCGTGACATCGCGTGCGCCGTGCGAGATGCAGGCGATCGTTGATGGAGAAATGATGGTCGACTGGGCAGCCTGCCGCTGATCCGTTCCGGGTAGTTGGAAGGTGTCGGATGAACATTTGGCCGCCGAGCAGTATGTTGTAGGCAGTAGCAAAAGATGCGCTACCGGCACCTGCGCCGGCCAGGCATCCATTTTTCTGATCGAAACCTTACGTTATCGGCAGAAAGTGATTGGATTATTACAGATATTTTTCTGTATAGACAATTATTTTCAAGCAACACTCGATAGGAGTTTATATTGAGAAATATTTATTAATTGAATCCAATATTCGGGGCGCCCGGCTACTACTTCCTGACGTACCAGGCGCCGATCTGCGCACCGATCGAAAGCGAACCCTGCGAACAGCGCACGCCGTCGGCATTCAGGAAGATCAGCTCCTTGCCGGGCAGCTTCTCGAAAAAAAGCGCGAACGACGCACCGCCGCCGCTGAACATCCCCATTTCCTGGCCCTTGCGCACCAGCGCGCCGCGCCGCATGGCCGGATCGAACACAATGCCGGACGCCGCGCTCGTGCCCAGCGGGATGCAGCACACATGGCCATGGTCGGCGGTCCTGATCACGATCACCCCGCTGGCGAAGCCGCCGGGAATGGTGAACGGGTCGAACAGCACTTCGCCATGCACTGGCGCCCACCAGCGCTGGAAGTCATAGGGCCCGAGCTTGGTCTGGAACACGCGGCCGCCCTCGAACAGGTCGACCAGCCGGTAATAGTCGACCAGCGCCTGCTGCTGCGGCACGCTCGTTGCGAGGAGATCGGCCAGCGTGCAATGCCTGCCCCCGAACCGGAATGCGTCCTCGCGTACCGGCGCGCCATCGGTCGGGCAGGCGACGGTCCGGTTCGAATCCGGATCGGCGACGGGACGTGCCCGCGCGGGATCGTCGAAGGGTCGGGTCAGGAAGGCATTCCAGCTGTTCCAGTAGGGCGGCGTGCCGGCATCCTTGCGCCACAAGGAGAAGCGGTAGCGCTCCTTCGCCGCCGCCGACAGCCACTGTTCGCCATCGACACGAAAGCCCGCGTTCGAGGCCGGGCTGTCCAGGAAGGCATGCCAGTCGTTCAGGATGTTCGACGTCAGGAGCTTGATGGTTGGATGCCCGAACAAGGCGGCGCCGCTCGCGGTCCGGCCGAGATCCGCCATGAAGGCGGCAAACGGCAGGCCGATCAATTCACCGTCGATGAAGCCCGGCGCATGGGTGAGGATCGTGTTGAAACCATGCAGCAAGGCGCCAACGTCCTCGATGCGCGGCGCATGCGTACCGACGCTGGCCAGGCATTCCGCGCAGGCTTTGTTGGCAAGGCGGCGGACGTCTTCGGTGTTCTCGATATAGGTGGCCAGCGCCTGCACCGATGGCGCCAGCGCCGTTCTTCCGGCGCCCAGCACGCGCTCGATATACGTCCGCATGCCGGCGCTGCCGTATCGGGGCAGCCAGCCGCCGTGCGGATCGCCCGAGCCGGGATGGATGTCGAACTGCGCGTCATGCGGTGCGGTCGTCACTGCGTGTCCTTCGGATGATCAAAATAGAAAGATCACCTTTTTAACCGCCGTTCGATCGCGCCCGTTTGACATCGATCAGTCCGTTTTTAGGAAATCCCGGATGGATGGAGCCGGACATCTGCAACGTCACACCCCGCCGCAAGTTGGCATGATGGCCACGCTCGTGATCGTCCCGGCAAGCCGCAATCCCTTCCAATTGTCGTCAAACTGTAATTAACTGTCTTCTATGTCTGGAGGATGTGTTAATTGGAGACTTGGTCTTATACAATGCCGGACGGAGGAGAAAATTGTATGTACCGAGTGATGTTGGTGGAAGACGATGCGCGGCTGGCCGAGCTCGTCACCGAATACCTGTCCGGCTATGAATTCGCGGTCGAACTGGTCACGCGCGGCGATGCGGCGCTCGACCGTTTCAAGGAACTGGCGCCCGACGTCGTGATCCTCGACCTTATGCTGCCGGGCCTGGACGGCATGGTCGTGTGCCGCCAGATTCGCGACCAGTCCGACGTGCCGATCCTCATCCTCACCGCGCGCGAAGACTCCTATGACGAAGTATCCGGCCTCGAGCAAGGCGCCGACGACTTCGTCAACAAGCCGGTCCAGCCGCGCGTCCTGCTGGCGCGCCTGCGCGCGCTGATGCGCCGCACCCAGGCCAAGTCGGGCGTCGATGCGCGCGTGCTGCAGTTCGGCGCCCTGCGCATCGTCACCTCCGACCGCAGCGTGGTCTGGCGCGGCCAGCCCTGCGTGCTGTCGAATACCGAGTACAAGCTGCTGCTGGTGCTGGCCGAGGCGGCCGGACGCGTGCTCTCGCGCGACGCCCTGCTCAAGAAGATGCGCGGCATCGAGTTCGACGGCCTCGACCGCAGCATCGACAACTGCATCTCGAAGCTGCGCCGCAAGTTCGACGATGCGGAATCGGAAAAGATCAAGACGGTGTGGGGCGAAGGTTACCTGTTCTCGCCCTCTGCCTGGAATTGAAGACCCACCCATGAAACCTGCGGTATCGCAGGTTTTTTTTCGCGCTGTCTTATTCGAACAGCGGCACGATCGCGAGCGGCGCGTTGTAGGTGACGACCTGGCCCGCCGGCTGCGCGCCGAAGCGGTAGGTCACGACCGGGAAGTCGTCGTCGGCGTCGCCCGCGAAGGCAGCCCCGCGCGAAGGCGCCAGCGCCTGTTCGGCGCCGCCCGCGCGCACCCGCACGTCCGCCGCCTCGCCTTCTTTCGGGAACACCAGGCGCACGCCGACGCATTGGCGGCCGCGCGCCGAATTGTCGGCATAGCGGGCGAAGCCGAGCGCCTGCTCGCAGGCCGCGCGCAGGTCGGCCACCTCGTAGGCGCCATCGGCGCGCAGCGCCAGCGAGACCCGCGGCTTGACCGTGAAGCCGCCCAGCGGCCGGTTCGGCGTCAACACCGCGTTCTCGTCATAGGCCGCCTTGAGCAGCGGCAGCACGGCGCGGCCGAGCGGATCCAGCGCCAGGCTGGTCCGGACGCTCTTGCCCTGCATGAGCAGTTGCGCGCCCGGTTGCAGCACGCCCTTGTCGCGCGGCAGCACCTGCAAATGGTTGTTCAACAGATTCTTGGGGCCACCGTATTTGTCAAACAGCACCATCGCGCGGTAGGCGTCACGATAGTTCACCCATTCCCCGGCGCGCGGCTGCGCCACGGCCAGTCCGGCCGTCAGCAGCAAGGTCACGCAGGCGGTGAGGTGTGCGCGTCGCATCATCAAAACCGGTAGGCGAAGGCGGCCGAAACCGTCACGTTGGTGGGCCGCTCGACGAGCGGGCTATTGCGGACGCTGCCGACCAGGCGCGTGGCCTGGACATTGGTGACCAGCATCCAGGAGGGGCTCAGCGCCCAGTTCCAGCGCACGCCGGCGCGGACATCCTTGAGGCCGCCGCCCGGGCGATAGGGCGGATTGCCGCTTTGCCAGGATTCCTGGCCGGTCACGCCGAAATAGGCGCGGCTGTAGTCGGCGTTGACGATCGTTGCGCCGGCATTGAACGAGATCGTGTGCTGCGGCGCGAGCTGCACGGCCAGGCGCTGCACGCCCAGCTCCATGCGTGCGCCATCGCGGTCGTTGCCTGCGCCAAACAGCACGCTGCTGGTCAGCCGCCATTCCGGCGCCAGATAGTAATTGAAGAAAAAACCGCCTTCGAGCCGGGTGCTCACGTCTTCCATGCCCGCCAGACGGTTCCCGGTCCGTGCAAAGTGCAGCGGCGAGGTCGATACGCCAACGCCATCGACGATGCGGCCCGTGCCGGACTCGTCACGGTTCGGGTGGACCGACAGCAGCGGACCATACTCGACCGTGGGACGGTTGGACAGATGCATCCCCGCGCTCATGCCGGAAATAAAAAGGCCGTTGCTCCATTGGACCTGGAGCACCGGCAAGGCTGAAACCTTTTGGCTGTCCGCCCCTTCGTAACGCGGCCGCGAGACGGCGCCCAGCCCTGCGTACATGTCGCGGCTGCCGTCGGGCATCGGGTTGGTGGCCGGCGTCTGCGCACTTGCTGCGGTGCTCGCAGCCGCCAGGGCCAGGGCGAAGAATGGTTTCATCGTGAAAGTACTCGGAGAGTTCGTTTGTCGATATTTTACGTCGAGCAAGCTTCGCTCTCCCATCCCATTATGACAAGCGCCGCATTCCCGTTGGGGTTGCATCCGCGGTCAGGCCAGGGAACCGTGCTGTGCGCCGCGCTGGCGCTTTGGAACCGACCGGCGCGGCGCCGGGCTCGACGATGTTGCTCGCTCGCACCATGCTCATAAGCGCTTCCTTATGGTCGAGGCGCGGCCCGCTCCGGGTCGCTTCCTGCTGAATAAAAAAACCCACCGATATTCCATTGCTGGCGCATCAGGTGGGCAAACGGAAAACCTGATGATGGGAAAGATGGTAATCGTTCGGCCTCCTGTCATGCACCCTCCAGATGTCGGCCAATTGTCGTCAATTTGTAAGCCGCGCTGTCTGCTCTCTCCTTTGGATTACCGGTACCACCATTGCGCCTGTACAATTCGTGCCCGAGGAGAAACCATGCAGCCGGCACCACCGCCAGACCGACAGTTACCCAGGACGCGCCCGTGAACCGGATATTCTTCCGCTTCTTCGTGCTCGTCATGCTGTCGATCACGGCTGCCACCTTCGTCATCTATTTCGCGTTCGCGCGCCTGTTCGGCGACCCTCTGGACGACATCGCGCGGCGCCAGGCAGCGGCCCAGATCTTCCTGCTCGAACAATACGTGGACCAGGCGCCCGGCGACGAATGGCTGAGCCGCCTGAACAATGTGCGCGAAGTGTCCGACGTGCGCTACGACCTGATGCCCCTGGCCCAGGCGCTGGACGCCCTCGGCGCCGGCCAGCGCGCCGAGCTCGAACGGGGAAACATCGTGATCGACGTGGCCGGCAAATCCTTGTACCGGCGGGTCGACCTGGACGGCGAACGCTATATCGGCAGCCAGGACGAAGTCTTGCACGCCCACGACTTGCCGATCGATATCGGGCAGGCGCTCAAGATGGAGCTGCTGCGCTACGTGATCGTCGCCATCGCCCTGCTGCTGCCGATCGCGCTGTGGTCGCGTTCGCACTGGCAGGGCTTGCAGTCGCTGTCGCGCATGGCGGACGAATTCGGGGCCGGCAAGCTGTCGGTGCGCGCCCGGTTGAAACCGTCCGACGCCGTCTATCCGCTGGCGGAACGGATCAACCACATGGCCGGCCGCATCGAGGACTTGATGGAATCGCAGCGCAGCCTGCTGCACTCGGTGTCGCACGAACTGCGCACGCCGATCGCGCGACTGGAATTCGCGCTCGAGCTGCTCGACGCCAAGGCCAGGGATCCCGAGCTGAGCCGCCGCATCGCCGCGATGGAGGGCGACCTGTCCGAACTGAACAACCTGGTCAAGGAGCTGCTCGATATGAGCAAGCTCGACAGCGCGCGCACCCTGCAGCGCGCCCCGGTCGACCTGGACGTCCTGCTGCGCGACTGCTGCGCCACCCTGCCGCCCTCGCTGCAACAGGTGGCCTGCGAGCTGGCGGACGGGCTGGGCACGATCGAGGTCGATGCGCGCCTGCTGGCGCGTGCGGTCGGCAATCTGCTGCGCAACGCCCAGAAGTATGCGCAGGGACGGATCGTGCTGTCGGCGCAGAGAACGCCCGATGGCGTCGAGATCGCGGTCGACGACGACGGCCCCGGCATCCCCCTTGACGAGCGCGACAGGATCTTCAACCCGTTCTACCGCCTCGACCGCAGCCGCGACCGCGCCACCGGCGGCTTCGGGCTCGGCCTGTCGATCGCGCAGAAGGCCGTGGTGTTGCATGGCGGGAGCCTGCAGGTCGAGACATCGAAGCTGGGCGGCGCGCGCTTCGTCATCACCCTGCCGGACGCCCGGACAGATAAATAAACGAATTCGTTTACTTATTGTCGAGCCGGGCGTAAGCTGGGCGGGTTGCCAATTTCATCATTGCCATGAACGAACGCCTGCTGATCGGCACCCTGTGCGGCCTGGGCCTGTTGTCCACCGTCGGCGCCTCCCTCCCCTACCCGATGCTGGCGCCGCTGTTCGCCGACGGCAATGTCAATGGACTGAACAGCTTCCTCGGCCTGCCGCCCAAGCTGCTGCTGGGGATCGCGCTCATGATCAACCCGGTCGGCCTGCTGATCGGCAGTGCGATACTGGGTCCGCTGTCGGACGGCTTCGGCCGGCGCCGCGCCCTGCTCATGACCACCGCCGGCGCCGCGCTCGGCCACCTGCTGACGGCGGTGGCGATGGTGATGGAATCCTATCCACTGTTCCTGGCGGCGCGCTTCTTTACCGGTCTGTTGGAGGGCAATGGCGCGGTGATGCGGGCGCTGGTCATCGAGCGCATCAAGGGGCCGCTCCGCAACCACGCGCTGTCGTGGCTCAACGGTTCGTTCAACCTGGGCTGGCTGGTCGGCCCAATGCTGGCCGGCTTCACCATGGCGCTCGGGCCGGCGGTACCCTTCTACATCGCCGCCGGCGCACTGCTGCTCGGCACGCTGGGCGTGCTGGTCTCGATCCCGGCCACGCCCGCCCAAGCCCACCTGCAGCGGCAGCGCTGGTGGACGGTCGCGCGCGAGCGCCACGCCCTCACCCTGCTGCGCCATCCGCCGCTGCGCACCCTGTTCACGGTGCACCTTGCCTATTGCTGCGGCGTCGCGTCGCTGTACGAGTTCTTTCCGCTGTGGCTGGTGGACGTGGGCGGCTACGATGCGCGCCAGATCGCCATCGTTAATATGGGCATGTGCGCGCTGATGACCATGGCCGCACTGTTCGCCGGCCATGCCAGCCGGGTCGAGGGACGGCTGCGCGCCGGCTGGTATGCGGCCGCGGCGGCCGCCGCCGTGCTGTGCGTGGGCTTCGGCAACCTGTGGATCGGCATCGCCGGCATCCTCCTGTTCGGCGCACCGCACGCCTTCTACAACACCGCGCTGCAGACCTGGGCGGCGGACGAGTTCGCGCCGCACGGCCAGGGCTCGGTGATGGCCCTGCTGTCGACCATCTTCTGCCTGGCGAATATCCTGATGGCGCTGGCCGGCGCCGTGTTGACCCTGGTCGATACCCGCCTGGTGCTGGTCGTCGGCGGCCTGCTCGCCGTCTGGGCCTCGGTGGGTCTGCGCCGCTGGAGCGCGCGCAGTCCGCATCCCCACCTGGAGAACGCATGAACACGCCGGACCGCATCCTGTTGCAGCTCAAGATGCGCGGACCGCAGACCGCGCAGGCCCTGGCCGATGGGCTGGGACTGACGTCGATGGGCGTGCGCCGCCACCTGGACCAGGCGCAAGACAAGGGGCTGGTGGACAGCCATGACAGCAGCGGCAAGGTCGGCCGCCCGGTGCGGCGCTGGAGTTTGAGCGAGGCCGGCCATGCCCGCTTTCCCGACCGCCATGCGGAGCTGACGGTCGACCTGATTGGACAGGTGCAGGCGCTGTTCGGGCCGGCAGCCATGGAACGCCTGATCGCCGCCCGCGAGCAGGCCAGCGAAGCCCTGTACCGCAGCCGGCTCGATGAGGTGGCGCCGGACGCGCCGCTGGCGCGCCGGGTGGAAGCCCTGGCCCGGGTACGCGACGAAGAAGGCTATATGGCCGAGGCGCAGCCGCAGGACGATGGCGGCGTCCTGCTGGTCGAACACCATTGTCCGATCTGCGCGGCGGCGGCGACGTGCCAGGATTTCTGTCGTTCGGAGCTGGGAGTGTTCGAGCGGGTGCTGGGCCCGGACGTGAAGGTGGTACGGATCGAGCACCAGCTGAGCGGTGCGCGGCGCTGCGCGTACGCGGTCACGCCGCGGATAGCTGAATAAGACAACGGCGTCCGCAGGGGACGCCGTGTTGGATTACTTGCGGGTATCGATGCGGCCGTCGTGATCGGGGTGCGAGCGCACATGCGTCACGCCGTACCAGAGATGCTCCCACCAGTGATCGCGCGAACGCACGGTCAGCAGGCACTTCTGGTCGAACCCCTCCTTGAACACTTGATCAGGACAGAGGTTCGAGGCCATCGCATGGCGCTGGTTTTCGGCATGGACGAGCGCAATGCCGAACCAGACGGTGGTCAGGACGAAGATCAGCGCAAGCGTCCACGCGAGGTGATTCACGTTACTGGTCTCGAACAAGTTTTCCTCTTTGGGCCGGGACCCTTCGTAAATCTTGAGGATCTCGCCTTCGACTTTATCGGTCATTTTTCCTTGGCTGCCTTCGCCACCAGTGCATCGAGGACCTGGCCGGTCGCCGTCATCAGCTGGCCCATGTCCTGGATCTTGTTGGATTGCGCCACCGTTGCCGGCGACACGACGTATTTGCCGTCGATGACGACGGTCGGGGTGCTGCTGGCCTTGTACGCTTCGGCGATCTGCGGCAGGCGCTTGAGCTTGGTCTGCACGCCGAACGAGTTCCACGCTTCCATGAATTTAGCCTTGTCGAGGCCGTTCGACGTGGCCCAGGCGATGATGTCGTCGTCCTTCATCAGGCGCTTGCGCTCGACGTGCACGGCGCGGAACACGCGATGATGATACTCCTCCAGCTTGCCCATGGCGTCGAGCGTCAGGAACAGGCGGGCTTCGGGATCGCTGGCGCCCTGGAACGGCAGCGGGATGCGGCGCATCACGATGTTGTCACCCTGCTTCTTGGTCCAGTTCACCAGGGTCGGCTCGAACGCGTTGCAGGCGCCGCAGTGGTAGGCGAAGAATTCGACCACTTCCACCTTCTTGCCGACCGTCTGGGTCGGCTGCGGGTTCGCGAGCACGGTGTATTCGGCGCCAACCTGAGGATTGGTCGGCGAGGCATTGGCGAAACCGGCGACCAGGGCAGCGGCAACGAGGGCGAAACGCAGGGTGCGCATAAAATCCTTCCAAAAGAATGAACGAACGACCGCGAGATTACCACTTTTTGCGGTTCCCCTGTCCCAGGAGCACGATTTTTTGCATTTGCTTACGGCTGAAACAAGGGTCTGGTGACTTTCAATCTACGCCTCCGTCGTGAATAGTCAAGGCCGGCGCCCGCGCGCTTCTTCGAGCAGCGCGCAGACGCGGGCGGCGCCCTCGGCCGTGCGCGGCCCTGCCCGGCTGGTCAGGTCGCCATCAATCTCGAACAGGTTGCCGCGCTTGACCGCCGTCATGCCCTTGTAGGGTTGCCAGATCTTCCAGCCGGGATCCTTGGGATCGTCGCGCTTGCCGACCAGGATGACTTCGGGATCGGCTTCGATCACCGCCTCGCGTCCGACCTCGGGCGCGATCGTCTTCAGGGCGCCGAACAGGTTCCGGCCGCCGCACAGGCGCAGGATGTCGCTGGCGATATGGTCATCGTTGAGGGTGTACAGCGGGCGGTCCCAGACCTGGTAGAACACGCCTACCTGCGGACGCCCGGCGTAGCGCGTCCTGAGCGCGGCGATGCGCGACCCGTAGTCGTGCGCAGCCCGCCGGGCCGCGGGCTCGGTGCCGAGCAGCCGGCCCAGGCGCAGCAGGCTGTCGCCGACCTGCTCCAGCCGGCTCGGCTCGCTGTAATAGACGGGAATTCCCAGCCGCGACAGCTGCTCGAGCTGGCGCGTCCGGTTGCCGCTCTGCCAGACCACCAGCAGGTCGGGCTTCAGCGCCAGCACGCGCTCGACATCGATCTTGTTGAAGCTGCCGACCTGGGGCAGCTTTTTCGCCGCCTCCGGATAGTCGCTGTAGTCCACGGCGCCGACCACGCGCGCCCCGCCGCCGGCCGCGAACAGCAGCTCGGTGACGTGGGGCGCCAGCGAGATCACCCGCTGCGCCGGCCGCGCCAGCGTGACCGTGCGCCCGGCGTCGTCGACGACGGCGATCGCCGCCAGCGCATTGACTGACGTTGCGGCCAGCACGGCCGCCAGCGCGGACTTCATGGCCTCAGAAGTCGAAGCGCAGCGACAGTTTCAGCTGGCGGCCATCGCTCGGATAGATGCCGTCACGGCAGCTGAAGGCCTGGCTGTAGTACTGGCGGTCGGCCAGGTTCAGGCCCGACACCGCCACCTCCCACGGGCCGAAGCGGCGCGCATAGCGGGCGTCGATCGTGGTGAACGACGGGATGCGGGTGCTGCAGCCATTGGTGAAATCGTTGCCGTAGCGCTGGCTGTCGACCCATTGGGCGCCGATGTCGGCGGTCTGGCCGTCGCCCGGCGTCCAGGCCAGGCGCGCGGTGACGACGTGCTTCGGCACCAGCACCATCTCGCGGCCGGCGTTCAGGCCGTCGCGGAACTCGGCCTGCACGTACTGCCACGCGCCGGTCAGGCGCCAGGCGTCGGCGAACACGGCCTGCCCTTCGAGCTCCACGCCCTGGCGGCGGGTTGGATCGAGGTTGGTGTTGGCGCCAAAGCCGATGGTCGGGTCGTAGAAGATCTCGTTCGTCAGGCGGTGGCGGAACACACGCGCAGTCACCTTCCGCGCATCAAGGCCGGCACTGACACCCAGTTCCAGGTCGCGCGAGGTTTGCGGCTCCAGCACGTCCAGGGTCGAACGGTAGGAGTTCTCGTCGATGTTGGCGATGCGGTAGCTGCGGCCGGCCTTGGCGAACACGGTCACGAGCGGCATCACGTCGATGCTGCCTTCCACGGTCCAGGCGTTGAGCGACTGCTTGCGGTGCTCGCCCAGGACTGGCGGGAACGCCAGCGGGTCGCTGTAGTCCTTCTCGAAGCGCTCATGGCGGCCGCCGACCGCCAGGCGGGCGTTGTGCGGCGCATTCCAGCGCAGTTCGTCGCGCAGGTAGAAGGCTTTCGAGTCCTGGCGCGCGTCGCCGGCCGAGTAGGTCGACGTGACCTTGCGGTCCCAGCGGATCAGGTCGATGCCGGTGACGAATTCGTTGCGCTTGTCGCCGAGGTCGAGGGTATGGCGCAGGCGCGGCGAGAACTGGGTCTGCTCGGCCTCGTAGCGCGAAGCAGTCGTGCCAAATTGGGGAGAGATATAGGTGGAGGCGACCTCGCGCTCCCGGTGCGACAGTTCGGCCGCCAGCTCGAACGCGCCGATGCGGTGCTCGACGAAGGCAGTCACGCGGTCGGTGTCGAGCGAGCCGAAATCGTTCGGCGTATTGCTCTGGGTCGGAATGGTCAGGAACTGCTCTTCCGTCAGCGAACCCGGCAGGCGCGAATCGGAACGCGAACTTTCGAAACGCAGGCCGGCGCGGCCGTTCGGGGCGTAGGCATACTGCACGCCGCCACTGAAGCTGGTCTGTTCGTACTTGTTGTTGTCGCGGTAGTTATCCGTGCTACGGTCGCTTACTGCGGCGTCGAACGACCATGGACCGGCGCCGTGGGTGACCGAGGCGCGCAGGTCACGGTGGTCGAAGCGGCCGGCTTCGGCGAACAGCGAACCGTGCGTTCCCGCGCCGGCGCCGCGGCGGGTAACGATGTTGATCACGCCGCCGGTGGCGCCGTCGCCATACAGCACGCTGCTGCCGCCGCGCGTGATCTCGATGCGCTCGACCGTGTCCACGGGAATGGTCGACAGCACGGTGTGCGCCAGCTCGTTCTCGTTCAGGCGCACGCCGTCGACCAGCACCACCGTGTTCTGGGCGCTGTTGGTGCCGAAGCCGCGCAGGTCGAGGCCGAAGTCGGGCGAGCCGTCCAGGCTCTGGCGGCCGAACACGCCGCCGATCTTGCGGATCGCCCCGTTCACGTCGGTGGCGCCGGCGCTGCGGATCTGCTCGGCGGTGATGACGGTCGCGCCGATCGGCGTGGCCTGGGCCGGGAAGCGCGGGCCGGTGATGACGACGGACGGCAAGTTATCCTGGGCGATCGCCGGGGTGGCGAGGGCGAACAGGGCGGATGCGCAAGCCAGTGCGAGTGGCGCGCGGCGCGGTGCGGCAGCAAAAATCATGATGAATGTGTTCTCGATAAAAGGCACCGGCCTGCTTCCCCGCAGCCCGGAGTCAACTAGAAGCGCCTGGCGCTTCCACCTGCTTTGGCCGGTATCCGGGCTGGCAAGCATGACGGCCTCACCTTCCTGCGCAGGATGTACACTGGCACAGTGGTTGTCGAGACCGCCCGCCACGCCTCTTGAATGGGGGCGCGGCGCTTGTTGACCGTTGCGGGGGCAGCACACTTCCATGACGGCGCGCGGCGCGGCCATGTCGTGTTTCCCGTTTAACTTCGCGCACCAGGATGCGCGCGAGAGCACCAAAACGGGGCGATTATACCTTGACAAGGTGCGACCTGCCCGGCCGCCGGCAAGCTCTCGCCGCTTGGGCTAACATGACCGTTTCAATGCCCGACAGGAGCGATCATGGCGCGCTTACCCACCTTGCCCACCTATTTCGTCTCGCATGGCGGCGGCCCCTGGCCGTGGATGCGCGAGCAATACGGTTCGGCCTACGACCAGTTGGCGGACTCGCTGGCCGCACTCCGCGCCGAGGCTGGAGAGACGGTGCGCGCGGTGCTGGTCGTGACCGCCCACTGGGAGACGCCGCAGTTCATGGTGTCGTCGGGCACGGCGCCAGGCATGATCTACGACTATGGCGGCTTCCCGCCGCATACCTACCAGGTGAAGTACCCGGCCCCGGGCGAGCCTGCGCTGGCGCGGCGCGTGGCCGACCTGCTCGAGGCCGCGGGCCACCCGGCCGCGCTGGATGCCGAACGCGGATTCGACCATGGCACGTTCTCGATGCTGTACCCGGTCTATCCGGAAGCGCGCATGCCGGTGGTGCAGCTGTCGATCCGGCGCGACCTGGATCCGGCCACCCACCTGGCGGCGGGCCGCGCGCTCGCGCCGCTGCGCGACGAGGGCATCCTGATCATCGGCAGCGGGCTGTCGTATCACAACCTGCGCCAGTTCGGGCCGAATGGACGCGAGGCCTCGCAAGCCTTCGACGGCTGGCTGCAGCGCACCTTGCTCGATCTCGATCCAGCTGAACGCGAACAGGCCTTGCTGCGTTGGGATACGGCGCCGATGGCGCGGGCGGCGCATCCGCGTGAGGAACACCTGATCCCGCTGATGGTGGCGCTGGGGGCGGCCGAGCGGGAAGCCGCGGCCTGCGTCTATCATGAAGACGCGTTCATGGGGAATTTGACGGTGTCGAGTTTCAGGTTCGGGGCCGCGCCGGCGTGAGTTGGACGCGTGGACGGCAAGCCGTCCACCCTACGTGGGTCACGAACCTGACTAATTACGTCCCGCGCTTGCCGCGCGCCGCTTCTTCGGCTTTCGCGGCGGCCTTCTCGGCCGCGATACGGGCCTTCTCGGCCATCTCGGCCTCATGCTGGGCCAGGCTGGCCGCGCGCGATTCCGGCGTCTCGAGGCTGATGCGGCCCAGCGCGCCCTGGCGGTAATCCTGCAACAGGGTATGTGCAGCTTTCTCGTAATCGAAGTCGCCGCCGCGCACGCGAAAACCCCGGCGCTGGGCCACGCCCTCGATCACGGCCACGCCGTCCATCCCCTCGGTCTTGAAGCCATAGCGCGCCGTGAGCAGCTGCGGATAGCGCTGCAGCAGCAGCTCGCCCAGGTATTCGGCCACTTCTTCCTCGACCAGCGCATTGGTGCCGATCGCGTGGCTGGCGGCCAGCATCAGGCCGTCGCTGGCCATGGCGATCTTTGGCCACAGCATGCCGGGGGTGTCGACCAGCACCACGTTCTTGTTCAGGTACAGGCGCTGCTGGGTCTTGGTCACGGCCGGCTCGTCGCCCACCTTGGCCACGCGCTTTTTCAGCAGCGCGTTCATCAGCGTCGATTTGCCGACGTTCGGGATGCCCATGATCATGATGCGCAGCGGCTTGGTCGGCACGCCGCGGTGCGGGGCCAGCGACAGGGCCAGGTCCGGGATGCGGGCAACGTCGGCCGGCTTCTTGGTCGTCATCGGATAGGCGGTCACGCCATCCTGGGCATCGTAATAGGCTTTCCAGGCGGCGGTCGCGTTCGGGTCGGCCAGGTCGATCTTGTTCAGGACCTTCAGGCAGGGACGCTGGCGGAACTTGCGCAGCTCTTCCACCAGCGGGTTGCAGCTCGCCTCGGGCAGGCGCGCATCGAGGACCTCGATCACCAGATCGATGTTTTCCATCTGCTCGGCCGCTTCCCGCTTGGCCGCGTTCATGTGGCCAGGGAACCATTGAATCGACATACTATTGCTCTCTTAATCTTTCGTCCAAGGCGCTATTTTACGCTGAGCGTCGACACAAACGTAGCGGCGCAGCCACAAGGCCTCTTTCCATCGCGCACATCGTTGAGCTATTGCAACACTGATGACATATTCCGCGCGCACACTGCCCTCTTGCCTGCACAAGACGGAGATGGGAATGCGCGTAAGGGAAAAACTGAAACGGTCGCTGGCACGCTGGTATGGCGTGCTGATGCTGTGCTGCGCCATCGTGGTGTCGGCGATGGTCGAGCAGTTGCCCCTGCTTCCTTACTGATCCTGTCCGCAGTCGGCCGGCGGCAAGGTCGCCTGCGGATCGAAGCGCGCCAGCCGCGCACGGGCCGCGGCGCGGTCCTTCGCATACTCGGCCAGGTAGCGGCTGCGTTCCTCGCTCTGCCATTCGACATCCGGCACGCCGTCCAGCGAACGGGTGCGGCTGGCAAACACCTTTCCCTCCAGGCGCGGCAACAGCAGGCGGTCGGGGTCGAGATTCTCGCGCAGCAGATAGCCCTCGACGTCGCGGAGCGTCAAGGGCAGGCGCGGCGTGCCGTCGTGCAGCAGCTTGCCGTGCACCCTGAGCAGCACCTGCTGCGCCCCTTGCCCCAGCACCTCGTTGAAGGTGGCCAGCGCGAACGGCCGGCCGGCCGCATCGTCGACGCGGGCGGTGACCACGTAGCGTCCGGGCAGGCGCACGTCAAGCGGCAGCGCGAACTGCAGCGCGCCGCCCTCGACCGCCTCGCGCGGCGCACCGCTCCAGGTGGCCGGCGACTGCGGCGAATAGATGACGTCGAACAGCACGACACCTTCGCGGCCGCCGGCCTGGTAGCGAACCTCGAGCCGGATGGTGCCGTGGAACCCGGCCAGCGCGTTCTCCGCAGGCGCCAGTGTCCCGCGCCAGGCGCCGTCATGGTCGGCGAACGGCACGGCGACCCGCGGCGCCGGCCGGCTCGGCCCATAGGTCATGCCCTGGGCCAGCGCACGCGTGACGACCAGCGGCAGCGGCTGGCCGCTCCCGTCCAGCGCGCGTAGCGAAAAATTGGCCTGCTCGCCCGCCGCCAGGTAGACCCGCGACTGCGCGGTCTGCAGCTGGACGTCGGGATGGCTGTCGCCGCCCTCGGCCCGCATCGGATTGGTCTCGAGCAGCGGTTGGTTCGGGTACAGCTGGTCGGGATGGTGGCCGGCCGGCCGCGACTCGTGCGGATAGCGCGAATGCGCCAGGTAGCTGCAATAGGTGTGGTCGGTCAGGCGGACCTGTTCGACCAGCCGGCGCCGGCGCGCGGCGCGGTCTTCGAGCGTGGGCGCGACGGGCGGAGCAACTGCGATGGGATGCGCGGACGGCGGCGCCTGCGCCGCGTCGGGCACCGCCTCGCCTTCGTCCACCAGGACGACCAGCCCCAGGCCGATGCAGGCTGCCACGCCCGCCGCGGCCGGCCAACGCCAACGCATGCCGATCCCCTAGTTGGCGGTATCGACCATCGCCTGGCGCACGACCCCGATGATGCCCTCCCAGTTGCCGTCGCCGTAGTGGTCGAAGTCTTCGCGGTCGTCGCGGAAGGCGACCGAGTGCCAGCTCCACTTGACGCTGCCGCCCTGGTTCGGCTCGGTGCCATAGCGCAGGTCGTCGCAGAACCAGTCGCCCGGATTGCAGAGCGTGCGGCCGGAGTTGCCGGCCGCGCCGCCGCTGCTGTGGTAGGCCACGACCTCGTCGTCCTGTCCCGGCAGCAGGAAGGAATACACGGTGCCGCGCGCGCCGGCGTAGCGGTAGAACCAGATATTGCGGGTGTCGTTGTGGTTGTACATGGCGCGCGCCGTGCCGGTGCGCAGGTCTTGCACCAAGGGCTCGGAGGTGGTCCAGGCGCCGGCGTTGGCCAGTTCGGAGCCGCCCGAGGCGCCCGACGCCACCCTCACCCACTTGATGTTCCAGCCGCCCTGCACGCCGCCCGCGTCGCCGCAGACGCCGTCCCCGTTGGCCGTGGCGTTCTTGATCGCGCGCGTGGTGCCGCCGAAATTGGCCAACGTGTACCCCAGCAGCATCTCGCCCGCGCTGTAGGCCGCGATATAGCACCAGTTCTGGCCGGTGCAGAAGCAGTCGAGCGCGTCGCGCACGCGCCCGCTCTGCGAAGCGATGCTGCTGTAGCCATCCCAGTTGACGGCCTGCTTGTTGACGCCGGCGGGCGTGGTGTCCGGCCCCCAGTAGCGGAAGTCGGCGTAGTTGCCGGGCGTACCGCCGCTGTTGCGGCCGTTGATCCAGAGGGTGTAATTGGCTGCTTCGGCGATGCCGGCAGCCGAGAGCAGGCAGAGCGCACACAGGGTCTGCTTCTTGTTCATCTTCGTCTCCTCTACGCAAGCCGGACCAAGGCCGGATATGCGTTAGTGCGCGCGAGGAGCCGCTGAGTTCCGCGACCGGAACCGACGCCCTACTCGAGGTCGGCCATCACCTTCAGGTGCGCCACCACGCTGCGCCCCAGCGCCGACAGGTCGTAGCCGCCTTCGAGGCAGCTGACGACGCGCCCGCCGGCGTGTTCCTTCGCCACCGCCATGATCTGGCGCGTGATCCAGGCATAGTCGGCCTCCACCAGGCCGATGCCGCCCATGTCGTCGTCGCGGTGGCCGTCGAAGCCGGCCGAGATGAAGATCATCTGCGGCTTGAAGGCGTGCAGGGCCGGCAGCCAGTGTTCCTGCACCAGCTTGCGCACCGCGTCGCCGTCGCAGCGCGCGGGCACCGGTACATTGATGCGGTTGGCCGTGACCGGCTCGACCTCGCTGTAGGGATAGAACGGATGCTGGAAGAAGCTGGCCATCAATACGCGCGGCTCGTCGCGGAAGGCGTCGGCGGTGCCGTTGCCGTGGTGGACGTCGAAATCGACGATGGCCACGCGCTCGAGACCGTGGGCGTCGAGGGCGTGGCGGGCCGCGATCGCGACGTTGTTGAACAGGCAGAACCCCATCGGCTCGGTCGGCGTGGCGTGGTGGCCGGGCGGGCGTACCGAGCAGAAGGCGTTCGAGACGCTGCCCTTGATGACGTCGTCGGTGGCGGCCACCGCGGCGCCGGCCGCGCGCAGCGCCGCCTGGTAGCTGTAATGACAGAGCGATGTGTCGCCGTCGAGCGGGTAGTAGTCGCCGGGCGTGGCCGGCACGTGGTCGCGCACCAGCGCCAGCGCCCCTTGCGTGTGATTGCGGAGCACCTGCTCGACCTCGGCCAGCGGCGCGCTGCGCTGTTCGATCAGCCCGTCCAGCCGGGCCAGGATCAGCTGGTCGTCGATCGCCTGCAGGCGGGCCGGGGATTCTGGGTGCCAGCTGCCCATTTCATGCCGCAGGCAGTCCGGGTGGCTGTAAATCGCTGTACTCATGGTGCTCTCGTCTCCGACTATGCTCATCCATTCACACCCTGTGTCGCCGTTCTCGCATAGAATCCCCTGGAACGGCTGGCGCTTGCCAGGGCATGAAGCTTGCCAATGGCGCTAATCTACCACGGCAGGCCGCGGCCCCGCTCGGCCGCCCCCGTCGCAGACGCAACCGAACGACGCATCGACCAACCCACGGAAAATCCATGTTCAACAAACTGCACGCCGTCGCACGCCAGGTCAACGAAGTCGTGGTCGGCAAGGACCAGCAGGTGCGCCTGGCCCTGACCTGCCTGCTGGCCGGCGGCCACCTGCTGCTGGACGACCTGCCGGGCGTGGGCAAGACCACCCTGGCGCATGCGCTGGCGATCTCGCTCGGCCTGCGCTTCAACCGGGTCCAGTTCACCAGCGACCTGCTGCCGGCCGACGTGGCCGGCATCTCGGTCTACGAGCGCGACAAGAACGAGTTCGTGTTCCATCCCGGCCCCATCTTCACCCAGGTGCTGCTGGCCGACGAGATCAACCGCGCCACGCCCAAGACCCAGTCCGGCCTGCTCGAGGCAATGGAAGAGCGCCAGGTGTCGGCCGACGGCGTCACGCGGCCGCTGCCCGAGCCTTTCTTCGTGATCGCGACCCAGAACCCGGCCAACCAGGTCGGCGTGTTCCCGCTGCCCGAATCGCAGCTCGACCGCTTCCTGATGTGCCTGAGCCTGGGCTACCCGGACGCCGCCGCCGAGCGCGCGCTCTTGATGGGCGAAGACCGGCGCAGCATGCTCAAGACACTGCAACCGGCCATGCTGCCCGAAGAATTGGCGCAGGCCCAGTGCCAGCTGCGCGAGATCCACGCATCAAACAGCCTGGTCACCTATGTGCAGGCGCTGGCCCAGGCGTCGCGCCAGAACGGCCTGTTCGCCGAGGGCCTGTCGCCGCGCGCCGCGATCTCCCTGCTCCAGGCCGGCCGCGCCTGGGCCGCGCTGGAAGGCCGCGACCACGTGATCCCGGAAGACATCCAGGCCGTGCTGGTGCCGGTCTGCGCGCACCGCCTGCGGCCCCTGCGCGCCGCCCACGGCACCGCGCTGGCCAGCCGCGACCTGGTGCTGCAGCTGCAGAAGGCGGTCCCGGTCTGATGGCGCAGGCGCGGCAGAAGGTCTGGGGGCTGCGGGGGCGGCTGCGCCGCGCGACCGGCGCCTGGCTGCCGCGCGCCGGCAAGCTGGACGCCGGCGAGGTGGTGCTCAGGCAGCGCCGCGTGTTCATCTTGCCGAGCCGGGCGGGGCTGGGCTTCGCCGTACTGATGGCGGTGCTGCTGATCGGCTCGATCAATTATGCGCTGGGCCTGGGCTTCGGCCTGACCTTTCTCGCGCTCTCGTGCGCGCTGGTGGACATGGTCGCCACCTACCGCAACCTGGCGCACCTGGCCCTGCAGCAGGGCCGGGTCGCGCCCGTATTCGCCGGCCAGGAAGTCCAGTTCGAGCTGCAGGTCTTCAACCGCACGCGCCTGGCGCGCTATGCCATCCGAGCCGATTTTTCCGATATCGCCGAACCACGCCACGTGGCCGACATCGCGCCCGGCACCCACGCGATCCTGACCCTGTCGGTGCCGACCGTCCAACGCGGCTGGGTAGCGCCGGCCCGGATAAAACTGTCGACGCGCTTTCCACTCGGCCTGTTCACCGCCTGGAGCTACTGGCGTCCCGCCGCGCGCGCCCTGGTCTATCCGCGTCCCGAGGACGGCGCGCCGAGCCTGCCGCTGGGCGGGGGCAGCGGCAGCAGCCTGCGCGCCGCCGGCCACGACGATTTCGCCGGCGTGCGCAATTACCAGGCCGGCGATTCGCCGCGCCAGCTGGCCTGGCGCCAGATCGCCCGGCTCGATCCCAACATCGGCGGCGCCCTGGTGTCCAAGCATTTCGAGGGCGGTGGCGGCGACGAGCTGGTGCTCGACTTCGATGCCTTGCCGGCCACGCTCGACCTCGAGCTGCGCCTGTCGCGCCTGACGCGCTGGGTGCTGGAGGCGGAAAGCCGCGCCCTGCCCTATGCCTTCCGCCTCGGCGCGCTGCGCTTCGATGCCGCCCTGGGCGCGGCCCACCAGGCGGCCTGCCTGCGCGCGCTGGCGCTGCATGAGCTCAAGAACGACAATGGGGGCGCGGCATGAAGCTGCTTGCAACGCCGCTCACCCGCGACAAGGCCGACACCCTGCTGCTGCTGGGCAGCGCGGTGCTGGTGCTGGCGCCGCATACCCTGCACCTGCCGCTCTGGGTCTCGCTGCTGTGCGGCGCCACCCTGGCCTGGCGCGCCGCGATCACCCTGCGCGGCAAGCGCATGCCGCCGGCCCTGGTGCTGCTGCCGGTGGCGGTGGCCGCGATGGCCGGCGTGCAGTTCAGCTACGATACCCTGCTCGGCAAGGATGCCGGAGTGGCGATGCTGGTGCTGCTGGTCGCCTTCAAGATGCTCGAGATGCATGCGCGGCGCGACCTGTTCGTCGTGATCTTCCTGTGCTTCTTCCTGGTGCTGACCAACTTCTTCTATTCCCAGGGCATCGGCACCGCCCTGCTGACCGTGGCCTCGGTGCTGCTATTGCTTGCGACCCAGCTGTCGTTCCAGTTCGCAGGCAGCGTGCCGCCGCTGCGCACCCGCCTGGCGATGGCCGGCCGCACGCTGGCCTTCGCCCTGCCGATCGCGATCGTGCTGTTCGTGGTCTTCCCGCGCATCCACGGCCCGCTGTGGACCATGCCGGGCGACGGCGGCGGCCCGAGTTCGGGCCTGTCGGATTCGATGGCGCCGGGCCAGATGTCGAACCTGGCCCTGTCAGAGGAGCCCGCCTTTCGCGTGCGCTTCCTGACGCCGCCCCCGGTGCAGTCCCAGCTCTACTGGCGCGGCCCGGTGCTCGATTTCTTCGACGGCCTGACCTGGTCGCGCGGCGCCAGCCAGGCCTCCGGCCGCGACCTGCACCTGGCGGTGCACGGCGAACCGATCGACTACGAGGTCACGCTGGAGCCCTCGCAGTCGCGCTGGGTGTTTACGCTGGAGATGCCGGGCGAGCTGCCGCAGGTGGCGGGCCACGAATTGCGCCTGTCGCCGCAGTTCGAGCTGACCGCCGGCGACGCGCTCTCCAGCCGCGTGCGCTATCGCGCCAGCTCGCACCTGCAATTCGTTCTCCAGGGCGGCCCGACCCTGGACGACGCCCGCCGCTGGCTGCTGCTGCCGTATGGCTTCAACCAGCGCGCGCTGGCCGCCGGGCGGGCGCTGCGCCGGCTTCCCGATCCAGTGCAAAGGGTCGAGGCCGTGCTGGCGCAGTTCCGCGAGCAGCCGTTCGAGTACACGCTGGCGCCGCCGCTGCTGGGCCGGGACACGGTCGACGAATTCCTGTACGGCACCCGCTCGGGCTTTTGCGAACACTATTCGGGCGCCTTCGTGTTCCTGATGCGCGCGGCCGGCGTGCCGGCGCGCGTGGTGACCGGCTACCAGGGCGGCGAGATCAATCCGCTCGACGGCTTCATGACGGTGCGCCAGTCCGATGCCCATGCCTGGGCCGAAGTCTGGATCGCGGGGATCGGCTGGCAGCGGGTCGACCCGACCGCGGCGGTGGCGCCCGAGCGCGTGCGGCGCGGCCTGGACGCCTCGGTGCCGCGCCCGGCCCCGTTCGGCATCGAGGCGCTGCGCGGCATGAATCCGTTCCAGGGCGGCGCCAATGCCTGGCTGGCCCAGCTGCGCAACGCCGTCAGCGCCGTCAACAATGGCTGGAACCAGTGGGTGCTCAACTATACGCCCGAGCGCCAGCGCGCCGTCGTGCGCGACTTGCAGCGCAAGCTGTCCGGCTGGCCTTTTATCGCTGTGCTAACGTCTGTTGCGCTTGGCCTCGCCTCCCTGGTCTTTTTGCGCCGGCGCCGGGAAATCCACCCGGTCGATGCTCTATACTCGACCCTGTGCAAGCGTCTCGGCCAGCTGGGCCTGGCGCGCGCGCAGCACGAAGGACCGAGCGCCTACGCGGCGCGGGTCGCCGCCGCCGAACTGGCGCCGCCATCGCGCGCGGCGGCGCAGGAATTCCTGCGTCGTTACAGCGCCTGGCGCTACGCGCCTCCGACAACCGATCCCCGGCTTACCGCCACCTTGAAGAGCTTATTGTCGCAAGTCAGATGAAATCGATCGCAATCCTGTTTTCCGCGCTCGCGCTTGCCGCCGGCGCGCATGGCGATGCCCTCGCCGCTCCCCAGACCACCGCTACGCAAGCCGCCATGACGCTTGCGGCCGACCAGGACCCCGAACACGTGAACTTCGTCGAGTGGTTGCCGGTGCGCGAGTTCATCGAAGAGATGGTCACGCAGCACGGTTTCGACCGCGAGGCGCTGCATACCCTGTTCGGCCAGGTCCGTTTCATCGACCGCGCCGTGCAACTGGTCAAGCCGGCGCCGCCCGGCAAGCCGAAGAACTGGCAAGCCTACAGCGCGCGCTTCATCGAGCCGATCCGCATCCGCGCCGGCGTGCGCTTCTGGAACGAGAATGCCGAGGCCCTGGCGCGCGCCGAGGCCGCCTATGGCGTGCCGGCCGAGATCATCGTCGGCATCATCGGCATCGAGACCATCTATGGCCGCGATACCGGCAAGTTCCGCGTGCTGGACAGCCTGACCACGCTCGCCTTCGCCTATCCGGAAGCGCCCAACCAGGCCGCACGCAAGGCCTTCTTCCGCGAGGAGCTGGCCAATACCCTGGTGCTGGCGCGCGAGCGCGGCTACGATCCGTTCTCGCTGCTGGGCTCGTTCGCCGGCGCGGTCGGGATGCCGCAGTTCATGCCGAGCAATATTCTCAAGTATGGCGTCGACTTCGACAGCGACGGCCGGGTCGACCTGCGCGGTTCGGCGACCGATGCGATCGGCAGCGTGGCCAATTTCCTGGTCCAGCATGGCTGGAATGCCGAGCACCGCGGCCCGACCGTGTTCGCGGCCAACGTCTCGCCGACACGCGCCTGGGAACCGCTTATCGAGCGCGGTTTGGAAGCGACCCTGCGCCCCGAAGAGCTGCGCGCGGCTGGCGTGGTCACGGCGGCGGCGCTGCCGGGCGACCGCCTGTACGGCCTGATCGACCTACAAAATGGCGCAGAAGCAACAGAGTATTGGGTGGCAAACGATAACTTCTATGCCATCACTAAATACAATCGCAGTTATTTCTATGCCATGTCGGTCGTCGACCTGGGTCGCGCGGTGCGGGCGGCAAGGCCTGATTGACTCTTTCCTGGCGGGAAACTTTGTAATCCTTTGTAACAGGTTTCCCGCTTTCTCCTTCCGTTGTTCGTAGGCATTCTCCTACATACCCCCCAGGGGTATCTGCCGCCAACATTGTTGCGTCCGTGACAAAAATGGCACTGGTGGCAACATACCCCCCTATTTCTTTCAATTTCGTCAGCAAATATCGTACCGTGCGGCATCAAATGCTGGATGCCCGTACACTGGTCATTAAATAAAAAACAATATATTTCTCCAGTGACTTTGTGAGAGAATTGCATTGCGGCTATTGTTGCAATGAGACAACAAAATCCGAGGTGAGAGAAATGATTCCGACTTGCTCATGAGTATCGGAATAAAAATAGTTGTACAATTGAATAGAAAATTACGAAATTAAACTTCCGGAATCGAACGCCGCCAGCGACTCCGTTTCAACCCCAGATAGGAATTTGAATCATGACTAACCAAGTCGGCATTGATATGAACAGCGATTCGGAAGGCGATGAGCTGCTTCAGTACAACCCGAACCGCCTGCTCGATACCCTGATCGAGAACCTGCGCCTGAAGAACGATGCAGCACTGTCGCGCGCACTCGAAGTCGCGCCGCCGGTGATCTCGAAAATTCGCCACCACCGCCTGCCGGTCGGCGCTTCGCTGCTGATCCGCATGCACGAAGTCAGCGACCTGTCGATCCGCGACCTGCGCTACCTGATGGGCGATCGCCGTGCGAAGTTCCGCATCAGCGACAAGCAGTTCAAGCCAAAAGAAGGCGCGGTTCCTGCTTCGAAGGACTGAGTCGTCGCGGGCGCGGCAGCTGGCGCCCTGGCTTCTCTCCTGACGGGATGGGCGGCGCCTTGCGCGCCGCCGGACGAGTAGTGCGTACGCCCGCGCGGGCGTACGAGCCGCCGCATTGGCGGACGACCGATTAACGTTGGCGATGCGCCAATGATAAGGTCTATGCAGTCCCAGTGACTGATACAACAAGGCCGCCTGCAATCCAGGCGGCCTTTTTATTGGCGAGTGGCCTCAGGCCGGGAACACGCCGGTCGACAGATAGCGGTCGCCGCGGTCGCACACCACGAACACGATGGTCGCGTTCTCCACCGTCTGGGCGATGCGCAGCGCCACTTCGCAGGCGCCGGCGGCCGAGATGCCGCAGAAGATGCCTTCTTCGGCCGCCAGACGGCGCGCCATCTGCTCGGCCGACGCCTGATTCACGCTCTCGACCTGGTCGACGCGCGCCGCCTCAAAGATCTTCGGCAGATAGGCTTCGGGCCATTTGCGGATGCCCGGGATCGACGAGCCTTCCTCGGGCTGGGCGCCGACGATGCGGATGGCCTCGTTCTGCTCCTTCAGGTAGCGCGACACGCCCATGATGGTCCCGGTGGTGCCCATGGCGCTGACGAAGTGCGTGATGCGGCCTTCGGTGTCGCGCCAGATTTCGGGACCGGTGGTCTCGTAGTGCGCGCGTGGATTGTCGAAGTTGGCGAACTGGTCGAGGATGATGCCCTGGCCATCCTTCTGCATCTGCTCGGCCATGTCGCGCGCATACTCCATGCCGCCCGACTTCGGCGTCAGGATGATTTGCGCGCCATACGCGGCCATGCTCTGGCGGCGCTCGACCGACAGGTTGTCCGGCATCAGGAGGATCATCTTGTAGCCGAGGATCGCGGCCGCCATCGCCAGCGCGATGCCGGTATTGCCGCTGGTGGCTTCGATCAGCGTGTCGCCCGGCTTGATCTGGCCGCGCAGCTCGGCGCCGCGCAGCATCGACATGGCGGCGCGGTCCTTCACCGATCCAGCCGGGTTATTGCCTTCCAGCTTGCCCAGGATGATGTTGTTGCGGGCCGCGATGTCGGCGCCAGGCAGGCGCTGCAGCTGCACGAGCGGCGTGTTGCCGATCGTGGCTTCGATGGTCTTGTAAGCCATTGCTTTCTCTATTCCTTGCGATACCAAAGCGCCATTTTAATCCGAGAAGCAAGACGGCGTCGGGGCGGGCATCGGTGGACCTGTCCACCGATGCCCGCCCCGTCAATTTACAGGCAGGACGTACGCTGGTTTAGCGCAGCGGCAAGGGATACGTGGCCGGGCTGACGTTGCCATCCTTGTCGACCGCCTGCACGCCGAAGAACACATTATCCTTCGACAGGTCGATGGTCGCTTCCGTCACGTTGCCGACCCACTTCGAACCTTCCCAGTTCGCGCTGGTGGTGTCACGCCACACCAGGCGGTAGCCGGCCAGGTCGGGTTCGGCATTGGCCTTCCACACCAGGGTCGAATCGTTGGTCAGACCCGCGGTGCGCAGCTTCACTTCCTGCGGCGCGGATGGCGCCAGCGCCAGCGAGGCCATGGCGGCGCCATTCACCTTGGTTACGTTGGCAACGTAGCGGAAGTCGACGTGGTCGATGGTGTCGCCATACACCTTGCCGTTTTCGGTGCGCAGGTCCTGGTGCTGGTGGTCGAAGTTCTCGGCCGGCTCGGTGAAGCGCAGCGCCGCATAGCCCTGTTCCAGGAACGGCATGTGGTCGCCGCCGCGCAGGTAGCGGTCGTGGCGCTGGATGACGCTGACCTTGAAGCCCTTCACGTAGCGCTCGCCCTGCTCCTTGGTGTGGCGCGCGAGCTGGCGCGAGATCGAATCGTTCTCGCCGCCGGTGGCCACCAGCTGGCGCACGGCCTCGCTCATTTCCTTGGTCGCCGGGATGCTCTGGGCGAACAGGCGCACCGATTTATCGTCGACCTTGCCGTCGTCGCCACGCGAGCTGCCGATGATGTCGTTGGTGAACATGCCGGCCACGTTCCAACCCTTTTCGCGCGCCTGGGTCGCCCAGTGGCGCGCGCCGATCAGGCCCTGCTCCTCGGCCGCGACGGCCATGAACACGAGCGTGGCGTCGAACTTGTACTTGGCCATCACGCACGCCAGTTCCATGATGGCGGCGGTGCCCGAGGCGTCGTCGTTGGCGCCCGGCGCGTCCGACGTTGCATCCATCACGTCCGACGCGCGCGAATCGTAGTGGCCGCTGACCACGTACATGCGGTCCTTCGAGGCGGCCTGCGTCCCCGGCAGGGTCGCGACCACGTTGACGATCTCGGTCGGCTTCGAGATGCGCGCCGATACGGGGGCCACGTGGCTGTCGAAGGCTACCTGCAGCGGGGTGCCGGCGCCGCAGCGCTCCAGCTCGGCCTTGATCCAGCGGCGCGCGGCGCCGATGCCGCGCGTCTCGGATTCGGTTTCCGACATCGTGTGGCGGGTGCCGAAGCTGACCAGCTTGCGGATATGGCTTTCGATACGCTTCTGCGAAATTTCGCCCAGGATCTTGTTGATTTGAGCTTGCTGGGCGGTGATGTTCGGCTGGGCCGGGGTGGCTGCCGGGGTGGCTGCATGAGCGGTTGCGGAGGCGGCCAGCAGGGCCGCCAGCAAGGCGGTGGAAACACGGGCGTGAGGCATGGTTACCTTTCTGGTATTGATGTGCAAGCTGTAACAGATGAGCTTGCACATCTTGCCACGCGGCCGCGCGGATGTCAGTCAATACATGTCACATCGCTGCCTTGGCGTCGGCCGTCTGGCTCGGCTTGGCGTCCTTCGCGACTGGCTTGGCCGCCGCAGCGCCCTCCTTGCCCTTGCCGTTGACCACCAGGCCAGCCTCGGACAGCTTGGCAGCCTTTTTATCGCCCACACCCTTGACGCGTCCCTGCAGGTCGGCCCAGTCCTTGAATTCGCCCTTGGCGCGTTCGTCCAGGATGGCCTTGGACATGCTCGGCCCCACACCCTTCACGCCATCGAGCGCCGCGGCGTCGGCCTTGTTGACGTCCACCTGGGCGAAGGCAAACCCGGCCGAAGCGACCAGCGTGGCGACCACCAGCATCAGTTTCTTGATCATTGAATGTTCTCCGTAAGTGAATGCTCCCGGCGGCAGGACGCCGCCGGTGTTCACTTAGACGGATGACCCCGGCTATCGTTGGGGTCCGGGGACTGAGCGCGATCAAGCGTCAGGCAGGAAACAACTCCTCGCGCGTCACGGTCGCCGTGCCCAGCTTGCCGACCACGATGCCGCCGGCGCGGTTGGCGGTCACCAGGGCTTCGGCCAGCGGAGCCTTGGCGCCGAGCATGGTGGCGAGCGTGGCGATCACGGTGTCGCCCGCGCCCGAGACGTCGAACACTTCGCGCGCATCGGCATGCACGTGCAGCACCTCGTCCTTCGTGAACAGGCTCATGCCTTCTTCGGAGCGGGTCAGCAGCAGCGCATCCAGGCTCAATTCCTCGCGCAGCTTCTGCGCTTTCTCGAGCAATTGCTCTTCGGTCTTCCAGCCACCCACCACTTGCTGCAGCTCGGAGCGGTTCGGGGTCAGGATGCTTGCGCCCCGGTACGGTGTGAAATCGTCGCCCTTCGGATCGACCAGCACGATCTTGCCGGCCGCGCGTGCGAGAGCAATCATCTCGGCCACATTGACCAGGGCGCCCTTGTTGTAGTCGGACAGGATGATCACGTCGTAGTCGGGCAGCAGCGCCTTGAACTGGGTGAGCTTGTCGCGCAGGACGTTCTCGGTCGGCGCATCCTCGAAGTCGATGCGCACCATCTGCTGCTGGCGGCCGATCACGCGCAGCTTGATGATGGTCGAGATCGCTTCGTCGCGCTTCAGGTAGCTATGGATGCCTCCATCCTGCAGCAATTGTTCCATCTGGTCGCCCGCCTCGTCGGCGCCGGCCACGCCCAAGAGGCCCGTGTGGGCGCCGAGCGCGGCGGCATTGCGCGCCACGTTGGCGGCGCCGCCCAGGCGCTCTTCGCGCTTCTGGATGCGCACCACCGGCACCGGGGCCTCGGGCGAGATGCGCGAGACGTCGCCGAACCAGTAGCGGTCGAGCATGACGTCGCCCACGACCAGCAGGCGCACGGAAGACAGTTGCGGGGCCGCCTGCTGGCGGAAATCGTCGGCCACCAGCAGGCGGCTCGGAGTCGGCTTGTTCATCGTGCTCAGTTCATCACATTCAGTTCTTCGGTGCGGCGCGGCGGATAGGAATCCCAGCGGTTGCACCCCGGGCAGTGCCAGTAGAACTGGCGCGCCTTGAAGCCGCAGTGGCTGCACTGGTAGCGCGCCAGCTTCTGGGTATAGCGCTGCACCAGGTTCTTGACCATCGACAGCTCTTCCCAGATATTCGCCGGCGCATCCATCAGGCGCGCTTCCAGCAGTTTATCCAGGCCCAGCAAGGTTGGATTGCGGCGCAGCTCTTCGACCACCAGTTCCTTGGCCGCCTGCACGCCATCGAGCTCGATGACCGCCTTGAACACGACCTCGATCAGGTCGATCGACGAGGCCTCGGCCAGGTAGGACTTGAGCAGGTTGACACCTTCCTGCGGACGGCCCACCTTGCGGTAGCCATCCATCAGGCGCGCGGCCACCAGGGCCACGTGCGGCACGCTCTGCTGCTCGACGCGGCGCCAGGTCTTCAGCGCCTCTTCGACGTCGCCCTGGGCCAGCTGGGCGTCGCCGCGCAGGATAGTGGCGCGCACGCTGTGGCGGTCGGCTTCCAGGGCCTTGTCGAGCAATTGCATGGCGTCGCTGGATTCCGTGTGCACCAGCGCGTCCTGGGCCAGTTCGCAATAGAACTGGGCGATTTCCTTCTGGCGCGATCCGGCGCCCGAATCCTGCAGGCCTTCGGCAGCCGCGATGGCGCGTTTCCACTCCTTCTCGCGCTGGTAGATCTCGAGCAGCGAACGGCGCGCCTTGACCGCATACGAGGTGTCGACCAGCTGGTTGAAAGTTTCCTCGGCGCGGTCCAGCAGGCCGGCCTTCAGGTAATCGATGCCGAGCTCGTACTGCGCGTGCGCTTTATCCTCGGCCGGCAGGTCGGGCCGCGCCAGCAGGTTCTGGTGCACGCGGATTGCGCGCTCGGTCTCGCCGCGGCGACGGAACAGGTTGCCGAGGGCAAAGTGCATATCGGCCGATTCGGGATCGAGCTTGACGATCTCGATGAAGGAATCGATGGCTTTATCGGGCTGGTCGTTCAGCAGGTGGTTGAGGCCCTTGAAGTAGCCGCGCGGCAAGGTTCGCGATTCGGAGACCAGCTCGTTGATGTCGACCCGGGCGGCAAGCCAGCCCAAGCCAAAAAAGAATGGGATGCCAAGCAGCATCCAGAGTTCAAATTCCATGGATTCTAGTTTTCTTATTGTTCAGGGACGCGGTGCAGGCGGCGGGGTCACGCTGTCCGGCGTCGGCGCTGCATTGCCGGTGCCAGCGGCGCTTTGCAGGGACTGGATGGTGATCTTGTTCAGCCATTTTTCGCGGCGCTGGCGGAACACCGTCGGGGCCAGCGCCAGGATGCCGAAGGCGGCGCCGGCCACGAAGAAGGCCAGCAGCATCAGCACCAGCGGGCCGCGCAACTCATATTGCAGGAAGAAATGCAGGTCGACTTCCTGGGTGTTCTTCAGAGCAAAGCCGAAGAAAAGGATGAACAGGACGATTCCGACGATGGTCGAGACGAATTTCATCAGCAGGTTCCGCTGGAGAATGATGTGAGGGCGAAGTGTCGCATATTCGCCATGATATTTCAAAATGACACCGGGCGTGGGCCCGATGGGCAATCGGAGAGAGGCGAAAAAAAAACGGCATCCTCGCGGATGCCGTTTTTCGGGACTGCTTGACGACTCAATCGTTGATGATCGGTTGCCCGACCATCGCATCCACCCGCTCGCGCAACTGCTTGCCCGGCTTGAAGTGCGGCACCCGTTTTTCGGGCACCATCACCTTGTCGCCGGACTTCGGATTGCGTCCGATGCGCGGGGGACGGCTGTTCAGCGAAAAGCTGCCGAAACCACGGATCTCGATGCGCTGCCCGGTCGCCAGGGCGTTGGTCATCGCATCGAGGATGGTCTTGACAGCGAACTCCGCATCCTTTGCCACCAGCTGGGAATAACGCTCAGCCAGACGGTTGATCAGCTCGGATTTGGTCATCGCAGCTCCTCAGGAATTACCTGATTAGTTCTTGTTATCGAACTTGGCCTTCAGCAGTGCGCCCAGGCTGGTGGTGCCCGAAGCTGCGCTGTTGTCGTTCGCCAGTTTGCTCATCGCTTCCTGGGTGTCGGCGCTGTCTTTCGCCTTGATCGACAGCTGGATGCTGCGAGCCTTGCGATCGATGTTGATGACCAGGGCTTCGACCTTGTCGCCCACTTTCAGGTGGGTGCCAGCGTCTTCCACGCGGTCACGCGAGATTTCCGAAGCGCGCAGGTAGCCTTCGACTTCTTCGGACAGCGAGATCACGGCGCCTTTTGGCTCAACCGATTTCACGGTGCCGGTGACCAGCGAACCCTTGTCGTTCAGCGACGAGTAGGTGTTGAACGGGTCGCCTTCCAGCTGCTTCACGCCCAGCGAAACACGCTCGCGCTCGACGTCGATTGCCAGCACGACTGCTTCCAGCTCGTCGCCCTTCTTGAACTTGCGCACGGCTTCTTCGCCGGCTTCGGTCCACGACAGGTCCGACAGGTGGACCAGGCCATCGATGTTGCCTGGCAGGCCGATGAAGACGCCGAAGTCGGTGATCGACTTGATCGAACCCTTGACCTTGTCGCCCTTCTTGTGGGTCATGCCGAAGTCGTCCCATGGGTTCGCCTTGCACTGCTTCATGCCCAGCGAGATACGGCGACGCTCTTCGTCGATTTCCAGGACCATGACTTCCACTTCGTCGCCCAGCTGGACAACCTTGTTTGGAGCCACGTTCTTGTTGGTCCAGTCCATTTCCGACACGTGGACCAGGCCTTCGATGCCTTGTTCCACTTCGACGAACGCGCCGTAGTCGGTCAGGTTGGTGACTTTACCGAACAGGCGGGTGCCTTGTGGGTAACGACGCGACAGACCGGTCCATGGATCGTCGCCCAGTTGCTTGACGCCCAGCGAAACGCGGTTCTTCTCTTGATCGTACTTGAGGACCTTAGCGGTGATCTCTTGGCCAACCGACAGGACTTCCGACGGGTGACGCACGCGACGCCATGCCAGGTCGGTGATGTGCAGCAGGCCGTCGATGCCGCCCAGGTCGACGAACGCACCGTAGTCGGTGATGTTCTTGACGACGCCGGTGACCACGGTGCCTTCTTTCAGGGTTTCCATCAGCTTCGCGCGCTCTTCGCCCATCGATGCTTCGATGACGGCACGACGCGACAGCACGACGTTGTTACGCTTGCGGTCCAGCTTGATGACCTTGAATTCGAGGGTCTTGCCTTCGAATGGGGTGGTGTCCTTGACTGGACGGGTGTCAACCAGCGAACCCGGCAGGAAGGCGCGGATGCCGTTGGTCAGGACGGTCAGGCCGCCTTTGACTTTACCGTTGACGGTACCGGTGACGATTTCGCCCGATTCCATCGCTTTTTCCAGTGCCAGCCACGATGCCAGGCGCTTGGCCTTGTCGCGCGACAGGATGGTGTCGCCGAAGCCGTTTTCCAGCGACTCGATAGCCACGGAAACGAAATCGCCGATCTGAACTTCCAGTTCGCCCTGGTCGTTCTTGAATTCTTCAACTGGGATGAACGCTTCCGACTTCAGGCCGGCGTTGACGATCACGAAGTTGTGATCCAGACGCACGACTTCAGCCGAAATGACTTCGCCCGAACGCATGTCTTGACGCGACAGCGATTCCTCGAAGAGGGCTGCGAAGCTTTCCATACCGGTATCTTGGGTTGCAGTAGACATAAAAGGAGTGTTATTTCATGTTAGCCAGCAGGCCGGCAATATGCGGACTGAACTGGGTTAGGGTTAAAACACGCCTGCAACATAAAAGCGCGTTGCAGACACCAAAGGACGCCGGCCCGGAGACCGTCGCCCCCGCGCAGTCGGAAATGATGCCATTGGCATCATTTCCCCCAAGTTTGCTTGCACACCACGGCGATGACTCGAGCCAACGGTATGCATCGAACTGGGATTCCCGCCTGCGCGGGAATGACGTTTTGACGCCCAAGGCTTACGCCGAGAGCATCGAAACGCCATTCAAAGTCTTTAAAAAACTCTTCCTGATTACTTTTGCGCGTACCAGGCCAACACCTGGTCCACTGCCTGATCCACGCCCATTTCGGACGTGTCCAGCAGATGCGCATCGCTTGCCGGGGCCAGGGGAGCGACCGCGCGATTGGTGTCGCGCTCGTCTCTTGCCTGCAAATCTGCCAGGAGGTCGTTCATATTAGCAGAAAACCCTTTGTCAATCAATTGCTTATACCGGCGTTGCGCACGGGCCTCAACACTTGCGGTCAAGAACACCTTCAGCTTGGCGGTCGGGAAGATCACGGTGCCCATATCGCGCCCGTCGGCCACCAGGCCCGGCGTCTGGCGAAAGCCCAGCTGCAGCCCGAACAGCGCCTGGCGCACGGTCGGCAGCGCCGCGATCTTCGACGCCATATTGCCCACCTCCTCGGCCCGGATCGCGTGCGTCACGTCCTCGTGCGCCAGGTAGATATGTTCACCCTGGAAACGCGCCGGCAGGTGCTCGGCCAGCTTGGCGATCGCGTGCTCGTCGCGCAGCTCGACCTCGCGCCGCAGCGCCTGCAGCGCCGTCAGGCGGTACAGGGCGCCCGAGTCGAGCAGGTGAAAACTGAGGCGCTCGGCGACCCGGCTGGCGACCGTCCCCTTGCCGGATGCGGTGGGGCCGTCGATGGTGATGACTGGAACGTTCGAATTCGGCATGCGGATCCTGGCAATCGGTTAGAACAGCTCGTCGCGCGCGATGCCCGCGAACGCTTCGAAATAATCGGGGAAGGTCTTGGCGACGCATTTCGGATCGTTGATCCGCATCGCGTTGCCGCGGCGCGCCTTGCCGTCCAGCGAGGCGAGCGAGAAGCACATCGCCATCCGGTGGTCGTCGTAGGTGTCGATCGTGGCCGGCTTGAGTTCCTCCGGTGGGGTGATGCGGATATAGTCCGGCCCCTCCTCCACCTCGGCGCCGACCTTGCGCAATTCGGTCGCCATGGCCGCCAGGCGGTCGGTTTCCTTCACGCGCCAGCTGGCGATATTGCGCAGGGTGCTCGGGCCGTCGGCGTACAGCGCCGCCACCGCGATCGTCATCGCCGCGTCCGGAATATGGTTGAAGTCGGCGTCGATGGCCTTGAGCACGCCATTCGACCTCGCCTCGATCCAGTTGTCGCCGCGGGTAATAATGGCGCCCATGCGCTCCAGCGCGTCGGCGAAGCGCACGTCGCCCTGGATACTCTGCTCGCCCACGCCTTCCACCCGCACCGGACCGCCGGCGATCGCGCCGGCCGCCAGGAAGTACGACGCCGACGACGCGTCGCCCTCGACGTGGATCGTGCCCGGGCTGCGATAGCGCTGGCCCGGATGCACGGTGAACGAGGCCCAGCCGTTCTGCTCGACCTCGACGCCGAAGCGGCGCATCAGGTTCAGGGTGATCTCGATATACGGCTTCGAAATCAGTTCGCCGACGACGTCGATCGCCACCGGATGGGTCTTGGCCATCAGCGGCGCCGCCATCAGGAGCGCGGTCAGGAACTGGCTCGACACATTGCCGCGTACGGCGATGCGCTGCGGATTGACGCGGCCGCGGCGGATGCGCAGCGGCGGGAAGCCCTGTTCTCCCGTGTACTCGATCTGGGCGCCGACCTCGTTCAGCGCGTCGACCAGGTCGCCGATCGGACGCTCGTGCATGCGCGACACGCCGTGCAAGGTATAGTCGCCGCCGATCACGGCCAGCGCGGCCGTCAGCGGACGGATCGCGGTGCCGGCATTGCCCATGAACAGGTCGGCTTCATGGTTCGGCAGCTCGCCGCCATTGCCGTGCACGACCACGGTGCGCTCGTCGACTTCATCCCATTGAATGCCCAGCGAGCGCAGCGCGCCCAGCATCACCATGGTGTCGTCCGAGGCCAGCAGGTCGTGGATCGTGGTCGTGCCCTCGGACAGCGCCGCCAGCAGCAGCGTGCGGTTCGAGATGGACTTGGAACCCGGCAGCCGCACCGTGCCTTGCGCATGAAGCACGGGCTCGAGGTCGATATGCTGCGGGTAGTGTTTTTGCTGCGTCATGTGTTTTCCTGATTGGGCGAACGCCGTTCGAGCGAGCCGGCTTCGATGGCCTCTTGCCATTCGCGGCGGGCGCGCTGGGCGGTCGCGTAGATTCCTTGCAAGCCGACGCCGTCTGCGGCCGCGAGCATGGCCCGCATCGACGTCAATTGTGCCAGATATGCATCCAGCTCGGTAAGCAGAGCAGCGCGGTTGGCCAGGCTGATGTCGCGCCACATCTCGGGCGACGAGCCGGCGATGCGCGTGAAGTCGCGAAAGCCGCTGGCGGCGTACTGGAACAGCAGGTCCGCATGCGGCTTGGCGGCGATATCGTCCACCAGCGCATAGGCCAGCAGGTGCGGCAAATGGCTGACGGCGGCGAACACGCGGTCATGGTCTTCCGGGCTGAGCGTATGGATCACGGCGCCGCAGGCGCGCCAGGCGCCGGCGACTTTTTCGACGTCCTGCTCAGCGTTCTCCGCCAGCGGCGTCAGCACGCATTTCTTGCCTTGATAGAGTCCGGCGAGCGCGGCGTCGGGGCCGTTCGATTCGCTGCCCGCGATCGGGTGGCCAGGCACGAACTGGTGCACGCGATCCCCCAGCACCGCGCGCGCGGCCGCGACCACGTCGCACTTGGTGCTGCCGGCGTCGGTCACGACCGTTTGCGGCCCGAGGTGCGGCAGCAGCGCTGCCAGGATTGGACCGGTCTGGGCCACCGGCGCGGCCAGCAGCACCAGGTCGGCGCCGCGCAGCGCGTCCGCATGGTCCTCGGTCACCCGGTCGACGATGCCCAGCTCCAGCGCGCGCTCCAGCGCTTCCGGGTGGCGGCCGATGCCGACCACCTCGCCCACCTGGCCGGCGTTTTTCAGCGCCAGCGCGAACGAGCCGCCGATCAGGCCAACGCCGACGATAAGGACTTTACCGAGCATTCAGCTGAGGGACTTCTTGAGGGCTTCGATGAAAGCTGCATTCTCTTCCGGCAGGCCGATCGAGATGCGCAGCCACTGCGGCAGGCCATACGCGCCGACCGGACGCACGATCACGCCTTGCTTGAGCAGCGCCAGGTTCACGCGCGCGCCGGCGCCTTCGTCGTCGCCGACCTTCACCAGCACGAAGTTGCCGAACGACGGCACGTACTCGAGCTTCAGCTCCTCGAAGGCGGCGACCATCTGCCGGTAGCCTTCGGCGTTGTTCTGCGCACCTTTGGCGAGGAATTCCTTGTCGTTCAGCGCGGCGATCGCGGCGGCCTGCGCCAGCGAGTTGACGTTGAACGGCTGGCGGATGCGGTTCATCAGGTCCGTCACCTCGGGCTGGGCGATGGCGAAGCCCACGCGCAGCCCGGCCAGGCCATAGGCCTTGGAGAAGGTGCGCGAGACGATCAGGTTCGGGTATTTGCGCACCCAGGCGCTCGACTCGAACTGGTGTTCCGGCGCCAGGTATTCGTTATACGCTTCGTCCAGCACCACGATCACGTTGCCTGGGACCTTCTGCAGGAAGGCTTCGACCTGTGCGGCCGGGATGAAGGTGCCGGTCGGGTTGTTCGGGTTGGCGACGTAGACCAGGCGCGTGTCCGCGTCGATCGCGGCGGCCATCGCATCCAGGTCGTGGCCGTAGTCCACGCTCGTGACCACGATGGCGCGACCGCCCACGCCCTGCGTGGCCAGCGCATACACCGCGAACGAATACTGCGAATAGACCACCGCCTCGCCCTTTTGCACGAAGGCGTGGGCGGCGATCTCCAGGATGTCGTTGCTGCCGTTGCCGAGGGTGATCCACTCGAGCGGCACGTCATAGCGCTGCGACAGCGCGGTCTTGAGTTCGAAGCCGTTGGCGTCCGGGTAACGGCCGAGATCGGCGGCGGCTTCGAGCATCGCGGCGCGGCTCGATTCCGGCAGGCCGAACGGATTCTCGTTGGAAGCCAGCTTGACGATGGTCGCTTCGTCGAGGCCGAACTCGCGGGCGACTTCGGCGATGGGTTTGCCGGCCTGGTAAGGGGCGATGGCGCGGACGTATTCGGGACCGAATTTCGACATGGTGTCTCTCTCTATCTTTAATTAAAGGCTTTGCGGGTAGGACCCGAGCACCTTGAAGAAGGCGGCGTTGTCCTTGAGTTCCTCGAGCGCGCGCGCGACCGCGGCGTCGTGCACATGGCCCTCGATGTCCACGTAGAAGTAATACTCCCAGGTGCCGATGCGCGCCGGGCGCGATTCGAAGCGGGTCATCGACACGCCATGCTTTTCGAGTGGCGCCAGCAGGTTATAGACGGCGCCGGCCTTGTTCGGCACGGCCAGCACGATACCGGTGCGGTCCTTGCCCGACGGGCCGGTCTGCAGCTGGCCGATCACCACGAAGCGGGTGCGGTTGTGCGGGTCGTCCTGGATGTGGGCCTGCACCACGCCCAGCTGGTACTGCTCGCCCGCCATCTCGCTGGCGATCGCGGCGACCGTCGGATCCTGGCTCGCCAGCACGGCCGCCTCGGCGTTCGAGGCCACGGCGCGGCGCTCGAGGTGAGGATGGTGCAGGTTGAGCCAGACCTGGCACTGGGCCAGCGCCTGCGAATGCGCGCAGATGGTCTTCACGCCGTCCATCGAACCGGTCTTGCTCATCAGGCTGTGGTGCACGGCAATCGATACCTCGCCGCTGATGATGGTGGTGGTGGCCAACAGCAGGTCGAGCGAGCGGTTGATCGCGCCTTCGGACGAGTTCTCGACCGGGACCACGCCGAAATCGGCGGTGCCGGCCTCCGTGGCGCGGAACACCTCGTCGATCGACACGCAGGGCAGCGTCTCGATGGCTGTGCCGAACTGCTGGAACACGGCCTGCTCGCTGAAGGTGCCGCTCGGGCCCAGGTAGGCGACCGTCACGCGCTTCTCGAGCGCGCGGCAGGACGACATGATCTCGCGGAAGATCGTTTGCACGTCCTTGTCCTTGAGCGGGCCGGGATTGCGGTCGGCGACGCCGCGCAGCACTTGCGCTTCGCGCTCGGGACGGAATACGGGGGCGTTGGTTTCGGCCTTGACGTGGCCGACCTCTTGCGCGACCTTGCCGCGCTCGCTGAGCAGCGAGAGGATTTGCGCGTCGATCGCATCGATGCGTTCGCGCAGGGGTTTGAGTTTGTCTGTCATCGTTATGCTGTGTGGTCGATTGGTTCGCCTGACCGCTGCTGCACGCCTGAAAGCCCCGGCATGCCGGGGCGGGTCTCAACGACCGGCGAACTCGTTCAAGTAATCGACGAGAGCCTGTACGCCCTCGATCGGCATCGCGTTGTAGATCGATGCCCGCATGCCGCCGACGGACTTGTGGCCCTTCAGTTGCAGCAGACCGCGCGCTTGTGCGCCGGTCAGGAATAACTGGTTCAGCGATTCGTCGCGCAGGTAGAACGGCACGTTCATGCGGGAACGGAATTCCGGCGCCACGCGATTGCTGTAGAAATCGTCGCGTTCGAGCGCCTCATACAAGAGCTTGGCCTTCTCGATATTACGCGCTTCCATGGCCGCCACCCCGCCATTGGCCTTGAGCCAGGCGAACACCAGCCCGGCGATATAGATCGAATAGGTCGGCGGCGTGTTGTACAGCGAATCGTGCTCGGCGCAGGTCTTCCAGTTGAAGGCCGACGGGCACTGCGGCGACGCGTAGTCGAGCAGGTCTTCGCGCACGATCACCAGGGTCAGGCCGGCCGGCCCGATATTCTTCTGGGCGCCGGCGAAGATCACGCCATATTTGGAAATATCGATCTTGCGCGACAGGATGTGCGAGGACATGTCGGCCACGATCGGCACATCAGGATCGATCTCCGGCGCGTCGGGGTACTCGACGCCGTCGATGGTCTCGTTGGTGCAGATGTGCAGATAGGCCGCGTCCTGCGACAACCGCCACGACTCGCGCGCCGGCACGCGAACGAAGCCTTCGGCCTCGCTCGAGGCGGCAACGTTCACCCGCGCATAGCGCGCCGCTTCCTTGATCGACTTGCCCGACCACGAACCCGTGTGGACGAAGTCGATCACCGGGTCTTGGCGGCGACCGGCCAGGTTGAGGGGAACGATGGCGTTCTGCCCGAGCCCCCCGCCCTGCTGGAACAGGATTTTATAGTTGGCCGGCACGTCCAGCAGCTCGCGCAGGTCGTCCAGCGCCTGGCGATGGATGCTGGAAAACTCGGGACCGCGGTGACTCATCTCCATCACCGACATGCCGCTGCCATGCCAGTCGAGCATCTCGCTCGCCGCCTGCAGCAGCACTTCTTTCGGCAGGACGGCAGGGCCGGCCGAGAAATTGAAGACGTGGGTCATGCGGTCCTTTCGATGGTGTTATTTTGGCTGGGCGTTCTGCATCACTTCCCGCATCAGGCCATTCAGGCGCGGCGCAACGATCTTCTGGCCGACCGCCATGCTCTCGGCCGCCAGGCGCGGACTCAGGGTCAGCATCTTCTGGCCCAGTGGGGTGCGGTAGAAAGCGGCCAGTTCCTTCAGCTCGGCGACGTTGTAGTGACGGGCGTACAGCGGCCCGATCTCGGCCATCATCTCGTCGATCAGGGCCGGATCGCGGAACATGCGGTTGATCGCCTCGGTCGCACCCGGCAGCACCTGCTCGACCTTGTCCAGGGCCGCCTTCTTCTTCTCGTCGCTGGCGGACGGATCGGCATTGATCACGGCCGTCATCTGCGAGCGCATCATCTGCGGCAGCGCCTTCTCCATCTCGGTGAACGAAGCCATCATCATCTTGCGCACATCCATCGCCGCCATCAATTCCTTGACGGCGGCAGCTTCCTGGGCGCTAGGGGCGGCCGGGGCAGCAGCTTGCGCGAAAGCGAACGAAGGCACGCCGGCAAAGGCGGCGGCGCAGGTCACGGCGAGGAGGATTTTTTTCATTGGTTTCCCAAGCGGGCGCTGGCGCCCATTGAATTGAACGAAGGGTGCAAGCGCAGGCATATCACATGCGCGCTTGCACCCGGGCGCCATTACTCCGGCGCCGGTTCGAGCTCGACTTCTTCGAGGTCGGTCTCGACGATGCGCTGCAGGCCGGACAGCTTGGTGCCATCCTCGACCGCGATCAGGGTCACGCCCTGCGTCGCACGGCCCATCTCGCGGATCTCGGAGACGCGGGTGCGGATCAGCACGCCGCCGGTCGTGATCAGCATGATCTCGTCGCTCGGCTCGACCAGGGTCGCGGCCACCACTTTACCGTTACGCTCGCTGGTCTGGATCGCGATCATGCCCTTGGTGCCGCGGCCGTGGCGGGTGTACTCCGTGATCGGGGTACGCTTGCCGAAGCCGTTCTCGGTGGCGGTGAGGACGGTCTGCTCTTCGCTCTCGGCCACCAGCAGCGCGATGACCTGCTGGCCTTCTTCGAGGTTCATGCCGCGCACGCCGCGCGCGGTGCGGCCCATCGGACGCACGTCGTTCTCGTCGAAGCGCACGGCCTTGCCGCCGTCGGAGAACAGCATCACGTCGTGCTTGCCGTCGGTGAGCGCGGCGCCGACCAGCACGTCGCCTTCATCGAGGTCGACCGCGATGATGCCGGCCTTGCGTGGGTTGCTGAAGTCGCGCAGCGGGGTCTTCTTGACGGTGCCCAGCGAGGTCGACATGAAGACGTAGTGGTCTTCTGGGAAGGTACGGTTCTCGCCCTGCAGCGGCAGCACGACGGTGATCTTTTCGTTATCTTGCAGCGGGAACATATTGACGATCGGCTTGCCACGCGAGTTGCGCGAGCCTTGTGGCACTTCCCACACCTTGAGCCAGTACATCCGGCCACGGTTGCTGAAGCACAGCATGTAGTCGTGGGTATTGGCGATGAACAGCTGGTCGATCCAGTCTTCGTCCTTGGTCGCCGTCGCCTGCTTGCCGCGACCGCCGCGCTTCTGGGCGCGGTATTCGGAGATTGGCTGCGCCTTCATGTAGCCCGCGTGCGACAGCGTGACCACCATGTCCTGCGGGGTGATCAGGTCTTCGGTCTCGAGGTCGCTGGCATTGTGCTCGATGGTCGAACGGCGGGTGTCCTTGCCATTGTCGGCGTACTCGGCCTTGATGGCGGTCATCTCGTCGACGATGATCGTGGTCACACGCTCCGGCTTGGCCAGGATGTCGAGCAGGTCGGCGATGTGGGCCATCACCTCTTTGTACTCGTTGACGATCTTGTCCTGCTCCAGGCCGGTCAGGCGCTGCAGGCGCATCTGCAGGATCTCTTGCGCCTGCTCGTCCGACAGCTTGTACAGGCCGCTCGACTGCATGCCGTAGTGCTTCGGCAGGTGCTCGGGACGGAAGGCCGCGATGCCGCCGGCTTCGCCCAGTTCGGTACGGTTGAGCATCTCGCGCACCAGCGACGAATCCCAGGCGCGGTCCATCAGCTCGACCTTGGCGACCGGCGGGGTCGGCGCGGCCTTGATGATGGCGATGAAGTCGTCGATGTTCGCCAGCGCGACGGCCAGGCCTTCCAGCATGTGGCCGCGATCGCGCGCCTTGCGCAGCTCGAACACGGTGCGGCGGGTGACCACTTCGCGGCGGTGCGACAGGAAGCACTCGAGCATCTGCTTGAGGTTCAGCAGCTTCGGCTGGCCATTGACCAGCGCCACCATATTCATGCCGAAGGTGTCTTGCAGCTGGGTCTGCTTGTACAGATTGTTCAGCACGACTTCAGGCACTTCGCCGCGCTTGAGTTCGATCACCACGCGCATGCCCGATTTGTCGGACTCGTCGCGGATGTCGGAAATGCCTTCGAGCTTCTTGTCGCGCACGTTTTCGGCGATGCGCTCGAGCAGCGATTTCTTGTTTACCTGGTAGGGCAGCTCGTCGATGATGATCGCGGTGCGGCTGCCGTCGCGGCCCACTTCTTCGAAGTGAGTCTTGGCGCGCATCACCACGCGGCCGCGGCCGGTGCGGTAACCGTCGCGCACGCCCGAGACACCATAGATGATGCCGGCGGTCGGGAAGTCCGGCGCCGGGATCAGCTCGATCAGCTCGTCGATGGTGCAGTCGGGATTACGCAGCACGTGCATCGCGCCGGCGATCACTTCGGACAGGTTGTGCGGCGGGATATTGGTCGCCATGCCGACCGCGATGCCGGACGAGCCGTTGATCAAGAGGTTCGGGATGCGGGTCGGCAGGACCGTCGGCTCTTTCTCCTTGCCGTCGTAGTTCGGCTGGAAGTCGACGGTGTCCTTGTCGATGTCGGCCAGGATCTCGCCGGCGATGCGGTCGAGGCGGCACTCGGTGTAACGCATTGCCGCGGCGCTGTCGCCGTCGATCGAGCCGAAGTTGCCCTGACCATCGACCAGGGTGTAGCGCAGCGAGAAGTCCTGGGCCATGCGGACCAGGGTGTCGTAGATCGACGAGTCGCCGTGCGGGTGGAATTTACCCATCGTGTCGCCAACGACGCGCGCGCACTTGAGGTAGGGACGGTTCCACACGTTGTTCATCTCGTGCATCGCGTAGAGCACGCGGCGGTGCACCGGCTTCAGGCCGTCGCGTACGTCCGGCAGCGCACGACCCACGATCACGCTCATGGCGTAATCGAGGTAGCTCTTGCGCATCTCTTCTTCGAGGGAAATCGGGACTGTTTCTTTTGCGAATTGATCCATTGGGCGGGTCGACTGCTTTCAGGCGATGGTTATAAGTTGCAACGGACGATTCTACCATGCGACAGATAGCAGTTGCTCAATTCCGACCGCCCCACTCTGGATGCCGGAAATCAAGGGCGGGACGATGGAATCGGCGCCAAATTTCCAGCATTGTCGTCCCCGGCCTGCTCCGCTTGGGAAAATGTTGCGGCGTAACAACGTCAAGCAGTTAATGCTTGATGTTTGATTTGGGTGCAGTCGTGCGATTTTGGTGCATGTGGCAAAATGGACAGGAAGTCAATTGCTTGTTTCACAATACGAAACAGACGGAGCGGCCGCCGTGTTAATCTTCTGACCACACATGGAGCCCGTCTGAATCGCTACGGATTTAACCGAAAGGAAAAGAATATGAAGAAACTGATCACTGTTCTGCTCGCAGCGTCGGCCGCGATTGCGGGCGTCGCCTCCGCCCAAAGCGCCCCACCCTACGCGCCGCTGACCACCGACATCCAGGCCCGCACCCCGTACAGCGCCTACGTGCAAGACGCTCGCGGCGTGATCGCGCGCAATCCTTTCGGCCTGTGCTGGCGCACCGGCTACTGGACCCCGGCCGATGCGGTCCCGGGCTGCGATGCGCCGCTGTGCGTTGAGCCAGAGAAACTTGAAAACGGCAAGTGCGTCGCTCCGCCGCCACCGGCAGCGCCGGCACCGGCTCCAGCACCTGCTCCAGTCGTGGCCGCACCAGTGCCGACCTCGGAGAAAGTCAGCTACTCGGCCGACGCCTTCTTCGACTTCGACAAGGCGATCCTGAAGCCAGCCGGCAAGGCTTCGCTGGATGAGCTGAGCGCCAAGCTGGGCGACATGAACCTGGAAGTCATCATCGCCGTCGGCCACACCGACTCGATCGGCACCGATGCCTACAACCAGAAGCTGTCGATCCGCCGCGCCGAAGCCGTCAAGGCCTACCTGAAAGGCAAAGGCATCGAAGAAACCCGCATCTACACCGAAGGCAAGGGCGAAAGCCAGCCGAAAGCGGACAACAAGACCGCCGAAGGCCGCGCACAGAACCGTCGCGTGGAAATCGAAGTCGTCGGTACCCGTACCGTCAACAAGTAATCCGGGCTAACACCCCTGAACCCCGCTGCGGCGGGGTTTTTTCATTTCCGGGCCGTTCCCCCGCATCATTTCCGCTATTATTCGAGCCATGACGACGACAAACGCAGACTCATTAGAAATCCAGAAGTTCAGCGAACTGGCCCACCGCTGGTGGGATCCGACCTCGGAATTCCGTCCGCTGCACGAAATCAACCCCTTGCGCCTCGAGTGGATCAATGCGCGCGCCCCACTGGCGGGCAAGAACGTGATCGACATCGGCTGCGGCGGCGGCGTGCTGTCCGAATCGATGGCGCGCAAGGGCGCCAAGGTGACCGGCATCGACCTGTCCAAGAAGGCGCTCAAGGTGGCCGACCTGCACAGCCTGGAATCGGGCGTAGAGGTGCGCTACAAACACATCGCGGCCGAAGAGATGGCCGAGCAGGAAGCCGGCCAGTTCGACGTGGTCACCTGCATGGAAATGCTGGAGCACGTACCCGACCCGGCCTCGATCGTGCGCGCCGCCGCCAAGCTGGTGAAACCGGGCGGCCACGTGTTTTTCTCGACACTGAACCGCAATCCGAAGTCTTACCTGTTCGCCGTGATCGGCGCCGAGTACGTGCTGCGCATGCTGCCGCGCGGGACCCACGACTACGGCAAGTTCATCACGCCCGCCGAGCTGGCGCAGTTCGTACGCCAGGCCGGCCTGCAGGTCGACGGCCTGAAGGGCCTGACCTACAACCCGCTGACCAAGATCTATTCGCTGAACAACGACACCGATGTGAACTACATGGTGGCGTGCAGCAAACCGCTCTGAACGATATGACTTTTCCGACCGTGATGCCGGCACCGCGTGCCATCCTGTTCGACCTCGACGGCACGCTGGCCGACACGGCGCCCGACCTCGCAGCGGCCGTGAACTGGCTGCGCCTTGAACGCGGCCTGGACCCGACCCCATATGAGGTGCTGCGCCCGACGGCCTCGGCCGGCGCGCGCGGCATGATCGGCGCCGCCTTCGGCCTGGCGCCGGGCGACGACGGCTACGAGGAACTGCGCCTGGCCTGGTTCGACCGCTACCAGTCGGCGATGTCGGCACATACGACGCTGTTCGACGGCATTCCCGAGCTGCTCGACGGCATTGCGGACGCAGGCATGGCCTGGGGCATCGTCACCAACAAGCCGGCCCGCTTCACCGATCCGCTGGTGCCGCAGATCGCGCTGGCGCACGCCGGCTGCATCGTCTCGGGCGACACCACGGGCTTCGCCAAACCGCACCCCGCCCCGCTGCTGGAAGGCGCCCGTCGCCTGGGTCTTGCACCAGAACAGTGCTGGTACGTGGGCGACGACCTGCGCGACATCGAGGCCGGACGCGCTGCGGGCATGGTCACCGTGGCCTGCGCCTGGGGCTATTGCGGCGCGATCGAACCGTCGACCTGGGGCGCGGACTACCTGCTCGATACACCGGCCGAGCTGCTGGCGCTGCTGGGGCAGGTATCGGAGGCTGCACGGCAGGCCGAGCACGCGGCCTGATCTCTTCAGGATCCCGTTCAAACGGCGCCTTCCACGGCGCCGTTTTCTTTTGCGTGCTGTGCTTACATCTATTTACGATTGATACAGGGGCACGTCTATCTCTCGGTCCGGCTCGCCAGTAATCTACTCCCATACGAACACGCCATACTTTACGGAGCAGATCATGGAAACCACGACCACCAACCGCATCCACCCATTGATGGCCGCTGCAGCCGCGTCGGTCATCGTCGTCAGCCTGACTGGCGCCGCCGCGATCACCGGTCTGCTGCCGACTTCGAAGAGCGCGCCGGAGCCGAGCATGCCGCTGGCAGCCGCGTCGCCCTACGCCATGCCGCAGGCGGGCATGCAGGTGCAGCCTAACGGCTACGTCGCCCAGCCTGGCCAGATGGCGCCGGTGGCGGCTAACGGCCAACAACTGGTGCCTGCGATGGTTCCCGCGATGGTTCCAGCCCATCAGGTGGCATATGCCCAGCCGGTCGCCCAGGTGCAGCCGGAGCCGACCGTGATCGTCAAGGAAAAACCGGTGGTGAAAGTGGTCGAGAAAACCCGCGTGGTGCACGCCAAGCCGCAACCGGTGCGCTATGAAGAGCCGCGTTATTCGCAGCCCGCGCCGGCCCCGGCCCAGCAACCGAACTATGTCGGCATCGGCACCGGCGCCGTGATCGGCGGCCTGATCGGCAACCAGATCGGCGGCGGCAACGGCAAGAAGCTGGCGACTGTCGCCGGCGTGATCGGCGGCGGCATCATCGGCAACGAAATCGCCAACCGCAACGGTCGCTAAGCAAGCACTAACTTACCGTCTCTCCCCTTGGCCGCGGACCTTCAGTCTGCGGCCTTTTTTTTGAACACGCCAACGATAATATCGCTCGGGAACATGCGCAGCACGGGGATCGCGCACATGATCGCCACGTACTGGATGTAGAGCGACAGGGTCGGCACGTTGCCGGCGCAGCGCAGCCGCTCCAGCAAGCCCTTGGCGCGCAGCGCCGGCAGCTCGGCCGCCTCGGTCAGTTCGAAGCCCTGCCCCACCACCAGTTGCTGCAGATTGCGCGGATTGAAGTAATGGACGTGCGGTGAAGGCAGGTCTTTCTGCCACAAGCGCTCGAACGGCCCGCGCCAGCCCAGGCGCGCGATCAGCTTCGACAGCCGGTAGAAGAAGCCGCGGCTGTTCGGCAGGTTGAGGATCAGGATGCCGCCGTCGTGCAGGCGCGCATGGCAGGCGGCCAGGGCGCTGCGGATGTCGGGAATGTGTTCGATCACGTCATTGAACACGATGACGTCGAAACGTTCGCCCTCCTTGAGCACGTCCGGGAAGTAGCCGGAACGCACCGGCAAGCCGCGCGCGGCGGCGCGGGCGCCGACCACCGCATCCGGCTCCACGCCCAACACGTCGAACAGCTCGCGCGCCGTCTCGAGGAACCAACCGTGGGCACTGCCGACGTCGAGCAGGCGCGGCCGGCTCACGCCGACGTGCCTGCGGGCCCAGGCGACGATGGTGCGGAAATTTTCCAAGCGCAGCGCCTTGAGGCCGGCTTCGCGCTCGGCCTCGTCCACGGCGGGACCGCTATGGGCATTGATGGCAACGCTCAGGGCGGCGCTTTCATAGTTGCAAGCCGGGCAGGTCGCATGCCATCCGGCCAGGCCAGCCACCTGGGTATTGCCACAAACGATACACGTCATGTCGGTCCTCGTCAGCATCTCGATTCCATTAGCATATTGCAATTAAGCTATGCATTGTAGGTTTTTTATGATGACAGACTTTAAGCAGGCGCTAAGGGACGGTGCTGTACATCCTCGGCGCTTGGAGTACAATAGAGGTTCTTGACGTTGGGGGCGACCTGGTTTCGACGTGGGTTGCAAAGCAGCGCAGGGCATACCGAGGACTGGTTACCTCGTAAATACATCCAGAAATCAATAACTGCAAACGATAACTCGTACGCACAAGCAGCTTAATTGCTGCTAGCTCTACAACACCTCGCCTCTGGGGTGAGTCGCAAGACTGGTAGAGTCATTTACAGAGGCTAGGAATCAATCGGGTTACTTGGTTGCTTCCGAAATTTAAGGTAACTCGCTTGTCCAAAGGGTGCACATCCCCGTTGTACAGGTCAAATCAAATGATAGTGCTAAGTATGTAGAACTGTCTGTAGAGTGCTTGCGGACGCGGGTTCGATTCCCGCCGCCTCCACCAACCTCATTCAAAAAGCCGCTGATTCGTCAGCGGCTTTTTTCATATGCATTGCCGTCATTCGGATTGCCGTCATTCGCCGTTCAGTCCGCGTCGACTATCTCGCGCCAGCGTTATCGTCCTTCCCGCGCAGCGGTGCCCAGCGCACCTCTCTTACCACGCTGTTCGCCATCGGATCCGGCGCCGCAAACATCCTCGCCCTGCAGACCATCCGCTCGCCGCAAGTTAGGGTGGCTTCATGCAGCATGACGCCGTCGGCCGCATCGTCCAGCATCACCTCCGCCACCAGCAATTCGCCGACGCAGGCGGGCGCCAGGAACTGCGCGCTGCAGCGTGTCTGCGGGCGCGGCTGCCATACCTCATCCGGTCCTGTCCGCGACAACAGCACGAGCAGGTGGGCGGACTGCTGCGCGAACTCGATCAGCAAGAACTCGCGCAAGACCTGTGCACCACCCGGCACGTGCGCAGCCACGAAAGCGTCGCCGGCCTCGATCCGGCGGCAGGTGCGGATAAAGTCCGGCGGCCGACATTCGACTACCCGCTCCACCAGGATCCGTCCCGGCGCGATCAGCAACAGGCGCTCGATCTCGGCCCGCCTCAGTGGGGCAATCGATTCCGGGGCGGTGTCTCGCACAATGGGTTCCTGTCAGCCAGTTCCTGGATAACTGGAGGACCCGCGAATTACGGAAGAGTTCAAGATCAACGCAGTCAGCATGACATGGATTAAGCCGGCCATTGTGAGGCCCTAGCCCGTGCGTTTCTTGCCCCCAGGCCATTCTTGCGTTACCATGCCCCCGCCCTTGGGGAGTAGCCTACTTCCGCAACGGAAGTTCCCGCATCAACATACTTGACGTCTCCACGTCATGGTGCGGAAGCCTTCTGGTTGGCAAGACCATTGGCATGTTCGCGCGACGATCGGGCCGTGCGACATGCCTTGTGTCGTGCCCGATCGGAAAGCTGTCATGACTCTCGCTGCAATCATTATCCTCGCCTTCGCCATGTCCACCGACGCCTTCGCCGTCGCGATCGCCATGGGTTCACGCCGTGCCCACGTCCTGTTCAAGGATGCGCTCAAGGTCGGCCTGCTGTTCGGAATCATCGAGGGTGTGACGCCGCTGGTCGGCTGGGCCATGGGCAGCATCGCCGCATCCTACGTCGAAAGCTGGGACCACTGGATCGCATTCGTCCTGCTCGGCGGCCTGGGCATTCGCATGATCATCGAAGGCTGCGGTGAACCGGACGAGGATGCAGACGATCCCGCTCGTCCGTTCTGGCTGCTGGCGCTGACCGGGTTTGCCACCAGCATCGATGCGATGGTGGTCGGGGTCAGTCTGGCGTTTGCCGATACCGGCATCCTGTGGCCGGCGCTGGCAATTGGGCTGGCGACGCTGACGATGGTGACGCTGGGATTGCTGATCGGCCGCCGCATCGGGGCCGTGGTCGGCAAGCGGGCGGAGATCTTTGGTGGGCTGGTGTTGATTGCGGTGGGCTGCGTTACGCTGTATGAGCATTTGCAGTGATGCTGGTCTTCAGGCGATCGGGCTCCGGTTGGAGAGCTTGGGTCCCCGCCTGCGCGGGGACGACGTGCTTGAGCTAACTAAAGAATGAGCTCCGTTCGCTCAACGCAACGACCTCAGGAAGTCGGCCCCGGATCGCTCCCCGCTTGCTGCAACACCATCAACTGCTTCTGGATCGCTTCGTTGAACGCCGGAATATCATCCGGTTTGCGGCTCGTGATCAGCTTGCCGTCGACGACGACCTCTTCATCCGTCCATTCCGCGCCCGCATTGCGCAGGTCGTGCTGCAAGGTCGGCCAGCTGGTCAGGTGCTTCGACTCGGCCACGCCGGCGTCGATCAGCGGCCAGGGACCATGGCAGATCGCAGCGATCGGCTTGTCCTCGTCGCCGAAGGCCTTGATGAAGTCGATGGATTCAGGGCTCAGGCGCAGGTTGTCCGGGTTGGCGACGCCGCCCGGCAACAGCAGCAGGTCGTAGTCGCCCGGCTTGGCGTCCTGCACGCTCAGTTCGACCTTGAATTTCTGGTCCGGCGTCAGGTGATTGAAGCCCTGGATCTCCTCGCCGGCCTTCTTCGGCGAGACCAGGATCACCTTCACGCCCTTTTCCTCGAGGAAGCGACGCGGTTCGGTGTATTCGACCTGCTCGACGCCGTCGGTCATCAGGACCGCGACGCGCCTGCCCTGCAGGGATTGGGTGGCGGCCGGCTCGACGTGATCCGCCGGCTGCATGTTCTCTACTTGTTGCATATAGCCTCCTTGTTCGATGCGGTTCATTCGCATCGATTGTAGGTCGGCTGCCGCGTCCGCGGCGCGCGCATGCTTTCCATCACGTCGCGTCCAGCACATCCGGATCAGCCAAGCAGATAGCACACGTCATCGCGGTCGCGTCCGCCCGCCCGGGTGCACAGGAAACCATCCAATCCCAGCCGCGCCGAGCCATCCAGGCAAGCGCCGTCGACGTCCTCGCGCCGCAGCACCACCTGCAGCTCGCGATACGGCACCTCGATCGCGAAGCGGTCCAGCAAGGCGGCCAGTGCCCGTGCCCCTTCGGCGCCTGGCAGGAAGCGTTCGAACGCCCCCGCATCCACCGGCCCCAGCCGGATGCGGATGCCCAGTTCGGGCCGCAACAGCCGCGCGCCCGCGGTGGCGCCCTCCCCCAGCACGCAATTGCCGCACGCCAGCCGCGTGCGCTGCCCCGGCTCGAGCACGTCCCAGCGTCCGGTAAATTGTTCCACCCTTACCGGCACCCGGAAATAGGCGCGCAACACGCCCGCGATCGACTCCGCGCTCACCACCCGGCTGCGCAGCGGCGCCGCGAACCAGGCCAGGCTGGCCGCCTCCACGCCGGGCATGTCCTCCTGACGCGCCGGCACACCGGCCAGAGCCAGCAGCAGCGGCAGGAAGCGGTCCACATCGGGTTCCATCGCATGGCGCACCCGGTACTTGCACCAGGCCCGGTAGAACAGCGTCACCTGGCGGCTCGACAGCAAGTCGAGGAAGGCGCGCGGCCCCTCGTCGCGCACCGCGAGTTCCCAGGCGGCGAAGCGTTCGGTGTAATGCAGCGGCAGGGTCCCCATCACGCCCAGCAAACCCATCAGCGTGGGCGTGACGCTCACCGCCGGCACGCCCTCGGTGGTGGGCACGATGGTCTCGATCTCGCTGGCCGGAAAGGCCAGCCCCAGGCTGTTGCGAAAGCGGATCAGGCCGCCCAGGGCGTGCTCGGGCGCGATGCCCTGGTGCGCCAGCCAGGACACAAGCAGCCGCACCGCCTGGAAGAATTCGTAGCGTTGCGGCTGTTTCAGCAGGTCGACGATGGCGCTCGTACGCCTGACGGAGCTCACACCAGCGCCAGGCTGCCGTTGCGGGGCTCGCATCGCAGCAACTCCTTGTCGCTCTGCCCCGACACCAGCACCAGCCGGGTAAAGCTGTTCAGGTGCACATACAGGCCCAGGAAACGGCTCACGACCTGGGCGAACACGAACAGGCTGCTGCCGGCGAAGGCTTCCTCGTCCACCGTCATGCGCACCTCGATGCCATGCACCAGGCTCGCGCCGTAGCGGTTGCGCAGCCAGGCCGTAGCCGGGATTGACGTCATCGCGCTGACACCGGCGATCTGGCGCTGCGAGGCGCCCGAGCGCGGCAAGTCATACAAGGCCAGGGTCTCGCGGAAGGCGTCGAGGTCGGCCAGCGAGCGGTGGTTCAGCGCCAGTTGCGTCACCAGGCGCCAGTGGGTGCCGTTGCGGTTGCCGAAGCGCAGCGGCGCGGACGGCTTGCGCAGCAGGCGGATCGGCAGGCCGCTGGTCGCCGTTTCGCTGGCCAGGTCGCCGCCCGGCGCCTTGATGCCGACGCCGCAGGCGGCCGCGCCGTTGCTGCAGGTCAGGTCGATCGAAGCCACGCTGGCGTCTTCTTCCAGCCGCGAAAAATCGTCGTCGGTGAAGGCGATCTTCATGCGGTGGCGGCTGTCGCCGCGGTCGTCGCGGCGCGCGAACCAGTAGCGCTGGCCATGCTCGCCCCCTTCGCCATGGCGCAACCCGTAATAGGGACGGTACTCGACGCTGGCAGTCTTGCCGTCCTCGGTCCTGAGCACGTGCACCGCGTCGATGCTGTAGACCTCGACGCCCTCCTCGTGCCGGCTCGGCGCCACGTCGTACATCGCCGAACGGTGCGTGATGCGCACCGGCGCCGCCGCCTGGCGGAACAGGTTCACCACCGGCACGCAGCCGGTGAGCAGGTTGGCGGCCGACAGCGCGCGCAGGATCCGCGCCGGACTGGAGTCGGCGTGCATGCCGGCGAGGAGGAAATGCAGGGTGAAGCGGCGCGCGCCGGCCGGCAGCAAGGGCGCCAGGCGTGCCAGGTCGACGTCCAGGAAGTGGAATTTGTCGGGGAAGGCGAAGTACTCCGTCAGCAGCCGGTAGGCCGGATGGGCATGGTCCTGTTCCGGCACCAGCGCCTCCTCTAGCTCCAGGCCGCCTAGGTGCAGCACGGCGCCGTCGAGGCGGCGCCAGCCTTCCATGCCTTCAGCCTCGACCCAGGTCTCGACCACGTTCATGCCCAGGGCGTCGATCAGCGCCGCCGCCAGCAGGCCGTCGCCGTCCACGTGCAGGCGCAGGCGCGGCAGGCCGCGCCCATGCAGCATGCGCGCCGGCAGCGCGCTGTCGAACGCGATGCCGATGCGGCTCGCCGCGCGCGGCGGCAGCCGGATGCGCGGCGGGACGTGGGCCACCGGCTCGAACCAGGCGCGCGCCACCCTCACCGGTGCCAGCGCCAGCTCGGCCGTGGTGCGAAACACGCAGGGCGCGCCGCGCGCCTTCAGCGAACTCATCTCGGTGCCGCGCGGCATCGCCTGCACATGCTCGATCTTGCCGGCCGGGGCCAGCTGGTCGCCGCCGTCCACGTGCGCGATCGAACAGCTCGGCAGGCCGTGCAGGAAGTGAGGGTACAGGCTGCCCAGCAGGGCTTCGGTCAGTTCCGGATAGTCGTCGTCGAGCTTTTTCGCGGTGCGCGCATTGAGCAGCGCGCAGGCCTGGATCAGGCGCCGGATATGGGGGTCTTCGCTCCCTTCCGGTCCCAGTCCCAGCTCGGCCGCCAGGCGCGGATACTGGTGGGCGAGCTCGCGGCCGACGGTGTTCAGGTAGACCAGTTCGCGCTCAAAATACGGCAGCAGTTCTTCCATGAAAACCTCCTCGGGCTGTCGCTCTACGGTGGTGCAGATCGCGGCAAGTTGTCTTGCGACGGCACAACATTAACGATGGGATAAAACTTGCGGGATTAAAGAGATCGCGCCTGGCAATACCGGGCTTGACAATAAGTCAGTAAAATCACGGGTCCATATCGCCCTATCGCCGCATCATGACCACCGCCACCGCTACCACCGCCACACCCGTCCGCACCGAAATCGCCACCCTGTGGCGCCTGTCGTGGCCAGTGCTGGTCGGCCAGCTGGCGACGGTCGGCATGGGCGTGGTCGACGTCGCCCTTACCGGCCACGTCAGCGCCGACGAGCTGGCGGCGGTGTCGCTGGGCACGGCAGTGTGGTCGATCGTGCTGGTGACGGTGATGGGCACCATGATGGCGATTAACACCGTGGTCGCGCACGAGATCGGCGCCGCGCGCCACGACCGGGTACCGCACTCGGTGCGCCAGGCCATGTGGAAGGGCTTGCTGGTCGGCCTGGTCGGCTGCCTGTTCGCCAACCTGTGCACCTTGCTGTTCGACCATATCGGCATGGACACCCACGTGGCCGACCGCGCCTCGCTGTTCCTGCACGTGATCAGCATCGGCATGCCGGCCTTCGGCATTTATCGTGCGCTGTACGGCTATACCACCAGCATCAACCAGACCAAGCCGATCATGTGGATCGCCATCCTCGGGCTGGTGTTCAATACCGTGGTCGCCTGGGTGCTGGTGTACGGCAAATTCGGCTTCCCGCAACTGGGCGCGGTCGGCTGCGCGATCTCCACCGCCAGCGCGCTGTGGCTGATGCTGGGCGCCATGCTGTGGTGGATCACGCGCGCGCCGGCCTACCGCCTGACTTACCCCTTCGACCGCTACCAAGGGCCGGATGCGCGCGAGATCGGCGCCCAGCTGCGCCTCGGCCTGCCGATCGGCGTTACCTATTTTGCCGAGGTCAGCGCCTTCGGCCTGATCAGCCTGCTGGTTGCGCGCTATGGCGTGGTGCAGGTGTCCTCGCACCAGATCGCGCTCAATTTCGCTTCGCTGGTGTTCATGGTGCCGCTCAGCTTTGCGATCGGCATGCTCACCCGCGTCGGCCAGGCGATGGGCGAAGGCGACCCGGTGCGCGCACGCTTCGTCGGCTGGGTCGGCGTGGGCGTCTCGGTCAGCTTCGGCGTGGTGGCGGCGCTCGGCATCGCCCTGTTCCGCTGGGAGATCGCGGCCATGTACACCTCCGATCCGGCGGTGCAGCAGGTGACCGCCAACCTGCTGCTGTTCGCCGCCCTGTTCCAGCTGTCGGACTCGACCCAGGTCGCCACCGCCTCGGCCATCCGCGGCTACCAGGTGACGCGCCCTCCGATGGTGATCCAGTTATTGTCGTTCTGGGGCCTGTCTCTGCCGCTCGGTTGCATCCTTGGCCTGGCGCCGGCCTGGTTCCCGTGGTCGCCCGCCGCGCCGATGGAAGCCACCGGCTTCTGGATCGGCCTGGTGGTGGCGCTGACGGTGGCGGCGGTCCTGCTGACCTGGCAGTTCGAGAAGCTGGCGCGCCAGCGTATCCGCGACGGCGCGATGGCGCAGCCCCGCTGACTCTGGTATCGTCTCGCGATTGCTGTAAATTAATAATCCTCAAGAGACATCAATGCGCCCTCTTCTCCTTCTCCTGGCCGCCCTCGCGGCCACGCCCGCCATGGCCGAAAAACTGACACTGGACCGCATCTACGGTGAAGCCTCGCTGGCCGGCGCCAGCGTGCGCAACCTGCGCGTGTCGCCCGACGGCGAACGCGTGACCTTCCTGCGCCCGCGCGCCGACGACCAGTACCGCCTCGACCTGTGGGAATACAATACCAGGAGCAAGGCCACGCAGCGCCTGGTCGACTCCAAGCAACTGGTGCCGAACGAGGAATTGTCGCTCGAGGAAAAAGCGCGCCGTGAACGCGCGCGTACCGCCGGCCTGTCGGGCATCCTCAATTATTACTGGTCGCCCGACGGCAAGCGCCTGCTGGTGCCGATCGGCGGCGACTTGTATCTCGTCGATGCCGCCAAACCGGAAGCCGCGCGGAAGGTCGCCTCGGGCAACGTCATCGATCCGAAGATCTCGCCGCGCGGCCGCTACGTGTCCTTCGTGCGCAACCAGAACCTGGTCGTGATCGATCTCGCCACCGGCGCCGAGCGCCAGCTGACGACCGATGGCAAGGGCACCGTGCACAATGGCGAAGCGGAATTCATCGCCCAGGAAGAGATGGACCAGCACACCGGCTATTACTGGGCGCCGGACGACTCGCACATCGCCTACCGCCGCTACGACGACGCGCCGGTGCCGGTGGTGCGCCGCTTCGAGATCTTCGCCGACCGCACCGAGGTGATCGACCAGCACTACCCGGCCGCGGGCGATCCGAACGTGGCGATCGAGCTGATGGTCGTCAATCCGGCCACGGGTGAACAGCGCAAGATCGACCTCGGCCAGGACAAGGACATCTACCTGGTGCGCGCCGACTTCAGCGCCGACGCCAAGACCCTCGTCTACCAGCGCCAGACGCGCGACCAGAAGCGCCTCGACCTGGTGGCGGTCGACGTCGCCACCCTGGCCCAGCGTCCGCTGTTCTCGGAAACCTCCCCTACCTGGGTCGAAGTCCACAACGACCTGCGCTTCCTCAAGAACCGCCAGGCCTTCGTCTGGGCATCCGAGCGCACCGGCCGCAAGCACCTGTATTTGTACGACCTGAACGGCAAGCTGCTGCACCCGATCTCGCGCGGCGACTGGGGCGTGGACAATATCCTGGCCGTCGATGAAGGCGCCGGCAAGATCTATATCTCGTCGAATCGCGAGGCCGTGATCGACAAGCAGACCTATGCGCTGTCGCTGGACGGCCGTGGCGCCGACAAGCCGACCCGCATCACCCAGGGCGACGGCTGGCACGAGGCTTCGTTCGCCGGCAACGGTAAATTGTTCGTCGACACCTATTCGAATCCGAACACCCCGCCGCAAGTGTCGATCCGTCGCGCCGACGGCAGCATGGTCGAGTGGATCGAGAAGAACGAACTCAACGCCAACCATCCGTACACGCGCCACCTCGATGCGCACCTGCCAACCGAATACGGCACCCTGAAGGCGGCCGATGGCCAGACCCTGCACTATTCGATCATCAAGCCGGCCGGTTTCGATGCGAACAAGCGCTACCCGGTGTTCCTGTTCACCTACGGCGGCCCGCACTCGCAGCGCGTGACCCGCGCCTGGGGCAATTATTTTGACCAGTACATGGCGCAGCAGGGCTTCGTGGTCTTCCGACTCGACAACCGCGGCTCGGGCCGCCGCGAGCGCCAGTTCACCGACGTGCTGCACAATAACCTGGGCAAGCACGAAGTCGAAGACCAGGTGGCCGGTATCGACTGGCTGGCCAAGCAGAGCTTCGTCGATCCGAAACGCGTGGGCGTGTTCGGCTGGAGCTATGGCGGTTTCATGACCCTGCGCCTTCTCTCCGCAGCGTCGGACAAGATCGCGATGGGCGTGTCGGTGGCGCCGGTGACCGACTGGGCGCTGTACGACACCCACTACACCGAGCGCTACGTCGGCTGCACGCCGAAGGGCGATCCGGAAGCGTACAAGCGCAGCGGCGTGTTTGCCCACCTGGACGGCATGAAATCGCATCTGCTGCTGATCCACGGCATGGCCGACGACAATGTGCTGTTCTCGAACACCACCCTGTTGATCGATGAACTCGTGAAGCGCAATGTGCAGTTCGACCTGATGACCTATCCGGGCGCCAAGCACGGCATGTCGGGCCGCACCAACCAGCGCCACGTGTATGGCCTGATCGAGTCCTACTTCAAGAAGCAGCTGGGCGGCACGCAGCCGAACTGAGTTCGACCTCTTGAAAACAAAAACGGCCGCGTCGATCGACGCGGCCGTTTTTCATTGCGCTGTCAAAGCGCGGTGTGGCTTACGGACGTGGCGTTGGACGGTTCACTTCGTCCACGGCATCCTTCACGACTTCTTTCGCGTCGCCATAGGCTTCCTGGGTCTTGCCCTCGGCCTGGTTCGCCAGGCCCTTGGCCTGCTGTTCAGTGCTGCCCACCATTTTGCCGGCGCCTTCCTGAATCTTGCCGCCGATGTCTTTCAGTTTGCCTTCGACTTGGTCCTTGTTCATGGTGTTCTCCTTGAGTAATGCATGCCTGAATGGCCATGCGATGGATACAGAATAGTCTTTTCGCGCCTGCTCATCTGTTAGCGCACGCACACAGCGATGCGGCCTCATCCGCGCGACATTTTTACGGCCCGAATGCTAATCTTTTGGCAACGCGGCGTGCCGCTCAAGAAGAGATTCATCCATGAATAACAACAATACCGAAGCCGTCCCGCCAAGCCACGAAGCCCCGCAGACCCAGCGCCGCCTGGCGCGCCGCGTGACCCTCGTCAATGGCATCGCAGTGCTGTTCATCCTCGGCCTGGCCGCCGTCGTGCTGGCGGCCGATGCGCTGTTGCTGGTGTTCGCCTGCGTCCTGTTCGCCATCCTGCTCTACAAATTGAGCGAGATCATGCACCGCCGCTTCCGCATGAAGCGCAAGCTCGCGCTCGGCATCGTCGTGCTGCTGCTCAGCGCCATCATCGGCCTGGGCGGCTGGGCGATGGCGCCGCAGATTTCCGAGCAGTCGAGCCAGCTGGCGAAGGAGATTCCGGCCGCGATCGAGCGCCTGCAGGGGGAAGTCGCACAGCATCCGCTGATCAAGCGCGTGGTGGACGAACTGCCGCCGCCGGAAGACATCGTCAAGCAAATGAGTTCGATGGTGCCGAATGCCGGCCTGTTCTTCACGGGCGTGCTGGGCGCCCTCGGCAACGTCGTCATCATCATTTTCGTCGGCATTTACTTTGCCGCCACGCCGGGTGTATACACCGGCGGCTTCATCCGCCTGATCCCGCAACACAAGCGCGGCCGTGCACGCGAGGTCATCGACGAGATGGGTGATTCGCTGGCCAACTGGCTGCTCGGCAAGGCGCTGTCGATGCTGATCGTCGGCACCACCACCGCGATCGGCCTCTCCCTGCTGGGCGTGCCGCTGGCGCTGATCCTGGGCATCATCGCCGGCCTGCTCGACTTCATCCCCTATCTCGGCCCGATCATGGCCGGCATCCCGGCGGTGCTGCTGGCGCTGTCGATCAGTCCGGAAATGGCCATGTATGCGCTGCTGCTGTTCGCGGCGATCAATATGCTCGAGGGTTATGTGTTGCAGCCGATGATCGAAGCCAAGGCGATCGAACTGCCGCCCGCACTGGTGATCGTGATGCAGCTGATCTTCGGCACCCTGTTCGGCTTCGCCGGCGTGGCGCTGGCGACGCCGCTGGCGGCCGTGCTGTCGGTGCTGGTCAAGATGCTTTATATAGAAGACGTGCTGGGGGACAGGCCGGCGAAGGGGGTTGGATCGAGCTGACTTGCCTCGGTTCTGGAGTGCCGCGCCGCGCATTCCAGAAAATGTCGACGCAAAAACAAAGCCGCGCGATTGCGCGGCTTTGTCATGGGGCAGAAGGCAGATCAGCGATTGCCTTTGGCGATTTCCTTCACGTCGCCAACCTTCTTCTGGACCTTGCCCTCGGCCTGGTTCGACAGGCCTTCGCTCTGCTGCTGGCGGCTGCCGACGGCTTCGCCGACCTTCTGCTGCACCTTGCCGCCGACTTCCTTCGCCTTGCCTTTGACTTGATCCTTGTTCATTGCAGTCTCCTTGCCTGTTACGTGGATGAGCCTTGAGAATAAGGGTAACTTCCAGGCGGTTCTGTTCGACGCTTAACAAACAGGCTTGCGCCAGACGCTGGCCAGCCACGGTTGCTGGTCGCGCGGCAAACCAGGCGGACGGTAGTAGTGATGCAGGGCCGTGAAGCCGGCCGCGAGCAGGTAGCGTTCCCAGGTGGCATAGTCGTAGTAACTGCCATAGCGCGGGCCGTTCCAGCCTTCCTGGTTCTCGCCGCGCGGATTCGAACTGAACAGCACCCCGCCCGGCTTCAGCGCGGCATGCAGATGTGTTAGCACCTGCGGCAAGGCGGCGCTGGGCACATGGAACAGCACGGCATTGGCGAAGATGCCGTCAAAGGTTGCTTGAGGCAGATCAAGGTGCAGAAAATCCTGGCGCCATACCTCGCAGCCGCTGTAGTCGCGCGCCATGGCCACGAAGCGCTCGCTGCCGTCGACGCCAATGGCGCGGTGGCCGAGCGTGCTGAAGGTCTTGAGGTCGCGCCCCGGTCCGCAGCCCAGGTCGAGAATGGTGTATGGCGCCGGCGCCTCGATCGCGTCCAGCAGCGCGGCGATGTTCTGGCTGACGTCGTGGTCGATCGTGCCGGCGAAAAAGGAGTCGGCATTGCGCTCGTAATGCGCGAGCGTGCGGCGGGCGATGTCGTCGTGCGCGTCGTGATTGTGATTGTTCTCGTGATTCATGACGACAGTATGCCAGCTGGCAGCCTCAGAAAAAAAATTCAAAAAAAATTCAAGGAAACCCTAAAGTTCCCAAAATCGCTGCCGTAAAAGAACCAGACAACCGGCAATCCGGCCGGAGTTTCATTGTTTTGGTGGCAACATGAACGCAAACGAAGTCCTCGCGATGTACGAAAACCTGGCCAGCCTGACCCGTCAGATGTCGGAAGCCGCCAAGGCCGGGGACTGGAACGAATTTGCCAACCTGAACGTCGAAGCCAAGGTCGAAGCACGCAGCGCCGCCGCCGGCACGCCTGCCCTGGAAGGCGCCCAGCGCCTGCGCAAGATCGACCTGCTCAAGCAGCTGATGGCCAACGACCGCGCAATTCGCGACGTGACCGAGCCATTCGATGGCCAGCTGGACCGCGCGCTGCAGGCGCACTGATTCCTGGCGAATCCTGAACCAAGGCACCTGCGGGTGCCTTTTTTGTTGCCTGGATAAATACCAACGGCGCGAGAGACGGTCGAAGCACCAAAGAAAAAGCGCCCATCGGGCGCCTTGGCTGCCATCGAGCCAGGAGCTCGACCGCGAATCGGGTGGAGGGCGAACCCCAGCTATCTGCTGGCGTCGCCTCTTGCCGGTTGCTCCCGGCGTCCACCGCCGCTGCAGGCAAGTGGACTGCTTCCGGTCACAGGCGTTTCATCAACGGTCGTCTGTTGTCGCGCCACGCTATCGGTGGTGGCTGCGCAGACCCTGTGCCGTCTGTGACCTCGTCGATCACAAGTCCAGTATAACGCAAAATCAAACTTGTGTAGACATTTCCTGTTCAGCGTCGTCCAGCTTCGGTTCGACCGGTTCCTGGCTCGCTTTCTTGCGCCCGAAACGCTGGCGCAGGCGGGTCATCAGGGGCACGCCGGGCATGGGCTGGATACGCCCTGCCCGCTTGCGACGGCGAACGACCAGGATCGCAGCGCCGCCCAGCGCCAGCACGGCGCCAAGGCCGCCGGCGATCCAGCCCCAGGGCGTCGGCGCCTCCGGCTCGGGCGCCGGACGCCGCCGCGCCGGATGCGGCTTGCTCGGGTCAAGCGGCCGCGGCTTACTGACGGCCGCCGGGCTGGCGCCCAGCGCCACCTGCAAAACCCTCACCTTGTCTTCCAGCTGACCGATCTGTTCGCGCAACTGCGCATTCTTGTAATCGAGCGCGGCGCACACGGTCGAGCGGTCGACGTCGGGCGCGGGCGCGCAGGCGGCTGGCGCAGCCGGGGCGACCAGCGGCAGGGGCGGCGCCTTGGGGGCCGGCTTCGGCTCCGCTGCCGGCACTGGCAGGGCTTCCTGCTTCGGTTCCGGTGTGGGTTCGGGCCTGGGTTCCTGCTTCGGCGCCGGCGCGATCTTCGCGACCACCGGCTTGGGCGGCGGCGGTGCCGGACGCGGCCGTGGTGGCGGCTTGGCCACGACTGGCGTGGGCGGCGGCGTTTCGGCCACGACCGGCGCCGGCATCCTGACCGGCGCCGGTGGCGGCGGCGGATTCGGATTCGGCGCCATCGACAAGGTCACCAGGCGAACGCCGCGCTGAGCGCCATCGGCCAGTTCCAGGTACAGATGCAGGCGGTTTGATTCAACCGGGGCCAGCGACGTCACGTGCAGGAACTGGCGGCCCTCGCGTTGCGTCACAGTCATGTTGAGTGTCGACAGCACGTGCGGCATGCCGATATTGGCGCCGCGGTAGACGTTCGGGTGGGCCAGGCGCACCTGGACCGGGGTCGCCGGGGCGTCGAGCATGGTCAGTTCGATGTCGGCCACCAGTTGTTGGCCGAGATACGAACGCACCTGCGCTTCGCCCAGTTCGGCTGCGCCGGCCGCGCCGGACAGCAGCGCGCAAGTGATGATCAAGGGGAGGCGGCTAGCCATAAGGAATACCGAGAGTGAAGCCCAAGCGTAATTAACGGACATTGCGATAAACTCTTTAATCCCAGCCCCTTGTACAACAGGAATGTCTATGGAAAACAGGATTGAGAAGGACAGCTTTGGCCCGATCGACGTGCCCGCCGATCGTCTATGGGGTGCGCAGACCCAGCGCTCGCTCCACCATTTCCACATCTCCACCGAGCGCATGGCGCCCGAGCTGGTCGCGGCGCTGGCCCAGGTCAAGCGCGCGGCGGCGGCGGTCAACCGCTCGCTCGGCAAGCTCTCCAGCGACAAGGCCGACGCCATCATCCGGGCTGCGGACGAAGTGCTCGAGGGCCGCCATGCGGCCGAATTCCCGCTCGCCGTGTGGCAGACCGGCTCGGGCACGCAGAGCAATATGAACATGAACGAAGTGCTGGCCAACCGCGGCTCCGAGCTGCTGGGCGGCGAGCGCGGCGAAGGCCGCATGCTGCACCCGAACGACCACGTCAACATGGGCCAGTCGTCGAACGACATCTTCCCGACCGCCATGCACGTGGCCGCCGCCTGGGCCCTGGCCAAAGAGGTGTTGCCGGCGCTGGCCAAGCTGCGCGGCACCCTGCTGCGCAAGTCGCGCGACTTCGAGCCGATCGTCAAGATCGGCCGCACCCACCTGCAGGACGCGACGCCGCTGACCCTGGGCCAGGAATTCTCCGGCTACGTCGCCCAGCTCGAATATGCCGAGCAGCAGCTCAAGTCCGCCCTGCCCGGCCTGCTGCTGCTGGCCGCCGGCGGCACCGCCGTGGGCACCGGCCTGAACGCCCACCCCGAATTCGCCCCGCGCATCGCGGCCGAGCTCGGCTCGCGCACCGGCCTGTCGTTCAAGACCGCGCCGAACAAGTTCATGGCCCTGGCCGCCCACGACGCCATGGTGGCTGCCCACGGCGCCTTCAAGACCCTGGCCACGGCCCTCATGAAGATCGCCAACGACGTGCGCTGGATGGCGTCCGGCCCGCGCTCGGGCCTGGGCGAGATCACCATCCCCGAGAACGAGCCGGGCAGCTCGATCATGCCGGGCAAGGTCAATCCGACCCAGTGCGAGGCGCTCACCATGCTGTGCTGCCAGGTGTTCGGCAACGACGTCGCCATCACGGTCGGCGGCTCCCAGGGCAATTTCGAGCTCAATGTGTTCAAGCCCATGATCGTGCACAACTTCCTGCAAAGCGCGCGCCTGCTGGCCGACGGCATGCGCTCCTTCGACGAGCATTGCGCCCAGGGTATCGAGCCCAACCGCGCCCGCATCGGCGAGCTGATGGAAAAATCGCTGATGCTGGTGACTGCACTGGCGCCGCACATCGGGTATGATCGCGCCGCGCAGATCGCCAAGAAGGCATCGGCGGACGGCCTGACCTTGCGCCAGGCCGCCCTGCAGAGCGGCTTCGTCGACGAACAGCAGTTCGACCAGTGGATCGTGCCGATCGACATGACGCATCCGGATCCGGTGTAATCCGGCGAGGTCACGCTGGGTTGGCGTCGCCGCCAACCCAGGCGCATGCGCCCCTGTCTGCGCCCATACTAAGCGGCCTCATCAATCGTACGCCGCCATCACCAACCCGAGGATAGAATGCAAAAAATAGTTTTCGATTTGACATCAGAATTCGTCGAGGTCAATCAGCTGCTGAAGCTGGTCGGCCTGGTCGACAGCGGCGGCGCCGGCAAGAACATGGTCGCCAGCGGCGTGGTGTCGGTCGATGGTAAACAGGAGCTGCGCAAGACGGCGAAGATCCGCAGTGGCCAGACCGTCTCGGTCGGCGACCTGCGCATCACCGTGCAGTAAGCTGTTGGAGCCCAGGCCGGGCTTATAGTGTGAAGAAATTGAGCGCCAGAACGGCGTTCTTATGTTTGCGCACTAACAAACAGAGCGGGGCTTCCTTGTTTATATTTTAAGACGTCACTCATACGGCTTAGAGGTGAAGGCGATGGAAACCCCGGAACACCATGCACAAACGCAGGAGCAATTGATCGGCGACCTGCGCCTCGTGATCGAAAACGCGGAAGAACTGCTCAAGAATACCGATCATTATTCCAGCGCCCTGTACCAGAATGCGCGCGCCAAGCTGTCGCTCGCCCTGGAAGCGGCGAATGAAGAACTGTCCCGCTTCGAGGATGCGCAACTGGAGCGCATGATGGCCGCCACCCGCGCCGCCAACGACCGCTACAACGACAGGTCGGGCGAAGAACGCATCCTGCGCGCCTTCCACTGAACGACGAAAGCAAAAACCCGGCGTGAGAGCCGGGTTTCAAAGGGCAAGACACACAGCTCCATGTGATCTTCGATCCGCCTTTCGCGCTTAAGTTCGCGCCGGATGCACGCCCTGGATTCAGGCTTGGAAATCAAGCTTTGGTATTGATCGTATTGCCCAGGTGTGGCGGCAGGTTTTGCGGTTGCGGCAGCGCGTCGAGCAGCTGGGCGGCCGATGCCGCCTGAATGTCCATGGATTTCTTGAGCATCGTGACGCCCACTTCCTGACGAATACCGGTTTCGGCCATGCTGGTTGCAAGCTTGGCAATGTTCGCGACGTCCATACACTTCTCCAGAAAAAGACTTGTCAGTCTTTAACGGCCCCATCGACCGAAACTTGAGGCGGCGTCTTTAACCATCCGCAAATCCAATCCACTACCCGTCCCAGGTCGTTCAAGTCGAGCCAGGCCAGTCCGGCGCGTGCGTCGAGCGGCCGCGCCGCGTCCGACACCACGGCCAGGATCGTGGCATCGTCCTGGAACAGCGACGGCTTGCCCAGGCTCGGGCGGTGCACCTCGAGCTTGGGCAGGGATTCCCATTTATAGCCTTCGACCAGGGTCAGGTCGGCCGGCGACAGCCGCGCCAGCAACTCGTCCAGCCCTGGCTCCGGCTCCGCGCGCAACTCGCGCATGATGGCAAAGCGGTAGGGCGAGGCGATCATCACCTCGGCCGCCCCGGCCAGGCGCAGGCGCGCGCTGTCCTTGCGCGGCGGCTCGAGTTCGATGTCATGGTGGCTGTGCTTGACGATATTGACCCGCAAGCCGTCCTGCGCCAGGCGCGCGACCAGCCCTTCCAGCAAGGTGGTCTTGCCGCTGCCCGACCACCCCACCACGCCCAGCACCGGACCCGGGCCCTGCGCCATCCGCGGCGCTTCAGTACGCGACACGGTAGCGGGTTCCCCGGTAGTTCATCACCGCCGCTTTCGGCATCAGGCGCTCGAGCACCAGGCCGGGCGCCACTTCCTCGCCTTCGCGGCGCAGCATCTTGTCGACCAGCAGCAAGCTCTCGCCCGGCGTCGGCGAATAGATATAGCCGCCGAAGCTCACTTGCGGAATCTCGCGCCTGACCGCCTCGGGCAATTGCTGCAGTGTGCGCAGGTTGTCCTCGCCGGCCGGCTGGGCCGCCGCCACGGGCGCCGGTTCAGGCGCGGCCGGCGTTGCGGAAACCGGCGCTTCGGCCACGCGCACTGGCGGCGCCGGTGCGGCTACCTTGGCTGGCGCCGGCTTCGCGGCCACCGGCACGGCTTCGCGCGGCGCCGGCGCCAGTGCTGGTGCTGGTGCTGGTGCTGGTGCCGGCGCGGCTGGCGGCACGTCAGCCGCCGTGGGCACAGGAGCAGGTGCGGGTGCAGAAACAGGCGTCGGCACGGTCACCGGCGCCGCCGCCAGCCGCACCGGCTGTTCGCCCCCGTGGCGTACCCACAGCAAGGCGGCCGCCGCCACCAGCACGCCCAGGCCGAGGCCGATCATGAGATTGCGCCGGTTCCCGCCCCGGGCCCGATCAGGCGCCGCATACATGGGCGGCGGCGCATGGATGGTCGGGGCGTTGCCCAGCTGGCGTTCGGCCTGGGCCTTCTTGAGAGCTTCGAGAATGTACGACATATCAGTTTCCCACCCCCTTCACCGCAGCGGCCAGCAGGCGCGGCTCGACCACGCCGGACAGCTGGTTGAGACGCATATAAGTGCGCGGCCCGGCCACGCCGTCCGCCTTCAGGTCCTGGGCCGCCTGGAAGGCGCGCAGCCATTCCTGGGTGCGCGCATCCAGCGGCTGGTCGAGCGCCGGCGCGGTCGTCTTGTTCAGGCCGGCCAGGCGCTGGGCGATCCAGTCGACGTCGGGACCACGGTCGCCCTGCCCCACGACGTCGCGGAACGCGCCCGGCATGCGCCAGAAAGTCGTGAACTCGCCGCCGAAGCGCGAAACGAAGGCGGGAATCGCGACCCGCTCGCGGCGCCCGTCCACGACCAGCAGCACGCTGCCCTCGTCCATCCCGGCCAGCACCGCATACCCGGTGCGCGGGCCGTCGTGCAGGGTGACCACGGCCGGGCGGTCCAGCAGGCGCAGCTCGTACAGGCCGCCGCGGCCCTGGTGGCAGCGCAGGTTGGCGCGCTGGGCCGCCTCGCAGGTCGCTTTCGGGCTGGATCCGGCAATGCCGGCGAACGACGGCCCCCACAGGGCCGCCAGCGCGCGCAGCGCATCGTTCTCGCTCTTGTCGGCCGCGAAATCGGCGCCGGCCGCGGGCGCGGCCTTGATCTGCGCCGACGTCGGCGCCGGCGCCGGCTTGGCCGCCACCTGTTGCACGGCGGCCGGCGCCGCTTGCGCGGTGGCCGGCTGCGCCTGCTGCTGCGGCAGCATCTGCCAGGCCGCAGCGCTGATCGCCACCCCGGCCAGCGCCCCGCCCGCCAGCAGCGGCCAGCGCAGCGGCTTGCGCGCCGCCGGCTCGCCGGCAAATACTTCCTCGGCCGACTTGAGCAGGATGGCGCGCGTGACTTGCGGGCTGTTCTCGACATAGGCGCCCAGCAGCGCGCGGTCGCACAGCAGGTTGATCCGGCGCGGCACGCCATGCGTCAGGCGGTGCACCACAGGCGTCAGGCCAGGTGGGAACGGCATCCCGGCCGCCCCAGACACCGCCAGCCGGTGCGCGATATAGGCCCCGGTTTCCTGCTCGGACAACGGCCCCAGGTGGTAGCGCGCGATCACGCGCTGCGCGAGCTGCTCCAGTTCCGGGCGCGCCAGCATGGTACGCAGCTCGGGCTGGCCGATCAGGATGATCTGCAGCAGCTTGCGCTCGCTGGTCTCGAGATTGGTCAGCAGGCGCAGCTGCTCGAGCACCTCGCTCGACAGGTTCTGCGCCTCGTCGATCACCAGCACATTGTTCAGGCCCTGGGCATGCGATTCGAGCAGGTGGCGGTTGATCGCATCGACGTGGGATTTGACGCCGCTCACCCCTGGCGGCAGCGCGATGTGCAGCTCGTCGCAAATCGTCTGCAACAGCTCTTCGGCGTTCAGGCGCGGGTTGAAGATATAGGCCAGGCGGCAATTATCGGGAATCTGCTCGATGAAGCAGCGGCACACGGTGGTCTTGCCGGCGCCGATCTCGCCGGTCAGCAGGACGAAGCCGCCGCCGCTGCCGATGCCGTACAGCAGGTGGGCCAGCGCCTCGCGGTGCCGCTCGCTCATGAACAGGTAGCGCGGATCGGGCGCGATCGAGAACGGGGCGTGCTTGAGCTGGAAATAATGGTTGTACATGCGTTGGACCGTACGGTGTGGCGTGGCTAGCGGCCCGGAGGCTGCGGCTTGAACTTCGCGCAGTATATTTTGCTTTTGTCCCTGGCGTAGGCGATCGTGCTGCCCGGGTTCGATTTGCGCAAGGGGTAGCGCGAGGCGTCCACCGGCTTGAAGGCGACGCCGGCGCCGGCGCGCACCGATTTCTCGAATTCCTCGGGCGTGCTGTCGACGACGGCGGCGACGAACACCAGGTTGCTGGTATCGTCGCTGACCATCACCTCGCTCACCTGGGCGCCCCACAGCGAAGCTTCGGTCTTGAACCAGTACGCCCCGCCCTCGCGCTTGTAGGCCGGGCCGAAGGCCTGGGTCAGGTAGGCGTGGAAATAGGCGTTGTCCAGCTGGCTGCGGCACAGCAGCGCGCTGCCGATCACCGGACCGAAGGTCGACGGCGCCGCCATGGCGCCGGAGCAGACGAGTCCTGCCAGCAGCGGCAAGGCGCGCAGCATGGAGCGGGTCTTGCCCTGCAGCCCTGGGTGGCGAATCATGGACATCCTTTTTTCGACGATCTCGACATTATGACATTCCGCGCCGTGGCGGGCACCGCGGATTGTGGCGAACGGCGCACGGTTCGTCGCCCGCAGGTGCAGTTGAGCCCCCGAATCCACCATTTCATCGGTTTCGTCATGCCCCGCGCGCGCCGCCGGCGTATCGTTCAGGCTCCCATCGACTCCAGGCCAGGAATAATATGCACATCGTACAAAAAACCACCCTGCTGGCCGTCGCCCTCGGCGCCGCCTTCCTATCGATCGACGACAGCCAGGCCGACACCCCTGCCCGGGCGGTCTCCGAGCAGCGCAACGTCGCCGCCTTCAGCGCCATCGAGTTGAACGGCCCCTACGAGGTCGCCATCGACACCCAGGGCCGGGCCGGCCTGAGCCTGCGGGGCGAACGCCAGCAGCTGGACGAGGTCGAGACCTTCGTGCGCGGCGACACCCTGGTGGTGCGGCCCAAGGAAGGGAAGCTGTTCAGCTTCGGCTTCGGCCAGCGGCGCGAGACCGTGGTCATCCACATCGGCGCGCCGGCGCTGAAAAGCCTCTCGATGTCGGGCAGCGGCGACACCACGCTGGGCCAGGTGAGCGGCGAGCGTTTCGCGCTCGACGTCAGCGGCCCGGGCGACCTGGAAGTCTCCGGCGCGGTGCGCGACCTGGCGCTCACCGTGAGCGGCAGCGGCGACGCCAAGCTGCAGCGACTGCGGGCCAGCAATGTGGCGCTGACGATGTCCGGTCCCGGCGACGTACGGCTGGCCAATATCGACGGCTCCCTGCACGCCAGGATCAGCGGCTCGGGCGACCTCGAGGCCGACGGCCTGCGCCTGGCGCGCCTGGAAGCGCGCCTCTCCGGTCCCGGCGACATGGTGCTGCGCGGCGCCAGCGGCGAAGTGCGCGCCGAAGTGACCGGCTCCGGCTCCTTCGACGCCTGCGACCTGGCCGCCGGCCGCGCCAGCACCTTGCAAAGCGGCCCCGGCGACGTCTGCCTGGGCGGCGCCATCGCCCAGCTCGACGCCGAAGTCGGCGGTTCCGGCAACCTGACCGCGCTCGGCTTGCGGGCGCAGGCGGCCACCCTGCGCCTGCATGGCCCGGGCGACGCCCGCCTGGCCGGCACGGTGGGCGAGTTCAAGGCGCAGATGTCGGGCTCGGGCGATATCGACGCCCGCGGCCTCACGGTCACGAAAGCCACGCTCAAGGCGCGCGGCCCTGGCGGCATCGAACTGGCCCAGGTCTCGGACACGCTGGAGGCGGAACTGCGCGGCTCGGGCAGCCTGACGTCGGCGATCCAGGGCAAGCGCCTGGTCCTGACCTCGGACGGCCCGGGCGGCGCCCGCATCAGCGGCCAGGTCGAGATGGTCCATGCGCGCCTGAGCGGATCGGGGAGCCTGGACGGCAACCGCTTGACGGCCGACCGCGCCGACATCGCGGTCAGCGGCCCCGGCACGGCGCGGGTGCATGTGACCGAACGCGCGGCCAATGCGCCGGCGGGCGGCAACGGCCAGCTGCTGGTCGTCGACCGGCGCGGCAGCAGCCACGCGCCCGAGTAGGCGGCACGCAACGGTTCGCCGCCGCCGGCGGCATGCCGTTTTGACCGCGCGCAGCGCCCCTGTTCTTGTACGCCGTCCTGCTCCGCCCACGAGCGTTTCTTGAACAAATATGGCTCCAGCTAACTATATCCTTTCGAGCATTCAGGTCGCCTGCCCTTCGAACCAATCGCGGCTCGCCTCGTCGGCAGGAAAAAACGACTCCAGCCGCAGCTCGTGCACCGTCACGTCGTGCGGCGTGCCGAGAGTGGTGATGGTGGTGAACAGGTTCAATTCCAGCCCATCCTTGCGCAAGGTCATTGGCAGGAAAGGCAGGGCCAGGCGCTCCAGGTCGGGCTGGCGCGCCGCCCCGGCGATGCCGGGCAGCGCCATCAATTCATCCAGCAGCCGGGTCGACTCGCTGGCCGGTCCATCGCCCATCGCTTCGCGCTGCACCCATTGCAGCAGGTCGACCGCGACCGCCTCCCAGTTGACCAGGCAGGGACGCAGGCCGTCGGGATCCAGCGTGAGCTTCAGGACGTTGATCGAGCCGTCGCGCGGGATCGGGGCGTCGGGCGGCAGGCCGAGGAAGTGGCGCATCATGCGCGCGGCCGGCGCGTTGAACATCACCAGGTTCCACAGGCGGTCGACCACCAGGGCGGGATACGGCGCCGCCTGCGCCAGCATGAAGTCGAGCGCGCGCTTGACCGCATCCATGTCCGGATCGGACAGGCTGCGTTCGCGGTAGGCCGGCGCGAAGCCGGCGGCCAGCAACATGGCGTTGCGCTGACGTAGCGGGACGTCGAGCACCATGCCCAGCCTCAGGACCAGGTCGCGCCCCGGCTGCGCCTTGCCGGTCTCGAGAAAGCTCAAGTGGCGCTGCGAGATGTCGGCGTCGACCGCCAGCCGCAGCTGGCTCAGGCCGCGCCGTGCGCGCCAGTAGCGCAGCGCGGCCGCGAAGTCGCTGAAGTATGGGGTGCCCGCGGTCTGCGCATCGTCCATCATGCCTCCTGGTCCGGTTGGCCGTGATTGTGGCCGCCCCGTTCGATGAACTCAAGCCTGGTCGAGAAAACCGGTCACGTCGGCCAGGCGGCCGTCGAGGGTGACGGTGGCGATATCGAGGCCGTGGGCGACCGCCTCGCCGCCGGGCGCGCGCAGGGTCCAGGCGAAGCGCACCACGTCGTTGTGGCCATCCGGCGTGCCGCGCAGTTCGAAGCGGTGGTGCGGAAAATGCTGCTGGGCGGCGCCGATCATGGCGTCGATGCCCTCGATGCCGGCGCCGCGCATCATCGGGTCGACGTAGCTGGACTCATCGGCGAAGACGGCCGCCACCTGTGCGCGGCGGGCGGCTGGCGCGCGTTCGTTCCAGGCGGCGAGGTAGCGGTGGGCGATGGCTTGTGGGTTGTGCATGGCGTGCTCCTGTGGGTGGATGGGATGTCGTTGGCGACGGAGTCCATTCTCGCGACGCCGGCGCGGCGCGGCGATTACCTCCCAGGTAATCGCTGCCATCCAGGCGCCAAAACAATACCAGTGACGATACCAATTCCACGGATCATCACTATAGCGCCGTTCAACATAACCGCAGGCTATCCCCCGCTTTTGGTCTGCATCGACGCATACCAGTTAAATACCTGTTGACATCGGGATAGGCCCTGCCTATAGTGCCTTGACCCTATTTCCCTCACCTACCATGATCGACTATCTCATCGGCGTCGACGGCGGCGGCACCAATACCCGCGTGCGCCTGGCCGGGCGCGACGGCGCCGAACTGGCCACCGGCCGCAGCGGCGCTTCGGGCCTCGTCCATGGCATCGACAATGCCTGGCGCGCGGTCGACGACGCCACCGCCAAGGCCTTTGCCGCGATCGGCATCGACGCGATTCCCCGCCAGTCGTGCGCCATCGGCCTGGGCCTGGCGGGCGTGCACAACAAGGAATGGGCGGCCGCTTTCCGCGCCGCCAATCCGGGCTATGCCGCACTAAGGCTCGATACCGACGGCTTCTCGACCCTGATGGGCGCCCACGGAGGCCGTCCTGGCGCCATCGTCGCGATCGGCACCGGCAGCGTGGGCGAGGCGCTGCGCGAGGACGGCACGCGGGTCGAGGTCGGCGGCTGGGGCTTCCCCTCCGGCGACGAAGCCGGCGGCGCCTGGATGGGCCTGCGCGCGATCGCCCATGTCCAGCAGGTGCTCGACGGCCGCGCCGAAGGCGGCGCGCTGGCGCGCGAGGTCATTGCGGCCTGCGGCGGCGGACGCGACGCGATCCAGGTCTGGCTCGGCAAGGCCTCGCAGACCGATTACGCGAGCCTGGCGCGCTTCGTGGTGGAACATGGCGCGCTCGACCCGGTGGCCAGCGCCATCCTCGAGCAGGCCGGCCGCGAAGTGGCCACCATGGCGCGCGCGCTCGACCCCGGCGAAACCCTGCCGCTGTCGCTGTGCGGCGGCCTGGGCGACACCCTGCGCCTCTACCTGCCGGCCGAGACGCTGGCGCGCTGCAGTCCTCCCCATGGCGACTCGGCCCTGGGCGCGCTGCGCATGATCGAACTGCACCTGAAGGACTCCCAGGCATGAGCGCTACCATCAAAGGCAATATCCTCACTCCAGACGGCTGGATCCACGGCACGCTACGCTATGGCGCGCACGTCGATGCCATCGACGGCAGCCAGGCCGATCCGGACGCCAACGGCGACGACTACATCCTGCCCGGCTTCATCGACGTGCACGTGCACGGCGGCGCCGGACGCGACATGATGGAAGGCGGCGACGCCCCGCACGTGATCGCCGCCCTGCACGCCAAACACGGCACCACCAGCCTGCTGGCCACCACCATGACCGCGCCGGTCGAGGACATCGACCGCGCCCTCGCCGCCATCGGCCGCGCCTGCGCCGCGCGCGGCAAGGGCGAAGCGCGCATCCTGGGGGTGCACCTGGAAGGCCCGTACATCAATTCCGGCAAGCTGGGCGCCCAGCCGCCGTATGCGCGCGAAGCCAGCCTCGATGAAGTGAAACGCTTCGACGCCCAGGCGCCGATGAAGCTGATCACCGTGGCGCCCGAGATCGACGGCCACATGGAGCTGGTGCGTCTGCTGGCCGACGCCGGCATCCGGGTCCAGGTCGGCCACACCACCGGCAGCTACGAAGTCGGCGTCGACGCCCTCGCGCATGGCGCGGCCGGCTTCACCCACCTGTTCAACGCCATGCCCGGCCTGCACCACCGCGATCCCGGCATGGTCGGCGCGGCGCTGGCGCATGCCGAGTACGCCGAGATCATCCCCGACCTGCTGCACGTGCATCCGGGCGCGATCCGGACCGCGCTGCGCTGCATCCCCAAGCTGTTCTGCGTGACCGATTCGACCGCCGCCGCCGGCATGCCCGATGGCGAATACATGCTCGGTCGCCAGGTGGTCCATAAATGCATGGGCGGCGTGCGCCTGGCCAACGGCAGCCTGGCGGGTAGCACGCTCACCATGGACCAGGCGCTGCGCAACCTGGTCAGCATCGGCCTGTCGATCGAAGACGCCAGCCGCCGCGTCTCCACCAATGCCGCCGACTACCTCGGGGAAACCCTGCGCGGCCGCCTGGCGCCGGGCTGCCATGCCGACTTCGTGGTCCTCGACCGCGACCTGAACATCAAAGCCGTCCATATCGAAGGAGAACTCCTGTGACCACCGCCACCACACCGTCGCTCATGCTGCAGGAGGCCCTGTCGGCCGCCGATTGCATCGCCCACCAGCTGACCCAGGACGTGGAGCGCTACGCCGAGCTGGGGGCGAAGCTGCGCGCCACGCAGCTGCACAGCGCGGTGACGGTGGCGCGCGGCAGCTCGGACCACGCGTCCAACTACCTGGCCTACCTGATCATGGCGCGCATGGGGCGCCTGGTGACCTCGCTGCCGATGTCGCTCATCACTCTGTACAAGTCGCCGATCGTCGCGCGCGACACGCTGGCGGTGGCGATCTCGCAATCTGGCCAGAGCCCCGACGTGGTCGAGCCGATCCGCTACTTCCGCGACGGCGGCGCCACCACCGTGGCCCTGGTCAACGACCCGGCATCGCCGCTGGCCGACGCCGCCGAATGGACCATGCCGCTGCATGCCGGCCTTGAAAAAAGCGTGGCCGCGACCAAGAGCTTCATCGCCAGCCTGGTGGCAGGCGCGCGCCTGGTCGCCGACTGGCAGGACAGCAAGGAGCTGAAGGATGGCATCGCCGCCCTGCCCGACGCGCTGCGCGCCGCCACCGAAGTGGACTGGTCGGCCGCGATCGAGGTGCTGGCGCCGGCCCGCAACATCATGGTCGTGGGCCGCGGCATCAGCTTCCCGCTGGCGCTCGAATCCTCGCTCAAGTTCAAGGAAACCTCGGCGCTGCAGGCGGAAGCATTCTCCGGCGCCGAAATCAAGCACGGCCCGATGGCGCTGATCGAGGAAGGCTACCCGCTGCTGGTCTACGCCACCCGCGGCCCGACCCAGGCCGGCCTGGTGGCCCTGGCCGACGAGATGCGCGGGCGCGGCGCACGCGTGCTGCTGGCGGCGCCGAGCGACGTCGCCAGCCGCGACCTGACCTTGCCGACCGCCGCCATCCCCGACCTCGACCCGATCGCGGCGGTGCAGGCCTTCTATACGATGGCGGCCAAGCTGTCGGCCGCGCGCGGCATGAATCCGGACCAGCCGCGCCACCTGAGCAAGGTCACCAAGACCAACTGACCACGAATTTTATGTCCCGCACCATGACTGATTACCTCGGCCTGGCCGGCCAATTGATGATGGTGCGCCTGTTCGGCACCGAACTCGATGCCGACACCGACGCCTTCCTGCGCACCCACAAGATCGGAGGCGTCTGCCTGTTCCGCCAGAACATGGTGGACGCCTCTCAACTGACCCGCTTCACCGGCGCCCTGGTGGACGCCATGGGTCCGCGCGCCCTGGTCGCGCTCGACCAGGAAGGCGGCGCCGTGGTGCGCTCGACCTGGGTGCCGGCGCCGCCGAGCGCGATGGCGCTGGGCGCCGCGAACGATCCGCAACTGGCGCGCGAAGTCGGCGCGGCGGTGGCGCGCGCGGTGCGCGCGCTGGGCTTCAACTGGAACTTCGCGCCGGTGCTGGACCTCAACAACAACCCGCACAACCCCGTCATCGCCGAGCGCTCGTTCGGCGCCGACCCCGAGCATGCCACCCGCATCGCCCTGGCCTGGATGGAAGGCAGCGAGAGCGAAGGCGTGGCCTGCTGCGTCAAGCACTTCCCCGGCCATGGCGACACCCACGTCGATTCGCACCGCGACCTGCCGCACGTGGACAAGCCGCGTGAGGAGCTGCAGCGCTTCGAGTTCGCGCCGTTCCGCATGGCGGCCCAGGCGGCAACCCCGGCTCCCGCGATGATGACGGCCCATATCGTCTACCCGGCGCTGGACCCGGTCAATCCGGCGACGATGTCGCGCGCCATCCTCACCGGCGTGCTGCGCGAGGAATTCGGCTACGACGGCGTGATCATCACCGACGGCATGGACATGCATGCGATCGCGCACCGCTACAGCGCCGGCCAGGCCGCCGTCAACGCGCTGGTGGCGGGCGCCGACATGGTGATGGCGATCGGCACGCGCGAGACCCAGGTCGAGACCGTGCAGGCGATCGCCGCGGCGATCCGCGACGGCGTGTTGCCGCTGGCGGAAGTCGAGGCCAAGTTGGCGCGTCTTGCGAAGCTGGCCGACGCGCATCCCGCGCGTCCCATCGCCTATGCCCGCGAACAGGACGACCGCGCGCTGATGGCGCGCGCCTGGCGCGCCGGCCTGACCGAACTCGGCCAGCCGCAACGGCCCGCGCGCGGCAGCCGCGTGCGCCTGGTCGCGCGCGCCGACGTGGTCAGCGACGGCATCTCGGAAGCCGGCGTGCCGGCGGCCCGCATCGCCGAGGCGCTGGGGGCCCTGTACGACGTCGAACTCGTCACCTTCGCCGACAGCGAAAGCTTCGACTGGTCGCTCCTACCGCAGGACGGGCGCTTCACGATCCTGGCCTCGACCGCGCGCCGCCGCTATGGCCCGAACGCGCGCGCTGGCTGGCGCCCCGACCTGCACCTGGCGCTGTGGAACCCCTACCAGGCGCTGGACTTCCCTGCTCCGGCCCTGATGAGCTATGGCTTCGCCCCGCCCGCCCTGGAGGCTGCCGTTGAGTGGCTGGCCGGCGACATCGCAGCGCCGGGCACCTGCCCGGTGCCGGGCTTCGACCGTGCATGACCACGCGCCGCCAACGGGCAGGTAACGCGATGTAACGACGCTGTGCGCGCGCCCGAGCTCTGCGGCACAATTGGCGAGCCAGACAATGGCCGATTATGGGACAATGCACGTTTTGTCCGAGATTGGCATTTTTGCTATATTGCTGAGATTGCCTGGCGAAAAAGCGCGCCGACAGCGCGCTTCGTCGATTTTTTGTCTAGATAGAAGGATACACAATGTCCCAACTCCGTCTTGCCCGCCTCTGCCTGATGCTGGCCGCCGTCGGCCTCTCGGCCCCGGCCCTGACCACCGCCGTCCACGCGCAAGAGAAGCCCGCCGCTGCCGCGCCGGCGGACACCGTCCGCCCGGAGCTGTTCAAGCTGCTCGACCCGGCCGCGATCAAGCCGCTGATGGACGCAAAGAATTACGCCGAAGTGCAGAACCGCGTGCAGCAGGCCGAAGCCTTCCCGAACCGCACCCCATACGAAGACTACGTCGTCAACCGCATGAAGCTGTCGCTGGGCTCGGCGACCAACAATAACGCGATCGCCATGCCGGCGCTCGAAGCCGTGATCAATTCCGGCCGCCTGCAAGGCCAGGAACAGGCCGACTTCATCCTGGCCCTGGGCAATATGCACTACAACGCCAAGGACTACACCAAGGCGATCGAGTGGTTCAAGCGCTACCAGAAAGAAAGCGGCACCCCTGAGAAAGTCACGCCTTCCCTGATCCGCGCCTACTATCTGGGCGGCGACTTCGCCAGCGCCAAGGCGGCCCTGCTGCCGGCGATCGAAGCGACCGAGAAAGCCGGCCAGAAGCCGAGCGAGGAAGACCTGCGCCTGCTGGCCTCGTCCGCCAACAAGGTCAAGGACGACGCGGGCTACCTGACCGCGCTGGAAAAACTGGTCGCCCACTATCCGAACGACGACTTCTGGACCGACGTCCTGAACCGCGGCGTGGCGCGCAAGCCAGGCTTCGATGCGCAGACCAATATGATCAACGTGTACCGCCTGGAAGCGGCCACCGTCAAGAAGATGGCGCCGGAAGAATACGTCGACCTGGCCGAGCTGTCGCTGCGCGATGGCTTCCCGACCGAAGCCAAGAAAGCCATGGACGCCGGCTACGCCGCCGGCGTGCTGGGCCAGGGCGCGAACGCCAAGGCCCACGCCGCCCTGCGCGACAAGGCGACCAAGGGCGCGGCCGACGACGCCAAGAACATCGCCGCCGGCGAAGCCTCGGCCGCCAAGGCCAAGACCGGCGCCGGCCTGGTCAACCTGGGCTGGGCGTACGCCACCATGGACCAGGGCGACAAGGGTGTCGGTTTCATCCAGCAAGGTATCGCCAAGGGCGGCCTGAAGAACCCTGAAGAAGCCAAGCTGCGCCTGGGCATGGCGCAGGCGCTGGCCGGCAAGAAAGCCGAAGCCATCCAGACCTTCGAAACCGTCAAGGGCGGCGGCGGCGCCGGCGACCTGGCGAAATACTGGATCGTTCACCTGAACCAGAAGTAATCCTTCGTTTTACGACGGACCCGCGAAAGCGGGCCGGGCCCTGCGCCCGGCCCGCTTTTTTTATGGCGCTGTCATCGTTACCTGTTGATGACCCCGAATGCAATACGCAGCAATTGCTCGACAGAAGTGACTCTCCCGCCATCGATCGCCCAATACCAGCCCAGGTAGTTGGGTAACCGGCGCGACGCCACACCATGGAAACGCGCCAGCCATTCCTTGAAGCGCCGGTGGTAGGCGTTGACGTTTTGAACATGGATCGTGCCTTCGACACCGTCGCGGACCCGTTCACCGGCGCTGAGGTTGACGGCCTGGTGGGCAATGCCATGGGCGCGGGCGAAGGCGGGATAGGCGGCGTTGGCGTCCGTGACCAGCAGCACTTGCAAATCAAGCTTCGGCAGCAGGTGCTTGATCAGTTGGGCCACCTTCAAGGCGCCGCGGCCGGTGACGGCGTCGATGGTTTGACCGCTGCGGTCGCGCGCCACCAGGATGCAGTCGAGGTGATGCGAAATCCCCCGCAGGGCGGCTCTGCCGCCACGCTTGCGCGGCGGGCGGTCGAGCTTGCGTGAACCCTTCTGCGATTCGAGCAGGAATGTCTCGTCGGCCTCCACGATACCGACCAGGCGCTCCGGCCGGTCGTCCTTGACCCGGTCGAGAAAGCGGTGGCGCCAGCGAAACGTGGTGTTCGGGTGTACGCCAACCCGCTTGGCCGCGGCGCGAACCGTGCGGGAATCGAGCACCGTGTCCAGATAATCGAGCCACTTGCCCTTGTGCCTGAGCCGCGCCAGCGGCGTGCCGGTCAGGTCGTTGAAGGTGCGGCCGCACGCACAGCAGCGAAAGCGTTGCAGGTCGTTGGCCTGGCCATGGCGGTGGCAACGCTCGCAGCCGCAATCCGGGCAGCGGCGCCCTTTTGAACGGATCTCGCCGATGAGGGCGACCACCCGGTCGAGCCCGGCTGCCGGATGCAGGGCGGCGAGCACCTGCTGGCGCTGAGGCTGGTTCAGCAACGCCAGCTGGGCGAACAACTCCTCAAACTTCGGCGCTTGCATGGCGCGCTCCCGATCGATAGCGACCGGGATTGGACCGCGAGTCAGCTCAGCAGTTCAATGCTCATCCATATTTAACGATGACAGCGCCTTTGGTATTGACGGTTCACACTGTCCCGCTACCGGCCGCCGATTTTGCTCGTCCAAGGTGCGCCCCCGTACATTAAGGCGGCCCGAGCCCGTCCGATAATTGCCTTATTTGCATCGGAGGCAGCATGACGACGGTACGCAAGGGCCAGGCGCCCGCCAAGCTGGGACGTAACGAATTCCACCTGCGCTTTCGCCAGGCGTTCCAAGACCCCGGCTACGAAAAGCTCGACCGCGAACTGGCGGCGATCGAGGACGTGGCCTGGGATGCGTACCAGGAAGGCCGCAAGGCGCCGCACACGGTCAAGGCCGGCCCCGGCTTCGCCGACCCTGGTTACGACCTGTCGGTCGAGTGGAAGGAGGCGCGCGACCGCCTGCTCGGCGCCGAGCGGCACCAGAAGAATCCCGACTCGCGCAGCCGTGTCCTCCTGATCAACGCCTCGGCCCGCAACGACGGCACCTGTCCCGGCGAAATCTCAAAGAGCTGGCGCATGACGCAGATGGCCAGGGACGTGTTGATGGAACAAGGCTTCGAGGCTGACGTCCTCGACCTGAGCCTGCAGAACTCGGACTACGACCGCCACATCCACCCCTGCAAGGGCTGCGTGTCGACTGCGATGCCGCTGTGCCATTGGCCGTGCAGCTGCTACCCGAACCATGGCGAGCGGCAGGTCAACGACTGGATGAACGAGATCTACGAGCGCTGGGTGCTGGCGCACGGCGTCATCATCATCACCCCGGTCTACTGGTACCAGACCCCGGCCGTGCTGAAACTGATGATCGACCGCCTGGTATGCGCCGACGGCGGCAATCCCGACCCGACGTCGACCCACGGCAAGGACGCCGAACAGGCCAAGCAGATCGAGCGCGACGGCTGGGATTATCCGAAACACCTGGCCGGCCGCGCCTTCGGCCTGTTGGTGCACGGCGACGTGGCCGGCATCGAGGGCACGCGGCGCTCGCTGTCGGACTGGCTCGAATGGATGGGCCTGGTCAACTCGGGCAGCTTCGGCCAGCTCGACCGCTACATCGGCTATTACGAATCGTATGCCGACAGCCACGAGACGCTCGACAAGGACACCGCGGTGCAGGAAGAGACGCGCAACGTAGCGCGCGCGGTGGCCAGCGCGGTACGCGAAGTGCGCGCCGGCCGGGTCGCCGTGGTCAGCCAGCCTTTGAAAGATCCGCGTCCGAAATGACCACCGGCCCGGCCTGCGGTATCATTTCCAGTCCGTTGACCCTGCCCGCCGCATGAATCCTCTCGTCCAGCTGATGCACGACATCGCCAAGGCCAGCCTCGCCGCCGGCGCCGGCAAGCTGCCGCTCTACCAGCAACTGCAGCGCGCGCTGCGCCAGGCGATCGACAACGGCGTCTACGGCCCCTCGAGCGCCCTGCCCGCCGAGCGCCAGCTGGCGCTGGAGCTGGGCATCTCGCGCATCACGGTGCGCAAGGCGATCGACAGCCTGGTCGACGACGGCCTGCTGGTGCGGCGCGCCGGCTCCGGCAATTTTCTCAACACGCGGATCGAAAAGAATTTCGCCAAGCTGAGTTCGTTCTCGGAAGACATGCGCGCCCGTGGACGGGTGCCGAAAAGCAGCTGGCTCAAGCGTTCGGAAGGCCTGGTCACACCCGAGGAGGCATTGCGCCTGCGGCTCTCGCCGGGCACGCCGGTGTACCGCTTCAACCGCCTGCGCTATGCCGACGATGCGCCGATGTGCCTGGAGTACGCGACCATCGCCGCCTTCGCCCTGCCCTCGCTCGACGCGGTGGGCGACTCGATGTACGAGGCGCTCGAGGCAACCGGCAACCGCCCGGTGCGCGCGCTGCAGCGCCTGTCGGCCCTGCTGCTGGGCGCAGAACAGGCGCGCCTGCTGGATGCGCGCGAGGGCGACGCCGGCCTGTGTGTGGAACGGCTGGGTTTCCTGCGCGACGGACGCGCGGTGGAGTTTTGCCGCTCATATTTTCGCGGCGATACCTACGACTTCGTGGCCGAGCTGAATGCGGCCTGATGCGCGCAGCCTGTCTATCCAGCCCTGATCACCAGCGGCAAGCAGCAACGCCGCGATGCGCCATGCCGCGACAACTGAAGCAACGCCCCATGAAAAAACCGCCATGCCGACCGAGGTGGCAATGACGGTTTTTCCGTTGCCGGCATCGCGCCGGCGGCGTACCTGGATTACGCCTGCTTGCCCGAGCGGCGACGACGCACAGCGCCGATCAGGCCGAGGCCTGCAAGCATCGTCGCCAGCGTGGCCGGCTCCGGGACTTCGGCAAATGGGGTGTAGTCATACGAGACCTGCACCGCGCCCGATGCGAAGGTGTCGAATCCGGTCGTCACATTGCCAGGTCCCTTTGCGAACGAGGTGCCCAGCGCGCTCAGGCCGAGTTCGATGAAACCTTTCCCCGAGAACAGGGCGAAATCGCTGGCGCTGCTGCTCAGGAACGATTCGGCACTGCTTGCCTGGACCTCACCGGTATGGACACCCGAGGTGCCGCCGAAGTCGAGAACGCGGTCATAGCGCGCAAGGCTGTAAATCTGGTCGAATACCGGATTGGCCACGACCAGCGTGGTGCCATCCGGGCGGGTCAGCTCGATGGTCGAACCCAAGGTCAGGGTGACCTTGGCCGCGCTGCTGCCCCGGTTTTCGGCGAAGCCGGCGCCGCTGACCACGCCGCTCAGGTCGAACTTGATCGAATTGAGGGTGCCCAGCTTCGTGTCGAATTTGTTGAAACGCAGCGTCTCGGACCAATCCGTTTCGGTGGCTCCGATACTGTTATTGAAGCTGATCACGGCGGCCTGGGCGCCCGCGATGGGGAACAGGGCAGCGGCAAGGGCCAGAGCGGCGAAAGTCTTTTTCAAGTTGATCTCACTGGGTGGAAATACGTTGGTTGCGTACAGCGACTGACAACCAATAAGCATAATTCATGCCACTGAGATATAAATGATTCAAAACAAGGACTTAGTTTTTTGAGGCGCCAACTGCCTGCCCGGAGTGTAAAAATTTCCGACAGGCATAACATTTTCACACAGCGGTAAAGCCGCCATCGACCACCATCTCGTGGCCGTTGATATAGGACGCCATGTCCGAGCACAACCACAGGGCCGCCTGCGCCACCTCGCCTGCCTCGGCAAAACGCCCCATCGGATGCGCCGCCTTGAGCTTCTTCTCGATGCCCGGATCGCGCTCGAAGGCGCGCGCCAGCATCGGCGTCTTGACCGCGGCCGGGCACAGCACGTTGACGCGGATGCCTTCGCGCGCATACTCGGCGGCGGCGCTCTTGGTCAGGCCCACCACCGCGTGCTTGCTGGCGCCATAGATCGCGTGGTTCGGGCTGCCGACCAGGCCGGCGATGCCAGCCATATTGACGATCGCGCCGTGGCCCTGCTTGAGCATCTGGCGCAGCTGGTATTTCATGCACAGCCAGACGCCCTTGACGTTGACGTTCATGATGCGGTCGAACTGCTCGTCGTCGGCGTCGGCCAGCAGCTGGCGCTCTTCCTCGACCGCGGCATTGTTGATCGCGAAGTCGAGCCGGCCATAGTAATTGATGGTCTTCTCGACCAGGGCTTCGACGTCCCCCGCGCGGGTAACGTTACTTTGCACGAACAGCGCCTTGCCGCCGTTTTCGACGATCATCGCCGCCGTGGCGTGCCCACCGTCGATCGAGACGTCGGCCACGACGACACTGGCGCCGGCACGGCCGAACGCCAGGGCGATGGCGCGACCGATTCCACTGGCGGCCCCGGTGACCAAAACGACTTTGCCGGTGAACGACAAACCGCCTGCCGGCTGCTGCTTGCTGATGGCCTTCATGATGCTCCCTGGATGAAACTTTTGCTTCCGAAAAGAAACATTTTAACGCATGGCTTCGTGCATTGTCACAATCCAGAGAGTTTTTGTCAGGAAACTGTTGTAGTTACGGCATAGTAACTACGGGTGTTGCCGGACCTCCTGCCTTGGCCTGGTCGCCTGCCATGAATACCGATAGCTTAGCCGGATCGATCGCCTTGCGGAATGCCGCATTCAGCTGAGGCAAGGTCACCGCCTGCAGCTTGCGTTCGAGCTCGGCCGACGCCTCGTAAGTCTTGCCGCGGTACAGGAACGAGGTCCAGCCCGAGGCGAGCGCGCCATCGTTCGCGCGCGCTTGCAGGCGCTGCTGCATCAGGCCCGACTTGGCCCCCAGCAGTTCTTCGGCCGTGAAACCATCCTTGAGCGCACGCTCCAGCTCGGCGCGCACCGCCGCATCGAGCTTGGCCAGGTTCTGCGGCGCCGCGATCGCATTGATCGTGAAGCTGCCGGCGCGGTCCAGGGTGCCCGGCGACACGTCCGAGCCGCCGCCATACGACAGGCCATCCTGCTGGCGGATGCGGTCCATCAGGCGCGACTTGAGGCCGCCGTCGCCGAAGATGTAGTTAGCCAGCGTCAGGGCCGGATAATCGGCATCGTCGATGTTCAGGTCCAGGTTCAGGCGCGCGATATAGAAGCCGTTTTCCTTGTCCGGGGTATTCAGGGTACGCGCCACCGGGGCCACCTCGGCATGCGCGACGAGCACCGGCGCGTGTGCCTGCGGCGCTTTCCAGGCGCCGAACAGGGTATTGACCAGCGGCGTGATTTCCTGCGGATCGAAGTCGCCCACGATGGCCATCTCGGCCGGATTGGCGCCGTAGAACTGGCCGTGGAAGGACTTGACGTCCGCGAGACGCGCCGCCTTCGCTTCTTCCAGCTGCTCTTCCAGGCTCGGCGAATAACGGATGTCGCCGCGCGGATAGCGGTTGAAGTGCTGGCTGAGCGCGCGCACGGCCGCGCTTTGCGGTTCGTTGCGGCCCGCTTCGATGCCGACCAGCAGTTGCTGGCGCAATTGCTCGAATTCGGATTCGGGGAAAGCCGGCTCCCTGAGCACATGGGCCACCAGCTTGAGCGCCTCCGCCAGGTTGGCGCGCGTGGTCTGGAAATGGGTCGGACTGCCGGCGATCTTGAGCTTGTCGAAGGCGTCGGCCAGTTCGGCGCGCGTATAGCGGGTGGTGCCGCGCATCAGCATCAGGTTCGTCAGGGCCTGGGTCGTGCCTTTGCCGAACAGGCTTTTCTCGTCGCCGAAGTGCTGGCGCAGGTCGACCGTCACGGTCTCGCCGCGGTTCTTTTTCGGCAGCAGGGCCAGCTTGACGCCGCCGGCCGTCGTCAAGGTGGTGCGCTTCATGATGTTTTGCTGGCTCGGGTCGAAATTCTCCGACACCAGGTTCGAGACGGCTGGCTTGAAATCCTTCATCGCCTCCACCACCGTAGGCGCCGGCGGCAGTTCGGCGCGCTTCGACGCTTCTTCGGGGATGAAGGTGCCGGTCGTACGGTTGCTGCGCAGGTAATAACGTCCTGCGCTGGCGGCGACCTGTTCGGCCGTGATCTTCTGCACGCGCTCGCGGCCCACGAAATACATGCGCCAGTCGCCCAGGGCGATCGATTCGGACAGGGCCACGCCCACCGCCTGCGGATTGTTCAGGCTGCGCTCGATCGTGTTCAGCCAGGAACGGCGCACCCGTTCCAGTTCCTCGGCGGTCGGCGGCTTGGTGGCGAGTTCCTCGACAGCCCCGATCAGCGCCTCGCGCACCGGCTCGATCGGCTCGCCCAGCTTGACCACGGCGCCGAAGAATTGCAGGCCCGGCGCATAGCCGGTCTGGCCGAAGCTGAACACCTGGCTGGCCTTGCCGGTCTCGACCAGCAGCTTGTGCAGGCGGCCGTTGGGCGCGTCGCCCATGATTTCGGAAGCGAAGCCGAGCGCCTCGGCCTCGGGATGCAGGTCGGACGGGATCTTGTAGCCGACCGCCACGAACTGCATATCGCCCTGGCGCCGCACGGCGAAGCTGCGCTCGCCGTCCTGGGTCGGTTCCACCGTCCAGAAGGCCGGCAAGGTGCGCTTCGGTTTCGGGATCGCGCCAAACAGGCGGTTGATCTTGGCCAGGGTCGCGCGCTCGTCGAACTGGCCGGCCACCAGCAGCACCGCATTGTCGGGCTGGTAGTAGGTGCGATAGAAATTCTGCAGGTTCTCGATGCGCACGTTCTCGATGTCGCTGCGGTTGCCGATGGTCGAGCGGCCATAGCTGTGCCAGTCGTAGGCGACGCTCTGCATGCGCTTGAACAGCACGTTGCCGGGCTCGTTCTCGCCGGCTTCGTACTCGTTGCGCACCACGGTCATCTCGGAAGCGAGATCCTTGGCGGAGACGAAGGAATTGACCATGCGGTCGGCCTCCATCTGCAAGGCCCAGTCCAGGTTTTCCGTCGACGCCTGGAACACCTCATAGTAGTTGGTGCGGTCGAGCGAGGTGGTGCCGTTGAACTGCATGCCGCGCTCGGAGAACTGCCTGGTGATGTCGCGGTTGTTCTTCGCGCCCTTGAACAGCAGGTGCTCGAGCAGGTGGGCCATGCCGGTCTCGCCGTAGTTCTCGTGGCGCGAGCCGACCAGGTAAGTGACGTTCACGGTCACGGTCGGACGCGAGGCATCCGGGAACAACAGCACTTTCAAGCCATTCGCCAGGCGGTATTCGGTGATGCCTTCGACCGACGGGCCGAGGGTCACGCCCTTGGGGAGCGCTGCGCCGGCGGTGGACTTGCCGGCGCTGGGGGTTACTGGGGCGGCGGCGGTGGCCGGCGCAATCATGACCAGGGCCAGGCAGCCCGCTGCTACATGCGCGGCCATCCCGCGCAACTGAAATCTCGAATCCATGGTGTCCCGTCTACTCGGCGGGACGCCAGCCGTCCCGCCTGCTCCACCATGGTAGCAGACGGGCGTGTTTCCGGTGACCTATACGCCTACCCAGTTGACAGGACTTGCCGGCAGGCAGCTATTGGCGCACGCGACGCTCGTGCGATTGCTGCCAGGAGCCGATGCGCGACAGCTCGCTCATCTCTTCGGCCAGGAACTCGAGGAGGTCGTCGGCGCTGACGATGCCGCTCAGATTGCCCTGGGCATCCACGACCGGCACCCGGCGGATGCCGCGCAGGCGCATGTGCTCGATGGTCTCGTAGACGTCGTCGGATTCGCCCGCGGTGAGCAGGTCGTCGCTCATGATGTCGCCGGCCAGCAGGCTGGCGGGATCGAGCCCGGGGGCGATGACGGCGAGCACGATGTCGCGGTCGGTCAGGATGCCGAGCGGGACGTTGCCGCCGCCATCGGTGTCGACCACGACCAGGTCGCCGACGTGGTGGCGCCGCATCAGCATGGCGGCGCCCTGGACGGTTTCGTCGCGGGTGCAGCAAATGGTGTCAGTGGTACAGATTTCGCCGATGCGCATGATGCCCTCCTCGTCGTCGCTTGAGGCTAGGCCAAAACAAAACTGGCGCTTTGATTTCGATCAAAGCGCCAGTGGCGGCAAGCTTGCGGGGAGGTTCAGGCGGCGCCTGGCTTCTTTTCGCCCGGCAGGGGCACGAAACAGGCGTCGACGACCTGCATATCGTTGTCCTTGGCGAAACTGACCACGAAGTGGTAGGCCATCGGTTCGATCTTTTGCAGGCTGCGGTTGACCACGACGGCCTTGGTGCCGTTGACCACGGTCGGGTAGACGTAAGGCGAAAACTTCAGGTGGGCATTGGGGCCGCCGGAACCCGGGCAATAGCAGGCCATGACGCCGCACAGCCGCTCGGCCCAGTCGCTCGGGCGGAACGTCTTGCCTTTATTCGTGATGCCCAGGATGAAAAACTCGCCAGAGAGTTCATCATCCTTGGGTGGCGCTTGGTCGGTCATAGTCCTACGGGCTCAGACAGAAAATACTGCGTGGGTGAGAGCAAATTCGGCTCAAGTGCAATACAGCTTTGCTCGGTTCAGGCAGTATTATATCTTATAGAAGACTTGAGGACGAGACCCGGCGCGCCACACTCAGCGCAGCCAGGCCACGCTCGAGGTCAGCAGCAGCAGGATCATCCACAAGATCAAAGCGCGCCACACCAGTCCGACCGTGCTCTGCAGGGCGCGGACATTCGGCTCCTCGCCCGGCAGCACGTCCACGTCGCTCTCGCTCAAGTCCACCGTGGCGGCGTCCGCCGGTAGCAATTGTGGCGCATTTTCGTTCGGCGTGCCGAGGCGCACACCCATCGCGCCGCCGCCGGCCGACAGGATAATGCCGCGCGCCTCGTCGGCCCAGCGGTTGGCGAAGTTGCGCCAGGCATAGACGGCGTCCTCGAAGTTGCCGACCACGGCAAAGGCCACCGCCGTCAGGCGCACCGGCACCCAGTCGATCCAGTAGAAGGCCTTGGCGGCGAACTGGCCGAAGGCTTCGTTGCGCATGTGGTCTGGCTCGTTCCAGGCGCGCGACAGGTATTCGGACACGCGGTACATCACGGCGCCCGCCGGCCCCAGCGGCATCAGGAACCAGAAGAACACGCCGAACACGTTGCGATGGGTCGTGATCAAGGCCTTCTCGACCGCGATGCGGGTGATCTCGGTGCTATCCATCCCGACGGTGTCCAGCCTCGTCCATTCGGCCAGGAGGGACCGTGCCCTGGCGTCGTCTCCCGCATTGAGCGCGAACTGGATCGAGGTGAAGTAATGGCTGTAGTGGCGGAAACCGAGGGTCAGGTAGACGATCAGGACATTCCAGGCAAAGGCCAGGAATACCAGGTTGTAGTGCATGAAGAACCAGTAGACGAGCCAGGTCGGCAGCATCAGCGCGGTCATCATCAGGATCCAGCCCATGCGTCCATTCTTCTGCTCGCCGGCATTGAACCAGGTCTCGATACGCACGGCGAGCGACTTGACGCCGCCATACACCTGGTTATCGGCACGCAGCGGTTTCAGTTGCTCGATGAGCAGTGCGCACAGGATGGAAAAGAATGTCATTCAGGAACCCTTTTTTGTTATGGCAATACGACTGCCCCGTTACGATAGCGGAGAAGCTAGCCAGAATCAAATCCGGACCTGTAATAAAACTTAAATGGGTGACTCGGCGCGCAGGAAATGGAACAGGTTGCGCAGCATGGCGGCGGTCGCGCCCCAGATGAAATATTGCTCGTACGGCATCGTATAAAAGGCGCGCCGGCCGGCGCCCTGCGGCAGCTCGACGATGCGGCGCTGGTGGTTCAGGCCATCCATCAGGAAAGCCAGCGGCACCTCGAAGGCTTCGGCCACCTCGCCCGGATCGGGCCGCAACTCGAACGGCGGCTGGACCAGGGCCACGATCGGCGTCACGCGGTAGGCGCTCACCGTGGTGTAGTCCGGCAACACACCGATGATCTCGATGTGGCGGCGTCCCAGGCCGATTTCTTCCTCGGTCTCGCGCAGCGCGGTCTCGATCGGCGAGGAATCGCCCTCTTCGGCGCGGCCGCCGGGAAAGCTGATCTGGCCGGCATGGCTGGACAGGTGGTCGGTGCGGCGCGTGAACAGCACCGTCACGCCCTCGGGCCGCTCGACCAGCGGCACCAGCACCGCGGCGCGGCGCAATGTTTCTGCCAGCAGACCCCTGCCCTCATCCGACGTCTCCGCATCCCAGGGCAGCGTCTGCGCGAAGCGTGCGCGCAAGCCGGCCGGAGTCAGGCGCGCCGGCGCGACGGGCGCCTCGCCGGCAAGGCTGGTGACCGGAAGCTGGGTGGGATCGAAGACGAGTTTTGCCACAATAGAATCCTTGGACATCCGAAAAGAAAAAGGCATCCTTGCGGATGCCTTTTTCAGGAAACAGTCGCTATTACTCAGCAGCGGCTGGGGTTGCTGCAACTTTACGCTGCGGCAGTTTTTCCTTGATACGAGCCGATTTGCCCGAACGCTCACGCAGGTAGTACAGCTTGGCGCGGCGGACGTCACCACGACGCTTCACTTCGATCGAAGCGATCAGCGGCGAGTACAGCTGGAAGGTACGCTCGACGCCTTCGCCCGACGAGATCTTGCGAACGATGAAGTTCGAGTTCAGGCCGCGGTTACGACGCGAGATGACCACGCCTTCGTATGCCTGGGCGCGCTTGCGGTTGCCTTCGACGACGTTGACGCTGACGACGACGGTGTCGCCTGGTGCGAAATCAGGGATCTTGCGGCCGAGGCGCGCAATTTCTTCTTGCTCGAGTTGTTGAATCAGGTTCATTTTTTATGACTCCAAAAACCATCTTGCTGGCACTACCTTCGCCCAGTAGAGGATGGGGTTGAACGACGGACAACGCGTCCGCCGTTGCATGCGCCTGTATTACCGGCACATATTCTTTTACTCGGCAGATTTATTCAAATCTGCCAGAAACTGTTCGTCGTTCTTGCTCAGCTGGCCGGCGGCGCGCGCCTTGTCCAGCAGATCGGGCCGCTTCGTTGCGGTCGCTTCCAGCATGCGCTGGCGGCGCCACTTGACGATCTCGGCATGGTTGCCGCCCATCAGGACCGGCGGCACCGGCACATCTTCGTACACTTCCGGCCGCGTGTAATGCGGAGAATCGAGCAGGCCGTTGACGAAGCTGTCTTCGACCGCCGAGGCATCGTCGCCCAGCACGCCGGGAATCAGGCGCACCACCGCATCCATCAAGGCCATGGCCGGCAATTCACCGCCCGACAGCACGAAGTCGCCGAGAGAAATCTCTTCATCGACACAGCGGTCCAGCAGGCGCTGGTCCACCGCTTCGTAGCGGCCGCACAGGATCACCAGCCCAGCCTCGTCCTTGAGCGCCATCGCGCGCTCGTGGGTCAATGGCTTGCCTTGCGGCGACATGAACACCACGCGCGGACTCGGCAGGCCGAGCTCGGTTTGTCTTTGCTTCGCAGCATTGATCGTCGCTTCGAGCGGCTTGGCCATCATCACCATGCCGGGGCCGCCGCCATACGGGCGATCGTCCACGGTGCGGTGGCGGTCCTGCGTGAAATCGCGCGGATTCCAGATCTGCAGGCCCCAGCGTTGCTGCTCGAAGGCGCGCCGGGTGACTCCCGACTGCGTCAATGCGGCGAACATTTCGGGGAACAAGCTCACGACGTCAAACTGCATCGCGCTTTGCTCCTCTAGTGGATGGGCTCAAAAATCGAGGCCCCAGTCCAGGGTAATCAGCTTTTGCTCGAGACTGACGGTCTTGACGAACTGGTCCACGAACGGCACGAGGCGCTCTTGCGCCTTGCCTTCGGCAGCTGGATCAGCGACCGGAGTGATGCGCAAGATCGATTGCGCGCCGTTGTGCATCATGTCGGTCACCTTGCCCAGGGCTTCGCCCTGCAGGTTGACCACATCCAGGCCGATCAGGTCGGACCAGTAATACTCGCCTTCCTCGAGCGCCGGGAACTCGCTGCGCGCGACTTGAACCGACGCACCTTTCAGTGCCTCGGCCTCATTGCGGTCGCGCATGCCGACCAGGGTAGCGACGACGTCGCCACCATGCAGCTTTGCATTCCGTACGGTGACGGCGTGCAGGGTCGGCTTGTCGAGCCACCAGGTCTTCACGTTCAGCAGCGCATCGGCGTCTTGCGAATACGGGGTGACACGGATGCCGCCCACGATCCCATACGCCCCGGAGATGTGCCCGACCTGGGTCAGGTCATCGGGGACGGCCACCGGGCTTGCTGCTGAATCGCTCACTACGTGTTGCTTGATAAATTAAGCAGCTGGCTTGTTCTGGGCGACCAGACGAGCGACGGTCGGCGACAGTTGTGCGCCAACGCCTTGCCAGTGAGCCAGACGGTCAGCAGCGATACGCAGGCCAACTTCGGCGCCCGAAGCCATCGGGTTGTAGAAACCGATGCGCTCGATGAAACGACCATCGCGACGGTTACGCGAATCGGTTGCAACGATGTTGAAGAACGGACGCTTTTTAGCGCCACCACGAGCCAAACGAATAACGACCATAATATTTCCGAAAAAGTTGTTCTGGACGGAGAAAGTCGACGATTATAGCGCGCGACACCGAACAGCAGCAAGCGTTAATGACAACAGGGCCGACTTCACCAACTGTCGTCCCAGCACAATCAGCCATTATCGCTGATTTTTCACCACACCGCCACCGGCCATCCGCCCAAATCCGCAGCTTGTCGCGTGAAACGTGCCATTCCTGCAAATCTCGACCATACTCTTGCTGTCCCGAACTAATGAACAACATGACATGGCCGCTAAGCACAAGAACAAGACCGTCGCCACCCTGCTCGCCCTGCTGCTTGGTGGCTTCGGCGCGCATCGCTTCTACCTGAAGGGCGGCACCGACCGGCTCGGACTGCTGCACCTGTGCGCGCTGCCCATCACCGGCATCCTGTATGGCGCGGTCAAGCCGCACCCCTTCTATGTGATCTTGCCATTATTGGTGTCGTTCATCGCCGGCTTCATCGAGGCGCTGGCGATCGGCCTCACGCCGGACGAGAAATGGGATGAGAAGTACAACAAGGGCAGCGGCCGCCAGTCGCGTTCGAACTGGACCTTGCCGCTGCTGCTGGTAATCACGACGCTGGCCGGCGCCATCGTCCTGATCGGGACGATGGCGCGGCTGTTCGACCTGCTGTTTACAGGCGGGGCCTACGGTTAGAACTGGTCGACGTCGAGCGCCAGCACGCCGGTTGCGCCCTCCACGATCGCATGACGCAGGCCGGGCGCCTGCGACAGGATGTGGTCGGCAAAGAAGCGCGCGGTAGCGATCTTGGCGCGGTAGAAGGCGGCATCGCCCTCGCCCGCATCCAGCTTGCCTTGCGCCACCAATGCCGCGCGCGCCATCTGCCAGCCGCCCAGCACGATGCCGGCCAGCTTCAGGTAAGTCACGCTGCCGGCGAACACGGCGCGCACGTCCGATTTGACGTTGGCGACCACGTAATCGACCACCTGCTCCAGCGCGGTCGCGCCTTCGCTCAGGCTGCGCGCGATCGCGGCGCTGTCTTGTCCCTGCACCTCACCCAATTGCGCCTCGACCGCGCGGATCTGCGCGATCAGCGCCTTGGCCACCGCACCGCCATCGCGCACCGTCTTGCGGCCGACCAGGTCGTTGGCCTGGATCGCCGTCGTACCCTCATAGATGGTGAGGATCTTGGCGTCGCGGTAATGCTGGGCCGCGCCGGTTTCTTCGATGAAGCCCATGCCGCCATGCACCTGCACGCCGTCGCGCGCGACGTTCTCGCTCATTTCGGTCGACCAGCCCTTGATGACCGGGACCAGGTATTCATACACGGCGAGATTGGCCTGGCGCGTCGCCTCGTCCGGATGGTGATGCGCCAGGTCCGATATGCCGGCGCCGACGTAGGCCAGCGCGCGCGCCGCTTCAAGCTGGGCGCGCATCGACATCAGCATGCGGCGCACGTCAGGGTGATGGATGATCGCCACCGGGCCGCTGGAACCGGCCACGTCGCGCGACTGGATGCGGTCTTTCGCGAACGCCACCGCCTGCTGGTAGGCGTGCTCGGCCAGGCCGACGCCCTGCATGCCGACGCCGAAGCGGGCCGCGTTCATCATGATGAACATGTATTCCAGGCCGCGGTTCTCTTCGCCCACCAGGGTGCCGATCGCGCCGCCGCCGTCGCCGAACTGCAGCACCGCGGTCGGACTGGCCTTGATGCCCAGCTTGTGCTCGATCGAGACGCAGTGCACGTCGTTGCGCGCGCCCAGCGAACCATCGTCATTGATCAGGAATTTGGGCACGATGAACAGCGAGATGCCCTTCACGCCCGGCGGCGCATCGGGTGTGCGCGCCAGCACCAGGTGGACGATGTTCTCGGCCATATCGTGATCGCCATAGGTGATGAAGATCTTGGTGCCGAAGATTTTATAGGTGCCATCGCCCTGCGGCTCGGCGCGGGTGCGCACGGCGGCCAGGTCGGAGCCGGCCTGCGGCTCGGTGAGGTTCATGGTGCCGGTCCACTGGCCCGAGATCAGCGGCTCGAGGAAGCGCGCCTTCTGCGCATCGGAGCCGGCGGTGAGCAGCGCCTCGATGGCGCCGTCGGACAGCAGCGCAACCAGCGCGAACGCTAGGTTCGCGCCATGCAGCATCTCCATGCACGGCGTGGCCACCAGCTTGGGCAAGCCCTGGCCGCCGAATTCTTGCGGGTGCTGCACGCCCTGCCAGCCGGCGTCGGCATAGGCGCGGAAGGCTTCCTTGAAGCCCTTCGTCGTCGTGACACTGCCATCCTTCCAGTAGCTCGGCTCCTTGTCGCCGGCATGGTTCAGCGGGGCGATCACTTCGCCGCAGAATTTCGCGTTTTCTTCCAGCACCGCTTCCACGGTATCGGGCGTCGCGTCTTCGCAGCCGGGCAGCGCATTGACCTCGGCGAGGTTGGCCAGTTCATTGAGGACGAACTGCATGTCTTTCAGCGGGGCGTTATAGCTCACCTGTTGTCTCCTGATTGTCTCTCATGCAAAAAAAACGCCGTTCCTGCGCGGGCGGGAACGGCGTGTGCGGGTGCCTGCGGCGCGCGTCTCGATGAGCGCGCCGGCCGGTCAGCCCAGTTCCTTGACCAGCTCCGGCACGACCTCGAACAGGTCGCCCACCAGGCCGTAGTCGGCGACCGAGAAGATCGGCGCTTCCGGATCCTTGTTGATGGCGACGATGGTCTTCGAATCCTTCATGCCGGCCAAATGCTGGATCGCGCCCGAGATGCCCACGGCGATGTACAGGGTCGGGGCGACGATCTTGCCGGTCTGGCCCACCTGCCAGTCGTTCGGCACGAAGCCGGCGTCGACCGCGGCGCGCGAGGCGCCCATGGCGGCGCCCAGCTTGTCGGCCAGCGGCTCCAGGATCTTGAAGTTGTCGGCCGAGCCGATGCCGCGACCACCCGAGACGATCACCTTGGCGGCGGTCAGCTCGGGACGGTCCGACTTGGCCAGCTCGCGACCGACAAAAGTAGAGGTGCCCGAGTCGGCGACGGCAGTCACGTTCTCGATGGCGGCCGAACCGCCGCCGGCTGCCGAATCGAAGGCGGTGCCGCGCACGGTGATGACCTTGACCTTGTCGCTCGACTGCACGGTGGCGATCGCGTTGCCGGCATAGATCGGACGCTCGAAGGTGTCGGGCGAATCGACCTTGGTGATCTCGGAGATCTGCGCCACGTCCAGCTTGGCGGCCACGCGCGGCAGGATGTTCTTGCCGTAGGCGGTGGCCGGAGCCAGGATGTGCGAGTACTCGCCGGCGACGGCCAGGATCTGCCCGGCCACGTTCTCGGCCAGGCCGTCGGCAAAGTGCGGCGCGTCGGCGACCAGCACTTTCGACACGCCGGCGATTTGCGCGGCGGCTTCGGCGGCGGCGCCGCAGTTGCTGCCGGCGACCAGGATGTGGACGTCGCCGCCGCACTGGGCGGCCGCGGTCACGGTGTGGTGGGTAGCGCCCTTCAGGGAGCCGTTGTCGTGTTCAGCAATGACTAATGCGACCATGTTGATTCCTATGAATTATTTACGAACAGACGGCTATCAGATGACCTTGGCTTCGGTGCGCAGCTTCTGCACCAGGGTCGCCACGTCCGGCACCTTGACGCCGGCCGAGCGCTTGGCCGGCTCGACGACCTTCAGGGTCTTCAGGCGCGGCGCGACGTCGACGCCCAGATCTTCTGGCTTGACGGTCTCGAGCGGCTTCTTCTTCGCCTTCATGATGTTCGGCAGCGTCACGTAGCGCGGCTCGTTCAGGCGCAGGTCGGTCGTGATGATCGCAGGCAGGGTCAGGGCAACGGTTTCCAGGCCGCCGTCGACTTCGCGGGTCACGGTCACTTTACCGTCTTCCAGCACGACCTTCGAGGCGAAGGTGGCTTGCGGCCAGCCCAGCAGCGCAGCCAGCATCTGGCCGGTCTGGTTCGAATCGTCGTCGATCGCCTGCTTGCCCAGGATGATCAGTTGCGGCTGTTCCTTGTCGGCCAGCGCCTTGACGATCTTGGCCACGGCCAGCGGCTCGGTGTCGCCCGCAGTTTCCACCAGGATGCCGCGGTCGGCGCCGATCGCCATGCCGGTACGCAGGGTTTCCTGGCACTGGGCCACACCCACCGAGACCGCCACCACCTCGGTGACCTTGCCGCCCTCTTTCAGGCGGGTTGCCTCTTCCAGTGCGATCTCGTCGAACGGGTTCATCGACATCTTGACGTTGGCGACATCGACGCCGCTATTGTCGGACTTGACGCGAACCTTGACGTTGTAGTCGACCACGCGTTTGACGGGTACCAGGACTTTCATAGGGTGCCTTTAAAAATGGGATGGATCGAAATAAGTGGCATAGATTATATGAGAAATCGACGCTCCGGGCCAAATTAAAGCACGATCGTGCGATTTTTAGTTAGAGGAAATCACCTAATCGGCCTATCTCGGTTTTTACAGGGGGAGCGGACGGGGCTGGAGGCCCCGTCTCAGGATACGCACGCGGCTGCAGCATGGACTGCAGCCTGCCGCATTATTTGCGGCGCATCAGGAAGGTGAACTCGCCATTCTCATGGGTATGAGCCAGCAAGGCATTGCCGGTTTGCTTGGCGAAGGCCTGGAAGTCGCGCACGGAGCCGGTGTCGGTGGCAACGATGCGCAGCACCTGGCCGGTTTCCATCTCGGCGAGCGCCTTCTTGGCTTTGAGGATGGGCAGCGGGCAGTTCAGGCCGCGTGCATCCAGGTCTCTCTGGAATTCCATGGTGTCGGTTTCAAAAGTGATATCGCTCATCGCATTACCTGCTTTGATTAAGTGGTCCAACTTCAGTCGCATACTACTCCAATTCGGGCAGTATGACGCACCGCACCAAAATAGTCACACATTGTTGCAAGATTGCAACCGCAATGTGAAATGCTTGACCGAATTACATTGAGTGTGTACTGGATGCTCACGAATCGGCACTGCAGCGGTGCATTACATCCCGTAGATGCGGTCCGAATTGGGGCGCGCAATAGTCCGAATGACCATGAAAACAAAGTGTTACCACATTCGGCCAAGGCCAGAATCGACACCCCACTCGTAGCCCAAAAAAGTCGTCCCCGCGCAGGCGGGGACCCAGTTCCGTCGCGCAGCGACTACGATTTACGTAGACACAGCGCATGAAAACTTGGGTCCCGCGCCTGCGCGGGGACGACGTGTTGAAGCTAAATACTAAAGGTGGCGTTTGCGGAAGATCAGGCGCGTTCGCCGACCCAGCCAGCCACGCCGGCCAGCGCCGCCGGCAGGCCCGATGGATCGGTGCCGCCTGCTTGCGCCATATCAGGACGACCGCCGCCCTTGCCGCCAACCTGCTGGGCGACGAAGTTCACCAGCTCGCCGGCTTTGACTTTACCGGTGGCATCCTTGGTCACGCCCGCGATCAGGCTGACCTTGCCGTCGGCCACGCTGGCCAGCACGATGGCGGCCGTTTGCAGCTTGTCCTTCAGCTTGTCCATGGCTTCGCGCAGGGTCGCCACGTCGGCGCCTTCCATCGTTGCCGCCAATACCTTGATGCCGTTGACGTCGACTGCCTTGCCCAGCAGCTCGTCGCCCTGGCCGGCCGCCAGCTTCGATTTCAGCGCGGCGACTTCCTTCTCCAGCGTCTTGACCTGGTCTTGCACCTGGGCGATGCGGGCGGTCAGCTCGTCCGGGCTGGTCTTGAGCGCGCCGGCCGCTTCGACCAGCTTGCGGTTGATCGACTGCACCAGCGCCAGGGCGCCCTCGCCCGTCACCGCTTCCACGCGGCGAATGCCGGCGGCGACGCCGCCTTCCGACACGATCTTGAACAGGCCGATGTCGCCGGTGCGGGTCACGTGGACGCCGCCGCACAGTTCCTTCGAGGTGCCGATGTCCAGCACGCGCACGGTGTCGCCGTACTTCTCGCCGAACAGCGCCATCGCGCCATGCTTGACGGCGTCGTCGAACGACATGTGGTGCGACTGGGTCGGATGGTTTTCCAGGATCTCGCGGTTGACGATGGCTTCCACCTGCGCGATCTCGTCGGCGGTCAAGGCCTGCGGGTGGCTGAAGTCGAAGCGGGTCTTGTCCGGATCGACCAGCGAACCCTTCTGCTGCACGTGGGTGCCCAGCACTTCGCGCAAGGCCTTGTGCATCAGGTGGGTGGCCGAGTGGTTGCGGATGGTGCGGCCGCGCTTGACGGTGTCGACCTGCGCGTCGACGGTGTCGCCGACCTTCAGCGAACCCTCGCGCAGCACGCCGTGGTGACCGAACACGTCGGCCTGGATCTTGAGCGTGTCCTCGACCTCGAAGCGCGCACCGGCGGCGCCGTCGAAGTTACCAATAAGGCCCTGATCGCCGACCTGGCCGCCCGATTCGGCATAGAACGGGGTAGTGTCGAGCACGACGATGCCGGCCTGGCCGGCCTTCAGCTCGTCGACCTTCACGCCGTCGGCGTACAGCGCCAGCACGTGGGTGTTGTGGGCCAGCGATTCGTAGCCGACGAACTTGGTCTTCTCGCCCGCGTACTCGACGTTGGCGGCCATCTTGAACTTGCCGGCGGCGCGCGCGGTCTTCTTCTGCTGCTCCATGGCGGCGGCGAAGCCGGCCTCGTCGAGCGTCACGTTGCGCTCGCGGCAGATGTCGGCGGTCAGGTCGAGCGGGAAGCCGTAGGTGTCGTACAGGGTGAAGGCGGTGGCGCCATCCAGGTTCTTCGGATCCTTGGCCAGCTGGGCTTCCAGGATCTTCATGCCGTTTTCCAGGGTCTCGCCGAAACGCTCTTCCTCGGCCTTCAGCACCGACGCCACACGGTCTTTCACGCTGCGCAGTTCCGGATAGGCTTCGCCCATCTCGAGGTCCAGGTCGGCCACCAGCTTGTAGAAGAACGGCTTGGTCTGGCCCAGCTTGTGGCCGTGGCGCAGCGCGCGGCGGATGATGCGGCGCAGGACGTAGCCATGGCCTTCGCTGCTCGGGATGATGCCGTCGACGATCATGAACGAGGCCGAGCGGATGTGGTCGGCGATGACCTTGAGCGAGTTGTTGCCCAAGTCGTCGATGCCGGTCTCGCGCGCGGCGGCGCGGATCAAATTCTGGAACAGGTCGATCTCGTAGTTGCTGTGCACGTGCTGCAGCACGGCGGCCAGGCGCTCCATGCCCATGCCGGTGTCGATCGACGGCTTCGGCAGCGGAGTCATATTGCCCGCTTCGTCGCGATTGAACTGCATGAACACCAGGTTCCAGATCTCGATGAAGCGGTCGCCGTCTTCTTCGGGCGAGCCCGGAGGACCGCCCCAGATGTCAGCGCCGTGGTCATAGAAGATCTCGGTGCACGGGCCGCATGGGCCGGTGTCGGCCATCTGCCAGAAGTTGTCCGAGGCGTAGCGCGCGCCCTTGTTGTCGCCGATGCGGATGATGCGCTCTTTCGGCACGCCAATCTCGTTGGCCCAGATGTCGTAGGCTTCGTCGTCCTCGAAATACACGGTGACGGTCAGCTTCTCGGCCGGCAGGCCATAGACCTTCGTCAGCAGTTCCCAGGCATACTGGATCGCGTCGCGCTTGAAATAGTCGCCGAAGCTGAAGTTGCCCAGCATCTCGAAGAAGGTGTGGTGGCGCGCGGTATAGCCGACGTTTTCCAGGTCGTTGTGCTTGCCGCCGGCGCGCACGCAGCGCTGGACCGAGGTCGCGCGCGAATACGGGCGGGTATCCAGGCCCAGGAACACATCCTTGAACTGCACCATCCCGCTATTGGTCAACAGCATGGTCGGGTCATTGCCAGGCACCAGCGGGCTGGAACGCACGATGGAATGGCCTTTGGATTCAAAGAACTTCAGGAACTTTTCGCGAATGTCTGAGGATTTCATGTCTGTTGGAGGGCGGAATCAGGCAGCGTGCCAATAAAGGAACGATTATAGCCTAGCCGCCGCTGTCAATATCAGTCCGACTGATATTGACAACTTGCCAGCAACAATGGATTCAGCGCAGCAGGTTCGAGATCGCGCGGGTCCGTGGTTCGACCGGGGCCAGCATTGTCATGGCAGCTCCCTGCAGGATGCGCGCACGGGCCTCGCCGGTCGGATCAGTATCGCGCCGGCGCGCGCCTGCCTGCACCGACTTGCTGACGAGGTCGAGCCAACGGCTGACGGCGGCCTGTGCGCCTTCGGCGTGCGGGGACAACGGGATGATGGTGGTCGAGGGTGCCATGCTTGCTGCTTCAAAGAGATCGTCAGTACTTAACGTCTCCCTGGCGACCATTCTTGAGGCCGCCTGAGAAATATATTGCTGAGCCGAAAGTCTCTCAGGCGAAGTCCGGCCCGATCAGGTCGATGCGGTCGGTGCAGAAGGCGTCCACGCCCCAGTCCAGCAAGGTGCGCGCACGGCCGGGATCGTTGACGGTATAGCAGAACAGGCCGAAGCCGCCGTCCTTCACCGCCCGCGCCATCGCCGGCCCCAGGTGCTGGTGATTGGTGTGGACGGCAACCGCATCCAGCGCCCGCGCGCGTGCTTCCCAATCCGGCCCCAGCGCGCTGATCAGGCAGGCGCGCGGAAGTCGCGGCGCGGCCAGGCGCGCGCTGGCCAGCGCCGCGTCGCTGAACGAGGACAGCAGCGGGACCCCGGCCATGTCCCCGGCCGCGAGTTCGGCGGCGAACAGCTCGGCGGCAAGCGCGGCCACGACCGCGCCGGTTTCCGCCTCGAATCCGGGCGCCGGCTTGATCTCGATATTCATCCATACGCCCTGCTCCTTGCACAGGCGCGCGAACTCGGTGAACAGCGGCACCGGCTCACCGGCAAACGCCGGGGCGAACCAGGCGCCGGCATCCATCGCCGCGAGATCGCCGGCATCGTGCTCGAACACGCTGCCGCTGCCCTTCACCGTGCGGCCCAGGCCGGGATCGTGCATCACCACCGGGACGCCGTCGCGGGCCAGCATGACGTCGAATTCGATCGCGCGAAAACCCGCCTGCATCCCGCAGCGCAGGCCGGCATAGGTATTCTCGGGCGCCAGGGTGCCGCCGCCGCGGTGGGCCAGGATGCGAGGATAGGGCCACATGCGCGCCGCCTTTCGACGATCAGGCCGGCACGCCGAGGCGCCAGGCCAGCCAGGCGAAGGCGCCCAGGTTCAGCGCCACTGTCAGCTGGAACTTGCGCTGGAACGATTGCTTGCTGGTCTTGTGGCGCAACCATTGCTGGGCCAGCAGCGCCCCCGGCCAGCCGCCGACCAGGCCGAGGACCAGCAAGGTGCTTTCCGGCGTGCGCCAACTGTTCGCGCGCGCCGCCGACTTGTCGATGGCGTAGGCGACGAAGCAGGTCAGGCTGGTCGTCAGGTAAGCGGCGCCGACGAGCTGGGACATGTCCCAGGCCAGGCTGGCGAACAGGTAGACGGCGAAAAAGAGGACGAGCGGCAGGTAAGGCATGGCGCCAGCTTACCGCTCCCAGCCCGCAAATGTCCACTGGGCAAATGCAGCACCCAATTGCTCTTGGATGCCGCGCCTGGGTTCGTCATCGAACAGAGTCGACGATACCAAACATCTACGCTGAGTCTTCACAGGTATCACATCACGTAGGAGATGACATGGCTTTCGATTTAGGTAACTTATTGCAGCAATATATCGGCGGCGCCGGCGCCGGCGCCAACAACGGCAAGGCTGCCGACGACTTCGACCAGGTGGCGCAGAACGCGCCCCGCGCCAGCATCGCCCAGGGCATCGCCAGCGCCCTGCGCTCGGACCAGACCCCGCCCTTCCCCCAGATGGTCAGCCAGCTGTTCGGCCAAAGCAATCCCGACCAGCGCGCCGGCATGCTCAACAGCCTGCTGGGCGGCGCTGGCGGCGGTTTGCTCGGCTCGGTAGCCGGCGGCGCACTGGGCAAGATCTTCGGCAGCAACGCGCCATCGAAGGTAACGCCGGAACAGGCGGCGCAAGTCTCGCCTGAGCAAGTGCAAGAACTGGCCGAAAAGGCGCAACAACAGAATCCCGGCATTGTCGACCGTATGAGCGACTTCTATGCCGAGCATCCGACCCTGATCAAGGCTGCCGGCGGCGCCGCGCTGGCGGTCGCGCTCGGCTATATGGCAAACAATATCCGTAAACAATCACCAGAAAAGGAGGGTCCCGTGGGTATCCTGAGCAATATTTTCCACAAAATTTTCCCAGGTAAGAAAGATGCGGCGCCTGCCGCGACGACGGCTGCGGCCCCTGCCGCGCCGACCCAGCCGCAAGCCGCGCCTGCGCCAAGCGCCCCGGCCGCCGCACCGGCCGCCCCCGCTGCGGCCCCTGCCGCTGCTGCTGCGCCGATGCAACAGGTCGATGTGGAGCAAGTCCTGAACGATATGCAGAAGTCGTCCGGCCAGCAACTGAACTGGCGCACCTCGATCGTCGACCTGCTCAAGCTGCTCGGCCTCGACAGCAGCCTGGCGTCGCGCAAGGAGCTGGCCGCCGAGCTGAACTACACCGGCGACACCAATGACTCGGCCAAGATGAATATCTGGCTGCACCGCCAGGTGATGAACAAGCTGGCTGCCAACGGCGGCAAGGTGCCGGCCGACCTGCGCGACTGACAGACACGGCGCCGGCCCGGTGGCACCGTCACGTCGATCGTGACGGTGCCACCGGGCCGGGCGCGTGTGGTCAAAGAAGGATTTCCGCCACCATCTCTCCGAGCCCATCGATTTCGGTCTCGACAAAGCCGAATGAAGCATAGAACCGGCGTGCGGTGCCATTGTCCGGTTTGTAGCAAATCGTGATGCGCCGCGCATCGGCATGACCCCGTATTTCTGCCAGCAACAGTTCCATTGCACGACGGCCGATGCCATTGTTCTGGCGCGGATGGTCGACCATGAGCCGGTAGATCGCGTAGTGACCGGGTTCGTCGTTGCCGGCCACATCGTACAAGGCAAACCCGGATGGCACGCCATCGCAATAGATGGCGCGCGGCCGCCAGTCAGGGTAGTAATGTGCCTGGGCGATGGAATAGGCATTGCTGGCCAAGAAGCGCGCCTGCTCCGGCGGCAACTCCATGTCCATCAATGCTTCGAAGTTCTCGATCGTTACTGATTCCAGCGTGACATTCATGGTGCTGCTTCTCGCTATCTGGATTACAACGGCCCAGTGTACAAGCTTGTTGCCATCCTGACAAACAGGAAGCCCTTCGGCATGCTTAATCCTGCAGCGTCGTATTCGCCGCCACCCCGCAGGCGAAGCAGAACCGCGCGAACGCATTCTTGCGGGTCGTGCAGTTGCCGCACCGGTTGAACAGGCCGATGCCGCAGTGCGGGCAGAAGTCGATCTTGCCGTCCTTGAGGTCCACGGCGCGCTCGCAACCGGGGCACACGCCTTTCGCCAGGCGCGCCTGGACGACGTCGTAGCGCATGCCCTGGCGCCGTTCGGCGTCGGGCAGCGCCTCGGCCTGCTTCTGGCGCGCCAGGTAGCCCTGCAGCCACACGATGGCGTAGCGCCCCGCGACCACGGTCAGGACGATGCCGACGATGTACCGGACGTAGCCGCCATAGCTCGGCAGGTAGGGCACCAGCTCGAAGAAGAAGGTGAACAAGGCAAAGATGATGAAGCCCCAGGCGAACGGCCAGTCGGGGGTCTTGCGCTTGTGCCTGAACAGCCAGCCGGCCGCCAGCAGCAGCGGCAGGGTCAATGCCAGGCGATACAGAAAGACGCGCAGCTCGCGCGCCTCGACTTCGTCGGCGAAGGCCTGCTGCGCCGGTTCCTGCAAGGCGTTCCAGCGCAGGTTGGCGCGCTCGTAGGCCTGGGTGGCGTCCAGCATCGTCTGCTGTTCGCTCTCTACCGCCGCGAGGGCGGTGCGTTCAGCGCGCTCCAGGGCCTCCAGGCCCTGGGTACGCTTGATCAGTTCGGGGTCCTGCTCGGGCCGCGCGGTCGCCTGACGGGTCGCGAGCCAGTTGTCGAAGGTCGAGCGCGCCGAGCGTGTATTCGACTGCGCCACCGTGTGCTTCTGGCTGGCCTGCTCGAGGCGCGTGCGCGCGCCTTCGATGCGCGAGCGCTCGCTGGCCATCTCGGTGCGCAGCTTGCCGACCTGGGCCGGGTTCATGAACTCCTCGACCGTCAGCGGCTCTTCGACGTCGCGCAACTGCTGCACGACCAGGCCGCCCAGGCCGATCAGGAAACCGGCGAAGACGAAGGCGACGAGCCACAAGGCGCGTTGCATCCATTGTTCGGTCAGGCGCAAGCCTTTGCTCATGAAGCGCTCCTCGGCAATGGACAAGCCCGCAGCTTGCCATCGTCACGAACTCCGTGCTACTGATAGTTATCAGAGGCACGGGTTGCGCTACCGCAGGTATCGCGCAGCGATACCCCCGCCCTCATCAGAAGTAGGACAGACCCAGCGCCTTCTTGACTTCGTCGGTGGTCGCGGCCGCCACTTCGCGCGCCTTGAGGGTGCCTTCCTGCAGCATCTTCATCACCTGGGCCGGGTCCTTGGCGAACTCTTCGCGGCGGGCACGGATCGGCGCCAGCAGGTCTTGCAGGATGCCTTCCAGGCGCTTCTTGACGATGCTGTCGCCCAGGCCGCCGCGCTGGTAGTGCGCCTTCATCTCGGCCAGGCCTTCCTTGTCGGTGTCGAAAGCGTCCAGGTAAGTAAAGGCGACGTTGCCCTCGATATGGCCCGGATCCGACACCTTCAGGTGCAGCGGGTCGGTGTACACGTTCTTGACCGCGGCGCGGATCTCGTCGGCGCTGGCGCCCAGGTTGATGGTATTGCCCAGCGACTTGCTCATCTTGGCCTTGCCGTCGATGCCCGGCAGGCGGCCGACTTCCGGCACGAAGGCCTTGGCCTCGACCAGGATGTCGCGGCCGACGATGCGGTTGAAGCGGCGCACGATCTCGTTGCACTGCTCGATCATCGGGATCTGGTCTTCGCCGACCGGCACCACGCCGGCCTTGAAGGCGGTGATGTCGGCGGCCTGGCTGGCCGGATAGGTCAGGAAGCCGGCCGGGATGTCGCGCTCGAAGCCGCGCAGGACGATTTCCGCCTTCACGGTCGGGTTGCGCTCGAGGCGCGCGACGGTCACCAGGTTCAGGTAATAAAAGGTCAGCTCGGTCAGTTCCGGGATCTGCGACTGGATGAAGATCGTGGTCTTGGTCGGGTCGATCCCTACGGCAAGGTAATCGAGCGCCACCTCCAGCACGTTCCGGTGTACCTTACTCAAGTCATCCATATTGTCGGTCAGCGCCTGCGAGTCGGCCAGCATGACGAACTGGCGGTATTGGTGCTGGTAGGTCACGCGATCGCGCAGGCTGCCCACGAAGTGACCGAGGTGCAGCGGACCGGTCGGACGGTCGCCGGTGAGGATGATCTGACTCATTGGAGCAGAATCAGGAGAAGTGTTTTGTTGCAGGGTCATCGAGTTTCCTTGGTAGATGCCTCGATCGTCCTGCGTCAATGAATGAACGCCACCCAAATCGAGGCGGCGTTAGCTGAAATGCACATCATTTCCGGGGCCGCGCGCTAGGAGCGGCGCCACCAGGCAAGAATGAGATGTGCTTTCGGAAAGATCATGGACCGCATGGTTGCAGGTTGGCGCGCCGCTGTCAACCGCTTACCGGTACTGTGACTCGGCAGGCAGGGCTCTCCCCACGCAGTGTGAACGTCGGTAGCGCCGCATTGTCGATATTTTGTTGTCATAAAATTAAGGAATAAGAACCACATGAACAAGAGCACGAACAGCCCAGCACACCCCCTCGAACTCTGGGGCGGCCTCGAATGCACGGTCAACCGCGTGCAAGACACCTACTTCAGCCAGCTGGACCGCAACGGCCACAGCGAACGCGCCTGCGACATCGAGCGCTTCGCCGCGCTCGGCATCCGCGCCATCCGCTACCCCATCCTGTGGGAACGCACCGCCCCCGACGGCATCGACAAGGCCGACTGGCGCTGGCCGGACGAGCGCCTGGCCGCCCTGCGCGCGGCCGGCGTCACCCCGATCGCCGGGCTGATCCACCATGGCAGCGGCCCGCGCCACACGAGCCTGGTCGATCCGGGTTTCGCGCAAGAACTCGCCGACTATGCCGGCGCGGTCGCCGCGCGCTACCCCTGGCTCGAGTTCTACACCCCGGTCAACGAGATCTGCACCACGGCGCGCTTCGCCGGCCTGTACGGCGTCTGGTATCCGCACGGCCGCGACGACCGCACCTTCATCCAGGCCCTGCTCAACCAGTGCCGCGCCACCGTGCTGTCGATGCGCGCCATCCGCGCCGTCAACCCGGACGCGAAACTGGTGCAGACCGACGACCTCGGCAAGACCTACGGCACGCCGGAGCTCAGCCACGTGGCCGAGTTCTACAACGAGCGCCGCTGGCTGGGCTGGGACCTGCTGTGCGGCATGGTCGGCCCCGAACACACGCTGTGGAACTACCTGCTCAAGAGCGGCGCCACGGCTGAAGACCTCCTGTGGTTCCGCGACAATCCCTGCCCGCCCGACCTCATCGGCGTCAATTACTACGTCACCAGCGAGCGCTGGCTGGATCACCGCCCCGAACGCTTCCCCGCCCACCACCGCGGCATGGCCGACGGCATTCCCTGCGCCGACATCGAAGCCTCGCGCGTGCTGGCCACGCCGACGCCGGGCATCGCTCCGCTGCTGGCCGAGATCTGGGAACGCTACGGCATCCCGCTGGCCATCACCGAAGCCCATATCGACGCCAACCGCGAAGACCAGATGCGCTGGCTGCTCGAGATCTGGGAAGCGGCCCAGCAGTCGCGCGACAACGGCGTCGACGTGCGCGCCGTCACCGTATGGGCCCTGCTCGGCTCCTTCGACTGGAACAGCCTGGTGACGGTCGACCGCGGCTACTACGAACCGGGCCCCCTCGACGTGCGCTCGCCACTGCCGCGGCCGACCGCGCTGGCGCGCATGATGCAGGAACTCTCCAGCGGCGCGCCGCTGTCGCACCCGGTGCTGCGCGCCCAGGGCTGGTGGCGCCGGCCCGGCCGCTTCCTGTGCCAGCAGCCGGTGGCCACGCCCGACGCGCTCACCTCGATCGTGGCCGACGGCCACCGCCTGGTGGGCACGGCCGCCGCGCCGATCCTGATCCTCGGCGCCACCGGCACCCTGGGCCGCGCCTTTGCCCGCATCTGCGACAAGCGCAACCTGGCCTACCGCCTGCTGTCGCGCCAGGACATGGACATCGCCGATGCCGACTCGGTCGAGCGCGCGCTGGCCCAATACAAGCCGTGGGCCGTGGTCAATACCTGCGGCTACGTGCGGGTCGACGATGCCGAGCACGAGATGGAGCGCTGCCAGCGCGAGAACACGCACGGCGCCGCCATCCTGGCCGCCGCCTGCGCGCGCCACGACATCCACCTGACCACCTTCTCGAGCGACCTGGTGTTCGACGGCCGCAACGAGCGACCCTACGTCGAATCCGACACGCCCAATCCGCTCAACGTCTACGGCCGCAGCAAGCTCGATGCGGAACGCGCGGTGTTGACCAATCACCCGGGCGCGCTGGTGGTGCGCACCAGCGCCTTCTTCGGTCCCTGGGACGGCTACAACTTCGTGACCCAGGCCCTCGATGCGCTGGAGCGCGGCGATGCCTTCGTGGCGGCCAGCGACCTGACGATCTCGCCGACCTATGTGCCCGACCTGGTGCATGCTTGCCTGGACCTGGCCGTGGACCGTGAGGCCGGCATCTGGCACCTGGCCAACCAGGGCGAGCTGACCTGGGCCGGGCTGGCGCGGCGCGCGGCCGAACTGGCCGGCGTCGATGCGGCGACGCTGGAAGCGAAACCGGCTGCGGAGTTCGGCTTCACGGCGGCGCGGCCGGCCTACTCCTCGCTGCACAGCGAGCGCGGCGCGCTGCTGCCGGCGCTGGACGATGCACTGCGGCGTTATGTCGAGTTGCGCAATGCCGACAAGGCCGAGCGCTGCGCGCTGCAGCAGGAAGCCGAAGGCCGGCAGCAGGTTGCAGGCGCAGAGTCCCAGGCCGAGGCGGACAGGGTCGCTGCGATACAGTCCGGGACCTGATCTTCATGGATGAGGCGCCTCGGCGCCTCATGCGGATACGGCTGGCAAGCGCCCTGCTTCCGAATAGCTATAATCGACGCTTTCCGATAGCACAAAAAATATCGAGACATGACGCGATCCAGCCCACCCTCCCCATCCTTGCCCAAAGCCCTCGCCCACATCCGCGTGCTCGACCTGTCGCGCGTGCTGGCCGGCCCCTGGTGCTCGCAGAACCTGGCCGACCTCGGCGCCGACGTGATCAAGATCGAGCGCCCCGGCGCCGGCGACGACACCCGCGCCTGGGGTCCGCCATATGCGAAGGATGCGCAGGGTAACGACACGCTGGAGGCGGCCTACTACCTGTCGGCCAACCGCGGCAAGCGCTCGCTCACGGTCGATATCGCGAGCAGCGAAGGCCAGGCCCTGCTGCGCGAGCTGGTGCTGCATTGCGACGTGGTGCTCGAGAACTTCAAGGTCGGCCACCTCAAACGCTACGGCCTCGATTACGACTCGCTCAAGGCGATCAAACCCGATCTGGTCTACTGCTCGATCACCGGCTTCGGCCAGGACGGTCCCTATGCCCACCGCGCCGGCTACGACTTCCTGATCCAGGGCATGGGCGGCCTGATGTCGGTCACCGGCGAGCGCGACGACCTGCCCGGCGGCGGTCCGCAAAAGGCCGGCGTCGCCCTCACTGACCTGATGACCGGCATGTATGCCACGGTGGCCGTGCTGGCCGCCCTCACCCACCGCGACCGCACGGGCGAAGGCCAGCACATCGACATGGCCCTGCTCGACACGCAGGTGGCGATGCTGGCCAATGTCGGCAGCAATTACCTCAACAGCGGCAAGCCGCCCAAGCGCTGGGGCAATGCTCATGCCAATATCGTGCCCTACCAGACCTTCGCCTGCGCGGATGGCCACATCATCGTCGCCACCGGCAACGACGGCCAGTACCAGAAGTTCGTCGAGGCCGGCGGCCGGCTGGAACTGGGCAGCGATCCGCGCTTCGCCACCAATCCGCTGCGCGTGCAGAACCGCGAGCTGCTGGTGCCCTTGCTGGCCGAGATGGTCAAGCTCAAGAAGCGCGACGAATGGATCGCGCTGCTGGAAGAAAAAGGCGTGCCTTGCGGGCCGATCAACGACGTCGGCGAAGTGTTCGCCAACGAGCAGGTGGTGGCGCGAGAAATGGCGATCGACCTGCCGCATCCCAGCGCGGGGCGGGTGAAGCTGGTGCGCAATCCGATCCGGATGTCGGCCACGCCTGCGACGAGCGGGATGGCCCCGCCCCTGCTGGGCCAGCACACGACGGAAGTATTGCGCGAAGTGCTGGGCAGGAGCGAGGAAGAGATCGCGACTTTGCGCGAGCGGGGTATTGTCTGACGGCTTAGTGCAGCTGGTGCTTCAGGTTCGACAGTTCGTCGTGCACGCGCACGATGACGGATTGCACTTGCGGTGACGGACGGCTCGAGGTGCAGACGCGCTTGGCCTCGTCGCCCATGGCTTCCAGGTCGTCGATGGCCTGGATCATGCTCGACTGGTCGTTCGACTGCATGACGCTTTGCGCGCGCCCGGCTTCCTCGGCGATCTTGTGGATGCAGTCGCGGATTTCGCTGGGGACGCTCTGGTCGCTCTGGCAGACCTGCTCGGCCTGGTTCACGACCTGCTGGACGTTCTTGAAACGTTGCTGGATTTCGGCGGTTTGCAGCATGATGCCCTCCTGAAAAAGATGTGGAAAAAACCACTGGAGCCTTCCAGCTTAGGATGGATCCCTGGTTTATCAAGCATCGATTTCGCCTGTTCCGCGGGACAATGGCGGTGCGTTCCAGCCGGCATTCACGCCATCCCATTCCAGCGCCGCGCACAAGGTCTCGACCAGCTCGCGCACGCGCGGCACGTCCTCCTTCGCCTTCGGCCACACCACGTGGATCGGCAAGCCCGCGACCGCATGCCGTGGCAGGATCCGCACCAGGCTGCCCTCGCGCAAGTGGCGCCCGACCAGCCAGGTCGACATCTGGGCCACGCCCAGGCCGCCCAGGACCAGCCCGGCCTGGGCCTCGGCGTCGCCCGCCACGATCCGCTCGCTGGCGCCGCGCCGCTCGACCAGGGCGCTGCCGTGACGCACCAGCCAGGCGCTGACCGTGCCATCGGCCTTGCCGTACATGATCGCCGCATGCCGGTCGAGGTCTTCGAGCGAGGCCGGCACGCCGTGCGCATCGAGGTAGCCTGGGGCCGCGCAGAACACCTTCTGGTCCTGGCCCAAGAAACGGTGGCCCAGCAGCGGCGACCAGGCTTCCGGACTGCCGATGCGCACCGTGACGTCGATCCCCTCGCCGATCACGTCGACATAGCGGTCGGTGAACGACACCACCGGCTGGATGCGCGGATAGCGCTGCAGGAAGGCGCTCAGCACCGGCAACACCATCACCCTGCCATACGTCGCCGGCAAGTCGATGCGCAGGCGCCCGGCCAGCAGCGCGCCTTCGCCATGCAACGCCAGCTCGGCTTCCTCGAGTTCGCCCAGCACCCGGGTGCAGGCGGCCAGGAAGCGGGTGCCTGCGTCGGTCAGGCAAAGCCTGCGCGTGGTGCGCTCGAACAGGCGCACGTCCAGCCGCGCCTCGAGCCGCGCGATCGCCTTGCCGACGGCCGAACCGGTGAGGTTCAGGCGCGCGGCGGCGCGCACGAAGCTGCCCGACTGGGCTACGGCCACGAAGACGTCCACACCCTTCAGGCGTTCGCTGCTTTGCATGGTTGATTCCGGAATTTAATTCCGCTAAGTATAGGAATAAATGCCCGAGATAGGAACATACATTTCCAATACCATGGCGCCCTGATCAATCCATCACGATTTGCATGTCCAATTCACCTTCCTCCGCCGCACTCGCCCAGCCGGCGGCATCACCCTCGGCCTCCCTGTCCATCTTCATCCTGGCGCTCGCCGGCTTCCTGGTCGTCACCACCGAATTCCTGATCGTCGGCCTGCTGCCGGCCCTGTCGCGCGACCTCGGCATTTCCATCTCGATGGCCGGCCAGCTGGTGACCCTGTTCGCCTTCACCGTCATGCTGTTCGGTCCGCCGCTGACGGCCTGGCTGTCGCACCTGGACCGCAAGGCGCTATTCATCGCGGTGCTGGTCGTGTTCGCACTGTCCAATGCGCTGGCGGCGGTCGCCACGAATATCTGGGTGCTGGCGCTGGCGCGCTTCATCCCGGCGCTGGCCCTGCCGGTGTTCTGGGGCACGGCCAGCGAGACCGCCGCCGAGCTGGCCGGACCCGGCAAGGCCGGCCAGGCGGTGGCCAAGGTCTATCTCGGCATCTCGGCGGCCCTGCTGTTCGGCATTCCGCTGGGGACGATTGCCGCCAACAGCATCGGCTGGCGCAGCGCCTTCTGGATCCTGGCCGTGCTGTCGCTGGTCATTGCGCTTGCCCTGTGGCGCCTGATGCCGGCCGTGGCGCGCGCCCAGCGCGTGGATTTCCGTTCGCAGGCGCGCCTGTTCCGCGAACCCTTCTTCTTGGCCAACGTCGCGCTGTCGATCCTGGTGTTCACCGCCATGTTCACCGCCTACACCTACCTGGCCGACATCCTGGAACGCATCGCCGGCGTCGCGCCCGCCAATGTCGGCTGGTGGCTGATGGGCTTCGGTGCGATCGGCCTGATCGGCAACTGGCTGGGCGGCAAGGCGGTCGACCGTGCGCCGCTGCGCGCCACCGCGATCTTCGCCGGGCTGCTGGCGCTGGGCATGGCGCTGTGCGTGCCGGCGGCCGGCAATCCGGTCCTGTTCTGCGCGGTGCTGGCGCTGTGGGGCATCGCCTACACCGGCCTGTTCCCGATCTGCCAGGTGCGGGTGATGAAATCGGCCACCCATTCGCAGGCGCTGGCCGGCACCGCCAACGTGTCGGCCGCGAATGCCGGCATCGGCATCGGCGCCATGCTGGGTGGGATCGTCATCCCGTGGCTCGGGCTGGAGATGGTCGGCTATGTGGCCGCGGGCTTCGCACTGGCGGCGGCGCTGCTGGCGCCACTGGTGGCGCGCCTGCGCCGGGCCGATTGACCGTGATGCTCAGTGGCTGCGCGCGACCGTCTCGCAGCGCTGCGGCGGCTTTTCTCCCAGCACGAACTGCCTCACCTCGGCCTCGCCGCACGCCCCGCCGGACCATAGCACGAAATGTCCGCCGCCCTTGGCGGTGAACAGCCGCACCGGCCCGGCCTTGCGCAGCGCCTCGATATGGCGCACGGCGGCGCCATACGCCGTCTTCCCGTCGCGGTCGCCGTGGATGACCAGCGTCGGCGGCAGGCGCGCAGGCAGGCGCGCGAACCAGGCATCGCGTTCGTACAGGGGGATGGGATTGCCGACCAGATGGCCCGGTATGCTGCTCGAGAACAGCAGCCCGGCCTCTTCCTGCTTCACCTCCTCGGTCGTGCGTTTCGGCTGCAGATTGTTCTCGGAACCGCTGATGATGATCACGAGCGGCGTCGACGGCGGCCGCTGCGGGAAATTCCCAAAGCTCGCGGTCTGGCGCTCCACATCGGCCAACACTTCCTTCAACACCGTGTCCTGGCCGGCATCGAGTTCCTTGACCATCTCTGGAATGCGGCTGGCGGCGCTGGGGAAATCGAGCAGCGCGCCGAAGAAGCGCTTCGGGTTCTTGCCGGGCACATTCGCCAGCAGCGCCGGTTCGTTCTCGGCGCGCGCCAGCAGCCGCCGGTAGAGCGGCTCGAGCGGTTCGCCGATGCGCTCGCCGCAGGGCCCGCGCTCACAATCGGCCAGGATGGCGCGCCCCACCGCATCGGCCACCAGCGAATGGCGGCTCAGGTCGGCCGTGGCGTCGTCCTGCAGCGGCACCAGCGAATCGAGCACCACGCCGTCGACCTTCACGCCCATCGCCACCGTGCGCAGCACGAGCTGGGTGCCGTACGAGGTGCCATACAGATACGTCTTGCCCTGGTGCGGCGTGCGCTCGATCAGCCCTTTGAGATCGTGGGCCGCATTCGTCTGCGAGAACTGGCGTGCATAGACAGGATGCCCGTTCAGGTACTGGAAGCAGGTGCCCCACTCGGCGCCGTCCAGGGCGGCGCCGCCGGGAGAATCCACAGCTTCCTCGGCCGGGCACATGCGGGTCGAGAAACCGGTGCCGCGATGGTCCGGCATCACGAGATCGAATCCGGGGAAGGCACGGCGCAGGGTCGGCAGTATGCCATAGAACGAGGAGCCCGATTCGCCAGGGCCACCCGCGACCAGCCAGACCTGGCCGCGCGATGCGCCTTGCGCAGGAAACTTGCGCACGAAGAGCGAGACCGGGGCCGCGGGGCCGCCAGCCAGCCCGGAAGGATCGCCCTGCACTTGCTCGAGCGCGCACAGGCTGCCCGTCAATGCGGGATCGCTCGCGGCATCCGCGCAGGGCTTGAAGTCCGTCGCCTGCGCCAAGCCCGCGCCCAAGAACAGCGCGATGGTAGTGATCTTCCGGTTCATCTTGTTCCTTTTCTTTTCGGCATCAAAACGTCCAGCCTACTTTGAGAAAAAACAAATGTCCATCAGACATTTATGCTGCATACATGCATATCTCAGCAAGCTGAAAATATTTTTTCACAAGCTGCATCCATTCCTGCATCTGGCGAGTAGTACAAGCGCCAACATTGCAGCCGACCCGGCCGCGATGCGCCCCAATGAATTCAAACAAGCAATTCTTACTGAGGACACATCATGACCAATCCGCAATTCACCAAGCTCGTACTCGTTTCCTCGATCGCCCTCGCCCTGGCCGCCTGCGGCAGCAGCAGTGACGACCATGACGCGACGCCGCCCACCCCTGCCCCGCCGCCGCCGACTGCCACCGTCGGTGACGTGGTCGCCCTGACCGCCAGCAACCGCCTGGTCTCGTTCGACCGCGCCACCCCGGGCACCATCCGCAGCAACGTGCTGGTGACGGGCCTGCAGAGCGGCGAGAACCTGGTCGGCATCGACGTGAGGCCAAAGGACGGCATGCTGTACGGCGTCGGCTCGACCGGCCGCCTGTACACGCTGGACGCGGCCACTGGCGCCGCCACCAATAAATCGCGCCTCGTCGCCGATGCCGCCGACACCACGGAACCGTTCACCGCCCTGGCCGGCGCCAGCTTCGGCGTCGACTTCAATCCGATGGCCGACCGCCTGCGCATCGTCAGCAATACCGGCCAGAGCCTGCGCATCAACGTCGACAGCGGCGCCACGACCACCGACGGCAGCATCAACGGCGGCGCGGCCAATACCGCGATCTCGGCCTCGGCCTATACCAACTCGTTCGCCGGCACCGGCTCGACCACGCTGTACGGCATCGACAGCGCCAATTCGACCCTGTACACCCAGAACCCGCCGAACGACGGCACCCTGGCCAAGCCGGTGCCGCTGGGCGTCGCCATCGGCGCGGCGAACGGATTCGACATCGATGCGCGCACGAATATGGGGTATATGGTCGCCACCGTCGGCGGCGCGCGCAACCTGTATGGCGTGAACCTGGCTGCCACCAGCGCTCCGGCCACCCTGATCGGCGCGCTCGGCGTGACCGAAGACATCCGCGGCATCGCGCTGCGCGGCGCCGCGGCGCCGGTGATCCTGGGTCTTTCGGACGACAATCGCCTGCTGGGCTTCAAGGTCGCTTCGCCCAACATCATCGACAACAATATCGCCATCACCGGCCTGGCCGGCGGCGAAACCCTGGTCGGCATCGATGTGCGGCCGAAGGACGGCATGCTGTACGGCCTGACCTCGACCGCGCGCCTGGTCACGATCGACCCGGCCACCGGCGCCGCCACCGTCAAGGCGACGCTCAGCGCCGACGCCGCCGACACCACCGCGCCCTACACCGCCATGCAGGGCACGACGTTCGCGGTCGACTTCAACCCGGCCGCCGACCGCCTGCGCGTGATCAGCGACAGCGGCCAGAGCCTGCGCATCAACGTCGACACCGGCGCCACCACGACCGACGGCAACATCAACCGCGCCGGCGTGGCCCCGCGCGTCGTGGCCGCCGCCTACACCAACAGCATCCCGAATGCGGCCTCGACCCAGCTGTTCGACGTAGACGGCGCGAGTTCGGTGCTGGCGCTGCAGAATCCGCCGAACGACGGCACGCTGGTCGACGTCGGACCGCTGGGCGTGACGGTGGCGGGCAGCGGCGCCATGGACATCGGTGGCGGCGAGAACGGCCTGGTGCTGGCGGCGCTGCGCACCACGGCCGGCGGTCCGAGCTCGCTGTACCGGGTCAATCTGAGCACCGGTGCGGCAACCCCGGTCAATGGCGCGGCGACGCCGGCGACTTCGGTGATCGGCAGTGGCACGCCAGGCGTGCGCGATATCGCGATCTGGCTGCGCTGATAGGATCTGAAGGTGGCATGCGGGCCACCTTCAGGAAAGCCTATATCCTGACCGCGCGCCCGATATAGAGTATGGGCCCGGTCGGACGGCCGATCGGTGATCCGGCGGCCGGTTCCAATGTGATTTCGAACAACTGGTTCGGCACCACCTTCGGCAGATTGGCGAGCTTGACCTCGACCGCCTCGCCCGGCTTGACCAGGCCCAGCGAGACCGGACCTTCCCAGTCGTCGGCCTTGGTCCACAGCTGCAGCGCGCGATCCGCGGGCACCTCGGTCGTGACCAGCGGCTCCAGGCGCAGCGTGTCGTCGGCCACCAGCTCCAGCACCCAGCCCGGCCCTGCATTCTGCGGCGCCGCCAGCACCACCATATAGCGCGGCTGCTCGACCTCGAACTGGCGCAGGCCGACCACGGCGGCCATGATCGCGGCGGCCGCGAAGCCGCCGGCGGCCAGGGCGCGCCACAGGCCCAGGCGTTCCCACCAGCCAGGACGGACGGCCGCGGGTGCGGCCACCGGCGCCAGGCTGCGCTCGATGCGGCTCCACAGGGCGCCTGGCGGCGTCACCGGCCCGACCAGCGCGTTCAGGGGCAACAGCCGCTCTTCCCAATAGGCGACGGCGGCGCGCAGCGTGGCGTCGTTCGGCAGCATGGCATCCACCTCGCGGCGCCGTTCGCGCGACAGGGTGCCCAGCACGTATTCGCCGGCCAGCTCGTAGGAGTCGTGGATCGGATTCATACCATGCACTCCCGCAGCGCGCTCAGGCCGCGCTTGATCCAGGCCTTCACCGTCCCCAGCGGCGACTTGAGGCGCTCGGCGATCTCGCTGTGCGAGAAACCGTCGACATAGGCATGCAGGATGCTGTTGCGCTTGGCGACGTCGAGCCGGTTCAGGCAGTCGTGCAGGCGTCCCATGTCCTGGCGCAGTTCGAAGGCGTCCTGCATGCCGGGATCGAAGGCATCGACGTCCAGGGCATCGAACGCTTCCTCGTCGACGTTGATTTCACGGGCGCCGTCGCGCACCGCGTCCAGCGCCGCGTGGCGCACCACCGTGTACATCCAGCCGCGGCCCGAACCGCGGGTGGCGTCGAAGCCGGCGGCGCGGGTCCAGATGCTCACGAAGGCATCGTGCAGCACGTCCTCGGCCGCCTGGCGCTCGCGCACGATGCGCAGGGCCACACCCAGCAGGCGCGGGCTTTCCCGGTCATACAGGCGGCGCAGGGCTTGCCGGTCGCCGCGCGCGCAGGCGGCGAGGTGCGCTTCATAGTCGAAGTGGTCGGGTGCAGTCGTCATGACGGGCCGTTCTCGGGTGGATGGTCCGGGACCTGCCGGCTCCCGATGAGCAGCAATTATAGTTGGGCAGGTGAAAGAGGCTTGCACGCTTGCGCGTCAGCGGGCACCCGCCGCCCCGCCGTCGCCCTGGCGCTGGCGGTCGAGCGCCTGGCCGACGCTGATCGCCAGCTCGGCCAGCTGGAAGGGTTTGCGCAGCACCACGCCATCGCCGATCACCTGCTCGATCGCCTTCATGTCGGCGTAGCCGGTGGCGATGATGGTCGGCAGGCCGGGGAACATCGCACGCGTGCGCTGCACCAGTTCGGCGCCGGTCATGCCCGGCATCAGGTAGTCGGTGATGAGCAGGTCGGGCCGCTCGTCGTGCAGCGCGCGCAGGCCGGCCTCGCCGTCGGGGGCCTGGCGCACCGCATGGCCGAGGGCTTCGAGCGACGACACCATCGACTCGCGCACGAAGTCGTCGTCCTCGACGATCAGGATGCGCGCCGCCTGCCTGACGGCCGGCATGCGCGCCGGCGGCGCCGGCTCGGCGTCTTCCTTGCCGCCCGCCGTGCGCAGCCAGATTTCCACCGTGGTGCCGACGCCCGGCTCGCTGAGGATGCGCGCGGCGCCGCCCGACTGCTGCGCCATGCCGTACACCTGGCTCAGGCCCAGGCCGGTCCCTCCCACGCCCTTGGTCGTGAAGAAGGGTTCGAAGACCTTGGCCACCAGGTCGGGCGCCATGCCTTCTCCGCTGTCGGTCACGGCGATGCGCACGTAGTCTCCCGGCGGCAGGAAGCCAGGCGGCGGCGCGTCGCAGGCGGCGACGAACACCAGTTCGCCGCCGTCCTGCATCGCATCGCGCGCATTGATGGCCAGGTTCAGGAGCGCCATCTCCATCTGGTTGGCGTCGGCCAGCACCGGCGGACAGTCGCCCTCGACCTCGAAGCGCAGCCCGATGCGCGAGCCGAGCGAAGTGGAGACCAGTTCGCGCACCCCGTCGAACAGGCCGCCGATATCGGTCTCGCGCAGGTCCAGGCTCTGGTTGCGGGCGAAGGCCAGCAGCTGGCGCGTGAGCTTGCCGCCGCGCTGGCAGGCCTTGCGCGCGATCTCGGCGCGGCCCTTCGCCACCTCGTCCTTCGACATCAGGAGGATCAGGTCCATGCTGCCCTGGACCACGTTGAGCAGATTGTTGAAGTCGTGGGCGATGCCGCCGGTCAGGCGCCCCACCGCTTCCATCTTCTGGTACTGCGCCATGGCCTGCTGCACCCGTTCGCGCTCGATGATCTCGTTCATCAGGCGGTCGTTGGCCTGGGCCAGGGCGCGGGTGCGCTCCTCGATGCGCGATTCCAGCGTTTCGTTCAGCGCCACCAACTCCTGGCGGCTGTCCTGCAGGCTGGCGGCGGTGTGCTCGCGGTCGGCCAGCACGTCGCGCGCCTGGTACTGGCGGCGGCGCGCGCGAAGCGCCGACACGGTGGCGCTGCGCAGGGTCTGGACGTTGAGCGGGCGCTCGAGCAGGATCACGTTGCCCAGGTCGCCCAGGCGCGCGCGCGCCGCGGCCTGGTGCAGGCCGGTGGCCTTCCCCAACAAGACGATAAAGGGAAAGTCGGACCATGGTTCCTGGCGCTCCAGCCAGGCGCGCAGGGCGGATGCGTCGACCCCGTGCAAGGCCTCTTCGGCCACGATGGCCGCGCCCGCGCCTTGCCCGATGGCCGTGCCCAGGCCCGCGATATCGCCGACGAGCTCGCAATCAAGGCCGTCGCACCGCAGGGCCGACGCCATGACCTCCGCGTCGCGCCCGCGCGGCGCGAATACCAGAATACGTTCTTCGTGCGGATTATTCCGGTGCATGCGGCGCCTGCGCCATCATCGGCGTCAACCCGCGATAGGTCGGGATGCCCGTCAGCACGCCCTCGAAGCCCTGGAGCGGCGCGCCGATGCGCACCCCGCCCTCGCCCAGCTGCAGCTCGTGGATGGTCGAGGCGTGCTGGGTGGTGCGGCTCTTGATCACGCTGATCGCGCGCCGCACCTCGCCCGACGCCTCGAAGAAGCGCAGCAGCACCGTGCTGTCGCTCAGGTAGCTGAGGTCGACGTCCGTGCGGCCTTCCGCCATCAGGCCATGCTGCCCCAGGATCATCACCGTGGTCGCGCCCTGCTGGTTCAGGTAGGACAGCAGTTCGTGCATCTGCAGGGTCAGGAACTGCTCGCCCGGCATCGCCTGCAGGTAGGCGTTGAGGCTGTCGATCACCATGAAGCGGGTGCCGCCGTCGACCGCGTCGCGCAGCGCCTGCGCGAATTCGCCCGGCGACAGCTCGGCCGGGTCGAAATGGTGGATGGAGAGCCGGCCGCTGGCGAGATGGGGACGCAGATCGAGTCCGAGCTGTTGGTTTCGGGTGAAGAAGGTGCCCAGGCCCTCGTCGAACAGGTAATAGGCGGCCTTCTCCCCGCGCTCCAGGGCCGAAAGCAGGCAGCGCGTCGACAGGGTGGTCTTGCCGATGCCGGACGGACCGACGAGCAGCGTGTTCGTGCCACGCACGAGGCCACCGCCCAGCAGGGCATCGAAGCCGTCCGAACCCGACGAGTCGACGTGCGGCACGAAGTCGCGCACATGCTCGGCGGCGACCAGGCGCGGATACATGGTGATGCCGCCGGTGTCGAGCGTGTAGTCATGGTAGCCGCCGCGAAAGCGGATGCCGCGCATCTTGAGAACGTTCACGCGGCGCCGTTCCTTGCCGTACTCGCGGGCGATCTGCTCGAGCGTGATCACGCCGTGGGCGATGCTGTGCAAGTGCTGGTCGGATTGGGCGGTTTTATCGTCGAGCAGCAGCACCGTGCATTCGCGGGCCGAGAAAAACTGCTTGAGCGCCAGGATCTGGCGCCGATAGCGCAGCGCGTTCTGGGCCAGCAGCCGCACCTCGGACAGGCTGTCGAACACCACCCGCACAGGACGCAGCTCATCGACCCGGTCCATCACCTTGCGCGTGGTCTCGCCCAGCTCGACCTCGGACGGATGGAACACCGATTGCTGCGAATCCGGGTCGAGGTCGTCGTCACCGGCCAGCTCGTAGATCGCCAACTGCGACAGGTCCCAGCCATGGCTGTGGCCGACCGCGATCAGCTCGTCGGTGGTCTCGGACAGGGTGATGTACAGGCCGCTTTCGCCGCGCGCCACGCCATCGAGCAGGAACTGCAGGCCGAGCGTGGTCTTGCCTGCGCCGGGCGAACCCTCGACCAGGTATACGCGTTGCGGCGTCAGGCCGCCGCCGAGGATGTCGTCCAGGCCGGGAATGCCGGTCGAAAGACGGGGTGCAGTCGTGGTGCTCATGGAACAGCCTATATTGTCGGCCGCTTCACACGCTCCCGGTTGCAGGATGCGGGACGACCGGGTGGAAGGGTCGCGCGTTGCGCAACGGAATATTGGGTCGATTATAGCTTCATTACGCGGTGGCATGAACGGTAGGGGCCAACCGTGTTACACTAACGCCTTGCGGCATCGTTCGATCGGCGTGCGCTCCAGACGGGGTCCGCAATCGACTTACACGAGATTACCCTTGGTAATTCAGTGCCCTGTCCCCATATCGTGTTCATGCGGACGACCTTGCGCTCACGGCGCAGCCCAGAGCGAAGCGCCCTTGCGGATGACGAGGGCCGCATTATCCGAACGAAGTACCCGCACAAAGTAACTGCCAGTCATCGAACATGAAGCCTGCCGTGCGCGGGCTCCGTCATTCCCGGCGAAGCGCCCGCGCTGCGCCGCCACGTTCATCCTGACACCGCCTGCCCGCGCAGGCCGCATTACCCGCCTGCCCGTGCGCCGTTGCGCCAGGCCGGCCCGATATTCGTATTCACACTTACAGGAGCCCATCATGGCAAAAGAAGAACTCATCGAAATGAATGGCGTCGTCGCTGAGGTGCTGCCCGATTCGCGTTATCGCGTCGATTGCGAAAACGGCCACAAGCTGATCGCCTACACCTCCGGCAAGATGCGCAAGAACCACATCCGCATCATCGCCGGCGACCAGGTCAGCCTGGAACTGTCGCCCTACGACCTGAGCAAGGGCCGCATCACCTTCCGCCACCTCGGCAAGACCGGCAGCGGTCCGCGTCCGCCGGTGAACCGCGCCGCACGCCGCTGATCGGTACGGCTCATCGCCAGACAACGCCACGCCCAGCGTGGCGTTTTTCATTTGTGCGCGCACTCCAGGACCAGGCTGGCAGATCGTCTTCGCAGCGGGTTATCATCCGGACGCGCGGATGCATACCGAACCATCCGCCCTCGACAGACAATGATGCAAAGGTGTTGTGAGATTCAAATGCGGCAACGACGCAGCGATGAAACCACCGCGAACGCCGTGGCGCGCGGCCTGAACATCCTGGCCGTACGCGATGCCACCCAGGCGCGGCGCTATATGGAGCACAAGAACGTCCCCTCGTCCGTGATCGAGCGGGTCCTGCAGAGTCCGGATGCGTGCCGCCGGCTGACGCCCGAACAGGAGGTATCCGAGGCGATCCTGCCGTTGCCGCGCAACGGCCGGTTTCCGAATTGAGCGGCGCCGCTCAGCGCACCGGCACCGGCGCCAGCGTGCGCAGGCGCAACGCGATCAGCAGGCCGATGCCGAGGATCGCCCCCAGCAGCGCCACCACCCCGGGCCAGGCCCAGTGCTCGTACACATAGCCGGTGAACCACCCCACCACGCTCGAGCCGAGATAATAGAAGAATAAATAAATGCCCGAGGCCAGCGCCTGCGGCGGCTGCGCGCGCCGTCCGACCCAGCTGCTGGCCACCGAATGCGAGGCGAAGAAGCCGAAGGTGGCCAGGCCCACGCCCAGCACCACGGCAATGACCGAATCAACCAGGGTCACCAGCAGGCCGGCGATCATCACCCCCATCAGCAGCCACAGCACGTTGCGCCGGCCCAGGCGGTCGCCCAGCTTGCCGGCCCACATCGAGCTGAAGATGCCCAGCAGGTAGAGCAGCGACAGCAGCCCGACCGCGCTCTGGCGCAGTCCGAACGGCGGCGCCAACAGGCGGTAGCCGATATAGTTGTACAGGCTGACGAAGGCCCCCATCAGCAGGAACGGCAGCGCGAACAGCCACGGCAGGCCGGGGTCGCGCAAATGGATGCGCAGGCCGTCGACGAAGCCGGGCCCGCGCGCCGGCAGCGCGCCGCCATGGCGCGACGGCGGCAGGCTGCGCGAGAATTCCCAGGCGGCGTACAGCCCGGCCGCGCCGAGCAGCCCGACCGCCACGCGCCAGGACGCGAAATCGCTGATGAAGGCCGAGATCACCCGCCCGCTCATGCCGCCGAAGGCGCTGCCGCTGATGTACATGCCCATCGACAGGCCGAGCGAGGTCGGCTCGATCTCGTCGCTCAGGTAGGCCATGGCCACGGCCGGCAAGCCGCCCAGCATCAGGCCCATCAGGCCGCGCACGGCGACCAGTTGCGTGTAGTTGGCGGCAAAGGCGCAGGCCAGGGTCAGCACCGCGCCGCTGATCATCGAGGCCACCATCACCGTCTTGCGGCCGAAGCGCTCGGCCACGCTGGAAGAACCCAGCAGCGCCAGCGCCAGGGTGGCGGTGGACACCGACAGCACCAGGCTGCTCTGGGCCGGCGACAACAGGAAGTCATGGCCCAGCAGCGGCATCAGCGGCTGGACGCAGTACAGCAGGGCGAAGATGGAAAAGCCCCCGAACGCCATCGCGCGGTTGATGCGCCGGAAGGCCGGGCTGCCGGCGGCGATGCGTGCGCCGGGGGTGCTCAAGGATATTCCGGATCCACTTCGGAACCCGCGTAGTTCTCCAGCTCGGTCATCAGCTGGGCGATCGTCGCTTTCGTGCCGATCTGCTCCAGCACCGTGCAGTGCTTGCGGTAGATGTCGATGCGCTCGGCAATCACCGGCTGGTGGACCGGCGGAATGCGCGCCAGGAACTCGGCCCAGCCCTGCTCGAAATCCGGCTGGTGCTTGCGCACCGCCTTCACGAAGCGCTCGAACTCGCTCTGGCCGGTGCGCGCCGTGACGCGCGCGCCGCCCTCGACCGCGAAGATGATGGCCAGCGCGATCACGCCCTCCGAGTTCAGGTCCGGATCCTTGACCGGGCCCTCGTAGTGGTTCTTGCGCAGCCACTCGGCGGCCTTGACGGTCGCCTGGACCTGCTGGCGCTGCTGGACCTGGCCCAGGAAGCGCTCGTAGCCCGACCACGATTCGCCCGGATCGGCGGTGCAGATGTCGACGAACAGCTCCTTCAGGCGCCGCTGGGCGTACACCGGATCGTTGTCGTACTCGCTCACCAGGCTGTCCTCAGGCAGCGCGGCGAGTTCGCGGATCATGCGGAAACCGGCCTGGAAGGCGTGCTCGGCGCCCTCCCCCACCAGGATGTCGAGCGCGTCCAGGTCGCCCTCGTCGGCGCTCTCGATCAGGTATTCGAGGCCCAGGGACACGCCGCCCACGGTCAGCAGCAGCGCGCGCGCGATGCCTTCGGCGGTGCGGTCGTTGGTGAACTTCTCGGCCACCATGGCGGTGATCCCCGACAGTTCGTCGGCCAGGATCGCCGCTTCGTCCGGCGTGGCTTCGCCCGGCAGCAGCCTGATCGCGCGGATCAGGCGCGGCGGTTGTTCGATGACGATGGCTGGCAACATATCGGCGGCGGCTCCCGTCACGAGAAGATGTCCGTGCCCATGCTGCGGCGCGGGCTGCGGCGCGGCATGCTGCGCACCGACGGCACTTGCTTCCTCAGGCGCAGCAGGAGGTCGCGGGTCGAGCGCTGCATGAATTCGGACTCTTCGTCCGGATCGTCGGGCAGCTCGATCTCGGCCATCTCGGCGCTGTGGCGGAATTCGGGGAACAGCTCGAGCAGCGAACGCTCCCAGCCGTCTTCGGTGGCCTTGGCCAGGTCGACCGCCAGCGGCACGATGTCGCTGTCGGCGCTGGTCTGGCCGCTGACGTAGCGGCCTTTCGACAGGATCTCGCCCGCTACTTCCAGGATTTCCTTCGGCGCCAGCGACCACAGGATGGCGAACACGGTCGCGCCATGGTCGGTGCTCGACGCCGCTTCGAGCAGCTCGTTGCGGCGCTCCTCGTCGTCCTGGGCATAGACCACGCCGTGCACGTGGTTGAACAGGTTCTCGGCGATGCGTTCGGGATCGTCCTCGATCAGGTTGTCGGGCCAGGTGGCGGCGATGAAGGCCAGGCTGTCGGCCCAGGCCTTGGGCGGCACCAGCATGGTGGCCAGCGAGGTCTTGGCGCCGTCGAAGCCCGACAGGTGCAGGGCCGTGACTTGCGGCGGCAGCTCGGTCAGGACCTGGGCCACGGCGTAGTCGCCGTGCTCGTCGGCGGCCTTGGAGAACACCTCTTCGGCGTGCTCCAGCGAGCCGGCCAGCACCAGTTCACCGACCTGGCTGACCAGGGCCGGCAGGTTGGATTTGGTGTCATCGCTCATCGCGCTCTCCTTCATCGAACAGCTGGGTGAAGTCGTCGGTGGCCGGGCTGTCTTCCTCGTCGTCGTCGCCATCGTCGTCGCGGCCCAGCTGCTCGAGCGACTGGTCCTCGTCGTCCCAGCGGTTCTGGTTCTTGAACAGGAAGGCGGTGATGATGGCCTGGCGCGCCAGTTCCGGGTAGTTGGCGGTCATGCCCTCGTACATGGCGCGGCCGTCGTCGCCGGAGCACTCGGCCATGGCGAACACGCGCGCAGGGTCGCCGTCGGCATAGTCGGCCGCTTCGCGCATCAGGCCCTTCGGATCCAGGAAGCGGATCTTGTCGACCAGGGCGAACGCCATCATGTTGACGTCGTCGATGCCGCCGCCGTCGGCGTATTCGGACACCAGCGCGCCGACCATCATGTCGTAGTTCTTGCGGTTGGGCGGGTCGCCCAGGGTGCCCTCGATCTGGCCTTCCAGCTCACGCGACTGGAAGGAGAATTCGGGATGTACGTTCTTCATGTTCTATCCTGTTGATGGGACGCGGCGGCTCGGGCCGCATCCAGTGTTGCCGTGGTGCCGGGTCAGTTCGCCGGCAGGTTCACGCCGTTGAGCGCGAACAGCGAGCGCCACAGCTCGAACGCCTCGGCCTCTGCGTCCAGCACGATGCGGTGGTTCACGCTCTGGTTGTATTCCTCGCGCTTGGCGCGGTCCGAGAGGATCTCGTAGGCCTTGGTGACGGCCTTGAAACGCGCTTCCGCGCCGGGCGCCTGATTGCGGTCCGGGTGGTAGCGCATGGCCAGCGAGCGGTAGACTTTCTTGATCTCGTCGTCGGTCGCGTTCGGCGCGACGCCGAGGATCGCATATAAATTTTCCAACAGAAACTCTCCCGGCAACTATCTTAAAATACGGTAAACAGAGATTATCCTATAGAAAACGCCGGACGTGGCGCGAGCCCCGGCGTCCGGCTCGCGATACGGGCAACCTCAGCCGCCTCCGGGTACGGTAAAATGCCCCCCAACTTACCCTTCCAGAACTATTTCATGAGCAACGACAAGAATACCCCGGCGCCGGGCAATGCACCGTCGTCGAACTTCGTCCGTGCGATCGTCGAATCCGACCTGGCCGCCGGCACCCACCAGCGCGATGGCCTGCCGCCGGTCATCACCCGCTTTCCGCCGGAGCCGAACGGCTACCTGCACATCGGCCATGCGAAATCGATCTGCCTGAACTTCGGCCTGGCACGCGACTACGCCGGCCTGTGCCACCTGCGTTTCGACGACACCAATCCGGAGAAGGAAGACCAGGAGTACGTCGACACCATCATGGACAGCGTCAAGTGGCTCGGCTTTTCGTGGGAGCGCGAGGGCCAGGAGCACCTGTACTACGCCAGCGATTACTTTGAAAAGCTGTACCAGATGGCCGAGTACCTGATCGAGAAGGGCTACGCCTACGTCGACAGCCAGAGCGCCGAGGACATGGCGAAGAACCGCGGCAACTTCGGCACGCCGGGTACCAACTCGCCGTTCCGCGACCGTCCGGCCGCGGAATCGCTGCAGCTGTTCCGCGACATGCGGGCCGGCAAGTACAAGGACGGCGAGCACATCCTGCGCGCCAAGATGAGCGAGGATGCGATGGCGTCGCCGGTCATGACCAACCGCGACCCGGCCCTGTACCGCATCCGCCATGCGCACCATCACCGCACGGGCGACGCCTGGTGCATCTACCCGATGTACGACTACACGCACCCGATCTCGGATGCGATCGAGAACATCACGCACTCGCTGTGCACCCTGGAATTCCAGGACCACCGCCCGTTCTACGACTGGCTGGTCGAGACCCTGGCCGAAGGCGGCTTCTTTAAAAAGCCGGTGCCGCGCCAGTACGAGTTCGCACGGCTGAACTTGACGTACGTTGTCACCTCCAAGCGCAAACTCCGCGCGCTGGTCGACGACGGCACCGTCACCGGCTGGGACGACCCGCGCATGCCCACCATCGTCGGCCTGCGCCGCCGCGGCTACACGCCGGAATCGATCCAGCTGTTCTGCGAGCGCATCGGCGTCTCCAAGGCCGACGGCTGGATCGACATGGGCACCCTGGAAGGCGCGCTGCGCGACGACCTGGATCCGAAGGCGCCGCGCGCCATCGCCGTGCTGCGCCCCTTGAAGCTGATCGTCGATAACTTCCCGGAAGGCGAGTCGGTGGAATGCTCGTCGCCGGTCCATCCGCACCATCCGGAACTGGGCAAGCGCACCTTCCCGTTCACGCGCGAGCTGTGGATCGAGCAGGAAGACTTCATGGAAACCCCGACCAAGGGCTATTTCCGCTTCACTCCTCCGGTGGGCGACCAGCCGGGCAGCCGCGTGCGCCTGAAGTACGGCTACGTGGTCGAATGCACCGGCTACGACAAGGATGCCGACGGTAACGTGACCGCCGTGCACGTCAAGTACTTCGAGGATTCGAAGTCGGGCACGCCGGGCGCCGATAACTACAAGGTCAAGGGCAATATCACCTGGGTCAGCGCAGCCAGCGCCCTCGAAGCCGAGGTGCGCCTGTACGACCGCCTGTTCCTCGATCCGCAGCCGGACGCCGGCGGCAAGGACTTCAAGTCGGTGCTCAATCCGAACGCCCTGGAGACCGTGACCGCCTACCTGGAGCCGGGCATGAAGGACGCCGTGGCCGACCAGCGCTTCCAGTTCGAGCGCCATGGTTATTTCGTCGCCGACCGCGTCGACTCCAAGCCGGGCAAGCCGGTGTTCAACCGCGTGACCACGCTGAAGGATAGCTGGGGCAAGTAAGCTTCCAGTCTGTTGCCGTTCTGAAGAATCCCGCCCCGGCATTGCCGCGGCGGGATTTTTTTCCTGCGGCGCTGTCATCGTTAGTTGTTGATGACCCCGAATGCGGTTCGCAGCAATTGCTCGACGGAAGTGACTCTCCCACCATCGAGCGCCCAATGCCAGCCCAGGTAGTTGGGCAACCAGCGTGACGCCACGCCGTGGAAGCGCGCCAGCCATTCCTTGAAACGCCGATGGTAAGCGTTCACATTTTGAACATGGATCGTGCCCTCGACGCCGTTTCGGACTCGTTCGCCGGCGCTCAGATTGACGGCCTGGTGCGCGATCCCTTGGGAGCGGGCGAAGGCAGAATAGGCGGCGTTGGCGTCGGTAACCAGCAATGCTTGAAGATCGAGTTTGGGCAGCAGATGCTTGACCAGCTGGGCCACCTTCAAGGCGCCGCGGCCGGTGACGGCGTCGATGGTCTGGCCGCTGCGGTCGCGCGCCACCAGGATGCAGTCGAGATGATGGGAAATGCCGCGCAGGGCGGCCCTGCCGCCACGCTTGCGCGGCGTGCGATCGAGCTTGCGTGAACCCTTCTGCGATTCAAGCAGGAATGTCTCGTCGGCCTCAACGATACCGGCCAGGCGCTCCGGCCGGTCGTCCTTGACCCGGTCGAGAAAGCGATGGCGCCAGCGAAACGTGGTGTTGCGGTGCACGCCGACACGCTTGGCCGCAGAGCGGACCGTGCGGGAATCGAGCACCGTATCCAGATACTCGAGCCACTTGCCCTTGTGCCTGAGCCGCGCCAGCGGCGTGCCGGTCAGGTCGTTGAAGGTACGGCCGCACGCGCAGCAGCGATAGCGTTGCAGGTCGTTGGCCTGGCCATGGCGGTGACAACGCTCGCAGCCACAATCCGGGCAGCGGCGCCCCTTCGACCGGATCTCGTCGATGAGGGCGACCACCCGGTCGAGCCCGGCTGTCGGATGCAGGGCGGCGAGCACCTGCTGACGTTGCGGCTGGTTCAGCAGCGCCAGCTCGGCGAATAACTCCTCAAACTGCGGCGCTTTCATCGTGCGCTCCCGATCGATGGCAACGGGGATTGGACCGCGGGTCAGCTCAGCAGTTCAATGCTCATCCATATTTAACGATGACAGCGCCTTTCTTGCCGGGTCTGCTCCAGCAAGGTGGCTTCGAGCTGCATCATTCGTGCGCGCCGTCGTCGCCTGATCCTCCTCACGCCACACCGCGGATCGCGCCGCGATCATGGAAGTCCTGACATGCATCCACCCAAGCGGAGGCGATATGCACGTAAGTTTCCACACCGTCCTGTCTTGTCTACTATGTCTGCTCGCACCCGGGTTGATCGGCGCCGCGTCCGCCCAGGGCGCTCTCGGCCAGGTCGACGGCAAGAAGCCGCACCATCCCGCGCCCGCCAAGACCACCTACCGCGTCGTCAACCTCGCCGCAGGCGAAGTCATCTCGGCCTCGATCAATGCCAGCGGCCAGGTCGCCTATTCGCTGACGACCGATATCTTCAACGAGCCCATCAACGCCTATTTCTACAATGGCGCCAGCTCGCAGAACATCGGCAGCCTTACCGGTCCCGGCAATTTCGCCCGCGCCACCGGGCTCACCAATTCCGGCCAGGTGGTCGGGGTCTCCCTCAATGCCGCCGACGACATCCGCACCTTCACCTGGAACGCCGCGGACGGCATGACCGATATCGGCACCCTGCCCGGGGCCGACGAAGCCCTCGAGCCGGTCATCAACAACAAGGGCGTGATCACGGCCATCGCCCACAATACCGCCACCAGCTTCAACCGCGCCTTCCGCTGGAGCGCCTTGGGAGGCATCACCGACCTCGGCGTGCTGGCGCCGGGACCGGTCGAATCGTCGTATGCCCGGGCGATCAACGACGCAGGCATCATCGTCGGCGACTCCTGGGCCTTCGGCAACGACTACCACGCCTTCCTCTGGACCTTCGGCACCGGCATGATCGACATCCACACCAATGCCAGCAACGACTCGACCCCGGTCGGCATCAGCGCCATCGGCCATGTGGCCGGCAACTACCACGTCGACGGCGAGCTCTGGCGCGGCTACGTCTGGACCTTCGGCAGCGGCATGGTGGACCTCGCCCCGCCCGCCGTGCGAACCGAGGCCTTCGGCATGACTTCCGGCGGACGCATCACCGGCCAGATCGGCGACCCTTTCATCGGTTCGCGCGCCATGACCTGGACCCAGGGCGGCGGCCTGGTCGACCTGGGCACGCTCGGCGGCACCATCTCGTCCGGGCGCGGCGCCAACAACAAGGGGCAAGTGGTCGGCGCCGCCCAGACCGGCGCCGGCCCGGTCCACGCCTATGTCTGGACCGCCAAAGAGGGCATGGTCGACCTGAACACGCGCCTGAAGCACGCGCCGCCCGGCATCGTGCTCGAAAGCGCGCTGGGTATCGCCGACAACGGCTACATCGTCGCCGTGGGCAATACCGGCCTGGTGCTGCTCAAGCCCGTGAGCAAGTCGCCCTGCGCCTGCCCGCACAGCGTCGGCCCGGTCGTGGCGAGCGGGATGGTGGCGGTGGGCGCGCCGCTGACGGCATCGGTCGGTGTCGCCGGCGACCGTCCGGCCGCGCGCTACGGCATCACCTGGCACTGGGGCGACGGCAATGCCACGCGGACGGCGAGCACGCCGGCCGCGAGCGGCGCCGCCAACGCCGGCGCCACCCACAGCTATACCCGTTCCGGCATCTACACGGTAACGGCGAAGGTCGTCGACGGTAACGGCGCCAGCGTGGACGTCAGCCGCCAGGTCGTCGCCTACCAGCCGGGCCAGGGGATGGCGGCCGGCGCCGGCGCCTTCATCTCGCCGCTGGCGGCCAGCAAGGCGCCCCTGCGCCATACGGGCAAGGCGCGCTTCAGCTTCATCGCGCCGGCGGTCGATGCCCAGCCGGCAAGCACGGCGGCGTTCTCGCAAGCGACGCCAGGCGCGCTGCACTTCGATGCCGGCGACCTCGACTTCGTGAGCAAGGACGTCAGGCGGGTCGCGACCCAGGGCGCCCAGGGCAGGTTCGAAGGCAGCGGCACCCTCAATGGTGAAGGAGGCTACCGGTTCACGCTGGCCGCCACCGCATCGCATGCCGCCGGCGGCGAACCGGGCCGTATCACGCTCAAGATCTGGCATCTCGACCGGGCGACGGGCAAGGAAGTGGTCGCCTACGATAACAGCGAGGCCAGCGACGGGCCCACCCGCGCCACACTGGCCGGCGCGACCGGCCGCAGCGCTGGCTCCTTGGGCGGCGCCGGCAATGGCGCCGGCAGCGCGCTGTCCGAAGGCAGCATCGCCTTGCACTAGCGTTACGACGCATGGGCAAAGGTGACGCTCATCGCGCCGCCCTTGTAACAAAGCGGTCATGCAAGAATGCAATCATGCCGGCCATCCTTCCGACCGGAGACTTGCATGACCCGCTTACGTTTCACCGGCGCCGCCTCCTGCGCCGCCGCCCTTTCCCTGGCCCTGCTGGCCGGCTGCAGCCCCAGCGATCCATCCGCCCCCGCCGCGACCACGCCGCCGCCGGTGCAGACGCCGGATCCGACGCCAACGCCTCCGGCGCCGACCCCGGTCGCCTTCATGAGCGACGTCCACTTCCAGAACGTCTACGGCGACTTCAAGAACAGCCAGTTCGCCGGCATCCCGACCAAGGACGGCAAGCACGCGACCATCCGCACGATGTACGCGCAGCTGACCTCGACCCGCCTGTTCAACGAGAACTACTTCGCCTTCTTCGCCGCGCTCGACGACGCCTACGCCAAGGGCATCCGCGTCGTGGCGCTGCCGGGCGACTATACCGACGACGCCCAGCCGATGAACGTCGACGGCATCGCCGCCATCATGAAGGACTATCAGGCCAAGGGCATGCGCTTCTTCCTGGCGCCGGGCAACCACGATCCGGTCGAGCCCTACGACGACAACGAAGCGGGCAAGAACGACTTCCTGACCAAGGAAGGCAAGGAACAGAAGATCTTCGCCACCGGCAATCCGGCCTGCGTCGCCAAGGACCCGACCGTGATCTGCACCGACCAGGTCATGGAGCAAGGCACCGAACGCCTGATGACGAAGATGGCCGAATTCGGCTTCATGCCGAACAAGGCCGACCTGCTGTGGGAAACCCCGTTCAGCAAGTACACTGGCGGCAAGTACACGTATGACGAAGCGCTGGCCCAGGCCGCGGTGAAGAACCGCCAGTTCGAGATCTGCCTCGAGGGTTCGGGCGGCGCCTACAAGGCAGCCGGCGAAGCCAGGCTGGGCAAGGCTTTCACCAAGTGCACCGAGATGATCGACAGCACCTACCTGGTGGAGCCGGTCAAGGGCCTGTGGCTGCTCTCGATCGACGCCAACGTCTTCGTCCCCAACGCGAAATTCGATCCGGCCAAGCCGCACGATTTCAAGGGCTACGATGGCGCCGGCAACGCCGGCTGGAACAAGGTCATCACCCACAAGATGTTCCTGATGGACTACATCAAGTCGGTCGCCGCCCGCGCCAAGGCGGAAGGCAAGCAGCTGATGGCCTTCTCGCACTACCCGACCATGGACTTCTACGCCAACCAGACCTCGGCCATGAAGGCCGTGTTCAAGTCGGGCGCCTTCCAGACCGCGCGCGTGCCGGACCAGACCGTGGCCAACGCGGTGGCCGCGACCGGCCTGCGTCTGCACGTCGGCGGCCACATGCACTTCAACGGCACCAACGACCACCAGGATGCCGGCGGCAACTATCTGGTCAACGTCCAGTCGCCGTCGCTGGCGGTGTATGGCGCGGCCTACAAGATCGTCACCTATAAAGACCAGGACACGATCGACGTCCAGACCATGCCCCTGAACACGGTGCCGCGCTTCGCCGAGCTGTTCCCGCACTATGTGGTCGAGAACGACTACCTGAAGGGCAGCTCGGTGCCCGCCGACGCGGCCAAGCGCTGGGACCGCGACATCCTCGAAACCCGTTCCTATGGCGAGTACACCCATCAGTACTTCGGCGAACTGTCGCGCCTGCGCTTCATGGACGAATACTGGCCATGCGAGATGAAGGAAGCGGCGATGGCCCTGGACGGCAAGCAGATGCTGATCCTGTCCCAGCTGCAGACGAAAGTGACGCTGGCCCAGCTCAAGGACGTCCCTGGCGTCGTGCCCCTGACTGCCGCCTGCGCCGCGCCGGGCGCCACGTCCAGCGCCACGGTCGCCGCCTCGACCCTCGCCGCCGACTGGCTCGAGGCCACCGCGCGCGCCGACAAGCTGGCCAGCGCCGCCGGCCTGCGCCTGGACGACTTCGCCGGCATCTCGGCCTACGATTTCTACGGCGACTTCCACCGCACCGTGTATGCGGGCGAACTGGCCCTGCGCGACATGGGGCAGCAGCGCGTGAACCAGTACAAGGTGCTGATGGCAGCCTTCCCCGCCACCCCCGCGGCCATCGCCAGGGTGGGCGACAAGCCGTCCGACCAGAACCCGGTGCACGTACCGTTCCAGAACCAGTTCAAGCAGGTGTTCGCCATCCTCAAGGGCCTGGGTTCGGCCAAGCCAAGCGACCATTTCACGGTGGACCTGAAAGGCAAGAAGGTCAGCAACGCCAGCAATAATGGCCTGAGCTTCAACTGATCGCCGCTGGTCACCAGCCGGCCCGAAGGCGCCGCGGCCCATGGTCGCGGCGCCCTTTTTTTCATCTGCAGCCTCACCGCCGGACGTCGTGTTTTTGTAAAACCTAGTAAACCTGATAGCTCCTGTCTCGTCAGACATTGCTTAGCGTACGTAGGTATTGACGCCGAGCGCGACCACGCGCCGCCCTGCATTTTCGAGACCACCGCATGCCCCCAGATCGTTCTCCCGGAATGTTCGCGCCGGCGACCCTTGTAACGGGGTTGCTGCTGTCGCTGGCATTCGGCGCCGGCGCCTGGTTCGCCACGTCCGAGGCGATCGAGAGCGATGCCCATGCGCGTTTTCGCAGCATGGCGCGCGCCTCCCAGTACGCGATCGACGCCCGCATAAAGAGCTATAGCGATGTGTTGCGCGGCGCCGCCGGACTATTCCGCGCCGCGCCCGACACCACGGCCGACCAGTTTCGCCAGTACGTGCAGCAACTGGACATCAAGCGCAACTTCCCGGGCATCGAAGTCATCAATTATGCGCGCGCCGTCCAGACGCCGGGCCTGCCGGCGCTGAACGAGGAGGTGCGTGGACGCCTTGCGCGGCGCGGCGTGCACCACTTTCAGCCGCTGGTGGCCCAGCCCGACCGCAATACTTATACGGTGCTGGTCTATATCGAGCCCCTGCTCCCGCTCTCGCTCACCAAGCTTGGCATGGACCTGGAAGCACGCGGCGCGACCCGGCGCGTGCTGGCCAGCGCGCGCGACTCCGGCTTGCCGAGCGCCTCGGGCACCCGCATCGAGCTGTTTTCTGGTCCCAACCAGAATGGCCTGGCGCTGCGCCTGCCGGTGTACCGCAGCGACATGCCGACCGACTCGGTGGAGGGTCGGCGCCTGGCCTATATCGGTTCAGTCGGCATCGGCTTCGGCGTGGCGCGCCTGGTGGGTGGGGTGCTCGACGAGTTCCCGATCCGGGGCGCGCGCCTGATCCTGACCGAGCTGACCTCGGTGACGCCCGAGCCCGGCGAGACGCCGCCACGCGCCACGCTGTACGACAGCCTGGCCAGCGCCGAGCGCCCCGACCCGGCGCCGCCGCCGGACGACAACAGCGTATTCGCGACCAGCCTGCCGATCGAATTCAACCAGCGCATCTGGCGCGCCGACTTCAGCATCCCGAAGTCGGTGCTGTACACGCGCTTCGACATGTACTACCCCTGGCTGGCCGCGTTCGCCGCCGGCATCAGCACCGCCCTGCTCTACGCCCTGTTCCAGATCCTGGCCTCGTCGCGCCGCAACGCCCTGCGCATGGCCGAGGAAATGACGCGCGAACTGCGCGCCAGCCAGGCCAAGCTGCAGGCCAGCCACGAAAAGCTGCGCCTGCTGGCGGCGCACGCCGAGCAGATCAAGGAAGGCGAGCGCAAGCGCATCGCGCGCGAGATCCATGACGACCTGGCGCAGAACCTGCTGGCGCTGAAGATCGAGGCCGAGTTCCTGGCCAACCGCACCCGCGGCGGCCACCGGCGCCTGCACGCGCGCGCCGACGCCACCGTGCGCCAGATCGACGTCACCATCCGCAGCGTGCGCCAGATCATCAACGACCTGCGCCCCAATGTGCTGGACCTGGGCCTGTCGGCGGCGGTCGACTGGCAGGTGGCCGATTTCGCGCGCCGCACCGGCATCGAGTGCGAGCTGGTCGACGACGACGGCGAGCACCGGATCGACGACCACAGCGCCACCGCCTTCTTCCGCATCCTGCAGGAGTCGCTCAACAACGTGGCGCGCCATGCGCGCGCGACCAGGGTCAGGATCGCCCTGCAGCAGCAGGCCGACATGCTGACCATGACGATCCGCGACAACGGCGTCGGCATGCAGCCGGGAAGCCGCAACCGCCACGGCTCGTTCGGCCTGGTCGGAATCGAGGAGCGGGTTGGCATCCTGGGTGGCTCGTTCTCGATCAGCAGCGGCCTGGACGCCGGCACCACGGTGGTGGTGTCGATCCCGGTCACGCCCATGTTCGGCAGCGACGACGACGCGATGTACCGGGGGGCGCGGTCGACGGTGGCCGTGGCCGCCTGACGATACACGATGTACTTACGCTATGTTGCAACAGATACCGTTATTACAGCCAAAGTTTGATCAAGCTCAACAGTTGCAATGAGCATCCGCATGAAAATTTTTATCACTGTCACGGGTCAAGACGAACGTGACAGAAACAGTATCGACCAGAAGGCCACGACGCGAGCCAGTACCACCAGCGTCAACAGCACGACTGCCATGCCAAACAGGGATAACGCAGCGCCATTACAAATTTAACGAGGTGATAACGATGTCGACCAATACCGAATTCTCAGTGTTCGAAGCTCTTGACCTGACACCCATCAAAATGAAACTGATGCATGCGGAATCGGGCGAAGGCTGGTCCGAACGCCGTGCCAACGCGGTCGAGGCCGAGTACCGGCGCTTCCTGTTCCTCATGAAAAAATACCCGGACGACGGCGCTTCGCCGACGGTCGACGTCGACACGTTCTGGCACTACCACATCCTCGACACGATGAAGTACGCACGCGACTGCGAAGCGACCTTCGGCTTCTTCCTCCATCACTACCCCTACGTCGGCATGGGCGCCGGCGCCGATGAAGGCGAACGCGAACGCGCCGGCGAGCGCATGCGTGAAATCTATGAAGCCGAATTCGGCGTGGTCATCAAGGGCGATGCGGCCTGGTGCGCATTCCCGGGCAAGCAAGCCGCCCAGGCCGACGACACCGCATGGTGCGCATTCCCGGGCAAGCAAGCCGCCCAGGCCGGCGACACCGCATGGTGCGCAGCGCCGGGCAAGCAAGCCGCCCAGGCTGGCGACACCGCCTGGTGCGCAGCCCCGAGCAAGCAAGCCGCCCAGGCCCGCGACACCGCATGGTGCGCAGCGCCGGGCAAGCAAGCCGCCCAGGCCGGCGACACCGCATGGTGCGCGGCGCCGGGCAAGCAAGCCGCCAAGGCTGGTGACACTGCCTGGTGCGCAGCCCCGAGCAAGCAAGCCGCCCAGGCCGGCGACACCGCATGGTGTGCAGCGCCGGGCAAGCAAGCCGCCCAGTCTGGCGATACCGCATGGTGCGCGGCGCCGGGCAAGCAAGCTGCCAAGGCTGGTGACACTGCCTGGTGCGCCGCCCCGAGCAAGGCCGCGCAAGCCGCCTGAAGAAAGACCAACCCTCGCAGCCGGCATCGCGGTCCTGGCCGCCATGCCGGCTGTCGCTTTATACGGCGCCAGCCCCCGCGGTTTCGCTGCCCTTCCTGATCATCAGCGCACGCAATTCGCCGATGCTGAAATCGCTCTCCTCGTGCATGCGGATCAGCAGCGTCGCGCCGATCGGCAAGGTGTTGTGGCGGATCTTGCTGATCACGGGCGGCGCCACTTCGAGCAGCTGCGACAGGGCTGCGTCATTCTTCAGGCGCAGGCGGGAGATGATGGCGTCGAGGACCCGGTTGGGGTCGTACTCGGCGCCGGGTGGAAGGCGGCGGATCGGCATGACTCTTTTCAGTAAAATTATTAATTTGCTATTTGACGCGCTATGCCGCGAAAAATTAGCAGAAAGAGGCAAACCGTCAGTATTTATACGGCTATTTTCGCGGGACGCGAAATTATACAGATAGTCGATAAATAATGTTTACTATTCCATGAGCTGATCTCATGGGGGCGTCATGAGGCCCGGGCGCAGGCGCGCCAGCGTCGTGGCCACGTCGGGATGGCGCAAACGCACCCGCAGTTCGCGCCTCAGGCGCGTGTCGTCCAGCTGTCGCGATTCCGACATGAACGACAGCAGCATCGGCGACACCGCCGTTTGCAGTTCGGCGCGCGCCAGTCGCGGCGGGCGGTTCATGCCGAAGGCGTCGGCCACGGCATCGAAATAATCGGCCATCTTCATGCGCGTGCGGTCGACCGCATGCACCACGCGCCCGGGCCGTCCGCGCAGCAAAGCCGCCAGCACGATGCGCGCCAGGTCGTCGGCGTGCACGTGGCTGGTGTAGACGTCGTCCTCGGCGCGCAGCGCCGGCGTGCCCTGCTCCAGCCGGCGCAGCGGCAGGCGGTCGTCGGCATAGATGCCCGGCACGCGCAGGATGGCCAGCGACGCGCCGGTGGCCAGGGCCCAGGCGCGCAGTACGCGCTCGGCGTCCACGCGCCGCCGCGCGCGCGCATTGCGCGGCGCTACCCGACGATGTTCATGGACCAGCGCGCCACCGCAATCGCCGTACACGCCGCTCGTGCTCACGTACACCATGCGTTCGACTTTTCCCAGCGCCGCCGCCAGGCGGCGCGTGCGCAGATCGTGCTCGCCATCCGGCTGCGGCGGCGCCAGGTGCAGCACCCACGGCGCCAGCCGCCGCAGGCGCGCCAGGGTCGCGGGGCGGTCCAGGTCCGCCACCACCGGCACCGCGCCCAGCGCGCGCAGCTCGGCGCGGCGCTCGGGCTGGCTGGTCAGGGCGAACACACGGTATTTCGCGGCCAGCAGCGGCAGCAGGCGCATGCCGACGTCGCCGCAACCGACGATGAGCAGGCGGGGACGGGCGAAGGAGGATCGGTCTGGCATGGGTTCGGGCGCGGTGGGTGCGGATCGCGGCACTGTAGCACAGCGGCAGGGCCGGCGCCCGGCAAAACCGGGGCCGGTGTAGAATAGCGCCCAGTTGCAACAAAACCGCCATTGGATCAAACACTTGCGCTCGCGCGCCAACCCTTGAATCGCATGACCTTCCAGATCACCGTCCAGCCCAGCGGCAGCCAGTTTACTTGCGAAGCCGATGAAACCGTCCTTTCCGCGGCCATCCGCGCCGGCATCGGCCTGCCCTATGGCTGCAAGAACGGCGCCTGCGGCTCGTGCAAGGGCAAGGTGCTCGATGGCGCGGTGGAGCACAAGCCGCACCAGCAGCGCGCGCTGTCCGACATCGAGAAGACCGGCGGCATGTCGCTGTTCTGCTGCGCCGTGCCGGGCAGCGACCTGGTGATCGAGGCGCGCGAAGTGGGCGGCAGCTCGGACTACCCACTGCGCAAGATGCCGACCCGGATCGCCGCCATCCGCCGCGCCGCGCCCGACGTCGCGATCGTCAACCTGCAGCTGCCGGCCAACGAGCTGCTGGCCTACCGTGCCGGCCAGTACATCGAATTCCTGCTCAAGGACGGCAAGCGCCGCGCCTACTCGATCGCCAATGCGCCGTCGTTCGAAGGCCCGCTCGAGCTGCACATCCGGCATCTGCCGGGCGGCCTGTTCACCGACCACGTGTTCGGCGCCATGAAGGAGCGCGACATCCTGCGCTTCGAGGGCCCGCTGGGCACCTTCTTCCTGCGCGAAGAGTCAAGCAAGCCGATCGTGCTGCTGGCCTCGGGCACCGGCTTCGCCCCGGTCAAGGCCCTGGTCGAGCACCTGATGCACCTGAAGTCGACCCGTCCCGTACGCTTGTACTGGGGCGGCCGCCGCCCGCAAGACCTGTACATGGACGAGCTGTGCCGCGCCTGGGAAACCACGCTGCCCGACTTCACCTACGTGCCGGTGATTTCTGACGCGCTGCCCGAGGATGCCTGGACCGGCCGCACCGGCTTCGTGCACGCGGCGGTCATGCAGGACATCATCGACCTGTCGGGACACCAGGTGTACGCCTGCGGCGCACCGGTCATGGTCGATTCGGCGCGCCGCGACTACACGGCCTTGTGCGGCCTGCCGGAAGACGAGTTCTTCGCCGATTCGTTCACCACCGAAGCGGACCTGGCGGGCGGTTGATCCGCCGCTGGCGGCGCCAACGCGGCGCCGCATCTTCGGGCACAATGACGGGTTCTCCCGTCGCCCCGAACAATCCATGTCCCTGCTGTCTCCCTCCGGCCGCCTCGGCGTCCTGCGCAACCGCAATCTCGCCTTCTATCTCTCGGCGCGCTTCCTCGCCACCTTCGCCGTCCAGATGCAGAGCGTGGCGATCGGGTGGCAGGTGTACCAGATCACCGGCAGCCTGTTCGACCTCGGCCTGATCGGCCTGGCGCAATTCGCGCCATTCCTGCTGTTCATCCTGTGGGCCGGCCACGTGGCCGACCGCCATAACCGGCGCCTGATCGTCATGGCCTGCATGGCGGTGCAGCTGCTGTGCAGCGCGCTGCTGATCGCGTTTACCGCCAGCGGCAGCACGGTCGTGTGGCCGGTGTTCGCGATCCTGGTGGTGTTCGGCAGCGCGCGCGCCTTCATGATGCCGGCGTCGCAGGCGGTGCTCAAGAACCTGGTGCCCGACCGCGAATTCAGCCAGGCGGTGGCGCTCGGCTCTTCGACCATGCACGTGGCGATGATCCTGGGGCCGATCGTCGGCGGCCTGCTGTACGTGTTCGGTGCGCAGGTCGTGCACATGACGTCCGCCAGCCTGCTGGCGCTGGCGGTGCTCCTGATGACGAACACGCGCAGCATCCAGCAGATCATCAACAAGGCGCCGGTCAGCTGGCACACCCTGCTCGAGGGCCTGCGCTTCGTGCGCTCGCGCCCGATCGTGCTGGGCGCCATCTCGCTCGACCTGTTCGCGGTGCTGTTCGGCGGCGCCACCGCCCTGCTGCCGGCCTACGCCCACGACATCCTGGGCGCCGGCCCCACCGGCCTCGGCTTCCTGCGCACCGCGCCCGGCGTCGGCGCCGCCCTGTGCTCGATCACCCTCGCGATGTTCCCGATCACACGCCGGGTCGGCGCCTGGATGTTCGGCGGCGTCGCGCTGTACGGCGTGTGCGTGATCCTGCTCGGCCTGACCGACAGCTTCCCGGTCGCGCTGGCCGCCCTGTTCCTGCTCGGCGTGGGCGACATGGTCAGCGTCTACATCCGCCACCTGCTGGTGCAGTACGAAACCCCGGACGAGATCCGCGGCCGGGTCAGCGCCGTGAACTCGGTGTTCATCGGCGCCTCGAACGAGCTGGGCGAATTCGAATCCGGCGTCACCGCCGGCTGGCTGGGCCTGACGCGCGCCATCCTGCTGGGCGGCGTCGCCACGCTGGTGGTCACCGGGCTGTGGGCGGTGCTGTTCCCCGTGCTGTCAAGGATGGACCGCTTTCCGCACCACGAGAAAGAGCGCGGGAGCTAAGCCCTTCAGGCCACCGCCAGCGCGCGCTGCTGCGATGCCGACGCAGCCGACGCCGGACGGGCCGCGCCGGCATTGCGCTGGCCGGTGCCCAGGTTGAACACGCTGACCGTCTCGGCCAGGCGCGCCGACTGTTCCTTCAGCGACTGGGCAGCAGCCGCCGCTTCCTCGACCAGGGCCGCGTTCTGCTGCGTAACCGCATCCATCTCGGTGACCGCGTGGTTGATCTGCTCGATGCCGTTTTCCTGCTCGTGGCTGGCGACCGTGATCTCGCCCATGATGTCGGTGACGCGCTTGACGCTCACCACGATCTCGTCCATCGTCGCGCCGGCCTGGGTCACCAGGCGGCTGCCTTCGTCGACCTTGTTCACCGAATCGTCGATCAGGGTCTTGATTTCCTTGGCCGCGCTGGCCGAACGCTGGGCCAGGCTGCGCACCTCGCTCGCCACCACGGCGAAGCCGCGGCCCTGCTCGCCGGCGCGCGCCGCTTCCACCGCCGCGTTCAGCGCCAGGATATTGGTCTGGAAGGCGATGCCGTCGATCACCGAGATGATGTCGACGATCTTGCTGGCCGACGCGTGGATCGCGCCCATGGTCTCGACCACGTCGGACACCACGGCGCCGCCGCGGGTGGCGACGTCGGAGGCCGAGCGCGCAGGCCGTTGGCCTGGCGTGCGTGTTCGGCATTCTGCTTGACGGTCGAGGTCAGTTCTTCCATCGACGAGGCGGTTTCTTCCAGCGAGCTGGCCTGCTGCTCGGTGCGGCTCGACAGGTCGAGGTTGCCCACCGCGATCTCGTCCGACGCGGTGGCGATGGTGTCGGTGCCTTCGCGCACCTGGCTGACGATGTCGCGCAGGTTGGTGTTCATGTCTTTCAGCGCGCCCAGCAGCTGGCCGGTCTCGTCGAGCGAGGTGACCTCGATGTGGCTGGAGAGGTCACCTGCGGCGACGGTGCGCGCGACTTCCACGGCCCGGTTCAGCGGGCGGGTAATCGAACGGGTAATCAGCCAGGCGATGGCGACCGCCGCAATCAGGGCGATGCCGCCGACGGTGAACATCAACACGCGCGCCTGCGCATAGGCGTCGCGTCCACGCGCCTGGTCTTCATTATTGCGCGTGCTCTGCAGGGTGATGATGTCGTCGATCGAGGTGGTCCAGCCGCGCATGGCGGGCACGAACTCTTCGCGCAGGAAATCCCGACCGGCCTCGAGGTCGTTTTGCCGCGCCAGCGCTTCGCCCTTGGCGATCAGCGGCAGCACCTTGGCGGCGGCCGCGGCGGTATTGGCCAGCTGGGCCCTGCCCTCTTCGGAAGTGATCGATCCGTCCAGCGCTTTGGCGCCGACCTCGTAGGCTTCGCGCGCCTTGGCGATCGCGGTCGACTGTTCCTGCATCTGGGCTTCGTCCGAAATGATCGTCATGTCGCGCACGGCGATCGAGATCCGGCGCAGGTTGTCGCGCATGGTGCTGGCGGCATCGATGCGCGCATTGTTCACTTCGACGACCTTGACCAGCAAATCGTTCATGGCGCTCAGTTTCTGCACGCCGGTGGCCAACACGACAGCCAACAGCACAAGTACCAGGCCGAAGGCGAGCGCCAGGCGCTGGCCGATTTTCAGTTGCTTCAATTGCATCTTGTTATTCCCGTTCCTGTCATTGCATCGGCCGTGTAACGCGGAGGCGTCAGCGTGTTTTTATCGGTTTTTACACCCGCAACCTTTTCGAATCTTGTGACTTTCGAACTTTTAGATGAAACAATTCGATAGAATTGGCGGTTGAGGGCAATTCTAGTAGGACTGCTCCTACAAAACGAGTAAACAATTTCTATGTGGCAATTCAGCAACATTGATACCAGAGTGGCATTAGCAAGACGCTAACAGGTCGGGCGCGGCGAAATTCGCGGGAGGTGTAAGATGAAGCCGTAACGACTTACAGGAGCCATCCATGCAGATCAATGTAAATACCGACAACACCATCAACAAGCATCAGGGTCTGGACGAGCACGTGCAGGAAGTCGTGCGCACCTCCATCGGTCGTTTTGGCGACCAGGTCAACCGCGTTGACGTTCACTTGAGTAATGAGAACAAGGAGAAGAAGGCAGACGGCGGCAATTCGTGCATGCTCGAAGCACGCCTGAGCGGCATCGCGCCGATCGTCATCCACGAGCACGCCACCGACCTGCACCAGGCCATCAACAACGCCGGCGGCAAGCTGGCGCGCGCCCTCGACAGCGCGATCGGCCGTCTGCAGGACAAGCAGCGCGCCGCCTCGATCACGCACACCGAAGATCCCACCGCCGACAAGCACCTGACGGATATGTGATCGTGACCCAATGAAGTGCAGGCCCGTCCGGGCCTGCACTTCAGCCTGCACTTCAGCCTGCGCTTCCTTCCAGCATTGCCTTCACTTCGCGCAGATAGCGCAGGCCCGCCAGGGCCCGGCTTCCATACCACGACATCATCTCGCCATCGACCAGCAGCACGGGGATCCCGATCTGCTTTTCCAGCGCGTCCGCATGGGCCTCGGTGAAGCGGTAGGGTTCGGTCGACAGCAGCACGGCGTCGAGCCCGTCCACCAGGGCTTCGGACCAGTCGAAACGGGGATAGCGCGCCGCCCCCAGCCCGGGCACGCGCCAGCCCAGTTCGGCCAGCATGGCCGCGATATACGTGTCCTTCGACACGCTCATCCACGGGTCTTGCCAGATGCAGTACAGGACCGTGCGTGCGGGACCGCGCGCCAGTGCGCGCAGCCGCGCCAGTTCATCCTCGAAGTCCGCGCACCAGGACGCGGCCTGCTCCCGGGCGCCGAAGATGCCGCCCATCAGCCGCGCCAGCGCCAGGTTGTCCTCGGGGACCAGCGGATGCGTGACCACCACGTGCGGCACGAACTGGGCCAGCGCGTCGACGGTCGGCTTTTCGTTCTCGTCGATATTGACCACGACGTGGGTCGGCGCCAGCTTGCGGATCTTCTCGAGGTTGACGTCCTTGGTGCCGCCCACCTTGGGGATGTCCGCCACCACCGCCTTCGGGTGGATGCAAAAGCCGGTGCGGCCGACCAGCTGCGGCGCCAGGCCGAGGTCGCACAGCAGCTCGGTGATCGACGGCACCAGCGACACGATGCGCGCGTCCAGGGCCGGCCGATGCGCGTGCCCAAGCGCATCGAAGAGCGAATTGTCAGAATCAGTCATGCCGCCATGTCACCATTGTTGTTTAAGGAGCGCCGAATACGCATTCCAGGTCCGATAGGCTATCATTTCACCGCTGTAAGGACTCAACCTTACGCGATTCGCTCGAGGCCCCACTTGGAACACATCGGCACCTTCGGTGCTTCCCGTACGACGCTACGCGACCTGCACCTGTTTCGCGACGAGACCGACCCGGCCATCGCCGCGATGGTGGCCGGCTGCGCCGTCGTGCGCATGGCGCGCGGCCGCCGCATCGACGATGGCGGCCAGGCGCGCCTGTACATCGTCCTGTCGGGCGCGCTCGAGATCGCACCCGACGCCCATGCCGGCGACGAGGGCAACACCAGCCGCATCCTGCCGGGCGAGAGCGTGGGCGAACAGGCGGTGCTGGACGACGCGCTGAACCTGGCGGCGATGACGGCGCTCGAGGACACCGAACTGCTGGTGATCGAGTCCGACATGGTGTGGACACTGATCGAACGTTCCGGCGTGCTGGCGCGTAACCTGCTGCGCCTGCTGTCCTTCCGCATCCGCGCCACCAACGCCCTGCTGCGGCGGCGCCAGAAGCTGGGCGAATTCTACCGCCAGCTCTCGCTCAACGACCCGCTCACCGGCCTGTACAACCGCGCCTGGCTCAACGAGATGCTGCCCAAGCTGGCCGCGCGCGCGGCCAACGACGGCAGCCCGCTGTCGCTCGTGATGATCGACCTCGACCACTTCAAGCGCTTCAACGACACCCACGGCCACATCGCCGGCGACGCCGCGCTGGCCGCGGCCGCGAGCGTGATCCGCGGCGCGCTGCGCCCGTCCGACTTCGCGGTGCGCTACGGCGGCGAAGAGATGCTGGCCGTGCTGCCCGACACCACGCCGGAAATGGCGACTGGCGTGGCCGAACGCCTGTGCCGGCGCCTGCGCCTGGCCGTCGTGTTCCCCGACATGCGCCTGCCGCTGCCGCACCTGACCGGTTCCTTCGGCGTGGCCAGCCTGACTCCCGGCGGCGACGAGCGCAGCCTGATGGCGGCGGCCGACGCCGCCCTGTACCGCGCCAAGGAGGCGGGACGGGACCGCGTCTGCGCTTGAGCTCGCTTGCCGCCGGCCGTGACTGATCCGCGCGGATGTGCCACCATGCCGGTTGACGCCGCGACGGCAGCCTTTATAACAACACATGAGCACGCATACCTTCCTCTGGCACGACTATGAAACCTTCGGCGCGGTGCCGCGCCGCGACCGCCCGGCCCAGTTCGCAGCGATCCGCACCGACGCCGACCTCAACGAGATCGGCGAGCCGATCATGCTGTACTGCCAGCCGGCCAACGACTTCCTGCCCGACCCGCAATCCTGCCTGATCACCGGCATCACGCCGCAGCACTGCCTCGAACGGGGCGTGCCCGAACACGAATTCGCGCGCCAGATCGAAGCCGCCTTCAGCGAGCCGGGCACGATCGGCGTCGGCTACAACACGATCCGCTTCGACGACGAGGTGACCCGCTTCCTGTTCTGGCGCAACCTGATCGATCCGTATGCGCGCGAGTGGCAGCACAACTGCGGCCGCTGGGACCTGCTCGACGTGGTGCGCATGGTGTACGCGCTGCGCCCGGAAGGCATCGAATGGCCGACCCGCGAAGACGGCAAGCCGAGCTTCAAGCTGGAACACCTGAGCGCCGCCAACGGCCTGGCCCACGAGGCGGCGCACGATGCGCTGTCCGACGTGCGCGCCACCATCGCGCTGGCGCGCCTGATCCGCGCCAAGCAGCCGCGCCTGTTCGACTTCTGCCTCGAGCTGCGCCGCAAGGACCGGGTCGCGACCGAGATCGGCCTGCACCTCGACCCGGGCCAGCGCCAGCCTTTCCTGCACGTGTCCGGCATGTTCCCGGTCGAATACGGCTGCCTGGGCCTGGTCTATCCGCTGGCCCAGCATCCGACCAACAAGAACGAGGTGCTGGTCTGGGATTGCCGCCACGACCCGTCCGAACTGTTCGCGCTCGACGCCGACACCATCCGCACCCGCATGTTTACCCGCGCCAGTGAGCTGCCCGAGGGCGTGACCCGGCTGCCGATCAAGAGCGTGCACCTGAACAAATCGCCGATGCTGGTCGGGAACCTCAAGACGCTGCGGCCCGACCTGGCCACGCGCTGGGACATCGACCTGGAGCGCGGCCGCGCGCACGCCGCGCTGGCGGCCGGCGGGCCGGACATGCGGGCGATCTGGGCCCAGGTGCTGGCCAAACCCGGCACGGGTGAAGCGGTGGACGTCGACGAAGACCTGTACGGCGGTTTCGTCAGCCGCGACGACCGCCGCCAGCTCGAATCCCTGCGCATGCAGAAGCCCGAGGCGCTGGCGCGGCGCGTCAGCTTCGAGGACGAGCGTCTCAACGAACTATTGTTCCGCTACCGCGCGCGCAACTTCCCGCATACCTTGTCGGAAGATGAGCAGCAACTGTGGGAAGCGCACCGGGCGGCGCGGCTGTTCGAGGGCGCGCATGGGGCGCGCACGGTGGACCAGCTGTTTACCGAGATCGATGCCTTGTCGGAGACGGCGGACGAGCGCGCCGAGGAGATCCTGGGCGCGCTGTACGACTACGCGGAGTCGATCGCGCCGGATCGATACTGAAAATCATCGTGGCGTGGACGGCAACGCCGTTCACGCCACCGGATCAACCGTGGCGATGCGCGTTGATCGCATCGCGCGTCTCGCGCGCCACGCGCCGCGCCGCAGCGGCGAAATCTTCACCTTCCTGCGGCGTCGCATACAGGATCGCACGCGACGAATTGATCATCATGCCCGCGCCATCCGCCGTGCGGCCCGCCTTGACGGTCGCCTCGACGTCGCCGCCCTGGGCGCCCACGCCCGGGATCAAGAGCGGCATATCGCCCACCAGCTTGCGCACCTGCGCGATCTCGTCCGGGAAGGTCGCTCCCACCACCAGCGCGCACTGGCCGTTGCGGTTCCATTTGTCGGCGACCAGCTGGGCCACGTGCTGGTACAGCGGACGGCCGCCCACGTCCAGGAACTGCAGGTCGGAACCGCCCGCGTTCGAGGTGCGGCACAGCACGATCACGCCGCGGTCCGGCCATTCCATATACGGCTCGACCGAATCGAAGCCCATGTAGGGGCTGACCGTCACCGCGTCGGCGCCATAGCGCTCGTAGGCTTCGCGCGCGTACTGGTGCGCGGTGGCGCCGATGTCGCCGCGCTTGGCGTCCATCACCAGCGGGATGTGCGGGTAGGTAGCGCGCAGGTAGGCGCAGATTTCTTCCAGCTGGTCTTCCGCGCCGAGGGCGGCGAAATAGGCGATCTGCGGCTTGAAGGCGCAGGCCAGGTCGGCGGTGGCGTCGATGATGGCCTTGCAGAACTGGACGATGGCGTCCGGCTGGCCCTGCAAATGGGCCGGCAGGCGCGCCAGGTCCGGGTCGAGGCCGACGCACAGCAGCGAATCGTTACGGGCCCATGCGGCGGAAAGTTTGTTGATGAAATTCACCTCTAGCCCCTTGTATCTTTGTAAATGCAAACCCACTATTGTACCCGCCGGCAGTCCATCGCCGCCAATTGGCGCCCGGCCGGACGCCCAAGCGTGCCTGTTTCAGGTATATTTTGATCATTCGACAACTTGTACACACAAACAACATCATGACCCATTCCTTCTTCTTCCGTTGGACCCGTCTCCTCGGCGGCGCAGTCCTGGCCGGCGCCCTGCTGTCCGGCTGCGGCTACAACGAATTCCAGACCAAGGACGAGGCCACCAAGGCGGCATGGAGCGAGGTGGTGAACCAGTACCAGCGTCGCGCCGACCTGATCCCGAACCTGGTCAACACCGTCAAGGGCTACGCCTCGCATGAAAGCGCCACGCTCGAAGCAGTGACCCGCGCCCGCGCCCAGGCCACCAGCTTCCAGATCACGCCCGAGGTGCTGAACAACCCCGAGGCCTTCCAGAAGTTCCAGCAGGTGCAGGGCGAACTGTCGGGCGCCCTGTCGCGCCTGATGATGGTCTCGGAAAAATACCCCGACCTGAAGGCCGACACGAGCTTCCGCGACCTGCAGTCGCAGCTGGAAGGCACGGAAAACCGCATCACCGTGGCGCGCCAGCGCTATATCGCCTCGGTCCAGGATTACAACGTGACCGTGCGTCAGTTCCCCAAGAACTTGACGGCGATGGTGTTCGGCTACGACACCAAGCCCTCGTTCACCGTCGAGAACGAAAAGGCGATCTCGACCGCGCCGACGGTCGACTTCGGCAAGTAAGCCGGCATGACCGCACTGTCGCGTTTCTTCTGCATCCTACTGCTCGCGCTGCTCACCGGCGCGCCGGCCCTCGCACAGCTGCAGCCGGTGCCGAAGCTGACCGCGCGCGTCACCGACCAGGCCGGCATGCTCGACGCGGCCCAGCGCCAGCGCCTGGAAGCGGTGCTGGCCGACTACGAGGCCAAGACCGGCAGCCAGATCGCCGTGCTGCTGGTGAAGTCGACCGAGCCCGAAGCGATCGAGCAGTACAGCATCCGCGTCACCGATGCCTGGCAGCTGGGCCGCAAGGGCGTCGACGACGGCGTGCTGCTGCTGGTGGCGCGCGACAATCCATCGTCGCTGCGCCGCCTGCGCATCGAGGCCGGGCGCGGCGTGCAGGGCGTGCTGACCGACGCCCAATCGAAGCGCATCCTGCAGGACGTGATCGCGCCGCACTTCCGGCAAGAGCACTATTACGAGGGCCTGGTCGCCGGCGTCGGCGCCATCGCCACCCTGCTCAACCAGGAAGCTTTCCCGGCGCCGCCTCCGCAACAGCAGCAGCGCCAGGCGGCGGGCGACGGTGGTTTCCCCTTGTGGGCGATCTTCCTGATCATCATCGGCGCCTCCATGCTGCGCTCGGTGTTCCGGCCGCGCGGCCGCACGATCGGCACGCGCCGCGGCCAGTCGCACTGGGGCAGCGCCACCACCGGCTTCGTCCTCGGCAACATCATCGGCAATATGAGCCGCGGCGGCGGCGGCGGTTTCGGCAGCAGCGGCGGTGGCTTCGGCGGCGGCGGCTTTTCGGGCGGCGGCGGCAGCTTCGACGGCGGCGGCGCCTCGGGAGACTGGTAATGGGATCGATCACACACAAGATGCGCCGCGCCTGGCGCCACTGGAAGAGCAGCGCCAGCGAGGCGAAACAGGCCTTCCCCGACACGACCCTGGACGCGATCGCCGAGGCGATCGACCTGGGCGAACAGACCCACCGCGGCGAAGTGCGCCTGATCGTCGAGAAAGCCCTGCCGTTCGAAGCGGCCTGGGAAGGCGTCACCAACCGCCAGCGCGCGATCGCCCTGTTCGCCGACTATGGCGTATGGGACACCGAAGACAATTGCGGGGTACTGATCTACGTGAACCTGGCCGAGCACAAGATCGACATCGTGGCCGACCGCGGCATCGACCGCAAGATCGACGCCGCCACCTGGCAGGCCGTATGCCGCACCATGACCGAGGGTTTCAGGCAGGGCAGCTTCCATGAGGCGACCCTGGCGGCGGTCAGCCAGGTCAACGAGCTGCTGCGCCAGCACTTCCCGTCCAGCGGCGAGCGGCCTAACGAACTGCCGGACCGGCCGCTCATGCTGTAGTCGTCCCGTCCTGCTCGTCCAGCCATTCGCGCGCCAGCGCGTCGACGTCGGCGATTTCGGCCGTCATCCGGCGTGTCTTGCGGCGCGCCCAGATCCAGCCGCCGGCCAGGATCAGGGTCACGACCACCGAGCTCCAGGCCGCATTCCAGGCATCCCGCGCCGTCAGCCAGGGCACGACCGGCGCCGGCAGCATGGCGAAGGTCGTCCAGCGCGTCAGACGCGCCAGCCGCAGCCCGAGCAGCGCCCGGCGGCGCCGCAAATCCAGCCAGTCGCGCAGGCTGGTGCCGGTTGGTTCCTGCAAGGCCTGAAGGCGGGTCCAGGTATAGCTGACCATGACGAAACACATCAACAGCACATAGAACACCATCCATGGCCACAGGATGCCGTTGGTGTTCGGCAGCGGCCAACGCGCGGCCATCATCCCGATCGCCACGGCCGCCAGCGCCCATTCTCCGGCAATCGTCCATATGATCAGGTGGCGCTGGCGCCGCGCGCGGGCGATCATCGCCGTCACGTCCGGCAGCGGCGGAGCAGCCGGCGCATCCGCGCCCCAGGCATCTTGCAGCCTGGCCCATTCATCCGCATCGTTCATCGTTCCTCCAGCCTTTCCTTGAGCGCAGCCTTGGCGCGGTTCAGGCGCACACCGACATTATTCACCGAGATCCCGAGCAGCTGCGCGATCTCTTCATAGGACATGCCTTCGAGCGCCAGCAGCACCAGCTGGCGCTGCCCGACCGGCAGCTGGCGCAATGCCGCCAGCAGGCGTTGCTGCTGCTGGTTCAGGCGCGCCAGGGTTTCCGGCCCCGGTTGTTCGTCGGCCCATTCCTCGTCGAGCTCCTCGTGCTGCGGCTGCGCCGCCGCGCGCATCACGTGGCTGGCGCAGCGCCGGTGCGCGACGCCGACCACATAGGTCTTGAGGCTCGATTCGCCGCGAAAGGCCGGCAAGGCCTGCCACACCGCGAGCATGATGTCCTGCACCAGGTCTTCGCGCGCATGGCGGTTGCGCTCGAAGCTGGCGGCAAAGCGCACCAGCATGCCGCCATGCTCGGCCATCAAACGCTTGAATTCGCGCTTGAACCCGATATCCTGCGAGCCTGCCATCACAGGCCGAACACGAAGTGTTCGCTGCGCAGGCGCCGGCTGCCGAAGGCGATCAGCAAGGCGGCGGCGCCGATGCAGCCGGCCACCGACAGGGCCAGCAACTGCGGCGCCGGCGCCCCTCCGCTCACCAGCGCGCCCAGGTGCGCGTGCTGGCTGAGCATCGGCAGCAGGTGGGCGGCGGGCGGGGACGCGGCCCCGATCTCTTCCACCAGCAGCAGCATCGGCGCCAGTTGCAGCAGGTTCAGGTAGATCTGGCCTTCCTTGTGGGTGCGGGCGTGCAGCGCCACCACGCATTGCAGGGCGCCCACCAGCAGCGCCAGCGGCAGCAGGATGAGCAGCATCTGCGCCAGCATCGCCCCGTCCGGCGCGAAGGCGATGCCCACTTCGTACAGCGGCAGGCGCTCGAGGGCCAGCACCGAGAGCAGCAGCGCGGCGGCCCCGCTCGCATAGCCGAACAGCGAAGCGGTCAGCCATTTGCCGATGAACAGCGTGCCCGGCGCCACCGGTTGCGCCAACAAAGCCTCGAGCGAGCGCCGTTCGCGTTCGCCGCCGGTCGCGTCCAGCGCCACGTGCGAGCCGCCGACGAACAGGCCGAGCAGCCAGAACAGCGGCAGGGCGCCCAGCACCAGCGCCGTACGGCCGCCCTGCCCGCCCATGTCGCGCAGATCGAGACGCAGGGCGCCGGCATGATCCGGCGCCACGCCGGCGCCCAGCAGGCGCTGTCCCGACAGCTGGGCGCCATAGGCGTTCACCAGGGCTTGCACGCGCTGGGCCTGGCGCCTTGCGTCATCGTTGGACATGTCGGCCCACAGGGCCAGCGTGGCCGCGCGTCCCCGCGCCAGCTCGCGCGGGGCCTGCGCCGGCACCTCGAGCACGACGGCGCCGGGCGAGCGCGCGAGCAGGGTTTCCGGCTTCTCCTCGCTCGCCTGGAGCGTGACCCCGGCGGCTTCCAGGTGACGCACGAGTCCCGGCGCGTGGGCGGCGCCGACCAGGTGCAGGGCCCTGCCGCCGGCATCGATCTCGGACGCGATCAGCGCCTTGAGCACGCCCGCCAGCACGAAGGGGCCGAGCAGCGCGAACAGCAGGCCAGCCATCATCGAGCGGCGGTCGCGCACGGCGTCCATCATTTCTTTCGAGACCACGATCCACAAGTCTTGTACGAATTGGTTAACTCTCATGCCGCAATCCCCTCATCGCTGCCGATCACTTCGACGAATGCCTGTTCCAGGCTGCTCCCGCCGGTCTGCGCCAGCAGCGCCGGCGTCGTCCCCGCAAAGCGCACCCGGCCCGCGGCCAGCACCACCACCTGGTCGCACAACTGGGCCGCTTCCTGCATCACGTGGGTCGACAGCAGCACCGCCGCGCCACGCGAACGCGCCCGCATCAAGGCCTCGCGCACGGCGCGCGTGCTCATCACGTCCAGGCCGCGCGTCGGCTCGTCCAGCACCAGCACGGCAGGATCATGCAGCAAGGCGCGCGCCAGCGCCACCTTGATGCGCTGGCCGGCCGAAAATCCCTTGCAGGCGCGCCCCGCTTCGGCTTCCAGTCCCACTTCCTGGACCACACGCTCGATGGCGCGTTCGAGCATGGCGCCGCGCATGCCGTGCAGGCGGCCGAAGTAGCGCAGGTGGTCGCGCGGCGTGAGCCGCTCATAGAGCCCGAATTCGTCGGTGACGATGCCGAGCCGGCGCCGCGCGGCGAGCGGCGCGCGCGTCACGTCGATGCCGTCGATGGCGACCCTGCCGCTGTCCGGCGCCAGCAGGCCATACAGGATGCGCAGGCAGGTCGACTTGCCGGCGCCGTTGGGGCCGAGCAGCGCGGTGATGGTGCCGGGGCGGGCCGTGAAGCTGACCTCGTCCAGGGCCTGCAAGGTCTTGAAACGCTTGCTGATATGGTTCACGACGATCACGGTGCGCTCCTCACAGGGTGGGCTGGCCGTCGGCCAGCACGAACGGGGGACGGCGAATCGCCGCCAGGCATGCGCCATCCACGGCGGAAGGAATGGCATGCTCGAGGAAGGCGGCGATCAGGCGCGGCGCGCAGCCGGCGCCGCTGAAGGTATGGCCGGCGCCGGCGGCCACCAGCACCCGGCTGTGGCGCAGGGTGCGGGCCGCCAGGTGGGCGTTTTCCGGCGGCGTGACCGGATCGAGGCCGCCCGCCAGCAGCAGGGTCGGGACGTCCGAGACGACGGCGCGGGTCGCGTCAACGGCCGGCGTGGCGGCCGGCCACACCGAGCACCAGTCGCGCCAGCTCCTGGCATAGGCGTCGCCGAATCGGCTGCCGGCGCCATCGGCCCGCATCGCGGCGGCGTCGATGAACGGCGCTTCTTCGGCGCACAGCACCGACAGGGTCTGGCCGAAGGTCATGCCCTCCATGCTCCAGGCGGACAGCGCATCGTACAGGCCGAGCAGCGGCTGCGGCCTGCCGCCTGCGGCGGCGTGGATCGCGAACGGCAGCACGCTGGCATGCTGGCCGGTATACATGGCGCCGCGCACCAGCTGCGCCACCGCCTCGCCCTGGTGCGGCCCGACCGCCGGCAGCGCAAGCACCGTATCGAGCTCGCGCGCCAGGTTCGGGAAAGCCCTGGCGCAGGCCCCGTCGGCGGCGCAGTCGGCCAGCAGGCGCTCGAGCGCGGCCTGGCTGTGGCGCGACGACAGCAGGATGCGGGCATTGGGCGGCGCCACCGAATCGAGCACCATGCCGCGCACGCTGCCGGGGTAACGCCGCGCATACATCAGCGCGGTGCGGGTGCCGTACGAGCCGCCCCACAAGCTGAACTGGCGGTAGCCAAGCGCGCGCCGCAAGTCCTCGAAATCGGCCAGCGCGGCTTCGGTATGGAAGTGGCGCGGATCGGCCTCGAGTCCGGCCAGGCAGGCGCGCAGGCTGGCTTGTGCAGCGGCCGTGTCGCCCTGCGCGATCGCCTGTTCCGGCATCGGGCAGCGCAGCGGGTTCGACCTGCCGGTGCCGCGCTGGTCGACCAGGAGGATGTCACGGCGCTTGCGCGCTTCACGGAAGGCCGTGGCCAGGAGCGGCCCGTAATCCATCGCGGCCTGGCCGGGACCGCCGGCCAGCACCAGCAGCGGGTCCGGCGCCGCCGGCTTCGCGGTGGCCTTGATGCGGGCGAAGTGAATCGTGATGCGGCGGCCGGCCGGCTTGGCGCGGTCTTCCGGCACCTCCAGCGTGCCGCACTCGACCCGCTCGGGGAAGTGCGGCAGGTGGCAGGGTTCGAGGGCGGCGGCCAGGCTGGAATACAGCAGCATCGCCAGGAACAGGGTCCAGGCAAGGGCGAGATGCTTGCGGGTCATTTTTGTTCTCGTTGTGGTGGAGATACCGGCTTAGTCGCGCGCGGCGCGAAAAACTTACACGCGCATCGACGATCATGCATTCCGGGTAGCCACGCCGAGTGGTTAGAATGGCGGCCTTTGCCTCTCTACGAAAGCCCGCCATGAAACTCAACCGGAAAATCGCCATCGTCACCGGCGCCAGCCAGGGCATCGGCCTGGCCTGCGCCCAGCGCCTGGTGCGCGAAGGCGCGCGCGTGATGCTCGTCGACCTCAAGCCTGACGTCGAGCAGGCCGCCGCCAGCCTGGGCGACGCCGCCCGCTTCTTCCGTGCCGACGTCGGCGTCAAGAAAGAGGTCGATGCGATGATCCAGGCCACGCTCGACGCCTTCGGCCGCATCGACATCCTGGTCAACAACGCGGGCGTGACCCATGCGGCCGATTTCCTCGACCTGGAAGAAGACGATTTCGACCGCGTGCTGCGCGTCAATCTCAAATCGATGTTCCTGTGCAGCCAGGCGGCGGCGCGCGATATGGTGAAACGGGGCGAAGGCGGCTGCATCATCAATATGTCGAGCGTCAATGCCGAGCTGACCATCCCGAACCAGGTGCCCTATGTGGTGTCGAAAGGCGGCGTCAACCAGCTGACCCGGGTGGCGTCGATCGCCCTGGCCCAGCATGGCATCCGCGTCAATGCGATCGGCCCGGGCACCATCCTGACCGAACTGGCCAGGCAGGCCGTGCTGGGCAGCCCGGAGGCGCGCCACACCATCCTGTCGCGCACGCCGCTGGGCCGCTGCGGCGAGCCGGAAGAAGTCGCCTCGATCGCCGCCTTCCTGGCCAGCGACGATGCCTCGTACATGACCGGCCAGACGCTGTACGCCGACGGCGGCCGCATGGCGCTGAACTACACGGTGCCGGTACGCGACTGAAATCCTGCGCGAGTGGGGCAGATATCACTTTAACGCATGTCTGGTATCCGAACTCGCAATTGGACACCCGAAAGGCCGACCCCGATAATTACACCTGTCTCCACTATTCTCCTCCAAGAAAATAGTTTTAAGCCCGCACAAGAGCGGGCTTTTTTTTTGCCGAGAATTTAAAGGAAGGCCGTTGCTACGTAGTTCTACGTATAACGCACGCTGATGACCTGACGGCGCTTGCCGGTCATTTGATACCGCCAGAACTTTGCGCTTGGTCACAATCGCGTCACAAACACTGCCTATACTAAGAATCACCTGTCATACACGCAACCGATATGCCTGATGACAGCAGGTGTGCGGCGCCCCGGGTGCTACACACCAACCGATTTCGCATCTCTTGGCCCGATCTTGGGTTGTGCCCGCCACCGGCGGGCATTTTTTTGCCTATGCGCTCAGGAACCAGTGTCGTTGCAAACCGGTCTTATTCTCTGCCCCCGCGCAACTCCCGGTAAAAAAATTGTCATAGCGCTTGAAGCCGTCGCTGATTTGGCTATCATAAAGTTCTCACTTCCGATTCGGCCACCGGTCGGAAGCCCACGTACAACGAAACGTCCAAGGGAACCCGTCCTATGAACTTACGTGTACCAGCCAGCGCCGCACCCGACACTTGCCGCCGCCATCATGAAGACGGCGACCTCGTCCTGAGCGAACTCAATCCGCGTACCGTCGTCGACGCGCTCGACAGCGACAGCACGCCGCTCAACCTGCTCACCTTCGGCAGCGTCCGCGAAGTCTGCCCCAAGTGCCAGCAAACCCACCTCAAGCTGGTCCTGCGACAGGGAAGCGTGCGCATGGCCCACCTGTTCTGCGCCGACTGCGAAAGCTGTTTCGACGCCCATTACGCCGACGGCGCGCCAGCCCTGACAATCTGAGCGTTGCTGGCGTGCGGGCAATTGACTGCATGGCGTGGTAAGGTTGGCGCTTCATGTACCTTCGCCGTTCGTACCGATGCCCGCCCTGTCGTCCCTGCTGCAGCCTCCAACGAAAGTCCGCCGCGCCCTGCATGCCTTCGCCCTGCTCGGGCTGCTCACCATCCTGGTGGCGGGTTCGATTCCCGGCGCCCGCGCCGAGGTCGGCGCCTACGCGTCCGGTGCGGTGCTGCACGGGATGACCTACGCCTTCCTGGCTGCCTTGTGGTTCCTGGGCGCCACCGGCACGCCGCTGCAGCGCGCCCTGAAGGCGATGCTGGCCGTCGCGCTGATGGGCGCCATCGACGAATGGGTGCAGAGCTTCTTCCCGTATCGCTCGGGCGACGTGCGCGACTGGCTGGTCGACGTCACGGCCGCCACCCTCGCCTCCAGCGTGCTGGCGGTGCTGGACACCCTCGCGCCGCGGCCAGCGCCGGCGGCGCGTCGGCGCTGACCATCATCCTCCGTTCAGGTTCCGCAAAGAACCCTCCAGCTTGATCCAACCGGCCTCCAAAGGAAGTCAGCTGGAACGCTGGCGCACTTCGCGCCTCTTATCCTCGTGGCGCGCGGCATCGTCACATCCCCCACTAAACATCCAAACGAGGAGTTGATCATGAAGCAAACACACCAGAGCGTGGCCATGGCGGGCCTGCTGGCGGTCGCGCTCGCCATTTCGGGGTGCAACGCCATGCGTGGCAGCTCGTCGAGTGGCGACAGCGGCACCAGCGGCAGCACCGGGACCAGCGACTACGGTGCGGGCACCAGCGGCACCAGCGGCACCAGCGGCAGCTCCGGCAGCTCCGGCACATCGGGCGCCTCGGGCAGCAGCGGCACGACCACCGAGAGCATCCAGGACGGCGCGGGCGTCTCGGGCAGTTCGGATACCTCCGGCAGCTCGGGCAGCTCGGGCGTCTCCGGCAGCAGCGGTTCCGGCACCTCCAGCATGCAGGACGACCGTGGCGGCAGCGCGTCGACCGCGGGCGCTGCCGCGGCCAGCGCGGCGCCCAACAGCACCGTGCTGGCGATCGAGATCCTGCCTGCGTCGAGCGGCATCACCGAGGGCGATTCGTCGATGGGGAGCAGCGGCGCGGCCGGCGCCACCGGCGCCAGCCAGTCCTACCGCGTCACGGTGCGCATGGACGACGGCAGCACGCAGGTGGTCACCCACGGCACCACGCCCGATTTCCGCAGCGGCGACCGCGTCAACGTGACGGGTGGCAGCATCCAGCGTTAGCCCGCTGCCGGGTGGACGGGGCGTCCACCCGTGCGAGAAGCGAAGGGATTGCCGGGCTCAGGGCGTGCCCGGGTCCTTGCCTTCCTCCACCTCGCGGTGAAACATCGGGATGTTGCGCGTCGCATTGCTGATGACTTCCAGCGGCAGCTTGGGCGTCCGGTCGGCGTTCAGCAAGCCATTGGCTTCCTGGAAGGTGTCGGCGAACTGGGTGTAGCAGAAGCCGCTGAACATGAAGGTCTCGTTGACCACCTGCAGCAGGCGCCGGTACTGCTTGAGGTAGCTCTCGGCCGTGTGGGCGCGGCTATAGCCCCAGGTGGTCTCGTCCGGGTTCGGGGTCTGTTTCGGATCGTAGGCGATGCCGCCGAATTCCGTCAGCACGATCGGCTGGCCGCGGTGCGGGAAACCATCCAGGGTCAGGATGCGCCCACCGGGACGCCGCTGGTCGAACAGGGTGCGCACCGGATCGGTGACGGCGTAGCGCGCCAGGATTTTTTCCGGGTCGCTGTCGTAGTCGTGGATGCCGAGGATGTCGGTGGCCGACGCTTCCCAGCCGTCGTTGCCGATCACCGGACGGGTCGAATCGAGCGTGCGCGTCAGGTGGTACAGCGCTTCCACCGCATTGCGATGGGCCTGGGTCAGGGTCAGGTTGGGCACGCCCCACGACTCATTGAAGGCCACCCACACGATGATGCAGGGATGGCTGTAGTCGCGTTCGATCGCCTCGGTCCATTCCTTGACCATGCGCGTGATCGCGCGCGGGCTGAAGCGGTAGGCCGAGGGCATCTCTTCCCATACCAGCAGGCCCAGCTTGTCGGCCCAGTATAAAAAGCGCGGGTCCTCGATCTTCTGGTGCTTGCGCACGCCATTGAAGCCCATCAGTTTGGCCAGCTCGACGTCGCGTTTCAGGTGCTGGTCCGACGGCGCCGTCATGAACGACTCCGGCCAGTAACCCTGGTCCAGCACCAGGCGCAGCTGGTAAGGACGGCCATTGAGCATGAAGCGGTCGCGGTTGATCGATACCGAGCGCAGCGCCGTGTACGAGCGGATGCGGTCCAGCACCACGTCGCCGCAGCGCAGGGTCACTTCGGCGTCGAGCAGGGTCGGCCGCTCGGGACTCCACAGGATCTCGTTGCGCGAATCGTCGATGCCGGGGTCGGACAGCGCGATCTTGCGGTTGGCCTCGCCGGCCAGCAATTTGTAGTAATCGTCCGCCAGCAGCTGGTCGCCGTGCCAGATCTTGACCTCGACAAACAGCTCCTGCTGGATGTCGCCGGCCGCGAACACCTCGCAGCCGATCTCGTAGGTCTCGAACACCGGCGTCCAGCGCAGCTTCTGGATATAGGTCGGCGCCACCTGCTCGACCCAGACGGTCTGCCAGATGCCGGTGGTGCGCGGATACCAGATCGAGTGGGCGTCGAGCAGCCAGTCCTGCTTGCCGCGCGGCTTGGCCAGGTCGGCCGGATCGTCCTCGACCCACACCGTCACCGTCTGCTTGCCGTCGGCCTGCATGGCGCAGGTGATGTCGGCTGCGAACGGTGTATGGCCGCCCTCGTGCTCGGCCACCAGCTGGCCGTTGACCCACACCTTCGCGCTGTAGTCGACCGCGCCGAAGTGCAGTATCGTGCGCCCGTCATTGGGCATCAATTCGAAGTCGCGCTCATACCAGACCACGCGGTGGAAACCCGTGTCCTGGATGCCACTCATCTCGGTCTCGGGGGCGAACGGCACGGTGATCTCGTGCGTCCACTCCTTGACGTCGGACGGCATGAAGTACTTGCCCTCGTCGTCGAAGCAGAACCGCCACTTGCCGTTCAGGTTCTGCCACTGGTCGCGCACCAGCTGTGGACGGGGATATTCAAACTGGTTCATCGTGGTCCTTTCTGTCTGTCGGCACCGGCACCAGGATCCGGCCTTGGCGTCCATCTTGGTTATAGGCCGCCAGCGCGCTGGCGGCGGCTTGCTGCGCCTGGCCCTTGCGGCACAACGCCACGCAGGCGCCGCCGAAGCCGGCGCCGGTCAGGCGCGCGCCCAGCACGCCGGGGGCGGCGCGCAAGGCCTCGCACAGGGCGTCGAGTTCCGGGATCGAGACCTCGTAGTCGTCGCGCAGGCTGAAGTGCGAGTCATTCATCAATTCGCCGAAGCGCTCGGCGCTCACGCCTTGCGCCGCTTCGAGCACGCGCAGGTTTTCCCGCACCACGTGGCGCGCCCGCTCGCGCAGCGGCGACGGCAGGCTCTCCACCGCGGCCGGGTCGGCCACGTCGCGCAGCGCCTGCACGCCGAGCTTCTTCGCGCCCTCCTCGCACTCGGCGCGGCGCTCGTTGTACTTGCTTGCCGCGAGCTTGCGCGCCACGCCCGAGTCGACCACGATCAGCTCGGTGTCCGCCGGCAGCGGCACCAGGCGATGTTCCAGCGTGCGGGCGTCGATGAACAGCATATTGCTCTCGTCGGCCAGGCTGGACGCCATCTGGTCCATGATCCCGCAGTTCACGCGCGCATACTCGATCTCGGCGCGCTGGGCGATGCGGGCCAGCTTGACGTCGTCCAGTGCATCGGTCCCGATATCCAGCAGCGCGCGCATGGCGCGCAGGGTCGCCACCTCGAGCGCGGCCGAGGACGACAGGCCCGAGCCGACCGGCAGGTCGGTCTCGACATACACGCGCAGCGGCGGCACCTCGATCCCTTCCGCCTGCACCAGCCGGATGCAGCCTTCGATATAGCTGCCGAAGCCCTGCGGCGCGCTGCCGTCCCTGGCGAAGGTCACGGTCGCGTCGAGGTTCGGCGAATAGAAGTGGAAATGGTCGTCGCCGCTACGGCTCATCGCCACCATGGTGCGCTGGGGCGTGGCCACCGGCAGCATGAAACCGTCGTTGTAGTCGGTATGCTCGCCCAGCAGGTTGACCCGGCCCGGGGCCGAGGCGTTCACTTCGGGCGCGCCGCCAAAGAAAGTGTCGGGGTTCAGGGTCATGCTTGCGCCTCCAGCCAGAGCGGCCGCTTGCGGCCATGAACGTCCAGCGCCGGCCAGCCGGGATCGAACGTCAGGTTCTCGAGTCCCTGCGGGCCAAGCAGAAAGGTGTCTTCGATCTTCATGCCGCCGAAGCTGGGATTGAAGGCGAAGGCCATGCCTTCTTCGAGCTGGGTCGCGGTGCTGGCGGTGGCGACGATCTCGCGCGCCAGGTAGCCGGTGATGCCGCCCTGGTGGTGCTCGCGGATCGCGCCTTCGACGTCGGCGTGGTGGTAGGCCTGGGCCAGCGCGTGGTACACGCTCGACAGCGATTTACCGGGCGCCACGGCGGCGAGACCCGTGGCCTCGACGTCCATCAGCGCACGCTGGGCCTCGGGCGCCGCACCCGCGCCGCCGAAGCGCACGAAGCGGGTCAGGTTGGCATACAAGCCATGGCGGCGCGCGCAGAACACCAGCATGGCGCGATCGCCGAGCGGTTCGTGCGACGGCGTCGCGTGGCGGTACAGCGGCAAGCGGCGCGCGCCCGCCGCCAGCACCAGGGCCGGATGGATGCCGCGCCGCCACAGCGCCTCGGCGCCGGCGCCGGCCAGCTGCTGCTCGGTCCAGTCGGGCCTGGCCCGATGCAGCACCTCGGTCATCGCTTCGGCCGCCTCGCGGCCGAGCAGGCGGTAGCGCGCCTGCTCGGCGTCGCCCAGCACCAGTTTGCGTTGACGCAGCGCCAGCGGCAAGGGGCGTTCCTCGCCCGCCGGACGGTCGGACAGCACCGCGCGGCCCTGGGCCGCACCCGCGACGAAGCGCTCGCGCAGCTCCGGCTCCGCCCACGGTTCGATGTGGAAGGTGAAGCCGCCCGGGACCTCTTCGGCGCGCAGGCGTTCGCCCTCGATCTCGTCGGTCAGCACGCAGGCATCGTCCTGCGTGACGAGCACCTCGGCGATGCCGACGCCGGTCGTCAGCAGCACCGCGCTCGAGCCGCCGGCCGTGACCCAGGCAAACCAGTCGGTGCCGCGCAGGCGCACCGCGCCGGCCCCTTCCTGGACCAGGGTCGCGCGCAGCAGCGCCAGTTTGTCGGCCACCTCCGTGGCCCGCATATCCAGTCCCGTCATGCGGCGTCCTCCAGGCTGACTTCGACCTGCTGCAATTCATAGGCCGTGGTTTCGGGCAGCACGTCCATCGCGAACATGCCGGCCGCCAGCTCGGTGCCGGCCAGGTATTTGAGGCGGTCGCGCGTGCGGTAAGGCGGATAGAACTGGGCGTGCAGCTGGGTTTCCGGGTGCTCGGCGCCGTCGGTCGGGGCCTGGTACCACGCCATCAGGTAAGGGAAAGGCCGGTTCCACAGGGTCTCGTACTTGAGCAGCACGGTCTTGAGCGCGCGCGCCAGGCTTTCGCGTTGCGGCGGCGTGAGCGCGGCGAAATCCTTGCACGGCGCCGTCGGCATCACCCACACCTCGTAGGGGTAGCGGGCGCAGGCCGGCACGAAGGCGATCGCGTAGTCGTCCTGGTACAGCACGCGCCGGCCGTCGGCGGCCTCGTCGCGCGCCATGTCGCACAGCAGGCTGGCGCCATGCTGCAGATAGTATTCGCGCTCCTGCGCCAGCATGCGCGCCGGCACCGCCGGCACGAAGGGATAGGCATAGATCTGGCCGTGCGGATGGTGCAGGGTCACTCCGACCTCGGCGCCGCGGTTCTCGAACGGCAGCACATAGTGGATGTTCTGGTGGCTGCCGATGCGCGTGGTGCGATCGCCCCAGACCTGCAGCAGCAGCTCGATGCGCGACAGCGGCAGGTGGGCCAGCGCCGCGTTCGGATCCTGCGTGAACACCACCACCTCGCAATGGCCGTTGGCCGGCGCGGTCGGCACCGTCACCGTGGGCGGATCGTGCGACTCCAGCGCCAGCGAGGGAAAGCGGTTGTCGAACACGGCGATCTCGTAGTCGCCGGCCGGCATCTCGGTCGGATGTTCCTGGTCGATGGTCGGCGCCAGCGGGTTGTATTGCGGCGGTGGCTGGTAGGTGCGGTTCTGGCGGAAGGCGGCATAGGTCACCCATTCGCCGCGCAGCGAGTGCCAGCGCAGGTGCGGATTCGCATGCTGCGGATCCGGGAACGGGCTGGTCGCAGCGATGCCGTCCGGGATCGGCACATTGCTGTACAGGGTGAGATTGCGTCCGTCCGGTTTCTTGAGTTCTTTACTATGCATGGCAACAGTTCAGGTTCGATCGAGCGTTCACATCGGGCGCGAGCGCGCACGCCGAAGTTCGACACATCGGCGCGCTCACAGCTCCATTAACCGATCCTAACATGCTGTTTTCGCCACACTTTTGAGCGGGCGCGGACTCATTTTCTGGGCATCAATACCTAACTGTCACAGGGACGAGACAACCCTCGGTCCTAGCCGTTAATTCATAAGGGACTGTCCATGAGCCAATTGAACATCACCACGCCGTTGTAGGCAAAAACCTACAATGCCTATAGCAGTACTTACACAAAATGGGGAGAAGAACGCTGACACGCTCAGCAGGAGAGTATCAGCGCAGTGGTGCTGCCGGGGCGAATTATTCCTGGCGCAATGGTAATGTGAAGTGGAACGTCGAGCCGGCGCCTGAGTTGCTTTCGACTCATATGCGACCACCCTCCTGTTCGACGATGCCCTTGACGATCGACAGCCCGAGTCCGGCCCCCTTTTCTGAACCGATTTGGCCCTGGGTGAAGCGATCGAAAATGCGAGGTAACAGCGCCGGCGCGATGCCGATTCCCGTGTCCGCAACCGAGATGACGGCCTCGCCATCGCTGCGCCGCGCGCTCACGGTGATGTGACCTCCCGCCGGCGTGAACTTGAGGGAATTGCTGAGCAGGTTACCCAGCACCTGCTCGACCCGCGACCGTTTGCAGGCAATCAAGAGCTTGCCAGGTTCCACCGCCGCGACTACACCGACCTGCCCCTTTCGCGCCAGCGGCAGCACCAGATCGATTGCCTCGCGAATCAGCGCATTCATGTTTTCCACCCGCAGGCCAGGCGCCAGGGTGGCGTGCTCTTCCTTGGCGAAGTCCAGCACCGAGGTGACCAGCCGCTCGATCGAATCGGTTGCACGCAAGCCACGCGCGACCAGTTGCGCCAGCATGGCCGGCGTCAGTGCCTGGTCCATCTGCATGAGTTGCAAGGTCATCTTCAGCACGCTCAGCGGGTTGCGGATGTCATGCGACACCATGTGGACCATGCTTTCTTTTTCGATGCTGGCGCGCTCAGCCAGCTCCCTCGCGGCCTGCTCTTGCCGGAAGGCGCGCCGCAAGCCGTAGGCGAGCACACTCACGCGGAAGTCCGTTATCCCCTCGACCTCGGCGCGCTTCCAGGGCACGGCGACGCCATCGACGACCTGCTTCCATGACGAAAAAGAAAAACGCGGATGCAGGCGAGCAACCCCACCGTCGACCTGCACCCGCTTGTCGGGCTCGCCGGCCCACACCACGGTCGTGATGACTTCGGGCCGAAACCACAGGATGTAATTCTGATCGGCCTTCAGGATCGACATTGCCAGCAGGCCGCTGCCAATCTCCTTGTATTGCCGGCCTGGTGGAAAGACACTACCTAGCTGGGTGGTCGCGAATACCTGCTCATTGGCATGTTCAGCCGAGAGCCACTCGACGAGCAGTTCCAGCTGCGCGACGTCGGGCGTCTGCCCGATCTTGGTCCAGCTGCCGTTGTAATGGATCGCGGCGCTGCCGGCGCCGGCCAGGTCCAGCAAATCCTGGCTGCGCTTGACCAGTCCGAGGACAAGGTCATCCTCTTCTTCGGTACGCGCCATCAGCCTCGCATGGATCCGTTTCAGTTCGCCCCGGTAGCGCTGATCTTCCATCGACTCTTTCAGCACCAGTTGCGACGATACGATCTGCGCGATCATCTTGGCGCCAAGGCGGCGGTCGGAAGCCAGGTTGTTGGGCGTCGGGTGATGGCAGGCGATCAGGCCCCACAGTTTGCCTCCATCGATCAGCGGCAGCGTGAGCGTGGCGCCGACACCCATATTGCGCAGGTATTCGACATGCAGCGGCGACACGCTGCGCAGCGCCGCCAAGCCGAGATCGAGGGCACTACCCGTAGCCGGATTGCGGCTGGGGTAGATGGGCACCGGCGCATAGCCCACATCCGGAATCATGCGCAACCAGTTTTCGAGGAAAATCCGCCTTGCCTGCGCCGGGATATCGGAAGCCGGAAAGTGATGGTTCAGGTAAGAGTGCGCCTGTTCGGACTTTGCTTCGGCAACGACGTCGCCGTGCCAGTCCTCGGTGAAGCGATAGATCATGACACGGTCGAACCCGGTAATCATCCTTACCTGCTCGGCAGTGCGTCGGCACAGGTCGAGCAGGCTGCTCGCAGCAAACACCACGTGGACGGCACTGCGGATCGAACGTTGCAGCGAAGCCGGGAGCGTCTCCTGCGGCGCAAGCGCCTCGATTTCGAGAATCAGGACGCCATGCCGCAGATGGCCGGTAAGCTCCCATTCTCGCTCGCGTTGCGTATCGAGGTCGAGAATGGCAACGACCAGCGGCGCCGCTTCGACCAGGTCGTCGGCGCCGATATACGCCTGCAGCGACGTCAGCGCAGTCGCGGACAGATGCTCGGCGAGCGAGCGGTTGACCAACGCGCGCGCGTCGACGCCGAAGACTTCGGTGCAATTAACGCTTGCGTTGGTGACCTTCAGTGTTGGAACGTCGACGCTGACCAGTACGCCGAATGGCTGGATGGCGCCAGGAATGTGGATCGGTTCGTTCTCGCATTGGACCAGGGTGGCTTCCGACATCGGCTGGCTCATCGGTATTGACTGTTCGAGTGTGGCAGGACGCCGCAGTCACTCAATACCGAATCCATACAGATCAACAGCGCGAGTAGCAAATCGGCACGAACCGATATTCTATCCCGGGGTCTCCACGAATTTCTACGTCCAGGAAATTTAGACGATTGGCATTGTTTCTTGGGCTCTCGCGCATGCCATCGTCATTGACATCCCATGCAATTACCTCGCCAGGTCGACCAGCACCGCCGTGTACATCTGCAGATTAAGGAGCAATTGCTTGGTAGTGATAAATTCGTGTTCAGAGTGGCCCGTGTACTTCTGGCCCGGCATCGATGGACCGAAGCTGACCGCGTTCGGGAGCAGGCGCGAATTGGTGCCGCCGCCGATCGCCACCGGTTTGGCGTCCTTCATGCCGGTGAAATACGCAAAGGTCGACAGCAGCGTCGGCACCTGCGGCGCATTCTCGAGGATCCACGGCTCGCGCACGCCGACCTTGACGTTCGCCAGCGGCAGCCGGCGCGCCTGCCAGTCGGCCAGGGCGGCGTTGATCTCGGACGTCAGCTGCTCGTTCGACTTGCCGCGCGGCCGGCGCACATTGATCGCGACCTCGATGCCCTCGTCCAGCTGGCGGATCACGGTCGGCTTGAAGGTCATCGGCCCCATGAAGCTGTCGCGGTAGGCGATCTTGCCGAACTTCTCGCCATGGTATCCGGTGCCGACCAGGTCGTTCAGGTAGTTCACCACGCCGCCGGCCACCGTGTTCGGCCAGCTGCGCACCGCCAGCGCGTCGGCCAGCATGCTGACCGCGTTCACGCCTTCCTGCGGTTTCGATGAGTGGGCCGACACGCCTTTCGCGACCACCTTGAGGTTCGCGCCCTGGCGCTCGAAGGTGTAGCGCATGTCGACCTGCGCCGCGGCACGTGCGCGGATCTGCCCCTCGACCTCCGGCGTGGCGTTGGCGACCAGCGCCTCGGCGTCTTCGGGAATCTGGGTATTGAAGGAGCCGCCCCTGAATTCGGCGATATGGAGTTCGCCGGCCGCGGGAACCGCGGCGCCGGCCTTCGGGATCGTCACGGCCACGGTGCCGCCGCCCTTCTCCGCCGTCACCACCGGATACTCGGCGTCGAGCGTGATGCTCATCTGCGGCGGCACGTGGGTCTTGAGGAATTCGGTCAAGGGTCCCCAGTCCGATTCCTCGCCCATGTACACGTACAGCTCGATACGCTTGTTCAAAGGGATCTGGCGGTCGCGGATCGTCTTCATCGCATACAGCGCGGTGGCGATCGGTCCCTTGTCGTCCTCGGCGCCGCGCGCGATCAGCTTGCCCGGCTCGCTGGTGCGGTCCAGCACGAACGGCGACTTCTTCCATTTGCTCGGGTCCACCGGTTGCACGTCGCCATGGGTCACGATGCCGACCCGCTCGGCGCCCTTGCCGAGACCGACGATCACGGTCCAGCCATGATCCTGGACATCGAGGCCGAGGCGCTCGGCCTCTTCCTTCAACGCGGCCTTGAACGCGATGTGGACCGGGTTCTTGTCGGACGGGTAGCGCGCATCGACCACCGTATTGAAGCTGACCAGCCTGGCCAGGGTGTCGACCACGTCGTTGCGGTAGGTCTCGACCGCATACTTGGCGGCGCTGACGGCGGTCTCGCTCGGGGTCGTCGCCGGGGTCGGCGCCGATGCGGCGGCGGGCGCGGCGGACGCCACGGTCGTGGTCCACGCCAGCACCAGGCTGGCAATCAAGGCTTTCTTGTACATACGGCGCCGTTCTCCATGAATCCAGGATTGCAAATGCGCAAGGAGTCTAGCACAGGCATGTGCGCACCCGATCCACGTTTTCCGCGTATCGTTACGCGCTTCGCACCGAGAGAAAACGCACCATGACCGACAAGACCATCCGCCGCCTGCACCCTGCCCTGCGCGACGACATCGGCGACCTGCTGACGCGGCGCCCCGTGCCCTCGCACCAGCTCGAGCAGATCGATCCTTTCCTGTTCCTGAACCATCACGGCCCGCAAGTCTACGGACCGCACAACCGCGGCCTGCCGTTCGGACCGCATCCGCACCGCGGCTTCGAGACGGTCACCTTCATCGTCGACGGCATGCTGGCGCACCGCGACAGCGCCGGCCACGAAAGCGTGATCCACGCCGGCGGCATCCAGTGGATGACGGCCGGCAGCGGCATCGTGCACGCCGAGGTATCGCCGCGCGAATTCATGGAACAAGGCGGCCCGCTCGAGATCCTTCAGCTGTGGGTGAACCTGCCGTCGCGCCTGAAGATGAGCGCGCCCGCATACACGGGACTGCAACGCGAGCAGATCCCCGCACTGGCGCTCGATGGCGGCAAGGTGACCATGAACCTGATTGCCGGCGAGTGGGAGACCAGGACGGGGCCGGTGCGGTCGCTGACCGGCGTGTTCATGAGCACGGTCGCGATGCAGGCCGGAGGACAATTGGCGGTGTCCGGCCTGCATGGACGCAACGTGCTGCTGTATGTGGTGCGTGGACGCATCGGCGTGGGCAACCACGGCGATCTCGTCGACGCCTACCAACTGGTGGAACTGGATGAGGACGGCGACACCCTGCACATCCGGGCCGAAGCCGATACGCTGCTGCTGTTCGGCCACGCCGAACCGATCCGCGAACCGGTGGTGGCGCACGGCCCCTTCGTCATGACCACCCGCGAAGAGATCGTGCAGGCGATCGCCGACTACCAGGCCGGGCGCTTCGGTTCAACGCAGGCTTGAGGCCACCCGGCGTTCGGGCCCGCTCTTGAGCACCACGGCGTAGGGGTGCGGACCGCCTTCGAAGTTCAGGCTCAAGTCGCTGCCCACCGCTTCGAAGCGGTCGTCGCCGATGTGGACGATCTCGACCGGCCCGGCGCCGACGTCCGCATACAGCTTGCGGCTCCGTTCGCTCACGCGCAGGATGCGCCCATCGTCGAGCCGGTAGACGCCCTGCATGCGCTTGTTCATCAATGGATCGAGGTAGGCCTTCTTCGCTTGGACGGCCTCGGCGCCGCCGGTGTCGGCGGCTGCGGCCGGCGCCGCGAGAGCGGGCAGCGCCGCCAGGGCGGCCGCTGCACACGACACGATATGCTGGATACGCATGGTGCTCCTCCTGTCAGGTCGGGTGAGCAGGCGGATCAGCGCTGGGTCGCGGCCAATGCGCGGTTGCCGGCTTCGCGCACGTAGACGGTATGCGCCGCGCGCTCGCCCTCGAAGCGCATGTTTAGGTCCTTGCCCACTGCGACGAAGCGCTTCTTGCCGACGTGGATGAGTTCGACCGGGCCATCGCCCAGGTCGGCGTACAGCGTGCGCTTGCCGTCCTCGACCTTGCCTTTGACCTCCAGCACGCGGCCGTCCTCGAGCGCATACTCGCCCTGCACGCGGTCGTAGGCGAACGGCGGCATGCGCACCTGTTGATGGGAGCTGCGCACTTCCACGATTTCCTTGCCCGCGCCCTGCGGGGCGGCAAGGCTGGACAGCGACATGGTGGCGGTGGCGGCGGTGATGGCGAACAGGGCGATGTGCTTGATGCGCATGATGTCTTTTCCTTTCAGGTCGGATGCGAGAGAAGAACCCGTGCGGCAAGCGTTCGATCGCTCGTGAAGAGGCCGCGTGGTCCACGTGTTTCGTCGTCGCCAGGGCTGCTTTTTGTCTGGCGATGAAACCAGTCTAGCCAGACTTCGCGCGCGCTCAAGCGGCAGTGGGATGAAGCGCTGAAACGCGCGATGAAATGCTGAAAACGTGAAGTGAACGGGAGGTGCATATGCGTGTCGCCCGCACACGTCTGCACCCCGTCTGCATGCCTGTTTCCAGGATTTTCTCGAGGCCGGTTACCGGGGCTCGACGGAGTGAGATTTCGCCACGCGTTCCGATCCGGTCCGGAGCACGACCCCATACGGGAACGGGCCTCCTTCGAAATCGAGGCGCATGTCCTGGTCCTTGTCGACGGCCTCGAAGCGCTCGTCGCCGACGTGGCGAATCCGGACCGGACCATCGCCGAGATCCACATACAGCTCGCGGCCTTTTTCGCTCACACGCAGCGTGCGGCCATCGTCGAGCGCGTAGCTGCCCTTCACGCGCTTGGCCGTCACCCGATTGACGTGGCCGGGCTCCGCAACGGCGGCATCGCCGGTGGCAGGCGGGGTAGCGGAAAGCACGGGCGGCGTCATGAAGCACGCGGCGGCGAACACGGCGATATTCCTGGTGAGCATGGTAAAAACCTTTCGGGGAAAAATCGATGGAAGTACCCGTACGGCAGGCGATCGATCCAGTCTAGCGAGGCGCCAGGGACGTTCAAGCGGCCAGGGAATGAAGCCCGGAATCGGCGGACGAAACGCCATGAACACGGGTCGAATCCAGATACGGGCGCCTGCCGCGATCGGATGCCCGCTTCTGGAAAGCCGCCGTCAAACGTGTGTCTGCATTGCGTACGGATGCCGTACATTAGGGCCATCGACAACGAACCAGACCCTACCCATGCAAGCGATTCCCCTCGTCGCGACCACGCGCGGCTATCCCGACTCAGGCAATGTGACCGAGAACGTCCACTGGGGTTCCATTGCCGTGGTCGACACCCGCGGCCGGCTGTTGTGGTCGGCGGGCGATCCGGACTATCCGACCTTCACCCGCTCCGCCCTGAAGCCGTTCCAGGCCCTGCCCTTCATTCTGTCCGACGGCCCTGCGCGCTTCGGCCTCACGCAGTCCGAGGTGGCGCTGCTGTGCGCCAGCCATTCGGGCGAGGACATCCACCTCGAGGGCGTGCGCGCGATCCTGGACAAGATCGGCCTCGACCCCGGCCACCTCGAATGCGGCTGCGCGCAGCCGCTGCACTACGAGTTCACCGGAACGAGGCCGCCACCCGATGCGCGATGGACGCCGCTGCACCACAACTGTTCCGGCAAGCACAGCGGCTTCCTGGCCTGGTGCCGCCTGCACGATGTGCCGACCTCCGGCTACGTCGAGCGTGGCCACCCGCTGCAGCAGGCGATCCGCGCCGCGCTGGCCGACACCGTGGGGCTGCCGGCGGACGCCATGCCGACCGGGATCGACGGCTGCTCGGCGCCGAACTATGCGCTGCCGCTGTCGTCGCTGGCGCACCTGTATGCGCGCCTCGCGCATGGCGGCAACGACCCGCAGTTGGGCGGGGCGATGGGCATCCTGGGTGAAGCCATGACGGCGCGGCCCGACATGGTCTCCGGCCAGGAGCGCACCGACCTGCACTGGATGACGGCGGGCGGCGGCGACTGGGTGGCCAAGATCGGCGCCGACGCGGTGCAGGCGATCGGCGTACGCTCGGCCGGGATCGGCATCGCGATCAAGATTGCGGACGGCAACAGCCGCGCGCTGCATCCGGCCGTGTACGCGGTGCTCGACCAGCTCGGCCTGCTCGACGCAGGGCGCAAGGCTGCGCTCGAGCGCTACCGCCAGCCCCCCATCAAGAATGCGCGCGGCACGGTGGCGGGCGATATCCGTCCCGTGTTCACACTGGAAAAGCGGCGCGTGAACGGGTGAACTCGCCGATTTAACATACGATGCGTCCATACAACAGCTAGCACATCGGGAGATTTCATTTTAGGTTTAAACAGGTGATACTTTCCTAGCGGAATTTTCCGTTTCTACGGGTTATTGACATCGTGTTAAAAAATCTACGCATCGGCTCGCGCCTGACGCTCGCGTTCGCCACGATCCTCGTTCTCTCCCTGGCCGGCACCGCCTTTGCGCTGTACACCACGCGCAGCAGTGCCGAAGCCACCCACCAGATGATGCAAAAACCCCTGGCCAAGGAGCGCCTGGTCTCGGACTGGTACGTCATGACGTATTCGGCGATCGCCCGCACCTCGCTGATCGCGCGCAGCACCGACAGCACCTTGTCGACCGTGTTCGCCAAGCCGATCAAGGACAGCGTCACCGACACCACCGCGATCCTCAAGAAAGTCGAAGTGCTGCTCGATTCGCCCGAAGAAAAACAGACGCTGCAAGAGATCCTGGGCCTGCGCAAGAAATACCAGGAGGCCAAGGAAGTGGTGATGAACGCCCGCACCGCGGGCGACGCCGCCGGCGCCGAGCAGGCCTATGAAACAGTCTTTTCCCCGGCCGCCACCGCCTATGGCGCGCGGGTGCTCAGCCTGCTGCAAATCCAGCGCAAGTCGATCGACCAGATCGCGCTCGACATCGAAGCCGCGAACGAGCGCAGCACGCGCCTGGTCATCCTGCTGACCGTGCTGGCCACGGCGCTCGGCTCGGTAGCCGCCGTCATGATCACGCGCAGCATCACCCGTCCGCTCGACAGCGCCGTGGACGTGGCCAGGACGGTCGCGGCGGGCAACCTTGGCAATACCTTCGCCACCTACCCGAAAGACGAAGTGGGCGACCTGATGCGGGCCCTGGAAACCATGAACGGCGCCCTGGCCCGGGTCGTGGCCGAGGTCCAGCAAGGCACCAACGCCATCTCCACCGCATCGGGCGAGATCGCGGCCGGCAACCACGATCTCTCGAACCGCACCGAGCAGCAGGCCAGCTCGCTCGAAGAGACGGCGGCCTCGATGGAAGAACTGACGGCGACCGTGCGCCAGAATGCCGACAATGCGGTGCAGGCCAATGGCCTGGCCCAGGCGGCATCCGAAGTCGCGGCGCGCGGCGGCGCCATCGTCGGCCAGGTGGTCGACACGATGGGTTCGATCGACGCCTCGGCGCGCAAGATCGTCGACATCATCGGCGTGATCGACGGCATCGCCTTCCAGACCAATATCCTGGCCCTGAATGCGGCGGTGGAAGCGGCGCGCGCCGGCGAACAGGGCCGCGGCTTCGCCGTGGTGGCGAGCGAGGTGCGCAACTTGGCGCAGCGCTCGGCCAGCGCGGCCAAGGAAATCAAGGGCCTGATCGGCGACTCGATGACCCAGGTGAATGCCGGCACCGCCCTGGTGCAGCAGGCCGGCACCACCATGAACGACGTCGTCACCAGCGTGGCGCGCGTGACCGACATGATGTCCGAGATCACCTCGGCCACCCAGGAACAGCGCACCGGCATCCACCAGGTGAACGAGGCGATCACGCAGATGGACCAGGTGACGCAGCAGAACGCGGCGCTGGTGGAACAGGCCGCCGCTGCTGCAGCCAGCATGCAGGAACAGGCGGCGCGCCTGGCGGAGGTGGCGGCCGGCTTCAGGCTGGGCAATGGGGACGCGGCTGGCCAGCCGCGCCTGGCGCGGCGCAAGAGCCCGGCGCTGGCGATGTAAGGACCGCCGGCGGCCTGCCGAAAAATCAGGCCGCCAGCCGGCGCAGCATGGCGGCGATCGCGTCGAGCACCGCGCCGTCTTCCCAATAGTTCTCGTGCGACAGCGGATTCCAGCTGCGCGCCAGCAGGCCGGCAATGCCGCCGCCGGCATTGATCGCGCGGTCCTCGACCAGCGCCCGGTAACCGCCCGACAGCGGCTGCAGCGGCCAGCCCAGCACGTCGTCCGGATCGTAGAAATTGATCCACTTGAACAGCGATGTCGGCGGCGCGATCGGGATGATGTCCATCTCCTTGTGCGCGGCAACGAAGATCGGAATATTGCAGCCGGTGGTGACCAGGCCGGCGCAAGTGCCGCCGCCCAGGAACACGCGCTCGCTCGCGGTCAATGGCCGGCCCAGCGCGCCGGATGCCCAGGCGTCGATATTGCGCCAGATGCCGGCGCCGACCGGACGCCCGGCGGCCGCCTTCTGGGCGTCGTACAGATAGCTCGACAGCACCTGCCCGCCCAGCGACTGGGCAACGAACACCACCGGCATGTCGGGACGGACCGCATGGCACGAGAGCAGCGCGCCCGCGATCTCGCCCTGTGCCAGCTCGTAGACCGAGCCGGGGATCTCCTTGCGGGTTTCCAGTCCGGCGGCGTCGCCCAGGCCGTACAGCACGAACTTGCGCAAGGCGTCGTAGCGCACCTTGCCGCCGGCGGCGGTGCGCTCCCAGACCTGGCGCTGGTTCTCGTGCAGGATGCCCTGATAATAGACCGAGCGCATCGTCACCTGGGGCGCCAGCCCGCCCATACGGCTGCGCAGCTGCGCCATCAGGCCGTCCGCATACCCGGGCAGCGTTTCCCCCATGCCATGCACGGTGATCAATGCAACTTGCGACATGAAAACCTCCGCTCGATCTGGCGCAAAGTGCGTCGTTATCGCTAGCGTATCAGTTCATGCGCACTGACGCATCTCAATGCAGCGAGCGGGACATGACTATATAAGGCACCGTTCGTGTTAGCTCATCGGGCGACAACTTCGGCGGTCAGGAAATCGTCGATAAGCTCGACGGTTGCGTCCGGATTTTCTTCCATCATCCAATGGCCGGCGCCAGGCACGACGGCTTGCCGCACGTCTACTGCGGCATTGCGCATCACCGTGGCCATCATCGGACCGAACGATTTTTCGCCGCCCACCGCCAGCACCGGCATCGTCAGCTTGACCTTCGATGCGGCGCGGTTGTCGGCCACGTCATGGGTGGCGATCGTATTGAATTGCGCAAACGAGGCCCGCATGGCGCCGGGTTGCGCATACAGCCTGGTGTAGTAGGTCCGGGTGGCCTCGTCCACCCTGGCCGGGTCGGCGGCGAACTGGTTCCACAGGCGGTCCAGGAAGATGCGCTCGCGGCCCGCCACCAGGCGTTCGGCTTCCTTGCCGCCGAAATTGAAATGCCACAGGCGGGGATCGAGCACCAGTTCGTCCCACGGCGCCACGCCGGGCACGGGGGCGTCCATCACGACCAGCCGCGTCACCTTGTCCGGATAGCGCACCGCATAGCATAGGCCACCATGGTGCCGATATCGTGGCCGACCACGTCGGCCCGGTCCAGGCCGAATCGCTCGACGACGGCGGGGATGTCGGCGGCCTGCGACTTCTTGTCGTAGCCGCCCGGCGCCTTCGACGACAGGCCCAGGCCGCGCAGGTCGGGTACGATGACGGTGTGATTGCGCGCCAGGCGCGCGGCCAGCGGACCCCACATATCGCCGGTGTCGCCGAAGCCGTGGATGAGCACGACCGCCGGGCCTTTGCCGCCGCTGCGGACGTGGATGGTGGCGCCGTCGGCGGTCTGGACGCTGGCCGTCTTGAAGCCCGCGGGCATCGACGGTTCGGCGGCCCGCGCCGCCAGCGCCAGGAAGCAAACGGCGAAGGTGCAGCAGACTGAGCGGTACGCTTTCATGATCGTCTCCTCGCACGCGATACCGCCAGCGTAGCGCATCTGGCGCGGTTTCACGCCTTCCGAAAGACTGGCACAATGCCCAGCTCGTCGCACTCGCACAACCTGCCTCATGGAAATTCTTTTCGACCGTTACGCCGATGCCATTGCCCGCCTGGACCTGGATGCCATCGCCGCACCCGCCGGCATTCCAGAACGCTTCCTGTTGGCACATGAAGGGCGTTACCGCAGCTATTACATTCCGTTCGAATCGGTGAACCGCGCGGCGCGCGTGGTGGTGGTCGGGATCTCTCCCGGTTTCGTGCAGTGGAAAAATGCGATGCGCGAGGCGCAGCGCCGGATGGCCGCGGGCGCTTCAACCGACGAGGTGCTGGTGGCAGCGCGCCAGGCCGGCGCCTTCAGCGGCGCGATCCGGCCCAATTTCGTGGCCCTGCTCGATGCGATCGGCGTGCAGCGCTGGCTCGGCATCGCCAGCTGCGCCACCCTGTTCGGCCCCGATGCCGGCCTGGTCCACATCGGCGCCATCCTGCGCCATCCGGTCTTCGTCAACGGCAAGAACTACAGCGGCACGCCCGCCATGCCGCGCCATGCCTTTCTACGCGAAGAAACGCTGCGCTACTTCGCGCATGAAGCGGCCATGCTGCCCGACGCTGTATACATCCCGATGGGGGCCAGCGTCGGCGAAGGCCTGGACTGGCTGGCGGCGCAAGGCGTGCTGCGCGCCGACCGAATCCTGCACGGCCTGCCCCACCCTTCCGGCGCGAACGCCGAGCGGGTCGCCTACTTCCTGGGCCGCAAGGACCTTTCTGCGCTATCGAGCAAGACCAACGGCGCCCAGCTCGACGCTGCGCGCCAGGCCTTGCAGGCGCAGATGGAGAGTTTGATCGAAGCTCAGCGGATCTCGAGCTCGAAGGTGTCGACGCCGTCGACGCCCCCGCGCACGCGGTCGCCCGGCTTGAGCGCCGCCACACCCGACGGCGTGCCCGAATAGATCAGATCGCCCGGCGCCAGCGTCACGAAGCGCGACAGGTAGGCGATCACGTCGGCGATCGGCCAGATCAGCTCATTGAGGTTGCCCTCCTGGCGCAGGGCGCCGTTCACTTCCAGCCAGATACGGCCTTCAGAAGGATGACCCACTTCGCTCACCGGATGCAGGGCGCTGCATGGCGCCGAGGCGTCGAAGCCCTTGGCCATGTCCCATGGGCGGCCGGTGTCCTTGGCCACCGCCTGCAGGTCGCGCCGGGTCAGGTCCAGGCCCACGCCATAGCCCCACACCAGGTCGAGCGCATTAGCCGGGTCGACATTGGCGCCGCCCGCGCCCAGCGCCACCACCAGTTCGATCTCGTGGTGCAGGTCGTCGGTCGACGGTGGATATGGCACCGCGCCGCCGGCGGGCACCACGGCGTCGGCCGGCTTGGTGAAGAAGAACGGCGGCTCGCGGTTCGGATCGCTTCCCATCTCGCGCGCGTGCGAGGCGTAGTTACGGCCGACGCAGAACACGCGGCGCACCGGGAAACGGCTGCTCGAACCGCTGACGGCCACCGAAGGGGTGGCGGGTGCGGTGATGACGAATTCGGACATGCTCATCCTTTCATAGAGGGAAGCATGATCATACTACCGCCACGAACGCCCGTGGTCCGACGGCCTATTCAGGCCGGCGCCATCGTCTCCTCGGATTCGGACGCCGACGCCGGCTTGGGTGCCGATGCCGCTTCCGCCACCGCCGCGAGCGCCGCGCTGGACTCGAGGATGCGCGCCAGCGCCGTCATGTCGACCGGCTTGACCAGGTGGTGGGCGAAGCCCGCCTGCAGCGCCCGTTCGCGGTCCTTGGCCTGGCCGTAGCCGGTCACGGCGACCGGCACCGTGGCCGCCGTCTCGGGCAGCGACCGCAGCTCCTGGGCCAGCTGGTAGCCATCGACATCGGGCAGGCCGATATCGATCAGCATCACGTCGGGCCGCTCGGCGCGCGCGCGGCGCAGGGCCGATTGCGCATCGTATTCGACTGAAGTGGCGTGGCCCTGCACCTGCAGCAAGGTGGACAGGCTGTCGGCGGCGTCGCTGTTGTCGTCCACGATCAGCACCCGCAGCTTGCGCTGCAGGACGGCGCGCGCGTCCTCGGGGTCGCCCGGCCCTGCTTCACTGCCGTCGCAGGCGCCCGCCACGCAGGGCAAGGTCAGCGTGAAGGTGCTGCCGAAGCCGACGCCTTCGCTGTGCGCCGCCACCTCGCCTTCGTGCAGGTCGATCAGGCGCTTGACCAGGGTCAGGCCCAGCCCGAGCCCGCCCTGCGAACGCGCCAGCGTGCGCGCGCCCTGGGTGAACAGGTCGAACACGCTCGGCACCAGGTCGGGCGGCATGCCGGACCCGTTGTCGCGCACGCGCAAGGCCATGCGGCCATCGACCGCCTCGAGCGCAAGCGTGAGCTGGCCGCCTTTCGGCGTGTACTTGGCGGCGTTGTTGACGATATTGGCCACGCTCTGCACCAGGCGCGTCTGGTCGCCGCGCACCCAGACCGGCGCATCGGGCAGCTCGACCCGCACCTGGTGCGATTTTTCCAGCACCAGCGGGCGGGTCTGGTCGAGCGCCCCGGTCACCACCTCGCGGAAGTCGATCGTCGCCAGCTTGAGCTTGACCAGGCCGCGCGTCACGCGCGAGACGTCCAGCAGGTCGTCGATCAGGCGGCTCATGTGCTTGACCTGGCGGCTGATGATGGAACTGGTCTGGCAGATGCGCGGTTCGGCCGCGAACTGCATGCTCAGCAGGCTGGCCGAGCTGCTGATCGGCGCCAGGGGGTTGCGCAGCTCGTGCGCCAGCATAGCCAGGAATTCGTCCTTGGCGTGGCTCAGGCGCTCGGCCTGCACCCGCGCCGCGCGCTCGCTCTGCAGCAGCGCGTCGCGCTCGAGCGCCGCATCGCGCAGCGTTTCCTCGAGACGCGAGCGGCGCACCACCTCGCGCGTGTGGCGCGCCACGTCCTCGGCCATCGCCGTCTCTTGTTCGGTCCAGTGGCGCGCGAACGGCTCGTGCAGGTAGAACACGGCCGACAGGCGCGCTTCCTCGATGATCGGCACGATCACCACCGCGCGCGCGCCGATGCCGGCATAGGCCGCGGCGCATGGCGCCGAGCGGGGATCGGCCGCGACGTCGTCGATGCGCACGGTGCGGCCCTGGCGCAGCATGTCGGCGATCGCGGATCCGAATTCATCCAGGGCGTGCGACATGCCGGCCAGGCTGACCATGCGGCCCTCGGTCCAGTCGCGGTCGATGCTGACGGTGCGGCCGGCGGAATCGATTTCACCGTAGCCGACGCGCGCCACGCCCAGGGTCTGCCCGGTCATGGCGCTGGTGGCCTTCATGATGTGGATGGCGTCGTCCAGGCCGTCGAGGGTCTCGCCCAGCTTCTGGTGGAAGGCGTGGCGGTGTTGGGACAGCACGTCCGATGTGGTTTCGGTGAGCACGCAATAGACGCCGGCCACCTGCCCCGCATGGCGCACCGGCGACAGCGACACGGAAAAGAAACGCCGCTCGCGCTTGCCGTTGCGCTCGAATTCCATCAGGGCGTGCTGGAGCTGGGTCGCTTCGCCGGCCAGCACGAGTGCGAAATATGGACGCATGCGCTCCCACAGCTCGGGGCGCACGCTCGCGTATGGCGCGCCGCGCGCTGCCGGGTGCTTGTCGCCGAGCAGGTCGGAATAGGCGTCGTTGTAGAACAGGCGCAGGTCGTCGCCAATTGCCAGGAACATCGGGAAGCGCGAGGCCTGGATCAGGTCGCCAATGGCGCGCAAGCCCTCAGGCCAAGTGTGCGGCTCTCCCAGCGCCAAACCGCCGACGGCCGCCGGCGGGAAACTGCTCAGATTGCTCATCAGGATTACCCAGTGTGGTTCTCTCGCGAAGCTGGCTGGGCTTAATACACTGGAACGTTTCCCCTCGCGTTCTTATTGCCCCGCCGCCAACATTTTCTCGTTGTGGGCGATTATAGCGAGCAAACAGATCGGGCTGCGCCCGTTACACATCAGTGACTTTTGGTGGTTGCAATTGCACTACAACAATTAGCTAATAGATCTCGGCGGCGGCGGCCCGCACGGCCGTCAAGAGCAGGTCTGCGCCCGGCGACAGCAAGTGGTCTTGCTGGCGGATGATGCCGAAGTCATCCATCTTGCATGGGAGCTCGATCGGCAGGATGCGCATCACGTTCAGCGAGGCGTAGTACTGCGCCACCTCTTGCGGCATCACGTGCAGGGCGTCGGTCTGCTGCAGCAGCGCCGTCACCAGCAGGATCGCCGTCGTGTCGACCACATTGACCGGCGGCGCCAGGCCGGCGCGCCGGAACATCATGTCGAAGCGGTGGCGCAGGATGCTGCCCGGCGACGGCAGGATCCACGGCCGGGCGGCGATGTCCTCGAGGGTGAGGCCGCGCCGCTCCAGCAGCGGATGGCCGGGGCGGACGACGGCGCAGGCCGGCTCCTCGCTCAGCTCTTCGTAGATCAGGCCCGTCGAATCCTCCTTGTCCAGGATGCGGCCGATCATGAAGTCGAGGGTGCCGTGCTTGAGCTTGTCGAGCAGGACGTTGCTGGATTCGAGCTGCACGCCGATGCGCAGCAGCGGTGCCTGCTCCTTGATGCGCGCGATCGCGCGCGGCAGCAGCGCCATCGCCGGCGCCATGATCACGCCCACCTCGACCTGCCCCGCCAGCCCGGCCTTGAGCGCGACGATGTCGTCGTGCGCCAGCGCCAGGCTGGTGAGCGCCATGCGTGCGTGGCGGATCATGGTCTCGCCGTAGATGGTCGGCTCCATCCCGCGCGGCAGGCGCTCGAACAGGCGCACGTCGAGCATCTCTTCCAGGTCCTTGACCTGCTTGGACGCCGCCGGCTGCGTCATGTGCAGTTCCTCGGCCGCACGGTGGATGTTGCGGTAGTCGTCCAGCGCGATCAGCAGCAGCAGCTGGCGCGTCTTGAGGCGCGCCTTCAGGAACCAGTTCGGGTTTGTCGTATCCATCAGGAAATCATATCAGCCTGCTCACTTGCAGCCCGGCGCCGGATTCGCGGTAGGACCTTCCGCCGTCTGCGGCACGGGCAGGATGGCGCCGTCCGGGCCGTAGCGCAGTTCTTCGACCGCGACCGAGCGCCGGTATTCGCCGCCCGTGGGCAGCTTGCCGTTGTGGTAGAAGATGTAGGACTTGTTATTGAACTCGACGATGGCCTGGTGGATCGTGTTGACGTTGGTGTTCTTGTCCATGATCACCCCGCCCATGGTCCAGGGGCCGACGGCCGTGGGGCCGGTCATGTACACCGTCTCTTCCGGGAAGTGGCGCGAATAGGTCAGGTAATAGCTGCCCTTGTGCTTGTGCAGGTAGGCCGCCTCGACGAAGTGCTCGAGGCCGACGGTGTGGATCGGGCCATCCAGCTCGATCATATTGGGCTTGAGCTTCGCGTACTTCATGACCGTGTTGCCCCAGTACAGATAGGCCTGGCCGTCGTCGTCGATGAACACGGCCGGATCGATGTCGTCCCACAGGATTTTGGTTTGCCTGGTCATGTCGTTCGAGACCAGCGCCTTGCCGAGGGCATCCACGAAGGGACCGGTCGGGCTATCGGAGACGGCGACGCCGATCGCCTTGCCGGGGATGGTGGCGTGATCGACGGTCGAGTAGAAATAGTACTTGCCGTCGCGCTTGACGATGTCCGAGGCCCAGGCATCGCGCCCGGCCCACTTGAAGGTCGAGTAGCGCAGCGGCGAGCCGTGATCCGTCCAGCGCTTCATGTCACAGCTCGAATAGACGCGCCACTCGTTCATCACGTAGTCCTTGCCGCCGACCGGGGCCTCGTCCTTGCCGACATAGACGTAGACGCGGCCGTTGTCGACCAGCGCCGCGGGATCGGCGGTGAAGATGTCCTTCACGATCGGGTTGCCCGCATGCGCACAGGCTGCCGCGCACAGGCCAGCGGCGAGTATGGCGTTCTTGAACATCGTGTCTCCCTGGTTTTATTTGGATTTGAACGCCATCACGCGCTGCACCACGCAGAACACGAACAGCAGGCCGCCGATCACGATCTTGGTCCACCACGAGCTGAGCGTGCCGTCGAAGGCGATCAGGGTCTGGATCGTGCCCAGCACCAGCACGCCGGACAGCGAGCCGAGGATGTAGCCGTAGCCGCCGGTGAGCAGGGTGCCGCCGATGACGACGGCGGCAATGGCATCGAGCTCCGTGCCCTGCGCATGCAGGCCGTAGCCGGACAGCATGTAGAACGCGAACAGCAGGCCCGCCAGCGAGGCGCAGAAGCCGCTGAAGGCATACACCAGGATCTTGGTGCGGCCGACCGACAGCCCCATCATCGCGGCCGACTGCTCGTTGCCCCCGACCGCATACACGGCGCGCCCGAAGCCGCTGTAGTGGGCGAGCCAGACCGCGAAGGTCAGCATGGCGAGTGCGATCAGGGCGCCGGGCGAGACAAAGCCGCCGAAGAACGGGATCTGCGTCTGCGACATCGCCACGAACAGCGGATCCTCGATCGTGATCGACTCGATGCTGATCAGGTAGCACAGGCCGCGCGCCAGGAACATGCCGGCCAGGGTGACGATGAAGGGCTGCAGGCGGAAATAATGGATGACGGCGCCCATGCCGCCGCCGAACAGGAAACCCAGCGCCAGCACGGTGGCGATCACCGCCAGCGGCGGCCAGTGCGCCACCTGCAGCAGCCAGGCCGCGATCATGGTCGACAGCGCCAGCACGGCGCCAACCGACAGGTCGATCCCGCCCGAGAGGATCACGAAGCCCATGCCGATCGCGATCACCAGGAGGAAGGCGTTGTCGATCAGGAGGTTGAGCATCACTTGCAGCGACAGGAAACCTTCGTACAGGGCGCCGCCGACCAGCAGCATCGCGGCCAGCAGGACCACCGTGACCAGCGAAGTAAAGGAAGGGGCGCTCGACAGCTTGCGTGCCTGCTCGACGACCGCGTTCATGCCGCCCTCCGCTTCCACAGGCGCTTGAACTGGTCCGACTGAGAAATACAGACCAGGAACACGACGACCGACTTGACGACCATATTGACCTCGGGCGGCACGCCCAGCGAATAGATGGTGTAGGTGAGCGTCTGGATGATCAGCGCACCGATGATGGAGCCGGCCAGGCTGAACTTGCCGCCGGCGAGCGAGGTGCCGCCCAGGGTCACGGCCAGGATGGCGTCGAGTTCCAGCATCAGGCCGGCGTTGTTGGCGTCCGCACTCTTGACGTTGGAGCTGATCATCAGTCCCGCCATGCCGGCGCAGGCGGCAGCGAACACGTAGACGAACACGATCAGGGCCGCGGTGCGGATGCCGGCCAGGCGCGCGGCAACAGGATTGATGCCGACCGCCTGGATGAACAGCCCGAGCGCGGTGTGGCGCAGCAGCAGCGCGGTGATGCCGAACACCGCCGCCACCACGAACAGCGCGAACGGCAGGCCGAACAGGTAGCCACTGCCGAGGAGGAAGAACGGTTGATAATAGACGGTGACGATCTGGCCATCGGTCAGGAGCTGGGCCAGACCGCGCCCCGCCACCATCAGGATCAGGGTCGCGACGATGGGTTGCAGGCCCAGGCCGACGACCAGCGCACCGTTCCACAGGCCGCACAACAGCGCCGCGCCGAGGGCGGCCGCCATCGCCAGCAGCATCGGCGTCTCGGCCACGTAGACCGGCACGCCGTCCTGGATCACCATCGTGCCCCCGATGAGCATCGACGCCACGGTGCCGGACAGCGCCACCACGGCGCCGACCGAGATGTCGATGCCGCGCGTGGCGATCACGAGGGTCATGCCGATCGCCGCCAGCATCAGCGGCGCGGCGCGGTTGACGATGTCGACCAGGGAGCCGTACAGGTGGCCGTCCTTGATCTCCAGGCGGAAGAAGCCGGGAATCAGCAGCAAGTCGATCAGCAGCAGCGCGGCCAGCGCGGCCAGGGGGCGGAACAGGTGATGCCCTGTTGCGCGCGCGAGCAAGGAGGCGGGCATGGGCGTGTTCGGCTTCGTGGCCGGCGTGGCCGCCGCCACGGGCGCTTGTTCCTTGACGATCATTGGCAGCCCTCCCCTGCGATCACATGCAGCACCGAGCTGTCGTCCAGCTCACCGCGGCGGTACTCGCCGCAGGCCTTGCGGTCGCGCATGACGACGATGCGGTCGGAGACGCGCAGCACCTCGGGCAGTTCGGACGAGATGAACAGGATGGCCATGCCCTTGCGGCACAGTGTGGTGACGTAATCCATGATTTCCTGCTTTGCCCGCACGTCGATGCCGCGGGTGGGTTCGTCGAGGATCATCAGCTTCGGTTCGGTGGCCAGCCAGCGCGCCAGCAGCACTTTTTGCTGGTTGCCGCCCGAGAGCGTGCCGATCGGCGTCTCGATGGACGCCGTCTTGATCCCCAGTTGCTTCACGTAGTAGTCGGCCAGCTCCTGCTGGCGCCGCAGCGGGATCGCGCGCAGCAATCCCTGGCGCGCCTGCAGGGCCAGGATCAGGTTTTCGCGCACCGACAGGTCCAGGATCGCGCCCTCGTGCTTGCGGTCTTCGGAGCAGAAGCCGATGCCCTCGCGAATCGCGTCGCGCGGGGTGGCGAAGGTGCTTGAACGACCGCCGATCTCGATCGCGCCATCGTCCGCCTTGTCGGCGCCGAACAGCAGGCGCGCGGTCTCGGTGCGGCCGGAACCCAGCAGGCCGGCAAGGCCCAGCAACTCGCCCTGCCTGATGGTCAGGTCGAGCGGCGCCAGCACGCCCCGGCGCGCGAGTTCTCTTGTTTGCAGGAGGGTCGGACCGGCCTGGTGGCCTTCTTCGATGCAGGTCTGCGGCTGTTCCTGGGTGTCGGCGGCCACCCCGATCATCTTGTTCACCAGGACCAGGCGCGACAGCTCGCTGCACAGGTATTCGCCTTCGCGCTCGCCGTTGCGCATCACCGTGATGCGGTCCGAGATCGCATAGGTCTGCTCGAGGAAGTGGGTGACGAACAGGACCGCCATGCCCTGCTCGCGCAGGCTTTTCAATACCGAGAACAGCAGCTGCACCTCTGCCTCGTCGAGGCTGGACGTGGGTTCGTCGAGGATCAGCACCTTGGCCGAGATGTTCAGCGCGCGAGCGATGGCCACCATCTGCTGGATCGCCAGCGGATAGCTGGCCAGCGGCCGGCTGACGTCGACGTTCACCTGCAGGCGCGCGAGGAGCTCGGTGGCGTCGCGGCGCATGCGGCGCCAGTCGATCATCCCGAAGCGGCGCGGATAGCGACCGATGAAGATGTTCTCGGCGACCGACAGGTTCGGGCACAGGTTCACTTCCTGGTACACCGTGCTGATGCCGAGTTCCTGGGCGTGCTGGGTCGAGCGCGGTTCGATCCGCTCGCCATCGAGCACGATGCTGCCGCGCTCCGGCTGGTAGACGCCAGTCAGCACCTTGATCAGGGTGGACTTGCCGGCCCCGTTCTGGCCCATCAAGGTATGGACTTCGCCCGGATACAGGCGCAGGCCCGCATCCGACAACGCTTTCACGCCCGGGAACTGTTTGTGGATGCCGGTGACGTCGAGCACCGGCACTGCCGTGGTCGAGGCGAGCATGGCCGCCTCAATATTTGCGGTTCGGGAATTCCTTGGCTGCGACTTCGGCCGGGAAGACACCTTCTTGCACCACGATGCGCTTCGGCACCGGCTTGCCGGCCTTGACCGCCTTGGCCGCTTCCATCAGCTGCGGGCCGAGCAACGGGTTGCATTCGACGGTCACGTTCAGCTTGCCCTGCAACATGGCCTCGAACGCGCCGCGTACGCCGTCGATCGACACGACCAGGATGTCCTTGCCCGGCTTCAGGCCGGCTTCCTCGATCGCCTGGATGGCGCCGATCGCCATGTCGTCGTTGTGCGCATACAGCACGGTGATGTTCTTGCCCTCGGACTTGAGGAAAGCTTCCATCACCTCCTTGCCCTTGGCGCGGGTGAAGTCGCCGGTCTGGGAGCGGATGATCTTCAGGCGCGGTTCAAGCTTCATGACTTCCGCGAAGCCGGCCTTGCGGTCGATGGCCGGCGCCGAACCCACGGTGCCCTGCAGCTCGACGATGTTGTAGGCGCGAGTCGGGTTCTTCTTCGCGTGTTCCACCAGCCAGCGCGCGGCGCGGCGGCCCTCTTCCACGAAGTCGGAACCGAGGAAGGTGACGTACAGCGACTCGTCGCTGACCTTGACGCCGCGGTCGGTCAGGATGACGGGGATATTGGCGCGCTTGGCTTCGCGCAGCACGGTGTCCCAGCCGGATTCCACGACCGGGGAGAAGGCGATGACGTCGACGCGCTGGGCGATGAAGGAACGGATCGCCTTGACCTGGTTTTCCTGGCGCTGCTGCGCGTCGGCGAACTTGAGGTTGATGCCGGCCTTCCTGGCGGCGTCCTTGATCGAGGCGGTGTTGGCAGTGCGCCATTCGCTTTCGGCGCCGACTTGCGAGAAGCCGATCGTGAAGGGCTTGGCGGCGAAGGCGGCGGCCGGCGCGATTGCGGCGGCCACCGTCGAGGCAACTGCGACACCCAGGACGTTCCTACGGGTCAGTCTCATCACTTTGTCTCCGGTATTGTTGTTATGCAATCCTAGGACAAAGCGAGATATTGATCCAATCAATTTTTTGAGAGTTGCGATATGTTTTTCAATATCTATCGCGACCTGCCCCCTGGACCGGCAGGCAGGTCCTTCGGTCACGGCTCAGGAATATGCCGAGCTCATATTCAACACCCCATTCGCCCCGCGCGGGAAGAATCCGCCCATGGTGACCGACTCCCTGGTCAGATAAACGATATTGAGCACATCGCCCGGCGTGCGGCTGAAGGCAATGCCGTCCTTGTCCAGCGGGACGATGTTCGACACGGTCGCATCCGACGCGTGAACGATGCCCTGGTCCACATCGCTCGTCCCATCAAGGCTATCGCGCGCGTCCGAGATCGCGCCGGCCGCGGTGCGCAGCGACGGCGTGCTCAATCCCTTCGAGTACAGCACCGTGCGCACCAGCCCCGCGTGATAGGCCTCGGCCGCCAGGATGCCGGCCGCCGCCTCGAGGAAGGTCTTGTTCTGGATGAGCGGCGAAGCGCCCTTGTAGGCGGTCACGCCGACGTCTTCGAAGATGAAGGCGCCGAGCAGGAAGTTTTCGTCGCTGGCATACGGGTCGAAAGCGACGCCCGGGCCGACCAGACCGGCCGCGCGCGCCGCGCTCGAGAACGTGCCGTTCGGATCGGTGCCGCCGATGTCCAGCGCCGGCTGGGCCACCGCTGCCGTGCCAAGCGCGCCGCGCAGGAAGGCGACGTGGGCGATCTCGTCCTGCGCGATTTCCTTCGCATACTGGGCCACCAGCGGATCCTTGAACTGCACCTGGCGGCCGCCGGTCACCGCACCCTGCGTGCCGGCCCCGGTCAGCAGATTGGCCGGAAGGCCGATGCCCAGCGCCGCATACGAATAGAACTGTGCTTCCAGGTACTCGAGATTGAGCGCGAAATTGAGGATGTCGACGTCGGTCGGCGTCGCAGCCTGGGCGATGGCATCCTTGACCGAGCCGCCGCAGGCGCTCAGGAAGGTGCCGCCCACCATGCCGACGCTGATGCCGCCGACATTCTTGAAGAAGGAACGCCGTTTTTCCAGCTTTTGCTTGCGTGATTCGAGTAATGCCAAGGTCACATTCGTGTCTGTCATGGTAGTTCTCCTGTCGGAATAGCAATCAAGAAACTTCGCCAGCGCATGCTTAAGAATTTCAATCAGGAAATCTGCTTGAAACCAGCGACACGGCGCATGCAGCTTGTACTCGCGCCGGCTGCGTTCGGTTTCAACTATTTGACGACACGCGAGGCCGCTCGCGTGCGCGTGCTCGGCGATAGCGCGTGATATTGTCGAAACAAGCAGATTTCTTTCCCACGCGCTAACGTCAAGGTGCCCGGTGCCAGACTCCCACCCGATCGATCCCGAACAGCTCAGGGGCTGGCTGCAAGCGGCAGCGCGGCACGACGCGCCCGCGTTTCGCCTGCTCTACGACGCCACATCGCCAAAACTGTTCGGCTTCGCGCTGCGTATACTGGGTAAGCGGGAGTTGGCGGAGGAAGCCCTGCAGGATGGCTTCGTAGCGATCTGGCATGGCGCCGCCAGTTATCAGGCACACCTGGCCGCGCCCATGACGTGGATGACGACCATCGTGCGCAACAAGGCGCTCGACCTGCTGCGCAGGCAAGCGCACGATGCCGGCATCGACGGACCGGTGTTCGACGAAGGCGTCATGGCCGCGCTGCACGATCCGCGCGCGACACCGATCGATGCGCTGCTCATCAGCCGCGACGCCAAGGCGCTGGCCTACTGCATGTCGACGCTCGAGGGTGAGCACCGGCAAGTCGTGGGGCTGGCATTCTTCCATGACCTGTCGCACAGCGAGGTAGCGCAACAGATGGCCATCCCCATCGGCACTGTCAAGACCTGGATCCGGCGCAGCCTGGAACGTCTGAAGGCCTGCCTGGCGAAAGGCGAACGGCCATGAAGCTGCGCGACCATCCCGCCCTGTGCGACAAACTGGCCGCCGAATACGTCCTGGGCACACTCAAGGGCGGCGCGCGGCGCCGCTTCGAGACCCATCTGCGCGACGACGGGACCCTGCGCCGCCTCGTGCACGAATGGGAAGAGCGCCTGGCGCCGATGGCCGAATTCTCGTCCCCGCAGGCCGCGCCCGGGCGGGTTTGGCTGGCCATCGAACGGCGGCTCGGATTGCGGCGCCGTCACGCCGCATGGCAGTTCTGGCGCAGCGAATCGCTGGTCTTCTGGCGTACGCTCGGGCTGGCCTCGATGGCCTGCGCGCTGCTTCTGGTGGGCATGATCGGTTCGTCGCTGCTGGACCGTCCACGGGTCGACTACCTCGCCACACTGCAGGACGACAAGGCCCGCACCGCGCTGGTACTGACCGGCGACAGTCGTCGCCAGCTACTGACCGTGCGTCTGGTCGAGCCGGCCCCGGTCGCCGCCGACCGCAGCCTGCAGCTGTGGGCCGTGCCGAAGCAAGGCAATCCGCGTTCGCTGGGCGTGCTGTCCGACCGCGGCGTGATCGAACTCGAATTGAGCCGGACGGCGATCGGCGACGACGTGGCGCTGCTCGCCGTGTCGCTGGAACCGCGCGGCGGCTCGCCGAAACCGGACGGGCCGACCGGGCCGATCCTCTACAAAGGCAACTGGGTGCGGATGCTGTAGCGGCCGGCCCTTATCTTAGCAACCGTAATCCATACAGCCGGCCGGTCACCGAACCCGGCCTGGCGACGAAGCGCACGCTCAGCTTGCCCTTGGTGGCCTGGCGTATCGACGCAGGAATCGGATAATCCACGGTGTAGATCTGTTCCACCACATCCGCCGCCAGGCTGACGCTCGCCAACAACTGGTCGTTGAGCAGCACATCGAACCGCCGCCCCGCATCCTCCCTGGAAAACGCCAGCCGCAACACGCTGGCCTCCCCCTTCGGATCCTTCAGCTCATAGCTGAACCACCCCGCCGCATGCCGCCAGTGCCGGCCGTTGTCGATCCCGGCCTCACTGCCCTCCCCTTTGAAGAAGTGATCCGACTCCGGCTGCTGCTCGCCCGGCGCGACCTGGTCGATGGTCCTGGCATTGAGCGCGATCCGATCCGCCTCGCGCTCTGCGTTCGCGGCCTGCTGGGCCTTCAGCCCATCCGGTGTCGCATGCTGCCAGTACATCGTGTAGCGCGACTCATGCAGGCGGAAAAAAGGTATGAACTCGGTGCGCGGCCCATCCGCGCCATGCACCAGGCCCGGCGCCGTGAACGTCAGCGGCTTGCCGGCCACCGGCTTGAAGCGGGCGATGAAGTCCGTCGAATCGCTGACGAACATCGGCGCCGCCTCCAACGGGCACGTTGGCCCCGAAGCGATATGCCCCATGCGCGAGTCGTCAGCCAGGTAATTCAGCTTGTCATCATCAAACATGCGCGTGCGCGCCGCCAGCACCACCGGGCCATGCAGCACGGCGTAGTAATTCGACCTGCCCGGCATCTGTTCGAGATGCGTCGTCATCGGCAGCCGCACGTCGACCCGGTCGCCCTTGCGCCAGGTGCGCTCGATGGTCGCATAGCTGCCCGGCTGCGCGTCGCTCTTCACCGCAGTGCCATTGACCTTCACCTCCATGCGGCCAGGCGCTACCCATGCCGGGTAGCGGATCTTGATCGCGAACCGGCCTTCTCCGTCGACCGTCAGGCGCGTGGTGTCTATATCCGGGAAAGTCGTGGCCTGGGTGATCCTGACGCCCTTTTCCTTCCAGTCCAGGGTGGAGGCGACGAACAGGTTCACGAACAGCGTGTCCTTGTCGTGCGCGTAGATGAATTCGCCGTACTTGGCGTGGCTCTCGATGCCCGAGCCGACGCAGCACCACATGCCCTTGTCCACCTGAGAATACACGCGGTAGTGGTTCGGCCGCATCGGCGTGAAGTAGACGAAGCCGCCCTCCGGCCGCTGAGACGACAGGATGTGGTTGTACAGCGCCCGCTCGTAGTAGTCGCCGTAGCTGCCCTTCTGCTCCGACTGGAACAGCATCCCGGTCAGCTTCAGCATGTTATAGGTGTTGCAGGTTTCCGGGCCTTCGACCTCGTGCACCATGGGATCGAAATCGCCCGTGCTGTGGAAGTGCTCCTTGACGCTGTTGCCGCCGATGGCCACCGTCCGTTTGTCGACCACGGTCTGCCAGAAGAAGCGCGCCGCTTCGCCCATGTCCTGCCGTCCCGTCATGTCGGCGATGCGCTTGAAGCCGATCACCTTCGGGATCTGGGTGTTCGCGTGCAGTCCGGTCAGCTGGTCCTGTTTTCTCGCCAGCGGCTGCAACACAGCCTGGTGCGAGAAGGCCAGCGCCAGGTCGAGGTATTTGCGCTCGCCCGTCATCTCGGCCACGTCGACGAAGATCTCGTTCATGCCGCCATGTTCGCTGCGCAGCATGGTCTGCATCTGTTCCGGCGACAGCTTCGAGCTCAAGGCCAGCGCCCAGTCGGACAGCTGCACCAGCATGATCTTCGCATCCTCGTTGCCAGCGTAGCGGTAGGCGTCGCGCAAGCCGGCATACACCTTGTGCAGGTTATACCAGGGCACCCACTTGCCGTTGACCGAGAAGTTATCGGCTTCCAGCTTGCCGGCCGCGATGTCGCGCCAGGCCTGGCGTCCGCCGGGAATGCCGCCGAGATAGCCGTCGCCGTTGGCCTGCTGCGCGCGTTTGAGCTCGGCCACGAAGTAGTTCAGGCGGCGCAAGGCTTCCTGGTCACCGGTCGAGGCATGCAACAGCGCCAGCGCCGACAGGTAATGGCCGCCCATATGACCGTCCAGGCCTGTCGATTCCCAGTTGCCATAGCTGGGCCGGCGCGGCTGCAGGCCGGCTTCGCGCAGGAACGGCGCAAGCAGGCGGTCGGGCTCCATCGCCATCAGGTAGTTCAGGTTGGTGGCCTGGGCGTCGAGGAATGGACCGGGGCCCAGGCGCACTGCGGCGAGCGGGAACAGCTCCGCCGCCTGCGCGCAGGCGCCGGCGGCGATCAGGGTCAAGGCAGCGATGCAAGTCTTCATTTTTGCAGTACGCTCTGGTAGCGGTTCAGGTCTTTCTGATCGAGCACGGGCCAGCCGCCCGCATCCCAAGTCATGTCGAGCACCTTCAGCTTTTGCCGGTACTTGTCGGCGGTCTCGTAGGCGTGCAGCACCATATAGTCCTTGCCGTCGAAGGTATAGGCGCTGTTGTGGCCGAGCGCCTGCCAGTCGCCGTCGCCCTGGATCACGAGCGAGCCGCCGCCCCTGGCCATGTCGACGCCATTGCGGTCGAGATAGGGACCGGTGACGCTCTTCGACCTCCCCACCACCACCTTGTAGGAGCTGTCCTTGCCCTTGCAGCACAGGTCCCAGGACGCGAACAGGTAGTACCAGCCGTTCTTGGGGAAGATGAACGGCGCCTCGATCTGCGCCGGCGCGGCTTCTTCGTCCGGCGTGAAGGCGGGACGTTCGCGACGGGCGATCGTGTGCCATTCCTGCGGCTCGGCCAGGCGGGTGCGGCTGGCGTCCAGCTTCACCAGCTTGAGGCCGCCCCAGAACGAGCCGAACGACATCCACGGCGTGCCCTGGTCGTCGTCGATCACGTGCGAGTCGATCGCATTCCACAGGTCGCGGCCCGGCACAGACTGCACCACCAGTCCCTGGTCTTCCCATTTGTAGCCGGGCGCACGCGGGTCCAGGGTGCTGTTGACGGTCACGCCAATGGCCGAGGTGTTCTTGCCGAAGCCGGACACCGAGTAGTACAGGTAGTACTTGCCGTCATGGTGGTAAATATCGGGCGCCCAGATATGGCCATTGAAGCTCGGCGCGGCCTTCGTCGCCCACGCCGGGCCTTCCGGGAATACGCGTCCTTCCGGCTTCCAGGTCTTCATGTCGTGCGAGCTGTAGACAGTGATACCGGGGCCGGTGCTGAACAGGTAGTAGCGATCCTTCTCCTTCGTCATCACCGGGTCGTGCACGCCGACCTGGGCGGCGTATGCCGCACCGGTCAGCGCGGCCGCCGCCGCCATCGCGACAAAGGCGATCGCGCGCGCGGCCTTCACTTCACGCCTCGACGGCGAACACCATGACGGCCTTTGCCGGCACCTTGATCGTCAGCTTGCCGTCGGCCGCCTTAGCGCTGAACGGCGCCGGCTTGACCGCCTGCGGCTGCTCGAAGGTGTTGTGGGCATCCATCTTCTCGGCCGTCAGGACCTGGCCCGAGACGCTGCCCACGTTCATGCCCGCCACATTCAGCGCCACGTCGCTGGCGCGGGTCGGGTGCGTGTTGACCAGGGCGACGTAGACCTTGCCGTCCTTGCCGCGCGCCGCGGTGGCGCTGATTCCCGGCACCGCCTTGCCGTTGCTCGAATAGGCCACGTCGTTGTCGACCGCCACCGGCAGCTTGGTCGCGTCCTGGAACGGGATGTACATCTTGTAGGCGTGGTAGGTCGGCGTGAGCAGCATCTTGTCCTTTTCGGTGATGATCATCGCCTGCAGCACGTTCACCATCTGCGCGATATTCGTCATGCGCACCCGCTCGGCGTACTCATGGAAGATGTTGAAGTTGAGTGCCGCCACGACCGCATCGCGGATCGTGTTTCGCTGGAACAGGAAGCCCGGATTGGTGCCCGGCTCCACGTCATACCAGGTGCCCCACTCATCGACGTAGAAGCCGATCTTCTTCTGCGGATCGTTCTTGTCCAGGACGGCGATGTTCTGCTTGATCTGCTGGTCGATGCGCAGGGTCTGCTGGATGGTCGAGAACCATTCCGATTCCGGGAAGCCCGTCGCGGCGCCCTTCTTGTCCCACACGCCGGTCGGCAAGGTGTAGTAGTGATAGCTGATGCCGTCGGTGCCGCGCGCGGCTTCGCGGCTCAACACATCGGTCCACTTGGTGTCGTTGTCGTTGCCGCCGCTGGCGACGATCTTCGGCCGCGCGCCCGGCGGCGTCTTGAGGAAGGTGGCGTAGTGGTTGTACAGGTGGGCATAATATTCCGGCTTCATGTTGCCGCCGCAGCCCCAGGCCTCGTTGCCGATGCCGAAATAGGCGACCTTGTACGGCTCCTTGCGGCCGTTCTTGCGCCGCAGTTCGGCCAGTGACGACTTGGTGTCCGAGGTCATGTACTCGAGCCATTCGGCCATCTCTTGCGGGGTGCCGGAACCGAGATTGCCGTTGACGTAGGCTTCGGTGCCCAGCAGCTCGACCAGGTCGAAGAACTCATGGGTGCCAACCGCGTTGTCCTCGGCCACCCCACCCCAGTGGGTGTTGACCTTGACCGGACGCTTGTTGCGCGCGCCGATGCCGTCGCGCCAGTGGTACTCGTCGGCGAAGCAGCCGCCCGGCCAGCGCACCAGCGGCACCTTCAGCTCCTTCAGCGCGCCCACCACGTCGTTGCGCCAGCCGCGGGTGTTCGGGATCCTGGACTCCGGCCCCACCCACAAGCCCTCGTAAATGCCGGTGCCGAGGTGTTCGGCGAACTGGCCGTACACGTTCTTGTTGATGACCGGGCCCGGCTTGGTCGTGTCGACCGACACGCTCACCTGGGCGAAGGTCAGGGCCGGCAAGGCGGCAAGGCTGCATGCGAGGATGATGGGCTTGAATGCTTTCACTGTCGTCTCCTGGTTTTAGTAAGTCTTATTTGAATACCGCGACGAAGCCGCCGCGTGGTTTGATGCTGACGCTGGTCTTGCCGGCCTTGATCGGGGCCTGGCTGAACGCGCGTTCGCCATCGCCGTCGGTGGTCAAGGTTCCGCTGCGCCCTTCGATGAAAGAGAGGTCGAGATCGACGCTGCGCGCTTCGTTGTCGGCATTGAACCCGGCCACATACCAGCTGTCGCCGCTCTTTCTCGCGATGACCGCATGGCGGCCCGGATAGCCGTCGATGAAGCGCACGTCGTCCCAGCTGCGCGGCAGCTCGCGCAACAGGTTCTTTACGTAATCGGGAACGCCGGCCATGCCTTCGGGCCGCTCGGCGAAGTGCTGGATTCCGGACAGGAGCAGCACCGCCTCGGCCAGCTCGAAGCCGTTGCGCGTGACGCGCTTGATCTTGGGGATGTCGCCGAACACCAGCGGCGTGTAGTCCATCGGGTCGAACAGGTTGCGGGAAAACGGCAGCATGGCGGCGTGCGGCGGCATCGCATCCTGGTCCTTCTGGTCGAAGGTGGTGAACTCGAAGCCCTTCACCGCCTCCACCGTCATCAGGTTCGGGAAGGTGCGCGACCAGCCGCGCGGCAAGGTGGCGCCGTGGAAGTTCACCAAGAGGCCCGCATCGGCCGCGGCCTGGAGCATGTCGACGTAATAGGCGATCATCGACTTGCCGTCGCCGGCGAAGAAGTCGATCTTGACGCCCTTGATGCCCATGTTGCGCAGGCGTTCGAACTCGCGCGCACGCGCTGCGGGGCTGAGCAGCGCGCCTTTCGGAGTGTATGGCGTCTTGTTCCAGGCGCCGGACGAGTTGTACCAGACCAGGATTCCGATCTTCTTCGCGGCCGCATAGTCCACCAGCTCGCGCATGCGCTCAAAGCCGATCTTGCGGTCCCAATCGGCATCGACCAGCGTGTAGTCCCATCCCATGTCGGCCGCGTAGTCGACGAAGCGCTTCTGGGTGTCGATATAGGTGCCGTCGTCCTTGAGCAGCGCCCAGCTCCAGGATGCGTGGCCGGGCTGGATTTTGGCCTTGTCGAAGGCGATCGCGGGCGCCGCCAGATCGGTACCGAGGGTCGATTCGACCAGCGTACGCAGGCTGCCCAGCGCGACGATGCGCCACGGCGTGATCAGATCGCCCTTTGACTCGGCCAGCAGTGCGCCGTTCGTGAACACCTCCGGCGCCGCCGGGACGTCGAGGCGGTAGACGCCGCCGCGCGAATCGGTGTGCAGGCGCGAGGCGTGGAAGCTGCCGTCCATGTTCGCTTCCGTGAGCGCCACCCAGGTCTCGCCGGTACGGAACAGCGCCGGAAAGACCCAGCCGGCGCCCAGGCTCGACGGGGTGCCGACCGGGATTTCGCGCTGGTAGTGTTCTTCGTAGGAGGGATTCGTGTTCGACCAGCCGGTCTGGGCGACCGACATCGGCTGCAGCCAGGCTTTCGCGGACTGATCGAAGGCGAAGGCCGTGGTTTCGCGGACGAATTTCAGGTTCTTGCCGGCGACGCGGTAACGGAAGGCGACGCCGTCGTTCGAGACGCGGAAGGTCACGTCCATCGCCTGGCCCTGGGCGTTGCGCACGGTATGGGTCTGTTCGTTGGCGCGGTAGGTGATGTGGCGCTTCTTGGCGGTGGCCAGTTCGTAGCGGTCTTCGATCGGCTTGACCTGGGAGCTGGCGGCCAGTGTCAGGCCCTGGGTCAGGTCGGCGCCCTGCACCGCGATGCCGAGGTTCGACGGCAGGATGACGGGTTTTCCGTCGCGGGTGACGGCATAGGTCAGTGTGCCCGTGGGGGACACGGTGACCTCGACCGCGATGTGGCGGTCTGGGCTGGTAAGCGGTGCGGCGTGCGCTTGTGCGCAGAAGGCCCCAAGGACGAGCAGAGCGGTGAAGCGGTATGCAGTCATGGCAAGCTCCAGTACGTCGTACCCGCGTAGGCGGGTACCCAAGTTTTGCGTAAGTGGTCGCGGAACTTGGACTCCCGCCTAAGCGGGAATGACGTTGTTTGAGTGAGCGGGAACGCCAGCGTGAGCGAGTCCCGTATTGCAGCTACAGACGATCAGGTCCAGCCAGCATCGACGACAAAATCCTGCGCCGTGCACATCCTGCTGTCGTCGGCGCCGAGGAAGAGCACCATGCGCGCGACGTCGTCGGGCATCAGCTTGCCCGGCAGGCACTGCGCCTTCTTGATCTCCACCTCGGCCGCCGCGTCGACCCACAGCTCGACCTGACGCTGGGTCATCACCCAGCCCGGCGTGACCGTGTTGACCCGCACGCCGAACGGCCCCAGGTCGCGCGCCAGGCTGCGCGTGAGGCCGATCACGGCCGCCTTGGTGGTGGCATAGACCGGATACCCGGCGCCCTTGGCGTGCCACGACATGGAGCTGAAATTGATGATGGAGCCGCCGCCCTTCTTCTTCATTCCCGGCAGGACCGCCTGGCAGGTGAAGAACATCGGACGCTGGTTGATGGCGGTGCGCTCGTTCCAGTAGTCGAGCGAGACGTCCTGGATGTCGTGGCGCTGGTCGTTCGCCGCATTGTTGACCAGGATGTCGAAGTCGCCCAGCTGCGCGGCCAGCTCCGCCATCGTGCGCTGCAGCGCCGGGATGTCGGTGATGTCGCAATGGCGGTAGACCGGCGCATGCGGCCCCGCATCCGCCAGCCGTGCGCACAGCGCCTCGCTGGCCTGCCGCGCGACGTCGACGAAGGCCACCACTGCGCCCTGCTCCACGAAAGCCTGCACGATCGCTTCGCCGATGCCGGTCCCGCCTCCCGTCACGAATACCCGCTTGCCCCGCAGGCTGGGGTAGTTCCCCGTCTGTTCCATGCTTGTCTCCATCTCTTATTATCTTGCCGAGGCCTCTGCGGGCCTGCTCAAGGCATCATAAGCGCTTGACCTTCACGTACGGGGCGTCATGTACGGCCAGGCGGTTGCGCAAGGCCGGACCGAAGGCCGGCGCCTCGACCTCGAAGGTCTCCCCTGGCTTGACCTGGACGCCATCGGCAAAGCTCAGGGTCGCGGTGCCGAAGAAGTGGACGTGCACGTCGCCGGCGCGCTTGAACAGGCCATATTTGAAATGGTGGTATTCGAGGTTTTCCAGCGTGTGCGACATATTCTGCTCGCCGCTGACGAAGGCCTTCTCCCAGCGCACCTGGCCATCGAGCCCGATGACGCGCGACACGCCCTCCACGTGGGCCGGCAGCTCGCCGATCAGCAGCGCGGGGCCGACACCGCAGTTGCGCAGCTTCGAGTGCGCCAGGTAGAGGTAGTTCTGGCGTTCGGTGACGTGGTCCGAGAACTCGTTGCCGATCGCATAGCCCAGGCGGTAGGGCTGGCCGTCGTCACCGATCAGGTACAGACCGGCGATTTCCGGCTCCTCGCCGCCGTCGAGCGAGAATGCCGGCATGTCGAGGTCCTGGCCGCTGCCGCGCAGGATCGAACCATCGCCCTTGTAGAACCATTCCGGCTGCACGCCGGGGGTGCCTGGCGCCGGCTTGCCGCCTTCGACGCCCAGGCGGAACATCTTCATGCTGTCGCTCAGGGCCTCCATATCGCCGCCGATCTTCTTGTGCATGCTGTCGCGCGTGTCGGCGCTGCCCAGGTGCGTCAGGCCGGTGCCGGTGACGTAGCAGTGGGCAGGGTCGGGATGGTCGACCGGCGGCAGGATGCGGCCGGCCCTGGCCAGGTCGTCGTAGTCGACGTGACCCGCGCCGGCCGCCGCGTCGGCGAGCGCGGCCAGCCCCTGGCCCTGCGCGATCGCGGCGCGCGCCAGTTCCAGCGTGGTGGCGTAGCCGTCGATGATGCGGATGGTGGCGTCGTTCAGGATGCCGACGCGGCGTTCATTCGATTCGGTCAGAAATTGGACGAGCAGCATGGTTCGGGTCTCCTATGTTTTATGTTCCCATCGACTCAGTGAGAATGCTTCGGCACCGCCGACCCGCGACACCCGACGAGAAAGTCGAAATCGCACCCTTCATCGGCCTGCATCACGTGGTCCAGGTACAGCCGCTGGTAACCGCTATGCTGCACGGGCGCGGCCTTCTCGGCCCGATCCGCCAGCCGCGCGCGGATCTGTTCATCGCTCAGCTCCACGTTGAGCAGGCCGGCATGGCAATCGAGCTGGATCATGTCGCCATCCTGCACGATGCCCAGCGGGCCGCCTGCCATCGCTTCCGGCGCCACGTGCAGCACCACGGTGCCGTAGGCGGTGCCGCTCATGCGCGCGTCCGAGATGCGCACCATGTCGGTGATGCCCTTGGCCAGCAGCTTGGGCGGCAAGCCCATATTGCCCACTTCGGCCATGCCCGGATAGCCCTTCGGCCCGCAGTTCTTCATCAACAGCACGCAGTTCTCGTCCACGTCCAGGTCGGGATCGAGGATGCGCTGCTTGTAGTGGTCGAAGTCCTCGAACACCACCGCGCGGCCGCGGTGCCGCATCAGATGCGGCGACGCCGCCGACGGCTTCAGCACCGCGCCGCGCGGCGCCAGGTTGCCGCGCAGGATGCAGATGCCGCCGTCCGCGATCAGCGGATTGTCCAGCTGGCGCACCACCTCGTCGTTGTAGATCGGCGCGTCAAAGCAGTTCTCCCACAGCGACTTGCCGTTGACGGTCAATGCATCCTTGTTCGGAATCAGGCCGCCCTCGCCCAGGCGTCGGATCACCGCCGGCAGGCCGCCGGCGTAATAGAACTCTTCCATCAGGTAGCGGCCCGACGGCAGCAGGTCGACCACGGTCGGGGTGCCCTTGCCGATGCGGGTCCAGTCCTCGAGTTCGAGCGGCACGCCGACGCGGCCGGCGATCGCCTTCAGGTGGATCACGGCATTGGTCGAACCGCCGATGGCCGCGTTCACGCGGATCGCATTCTCGAAGTTCTCGCGCTTGAGAATCTTCGAGATGCGCAGGTCTTCGTGCACCATCTCGACGATGCGGATGCCCGACATATGGGCCAGCACGTAGCGCCGCGCGTCGACGGCGGGGATCGCCGCATTGTGCGGCAGCGAGGTGCCCAGCGCCTCGGCCATGCAGGCCATCGTGGACGCGGTGCCCATGGTGTTGCAGGTGCCGGCCGAACGCGAGTGCCCTGCTTCGGCCGACAGAAATTCGTGCATCGTGATGGCGCCGGCCTTGGCCTGCTCGTGCAGCTGCCAGACGGCGGTGCCGGAACCGATGTCCTTGCCGTTCAGTTTACCGTTGAGCATCGGGCCGCCGGTGACGACGATGGTCGGCAGGTCGACGCTGGCCGCGCCCATCAGCAGGGCCGGCGTAGTCTTGTCGCAGCCGACCAGCAGCACCACGGCGTCCATCGGATTGCCGCGGATGGACTCCTCGACATCCATCGACGCCAGGTTACGGGTCAGCATGGCGGTCGGCCGCAGGTTCGATTCGCCGTTCGAGAACACGGGGAATTCGACCGGGAAGCCGCCGGCTTCCAGGATGCCGCGCTTGACGTGTTCGGCCAGCTTGCGGAAATGGGCATTACACGGGGTGAGTTCGGACCAGGTGTTGCAGATGCCGATGATCGGTTTACCCTGGAATTCGTGGTCGGGAATGCCCTGGTTCTTCATCCAGCTGCGGTACATGAAGCCATTCTTGTCTTGCGTGCCGAACCACGCCGCCGAGCGCAACGGCGTCTTTTTCTTTTCCCCGGACATGCAGTTCTCCTGTCTATTCTTGGCTGGGCGAGGCGTCGAGCCCTGGCCCATGTCTTCTGATTACTGAGAGTAATAGTAAAGACCAGCCAGATAACTTTCCAATCACATTTTTGGCGACATCGATACCGTTTTTAGTATCGATAAGCGTATTGGATCGGCAGGAGATGGGGCGGCGAAGGCCGCCCCAACTGAAGGTCAGCGGTGGAGAAAGCGCGCTTCGGGCAGGCCGCGCACGTCCATCGACCGGTGGAATACCGCGCCCGATAGCGGCGCCGCCTCGCGGTCGCCCGCCGTCATGCCCACGTGGGCACTGGTGATGAACAAGGTCGACAGATCCGGCCCGCCGAATGCCGGGCAGCTCGGCTGCGGCGCGGCCAGCGGGATCACCCGATCCAGCCTGCCGCTTGGTGCAAAGCGCATCACCTGCCCCGCGCCCCAGCGCGTGCTCCACAGGTAACCCTCGGCATCGACCGTGGAACCATCCGGCTCGCCCGGCGCGACATCCGCCGCGACGAAGGTGTGCACCCGCCCGACCTCCGCGCTGCAGGGGTTGTAGTCGGCGTACAGGATGGCCTTCTCCTGCGAGTCGGCGAAATACATGCGGCGGCCGTCGGGGCTGAAGCAGATGCTGTTGGCAATCGCCGCATGGGGCAATGGCAGCGACTCGAGCGACAGGTCGAGGTTCAGGCGATAGAAGCCGCCCACCGCGCGTTTCGGATTCTCGTCCTGGTTGAACATGCCGAACACGAAGCGCCCCTGGCGGTCGCAGCGTCCATCGTTCAGGCGCGTCGACGGATTGTCCGCTTCGACGTCACAGATGCGCGTGACCTTGCCGGTCGAGAAAGTGAAGAAGGCCAGGCCGGAGGCAAGCCCCAGCAGCAGGCGGTCGTCGCTGCCGGTGAGCGCGAAGCTGCACAGGCGCTCGGGCATGCGCCAGGAGACGGTGCGCCCGCTGGACGGCGAATGCGACCACAGGGTGGCGGCCGGGATGTCGGTCCACAGCAGCCGGCCCGTGCGCTCGCACCACAGCACGCATTCGCCGAGCTCGTGCCCGGCGTCGAGCAGCACGTCCATCATGCGCCCGGCTCCACCAGGAAGCGGAAGCGCGACTCGGTCTGGTACACCTGGCCCGGGCGCAGGATCACGTTCGGGAAGTGCGGCTGGTTCGGCGAATCCGGGAAATGCTGCGGTTCCAGGCAAAAGCCGCTGCGGTGCTGGTAGGTCCTGCCCTTGCCAGCGAGCGAGCCGTCGAGGAAGTTCCCGCTGTAGAACTGCACGCCCGGCTCCTCGGTCCACAGTTCCAGCACCCGTCCCGAGCCCGGATCGACCGCGCGCGCCGCCCGGCTCAAGGCCTTGTCCTGAGGCTTGTTGAGCACGAAGTTATGGTCGTAGCCGCCGCCATGGCGCAGCTGCTTGTCCGGCTGGCCGATGCGCTCGCCGATCGGACGCGGCATGCGGAAGTCGAATGGCGTGCCCGTCACCGGCGTCAGTTCGCCGGTCGGGATCGATTCGGCATCGATGGCCACGAAAGTGTCGGCTTCGATGCTCAGGACGTGGCCAAGGATGTCGCCGTCGCCGGCCAGGTTGAAATAGCTGTGCTGGGTCAGGTTGACCGGGGTCGCCTTGTCGGTGACGGCGTGGAAAGACACTACCAGCTCGTTATCGTCGTTGAGCGTGTAGGTGACGGTCGCATCGAGGTTGCCGGGATAGCCCATCTCGCCATCGACGCTGCGATATTCCAGGCGCAGGCTGGCACCGATGACCGTCGCTTCCCACTTGACGCGGTCGAAACCATCCGGCCCGCCGTGCAAATGGTTGCTGCCGTTATTGACAGGCAGCTGGACTTCCTGGCCGTCGAGCGTGAAGCGCCCGTGCCGGATGCGGTTGCCGTAGCGGCCGATCAGCGCGCCTATATATGGGCTGTCCGTCCGATAGGGTTCGAGCGTATCGAAACCCAGCACCACGTCGGCGAAGTTGCCGTCGCGGTCCGGCGCATGCAGCGCGGTAATGACGCCGCCATAGTCGATGATCTTCGCCACCATGCCCCTGGCGTTGGTCAGCGTGAACTGGGTGATGGGCCTGCCGTCGGGCAGCTGGCCGAATGGCGCTTGCGTGATACCGGTTTGCACGTTGTTCGAATCCTCAATCGACACATCAATAAGTGGAAGGACGGCCGAACACCGGCATGCCCTGCTCGTCCCAGCGCAGCGGTTTCACGAAGGTGTGGCGGTCCGGATTCCAGAGCGGATCGCCGACGATCTCGGTATAGGTGCGCGCGTGGTAGACCAGCATGACGGTGTCGTCGTCTTCGGCATAGGTGAAGCTGTTGTGGCCCGGGCCATAGACGCCGTGATCGTAGCACGACCGCAGAACGGGCTGCGCCGACTTGGTCCACGAGTTCGGGTCGAGCAGGTCGGCATGCTCGTCGGCCCACAGCAGGCCCATTGCGTAATTGTGGTCGGTGGCGCTGGCCGAGTAGCTGATGAAGATCTTGCCGTTGCGGCGCAACACCGACGGGCCCTCGTTGACACGAAAGCCGATGGTTTCCCAGTCGTGTTCCGGCTTGCTGAGCAGGACCGGCTTGCCCTCGATCTGCCACGGCGTCTTCATCGGCGCGATGTAGAGATTCGAATTACCCTCGATCTCATAGTCCTTCTGCGCCCACAGGTAATACAGCCGGCCCTTGTGGGTGAAAGTGGTGGCGTCCAGGCAGAAGCTGTCGATGCCGGTGTCCACCTGGCCCATGAATTCCCACTCCCCTTCCATCGGATTGGCATTGGTGTTGCGGATCGCGTACATGCGGTGCTGGAACAGCTGGTGCTTGATCTCGCGGCTCGGGGCGGCGGCGAAGTAGACGTACCAGGCGCCCTCGTTGAAGTGCAGCTCGGGCGCCCACACCAGCTCGGAATACGGGCCGGTATCGGGCTTGACCCAGGCGTCGACCGTCGGCGCCTTCGCCAGGCCGTCGATGGTGGTGGCGCGGCGCAGTTCGATGCGGTCGTACAGCGGGACCGAGGCCGTGAAATAGTAATAGCCGTCGCTGTGCTTGTAGATATAGGGATCGGCGCGTTGCTCGATCAGGGGTGTCAGGATCGTCTCTGGCATGTGGTTTCTCGATTCGTGATTCAGGTGGTGGCGTAGCCCTGGGCGCGCATGTCTTCCTTGACGGCGCTGTAATAGTCGTCACTGATCCGGTACTTGAACATCAGGAGCCCCATCAGGAAGTGAAAGAATCCCGGGATCACCGACAGCATCAGCGCGATGCCCTGCAGCGCCAGCGCCGATTGCTCCTGGTTCGGCTGGTACTGGAACACGTCGAGCAGCACCCCGACCAGGCCGCCGGCGATGGCCATGCCGGCCTTCTGGCACACCGAGATGCCGCCGAAGGCGAAGCCCGAGACGCGCTTGCCGGTCTTGACCTGGCCATAGTCGATGGTCTCGGCAATCGCCGACCAGAACACCGGCGCATGCAGGTCGACCACCAGCGACAATAAAAAGTACAGCGCGAAGGCCAGCGCCATGTCGCCGGGCTGCACCAGGAAGTAGAGCATCAGGCTGAGCACCGCGACCATGATCTGAGAATTGCGGAACAGCTTGACCTTGCAATAGAACTTGGTGGTCCAGGTGGACACCACCATGGCCAGGATCGCCGCCGCCACGCCGGTCGACAGAAACGCCGAGACGGTGGCGGTATCGCCGTGCAAATAGTACTTGGCGTAGTAGATCGCCACCGAGCCGCGGATCACGTAGCCGATGGTGCCGGTCACGCACACGGCGCACAGGATCAGCCACTGGTCGTTCTGCATCAGCACCCGCACCTGCTCGGTCAAAGGCTGCTTCTCGACCTTGTGCACCACGCGCTCGGTGGTGGTGAAGAAGCAGAAGGCGAACAGCAGCACGCCCACCGCCGCCATCACCGCCATCGCGGCCTGGTAGCCGGCCGCCGGATCGGCGCCGCCCCATTCATTGGCCAGCAGCGGCACCACGATGGTCACCATGAAGGCGCCGACCTTGGCGAAGAACAGGCGGTAGCCGTTGGCCGACAGGCGCTGCTGCGGGTCGGACGTCAGGCCGCTGATCAGCGAGATATAGGGGATGCCCACGCCGGCCGTCATCAGCGTCATCAGGATGTAGCTGGCGTAGGCCCAGACCAGCTTCGCGTCATAGCCCCAGTCGGGCGTGCTGAATACCAGGAACACCGACAGGCCATAGGGCAGCGCGAGCAGCAGCAGCCATGGGCGGTAGCGCCCCCAGCGCGTCAGCACCGCATCATTGACCTGCCCCATCACGAGGTCGGCGACCGCCCCCACCACTTTCACGGCGACGAACAGCGCCGCCAGGTCGGCCGTGCGCAGGCCGTAGATGTCGGTATAGAAGAAGGTGATGATCAACATCATCGACGAGATCACCACATTGAGCGCCATGTCGCCGGCGCCGAAACCGACTTTTTCGAGGGTCGAGAGCTTTTGCGTGTGCACGTTCATCGCCCTTCAGTTACGCCACCTGAGCGCCAGCCCCACCACCCGGTCATAGCGGCGCACGTCGCGCGGCAGCTGCGGCACGCTGTGATAGTCGTGGTAGGACTGGTCCAGCAGGTTGCTGCCGTCCAGGGTCAGGGTCAGGCTGTCGGTCAGCTTGTACGACACCGAAGCGTCCAGGGTCTTGAGCGGATCGACGACGATGTTGTATGGCAGCGCGCGGTAGTTGTACTCGGCGGTGAACTTGTCGCGCCAGCTGTAGGCCAGGCGCGCCGACCACTTGCCGTACTCGTACAGGGCGACCACGTTGGCCGACAGCTTGGACATGCCGGCGAAGGTATTGATGGTGCCGTCCGCCTCGGCCAGGCCGCCATCCATCCAGGTCACGTTGGCCTGCATGCCAAGACCGCCCAGCCAGCCCGGGAGCTGGGTATAGAACTGCTGGTAGGCCAGTTCAGCTCCCTTCAGCTTGCCCTCGACCGCGTTATAGGGACGGCTGACGTTATAGGTGTCGCCATCGTGCACCTCGGGCCGCGCGCTGCGGCGCAGGTAGTTGTCGTAATCGTGCTGGAACAGCGTGCCGGTGATCGAGCCGGCCGGCGCGAAATACCATTCCAGCGCCACGTCGACGTTGCGCGCCTCTTGCGGCTTGAGGTTCGGGTTGCCGGCGGTGCCGGTGGCCAGGGTCGTGGTGGTCGACGGGAACAGGGCCAGGCCTGGGTTGAAGTCGGCGAACGGCGCGCGCTCGATCGCCTTGCTGGCCGACAGGCGGCCGATCAGGTCCGGCCTGAAGTGCGCGCGCATCGACAGGCTCGGGAGCACGTCGCTGGTGGTGGACGAGACCGTGGTCGGCGACACCACGCCCTCGAGCGCCGAGAAGCCGCTGATGCGCTGCCTGGTCTTTACGTAACGCAGGCCGGCGGTGCCGTCGATCGGCAGCGACCAGGCGTCGAAGCCGAAGTTGGCCTTCAGGTAGATGGCGCTGGTCTTTTCGCGGTCGGCATAGAACGATTGCGGATTGTCCGGCCGCGGATCGCGGTCGCCGCGGATCGCCTGGCGGATGTCGCCGGTGTGATCCAGCAGGTAATCCATGCAGGGCGCATAGAACTGGTTCATTCCGTAGTTGCCGCCGGTCTTGGGGCTGGTGCAGTTCAGGCCCGGGAAGTCGGTCACCCGGACGGCGTTCGGCGACCACAAATTTGGCGCCGGCGAGTGGCCATTCAGTTCGTGGACGAAGGTGGCGTCGCGTTCGGCGTAGCGCACGCCGCCGCTGAGTTCCCTGAAGAAGCCATCGTTCTCCGGCGTCCAGGCCACGTCGCCGCGCCAGTCGTTGGCGGCGCCGCGCGAGCGGTTGTGGTTGTCGAACAGGGCGAACATGGTCCAGTTGGCGGGGTCCGTCATATCGGTGCCCGGGTACTCGAGGTAGCCGCCGCCGTCGCGCACCTCGGCGTGGATGGCCTTGGCGCGGTCCATCACGGTGTCCAGGATCGGGTTCTTCATGCCGTGCTTGCTGATCGTGCGAACCAGCTCGGTACTCACGCGCACGCCGGGCATCGCCTTCCAGATCGCGCCGACCGCCGCCTGGTGGGTCTCGGCGACCTCGCGCCGCGCCTGGGTCGAGCTCAGGGTGAAGGTATTCACGTCCGGATGGCTGATCGAACCCAGGTAGTTCGAGCCGGGCATCGTGGTGACGGTCGATCCCGGATTGTTGATCGGCAGGTCGCCAACAAAGAAGATGCTCTGCGAATCGTGCTCGATCCTGGTCGAGAAGCTCTCGGCATAGACCTCGAGGTCTTGCGTCGGCCGCCACTGGACCGACAGGTTGCCGGCCAGGCGTTCGCGGTCGCCGCCCGTCATCACCCGGCCCATCGACGGCGCGCCGATCACGCCGCTGTCGAGGGTGCGCGGTTCGCCCACGAAGGCGGTTTCGTCGTGATAGCGGCCACGCTGGTAAGACAGGCCGCCCAGCACGCCGATCTCGCCGACGCCGGTCTTCCAGCGGTTCGACAGCAAGCTGGATACGTTCGGATCGACCTTGTCGGCCTTGTCGCGGTGCTCGCCGCGCACATTGAAGGCGGCCTGGGAACCCTTGAAGTCGAACGGACGGTTGGTGCGCACGTCGATCACGCCCGAGGTGCCGCCTTCGACCATGTCGGCGCCCTGCGATTTATAGACGTCCACCCGCTGCAGCATCGCCACCGGCACGTCGGCCAGGAACAGGCTGCGGCCGGCGGCGGTGAACATCTCGCGACCGTTGTACAGGGTAACGATGCCGCCCAGCCCGCGGATCACGACGTTGCCGGCTTCGCCGTTCTGGCGGATCACCTGCACGCCCGGCACCCGGCCCAGGATCTCGGCCACGTTCTTGTCGGGGAACTTGCCGATGTCGTCGGCGACGATGGAGTCGAGCAGCTGTTCGGCATTGCGCTTGATGGCCTGGGCGCTCTGGGCGGCCTGGCGGGTGCCGGTGACCGTCACCACGGCGGCGTTGCGGTCGTCTTCGGCGCGGGCGCCATTGTTTTCGACATTCGACGGCGCGCTCGCGGCGGTGCCGGCGGGGACGGTTTCCTGGGCGCCCACGCTGGCGGCGCTCAGCAAGCCGGCGCCGGCAAGGGCGGCGACGGTGGCGCGCAGTGGGCGCACGGCGAAGCGGCGGTGGGAGGAACGAGAGGCGGGGGAAAGTACGGGCGTGACGAAGCCCGGTGCATACCGTTTCATATGTCTCCTTTGTCGTTATATGCCGGTATCCGGCTGTATTTATATGCTGCTCGACAATGATGGTAGGCGGCGCATCGAGAACGTTCCAATCAATTTTTCTGGCGCTCCGATACCGATTTAAGTATCGAGGCTTCTGTCAAGTCCCATGCGCGAAATCGCGCCAGATTGGCCGATGGCGATGCACTACTGCGGTGCAAAAAAAACGCATATGCATAGTGCAATGACAAATATGTGAATCGCCAGTTTGTGTTCGGCAACAGCCGGGCGCCGTGTCCCGACAGGTATCGCCGGCTGCTTCTTCCCGTACCCCAGCAGACATGGGGTCGCACCGTTATTGCGCACTGCAACAGGCGTCAAGAGCGAATATGTGGCGTTATTGCAACGCAATAAGTTAACTTTAGGCAACAATTTGTAAGCATCGCCCTCCCCTTTGCGCCTCTCCCGGAAACCCCGCCAATACAGGGTTCTCCTATGAAAACGCTGTCACACAAGGACGATCTGCGCTTGTCAATTGGGGGTTTCGACCCCGTTCCGATTGGGCGCGGACCGATGACAAATGTCCGTCTGGCATGTCATCATGGATAGGCTATTTCACAAACAAACACTGGAGAGACATCCATGAAGCACAAAATTCTTGCCATCGCCCTCGTGTCGGCACTGCCGCTGGTCGCCCAAGCACAAACCAGCGTCACCATGTACGGCATGATCGACGCCTCGATCGGCGTCGAAAACACCGATGCGCCAGGCGAAAGCAGCCGTACCGTCGTTTCGTCGGGCACCCAGTCGGCAAGCCGTCTGGGCTTCCGCGGTACTGAAGACCTGGGCAATGGCCTGAAAGCACTGTTCAACATCGAAGCCGCTGTCGCCGCCGACACCGGCGCGACCAACTCGCGTCTGTTCGACCGCCGCGCCGTGGTCGGCCTGCAAGGCGCCTTCGGTACCGTGACCGTCGGCCGTGAATACGGCCCGATCGCTGCCGTCGCCAGCGCTTCGGACACCCTGGGCCAGGGCTTCTACGGCTCGAACCTGGTTGCATTCAGCGCTACCCGCCTGACCCGCCGCCTGGACAACTCGGTCAACTACCAGAGCAACGCCCTGAACGGCTTCACCCTGCGCGCAGCCTACGGCGCCGGCGAGCGTAACGAGACCGCCACGCAAGACACCGGCGACATCACCGGCGTGTCGCTGGAATACGCGAACGCAGGCTTCTACGTCGGCGCCGCCTATCAGAACAAGGAAGACCTGCCATCGGGCGACAGCAAGGAATACGGCGTCGGCCTGGGCTACAAGTTCGGCGACTTCGAAATCCGCGGCGGCTACCTGGCTTCGGATCCGGAACTGGCTGGCGGCATCAACAACAAGTACGAGCAGATGAACGCCGGCGTGTCGTACGGCTTCGGCGCCAACCGCGTCTACCTGAACTACCAGCAGCAAGAGCAGGAAGTCGGCGATGCAGAAGGCAAGGCAATCACCCTGGCCTACACCTACACCCTGTCGAAGCGCACCAACGTGTACGCTTCGTACGCCAAGCTGCGCAACAACAGCACCGGCGTGTTCTCGCTGGCCGGCTCGGGCAGCCCGATCGCCATGCCTGCAAACGCCTTCGGTTCGGACCCACAGGTCTACAACATCGGCGTGCGTCACTCGTTCTAATCGACGTTGTCTCAAGCCGGGTGCTCGCCACCTGGCTTGAAGCGCAAAAAAACGGCAAGCCTAGCGGCTTGCCGTTTTTCTTTGGTCGTTCGGTTTCTTTAGAACGCCGGCGCCGCCGCAGGGCCGCTGACCGCCGGACGCTTGCGCGCCGGCGCGTGGCCGACGGACCTTGGCGCTTCGACTACCGGACCGGCGGCGATCCGGAATACCGCCACCGCCTGCGCCAGCTTGGACGCCTGCTCCTGCATCGCATTCGATGCGGCGGCGGTTTCCTCCACCAGGGCCGCGTTCTGCTGCGTGCCTTCGTCCATCTGCGCCACCGCGCCGTTGATCTGCTCGATGCCGGCGGTCTGCTCCAGGCTGGCCGCACTGATCTCGGCCATGATGTCCGTCACGCGGCGCACGCTGTCGACGATCTCCTCCATCGTCGCGCCGGCCTGGGCCACCAAGCGGCTGCCATTGGCCACCTTGTCGCTCGAGTCGCCGATCAGCACCTTGATTTCCTTGGCCGCCGCCGCCGAGCGCTGGGCCAGGTTGCGCACCTCGGTCGCCACCACTGCGAAGCCACGTCCCTGCTCGCCGGCCCGCGCCGCTTCCACCGCCGCATTCAGCGCCAGGATATTGGTCTGGAAGGCGATGCCGTCGATGACGCCGATGATGTCGCTGATCTTGCTGGAAGAAGCCTGGATCTCGTCCATCGTGTCGACCACCTGGTGGATGACGTCACCGCCGCGCGCGGCCACGCCGGACGCCGATTCGGCCAGCTTGTTGGCCTGGCGCGCATTGTCGGCGTTCTGGCGCACGGTCGAGGTCAGCTCTTCCATCGACGACGCGGTTTCTTCCAGCGCGCCGGCCTGCTGCTCGGTGCGGCTTGATAAGTCCAGGCTGCCGGCGGCGACCTGCTCGGCCGCCACCGCGATGGTGTCGGTACCGGCGCGCACGGCGCCGACGGTGCGCGCCAGGCTTTCGTTCATGGTCTTCAGGGCCTGCAGCAGCTGGCCCGTTTCGTCGCGGGTGGTGACCTCGATGCGGCTGGTGAGGTCGCCCGCGGCAACGGTATTGGCCACTTCCAGCGCGCGCGCCACCGGTCGCGTGATCGAGCGCGTGATCCAGAAGGCGATGCCCGCGGCCAGCGCCAGCGCGAACAGCCCCAGGCCCCAGGTCTGGCGGATGGTGCTGCCGTAGGTCGCGGTCGCGTCCTGCGCCGCCGCCGTGCTGAACTGCTTTTGCAATGTCAGTTCGGCGGCGGTGGCCTCCTGCAGGGCAGCCAGGCGCGGACGCAGCTCATTGACCAGATAAGCCCTGGCCTGCTCGTCCTCGCCTGCCTGGATCAGCTTGACCAGCTGGTCGGCGCCGGCCAGGTAGCTGGCGCTGGCCGCTTCCATGCGGCGCAGGATGCCGATCGATTCGGCGTGCGCCATCAGGGTCGGCTCGATCTCGGCCAGGGTCGTGGTCATCACCTTGCGCGCGTTGTCGATCGCCTGCATCTGCTGCCCGCGGTCGGCCGGATCGGCGTTGAGCATCATATTGCGGACGGAGATGGCGATGATGTTGATCTGGGCGTCGATCCGGTTGCTCATCTCGATGGCCGGGATGCGGTGCTCGACGATCTCCCTGGTGCCGTTGTTCAGGCGCAGGATGGAGGCGTTGCTCAGGGCGCTGATCAGCACCAGCATCAGGCTGACGGCGCCGAAACCCAGCGCCAGGCGCTTGCCGATACTCAGGTTTGCTAACTTCATGTGTGCTCCTCTTTCCAGTCTAATAATAGATATTGCAAATCGGAAATTAGAGTAAGTTCTAGTGCGGACTATGACGATGTGTGCACGATAACAAAATGCGGGTATTGGCCTGATTGTTACGTTTTCTGGACGATATGCAAATTTTATGACACCACTAATGTCAAATATGACAAAAAAAACGGCAAGCCAAGGCTTGCCGTTGTCTTCTCAGTCTCCAAAACTCAGAACTCTTCCCATTCGCCCGATGCGACGGACGCCTTGTTCCTGGACGCTGCCGGCTGCGCAGCCGTCCGTGCCGGCACGACCCTCGGTGCGGCCCTCGGCACGCGCTGCGGCGCCACCATGACACGCTGCGGGGCCGCCGCCCGCGCCTGTTCGCCATCGATCCGGAACACTCCCACCGCCTGTGCCAGCCTGGCCGCCTGCTCCTGCATCGAGGCCGACGCCGCGGCCGCTTCTTCCACCAGGGCGGCATTCTGCTGCGTGCCTTCGTCCATCTGCGCCACCGCGCCGTTGATCTGTTCGATGCCGGCGGTTTGCTCCTGGCTGGCGGCGCTGATCTCGGCCATGATGTCGGTCACGCGGCGTACGCTCTCGACGATCTCCTGCATCGTCGCGCCCGCCTCGGCCACCAGCCGGCTGCCATCGGCCACCTTGCCGCTCGAATCGCCGATGAGCTGTTTGATCTCCCTGGCCGCCGCGGCCGAGCGCTGGGCCAGGTTGCGCACTTCGCTCGCCACAACGGCAAAGCCCCTGCCCTGCTCGCCGGCCCTGGCCGCTTCGACCGCCGCATTCAGCGCCAGGATATTGGTCTGGAAGGCGATGCCGTCAATCACGCCGATGATGTCGGTGATCTTGGTCGACGAGGCGTTGATCTGGTCCATGGTGTGCACCACCTGGTGGATCACTTCACCGCCGCGCGCGGCAACGTTCGATGCCGATTCGGCCAGCTTGTTGGCCTGGCGCGCGTTGTCGGCGTTCTGCTTGACGGTCGAGGTCAGTTCTTCCATCGACGAGGCGGTTTCTTCCAGCGCCGAAGCCTGCTGCTCGGTGCGGCTCGACAGGTCCTGGCTGCCCGACGCCACCTGGGCGGCGGCGACCGCGATGGTATCGGTGCCCACGCGTACGGTGCCGACGGTGCGCGCCAGGCTCTCGTTCATGGTCTTCAGCGCCTGCAGCAGCTGGCCCGTTTCGTCGCGCGTGGTGACCTCGATGCGGCTGGTGAGGTCGCCCGCGGCGACGGTATTGGCCACCTCCAGCGCGCGCTGCATGGGCCGGGTGATCGAGCGCGTGATCGACCATGCCACCACGGCGGCCAGCGCCAGCGCCAGCGCGCCCACGATCGACATCAGCCAGGTGGTGCTGCGGTAGGTGTCTTCGGCCTCGATGCCGGCGCGCACGCTGCGCTCCTTCTGCAGCTTGATCTGCTCGGCGGTGGCGCCCTTTAGCCGGGCCAGGACCGGGCGCAGTTCGCGCGCCAGATAGGTGCGGGCGCCTTCATCGTCGCCGGCGGCGATCAGCTTGAGCAGCTGCTCCTGGCCGGCCAGGTAGCTGGCGCTCGCGCCGTCCATCCGATCCAGGATCTCGCGCCCCTGGGGCGTGACGATCGTGCTGCGCAGCGCGGCCAGCATCTCGTCCATGATCTTGCGCGAAGCCATGATCTGGTCGACCTGCTTCTGGCGGTCGGCGGCATCGGCGTTGAGCATCATATTGCGCAGGGCGATCGCGATATTGTTGTTTTCGGATTCGAGCCGTGCGGTCAGTTCGATGACGGGGATGCGGTTGGTGACGAGCAGGCGGGTGCCGTCATTGACGCGGGCGAGCATGACGTTGCTCAGGCCCAGCATCAAGACCAGCATCAGGCCGATGGCGCCGAAGCCGAGGCCCAGTCGCTTGCCGATGTTGAGGTTCTGCAGTTTCATAAATTTGATCCGACTTTATAAAAAGTTAATACCTATTTCCAATTTGAAAAAGGTTAAAGTCAGATATTCTTGCTGGCGATGTACAGACTTCAATAAAGGCAGGTTATGGATGCAAAGGCGATATTTATAGACGGATAGCAAGTTTTTCGTGGACCGAAACCCACGGTCAAAAAAAAGGCAGGCCGCAGCCTGCCTCGATGAACACGTCCGGCGAATCAGAATTCTTCCCACTCGCCCGCGTTCACTGTCACCTTCGGTTTCGCCGCAGCCGGTCGCGCGGGCGCCTTGCTCAAGCCCAGCACTGGCCGCACCGGCGCCACGTCCACCGAAGCGGTCGACGCCGCCAGCATCTGCTCGCCGTCGATCCGGAACACCGCCACCGCCTGCGCCAGCCGGGTCGACTGCTCGCGCAGCGCCGCGGCCGCGGCCGCCGCTTCCTCGACCAGGGCCGCGTTCTGCTGCGTGCCCTCGTCCATCTGCGCCACCGCCACGTTGATCTGCTCGATGCCCTCGGTCTGCTCCAGGCTGGCCGAACTGATCTCGCCCATGATGTCGGTCACGCGGCGCACGCTGTCGACGATCTCCACCATCGTGGCGCCGGCCTGGGCCACCAAGCGGCTGCCGTCGGCCACCTTGCCGCTCGAGTCGCCGATGAGCCCCTTGATCTCCTTGGCCGCCGCCGCCGAGCGCTGGGCCAGGTTGCGCACCTCGCTCGCCACCACCGCAAAGCCGCGGCCCTGCTCGCCGGCGCGCGCCGCCTCCACCGCCGCATTCAGCGCCAGGATATTGGTCTGGAAGGCGATGCCGTCGATGACGCCGATGATGTCGTTGATCTTGCTCGACGAGGCGTTGATCGCATCCATGGTGCCCACCACCTGCGCGATCACGGCGCCGCCGCGGGCCGCCACGCTCGATGCGGCGTCGGCCAGCACATTGGCCTGGCGCGCATTGTCGGCGTTCTGGCGCACGGTCGAGGTCAGCTCTTCCATCGAGGATGCCGCTTCTTCCAGCGCCGAGGCCTGCTGCTCGGTGCGGCTCGACAGGTCCTGGCTGCCGACCGCCACCTGGCCGGCCGCCACCGCGATGGTATCGGTGCCCACGCGCACGGTGCCGACGGTGCGCGCCAGGCTCTCGTTCATGGTCTTGAGCGCCTGCAGCAGCTGGCCGGTCTCGTCGCGCGTGGTGACCTCGATGCGGCTGGTGAGGTCGCCGGCGGCCACGGTATTGGCCACTTCCAGCGCACGCCCCAGGGGCTGCGTAATGGAACGGGTGATCAGCCATGCCACCAGGGCCGCCAGCGCCAGGGCGGCGCCGCCCAGGCCCCACATCAGCATGCTGGTGCTGCGGTAGGTGGCCTCGGCCTCGAGCGCCGCCTGGCTGGCGATCTCGTTCTGCAGCGCGATCTGTTCGCCGGTCGCCTGCTTGAGCCGCCGCAGCAGCGGACGCAAGTCGTCCGACAGCAGCGCGTGCGCCGCCTCCGTGTCGCCGGCGGCGATGTGCTTGATCATCGCATCCTGGCCCGTCTTGTACAGCGCGGCTTCCTTGCTCATCTGTTCGAGCAGCTCGACCGCTTTCGGGTTGGCCAGCGCATCCTTCATCTGGACCAGGATATCGTCGATCGCCTTACGCGACGTCATGATGGCATCCACCTGGCGCGCATGGTCCGCCGCGTCGCTGCTCAGCATCATATTGCGCAGCGCGATCGCGATGTCGTTGACCTCGGCCTGCATCCTGTTGGTCAGCTCGATGCGCGGCATCCGGCCGTGGACGATCTCGTCGGTGCCGGCATTGATCCGGCCCAGCATCGCGTTACTCATCACGATCATCGCCACCAGCATGGCGCAGATCACTCCATAGCCCAGGGCGAGCCGTTTTCCGATATTCAGGTTTGCGAGTTTCATGGTGGTTTCTCTCTCAGGCAGCGCGCGGCAGCGCGGCCACGAGTCCGAGCTCGTCGGACTGCATCAGTTTGTCGATATCGAGCAGGATCAGCATCCGCTCGTCCACGGTGCCCAGGCCGAGCAGGCAGTTGCCGTCCAGCGTGGCCTGCATCTCGGGGGCGGGCCGGACCTGGTCCGGGCTCAGGGTCACCACGTCCGAGACGCTGTCGACCACCATGCCGATCACGTGATGCTCGATGTTCAGGATGATCACCACCGTGAAAGCGTCATACACCGGCTCGCCGATGCCGAACTTCAGGCGCATGTCGACGATCGGAACGATGGCGCCGCGCAGGTTGATGATGCCCTTCAGGTAGTCGGGTGCGCTGGCCAGGCGGGTCGGGGTTTCGTAGCCACGGATCTCTTGCACCTTCAGGATGCTGATCGCGTATTCTTCCTTTCCGAGGCGGAAAGACAGCACCTCGTTTTCGTTGCTCGCTTCCATCTTTTCCTCTTTTCCAGTTTGACCGGATTGTTTGAATTTCTGACAGGAAATACAGTACAAGCGGCACTTCTCGCTGTCGATGGACAACTGTCAAGAACTGTAAATTTTTCTGATTTTCCGTGCTAACTATGGCGCGGTTGCAACGTGTTTGACCCGCATGTCGATGACGCCCCATGTTTATTGGCATACATTGTGCTTAGGAAATAAGATTCCGCCGCGCCGGCGCCCTTTCACTTAACCAGGAGCCCTTCATGATCATCCGCCGACTCGACCCGCGCGCAATCGCCGAATTCAGGCCGCAACTGGCCACGCTGCTGCTCGACGCCGTCGCCGATGGCCATTCGCTGGGCTTTCTCAACGGACTGGATCAGGAACTGCTGGACGCCTACTGGCAGGGAGTGGCGGACGAGGTCGGCGCGGGACGGCGCGTGCTGCTGGCGGCCGAGCGCGGCGGCGCGATCGTCGGCAGCGCCCAGCTCGACCTGTGCATGAAACCCAACGGCGCCAACCGCGCCGAGGTGCAGAAGGTGCTGGTGCACTGTACCGAGCGCCGCCAGGGTATCGGCACCGCCCTGATGCAGGCGCTCGAAATCGAGGCGCTGGCGCTGCGCCGTGGCCTGCTGTTCCTCGATACGGCGGCCGGCTCCGACGCCGAAGCGCTGTACTGGAAGTGCGGCTACCAGCGGGCAGGAGAATTGCCCGAATATGCCTGCACGCCCAACGGCCGCTGGCACGCGACGGTCATCTACTACAAGACCTTGTTCCACCGCACCCGCCGCTGACTCCACGGCGCCACGCGCCCACACGAACGCCAGTGTGGATCGATCCGTTTACGCGTAGAATCGCTCACTTGAACGTTCTGGAAAGCAATGTGACTGGCGCCTCCTCCACCATGACCCGCAGGCCGCTGCGGGCCTACCTGCTCTGGCTCGTCCTGGCGACCCTGCTGCCGGGCGTGGTCGGCGCGTCGCTATTGTTCATCGACCAATACCGCAAGAGCCGCGCCCAGTACGAACGCAACACCATGCAGACCGTGCGCGCGCTGGTGCACACCGTCGACAGCAAGCTGCTGCAGGCGCAGGCGATCGCCCAGACCCTGTCCACCTTCGATGCGCTGCAAAGCGCCGATTTCGAGCGCGCGCACCGCCAGGCGCGCGAAGCCCTGCAACTGGCCGGTCCGGACATGAGCGCCGTCCTGCGCGACCGCAGCGGACAGCAGATCTTCAACACCAGCCGTCCCTATGGCGCCAACCTCCCGATCGAACCCACCGAGCAGCTGGCATCCGTATTCGCCAACGGCAAGCCTTCGGTCTCGAACGTGTTCACCAGCGCGGTGCTCAAGCGTCCCACAGTCAGCCTCGACGTCCCGGTGCTGGTCGACGGCCAGGTCGCCTACGTGCTGAGCGTCGGGGTGCGGCCCGGCTACTTCGACGACATGCTCTCGCCGAAGGCGGTGGCGGACGGCGCGCGCGCCTCGGTGGTCGACGCCGCCGGCATCATCTTCGCGCGCAACCTCAGCCCCGAACTATTCGTCGGCAAGCGCGTCACCGATCCGCTGTACCGCGCCCTTCAAAACGCGCGCGAAGGGATCGTGCCCTCGGTCTCGCAGGAAGGCACGACCCTCCTGACCTTCTATTCGCGCTCGCGCACCACCGGCTGGCACGTGGCGATCGGCGTGCCGCGCGCGAACCTGAACCAGACCCTGTTCGAGCCGCTGGCGGCGCTCCTGACCGGCGTCACCCTGCTGTTCGCGATCGGCCTGTGGCTGGCCTGGCAGATCGGCGGGCGGCTGGCCAGTTCGGTCCAGGGCCTCACCGCGCCGGCGGTGGCCCTGGGCAAGGGAGAAGATCCGCCGCGCTTCACCCAGACCTACGTCAAGGAGACCGCCGAAGTGGCCGAGGCGATCGGCGCCGCATCGCGCCTGCTGGGCGAGCGCGCCCAGGCGCTGGCGGTCAAGGAAGCCGAGCTGCGCGACGCGCACCGCATGGCGCGCTTCGGCACCTGGCATCTGACGCTGGCCACCGGCGCGGTCGAGACCTCCGAATCGGTGCCTTACATCTACGGGCGCGAGTTGCCGCCCTACGCGCAGCAGCGCGGCACCGTGCTGCCCGAGGAGTCGTGGGAAAAAGTCGACGTCCTGCTGCGAGAGCTGGAGCGCGACGGCGGCAATGGCCGCCTGCAGCTGCAGGTGCTGCACGGCGATGGCCACCGCATCTGGATCGACCTGCACTGCGAAGCGGTGCACGACGCCGAGGGCCGGGTGACGGCGGTGCGCGGCACCATCCAGGACGTCACCGACCGCGTCAACGCCGAGGAAGGATTGCGCGAAGCCGACCGCCGCAAGAACGAATTCCTGGCCATGCTGGCGCACGAGCTGAGAAACCCGCTGGCGCCGATCGCCTCCGGCGCCCAGTTGCTGGGCCAGGACAATCTCGATCCGGCACGCACGCGCCAGATCAGCGCCATCATCGCGCGCCAGGCGCGCCATATGGCCGGCCTGGTCGACGACCTGCTGGACGTGTCGCGCGTGACGCGTGGCCTGGTGGCCTTGTCCAAGGCCCGCATCGACATCAACGAAGTGGTGCTGGAGGCGCTGGAACAGGTGGGCGAACCGCTGCGCCAGAAGCGGCACCATCTGCAGACGGAACTGCTGCCGGCGCCGGCCTGGGTGATGGGCGATCGCAAGCGCCTGGTGCAGGTGGTCGGCAACCTGCTGCACAACGCGGTCAAGTTCACGCAGGCAGCAGGCGAGCTGAGGGTCGCGCTCGAACTCGACGAGAAGACCTTGCGCATCGTGGTGGCCGACAACGGCATCGGCATGCTGCCGCACGAGCTGGATCGCGCCTTCGAGATGTTCGTGCAGGGCGAGCGCACGCCGGACCGCACCCAGGGCGGCCTGGGCATCGGGCTGGCGCTGGTGCGCAGCCTGGTCCAGCTGCACGGCGGCAGCGTGGCGGTGGAGAGTCCCGGCCAGGGCCAGGGCAGCACCTTCACGGTGACCCTGCCGCGCTGCGCCGAGCGCCGGGCCGGCGCGCCCGACGCCGGGTTCGACGCGGCGACGGCGACGTCGGCGCCCGCCCTGAAGGTGATGGTGGTGGACGACAACGTCGACGCGGCCCAGGTGCTGGCGATGTACGTCGGCGCCGCCGGCCACGAAGTCGCGGTCGAGCACGACCCGTTCGCGGCGCTGGCGCGCGCCGAGACGTTCGCGCCCGACGCCTGCCTGCTCGACATCGGCCTGCCCGGCATGGACGGCCACGAACTGGCGCGCCGCCTGCGCGCGCTGCCGGCCACCTCAGGGGCGCTGCTGGTGGCGGTCACCGGTTACGGCCAGGCCCAGGACCGCGAGGCCAGCCGCAACGCCGGTTTCGACCATCACCTGGTGAAGCCGGTCGACATGGGCGAGCTTGAAAAAATCCTGGCGGCGGCCGGCGCCGCCTAGCCCGACGTTCGAATCAGCGTTTTACGCTGCCGAAGGCCTCGCCCTTCTTCCAGGTCGGCATGGCCGGCGCATTGGCCACCGCATAGCCGAGGTTGAGCGTGAACTGGGCCTGCTGCACCATGCCCGACAGGTCCCATTCCGATTGGTACTCGTCGCTGACCTGGTGGTAGTGCTCCTTGAAACCCTTGATGTTGGCGCTCGACTCGTGCTGGTGGTGCTCGAACTCGAAGTGGCCGTCGCCCGAGAACACGGCCGAACCCACGTTGAAGGCCGGGACGCCCGCCTTCGCGAAGGCGAAGTGGTCGGCGCGGAAGTAGGCGCCCGACAGGTCGGGCACGGCCGGCGCGATCTTCAGGCCCATCGATTTCGCCACCTGCTGCGAGGTTTCGTACAGCGAGCTGCGCTCGGCGCCGGCCACGCCGATGTCCTTGGTGCGGCCCACGAAGTTCAGGCTGTCCAGGTTCAGGTCGGCGGCGGTCTGCGCGAGCGGCCACACCGGCTTGGCGACGTAGGCGGCGGCGCCCAGCAGCCCCTGCTCCTCGGCCGCCGGCCACAGGAAGATCTGGGTGCGCTTGGCCGGCTTCTTGACGGCTTCGGCCGCCATCGCCAGCAGCGCGGCGGTGCCGGATGCATTGTCGATCGCGCCGTTGTAGATGCGGTCGGCCTGCGGGTCGTCGCCGGGCTTGGCGTCGATCATGCCCATGTGATCCCAGTGCGAGGAGTAAACCACGGCCTGCTCCTTCAGCTTCGGGTCGCTGCCGGGCACGATGCCGACCACGTTGAACTGTTCCACCGGGCGGATGGTCGAGCGCAGCGCGACCTTCGCGGCCACCTTCAGGTCGACCGGGCGGAAGTCGCGCCGTTCGGCCTGGGCCCGCAGCTTGTCGAGGTCATGGCCGCCGGCGGCGAACAGTTCGCGCGCGGTGTCTTCGTGCAGCCAGCCCTCCATCGGATTGCCGTTGCCCTTGAGGCCGAAGCGCTCGTTGCCGAAGCCGTTGGCCGGCACGCTCCACGGATACGAGGCGGACGGCGTGGTGTGGATCAGCAGCACGCCGGCGGCGCCGCGGCGCGCGGCTTCCTCGAATTTATAGACCCAGCGGCCGTACCAGGTATAGGCCTTGCCGGCGAAACGGTTCGGTTCCTCGGCGGTGGGCTGCGGATCGTCGACCATCATGACCAGGATCTTGCCCTTGGCGTCCAGGCCCTTGTAGTCGTCCCAGTTTTCTTCCGGCGCGGCGGCGCCGTAGCCGACGAAGACCAGCGGCGCGTCGAAGGCCACGTTCTCCTTGCCGCTCCTGGTGCCCATCACGATGCCCTTGCCGAGTTCCGGCTTGATGGTCTTGCCGCCGGCAGTGAAGGTGGCGCTGCCCTCGACCAGCTTGCTGCCCTCGATCTCGACCTTCTGGCGATAGCCGCCGCCGGGGATCTCCTTCAGGCCGATCAGGGCGGCCTGGGTCTCGAGGTAGCGCACCGTCAGGTCGCCGCCGCGCTGGCCGGTGCCGCGGCCTTCGAGCAGGTCATCGGCCAGGAACGACAGGTGCGCGCGCAGCGCGGTTTCGGAAATGGCGGACGGCTGCTGGGCATGCGCTGCCTGTGACAGGGTGAGGACGACGGCGCTGGCGGCCAGGGCAAGGGGATGAAGTCGCATCGATGTTCCGTGACGGTGTGGTGAAAAAGACCATCTTAAACCAATAGCGCTCCATATTGTCGGTCACCCTGCGATGACGCCCGGAGGAAGCGCCAGGCAGTCTTCATACGCTCACTGCCCCAGCCACAGCCGGTAGCCCACGCCGGTTTCGGTCAACAGGTGACGCGGTTGGGCCGGATCGGCTTCGAGCTTGTGGCGCAGGTGGCCCATATAGATGCGCAGGTAGTGGCCGCTCTCCGCATGCCCCGGTCCCCAGACGGCGCGCAGCAACTGGGGATTGGTCATCACTCGGCCGGCGTTAGCGGCCAGCACCGACAGCAGGCGGTACTCGGTCGGCGTCAGGTGCACATGTTCGCCGTTGCGGGTGACCGCGCGCGCCTGCGGGTCGACGGTCACGTCGCCGAAATGGATCGTACCATCGCCAGCGGCGCCAGCCTGGCGCTGGCGGCGCAAGGTGGCGCGCACGCGCGCCAGCAGTTCGCCGGTGCCGAAGGGCTTGGTCAGATAGTCGTCGGCGCCGGCGTCGAGCGCGCGGATCTTTTCTCCCTCGGCCACGCGCGCCGACAGCACGATGATCGGCACCGTCGACCACTTGCGCACGTCCTGGATGAAGTCGATGCCGTCGCCGTCGGGCAGGCCGAGGTCGAGCACCACCAGGTCGGGCCGGCGCGTGCCGGCGTCGATCAGGCCCCGCCCCATGCTCACCGACTCGTGCACCTGCCAGCCCTCCTGCTCCAGGGCGGCGCGCACGAAGCGGCGGATGTGCGGTTCGTCCTCGACCAGCAAGGCGCAGGGGGCATCAGTCATCGTCTCTTTCCATCGAAGGCATGTCGAACGCGGGCGGCGTCCCGGCCGGCAGCGAGAACACGAAGCCGGCGCCGCCCAGCGGCGAGTCGCAGGCCCGGATCGTGCCGCCGTGCGCCTCCACGATCGCGCGGCAGATCGCCAGGCCCAGCCCCACGCCGGGCAAGGCCGACTCGCGTTCGCCGCGCGTGAATTTCTCGAAGATCGCTTCCTCGCTGCCCGGGCGCAGGCCCGGACCGTCGTCATGGACCGTGACGTCGATCCAGGCGCCGCGCCGGCTGGCCGCGATCTCGATGCGCGCGCCGCTTGGCGTATATTTTGCGGCATTCTCGACCAGGTTGCACAGCACCCGCTCGATCAGCACCGCATCGAATTTCACCAGGGGCAGATCGGAAGGCAGGCGCACCGCGACGCCATGATTGCGCAAGGCAGCGCCGCAGGCGCGCAGCGCACTGCCGACCACTTCTTCCAGCGCCTGCCATTCCAGGTTGAAGCGCACTTCCCCGCTCTCGATGCGCGCCATGTCGAGCAGGTTGGCGACCAGGGTGCCCATGCGCACTGCCTCGTCGTGCAGCGACTGCGCCAATGCGCGCGGCGCGTCCGGCAGCGCCTCGCCGCGAAGCAGCGATTCCGATAGCCCGACCAGGGCCGTCAACGGCGTGCGCAAGTCGTGCGACAGGGCCGCCAGCAGCGAATTGCGCAGGCGCTCCGACTCCATGTTCACCAGCGCGGCCTGGGCCACCTCCACGTAGTGCACGCGCTCGAGCGCGATCGCGGCCAGCGCCGCCAGCGCGTCGAGCTGGCGGCGCTGCTCGGGCGCAAGCACCCAGCGCCCGCCTTCCGGCGCGATCGCCAGCACGCCGCGGGTGCGCATCGGCGCCACCAGCGGCAGGTAGAACAAGGGACTGGCCGGCAAGGTATCGGTGCCGAGACCGGCCGGCTGCGCATGGTCGAAGGCCCATTGCGCCACACCCGGATCGACGTTCGCTGGAAGCGTGGCGGCCGGGCCACCGTCGTCCGCCGGCGGCATACCGAGCCGCCCTTCTGCATCCGGCACCAGCAGGGTGGCCTGGGCGCCGAAGGCGTTCTGGATCACGGCGCGGCTCGACTCGAACACCTGCGAGGCCGCCAGCACGCCGGACAGTTCGCGCGCGAACTCGTACAGCGCGCGCACCCGCCGTTCGCGCTCGCCGGCGGCGCGCGCCTGGAAGCGCAGGCCGGCGGCCAGGTGGCCGGTGATCAGGCCCACCGCCAGCATCACGCTGAAGGTGACCAGGTACTGGACGTCGGTGACGGCGAAATCGAAGCGCGGCGGCACGAAGAAGAAGTCGAAGGCAGCCACGCCGACGCAGGTGGCGGTGACCGAAGGCGCGCGCCCGAAGCGGATCGCCGTCAAGAGCACCACCAGCAGGAACAGCATGACGATATTGACCGGGTCGAGCCAGGGCCGCAGCGGGGTGGCCAGGATCGCCGTCAGGATGCTGGCGCCGGCCGCAAGAAAATGCGGCAGCAATGGTGGCCGGGTCCGTGGCGGCGCATCGGGGGAAGCCGGGGGAGTGGGCGCCGCCGCCGGCTGGCCGATCTCGACCAGGTCGACGCCGGCCGCCTGGCGCGCCAGGCGGCGCGCGGTGCGGCGACGCCAGGGCCAAGGTGAACCCGAACGGCCCAGCGCGATGCGCGACAGGTTGTGGTCGCGCGCGTATTCCAGGGTGAGGGCCGCGACGTCGTCCCCCGACAGCACGGCGGTAGTGGCGCCCAGGCTGTCCGCCAACGCGAGCGTGTCCATGGCGCGCCGGCGCGCGGCGTCCGGCAGCCGGGCCAGGCGCGGCGTCTCGACGTACACCGCATGCCAGCCGGCGCCGAGCTGGGACGCCATGCGCGCGCTGCTCCTGACCACATGCTCGGCGAGCGTTCCCGGCCCGACGCACACCAGCAGGCCGGCGCCGGTCTTCCAGATCGCATCGATCGACTGCTGCTCGCGCCAGGCGCGCACGTCGCCTTCGACCCGGTCGGCGGTGCGGCGCAGCGCCAGCTCGCGCAGCGCGATCAGGTTGCCCTTCCTGAAAAAATTGCCGGCCGCGCGTTCGGCCTGCTGCGGCTGGTAGACCTTGCCTTCCTTCAGGCGCGCCAGGAGCGCGTCGGCCGGCAGGTCGACCATGATCACCTCATGGGCCGCGTCGAACACCCGGTCCGGCACCGTCTCGGCGACGCGGATGCCGGCGATGCCGCCAACGACGTCGTTCAGGCTCTCCAGGTGCTGGACATTGACCGTGGTGAGCACGTCGATGCCGGCATCGAGCAGTTCCTCGACGTCCTGCCAGCGCTTGGGATGGCGCGAGCCGTGCGCATTGGAATGCGCCAGCTCGTCGACCAGGATGATGGAAGGCGCGCGCGCCAGGGCGGCGTCGAGGTCAAACTCGTCGAGCCGCCGGCCGCGGTAGTCGATGCGGCGCCGCGGCAGCAGTTCGAGGCCGTCGAGCAGGCGCGCCGTCTCCGCACGGCCGTGGGTCTCGATCACGCCGACCAGCGGCGCCTTCCCTTCGGCCTGCAGCTTTCTCGCTTCCTGCAGCATGGCGTAGGTCTTGCCGACGCCGGCCGAGGCGCCGAAGTAGATGCGCAAGCGGCCGCGCGCGGCGCGCCGCTCGTCCTCGCGCATTTGGGCGAGCAAGGCATCGGGATCGGGTCGCTGTTGGTCGTGCGGCATGGTTCAGCGAGTATGCCCGCTTTCGGCGTCCAAAGCCATGTTCAGGGCCAGGACGTTCACGCGCGCCTCGCCGAACAGGCCCAGGAAAGGCCGCTCGGTGTGATCGTCGACCAGGGCGCCGACCCGCTCCGCCGGCAACTGGCGCGCACGCGCCACCCGCGCCGCCTGGTAGCGCGCGGCAGCCACGCTGATCTCGGGATCGAGGCCGCTGGCCGAACTGGTGACCAGGTCGACCGGCACCGGCGCCGTGTTGCCCGGATCGAGCGCGCGCAGCGCCGCGATGCGGCCCTTGACAGCTTGGTGCAGGGCCGGATTGAGCGGCCCCTGGTTCGAGCCGCCCGAGCCGCCGCCGTTATTGGCCATCGGCGCGGTGGCCGAAGGACGGCCCCAGAAGTAGCCGGGGGCGCTGAACGACTGGCCGATCAGGCGCGAGCCGACCACCTGGCCGTCCTTCTCGACCAGGCTGCCATTGGCCTGGGCCGGAAACGCGGCCTGGGCCACGCCGGTGACCAAGAGCGGGTACAACACGCCGCAGGCCAGGGTGAGCGCCGCGAACAGCACCAGCGCGGGGCGAAGAATCGATTGCATGACAACTCCTTACGTCAGGTTGAAGGCGGCGAGCGCCAGGTCGATCAGCTTGATGCCGGCGAACGGCAGCAGCAGGCCGCCCAGGCCATACACCAACATGTTCCGGCGCAGCAGCGCGGCCGCGCCGATCGCGCGGTAGCGCACGCCGCGCAGCGCCAGCGGAATCAGGAACACGATGATCAGGGCATTGAAGATTACGGCCGACATGATCGCGGACGCTGGGCTGGCCAGCCCCATGACATTGAGCGCGTCCAGGCTCGGATAGGTGGCCACGAACATGGCCGGCACGATCGCGAAATACTTGGCGATGTCGTTCGAGATCGAGAAGGTGGTCAGTGCGCCGCGCGTCATCAGCATCTGCTTGCCGATCTCGACGATCTCGAGCAGCTTGGTCGGGTTCGAATCCAGGTCGACCATATTGCCGGCCTCCTTCGCCGCCTGGGTGCCCGAGTTCATCGCCACCGCGACGTCGGCCTGGGCCAGCGCCGGCGCGTCGTTGGTGCCGTCGCCCGTCATCGCCACCAGTTTTCCTTCCGCCTGGTAGCGGCGGATCAGGGCCAGTTTTTCTTCCGGCGTGGCTTCGGCGATGAAGTCGTCGACACCCGCCTCGGCCGCGATCGCCGCCGCCGTCAGCTTGTTGTCGCCGGTGACCATCACGGTCTTGACGCCCATGCGACGCAGCTCGGCGAAGCGCTCGCGGATGCCGCCCTTGACCACGTCCTTCAGCTCGACCACGCCCATCACGCGCGCGCCGTCGGCCACCACCAGCGGCGTGCTGCCGCGGCGCGAGGCCTCGTCGACGCTACGCTCGACGTCGCCGGGCCAGGCGGCGCCCATCGACTCGACGTGCCGGCGAATGGCCGAAGCAGCGCCCTTGCGGATATGGCGCGGGTTGCCAACATCTCCCAGGTCGACGCCGCTCATGCGGGTCTGCGCCGTGAACGGCACGAACACCGCGCCCATGGCCTCCATCGCCCGCTCGCGGATATTGAAACGGTTCTTGGCCAGCACCACGATGCTGCGGCCTTCCGGCGTCTCGTCCGCCAGCGAGGCCAGTTGCGCCACGTCGGCCAGTTCTTCCTCGGTCACGCCCGGCGCCGGCAGGAAGGCGGCGGCCTGGCGGTTGCCGAAGGTGATGGTGCCGGTCTTGTCGAGCAGGAGCACGTCGACGTCGCCGGCCGCTTCCACCGCGCGGCCCGAGGTCGCGATCACATTGGCCTGCATCATTCGGCTCATGCCGGCCACGCCGATGGCCGACAGCAGGCCGCCGATGGTGGTCGGGATCAGGCACACCAGCAGCGCCACCAGCGCGGTGATGGTCACCGCCTGGCCGCTGCCCTGGGCGCCTACCGCGAAGATCGAGAACGGCAGCAGGGTCACGGTCACCACCAAAAACACGATCGTCAGGGCCACCAGCAGGATCGTCAGGGCGATCTCGTTCGGCGTCTTCTTGCGCGCCGCGCCTTCGACCATGCCGATCATGCGGTCGAGGAAAGTCTCGCCCGGGTTGGCCGACACGCGCACCACCAGCCAGTCGGACAGCACGCGGGTGCCGCCGGTGACGGCGCAGAAGTCGCCGCCGGATTCGCGGATCACGGGCGCCGATTCGCCGGTGATGGCGCTCTCGTCGACCGAGGCCACGCCATCGACCACTTCGCCGTCCACGGGAATCACGTCGCCCGCCTCTACCAGGAAGAACATCCCCTTGCGCAGCTCATCCGATTTGCAGGCGTGCCACGGCGCGCCATGCTTCGGGTTGGCCAGCTTCTTGGCCGTCACGGTCTGGCGCAGGCTGCGCAGCGAGGCCGCTTGCGCCTTGCTGCGTCCTTCGGCCAGCGCTTCGGCGAAGTTCGCGAACAGCACCGTGAACCACAGCCAGACGGCGGTGGCCAGGATGAAGCCGGCGGGCGCTTCGCCCTGCCCGGCCAGCGCCTGGAACCACAGCAGGGTCGTGATGATGCTGCCGATGTAGACCACGAACATCACCGGGCTGCGCAGCTGGGTGCGTGGATGGAGCTTGCGCACCGAATCGATCATCGCCGGCCAGACCAGCGTGGAATCGAACAGGCTCAGGGAGCCACGTGGCGCCTGGGTGGGATTTTGGGAAATCGAATTTTCCATATCATTCTCCGAACAGCTGAAGGTGCTCGACCACCGGGCCCAGCGCCAGGGCCGGGACGTAGTTGAGAACACCGACCAGCACGACGACAACGGCGAGCATGCCGACGAACATGGGGCCGTGGGTAGGCAGGGTGCCGGGGGTGGCGGGCAGGCGCTGGCGTGCGGCCAGCGAGCCGGCAATCGCCAGCACCGGCACGATCACCGCGAAGCGTCCGAACCACATCGCCACGCCCAGCAAGGTGTTATAGAAAGGCGTGTTGGCGGAAAGGCCGGCGAAGGCGCTGCCATTGTTGTTGGCGGCGGACGTCAGCGCATACAGGATCTCCGAGAAGCCGTGCGCGCCCGGGTTGGCCACGCCGACCGTGCCCGTTGCCGAGGTCACCGCCAGCGCGGTGCCCAGCAAGACCAGGCAGGGCGTGACCAGGATGACCAGCGCGGCCATCTTCATCTCGTAGGCCTGGATTTTCTTGCCCAGGTATTCCGGCGTGCGGCCGATCATCAGGCCGGCGATGAACACCGCCAGGACCGCGAACACCAGCATGCCGTACAGGCCGGAGCCGACGCCACCGAAGATCACCTCGCCGAACTGCATCAGCACCATCGGCACCATGCCGCCCAGAGGCATGAAGGAATCGTGCATGGCGTTGACCGCGCCGCACGATGCGGCCGTGGTCACCACCGCGAACAGGCTCGAGGCGGCGATGCCGAAGCGGGTCTCCTTGCCTTCCATATTGCCGCCCGCCTGCAGGCTGCTGGCCACCTGGTCGACACCCAGCGGTGTCAATAGCGGATTGGCCTGCTGCTCGGCGGCGACGGCGGCAATGGCGGCAATGACGAACAGCAGCGTCATCGTCCCCAGCACGGTCCAGCCCTGGCGGATGTCGCCCACCATGCGGCCGAAGGTAAAGCACAGGGCAGCCGGGATCAGGAGGATCGCGATCATCTGCGCGAAGTTGGTCAGCGCATTCGGGTTCTCGAACGGGTGCGCGGAGTTGGCGTTGAAGTAGCCGCCGCCGTTCGTGCCCAGCATCTTGATCGCTTCCTGCGAAGCGACGGGGCCCATCGGGATCGCCTGGGTCTCGGCACGCGCCTCGTTCGTCTCGACCGTATAGGTCACCGGCTCGAGCAGGCGTGCATCGACATGGGCGGACAGGTTCTGCACCACGCCCTGCCCGGCCAGGAACACGGCCAGGATCACCGACAGCGGCAGCAGCACGTACAGGGTCGAGCGGGTCAGGTCGACCCAGAAGTTGCCGATCGCGCTGCTGGAGCGTGCGGCGAAGCCGCGGACCAGCGCGAACACGACGGCCATGCCGGTGGCGGCCGAGAAGAAGTTCTGGCCGGCCAGGCCCACCATCTGGGTCAGGATGCTCATGGTCTGCTCGCCGCTATAGCCCTGCCAGTTGGTGTTGGCGACGAAGCTGATCGCGGTGTTGAAGCTCGAGTCCGGGCTGACGTTGGCCATGCCTTCGGGGTTGAGCGGCAGCCAGGCCTGCACGCGCTGCAGCCCGTAGACGAACAGCGCGCCGACGGTATTGAAGGCGATCAGCGCCAGCGCGTAGGCCTTCCAACCCTGGGCGGCCGTGGCAGCGGGACCGGCCAGGCGGTACAGCGCGCGCTCGATGCCGGCGGCCCAGCCCAGGCCGGGCACCCTGCCCTCGGCGGCGACGCGTGCGATGAAGCGGCCGAGCGGCCAGGCGAGCAGGAACAGCACCAGCAGGAAGGCGGCGAGGAGCGCGATGAATTCGGTCGTCATCACAAGTCCTCCGGCTTGAACAGGGCCACCAGCAGGTAGACCAATAACGCGGCAGCGGCCAGGCCGCCGATCAGGTAGGAAAGATTCATGGCTTGCCTCCCGCTTGTGCGCAACCGGCCACCAGCAGGCAGGTCAGGCGGACGAAGATCAGGAGCGCGCCGAGGTAGATGAGGTCCATGGGCGTTCTCACTCAGAAGGTGCGGCTGACGGTCAGTTGCAGGGCGTCGCGGCCGGTGAACTTGCCGTTGACCGGCGAGGTGTAGGCCGACTTGTCGGCATTGGTGCCGAGGTAGGCCAGGCTCACCGTGGCCAGGTCGAACGAGCGGCTCACGCCGATCTTCCAGTCGGTGTAGTCGGATGCGGGGTTGTTCTTCACCTCCTGGCGGCCGGCGTGCAACTGCAGGGTGAAGCCATTGCCGACGTCGAGGTTGGCGCCGACGTCGAGGTAGCCGCTGTTTTCGCTGTCGACGAAGCCGAACAGGTTGGTGGTGGCATGCGAGTATTTGACGTAGGCCGGCCCATAGCCCAGTTGCGCATAGAGCTCGGTGGTATGGGCATTGACCCAGCCCGGGAGCTGCCCCATGCCGTTGTCAGGGTAAAAATAGCGCAGCACGCCGACGTCGTACGACAGGCCGGGCGTCAATTCGCCGCGCTTGCCGCCATAGAGGTCGATCTCGACCTCGCCGTCGCCGCCGGCGTCCTCGACCCACTTGATGGTCGAGGCCCAGGCGCCGGCGTACCAACCGTCGGCGTGGACGTAGTCGACGCCGCCCTGCAGCGCGGGACGCAGGCGGGTCTGCGAGATGGCGCGGTAGCGGTAGTCGGAGGTGACGGCGACGTTCCAGGCGATGGAAGAAGATGCCGCCGGCGCCGGTGCGGCCTCGGGGGCTTCGGTGACCTGGGCGTGGGCGGCGCCGGCGAACGCCAGGGTGGCGGCCAGCGCGTGAATCGATGCTTTCATGTGTTCCTGCTCGTGGTTGTGGTTGAAGCCATGCGGCGTCGCGGGGACGGCGCATGGAACACGAGCAGGTTAGCGATTCAGGCGTAAAAACCGGGTATAAAGGCCGGCGGAGGGTGTAAACGCGCTGTAAAAATCAGCGCGCCGGCTGGGCGCGCAGCCAGTCCATATACTTCGCCACGCCGCTCGCCACGTCGGTGAACGGTTCGTCGTAGCCGGCCGCGCGCAGCGCCGAGATGTCGGCCTGGGTGAAGCTCTGGTACTTGCCCTTCAGCTTGTCGGGGAACGGCAGATATTCCAGCAGGCCGCCGTCGATAATCTGCTGCAGCGACAGCGCCGGCTTGCCTTCATTGGCCAGCGCGTTGACGGTGGCCACCGCCAGGTCGTTGAACGGCTGGGCGCGGCCGGTGCCGAGGTTGAAGATGCCGCGCTTGTCCGGGTTATCGAGGAAGAACAGGTTGACCTTGACCACGTCTTCCACGTAGATGAAATCGCGCATCTGAGCGCCGGCCTCGTAGCCCTCGTTGGCGCCGAACAGCCTGACCTTGCCGTCCTTGAGGAACTGGTGGTACTGGTGGAACGGCACCGAGGCCATCGTGCCCTTGTGCCCTTCGAGCGGACCGTAGACGTTGAAGTAGCGCAGGCCGACCACCTGGCTGCCGGCGTCCTGGCCCTTGGCCTGCCAATAGCGGCGCAGGTACTGGTCGAACAGGAATTTCGAGTAGCCGTAGACGTTGAGCGGACGTTCGAGCGGGCGTTCTTCGCGGAACACGGTGCCGGCGCCGTAGACGGCGGCCGACGAGGCGTAGATGAAGGGGATGCCCTGGCGCTGGCAGAATTCGAACAGGGCGACCGTGTAGTCGTAGTTGTTCTTCATCATGTAGCGGCCGTCGGTCTCCATCGTGTTGGAGCAGGCGCCCTGGTGCAGCACGGCGGTGAACTTGTTGTCGAATTCGCCCGCCTTCAGGCGCACCAGAAAGTCTTCTTTATCGGCATAGTCGGCGATCTCGGCGTCGACGATGTTGTGGAACTTCTCGGGACGCGACATATTGTCGACGGCGAAGACGCTGAACGGCTCGCGCTGCGACAGCGCGTGCACGAGGTTCGCGCCGATGAAGCCTGCTGCGCCGGTAACCAGAATCATAATTAAGTCCTCTTCAAATTGGCCCGCGCCCTCAGGCGCCGGCAAGCATGGGTTGCAAGGGCTGCCACACGTCCGCCGGCAGAATCTGCTTCATGCAGTTCTGGTGACCCAGCGGGCATTCGCGCTGCTGGCAGGGCGAGCATTCGATGTGCAGCCACAGGATCTGCGCCAGTTGCGACAGCGGCGGCGTGTGGCGCGGGTCGGTGGGGCCATAGATCGCCACCACCGGCCGCCCCAGGGCGGCGCCGATGTGCATCAGGCCCGAATCGTTGGTGACCACGGCGGCGGCGCGCGAGATCAGCGCGATCGCCTCGCTCAGCGACGTCGAGCCGGCCAGGTTGTGCGCCTGCGGCACGATGGCCGTGATCTCGTCGCACACCGCGCGGTCCTTGGGAGAGCCGAGCAGCAGGATCTGCGCATCCGGGCGATTGGCCAGGATGGTCCGGGCCAGCTCGGCGAAATAGGTCGATGGCCAGCGCTTGGCCGGACCGAATTCGGCGCCCGGCGCAAAGGCGACGAAGACGCCCGCCGGCAACTGGAGGCGTGCGATCGCGGCCTCGGCTTCGCCCGCGGCGACCGTCATGACCGGCTCCGGCAAGCGCTCCGGCCGCGGCAGGTGACGCACCGGGGCGTCGGCCAGCGCCTGGTAGAACTGGGCCATCGGGCGCGGCGCCGCCTTGTCGTCGTGGTGCATCACGTTGACCAGGCCATAGCGCATCTCGCCCTTGTAGCCGACCCGTTTCGGGATCCCGGCCAGCCAGGGGATGAGCGCGAACTTCAGGGTGTTCGGCAGCACATAGGAATCGGCATAGCCGCGCGCCCTGAGCATCTTCGCGAAGGCCTTGCGCTCTTTCCACTGCAGCGCACCGTGCTTGAACGGCGACTCGATCACGGTGTCGACTTCCGCCATCGCGCGCCACACCGGCGCCACCCAGGTCGGGGCCAGCACGTCGATCGGCCGCCCCGGCACGAGCTCCTTGAGCCGGCGCAGCAGCGGCTGGGCCATCACGGCGTCGCCGATCCAGTTCGGGGAAATCACAAGGGTGCGCAACATGGTGTTCTTCAGGTGGTGGGCCAGCCCACGATTATAGCAATCGCGGCCGATTCAGCATTCCTGCAGTCGCCAGCCGGTGTCGAGCGCCGCCAGGTGGTGGGTCAGCCCGATGCGCTCCAGGAACACGCTGTCGTGCGACACCACCACCAGCGCGCCGCGGTAGCCGCCCAGCATCGCCTCCAGCGCCGCCAGCGACGCCAGGTCGAGGTGGTTGCTCGGCTCATCCAGCAACAGCAGCGCCGGCGGCGTGTCGGCATACAGCGCGCAGGCCAGGGCCGCCTTCAAGCGCTCGCCACCACTCAGCAGACCGGCCGGCTGGGCGATCGCGCGCGCGTCCAGGCCAAGCTGGACCAGCCAGGTGCGCAGCATGTCCTGCCCGGCGCTGCGGTTCACGTCCAGCAGCTGGTCCAGCGTCGAACGCTGCGGATCGAGGCTGCCCAATTGCTGGTCCAGCCAGGCGACCTGCGCCGGCAGGCTGCGTTCGCCCGCGACCGGATCAAGCCGTCCCGCCAGCACCTTGAGCAGGGTCGATTTGCCGCTGCCGTTCGGGCCGACCAGGCCCACCCGCTGGCGGCCCGTCAGGATCAGATCGACGCGGGCCAAAGGCGGCGCGACCCAGGGCAGGACGACCGCCTCGAGCTGCGCAACGCGGCGCTGAGCCGCGCCTTCGACGCCGGCAGCGTGGATACGCACGGCGGCATCGCCCACGACCCGCTGCGCGGCTTCGCGCATGCGCTCGATCTGTCCGGCGCGCGCGGTATCGTGCTGCTGGCGCAAGCGCCCGGCGCTGCCTTCGCTACGGTCCTTGCCACGGCCGAGCAGGATGGCGGCCTGGTTGGCTTCTTTCGCATCGCGGTTGCCGCGCGCCTGGCGCCGGTCCTGGCGTTCGCGCTGCGCGCGCCGCGCCGCATCAATGCGCCTGAGTTCCCCGCGCGCGTGATCGAGCGCGCCCTGCGCCGCCTCCTGCTCCTGGCGACGCGCTTCCTCGTAGAACGCGTAATTTCCACCATAGCTGCGCAGGCCGTCGCCGGAGAGCTCGACGATGCGCTCCATGGCATTCAACAGTTCGCGGTCGTGGCTGATCACCAGCAGGCCTTTCGGCCAGGCCTGCAGCTGGCGCAGCAATGCCTGGCGGCTGGCGGCATCGAGGTGGTTGCTCGGCTCGTCGAGGATCAGGAAGTCCGGATCGAACAGGGTGGCGCCGATCAGCGCCACCCGCATCGCCTCGCCGCCGCTGAGAGAATCCACCGGCGTGTCGAGGTCGACCTGCGGCAGGCCATGCACCTGGCAGGCCTGGCGCAGGCGGGCGGCGATGTCCCAGTGCTCGCCCACCGCATCGAAATCGCGTGGATCGACGCTGCCGGCCTCGATGCGCGCCAGGGCGGCGGTGATCGCCCCGATGCCGGCCAGACCAGCCACCGAATCCGCCCCGCCGCTTCCCGCCTGTTGCGACAGATAGGACACGCGCCCGCTGCGCAGGCACTGGCCGGTGGTGGGCGCCAGCTCGCCGGCCAGCAGGCGCGCCAGCATCGACTTGCCCACGCCATTGCGTCCCACCAGGCCGGTGCGTCGCTGGTCGAACTGGTGATGGAGGTTTGAAAACAGGGCTCTGCCGTCGGGCAGATACAGGGAAACGCCGTCGAGCGCTAGAATGGGATGCGTCATATGTAGGACTCCAGGGATGCCTGAACGCTTCCGCAGCCATGCTGGGAAGACCGGAAAAATGGCATCGATGAGGTATTACACGTGCGCGCTCCCTGAGGAAATGAAGGTCAATGGTAGCAGGATCTTCCAGGCAGGACAAATTGACCACCCGTGCGCGCCGCCGCGTCAGCAGGACTATAATTTTCACATGCACAGGCTCCGAACAACCCGAATGCTGTATGGCTGGACCGTCCTCCTGGCGTTCCTGTTCGGCCTGTTCGTGCCTGCGATCTCGCATGCCGTGGCCCAGGCAACCCAGCAACCGGCAGCGGCCTGGATCACCGAGATCTGCAGCGCCAGCGGCACCCGCCACATGATGGTGATCGACGACACCGCGCAGACGGGCACTCCGGCGGTGCCGGACATGTCGCACTGCGAGCTGTGCTGCTCGCACCAGCTCCCGCAGCTGGCCCCGCCGCTGCAGAGCGTCCCCGTGCTGGCCCTCGACCGCGAACGCGATCCCTACCCTCCTCTGTTCTACCGCGCGCCGCGCCCGCAGCACGCCTGGACGCCCACGCAGTCGCGCGGACCGCCGTCTTCGCTTTCCTGATTCGCCCTTGATACGACGATGTCCTGCGACGCATTCGAATGCGCCGCAGGCAGACCATGCGCGACGCCGCGAAGCTGCGGCCTTGCGCGAACAGGATTCGCAATGAAGACACTCTTACCCGTCCGCAGGCTGGCGCTCGCCATCGGCTGCGCCCTGGCCGCCTGGCAGGCCCAGGCCCAGGCCGATAACCAGTTCCAACCCATTCCCACCGTCGAAGTCACCGCCGAGGCGCCGCGCGCCAACGGCCTGCTCAAGCTCGACACCCCAAGCGACACCGGCAGCCGCCTGGGCCTGAGCCCGCGCGAGACGCCCGCCAGCGTCACCGTGGTCGACCGCGCCCTGATCGAGGTGCGCGGCGCCCAGGACACGCAGGAAATCCTGCGCGCCATCCCCGGCGTCACCGCCCACGACGCCCCCGGCAATATCGGCGTCAGCTACCGCGGCTTCGGCAGCGGCTCGGTCAGCCAGCTGTTCAATGGCATCAATGTGCAGTACTCCATCGCCGCGCGGCCGGTCGACAGCTGGATCGTCGACCGCGTCGAGGCCATTGGCGGGCCATCGAGCTTCCTGTTCGGCTCCGGCGCCGTCGGCGGCTCGATCAACTATCTCACCAAGCTGGCCGAGACGCGCGAGTTCGCCGAAGGCCGGCTGCGCCTGGGTTCCGACGAACTGAAGGAAGCCTCGGTCGGCCTGAACCGCCAGGTGGGCGAAGGTCATTACGCGCGCATCGACATCAACCACCGCGACGGCGGCAGCTGGGTCGACGGCGTCGACCGCCGCGCGACCCAGCTGGCGGCGTCGCTGCGTTCCGATTTCGGGCGCGGCTTCACGCATACGCTGGCCTATGAATTCCAGCAGGAAGACGTCGACCGGCCTTATTGGGGCACGCCGCTGCTGAATCCGATCAAAGGCGAACTGCGCGTGAACGAGGCCACTCGCTTCAAGAATTACAACAGCATCGATGGCGTCTACGACCAGCGCGTGCAGTGGCTGCGCTCGATCGGCGCCTGGAAGGTCAGCGACGCGCTGCAGCTGACCAATACCTTCTATGTCTACGACGCGCTGCGCGACTACCGCAACGTCGAGAACTACCGCTTCAATCCATCGAACACGCAGGTCATCCGCTCGGCCGCCCTGCTCCAGCGCCACGACCAGACCCTGGTCGGCGACCGCATCGACGGCGTCTACCGCGGCCGCATCGGCGAACGGCGCAGCGACTGGGCGTTCGGCTTGGACTTCAGCATCAACCGCCAGACCCGCTTTCCGAACAGCCAGCCGGCCACGGTCAGCACGGTCGATCCCTACGATTTCGCCACCGAGCGCTTCTTCGACGTGCCGGGCATGACGCCGGTCTATCGTCCCGACCGCGACAACGAGGTCAAGACCACGGCGCTGTACCTCGAGAACCGCACCGAGCTGCTGCCCTCCCTGAACCTGGTCACCGCCCTGCGCCACGAGCGCATCGAACTGGATCTGGTCAACCGGCGTGACGTCACCCTCACCACGCCGGCCAGCTTCTCGCGCGACTACCACCCGACCACCGGACGCCTGGGCCTGGTGTGGGACGTCACGCCCGGCATGAATCTGTACGCCCAGTATGCGACGGCCGCCGACCCACCGTCGGGGGTGCTGTCGACCGCCTCGTTCGCCGACGTGAAGAACAACAGCGAACTGACCACCGGCCGCCAGGCGGAGGTAGGCGCCAAGCTCGATTTCTGGCAAGGCAAAGGCTCGGCGACCCTGGCCGCCTACCACATCACGCGCAAGAACATCGCGACCCAGGACCCGGTCAACAGCAACCTGACGATCCTGGTCGGCGAGCAATCGTCGCAGGGCGTCGAGCTGGCGCTGGGCCTGCAACCGACGAAACGCCTGGCCGTGCAGGGCAACTTCACCTATGCCGATGCCGAGTACGAGCACTACAACCAGGGCGGCGTCTCGCTGGCTGGAAAAACGCCGACCAATACGCCGAAGACGGTGGCCAATGTCTGGGTCTCGTATGCCGTCACCCCTTCCGTGCAGGCCCACCTCGGCGCGCGCCGGGTCGGCAAGGTGTATGCCGATGCCGCCAACACCCTGTACTGGCCGTCCTATACCTTCGTCGACCTGGGCCTGAGCTGGCGCATCGACCGCAGGCTGGCGCTGGAAGCGCGCGTGCGCAACCTGGCCGACCGGCTGTATGCGGCCAACGTCACCGGCACGATGGCCTATCTCGGGGCGCCGCGCACGGCCGATGTGTCGCTGCGCATGGCCTTCTGACGGGAGGGCACGATGGGAGCGCGATTGAAACGCTGGCTGTTCCTGGTCCATCGCTGGCTGGGCATCGGCATCTGCCTGCTGTTCGCGATGTGGTTCGTCTCGGGCATCGTCATGATGTACGTCGGCTATCCCAAGCTGACCGAGGAAGAGCGCCTGGCGCACCTGCCGCGCCTGCAAGCGGACGCGCGCCTGCTGGCTCCGGCCCGGGCGCTGGCGGCGGCCGGCATCGCAGGCCCGCTGGACGAGCTGCGCCTGGCCGCGTCCAGCGGCGGGCGGCCGGTGTATGTCGCGACGCCGGCGCGTGGCGGCGCGCCGGCTGGCCACAAGAGCTTGCCCAGGGGCAGCGGCGCGGTCGTGATCGATGCGGTGAGCGGACAGCGCCTGGGGGCGGTGGACGAGGCGCACGCCATGGCCAGCGCCGCCGCCTTCGCGGCTTCGATGGCAACCCCGGGCGTGAAATGCGATTACCTCGGCACGGTCGACGAGGATGCGTTTACCCATTCGCGCGCGCTCGATCCGCATCGTCCGCTGCACAAGGTGGAGCTGGGCGACGCCGAACGCACCCTGCTCTACATCTCGAGCCGCAGCGGCGAAGTGGTGCGCGACGCGACCCGCAGCGAGCGGCTGTGGAACTATGCGGGCGCCTGGATCCACTGGCTGTATCCCTTCCGCGGCAATGCCTTCGAGCCTTACTGGACCGACATCGTCAACTGGCTGTCCATCCTGGGCATCGCGATGGCGCTCGCCGGCACCGTGGTCGGCATCATGCGCTGGCGCTTCCGCAAGCCCTACCGCAGCGGCGCGCGCACGCCCTATCCTCAAGCCATGATGCGCTGGCACCACGTCACCGGCCTGCTGTTCGCGCTGGTGACGATCACCTGGATCTTCAGCGGCCTGATGTCGATGAACCCGTGGCGCATCTTCGACACCGGCGCGCCGCCGCTGCGCATGGAGGCGCTGCAGGGCGGACCGCTGGTGCTGGCCGACGCCGACGCCGCGCCGCAAGCGCTGCTGGCGGCGTCGAACGGCAATGTGCGCGAGCTGCGCTGGACGCGGGCGCTGGGAGAGAACCGGGTGCTGGCCCAGGCCGCCGGCGGCGCGCCCCTGGTGATGGGCAGCCGTGACGGGCGCGCGGCCATCCTCGATGCGGCGGCGCTGGTTGAAGCCGCGTCCCGCCTGCTGCCGGCGCCGGTGGCGCGGGTCGAGCAGTTGCGCGACTACGACCTCTATTACTATGCGCGCGATGCGCACACGATGACGGGCGGTGGCGCGAAACCGCTGCCGGTCCTGCGCATCGTGTTCGACGATCCGCATGCCACCTGGGTCCACCTCGACCCGCACACCGGCGCGGTGCTCGGCCGCCTGGACAGCGGCAAGCGCACCAGCCGCTGGCTGTTCGCGATGCTGCATTCCTGGGATTGGCTGCCGCTGCTCGAGCGGCGTCCGCTGTGGGACCTGGTGCTGATCGCGCTGAGCCTGGGCGGGACCCTGCTCAGCGTGACGGGGGTGGTGATCGGCTGGCGCCGGCTGGGACGAAAACTGCGCGAGGCGCGCCCCGCAGCGATCGTGGGCGCGCCTCGCGGGGAGCCGGCCGGCTAGGCTTACTGGCCGGCGGCGCCCGCCGCGTGGCGCCGCATGCGCGGTGAGTCGCCGGTCGGCAGGCGGTCGACGTGGTTGATCTTCGCCAGGCGCAGGAAGGCCAGCACGCGCAGCACCAGGTAGCCCGAGTCGAATTCCCACCATTTCATCGACAATTTGGCCGAAGCTGGATTGGCGTGATGGTTGTTGTGCAGCTCGGCGCCGCCGAAGACGATCCCGATCGGGAAGAAGTTGCGCGAATCTTCCTTGGTCTCGAAATTGCGGTAGCCGACCACGTGGAAGATGCCGTTGATGAAGCCCGAGGCCCAGAACGGCAGGATCGACAGCTGGAACAGCCAGATCAGGACACCGTGCGCCGGGCCGAACACCAGCAATTCCACCGCCAGGAAGAACAGCGCGCCACGGAAGCGGTGCCTGGTATACAGGTGCTCGTCCATCCAGTCTTCCTTGATGCCGATGCCATAGGCTTTCACCAGCTCGGCGTCGCGCGCCGCCTTGCGGTACAGGAGGGTGCCCTTGCCCAGGATGGTCCACAGGCCGTGGATGCGCGGGCTGTGCGGATCTTCCTCGGTGTCGCACTTGGCGTGGTGCTTGCGGTGCACCGCGACCCAGGTCTTGGCGGTGACGCCGTAGGTGGTCAGCCAGATCCACATGCGAAACAGCTGGCACAGGACCGGATGGAAGGTCACGGCGCGGTGGCTGCGCGAGCGGTGCAGATACAGCTCGCTGGCGAAGACGGTCATGATGTACGACCCCGCCATGGTCAGCGCGACGCCCATGGGGCTGAGCTGGATGAATCCTTCGAACACGGCACTCTCCCTGTTGTTATGTTGATCAGGTCTTGAACGTCCTGATATTGCAGAGAGAATAACGGGTGCCGGATGGGTTCAAATCGATGAGAAGAGCGGTATTTATCCCCGTATTTACCCTTCTTCGCCTACACCATCAAGCAATCAGTCCGCGCTGGCGCGCCTCTTTTACCCATTGCGGGTATTCGTTCATCAGGAGGTCGTACAGCGCGCCGTCCGAATGCTCGTCGGGCGAGGCCACCGAGAAGAAGTCGGCGTTGTCGATCAGGCGGCCATCGAGTTCGTCCAGCTTTTCCAGGAAGGGAAAGTCCGAGTCGGCGAAGTTGGCCAGGGCCCTGGCTTTCGACTTGCGGCCCTTGCCGATGCCCATGAACTGCCAGAAGATCGGTTCGCGGCTGGCCCAGCGCAGCTGGCGCTCGGTCAGCGGCTTGTCCGAGGTCGAGCCATCGGTCACGAACATCACGTACACCGGCACCTCGGCCTTGACCGGAGCCTTGCGCTCGCCGCCCCCGCCGTCCGGGAAGTAATGCCGGCGCACCGCCTCGAGGGCGGCGCCGTAGCGGGTATCGCCCTCGAGCGGATGCTTGTCGATGATGCGCTCGATGTAGTTCGACCAGTTCGAGAGGCCCATCGGGGCGCCGCGGTGCACGTTGCGGCCGAACAGGAAGACGTCGATCTCGCCGTCGTCGTCGAAGCGGCAGCCCAGCGCCAGGATGCGCTCGGCGAACTGCTGCACCAGGCCCTTGCGGTACAGGGTGCTCATCGATCCCGAGATGTCCAGCACTAGGCAGACCTTGGCCCGGTGCTGCGCCAGGCCGGCCTTTTCGAGCGACACCGTCGCCGACTTGACCAGGTTGACCAGCTGCGGCGCGGATTGCGCGACGCGCTTTTCCAGGTCGACCGAGGCGGCGCGCGGCGTAGCCGGTGGCGGCGTTGGCGACGGTGGCGCATCCGCGACCGCGCCGCCGAAATGCCGCACCAGCGCGTCCAGCCCGCCGTTGAAGCCCTGGCCGACGGCCATGAAGCGCCAGCCGCCATCCTTGCGATACAGCTCGCCCAGCATGACCGCCTTCTCGCCGGCGAAATCGCGGCCGCCGAAGTCGAAGCGCGCGAATTCGCCCTGCGGGCCGACGAGGCGCAGGCTACCCGCCTGCAGTTGCGACATGAGCGCGCCGCCGTCGGTGCTGGCCACGATGCTGAGCCGTTCGATCCATGACGGCAGGCTGGCGAGCCGGAAGCGGAAGCCTCCGGCGTCAACGGTAACGGCGCCACAAGGCGTCGCCGGCTGGTTGAAGAAGGTCATGTAGCGCTCGTCGGCCAGCTTGCCGCCGGCGTCGAGCGCGAAGCAGGCAAAGTCCAGCGCCAGGCCCTGCGCCGACAGGCCGGCCTGCAGGACGCCGTCGGGAACCGATTGCGCCAGGGACAGGCGCTCGCCGCGTTCCAGCTGCTTCATGTCGGCCTCCAGTCAAGTTGAACGGGTGGACGGAAAATCCGTCCACCCTTCGATATTACCGTTCGCTCAGCCCTTGTCCAGCGGCTGATCGTACCCATCGTCGACCCGGTTCACGATCACGGTCGCGATGCGGCGCTCCAGCACCTGCGCCACCTCGAACCGGAAGCCTTCGATCTCGACCGCGTCGCCCACCTTCGGCAGGGTGCCGAAGCGTTCCAGCATCAGGCCCGCCAGCGAGGTGTAGTCGTCGGTGTCGCCCACCAGGGCGTCCACCTCGAGCACCTGCTCCAGGTAGTGCAGGTCGGCGGTGCCGTCGACGCGCCAGCGGCCCGGGCCGAGCTCTTGCACCACCGGCTGCTCGTCCTCGTCGGGGAACTCGCCGGCGATCGCTTCCAGGATGTCGATCGGTGTCACCAGGCCCTGCAGGGTGCCGTATTCGTCGGCGATGATCACCAGCTGGCCATGCGAGCGCTTGAGGCGGTCCATCACCTTCAGCACGCCGCTGGCGTCGGGCATGATGATAGGCGCGCGGATATGGGCCTGGTCGATCGCGCCCGACTGGGTCAGGTCGGCGATCAGGTCCTTGGCGCGCGCCACGCCGATCACTTCGTCGAGCTGGCCGCGGCACACCGGGAAGAAGCCGTGCGGCGTGGCCAGCAGCTGGGCGCGGATGGTCTCGGCGTCATCCTCGATATTGATCCACGAGATCTCGGAGCGGTTGGTCATGATCGAGCGCACCGAGCGCTGCGACAGGCTCAACACGCCGCTGACCATATTGCGCTCCTCGGCCTCGAACGCCGGTTCCTCGGCCGCTTGCGCCTCGGCTTCCGGCTCGTCGTGGTGGTCGGCGCCGCGCTTGCTGCCCAGCAGGCGCAGCACGGCGTCGGCGGTGCGGTCGCGCAGCGGGATGTGCGCCTCTTGCTTGATGAAGTTGCGGCGCGCCAGCTGGTTGAAGAACTCGATCACCACCGAGAAGCCGATCGCGGCGTACAGGTAGCCCTTCGGAATGTGGAAGCCCAGGCCTTCGGCGATCAGGGAGAGGCCGATCATCAGCAGGAAGGACAGGCACAGCACGACGACGGTCGGATGGGCATTGACGAAGCGCGTCAGCGGCTTCGATGCGAACAGCATGACGCCCATCGAGATGATCACGGCGGCCATCATGACGCCCAGTTGTTCGACCATGCCGACCGCGGTGATCACGGCGTCGAGCGAGAACACGGCGTCGAGCACGATGATCTGCGCCACCACGGCGGCGAAGCTCGCGTACTCGCGCTTGCCGCTCTGGACGTGCGATTTGCCTTCGACGCGTTCGTGCAGTTCGATGGTCGCCTTGGCAAGCAGGAAGATACCGCCGACCAGCAGGATCAGGTCGCGCCCCGAGAACGACAGGGTGCCGATGGAGAACAGGGGTGCGGTGAGCGTGACCAGCCACGAGATCATCGTGAGGAGGCCAAGGCGCATGATCATGGCGAGGGACAGGCCGAGCAGTCGTGCCTTGTCGCGCTGGTGCGGGGGAAGTTTGTCCGCCAGGATGGCGATGAAGATCAGGTTGTCGATGCCCAGGACGATCTCGAGCACGACGAGGGTGAGCAAGCCGACCCATATATTCGGGTCAAGTAGCCATTCCATTGGAGAGTTTTGTAGTTAAGGAAGGGGCATTGTACGCGATCGTGCCGGCATCGGGGGAGAACTGGCAGCGCAGCAGCATCGCCATGCCGCTGGCTTCAAATCACCCCCTCGCGCGCGAGCCACGCCAGTTTCTCGTGGTCGTAGCCGAGCAGGCCGCCATAAACGTCGCCATTGCTGGCGCCGAGCGCGACTGCCGGCCTGTTGAAGCCGGTGAACGCATCCGACATGCGGATCGGCAGGCCGCCGGCCACGACGTCGTCCACCGCCCCATATACCGGGTGTTCGAGCCTGGCGGTCTCGCCGCGCGCCAGCAGGCCAGGATCGCGCATCGCCTCGGCCGGATCGCGCACCGGGCCGTTGGGCACGCCGCAACTGGCCAGCAACGCGCCGGCGGCCCCGGTGTCCAGGGTGCGGGTCCACGCGCCCACCATCTCGTGCAGGACGGCGTGGTTACTCACCCGCGCCGCGCGGCTGCAAAAGCGCGCGTCCTGGATCAGTTCCGGACGGCCCATGGCGCGAAACAGGCCGGCGGCGAAGGCATCCTTCGGCGCGCTGATCGCGATATGGCCGTCGGCCGTCGGGAACACGCCCGATGGCGCCAGGCGCGCCAGCACATTCCCGGAGCGGGTGGCATGCCCCAGCTTGCGCTCCATCTCGAAAGTCTCGGCCGCCACCAGCGCGCTCATGGTCCCCAGCAGCGAGACGTCGACCCGCTGGCCCTGCCCCGTCGCCCGCGCCTGCAGGACGGCGGCCAGCGTGCCGATGGTGGCGAACAGCGGCGCGGCCTGGTCGCCGATGGGGATGCCGACCCGCACCGGCGCTTCGCCTTCGGCGCCGGACGCCATCATCAGGCCGCTCATCGCCTGGATGACGATGTCCACCGCCTTGCCCAGCCGCGGATCGGCATCCGGGCCGAAGCCGCTGATCGAGGTGTAGACGATCTTCGGGTCCGCTGCGCGGCAGCTCGCGTAATCGATGCCCAGGCGCTCGGTCACGCCAGGGCTGAAGTTCTCGACGACCACGTCGGCGCGGCGCACCAGGTCCATGAAGATGGCGCGCGCATCGGGATGCTTCAGGTCGAGGGTGACGGCTTCCTTGTTGCGGCCGCGGTCGAGGATGGCGAGCGACAGGTCGTCGTCGTGCCCTGGCGCGGCCTTGACGCCGTCGCGGCCCAGGAACAGCGAGTTGCCGCGCGCCGGATCGGGACTGTTCGGGTTTTCGATCTTGATGACCCGCGCGCCCAGCCCCGCCAGCAGCAGGGTCGCGTAGGGACCGGCCAGCATCGTGGTCAGATCGAGGACGGTCACGCCCGCGAGCGGGCCTGGCGGCTTGTCGGGATTATCCGGGTGGTGTTGCATGGCGGCGCCCTTTCACGGCAAATGCAGCAGGTGGAATGCGGACAGTCTAGCGCACGTCGGAGAGTCATCGCCATGGCGACCGATTCGGTGTAGAGTCCGGCCAGCCCACATGCAATGCGGCGATAACAATAACGGAGAACCACCATGCAGCAGCAGGACCGCGCCGACGGCGCCGTCAACGTCCAGGACTTCCTGAACGAACACCGCTTCTCTTCTTACCAATGGCTGATCTTCGGCCTGTGCTTCCTGATCGTGCTGCTGGACGGCTTCGACACCGCGGCGATCGGCTTCATCGCCCCATCGCTGGTGCAGGACTGGGGCGTGACGCGCCCCGCCCTGGCGCCGGTGCTCAGCGCCGCGCTGTTCGGCCTGGCCGCCGGCGCCATGGCGGCCGGCCCGCTGTCGGACCGGGTCGGCCGCAAGCTGGTGCTGGCGCTGTCGGTGCTGCTGTTCGGCGCCGCCTGCGCCTGGTCGGCCTTCGCCACCGGCCTGACCGAGCTGGCCATCCTGCGCTTCGTCACCGGGCTGGGACTGGGCGCGGCGATGCCGAACGCGGTAACCCTGATGAGCGAGTTCTGCCCCGACCGCAAGCGCGCCCTGCTCACCAATGCGATGTTCTGCGGCTTCCCGCTCGGCGCCGCCCTGGGCGGCTTTCTCGCGGCCTGGATGATCCCGCTGTGGGGCTGGCGCAGCGTGCTGCTGCTGGGCGGCCTGGCGCCGCTGCTGGCGGGCCTGTTGATCATCCTGCTGCTGCCGGAATCGGTGCGCTTCCTGGTCGCGCGCGGCGCCGGCCACGAACGCATCCGCGCCATCCTGCGCCACATCTCGCCAGGCGCCGACGATGCCCGCGCCTTCGTGACGCGCGAGGCCGCGCCCAACACTGAAGCCGGCGGCGGCGTGAAGGTGATCCTGTCGCGGCCCTACCTGGTCGGCACCCTGATGCTGTGGCTGACCTATTTCATGGGACTGGTGATCTTCTACGCACTGATCAACTGGATGCCGCTGCTGCTGCGCGACGCCGGCCTGTCGGCGCAGGACGCGACCCTGGTCTCGGCCCTGTTCCCGCTGGGCGGCGTGGGCGCGGTGCTGGCCGGCTGGCTGATGGACCGCTACGACGCCAACGCCGTGATCGCGACCTGCTTCGCGCTGACGGCGGCCACCATCTTCGCCATCGGCCAGAGCGCGCACGACCTGGCGCTGCTGATGGCGGTGGTGCTCGGGGCCGGACTGGCGATGAACACCGCGCAGGCTTCGCTGCCGGCGCTGGCGGCGGCCTTCTACCCCACCCGCGGCCGCGCCACCGGCGTGGCCTGGATGATGGGCATCGGACGGCTGGGCGGGATCGCCGGCTCCTTCCTGGTGGCGGAGCTGGCGCGGCTGCGCTTCGGGATCGAGGGCATCTTCGGCGTCGTGGCAGTGGCCGGGGTGGCGGCCACCCTGGCGCTGCTGGTCAAGCTGGCCGTGGAACGCGCGGCCAGGCGGCCGACGTAGACGTCAATCGGCGACCCGCGCCGCCTTGCGCGCCGGCAGCATCGGCTCGAGCAGCTGGCCACCCAGCGTGGGCGGGCATGGCGTGTCGGTCCCGACTTCGGCCGGCCAGTGCTTCGGCAAGTAGTGGCTGCCGAATAGCCGGTCCAGGAACGGCAGGGTCGACGCGTAGTTGCGGTTGATGTGGTCGTGGCGGCTGTGGTGCCAGTGGTGGAAGGCCGGCGTCGTCACAAGCCATTCGAGCGGCCCGAAGCGCCAGCGCAGGTTGGCGTGGATGAAAAAACCCCACACGATGCCGAGCGCGATCAGCAACGCCGGCGTGCCGCTGCCGGCCATGCCGGGGCTGGCCAGGCCGATCACGTACAGGGGCACCAGGCCGAACAGGCGGGTGATGACCATGTCGACCGGGTGGCTGCGGGTATTGGCCAGGAAGTGCATGCGCTCGGTGCTGTGATGCAGCGCGTGGAAGCGCCACAGCCAGGGAATCTCGTGGCTGAGTCGATGGCCCCAATAAAAGCCCGTTTCGGCGATCACGAACGCCAAGCCGATGCGCAGCGCCTGCGGCAGCTCGGCGACAGCCGTCTTGAGCGCGGCCGGCACCAGGTAATGGGCGGCGGAGGCCAACAGCGCCATCGGCACGGTGAGCACCACGACCGGCACCAGGCTGCTGATGAAGTAATAGGTCAGGTTGTGGCGCAGCTCGGGATTCGGCTGCTCGTGGCGCACGCCGAACCAGCGCTCGAGCGGGACGAACAGCGCCGTCAGCAGCACGAGCCAGATGCCCAGCCGCAGTGCGGTCATGGCGAATTCGGCGAAGGTGACGTTCATGGCGGATGCGGCGATGGTGGAAGCGGTGTCGCTATGCGGAGCTTGCCGCCGGGCCGGCGGCGTCCGGCTGCAGAGAGCTGCAGCCGTTGGGACAGAGGATTAGGCCTGGCCCTTGCGGCGGCGGCGGGCCGTGAAGCCGATCAGGCCGAGGCCACCCAGCAGCATGCTCAGGGTTGCCGGCTCCGGCACTTCGGCATTCAGGGCGACGTTATCCAGCAGCATGAACGGCGGCGCGCCGGCGCCGCTGCCGTGGACCAGGAAGCTCAGCCATTGGCTGGCGCTGGTTGCCGTGAAGGTCATGGTGGCGGTCTTCCAGCCGCTGAAGCCGCTGTCCACGATGCTCAGCAATTCGGAATTCTGCTTGGCGCCGCCGAAATCGACTTCCCAGTAATTGTTGTTGTTCGGGCCCCTTTCGATGACCTGCTGGGCCAGCGCGAAATCGAAGGTCAGCGTATAGCTGTCGCCGATCGTCAGGCCGTTGACCTGTTGCTTGAGCGGGCCAGGGAAATACATCCAGTCCGAGGCGAAGAAATTGCCGCCGGTTGGGGAGGCAGAGTAGCCATTGCTCAGGCCAGTCGTGCGGTACTTGTCTTTCAACCAGATCGCGGACTTGTCGGTGTTGGCGATATCGCCATTCAGGACGAAGTTGTAGCGGCCATCCTTGCCATAGCCGCTTTCCCAGTGCGTCAAGGTAGTACGATCGGCGCGCGTCGTGGACGTGCCACCGGCCAGCTGCTTGTTGCCGCCGTTGGTAGTCTCTTCGAAATTGCCGTTCTTGATGAGGTTCGCATGGGCGACATTGGTGCTCAGCGCCGAGGCGGCCAACAGGGTCAGCAGGAAGGGTTTGATGCGCATGCGCGGACTCCGGAAAATGATAGGTGACGGTGAGTAAGCGCCGGCGTTTTCTGGGCCGGACGGTGGCTGGCGGGGAACACGGAAGCCCGCGGGGCCGATATGCTGGGCGCTGCCAAAATTGATAATTATCAATAATTATTGCACTGAAAATATTTTATCAGATTCACGATTGATGATATTCAATATTGAATTCGCAATGATATTTGCCTTAAGGTAATGTTTTTACAATTTCTCTTTGGCAATGGATTGTTAGTCGATAATGTTCTGCCAGAAAAGCTTGGCAATACAGGCGCCTGACGCGATCATCGGGGTCTCCCAGCATGGGAAAAGGTGACATCCGCCTGGCAGGAGCGCATGCAACGCCGTGAATGGAGACGAATTGCACACCTCTCTGGACGCATTGTATGGCTGCAAAAAAACAACAAGTCACCGCCGGCCATCCGCCAGCCGGGCTCTATCGCTCGATCGCCCTCATCGGCGCTCCGGTGAGAGGATCACAAAAGCTAGTGGTTCGATTATCTGCACACCGTGCTCGATTCCCGTACGGTGCGCGCTGCGGCCAGGCGCGTCGGCCCGCATCCCGACACCGACCTGGTTGCATGGTTCCCGGACGAGTGCTGATCAGGCGCCCTGCTCCATCGTACCGTCATAAAACGCATGGCCGTTCTTTCCCTGCCCCTTGATGTGGTACATGGCGACATCCGCGCGGCGCATCAATTCATCGATCGTGTCGCCGTCGTGGGGAAATACCGCGATCCCGATCGAGGCCGAGATCGTCACCTCGTTCCCACCGAGGTCGAATGGCAGATTCAGGCATTCCAGGAATTTGTCGGCGACCACGCGCGCGTCGTCACGGGCGTGCAGTTCGGGAAGGACCACGGTGAATTCGTCTCCACCCTGGCGCGCAAGCGTGTCGCCCTTGCGCAGGCAGCCTTTCAGGCGCGCTGTCACCTGCCGCAACAACGCATCTCCCTTGGCGTGACCCAGCGTGTCGTTGACCAGCTTGAACCGATCGAGATCGATGAACATTGCCGCCAGCTCGGTCTGGTTGCGCCTGGACTGGATGATCGCCTGTCCGAGGCGGTCCCTGAACAACAGGCGGTTCGGCAGATCGGTCAGGACGTCGTGGTAGGCATGGTGAAGGATGATGGCTTCGGCTTGCTTGCGCGCCGTGATATCGCGGGCGATCCCATACGTGCCGATGTATTTCGATCCGCCCCGGTCCGCATGGTCCAGGTGCATGCCGACCGCGTTGAGCGACACGGTGATCGATGCCTTGTCGAGGTCTTCCGACCGGGTCGGATTGGACCGGCAGGTCATGCGCAGTTCAACGTCGCGCGATGCCCGGTCGCCGGATCTTCGCTCGTTGAATGCGTAGCGCGCCCGGGCGAAGTCTTCCTGGTGCACGAGCACGGAATAATGCTGGCCGATCAGTTCGCGGCGATCGTAGCCCAGCATCTGGCAGGCCCGGTCGTTCACGAAAGTGAATCGCCCCTCGGGCTCGACCATGTAGATGAGATCCGGCGAGGTATCGACAAGGTAGCGGTAGGTGCGCTCGGACAGCTCGAGCTGGTAGGCGATGTCGCGGTTGGCTTGCCTGAGCCGGCGCTGGGTCAGGACATGGTCGATGGTCTGGAACAGATCCTGCTGGCTGAATGGCTTGCGCAAGAAGTCATGCGCGCCGCGTCGCATCGCGCCGATCGCGGCCTCGATCTGGACGTTCCCGCTGATGACGATGACGTCGGTTTCGATGCAATGGTGATTGATGAAGTCCATGACATGGTGGCCATCCATGTCTTCCAGGCTGAGGTCCAGCAAGACCAGGTCATAGCGGGTGTCGGACAGGCAGGCCAGTGCGCCGGCGCCGGAGCTTGCCGTGTCGATGTCGACATGGCGCTGGCTGAGCAACTCGCGCAGCGACGCGAGCATGCGTGGCTCGTCGTCCACGAGCAGTAATTTCGTCGACTGGTTCGCAGCAGTGAACGGCAAGTGGGGGGCGGCAAATGAATTATCACCGATCGTGAGGCGCGACTTTCTCGGGAATAGACTCATGTCTGTGTGGGCGCTTGCGGCTCATATGGCTCAGTCGAGCAGCGCAAGGATGAAGTATGTTTGGAAAGGTTGGCTTATGCTTTCTACATTAACATGCGCAAGGCTGTTCAAATACAAATTGACAATTCTTAAAGTCAGTCGTTAACAATTCCTTGGGCGCAACATCCTCGCCGACCTAGAACAAAAGGCCAACCACGGATGGCGTTCTTTTCGCAGTCCTGGCGAAGACATGAACGTCAGCGCTTCGATCATCACCTGATGAAGCCTTTTCACTTAAAGATATCCGCTAAATTTTCGACATCGTCAGAACGTTGCGGTCGGCACAGGCGCGCACGCGTGGAGCAACGAGGATGTCGTGTTTCTGATAAGCTATATTTCCAACTGACAATCCAACATGCCACATGGACGGCAACTTACCCAGCGACTACAAGATACTGGTGCATACGGCGCTAGCGCAAACTAAAGGACATATTGGTTTCTTTTCCATCCACGCTCTGACCTCGCGTTGGGATGGACCAGATCCGATCTTCGTCGAGATCGCTGACCAGGCCTCGGCATGTTCGAGCATCGTGGTAGCCATGCGCGAGGCATACCTGCGCGCATGGGACTGGATCAATACCCGGTAGCCAGCCATACCTGTTCGAATCCGCTAACTGGGGCCAGGCAGTGCGCGGCCGGCGGCCGTCATTCAAATTTATCGCGGCCACGCCTGCTCCGGTGTCAGGGCGTCACTGGCGTATCGGTCAGCCTGCTACCAGGTTCCACCCGGCCAGGAGGCAGTGGGGACTGCAAGAAAACGTTCCGCCTCGGCGCCAACCTCCCCGACGCCTACAAGGCCTGGGCGGAGCAGTTGCAGGTGGTCGACCACGCGAAGACGGACCGGGTCTGCCGGCGCCTTCCGGAGGTCGTCAAACACCTGCGGTAGTGATTTAATTAGTACAACCCAAATCTGTAGTAGACAGGGCAAAAAAAATCCTCCGGAACCGGAGGATTTCCTTTTTTTGATCAGCTACTTGTTTTCTGGCGTAGAAAGGGGGATTACCTACCGTCTTGCTTGGCTGTGGGAGCGTGGTCATCGCTCTGCGTCTCTTGAACGACTTGTGGAAATGATTCTCAGTTTTGAATAGGTCTATGCGTTCATCTCAACAGCGCATCACAACTCTTTAAAGCAGTGCCCGCTTAATCATTATCTTTAAGGCAAAAGCGACAGGGCAGAGGAAGCTTGGCCCCCAGCGACTCCGACACAGCCAAGAGTGTCCTATTTGGACACTCTTGGCTGTGTCGGAGACAATAGCTCTGTCGTGAGTCGCCTGCCGCATCTTACCTCACCAAAATCTTCACGCCCATGACACGAATATATTTTGGTTTCGTTCGTTTTACTGTCGCTTGAACGATAGGTGTGGCTGTAGCGTCGGCAGTAAAATTTCTCGATGGGCCAAAAGTAAGCGACAATGACTTAGACCAAGCGAGGAGCTCAGCCGGGGTCTTACACATCGGGTCTCGGGCAGAAGTCGCGCAAAATAGACCAGCTAACGGCGCCAACCGATTCCCTACAACCGGTAATCCCCCCATTTTTAGAGCACGCTAAAAGTAGAGGTTAAGCGGCGAGCGCCAATTTCTGTTTTGGCGTAATACCGCCGAGCGCCATGTTAGGCCGGTCGTGATTGTAGGTCCACAACCA
>NZ_JAFVIM010000060.1:0-4627 GCF_017582745.1 Massilia oculi
TTGTGGACCTACAATCACGACCGGCCTAACATGGCGCTCGGCGGTATTACGCCAAAACAGAAATTGGCGCTCGCCGCTTAACCTCTACTTTTAGCGTGCTCTAAAAATGGGGGGATTACCGGTGTATGGACTGCGCGACAATCGCAACCTCAGCGTATCGGTACGCGTCGGGGTAACGCGCGATATGCCCGATGTGTACCTGCCCGTGCATGTGCCTGCCACATTCTGATTTCATTGCGCCACCGTCCAAGCGGTGGCGATTCATCATTTGTTCTAGCAGCCTTCGATGGCCTTCTTTACCTGCTCACGTGCTGACACGCATCAGACATTATTATCATTATGTCGGCTGATTCCATCACGGCTCCCGCACTAGTTCGCCCGCCACACCGTCCCGTCCCAGGTACGGTAAAAATTATGGCTTTGGTGGAAAGATTCGTATAAAATCGACGCATAGAGATTTTCCAAGTGTCGTAACTAGTTGATTGATAAGGATTGTCGTGGAAAGTTTCCCGAGAAAAGAGTTGGTGAAGGTGGTTCAATCGGGAATGACCGGTTCGCGTAGCGCGTTCGCGCTCGCAGTTGGCCGGTTTGCTTCAAAGCTTAAACAAACCGACTTGGCGCTAGCCCAAGAGCTTGCGCAGTTCCTCTCTGTTGACAATGTCATGCGCGGCGCCGGGGACTTCGTCCCGACGCCAGTAGATGCCGATTCGCGAATGGAGCTTGTAGAAACCATCTTCCCAGTGGTTTTGCCAAAACGGCCTGTCTTTAGCAACACGGTTGACGGCGTGCTGTCAGGCGTGATGAAAGAATGGCGCAGCCTCGAACTGCTAATGCAGGAAGGCTTGGCGCCGGCAAGGATGTTGCTATTTTGCGGCAAGCCTGGCGTCGGCAAGACGCTTGCTGCGCACTGGTTGGCACAAGAACTCAAGTTGCCTCTGCTGACGTTGAATCTGGCGACGGTCATGAGCAGCTATCTTGGGAAAACTGGCAACAATGTACGCGCTGTGTTCGATCATGCAATCTCTCGACCATGCGTCTTGCTACTCGATGAGTTCGACGCGATCGCAAAGCGGCGCGATGACGACAGCGATGTCGGCGAACTCAAGCGCTTGGTCAACGTGCTCTTGCAGGCCCTCGACGACTGGCCAGCGAACTCGCTGTTAATTGCGGCAACGAATCACGGTGAACTCCTCGACCCTGCAGTGTGGCGCCGGTTCGATCACGTCGTCCAGTTCGAGCCCCCTTCACCGGAGTTGATTGTGGAGTATTTGCAGGATCTGCCGATGGGCGAGAACATCCGCCGGAATCTGGCTGCCCTGCTGCACGGGGAATCGTTCAGCTCGATCGGCCACCTCATCCATTCGTCTCGTAAAACCGCCCTCCTCGAGCAATCGGCGCTCGTACCGATTCTGGTCAAGAATGCCTTGCAGCTCAGGATGAGAAAAGGCGACATGGTTAAACCGCATGAAGGCGAGATGCTTCTGTTGCATCTGGAAGGCCTATCGCGACGGGAAATCGCATCTCGGCTGGGGAAAACCCATCCTACAGTGAGCAGTGTCATCAAACGTTACCTCGGGGAGTAATCAGGAATGGCGGCAACGAACATCATTTTGGGATACGGCGAGACGCTCACGCAGCCTTTCACGCTCAAGCGCGGATCGGGACTTAAAAAGTACCCGTATAACATCGCGCAGCAGCGAGAATTCTTGGGCAAGCAACTTGATCTGTTATTGCACACCCATCATGCACAGCCGCCGGCGCTCAAGCCTCGCGGCGAGTCCGTTGCCAGGTTTACGTTACATCCTGCCTTCCTCGCTAAAACACATCATCCCAATAACCTGCTCAAGGCAAGCGGCTTGCGTTGCGTGGGAAGTCGCTCAGCTCGCGTAGTGCCGCGCGACGTCGCAAGCAGCCGCCAACGTGCAGGTGAAGCGACCTTCACCGCAGCTTTGTATGTCGCAGGTACCGAGGTAGCATTCAGTAAGTTGAAGAGAATGCTTTTTTCGGAAGAGATTTCCGAAACGCAGCAGAAGGCACTCTGTCGATTCGAACTCCTGGAGGAGTTCAGCGCTGCGGACAAGAACTTCGCCAGGAATTCGGATCAAGCGCTGGCCTCTCTTGAGGTTGTCCTGCATGCCGCTGTCGAAGATGCCGACATCATCAAAGCGTTCGCATCCTACGTCGCCTCGCTAGGTGGAACAGCTGAAGTATCACGTGCGCTGAGCGTATCTGCCCTGACATTCATTCCAGTGCGCCTGGCGGCCGCTAAAGCGCAGGATCTGGCAGCGTTCCAATTTGTGCGGGCGGTGCGGGTGATGCCGTCATTACGTATCGGCGGCAGGGACATGCGTAGCTCGAGCGTCGTCGCGCCTGCTTTAACTGAGCAGCCGGCGATCGACACCAAGCTGAAGGTTGCAGTGTTCGACGGCGGCATCGGTCACACCGACCTGGGCCGGTGGGTACAAGAGACAATCTTGCCAGGTGCAGAGACGACCTCGGCGGCCTATCTCAATCATGGCAACGGTGTGACCAGCGCTCTGCTGTTCGGACCACTTGACGAAGATAGCGAGCAGTTCCCGCGCCCTTATGCAGACGTGCATCACTACCGCTGCATCAGCCCGTCGTTGCAGCTTTCCGATAATGTGCCCGATGTCGACCTCTACGATGTGCTCAAGAATATCGACCATGTCCTCAAAACTGAGCAATACGACTTTGTGAACTTCAGCATCGGGCCATATATGCCGATGGATGATGACGAGGTCCATCCATGGACGGCGCTAATCGACAGTCATCTCGCCTCTGGCAACACGCTGGCAGCTATCGCGGTCGGTAATGATGGCGAAAAGGAATGGCCGGAGAGCCGGGTGCAGCCTCCTTCCGATATGGTCAATGCCCTGGCGGTGGGCGCCTGCGACGGCACAGGTTTGTCCTGGGAGCGCGCGCCCTATAGCTCACACGGTCCCGGCCGCAGCCCTGGCATGATCAAACCCGATGGCGTAGCCTTCGGTGGTTCGGAAGAGGAACCCTTCGTCGTCTACAACGCTCTCAGTGGTCACTACGCTCACACGACAGGCACCAGTTTTAGCTCTCCAGCGACCCTTAGAACAGCGATCGGCGTGAAGGTCTCCCTCAATTCTCCGTTGAGCGTTTTAGCGGTTCGCGCCTTGATGTCGCACCACGCTAGCCGGCCAAAGCACATGCTGATGAGCCACATCGGACACGGCCGGTTTCCTCAAAGTGTCGATGAAGTCTTGACGTGCGAGGACAACGAAGTGCGAGTAATCTATCAGGGCACCCTGCAGGCCGGACAGAATCTGCGCGCGCTCATCCCGTTCCCCTCCCTGCCATTGAATGGGAAAGTCACTCTTCGCGCGACGCTGTGCTTTGCCAGTCATACCGATCCTGAACACGCTGTGAATTACACGCGTGCCGGGCTGACGGTGCTGTTGCGTCCGAAGAAGACGTCGAAGAAAACGATGCCATTTTTCTCGTCATCGAAGATGTACACGACCGAGCTCGAAGCGCGCACTGACGAGCAAAAGTGGGAGACGACGCTCAAACATGAACATCGGTTCAACGTCGACACGCTAGACGATCCGCTTTTCGACATCACGTACGGCGCGCGTGAGGACGGACAAAGCGTCGACAACGCCGCCCTCCCCGCTTTGCCATATGCGATGGTTGTAACAGTCGCCGCTGAAGACACGCCTGGCGTCTACAATAATATTCGGCAGCGCTACCAGACGCTGCAACCAGTCGAGATTCGCCAAGAGGTGCGCATTCAGAGCGGCACCGGGAAATCTCAACCGAGTTAAATTCCCGTAAAACAGTACGTTTCAATGTCTGAACAGATAGCCGCCGTCCTCGAAGAAATTTCCGTTCCGCCTATGGAGGTGATGACGGTATCACGCGACCTGGATGGGTCCGTTGGGTCTAATCGCGAGTGGCATGTGCCGAGGCAGATCAGCGCGAACACCGATGTCGCGGCGGTGCTGGCTTGGCTCGCGAACTTTGTCCATAAAAAGGCCACGTTCGACGCCTATCGAAAAGAGGCTGAGCGGCTGCTTCTCTGGTGTGTGCTTCAGCGTGCCAAGCCGCTGTCTTCCCTGACGCACGAAGATTGGTTGGCCTATCAGGCATTCTTGGGCAACCCCTTGCCCCGAGACCGATGGGTGAGTGAACAGAGTCGCAGACATCCTCGCAATGATCCGCGTTGGCGCCCGTTCGCAGGGGCATTGTCAGCGTCAAGTCAAAGGCAGGCGGGTATCATATTGACGTCGATGTTCGCCTGGCTTGTCAGTGCAGGCTACCTGGCAGGCAATCCGCTCTCGCTTTCCCGCCAAAGAGGTCGCGCACGGGCGCCTCGTATTGAACGCTATTTTGACGATGAACTCTGGCTAGAAGTAAAGGCCACGATTGACGCCATGCCGCGCGAAACGCCGAGGGAGCGTGAGCGATATCTGCGACTGCGGTGGTTGTTCACATTGCTCTATGTGTGCGGTCTGTAAGCGTCATCCCAGCACCGTCTTGAGCGCGGCAAGCAAAAACGAGATGATGCTTGCCACACCGCTGGGAAGCGGAGTTCAGCCGGCTAGCTTGGCGGCACAGTTCCAGGGCAGGAAGTCGT
>NZ_JAFVIM010000061.1:0-4137 GCF_017582745.1 Massilia oculi
TCGGCCAGGTCGAACTCGCCCGCGTCCTGGGTAAAATCGCCTTCGTTCCAGGTGGTGGGCAGCGAGCCGGCCACCGCCAGGCTCGACCACTTCACCATGTAGTCGAGGCGCGCGCCGCCGCGGGTGATGCCCAGGGCGATCAGCATGTTCTTGTACTGGCGCAGCACCTTGCACGACGTCGCCGCCGGCCAGGCTGGCAGGTCGACAAACTTGTGCGTCAGGTCCGTGTCCCAGTACATCGGCGGCTTGCCGTCGCCAGCGTTCAGCACCGGAATGCCCCCGAACACGCAGCCGGACCAGCCGTTGACCTTGCCGGTGCGCGCGGTGGCGTGGCTGATGTTCGTGTGCACGGAAGCGCCCGAGGCATTGGACGCTGCGAATTGCTTGCCGGCCGTCGCATACAGCCAGTAGCGCGAGCCAGCGACGTTCGCCTGCAGGAGGAACTGCGGCGGCTCGGGTGGCGTCAGGTACACCTGGCCGTGGCCAAGGAACTGCAGCGCCGCGCCATCCAAGAATCGGATGTTGCGCGCGTCCGACCATGCGCCCTGCGGCAGCTCGGCGGCCGCAATGTCGCGGACCACGCCGATTGCGCCGACGTTGTCGAATTTGATTGGGTTGGCCATGCGGCCCTCACAGGTAGTAGGTGACCGTGACCAAGCCGCCGGCCGGGACCACGATGTTGTAGCTGGCGCCGCCGGTCACCGGCACGTTGGGGAATGAGGTTGCGGCTGGCGTTGTGTTGCCGTAGCTGCCAGGGAAGGTCTTGCCCAAGCCAGTCGCGGATGCTCCAGTCGTTGGTGGCGATGATCCTCCATCGCTATACATGTCATACCCGTAACATGTCTGATTGGAGGAATAGGTTGGATCGGTTGGCGTCTCGTTTACCAAATCGCAATAGCCAATCTGGCCACCAAACGGTACGCGACGTGACGATGTCGAAACAACTTCACGCACCCCTGTACTTCTACGCGTTGCGTAGATCGTCCTCACTTCTCGAATAGTAGGGCTACCCTGGGAGGCGTCTCGCCCCCTCGCGCCATAGCCAGAAATGCCGACCGACGAGACGCCGGCCGGTATCACCAGCGTGACGTTCGCAGTGAACTCCCTTGTCACCAGCTGCGCGCGCCGGCTGAACGCAAGAGCCTTCAGCCAGGTCTTCATGCCTGCTTCCCGTAAATGACGCCGTCGCCGTAGGAGTACAGCACGACGCGGCCACGACCGGCGGCAGGGAAGGTGATGCCCGCCTGCGAGAAGTTGGTGGTCTCGGTGCCGTCTGCCTTGATCCAGGTGATGCCGGTGGTGGTCAGTGCGATCGTGCCGTAATTGGTCAGCTCGAGCAACACGCCGGCCAGACGCCCGGACGGGAAACCGGTGGCGGTCAGCGTGTGCTGGCCAACAGCCTTGATCTTCTGGCCGTCGCCCTTCGCGAAGTCGATGATGGCTGTGCCGCTGCCGACGTCGCCGTTGTCGAACACCGGGTCGCCGCGGCCGTCGAGGCCGATCCACGTGCCGACGCTGGCCAGGCTGCCGAACACCTTGCCGTTGTTGGTCGGGTCGTTCACGCCCGGCACCGTGCCGGCGATCACCAACTGGTCGACGTAGTTCTGGGTCACGTTGTCGAGGCGGAAGCGCGTGCCGTCATAAAACGCCGTGTAGAAGCGGCCGGCGGTCAGGTCGCCAGCCACCAGCGGTACGCCTGCCACGCTCACCACCTCCTTGGCGCCCAGGCCCGAGATGTTGAGGGTGGTGGCGCCGGTGTTGTTCGCGGTCGGGACGAACACGGCCAGCATCTTGGTCGAGTAGGCGACGAGCGGCTGGGCCGGCGTCAGCGTGTAGGCGTTGGGTGCGCCGCCGTCGGTGCCGGTGACCAGGATCGCGCCTAGGAAGCCGGCGAAGCTCTGGCGCAGGCCCTTCTTGATGTTGCGGATCTGGTCGTCGCCCTCGCTCTTCGGCTCTGCGCCGGTGGGCGTGGCCGGGTTCAGGTCGCCCAGGTAGGTAACGTTTTCTACTGCCATGGTCTGTCCTTCTTGGGTCAGGTGGGCGCGCGCAGCGAAAGCGTGCTCGCGTTCTCCCAGTCGTTGTTGTCCAGCGCCGCGATCGCGGTCGCGTATTTCGCGTCCCACACCTGGTGGTTCGGGTAGTCGCGGATGTGCAGCAGCGCCTCGCACATCGTGGCGGCCAGGTACACCTCCGGGTGCTGCTCGATCAGCCAGTTGGTGCCGGCCGAGTCGGCCAGCGCCGGCACGGTTGACCGCACCACCGCCGACAGCGACACGACCGACTGCGGCGCCGGGCCCAGGTACAGCGCCGAGCCGATCTGCGTGTAGTGGCGCGGCTGGCCGCCACCCTGGTCACGCGCGTACTGCGTGTTGAACTGCGCCGGCGACATGTAGTCGACCGACCCGACGCCGGGGATCGAAAGCGCCTTGATCGACAGGATCGGCGTCGGCAGGGCGATGAAGTTCGCGCCCTCGGTCGATGCCAGCGTGGCGATCGCATCCTGCAGCTGCGCGCGAAGGTCGCCGTTGATGCGCTTCTCGGCCAGCATCACGAAGTCGGGCAGATCCTCGGTCAGGTCGTCCCGGTGAAGCCGGCGCGGCACCACGTCGAGCAGCCAGGCGTAATCCCGGCTCGCGTTGGTGCCGATGGCGGTAACGATGATGGTCATGCGAATCCTTACGAAATAACAGCCAGTTTGCGCAGGGTGCCAGCGCTGTCCTTGATTTCGACGTAGCCAGTAACAGCAGCATCGGCGCTTGCCGTATGGGCTCCGAAGCGAACCTTGCCCGTGCCAAGTGGCGTCAGCCGGAAGTCGGCGTTGGCCAAGCCTCCATGAGACTTCACGGAAAGGTTGACAGCGCCGCCAGCGGCGGATGAAACACCAGCCACAGCCTCGATGTAAGTATCGGGCGCTGCCACATCTAGCACGCGCAAACTATCTGCGCCGAATTGGCCGCCTAATGTCACATCACCATCTTCTGTGATGCTCATCTTCGTTGCGCCGCCGATCTGGAAGCGTTGGACGCCAGTGCTGTTTTGCGTGTAGGTGCCAGGGAGTGCCAAGCCAGGAGCGTCAAGATCAGCAAAAAAGCCAGCCACGCCGGGCAGGAGCGACAACGCTCCAAGTCGGTTGGAATCAGCCTCTACAAAGCTGACGCGCACCTGCTCAGCGGTTGCCTCGGTATAAACGCCCCACCCCTGCGCATTTACTGGGACATCAGCACCTCCGCCATTCAGCGCGCGGATATGCGCGACGTCCAAGCGAGAGCAGCCTTTCATCCACAGGCCAGCATTGACCGACGCGCCGTCACCGTTGTCCCACAGGTTCAGCTCTGAAACAGTGCCTTGCCGGACATTGTCGAGGAATACTCCGTTTTTCCCATTGCCGCGCGCCAAGATGCCGCTGATGGACACGCCGGCAACATCCTGCATCCATAACCCGTCGTACTTGGTCGCGCCAACGCCATTGAAGTAGAGTTGCAAGCCATTGATGTGCGCGCGCCGCACGTCGCCGTAGATCCGTGCGCCTTCGCGGGTGCTATTCAGCACCTGGTCGGCGCCAAGGTTAAAATCGTCGACATCGAGCCACACCATGCCAGTCTGATTGGCGCGCCAGGTGTTGGCGTCCGACCGCAGGCGCTTACTGCCAGCAGACCAGAAGCCGATCGCACACTTCTCGCCAATGTTGCCGATCACCTTGCAGTCGTCCGACTGGTACACGAAGATTGCGGCCTGGACGCCATTTCCGTTTCCGATCGCTCGATTGCCGATGACCAGGCTCCCATGGCTGCCACCATCGCACCTGATCTGGGTCGAAGTCGGGATCGTCGTAGAGTACGAAGTGTTGTAGCCGATGATCTGATCGACGGCATACCCACCGCCAATCGGCGAACCGCCCGAGTTGCCCACGATGTTCTTGAGGCGTTTGGCGCGCAATGTGCCGTAGCCCATACGATCGGCGAAGAGGGGGCCAGCGCCGGTCAGGATGCAAGCGTAGACACAGTCCGATACATAGCAACCCTCGACCAGAACGTCCTGCATTTGCTCAGTCGTGCCGTTCATGTAGATGCCGTGGTAATAGGCGAAACTATTGTCCCACTCCCAATCGGAGTAATAACCTGTGCCGGTCAGTTCATT
>NZ_JAFVIM010000062.1:0-3836 GCF_017582745.1 Massilia oculi
GGCTTGCTTGAGGATGGCGATGATCTGGCTGTCGGTAAAACGGGACGTCTTCATGTAGAGCTTTCTGTTCTTAAGTAGAAAATTCTACTTCTAAACGCGCTCTTTCTGTGGGGGGATTACCGTAACTTTCGATGAACTACGGGCACAAAACCCTATGCCACCTGTCTGACGACGCACGTCCGCAATGGGTTGCGCATTCAACCGGTCTGCTTTCGGTTACAAGAAGTCATTAGGAGCCGCAAGCGTGCTGTACAGGACCTGATTTAAAGCTGCCATTCTTGTCTATGAAGTTTCCTAATTATTAGGAGCCAACAATAAGCGCAACTGCGCAAAATCCACTGGCTTGGTGAGGTGGTGATTGAAACCAGCATCAAACGCGAGTTGACGATCTTTGTCCTGCCCCCACCCAGTCGACGCGATCAAAATCATGGACGCCCCCTCGGTCGTTAACCGTAGTCGCCTTGCCAATTCGTAACCGTTTATATCGGGAAGTCCGATATCCAGCAAAGCGACCTGAGGCATGAAGTGGGTCGCAATGTCGAGCGCTGCTTCGGCGGTATGGGCCACCTTTACGTCATAGCCATCCAACTCCAACGCCATCGCCATTGTTTCGGCAGCATCCGCGTTGTCATCAACAACCATAACGCGCAGGCTGACTGGGTGTACATAGGGAGCTTCAGAATCTTGGCAAGACACAATGCCAGTGCTGAGCGGCAGGCGCATCGTGAATTCGGTTCCCCTGCCCAGTCCTGCGCTGTCAGCATAAATAATGCCGTCATGGAGTTCGACCAAACCGCGTACCAACGCTAGTCCGATACCCAATCCACCCTTAGCTCGCTCCAGGGCTGGTTCAAGCTGGGAAAACATATCGAACACAGTCGAAAGCGCGTCGGACGCGATCCCAATGCCATTGTCGCGCACCCGAAGTACAGCCTGTCCTTGATCACGCGTCAACTCAAGACTGATCAGTCCACCGTCAGGAGTGTATTTCACCGCATTGGTCAACAGGTTCAGGACGACCTGCACCAGTCGGGTAGCATCCCCGTTGACTACAACAGGATGCTGCGGAAGCGATACTTTGAACGTGTGCCTGGCCGCCTCCATAAGACTCTTTACATCCTGCGCAGCGCTGCGCACCAGCATGCACAGATCGACCGGCTCCTGCTTCAGTTGCATGCGTCCTTGGGTGATCCGTGACACTTCCATTAAATCGTCGACCAACCGGGTTAGATGCCGTAGTTGGCGATCGAATACCGACATCAGACGATCGTCTGCTACGCCATCCAACTTCAATTTCAAGACGTCGAGTGCGCTACGCATTGGCGCGAGCGGATTTCGAAGCTCATGAGAAAGCGTTGCGAGGAACTCGTCCTTGCGTCGGTCAGCTGTCGACAAGCGTGCATTGGCAGCCTGCAGTTGCGCTTCCGCCCCCTGGCGCGCTTCGAGCGCTGCTTCGGCCGTCTTGCGTGCAATGAGCAGTTCGCGCTCATATTTCCTGCGATCCGAGGCCTTGAACAGCGCCCACTGGTCAAGCACGCGATCACCGTCTTTCAAGCGCATGATGTTTATCAGCATCGGCACTCGCTCGCCCAAGCGGTTATACAAGTCGACTTGAATCTCGGCCACAGACCCTTGCACTTGGAGGATAGGAAGGCAGTGTGTGTGATGGAACAAGCGCGCGCCAACAGGGAGTAGGTCCGGCATGCGCTGCTTGCCGGACAGCTCATCCTCTTCATACCCGAGCCAACGACATGCCCTTGCATTTGCTTTTAAGATCAAGCCGTCGGGCTTAACAAGCAATAGTGCGCAAGCCGCATGCTCGAATAAAAAATCACCCGACGGCAGTGTCTCATTCATCAGGATCAGCGCAAAGTCTGCGCGAGAAAGCTTTCAATGACCCTTGAGCTCTCAGTTGGCGCGCTCATGTGTGGACAATGACCTACGTTCTCAATGACATGCAAGATGCTGTTTGGCAGGTGTCGATGCAGGTAGTCGCCAACAGCACGGGGGGCGATCAGGTCATCGCTGCATTGAAGAATCAATGCCGGCACCTGCGATTTAGGTACATCGGCACGATGATCAGAGAGGAAGGTAACGCGAGCGAAGTGCTTGGCGATCTCAGGATCGTTGCGGCAAAAACTGTCCCTTAATTCCTCGCGCAAGGCGGGCTGGTCTGGCACGCCCATGATCGCTGGCGCCATGCTGCTGGACCAGCCCAGATAGTTCGATTCGAGTGTCTCAAGCAACTCGTCAATGTCCTCATGTCTGAACCCGCCGATGTAGTCGCCATCATTAATATAACAAGGGGAAGGTCCAATCATGACTTGCGCGGCAAACCGTTCGGGCGCCTTGATCGTCGCAAGCATGCCAATCATGGTACTAACGGAATGACCGACAAACACCACGGGCCCGGTTGCGCACTCATCCAAGATCTCAAGCAGATCGTCAGCATACCCGTGCAGCGTGCCATACTTCACTCGATCATAGGCCGTGATATCAGACGCGCCGCTGCCGACGAGATCAAACGAAACAGTACGAAAATGTTCACCGAAGGCAGGGGTAAGAAAACGCCACATCGTCTGATCACACCCGAACCCGTGAGCAAACACCATAGTAGCGGCTCCGTCACCCGCAATGCGAACATTATTTCTTACTAAAACGGACATGTAGTTTTCCTGGAGAAATATTTAACGCTGCGCAAAACGTCGATTGTATCCTGAACTGATGAGAACAGACGCACACCATTGGCTATAGATAAAGTAGCAATAATTCATATTTTCGGTGCTCTAGTCAAGGTGATTTTCGCGAAGCGAGGCAGCGCTCGTAGACACTAATGTGCCCTACATGGTAGCGAGGCTACTGTATCCAGCGAAGGGTTTAGTAGCTGACAGTAAGTTACGGGCATCTTTCCCTCCTGCCTAGCCAGACAAGCCTATCTTGCTTCCGATGTAACACTCGTTGATCGAAGTTACGTTGAATTCCCTTAAGGGACGGGGACGGATGTTGCGCTCGCCTCGTCTAAATCAACCGAGAATTTCCCGTTGGGCAACAATCTCACTAAATTGGGAGCATCCGGAATTTCCGCAAACGGCCTGTAACGGAGGGCCGATATGCTCCGCCGTAAGTACACACAAGATAGTCGGATTTCCGCAACGTAAAACATACCGATGCCAAGAGGAAAGATTCAGGAAGCGAAATTAAACTCAACTGTTACTTGTTAAGGCTTATGATGTGACATCTACGGACGAACGTTGTAGTCGATCAACGATACTGAGCATGACCATGGGCTTACATAAAAATATATTGGTAGTCGACGACAATCAAGACGTGGCAGACACGACAGCCTTCCTACTTCAAGCCTACGGCTTCAGTGTTAGTGTCGCCTACGGTGGGCCTGAAGCGCTGGCCATCGCCCGCGTCGTTCATCCTGACCTGGTGTTTCTCGACATCGGCATGCCTATTATGGATGGGTACGAAGTCGCGCGGCGCTTGCGGGCCGATGCTAAGCTTTGTAAGGCTAAGCTGGTTGCGTTCACTGCATGGGGAGACGAAGCTTCACGACTCCAAGCGAAAGCAGCAGGCTTCGATCTGCACCTAATGAAACCTTCAAATGTCAGCGAGATCATTGCGGCTGCCACGATGGAAAGCGCTTAATCCTACTGCGCTACCGTTTGTGTATCTGTGTCTCTACATATTCAACAACGAGATCGAACTATAGTGGATCCACCTTTTGAGACAGCGGCCACGGGGTAGTTTAAGCTGTCGTCCACGAAAGGATGACAGCAAATGGGTGAAGCAAAGAAACGCAAGGTGCACACGGCCGAATTCAAGGCCAA
>NZ_JAFVIM010000063.1:0-3516 GCF_017582745.1 Massilia oculi
CGGCTTGCTTGAGGATGGCGATGATCTGGCTGTCGGTAAAACGGGACGTCTTCATGTAGAGCTTTCTGTTCTTAAGTAGAAAATTCTACTTCTAAACGCGCTCTTTCTGTGGGGGGATTACCGCACCGGTCCGCCACGGAATCTGCAACTACGACTTCACTTTCAAGCCCCGCGATCGCCATAGCTTCACCGGGCTGGATATCGTATTTTTCAAAGAGCAGATGGAATTCAAGTGGTCACACGCAGCCGCTGAGAAACTGATGCTGTACCTCGGCACCTTCGGACAATCCTAACCCTTCAACCCGCATCGTTCGATGCGTTCCAAGCCCCTCGGGGCTTCCCTATCGATCGCCGATAGGCAAGCTCTACGCCTGCCAGATTACCCCGCCAGCTACTGGCACTGACAGGAGATTTCATGCAATCGCAATCGCAACAATGGTATGCACCCCTTCGCAATCTGGCCAGCCTCGGCAGTCTCCGCTCCAAGATCCGGCATATGGGAGATTTGGCGGAACAGCGCCGGCAGACTCTCTCGCAATACTTCACCCCCGATGACGTCGCATCCTGGATGTGGGCGTTCATCGGCAACCTCGACATCACCTCGATCCTCGACAACTCGATCGGCTCGGCACGCTTGCTGCAGTTTGCAGAACCGGGCAAGCACAAGATATTCGGCGTCGACGTGCACGCTCCAACGGTCGATGAAGTCAGGCGCGTAGTTTCCGAAGCTGGCTTCGAGTGCGAGATCCTTTGCGCTGGAATGGAAAACGTCCGACCAGTCGGCATGGATTGCGCGCTGATCAACCCGCCATTCAGCATCTCGCTGGAATCGGTTGGGCTCAAGGCTGAGGAAGGCTTCACGCGCATGGGCAGGCTTGGACCGGACACCACTGCTACCTCTGATGAGTACGCAGTGATTCAAGCCCTCAAGGCCGCTCGCGTCGTCGTGGCCCTGCTGCCGCGCTCCAGTGCCGACGCAATTCGTGCCGGCGCTGGTTGCTGGGCGTCGAAGAAAGTGCAAACGCGCCTCCGAGGGGTGTTCGACCTGCCGGCCGCAACCTTCAAGGAGGAAAATGCCAACGTCCTCACTTCAGTTGTGGTGTTCGGGGAAAGCGCCAACAAGCGCCTGCCCATGCACCGCGCGGTGGAATCTTTCGACGAGCCGGTACCGGACCTGGGCCTGCTCGATCCAGAGTTCAAGAAGACCCGCCCGGCCGACCTTCGCTACCAGCTTCTCGATGCGACGGAACCGACTATCACGCTGCCAGTTACGGGAAACCGTACCGTGCAGATCGCGCTCGATGGACGAAAAGTCCGACTGCGGTATTTCTGCGGCCTGACACAAGCCATGGTTGCAAACGATGTGCTCGACAAGCGAATCTATTCGACCGAGCATCACAGGCTTCCAAAAGGCGTCCAGTTCAACGGACAGGGAAAGCTGGACGTGGAAGCCTATCTACTCCAGGACGAGCCCATAGCCGCGTTTCAGGGCTTTGTGGAGGCAATCCGTGCAGCAGGCGGTGAACCGGTCGTGCAGCCTGGCGTTTTCGAGACGCTGGAACGCAAGGTCCGGCGCCACAGGAGGGCGGTCATGGCCATGAAGCACACGATCTACACGAAGGGTGCATCGAGCATGGCCAGCCTCGTCGGCGTTTCGAAGCGCACGCACAACGTCAATCCAACGAAGTGGCTTTCGCCTGTGATCCAAGCAGGCGAAGAGGTCGAGTTCACGCGGGCAGAGCAGGGCGGCTACGAGTACCAGAAGAACGGTAAAAGCTTCCTCATCAATACCGACGAGCTTGAGGCCAACTACGTGCTGCAGGGCGCCAGCGAAGGCTGGCAGATCGTGCACGAGGGTCTGCTGAAAGCGTATCCGCTCGAGGCAGCTCGGCTCCGCAAACGTGCAATCGATCTTGGTATTCACCACTGGCTGAGCTGGGATTTTCAGCTGGATGACTTGATCGAGCTAACCATGCAGCCCCATGGCGGAATCGCGGCATGGCAGCAGGCCTGCGGGAAAAGTCGATTAAACGCTGCGCTGATCCTGCTGTCGGGGGTGAAGCATGGCCTGATTGTCGTAGAGTCGCGCCTGATCGATGAGATGATCGGGCAGCTGGCACGCATCGGGATCGCAGGCGAAAAGGTATGCGTGATCGACGCTACAGCGAAGCTGTCGCAACTCAAACAGATCAACGTCATCTCGTATGAGCGGCTGCGCATGCTGGTCGATGAAACCGCCTCCAAGCGGCTGACGTACGCCCACAAGCTGCGACGCAAAATCGGCTTAGTATGCGCCGACGAAGGCGAACGCCTTGCCAACTTCGACAGCGACCAATCACGCGCGCTTTTTCAGCCCTTAAGTGACAAATGTTATGGAGAATTGTGCCTAATCCACCCTCTCATTGTGGAGAATTTCAACGGCACTATCATACCGCCGCCCCATAGTGAGACCGCATCTCGCCTACCTTTCTAGGTTGTCCGCAAGCAGTGCGATCCGGCTACAACTCGTCGCGGTTAAGCTGAATCGCCCCGGCTTTCGTGGAGGCCGGTTAGTGTGAGTCAGGCCGGGATGGCTTGACTGCTCAGTTGCTTGTAATAGTTTGCCTCAGCTTCTGCCGGCGGTATATAGCCGAGCGGTTCCAGCAGGCGGTGGTGGTTGAACCAGGATACCCATTCCAGCGTGGCTAGTTCGACGGCCTCACGTGTTTTCCACGGAGCGCGGCGGTGGATTAACTCTGCCTTGTAAAGCCCGTTGATTGTCTCGGCCAGGGCGTTATCGTAGCTGTCGCCCTTACTGCCCACAGACGGTTCGATGCCAGCTTCTGCCAGGCGCTCGCTGTACTTGATCGACACGTATTGCGAACCCCTATCGCTATGATGGACCAGCTCGTTCCGTTCGGGCTGACGCGCGTACAGCGCCTGTTCCAGCGCATCGAGCACGAAGTCAGTCCGCATCGAGCTGCTGACGCGCCAGCCGACGATGCGTCGGGCGAAGACATCGATGACGAAGTATAGTGGACCCCGAGTTTGAGACGGTGGTTTAAGCTGTCGTCCGCGAAAGGATGACAGCGAATGAGTGAAGGTAAAAAACGCAGGGTGCACAGCGCCGAGTTCAAGGCCAAGGTTGGGCTGGAAGCGGTGCGCGGGGTGAAGACGGTGACGGAGATTGCGCAGGAATACGGCGTGCATCCGGTGCTGGTGGGCCAGTGGAAGAAAGAGATCCTGGAGAACGCCGGTGCCCTGTTCGACGTCAAGCGCGGGCCGAAGCCGGTGGACGAAAGCAGCCCCGAGGACAAGCTGTACAGCGAGATCGGCAAGCTGAAGATGCAGGTGGATTGGCTCAAAAAAAAGCTTGGGGAATGAGTCCGGCTGAGCGGGCACGGTGGATCGAGCGCGAGGACAAGATGCCGCTGACGATGCAGTGCGAGTTGGCCGGCGTGCCGCGTTCGACGGTATATCGGCGACTGGAGGCGACGACCCGCCAGGAATGCATCGAGGAAGAGGACGGCCAGTTGC
>NZ_JAFVIM010000064.1:0-3316 GCF_017582745.1 Massilia oculi
ATTGCTGAAGCAACGTTTAATACTTTGTGCGAACATTTGATATTTTAAGTATGCAGCTGAACAAGTCAGCTGGCACCTTCATCAAACGCCCACACTTATCGACTGTTAATTTTTAAAGAACTTTATTCGGTACTGCATCATCTGCTGTTGCTTCGAATCGTTTTGTTCGTCAGCAGCAGAGAAGAGAGAGTATGAAGCGTTTTTTAAATCTCGTCAACCCTCTTTTTTCTTCACTCTTCGCTGTCACATCCGTTTAGGGACATGTCTGCGTCGAGGGACAGGACTATAGCAAACGCATGGCGCGCCCGCAAGCCCAGTTTTGCCCGCATTGCCGGCTCGGTCGACCTACTGTCCATGCGGCGCCGGCGACATCGACGCGACCAGCTCGTGATACCACCGCTCCTGACGCGTCTTGTGCAGCCGATACCAGGCCCTGGTCGTCTCCGGGCGCCAGACTTTCAGCATCTTCAGCACTTCATAGGAAAACTCGAGCGGCGCCAAACCCGTCGCGGTGATCAGGTTATCGCCGCGTACCGCAGCCTCCTTGCGATACAGGGCCTCTCCACGGTAACCAGGACAAGTCTGTTTCAGGAAGCCGAGGTCGTTCGACGTGTGACGCCGCGTATCCAGGGCGCCGACACTCGCCAGCCCGACCGTGGCGCCGCAAATCGCCGCGACCTGGTGCCCGTGGTCGAGGGCAGCGCGGGCAAATTCCAGGATCGGCTTCGCCTGCGGCGCATCCCAGACGTCGGCGCCCGGCAATAGCAGCACATCTCCTTTCCCCAGCTCGACCGCATCGAGCGTCAGATCCGGCGTATGACTCACGCCACCCATGCTCTCGACGGCATCGCAGCTAAGGCCGACATTGAGCAATTTAAAATCCATCGCGGGGTCGGCAAAGAACCTGCGGCTGTGCAGCTCCGCGGTGAGATAAGCGATCTCCCAATCCGCCATGGTATCGACCACCACCAGATATAGTTTCATCGCGACTCCTCATTGAATGGGCGGGCAGTATAGCCGCTGTTTGCCGCCTGGCTGCGTAGCCATGCGGTGAACTCGCGCACCTCTTGCCTTACCTGGGCATCGCGCGGCAGGACGAGAAAATATGCGGCGCCGGCAGGTATGCGAGCGGAGCCAATCCGGCACAGCGCCCTGGTCTCGAGGGCATCGGCCACGAGCCAGCTGCGCGCGAGCGCGATGCCCTGCCCGTTTTCGGCCGCCTGCACGGCAAGGGTTGAATCGCGATAGACGGCGCCGAATGTGCAATCCGTTTCGGCCACCTCATGCTGCTCGAGCCAGGCCGCCCACGGATGAAAGTCGTCGCGCAAAAGGGTCGCGCGCGGCAGATCCTCGTTCGCATGAATGCCATGCTCGCGAATATAGCCTGGGCTGGCAACCGGAAACAGGCACTCTTCGAAAAGTAGCTCGCTGTGCACACTGGGCCACTGCCCGCTGCCATAACGTATGCCGAGATGCGCTCCGGATGCGCCCAGGTCGACGAGCGCCTGGGTCGACGAAATGTCGACGTCGATATCCGGATGACGCAGAAAGAAGTCGCCGATACGGGGAAGCAGCCAGCGAGCGGCAAAGGAAGGCAGCACATTGATGCGCAGTCGGCGGGCGTCGGCATGACGCAGTGCTTCCACTACGCCGGACAGCTGCTGCAATACCGGCCGCACGACGGCCAGGAACTGGTGGCCTTTGGGAGTCAGCGCAATCTCGCGGCGCGAGCGGTCGATCAGCGACGTGCGCAGCGACGATTCGAGCGCACGCATCTGGTGGCTGATCGCGCTGTGGGTCAAATGCAGCTCTTCGGCGGCAAGGGTAAAACTGCGCAGGCGCCCGATCGCTTCGAAAGCGCGCAGCGTGTGCATGGGCGGTAGCGAAGAATTCGGGGTGTGAATGTCGTTCATGATTGGGTGAGTATAAAGCGTTTTTTCTTATGGATATCCGCTGATATAAAGTGAGTTTTATTCAAGGAGATCATGGATGAAGCCGTCGCATCTGCTCGCCGCGATCGGGGTTGTCGCCATCTGGGGCGGTAACTTCGTCGTCATCAAACTGGGATTGGACGAGCTGCCGCCATTGCTGTTGTGCGCGTTGCGCTTCTTGTTCGCGGCGGTGCCGGCGGTGTTTTTCGTCAAGCGGCCAGACGTGCCATTGCGCAGCGTTCTCGCTTATGGCCTGGTCATGTTCGGCCTGCAGTTCGCCTTCCTGTTTGGCGGCATGGCGTTCGGCATATCGGCAGGATTGGCTTCGCTCGCGCTGCAGCTTCAATCTTTCCTGACGATTGCCCTTGCCGCGTGGCTGCTGGGCGATCGGCCGAGTGGATTCCAGGTCGGTGGCGCGCTGCTCGCACTATCGGGAATCGGCGTGGTCGCGGCGAATCTCGGTGGGGATGTCTCTGCCCAGGGATTGGCGGCGGTCATCCTCGCTGCGCTCGCATGGGCGTGCGGGAACTTGATCGCCAAGCGCCTGGGGAAGGTGAATATGTTCGCACTCGTGGTATGGGCGAGCCTGGTCGTGCCGTTGCCGATGTTCGGACTATCGTTGCTGCTCGAGGGACCTGCACGGATTGCCGGTAGCGTCGCCGGCATGGGGTGGAGCGCAGTTGCGTCGATCGCCTATCTCGTTTACCCGACGACCCTGCTCGGCTTCGCAGTGTGGAACCGCTTGTTGAATCTTTATCCGGTGGCCAGCGTGGCGCCGCTTACCCTGCTGGTTCCGGTGTTCGGAATGGCTTCATCGGTCATGGTGCTGCAGGAGAATCTGCAAACATGGAAAGTAGCTGCTTTCCTCTTCGTGATCCTGGGCCTATGCGTGAACCAGTTCGGCACCAGGCTGTATGCGGGAATAAGAGGAGCGCGGATATGAAAAGCAATTCAATACTCCCATTCACCCATATTCCTGACCCCGACGCCGAACCTTATATTCCGGATCCGCGTTCGGCATGGCGTGTAAAGCTGGCATTCCGCGTCGACTTCACCAATGGCGGGTATGTCGAAGGACAGGATTTTCTGCTCGACATACCGGGACAGGATCTCGCCACCGAACGAGCGGCCGAGATTCTGGTGTCGTCCATGAATCTGCTGAGGGCCGGGCCGGTGACTATCCGGTCGATGCGCATCGTGTGCCGCAGCGAACACGATGATTCGTAAGCTCCAAAGCAAAAAACCCCACCGAGATCACTCGATGGGGTTTTTCTTATAACTAGCCTGACGATAACCTACTTTCACACTGGTTGCAGCACTATCATCGGCGCAAAGTCGTTTCACGGTCCTGTTCGGGATGGGAAGGGGTGGGACCGACTTGCTAT
>NZ_JAFVIM010000065.1:0-3042 GCF_017582745.1 Massilia oculi
ACGGGGAACGGGTATGCAGCTTTCTGCTTCTTGGGCTTTTTCGTGGTCATTGCATCGGTCATGGAACAGTCCTCTCAGGATTATTTCATGACCCCGTTCCACACAGAAAATCTGACAGGCTCCAAATTGCCTTTATTTTCAGCGGCATGACTCACCGCTTCCAGCGCTACTTCAGGCTCGCTTGCCTGCTCGCTCATCTGTTGGCGGTATGTCGAAAGGTTTTGTTAGGCGCTCTTATTTCCTCCAGCATCTCGAAGTGTATTGCCGAGTAGTCCCGCGTATCATTCCGTCCCTGCTTCAGCCAATAGGTAGTCTCGCTTCCGTCAACTCCAGCTGCGACTACGAATTTCATCTGCCCTTTACGCCAGCTCGAGCGAAGCCCTTGCTTCAAGGAGTACAGGTACTATCGCCAGGCGCAGTTCCTCCTTGGCAAACAACTTAGGGTTGCGCGCGCGTCCTTTAGACATTAACTACAGACCTTCATCTTCCAATTCTGTGTGTTTCCATTCGATATGCGAAGCAAGCCCCGAAAGATCAGGGAACATCGTGCCAGAGTTTATGCCGCAGCGATCCAAGTCACTTCTAATTGCCGGAAAGTTCTCGGCAGGAATCACGAATTTATCTAGTTTTTTCTTAAAATATCGATTGCTTTCCAAAGGGACAAACTTCTGATCTGCTTTTCCAATGAAGTGCACTGCAAATAAACCTGCTTGGACACGTACTCGGGCATTTGAATGACGTGGGACTATTATTTTTGTCCGCTTGATATCTATTACATTTTTATCTGAAACATCCATATAATCTTCTTCCCCTGGGGTGAGCACCCAAACAACTGCCGACTTCTTACCTTTTTCTGGGAGTTTTCTTCCTTTTGCGGGCTTCGCTACCGCAAACCACATGGCTAGCAACGGGTTCTCTGTCCAGTCTAAAAGGCGAGTTGCCATACCGTGATGCTGCGCCAGCGACATAAGCTCCCACTGAGTCATTGATAAACTTGCATATATTGCAGCTTGCCTCTCAAAATCATTAAGCATCGCCTTTTCGGCATCAAAGAAATCTCGCAAAATCCGAGCATCATTATATAGCCTCGCCAGCTTTGGTAGCAGTGGGAAATCTTCGCTTTGACCACAAAATGCTGAAAGGCTTCGCTTATCGCTAGCATGATTTCTATTTACGTACCCCAGATACTCTTCCAGACTATTTACTTCAATTGTTGAGATTTGTGCAGTTAACATAGTCCCTGGATCTGATGGCATTTCATCATCAACAAACCGATTACATAAACAATCGATATGGGTAAACTTTCCCCGGCAAGTCCGGCACATTCGCTATAGTCCGTGCCAGTCGTTGCGAGTACCGGATGCTTACCGGCACGGGGTCGTACAACGCGTCGTTATTCCAGTCCATTTTCGTCAGAGCAAGTGCCTCATGAGCGATCAGCTCCAGTTGGCCACTGCCGGCATGGCGAATGAGCTGAAGCGGCTTGGGAATGCTTTTTTTGCCTTGGTAGTAGTCACCGCTGCTGGAGACTTGGGGCGCATTGCCGGCCACCCAAACGAGGGCCGAATTGCCCGAACGGATAACCATCGTCCCGCGCGGAACTGGGTAACCCGAAGGCCTAGTCGGTGGCTGCAGCTGCTGGCCGTTTTGAATCAGCCAGACGCCTCGCCAGCACGACGCCATACCGACTTCGACACACTCGATTTCCGGTACCCCTGAAAGTGCATCGAAGGCGCCATCAATCTCTTCCTCCTTGAAGGACGTGGTCTTGTGGATCACCAACCGCTTTGGCAGCGTCCCGCCGTTACGGCCCTGGTACAGCCCTAGGCTTCGCGCAATTACCGCGCGCATATCGTCCCGACTCAAGAACGGGTTTCGCCGAGCCTCAGCGACATCCACCACCGGATCACGAGCTTCGAACGCCACGAATTGCATGCCGCCGCCGTCCATATCAAAGACTTGGGAGCAGCAAGTCACGAAATGAGCGTCACGCTGGTCGCCGCGAAGAGCGTAGGCAAGGCCAATGTACGCGGTATCAGCCGGTACGTCCTTCAGCGGCGCCAGCTTCCACGGTGTACCCGCAGCCTTCACGTACAGCGCAGTCGCGAGGCGCCACGCGAGCGATGCCTTATGCCTAAATGTGAACACGCGATCATTGAGCACCTGCGTGGGAACGTTGTACTTTGCACCGAGCGCCTTGAGTGCATCGTGGGCGTCAAAAAACCTGCCTCGAGTAGCCGGCGCCCAGGAATCGGGAAAGTGAACCAGCACGACGTCGAAATCATTTCGCATTGTTTCGAGGCGACGGAGCGCTGTGTCCATCGCCTGGAAAAGTCGAGTCTGGGCGTCGCCATCACCAGGGAGCTCGCCCAGGGATTCAGGCTATTTGATGTGCGCGCCAAGCGCGCTAACTAGCTTCACCTGAAAGAGGGCTTCGAAGCCGGGATAATTGGGCACGTACTCAGTACGGTCGCTAGGGGGATATGAGTTCCGTAGATCGGTCATAAGTTCACCACGTCGCCTGAATGCACTCTGGGGCCCAACCGTGGCAATTCGTATCTCCGACGTGTAGCCCCCAAACGAACCTTTAGAATAGGGACCGAAATTCGCAAGTCCTCGCAACGGATGCACATCCACTTGCTTGGGGTCCGACGGAGAAAACGTGAGTAACGGCTCGTCCAGCAAAGAAAACGGCGGTAGCATAGATGCCCGAGATGAACTGGTCATTATTTTGTCCTATTCAAATAGGCGTGATGATGTCCAGGTCGGCACCATCCCGTAAACGGGGAAACCGTGAACACGGCGTCAATGCCGGCGCCCTCCTCGACGCCGAAGGCACATACGGTCCCATCTTGAGCTGTCGTCAGGAGCTTCGCCCATGCATGGATTATTGACGCCCAGTTCTTGTTATACTTTTGCGCGGCTTTGTTGCATAAATCAATTGAGCGCGTAGTACCCCAAACCCCAGACGGATTTACGGCATGGTCACCGCTACGGTCGTGGGCGTGCCCAAGCGCGTGAAGCGATTGAGGATGGCGGCAC
>NZ_JAFVIM010000066.1:0-3027 GCF_017582745.1 Massilia oculi
CGCTCTGTCACTTGCTTGACTGCTTCAATCTTGAATTCTTCGGTGTACCGCTTGCCGCTCATAACTTCTCCTTGAACCTACAATTATAGGCTCAGGAGTGTCTAGTGAACTCGTGGCGATTCAGCGGAACGGTTTAAGGGACTATGGGACGATTGGCTATGCAGGACAATGGGACCTCTGAACCACTCAGAGTTTTGCTCGTTGAGCGCGATGAGGACGTACGGGAAATATTTGTGGCGCTTTTCACCATCCTTGGACATAGTGCAACGGCTGTCCAGTCACCGGCTGAGGCGCTAGACTTGGTTGAAGGACTTCGACCAAACATCGTCTATACGTCCTTGGTCTTTCAGGACATGCACGGGTTTGAATTGGCGACCCGCCTGCGCCAAATGCCAGAACTGGAGCATACGCTCATGATTGCCGTGAGCGGACTGCATTATTCCGGCATTGAAAACATGGCGAAAGCAGCCGGATTCGACGGCTACCTACTGAAACCTGTCTCCATGGAGGCATTGACTGAGTCAATAGCCCTCTACTACGGCGAACGTCCTAAACAGTTCAAGACCTTGTGGAATTAGAGGCCGCTTGCAACTCGTCTAACATACACAGCCATGACTGTTTGTAGCAGACTAACTTGCCCTGTTCGTTCGGTATGCGCTCATCGCCTGTCAGGGTAATTCGACCCTCATTTACCCATACAACGGTAACGTCCCTTAGTTCGCATACAGTCCCTCGGGAACTTTCAATACGGGCTACCTTCGTGGGCCGGTGGCGTCCTTGGTCTGTTTCATCCGCAATGATGAGCTTTCCCCTATGCTTAACGGTAGAGCGGTCGTTGAGCATTCGTCGATCTACTTCAACACCACGATTGAACATTCTGACCATTTTGACCTGCATGATTGCACCTTTAAATACTGTACGCATATACAGTATAGCAAGTTGAATGGACTTTTCTGTGCCTGTTCTACATGAAGGCTATCAGGGAGCCTTAGGAAGGCGCTGGCGCTGCTGAACGATTGAGTTGAGGGTTTGCGGTGGCTTGCCAAGCCTTGTGGCCTTACAGAGGCTTTGGTGGCTTCAGCGCACCCAGGTACGAGGCAAGAACAGTGTTGGCTTATGTGCGGTCCGAATGGTCAGCATCGGCTACGATGGTATGCAGGGATCAGCCGGGTAGAGAAAGCCATGTCCGCTGACTGTGTAGCAGGGTAAGCAGAGCGGCGGCACGGCAGCGCAATCAGCCCTAGGCGATCTTTCGATATTGCTGACAAAAAGACCCCCTCTACCTTCCCATTTGGGATCAATTTGCAAAAGTGTTAAACCCTTTTGTTTTGTTGTTGTTATTGGGCGTTTGACGGACGAGAAGGATTTTCCACACACACAGGCATACCCCCGCCCCCCACGGCCCGCCCCGACAAGTACAAGGTAGCCTCCGACTTGACGCTATAAGTACCCCCCGGTATGGGCGGGCGCTACCTCCATCCCAAGAGGCCAGAGGTATCACTTGAGCACCACATTAGGTAACATAAGACACCTTTAGCGCGCTTACATTTTGCTTGCGCTAATCAGTAAGTCGTTGATATGATTGGGTTTTGCAGCACCCCTCGCTCCACTCGTACAAGGTTGGGAAGTAGGTTCGATCTTTGCAGTCGGCACCAGTATAATTAAGCACTTAGCCCAGCCTTCATGGTTGGGCTTTTTGCTTTCTGACGTTAGCGTAACCGCTGTGCAACCTAGCCGCTTGTCATAACTGGCCGTATAGCTGCAGCGTCTATATAGCGGACCGCTTCAGTAGTTCGTGCAGGACGCGATCTTCTACGTTTTTCTATCAGAAAAATACGGAGCATCACTTGTCGACAACTATCCCTCTAATGGTTGCTGCGGCTTCCCATTAGACGAAAATAACGAAGTACAAGATTCTTGGGAAGATGGTTCAAGGCTCACGCACGATAATTCCATATTGTTCTCTCACCAACGCAATGCGACTTCTCTTATACTGTCGCAGTACCGAAAGTAACAGAACAAGATGGACGAGAATCGCGTCATGCCGGTGCATGAATACCAGGACCTGCAGGCGACCGATTCCAAGGCAGACGTACGATTCACGAAGGGGGCGAGACAACTAAGATCGACACCGTAATCTGGGGCTACTCGAGCGACAGCTAGAAATGGATATCGTCGTTCTTTCAGCGGTAACCAGATCCGCGCGATATTCTATAGTGGCAATCGTACTCACTGCAGCACCCTCAACGGAATAAAGACTGCACTGCCTACAACATAGTCATCGAAAAGCTGGACCAGCCAACCATGGTTTCGATTTCAACGGACGGGTTGAGCCGTTATGCGTCTCTCAAGGACACGGACATGGCGGTGCGCATGGAGCGTGGTCGAGTCGAGGCGGTCGTGTCTATAACTTAGGCATCAGTCCGCCCGAGTTCTGCGGGATAGGGATGGCCGGCGCTCCTTTAGCGTAGCATCCGCCCTACAGCCAGCGAGTAAAAGACATTCGAGCACGACATGTGCGACGTACGCTGTAAAGATCGCCACCCTGGAAAGCAGATTCTGGTTTCACACTGGAAAGGTATGTTAAACCCCCGACTGTGTCTGATTCAACAAAGTAACGGTAAAGAGGAGCCATGAGCTGCAATCATACATACAAGCCAATTGTTAAATCTACGGATAATAACAATGTCCTATATTCGTGCAAAACACGTCCTGACTATCTATCTGTTTACTACCATAGATCTGGTGCACTAGCCGCCACTAAAGGTTGTTGGACGATCAGTAAGGACGAAGAATTATTCAGGTTCTACTGTGCATATGACAACAACAACTGTACTCCTGATTATGGCGGGCTCTGGCATATTGAAAACACCGAAATTTATATCGGAACAAATGAGGAAATGAGGACCTGTCAGAAATTCTGTGTGCGGGGCCAGAATTTCGTAGTTAATTAATCGCGTTCGTGAAGCGTTCGCCGAACATGATGGCGAACTGGTTGGCAGCAAGCTTCCAGGTACGCGGCGCCAT
>NZ_JAFVIM010000067.1:0-2994 GCF_017582745.1 Massilia oculi
CGGATCTACATTACCCGCGACGAGGCCAGGCAGGACATCTTCGACTATATCGAGATGTTCTACAATCCGAAGCGCCGGCACAGCTTCAGCAATGACATGTCGCCAGCTGAGTATGAAAAGCAGTATTTCCAGCGGCTCTCGAGTGTCTAGAAAAGTCGTGGCGATTCACGCCACTGCGGACATACTTTGGCAATTGTAGCGCCTCAGCCATACATACACGACCTAAAGCCATGTAGGAAAACGAAATTGTCCTTACATTGGCCCCTTCAAGCAACAACCTGTTGGAAGAGTACGAAAACGACCGTCTACGGACATTAGGGAAAGCCTTGTACGAATATTAGCCCCACAGAGTTTTGTACATGCCCTATAATACGTACATCGTCTACGTACACCATGAGGAACCTTAATGTCCCGTGTCTTCGCTTACTGCCGCGTTTCCACCGCCGACCAAACGACCGCCAACCAAGTACAGGAAATCGCCACTGCTGGTTTTGCGGTTGACCTTAAACGGATCGTTACCGAAACCGTGTCAGGCTCAGTAGCTGCAATGGAGCGCAAAGGGTTCGCCAAACTGGTCGATAAACTGGAATCGGGCGACGTACTCGTCGTGACGAAGCTCGACCGCTTAGGCCGCAATGCGATGGACGTTCGGGCTACAGTTGAGCGTTTAGAAGCTGTAGGCGTCAGAGTTCATTGTATGGCGCTTGGAGGGGCGGATTTGACCAGTCCAGCAGGCAAAATGACGATGCAGGTCATAAGCGCCGTAGCAGAGTTTGAACGTGACTTACTCATTGAGCGAACCAATGCAGGTCTTAACCGTGCAAAGGCCGAAGGCAAGACCTTAGGACGTAAGCAGGTCCTTAGTACCGATCAACAGCGACAAGTCAAAGACCAGATTAAGGCGGGCATTGCAATCGCTCAGATCGCTAAAGGGTTCGCTACGTCCCGCCAAACCATCATGCGAGTACGGGCGGGGATGGCCTTGGAAGCGGTTACTTGAGGCATTGCGCGGAGAGAGGGATAACGACTACTTGCCCTGTGCGCGGATCATAAAGGTATCTTGGTCAGTCGTAGTCAAATATCGGACCGGAAGAACCTGTTTAATCGCATGGTCGATTGTCTGCAACGTGAATGGCTTAGGGACAAAGGCGTCAACCAAAGGCGCAAAGTCCTTCTCCCGACCTCGACCGCTGATTACGATCACCTTAAGGTGTTCCTGTAATGCCTTAGCCTCGTAGGCAACGATACGGCCCTCAGGATCGTCATGCGACAGGCTACACATCAATACGTCAAAGTGGACACCATGCAGCGCCCCTAGGGCGTTCTCAGTCCCCTCTACACCAACAGCACGATAGTTCAAAGCCTCCAGCATGTAGAGGATGGTCTCGCGTGTTAGCGCGTCTTTCTCGATAACGAGAACCGCAATAGTCATGGCCTTTTCTGTAACGGGTTTGTACCGAGAACATCATACATGGTCGAGCATACAGATTGTCGGGAACGTCCATCTCAACGGGCTTGATCTGCCTATTTTTTAAGCATTTTTTTTGTTGGGCACATGAAACTAACGGTTTCTTATCATAGACAACCAATAGGGTAGACCTAAAATCCACACCTTAGGAGAAACCCGGCATCCCTATGTCGTGGTGCCGACCTCCGCTCATGAGCATCCGCGCTCCGCGCTGCCCTTCCTGCGAACCCAACCTCAATAGATCATGACCAACCATAACCCTATGGCGATGGACGCCCTTGCGCCGCTGCCCAACGCTACCCCTAACCCTACTCCAAGTCTATTCCAGTTCAATGACAACGCTATTCGTACCGATGTTGACCACCAGGGAAACCCTTGGTTCGTCGCTGCTGACGTTTGCGCCGCCTTGGGCATCAAAAACAGCCGCGACGCGCTGGCTACACTAGACCCCGATGAAAAGGGTGTAGCTACTACCGACACCCTTGGGGGAACTCAGTCTCATGCGACCATCAACGAACACGGTCTGTATGCCTTGGTTTTCCGAAGCCGGAAGCGAGAAGCAAAGGATTTCCAACGATGGGTTACGCATAGCGTCCTACCCGCACTTCGGAAGGATGGCCTGTACGTCCAAGGGGAAGAAAGGCTACTCGCTGGATGCCTTACTGAAGACGAAGTAAGCACTACCGTTGAGACCATGCAGGCAAATATTTCAGACCTTGCCATGGCGAAGGCGTTAAGGCTCAAAAGCGAGCATCAGGAAGAAAAGGATGCGCGGTACATGGCGTTGAAAATGATGAATCGAGGGCGTGTAAGACGCCGTAGCGGACCCAAACAGTTTTCAAGATAACCCCGCCTAAGGAATCGCTCAAACTGCCTAGTAAAAACCTAGTTGCCTTTAGGGGCAATAGGGGCCATGCTAGAGCTATGAGACCCGACCAACCAAACTTTTGCCGACGGCGCAATGAAGTTTATGCGGCCTACGTAAATGCAGCCTTAGTCATCAAACAATTCGACCTACGGCGGGCGGAGAACATGCTGCTACGTGAGGGCATACCCCGTGAAGTCATCGCAAGAGTGCTACTTACAGGCCACCCATTAAGGCATGTAACGCAGTCGAGTTGGGCGGAACAGTTCAGCCCTTGAGTGTTGGCTCATCCTGTAGACAGGCAACGGTAAAGCTCTATCAGGTGCTCTCAGGTCAGCCCCTGACCGATACAGCCACAGTCTCCAAGACTGAAAACCCTACAGAGCTAAAATCCACACCTAAGAGAGAGGGACCGCTTACCGTGGGGGGTAGGGGGGCAATACTAAAGATTTACTATAGATTACTTGGGTTCCATAGTTTGCTAAGTATCCACATAGGTGGAGACCAAATGGAAAAAACATATGGTCTTTTCTCAAAGACCGGCTTTGTTGCATAAATCAATTGAGCGCGTAGTACCCCAAACCCCAGACGGATTTACGGCATGGTCACCGCTACGGTCGTGGGCGTGCCCAAGCGCGTGAAGCGATTGAGGATGGCGGCA
>NZ_JAFVIM010000068.1:0-2652 GCF_017582745.1 Massilia oculi
CCAGCCCAACCTTGGCCTTGAACTCGGCGCTGTGCACCCTGCGTTTTTTACCTTCACTCATTCGCTGTCATCCTTTCGCGGACGACAGCTTAAACCACCGTCTCAAACTCGGGGTCCACTATAGCACATCCAGATGCCTTGATAGATCAGCGCTGTAGCCGATTTCGGAACATAGTTTAAACGTGCATCAAGTGAGTTTCCTCTCCGTCTTAACAAGATCTATGCGAGAGTAGTCCGCTTTTGGCCGAAGGCAGACTCAAGCAGATCGCCAATCTATGTACATTGTCGCAGCTGCAGTGCAGTTGATTGATCCACATCATGGTCGGAACACATGGGTTCTCTACAATGTACTGATGACTACTCAGCTTAAACCCGACCTCCACCGCAAGGCTAAGTTGCTCGTTGCAGCTGTTCAGTTAAGGAAGACGCATGGGTTGCTGTACGCCATGCGGTTTCTTGAGGACCACGGCTTTGCCAACGTGGTTATTTGGGAGGTACTCAATCTCATCCCGCCGGGGACAACCAAAGAACCCTCATAGTCGTAAACAGGTCCGAAACCGCCTTGCTCTAGCGGTGGAAGCCAGGTCAACGCCTACTGTTAGATGCGGAAGTCATCCATCGACTTTCCGCTAGCAAGCCCTTCTGCAATCCACTTCGGCTGGCGTCCACGACCAGTCCAGGTCTGACCATTGTCACTGGGGTTTTGATAGCGCGCCTGAACCTTCGGCCCCTTGCTGCCCTTCGGTTTTTTGCTACCTGCAGCAAGCAGTTCCTCTACAGAAACCCCTGCCTCCTGAGCGATTGCCAGGATTTGTTCCCGCGCCTTCTGCAAGTCCTGGTGTTGCCGACTCTTGATTTCCTTTTCAATGTCATGCTGCAGGCCCCTCAGTTCGCTAAGGTTGTAGCCCGACAGATCAATATTTGCCATTTACAATTTCCCTTCAATTTAGTTGAATGTGATGTGCACTGCGTCGATTCTACTACGCGTCATGGGCAAGCTCGACTGCGATTGAAACACCTTCACTTAGCTGACGTACCAAAATTAGGCCTCGCTCACTCAGGAGGTCGACATGAACACAATTCGTGATACCAGTAGCCAGCGCATTCCATGGAACAAAGGGCGCCTGGTCGGTCAAAAGTTCCCTTTGAAGCTGAAGGAAATCTGGGCGATAAGGATCCGACTGCAGATTGCTGAACGCTTGAGAGATCTAGCACTCTTCAATCTCGCGATTGATAGCAAGCTCCGCGGTTGCGACCTCGTTAGTTTGCAAGTGAAAGACGTCGCTCAAGGTGGCAGCGTATTTCATCATGCGATTGTTATGCAACGGAAGACCCGCCGCCCGGTTCAGTTCGAGATCACTGAGCAAACTCGCCAGTCGGTTCAAGGCTGGATCGCAGCCGGTAAGCTAACATCGGACCAGTATCTATTCCCGAGTAGAGCGAAGAATTCACATCATCTCTCGACTCGTCAGTATGCACGCATCGTCGTCAGGTGGGTGCGATCTATCGGCTTGGATCCAGCAGCGTATGGAACTCATACAATGCGGCGGACGAAGGCGACATTAATCTACCGTCGTACGAAAAATCTTCGTGCTGTACAGCTGCTTCTCGGCCATACTAAGCTAGAGAGCACAGTGCGCTATCTCGGCATTGAGGTCGACGACGCACTCGAGATCGCTGAGCAAACTGAAGTTTGACGTACGAAACAGGGTCTGCCGCGCAGAAATGCTCGTAAGTGGCCTTTGCGCCAAGGCCGCTTACGGCCCAGTAGCGGACATACACAAACCAAACGGAGCCTTTGGCTCACACAAGGCATTGGTGAACTCACTAACGTCAAGCACTTGCAACAGATGCTTGCATTCCTATTATCTTTTCGGTAAGTTATGTACCTTGTACAGTAACAACATGTATTGTTTTGACGCAAACCTTTTCATTGACAGAAGATTGATACTTTAAGGTCCGGCGCTAGATACCTCAACAGCGAAATTAAATCCCATATTTTTGAGGCAAAAAATTGAAGTTCCTCATAGTTCTTGCCTCAGCTTCCTTGCTGATTGGCTGTTCAAAAACCGTTGACATCTCTAGATTAGACGGTGATTGGCTCTGTACTGAAGTGCTCAACGGCCAAAAAAAGAAAGTCTACCCGATGAGGTTTCGTGATGGTCAGTTTTACTGGGAAATTCCTTCAGAGGTGCCAAGAGTTTCAGTTCAGGTGAGGGCGGATTATTCAATTGCAGGAAATACGTTAAGTATGCCTACAATGTACTTAAACGCGACTGGTTTGCCTTTCGATGATAATCCTGGCTGGTCAACGAGTGAGCGCTCTGTAGTTACTGGAATTGAAGAACTAACCGAGGATAAGCTCGTGCTCGCTCCTTGGAAGACAACCTCTTCTAAGCGAACGCTTAAAGGCGGCGACTTACGGTATGAATGTGCCCGTTTTGCAGATCGAGCTACATCTGGCGTATCAGCGGTAGCTACTACGAACTCTCAATTGCCTCAGCAGGCTCATCGCCCGGACCGTAAAGAAGGGCTTTGTTGCACAAATCGGCCCATCAGCGGCCGAGGCGCAGCACGGGTAAACTGACGGCATGATTGCTCCCGTAAAGCTGAAGTACCGAACGACCAACTGGAAAGACTACAACGCGGCAT
>NZ_JAFVIM010000069.1:0-2519 GCF_017582745.1 Massilia oculi
GTGCCGCCATCCTCAATCGCTTCACGCGCTTGGGCACGCCCACGACCGTAGCGGTGACCATGCCGTAAATCCGTCTGGGGTTTGGGGTACTACGCGCTCAATTGATTTATGCAACAAAGCCTCCTTGCAGCTCAAACTTTCCGCTGCTCAATGGAAAGATTTGGATTGATCTTTCGTCGCTGCTACAAGTAATAGCGCTAGCTAGTTATTTCTAAAAGCGCCTAGGTCATCGCTTTTCATTATTGTCAGTCTATCTTATCTCTCGGTTATGCTCGCGTCGTGCTAATGCAGATTGAATAAGGCGCTGCAGTACGAACGGCCAATCTCGCACCTGATAGATAATCCACTCATCATTCTTGCTTTCACGATAAATTTCGAGGTAACCTTTTCTTGGCTTCCCATCGATTGTGATTGCGTCATAAGCTTGAGGGAATATTCCTGCCCCTGGATTGCCCATCGTTACGGCGTTATGAGTGAACTTATTACGCAAACTGAATAGCCAATCCAATTTGGCCTTTTCAGATTCAACGTATCCGAGGGCTGGATACGATGTATTTGGGTCGCCGCCTTTTTGGCCTCGCACGATTTGAATATTAAAATACAATTCCTTTCGCTCCTCGTCCGTCAATACGTGCTGCACAAAATGGTGAAACGAGTTTTTGACTCCGTAAATCGATTGGTACGCTGTATTTAAATGTTTCGCAATGGCCAGGGCGTCGACACGTTCTGGAATGGTTTGGACAGCAGCGTTCCGCTCATCTGCTTTTTTTCTAGACTCAAGCCATGTAGAGAACGGCACCCAGTCAGCTGGTTGCCCAAGCAAATCAAAACACGTTAGCAAGAGGTAATACATCAGCGCGTCGAAATAACGCCATGGGTGTGTCCACCCATTCTCGCCTACATCCTGAATCAATTCCAGGTTGTTGTAATGGTGGCGAAGCTCAAATACCAATTCAACATGCTCTAAACGTTCACGGATTAACGTGCATATTTCGGTATCGTCTATTTTTGTCATTGAAGCTCCCTAGTAGGAACTCACGATTATGCAAGGGTTTTGCTAACCGCGCTAACAGAATGGCACGTAGGGAAGACGCAAAGACCTTGTGCTGTAGCGACGAACGGCCGCTATGGGTCGATAGCGGACGTACACAGCGGTGCTTCGGCAGCTAAGATGGCGGCCGTGTTCCCGGACGGACTAATGCCATGGCCCAAGCACTTCTCCCCGAAGACCTTTGGTCGCTTGTAGCAGCTCATCTGCCAACCCACAACAGGTCACCAAAAGGCGGACGCCCACGTCTCAACGATCGCGCGCCCCTAACCGGGATTCTGTTTGTACTCAAGACCGGGATACCGTGGGAATATTTGCCTCGCGAACTCGGCTGCGGCAGTGGCATGACTTGTTGGCGCCGGCTCCACGAATGGATGAAAGCTGGCGTTTGGCAGCGCGTCCACGAAGCAGTCCTCAGACGGCTGCGCGAGCACGACCAGATCATGTGGGCTCGAGCTTGCGTTGACGCTGCCAGTGTACCTGCCCCTGCCGGCGGCGAGCATACGGGCCGAAACCCAACGGATCGTGGCAAGCTTGGCTGCAAACACCATCTGCTCGTAGATCAACGTGGGCTGCCGCTGGTAGCTAAGATCTCGGGCGCCCAGGTCCACGACTCGCGTTTTCTTATTCCACTCGTCGAAGCCATCCCAGTGGTGAAAGGGCTATGCGGCCGTCCGCGTAAGCGTCCAGGTAAGCTGCACGCCGATCGGGCATACGCTTCGCTAGCCCATCGGGCGTGGCTGCGCCGACGAGGTATCGCAGCACGTATCGCGCGATATGGTGTGGAGTCGCGAGAAAGGCTCGGACGATGGCGTTGGGTCATTGAGCGCACCTTGGGATGGTTACATCGCTTTCGCAGGTTGCGCATTCGACACGAGCGGCGAGCAGACATCCATCAGGCATTCCTTTCGCTCGCTTGCTCGCTCATCTGTTGGCGATATGTCGAACGGTTTTGTTAGGCGCTCTTAGAGTGCCATGCGGCGCTCTTCTTCGCAAAAAACCGAAAGTTTGATATACCATTCCTAAACGAGCTCTGGACAAGTTCGTCAACTTGTTCGGCGTTGCCTAATGGCACTGTTAGGAATCATTATCTCGACAACATGGAATGGACGCGCGATCCCAAGCTCTACCCTCCTTATTTAAGGCCTAGGATTCGCCAAGGACGAGGAGTAGGTTACGGACTTGGATACAAACGATGGCTCAACATTCGAGATGTCTCATCCCAAGGAACATCTTCTTCGGTAAGGGGTATCCGTGTAGCGCGCCCATACCATATGCTTTCAGAACTCGAGACGATTTACTTTTTCTTAACAGAAAGACAGTCTTCGGTGGTTGACATCCGCGAACAGGGTTTTGTCGCGTTAGCCGAGCGGTTGTCCCGATCGGGTAGACTGCAACGCCGCACATTGACGATCCGATATGCTCAGCTTCAAAGGAATGCGTTTCCCGATTGACGTCGTCCTGGTCTGCA
>NZ_JAFVIM010000007.1:0-213939 GCF_017582745.1 Massilia oculi
TTGAATGGTCCGTTTGCCGCGGGAATAAACCTTCACCAAGGCTTGCTCGATGAAGGCTGCAGAATACACTTTACTCATGTTGTCTCCTAAAAATTAAGGTGACAACTAGCGTGACACAGGGGGCTTTTAGACACGGCCTCGACAATAAAGGTTTTTGACGGCTGGGCTCGTGTCCGAATGTCAGACCTGACCCCGCTTTGCTCTGCTCTGGTCAGGCTTGAAAAGCCGCGATGAAAGGACAGTTCAGGCCCGCACGCGCAACGATCCGGCGTCGGCCAGTCTGGCGCCATAGTCGCGCAGCAGCGCCGCGCGGCGCGGCCTGAAGCTGGTGCCGGTGGCCGCGACCGAGGCGATGCGGTCGGCGCGGAACATCCGGAAGTCTTCGCGCAGGCAGCAGCGCGCCAGCACCACCAGCATGCGGTCGAGGTAGACGATGGCAAGCGGCCAGATCGTGCGGCTGGTCGCGGCGCCGTCGCGGTCGACGTAGTCGATCGTGAGCGCCTCTTCGCGCCAGCAGCAGGCGCGGATCAGCGCCATGTCGGGCAGTTGCGCAAAACGCTCGCCGAAATGGTGGACCCGCGACACCGCATGCAGCAGGTGCTGCTGGCCCAGCGACGGCAGGGTCGCGGCCACCTTGGCCAGCACCGCCTCCGCCGCCGCGACGAGCTGCGGGTCGCCCATGCCGCGCACTTCGGCGAGGCCAAGGGTGAGCGCCTCGATCTCGATGCGGCTGAAGGTCTGGGGACGCAGTGTGCCGTCTTCGACCAGCGTGTAGCCGAAACCGCGCTCGCCGCCGACCTCGGCGCCGCCCGCACGCAGGGTCTCGATGTCGCGATAGACCGAGCGCACCGACACTCCGGTCTCTTGCGCCAGCTGGGCCGCCGTGACCGGCGCGGGCAGACGACGCAGGGCATCGAGGAGGCGAAACAGACGGTTTGTGCGCGACATCTTCTACTGACAATAACTGACAGGACGGATGGCTATAGTAGCACCCGTCTTCCACACCCCACCAAGGAGTTTTCGATGTCCGTCCAGGTAGTCACCCACCTCAACTTCCAGGGCCAGGCGCGCGCCGCGCTGGCCTTTTACCAGTCCGTGTTCGGCGGCGACCTCGCGCAGGTCACCTATGCGCAGTTCGGCCACGTCGCCGATCCGGCGGATGCGGAGCGGATCGCCTGGGGCCAGGTGGTCGCCCCCAACGGCTTTCGCATCATGGCCTTCGACGTGGCCAGCGGCTCGCCGTGGCATCGGGGCGAGAACGCCTTCTTCGTCTCGCTGCGCGGCGGTTCGGAACAGGAGATCAGGGCGCTGTGGGAGGGACTGGCGCAGGAAGCCAGCATCGTGCAGCCGCTGGCGCCGGCCCAGTGGTCGCCCTTGTACGGCATGCTGAAGGACTGTTTCGGCGTGACGTGGGTGGTCGATGTCGCCGCCACGCGAGGCGCCTGAGTCGCGTAAAAAAAGAAACCCCGCAGCTGCGGGGTTTTGTCACTCAGGCGATGCCGATGGCAATCAATCCCAGCTCAGGGTGCCGCCGGTCTGGTACTCGGTCACACGCGTCTCGAAGAAGTTACGCTCCTTCTTCAGGTCGATCATCTCGCTCATCCACGGGAACGGATTCTCTTCGTTCGGGAACAGCGCGTCCAGGCCGATCTGCACGGCGCGGCGGTTGGCGATGAAGCGCAGGTAGCCCTTGAACATCGGGGCGTTCAGGCCCAGCACGCCGCGTGGCATGGTGTCTTCGGCGTAGCGGTATTCCAGGTCGACCGCCTGCAGGAACAGGGCCTTGATCTCTTCGCGGAATTCCGGGGTCCACAGCTGTGGATTTTCCATCTTGATCGTGTTGATCAGGTCGATGCCGAAGTTCACGTGCATCGACTCGTCGCGCAGGATGTACTGGTACTGCTCGGCGGCGCCGGTCATTTTGTTCTGGCGGCCCAGCGCCAGGATCTGGGTGAAGCCGACGTAGAAGAACAGGCCTTCCATCAGGCAGGCGAAGACGATGATCGACTTCAGCAGCTTCTGGTCGTTCTCGACCGTGCCGGTCTTGAAGTCAGGGTTGGTCAGGACGTCGATGAACGGGATCAGGAACTGGTCCTTGTCGTGGATCGACTCGATCTCGTTGTAGGCGTTGAAGATCTCGCCTTCATCCAGGCCCAGCGATTCGACGATGTACTGGTAGGCGTGGGTGTGGATCGCCTCTTCGAAGGCCTGGCGCAGCAGGTACTGGCGGCACTCTGGGGCGGTGATGTGGCGGTAGGTGCCCAGCACGATATTGTTCGCGGCCAGCGAGTCGGCGGTCACGAAGAAGCCCAGGTTGCGCTTGACCAGGCGGCGCTCGTCTTCCGACAGGCCGTTCGGGTTCTTCCACAGCTCGATGTCGCGCTGCATGTTCACTTCTTGCGGCATCCAGTGGTTCGCGCAGCCGGCCAGGTACTTGTCCCATGCCCATTTGTACTTGAACGGCACCAGCTGGTTCACGTCGGTTTCGCCGTTGATGATGCGCTTGTCGTCGGCGTTGACGCGCTTCGCCACTTCAGCGGCGGGAGCGCCTTCTGGATTGGCGGCTTGTGGGGCGCGCTGGGCGCTGGTTGGTTCGTCGTCCCAAGAGAGCATGGTGATTTCCTTCTGTAGTGGCCTGTCGCGTTGGGCGCGGGCGAGGTCACGTGTGTGTGTTGATGATGTTTTGTCGGCCGACGAGCGGGAACCTGTTGGCGTTTGCGAGGTGCGGGCAAACTTGGGTTCCCGCCTGCGCGGGAAGTCGTTTCCGCCAGTGGCGGGAACGACAAACTGACTTGATTTGGGGTGCGAGCCAGCCAAGCGATCAGGCCGGCTCGCACCTCGTTACAGCATTACTGGCAGGCTTCGCACTCGCCGAAACCGGCGTCGCCTGGACGCAGGTAGCAGGCGGCGCCTTCGGCTTCCGGTGCGGCTGGTGCTGCTGCGGCGGCCGCGGCGACCGAAGCGGCTGCCGGTGCTGCGTGACCTGCCTGCAGGCCGCCCGAGACCGGCACGGCGTTCAGGGCGCCGGTGCGGGTGGTCGACTTTTCCAGGTGGGTCGCGGCGATGGTGCGCAGGTAGTAGGTGGTCTTCAGGCCACGCAGCCACGCCAGCTTATAGGTCTCGTCCAGTTTCTTGCCCGAGGCGCCGGCCATGTAGATGTTCAGCGACTGCGCCTGGTCGATCCACTTCTGGCGGCGCGAGGCGGCTTCCACCAGCCACTTCGGTTCCACTTCGAAGGCCGTCGCGTAGATGTCGCGCAGGTCTTGCGGCACGCGGTCGATCTTGCTCAGCGAACCGTCGAAGTACTTCAGGTCGGCGATCATGACTTCGTCCCACAGGTCGCGCGCCTTCAGGTCACGCACCAGGTACGAGTTGATCTCGGTGAATTCGCCCGACAGGTTCGACTTCACGTACAGGTTCTGGAAGGTCGGTTCGATGCAGGCCGACACGCCGATGATGTTCGAGATGGTCGCGGTCGGAGCGATCGCCACGCAGTTCGAGTTACGCATGCCGAACTGCTTGATGCGCTCGCGCACCACGGTCCAGTCCATCGATTCGCTGGTGTCCTGCTCCAGGTAACCACCGCGTTCCTCGGCCAGCAGCTTGATCGAGTCCTGCGGCAGGATGCCGCGGTCCCACAGCGAGCCGGTGTAGGTGTCGTAGCGGCCGCGTTCCTCGGCCAGCTCGGTCGACGCCAGGTAGGCGTAGTAGCAGACGGCTTCCATCGAGACGTCGGCGAACTTCACCGCCTGTTCCGACGCGAACGGGATGCGCATCATGTGCAGGCAGTCCTGGTGACCCATGATGCCCATGCCCACCGGACGGTGGCGCAGGTTCGAATTGCGCGCCTTTTCCACCGCGTAGTAGTTGATGTCGATGACGTTGTCCAGCATGCGCATCGCGGTGCGGATGGTCTTTTGCAGCTTGACGTGGTCCAGGCCATCGCCCTTCATGTGCTGCGGCAGGTTCACCGAGCCCAGGTTGCAGACGGCGATTTCATCGGCGCTGGTGTTCAGGGTGATCTCGGTGCACAGGTTCGACGAGTGCACCACGCCCACGTGCTGCTGCGGCGAACGGATATTGCATGGGTCCTTGAAGGTGATCCATGGGTGGCCGGTTTCGAACAGCATCGACAGCATCTTGCGCCACAGGTCGAGCGCTTCGATCTTCTTGAAGACCGACATCTCGCCGTTGGCGGCCTTGGCTTCATAGGCCAGGTAGGCTTTTTCGAAGGCCTTGCCGGTCAGGTCGTGCAGGTCTGGCGTCTCGGATGGCGAGAACAGGGTCCAGGCGCCCTTTTCCATCACGCGCTTCATGAACAGGTCGGGAATCCAGTTCGCGGTGTTCATGTCGTGGGTGCGGCGGCGGTCGTCGCCGGTGTTCTTGCGCAGGTCCAGGAATTCTTCGATGTCCAGGTGCCAGGTTTCCAGGTAGGCACAGACCGCGCCCTTGCGCTTGCCGCCCTGGTTCACCGCCACGGCGGTGTCGTTGACCACTTTCAGGAACGGGACCACGCCCTGCGAACGGCCGTTGGTGCCCTTGATGCGCGAACCCAGCGCGCGCACCGGGGTCCAGTCGTTGCCCAGGCCGCCGGCGAACTTCGACAGCAGTGCGTTCTCCTTGATGGCGTCGTAGATGCCTTCCAGGTCGTCGCCGACGGTGGTCAGGTAGCACGACGACAGCTGCGAGCGGCGGGTGCCCGAGTTGAACAGGGTCGGGGTCGAGCTCATGAAGTCAAACGACGACAGCAGGTTGTAGAACTCGATGGCGCGCGCTTCGCGGTCGTCTTCGCGCAGGGCCAGGCCCATCGCGACACGCATGTAGAAGGCCTGCGGCATTTCGATGCGCACGTCGCGCACGTGCAGGAAGTAGCGGTCGTACAGGGTCTGCAGGCCGATGTAGCCGAACTGCAGGTCGCGGTCGGCGACGATGGCTTTCGCCAGGCGCTCGAGGTCGTACTTGCCCAGCTCTTCGTCCAGCAGCTCGTTGTGGATACCCTTGGCGATGTATTGCGGGAAGTAGGTCAGGTATTCGGCGGCGGCGCCGGCTTGCGGCACTTCGTGGCCAAACACTTCCTTGCGGATGGTGTGCAGCAGGATGCGGGCGGTCACCTGGCTGTAGGCCGGGTCCTTTTCCATCAGCGCGCGGGCGGCCAGGATGGCGGACTTGTACAGCTCTTCGACCGGCACGCCGTCGTACAGGTTCTTGAGGGTCTCGGCGACGATCGCGTCGGCGTCGACGTGCTTTTCCAGGCCCGAGCAGGCGGCGTTCACGAGGGCGTGGACGTCGTTGATGTCCAGCAGGCGGCGCTCGCCGCCATCGACCACGTGGATCTGCGGCGCGGCGACCGGGGCGCCACCTAGAGCTTCCTTGGCCGCGCGGCGCTCGTCCATGCGCTTGGCGCGGTACAGCACGTATTCACGCGCGACGTCGTGTTCGCCCGAACGCATCAGCGACAGCTCGACCTGGTCCTGCACGTCTTCGATATGGAAGGTGCCGCCGTTCGGCTGGCGGCGCACCAGCGCGGCCACGACGTTACCGGTCATCTGTTCCACCAGCTCGCGGATGCGCGCCGAGACCGCGCCCTGGCCGCCGGCCACGGCCAGGAAGGCCTTGGTCATCGCCACCGAGATCTTGTTCGGCTCGAAAGCGACGACGGCGCCGTTGCGGCGGATGACGCGGTAGTCGCCGCGCGCGACGATCTCGGCCGGGGTTGGGCTGGTCGACGCCGATCCTGGGGTGACGTGTTGGTTGATCGAGATGTTCTGTGCTGTTTGCATTGAGCCTCCAGGATGAGCGGTCGGACCGCCTTTGTACACGAGGACCGGGTGGCAGCTGGCGCCATGGTCCGTCAACAAAATTAAAAGCAAAACAAATCCCCGCCAGCCGGTGGCCGATGCTGGCAAACCAGAGAAGCAGGGTAAGAATATTTAAATAAAGCTTGTCAGCAGGTGCTTAATAGACAAGTCGCTGAACAAATTTGTGGGCAACTTGTGGACAACATGCGGACAACTCGCCGCTGGCTTAAAACCTAGTGTCTTTCGATCCACTACCACTACATCTAGTGCCGAGCTTTGATATGAGACTAATTGTAGTACCTCGCTTGCGATCGAGGCAAGCTAATAAATCGCCATTTTTTTAGTTTTTTGGCGCGCGCAGTCTTGACATTTCAGCGTCGTACAAAAGAAGGGGAGTACACGGTGAGCAAGCACTAACATCGGAAAAATCTGCACCAAATAGGCGACTTACGCGGGAATCAAAACGAGGCGCGCATGCTCCGCCAAGGCGCATTATGCACCAAAATAATTACCGCAAAGTAACATGATCCGGCAACCGGCGGTGCCGGCCGGACGCCTCAATCGTCCGGCGCGCTGATGTCCAGTTTCTGCATCTGGTAACGCAGCTGGCGTACGCTGATCCCAAGCAGGCTCGCCGCTTGGGTGCGGTTGAACTGGGTCTGCTGCAGCGCGCGTCCGATGATGTCGCGCTCGACCTGTTCCAGGTATTCGGGCAGGTTGCTCGGCAGTTCGGCGGGGCCGAGGGCGACCGGGGCTGGTTTTTTTTCTGGTGTCGCTGCTTGGGTGCCCGGAGCCGGAATCGAACCGGCACTCGACGCGGCCGGGACTGGGTCAGGTGCCGTAACCGGCACAGCCGTCTCTGCTCTCCCCCCTTCCGCCGGCCGCGCCGCCTTGAGCGACAAGTCCCCGACCTGGATCGCGCCATCGTTGGCGAACGCCAGCGCCCGTTCCAGCACGTTCTCCAGCTCGCGCACATTGCCGGGGAAGGAATACGCCTTCAATGCCTCCAGCACGCCCGGCCCCAGCGACGCCTGTCCCGGCCCGGCCAGCCGGTCCAGGATGCCGTTCGCTAGCAGGGCCAGGTCGTCCAGCCGCTCGCGCAGCGGCGGCAGCGCCAGCTCGATCACGTTCAGGCGATAAAACAGGTCTTGCCTGAACTTGCCCGTCTCGACGCAGCGCGCCAGGTCCTGGTGGGTGGCGCTGATGATGCGCACGTCGACCGGTTCCTCGCTCGTCGCGCCGATCTTGCGCACGCGCCGCTCCTGGATCGCGCGCAGCAGCTTGACCTGCATCGCCAGCGGCAGGTCCGCCACCTCGTCCAGCATCAGGGTGCCGCCGTTGGCGGCCTGGAAGAAGCCGTCGCGTTCCTCGGCCGCGCCGGTGAAGGCGCCCTTGCGGTAGCCGAAGAACTCGGCCTCCATCAGGGTTTCGGGAATCGCGCCACAATTCACCGCCACGAAGGGTTTCGAAGCACGCGAACTCTGGGCGTGGATCTCGCGCGCCGCCAGCTCCTTGCCGCTGCCGGATTCGCCGGTGATCGAGATCGGCGCCATCGAGCGCGCCAGCCGGGCGATCTGCGCCCGCAGCGACTGCATCGCCGGCGAATGGCCGATCATGCGCGAATCGACCGCACCGCCGTCAGGCGCGGCGGCGCCTTCCGACAATTTCAGGGCCGAGCGCACCATCACGCGCAGCGCGTCGAGCGCCACCGGCTTGGCGATGTAGTCGAAGGCGCCGGCCTTGAGCGCCACCACCGCGTTCTCGGCGCTGCCGTAGGCGGTGATCACGGCGACCGGCGTGCCCTTGCCCGAAGCGGCGATCTCGCGCACCAGTTCCAGCCCCAGGCCGTCCGGCAGGCGCATATCGGTCAGCACCAGCGCGTAGTCGTGCTCCTCGAACAGGCTGCGCGCCTGGCGCAGGGTGGCGGCGCTGTCGACGTCCAGGCCCATCTTGAGCAGGGTGATCTCGAGCAGCTCGCGCAGGTCGGCTTCGTCGTCGAGCACCAGGATGCGGGGCGCGCTCATGGCTTACTCGAGGGCGAAGGTGATGACAAAGCGGCCGCTGGCCTTGCGCGGCCCCAGCGCGGACGGGTCGAACCGGTATTCATAATCGAGTTTCGCATCGTTGTTCAGGCACAGTTCGCGCGCCAGGTAGAGTCCCAGGCCGGTCCCCTTGCTCGACGTAGTATAGAAGGGCTCGAACAGGTGGTCGCGCACTTCAGGCGTGATGCCGGGGCCGTCGTCCTGCACGTGCAGCTCGCGCCGGCCCGCGGCATCGCGCGCCGGGAAGATGCGGATGCTGGCCGGCTGGCGGCTGGCGTAGCGCACCGCATTGTTCAGCAGGTTGAGCAAGACCTCGTGCAGGTGCAGCGGATCGAAGCGCACCGCGCTGCCGCCCGGATCGCCTATATAGACTATATCACCGGCCAGGCCGTGGATTTCGCAGAATTCGGCCTTCAGCTCTTCCAGGAAAGGGCCGAGCGCCACCGGTTCGCCGTTCGGCTGGGCCTTGCGCGACAGCTGCAGGATGTCTTCCACCATGCGGTTCACGCGCGTCACGTTGTCGCGCACGATCTTCAGCAGGCGCACCTCGGCCGGGCCGTGCAGGTCTTCGGCCAGCAGGTCGGTGGCGTGGCCGATCGCCGACAGCGGGTTGCGCACCTCGTGCGCGATGCTGGCGGTCAGGCGGCCCATCGAGGCCAGCTTGAGTTGCTGCGCCTGGTTTTCGATGGCGCTCACGTCCTGCATGAAGATCACGCTGCGGCCGGCCGCCTCGCCGCCGTCGGCCACACGCGCGAAGCGCAATTTCAAATGCACCGGCTGGTCGCGCCGCCCGCGCACGTCGCCGGCGCCGTCGCCTTCGCGATAGGGTTTCAGGGTGACGAAGGCCTTGTCGTTGTCGGGACCGGCCAGCCAGGCGTCGAAGGCCAGCGCCACCGGCTCGAAGGCGGGCGCTGCGCGCAGCGAGAACACCGAGGTGTCGGCCAGGCCCAGCATGCGGCGCGCCGCCGGGTTGCCGGTGAAGACGGCGCCGTCCTCCCCCACCACCAGGATGCCGTCGCCGACGTCGGCGATCACGATCTCGTTGATCGCCTGCTGGATGCGCAAGTCGGCGCCGCGCTGGGACGCCAGTTCTTCCTGCTTGAGCAGGCGCGCCGCCAGGCGGTTGACCATCAGCACGCCGGCGAAGAAGGCGGCGCCGAACAGGCCGGCCTGCATCAGGGGCGGGTCGCGCCCCTCGATCACCAGCTGCCAGAGGTTCAGGCCGAGCAGGAACAGGGTCGCGACCGCCGCCGAAAAGAGCGCCAGCACCAGCGGCGCCAGGATCGCGGCGCCGGCCAGCGGGAACAGATACAGGATGCCCAGGCCGCTGCGCATGCCGCCGGCGGCCAGGTACAGCAGCGAAATCACCAGCAGGTCGACCGCGATCTGCAGCCCGAGCTGGATCAGGAAGCGCCGCTGCCAGCGCGCCGCCAGCGCGAACATCGCCGCGGTCAGCACATAGAAGACGCAGGTTTCGGTGTTGACCGGGTCGGGGCGCAGTGTGCCGCTTTCCAGGTCCACGCCCAGGTACAGCAGCAGCACCAGGGCGATGACGATGCGGGTGACGGTGAAGGTCTGGAGCGAGCGCCACAGGGTCACGCGCGCGCCCGCCGACAGCGTGCCGGTCGCGGCCTTCAATTACTTGGGCGGCAGGCGCACGTGGCCTGGCGAGCAGTAATCCAGGCCGTCGGCCTTGACCGTCTCGGATGCAGGAAAATAGACGCCGCAGTGCGCGCACTGCGCCATGGCCTCGATCTGGCCGGGCGCCGGGGCCGGCCCGCGCCCCATATTGGGCGGAACCCCATGCTTTTTGGCCATCGCGCGCAGCTTGCTGCGCACGGCGAAGACGATGAGGACGATGAGGGCAATCCAGAACAAGATACGCATCAGTAGACTCCCCGGTGCAGGACGACTTCGAGCACGAAGCGACTACCGACATAGGCCAGCGCCAGGGTGGCGAAGCCTGCCAGCGTGAAGCGCAGCGCGGTCTTGCCGCGCCAGCCCTGCCACTTGCGCCCGGCCAGCAGCGCCGCGAACAGCGCCCACGAGAGCAGCGCGAACACGCTCTTGTGGTCGAGCAGCAGCGGCCGGCCGAACACCTGTTCGGAGAACACGAAGCCCGACAATACCGTCAGGCTGAGCAAGACGAAGCCGATCCAGATCACACGGAACAACAGTTTTTCCATGGTGAGCAACGCCGGGAGCTGGTCGAGCGCGGAGCCAAACCAGCCGCCGCCGGCGGTGCGGGTATGCAGCCGCGTCTCTTGCAGTGCCATCAGCACTGCGTGGAAAGCGGCGATGGTCAGGGTGCTGTAGGCCAGCACCGCGACCGCGATATGCCAGCCGAAGGCGGCGGTTTTGCCGGCCAGCGGCGTCAGGGTGCCCGGGAACAGCAGCGGCAACAGGGTGGCAGCCGCAGCGAACGGCATCACCAGGCGGCGCATGCCGTCGAGGGCGAAATTACGGTTCTCGAACCAATAGGCGGCCACCGACACCCATAAAGCGCTGGAAATCATGATGGCGAAGCCGACCCGCAGCCGTCCCGGCACCATCACGTCCATGCCGAGCGCGACGCCATGCAGGGCCCAGGCCCCGGCGGTCACGCCCGAGATGACGGCGCCCAGCCGCGACGGCAGCAGGGCGCATACCGCGTACAGGAAGGCAGCGGCAAGGAAGAGGGAATTCTGCATAACAGGAGTCTACACCATCGGCGAACGGCGGGGGTAAGGCCCCCAGGTGGAAGCCCCCCTTCCTCCGATGGCGCCGCCACATATATATATGGCGGACGTTCAATCCACCGCCGCCATCCGCAACTCGTCGTTGTGATGCCGCTCCTGCTCTTCCATCACCATCAGCCCCAGCTCGCGCTTGAGCAGGTTGAATTCCGGCGCCGCCGGGTCGCGCGGGCGCGCGATCTCGACCAGCAGATCGCGCTTGATCGTTCCCGGCCGGTACGTCATCACGACGATGCGGTCGGCCAGGTAGATCGCTTCCTCGATGCTGTGGGTGACGAACAGGATCGTCTTTTTCAGCTCGGCCCACAGGCGCAGCAGTTCGTCCTGCAGGTTGCGCCGGGTGAGCGCGTCGAGCGCGCCGAAGGGTTCGTCCATCAGCAGGATCGGCGAATCGAGCGCCAGCACGCGCGCGATCGCCACCCGCTGGCGCATGCCGCCGGACAGGTCCTTCGGGTAGCGGGTGCGAAAGTCGGCCAGCGACAGCAGCTTGAGCAGGTCGTCCACCCGGCGGTCGATCTCCGGTCCGCGCATGCGCTTGATCTCGAGGCCGAAGCGGATGTTCTGCTCCACCGTCATCCAGGGAAACAGCGCGTATTCCTGGAACACCATGCCGCGCTGCGGCCCCGGCCCGGTGACCGGGCGGCCGTCGACCAGGATCTCCCCAGAGGACGGCGGCGCGAAGCCGGCCACCGCATTGAGCAGGGTCGACTTGCCGCAACCCGAAGGGCCGAGCAGGCAGGTGAACTGCCCGCGTTCGAGCGCCAGGTCGATGCCCTGCAGGGCCACCACTTCATGGTCTTCGGCGCCGAACACTTTATTGACGCCTTCGATACGGATATGGATATCGCTCATGTCAGTGCTCCAGGCCGCGGTGCCAGCGCAGCAAATGGTTGTTCAATCGATTCACGCCGATGTCGATCAGGAGGCCCAGCACGCCGATGCTGATCATCCCGGCGATGACCTTGTCGGACCAGAAGTACTCGCGCGCCTCCGAGATGCGGAAGCCCAGGCCGCTGTTCACGGCGATCATCTCGGCCACGATCACGACGATGAAGGCGGTGCCGATCCCGATCCGCACGCCGGACAGGATGTAGGGCACCGCCGCCGGCAGGATCACGCGCAGGAACATCGTCAGCTTGCCGGCGCCGAGGTTGTGCGCCGCGCGCAGATAGATGCCGTCGACCTGGCGCACGCCGGCGATCGTGTTCATCAAGACCGGAAAGAAAGCCCCGATCGCGATCAGGAACACCGCCGGCGGATTGCCGAGCCCGAACCACAGCATCGCCAGCGGGATGTAGGCGATCGGCGGGATCGGCCGCAGCACCTGCACCAGGGGGTTCATCCAGGCGTGCACGCGCTGGCTCGCCCCCATCGCCAGCCCGAGCGGCAGCGCCAGCCCGGCGCCGATGGCGAAGCCCACCACCACCCGGTACAGGCTGGCGATGACGTCAACCGGCAGCTCGCCCGACAACGCCCACTTGAGCCAGCCGCCATCGGTGTACTGCGCAAACGGCGCCGAAGGCAGCAGGTAGTCGACCCACTTGCGCCACACGTCCAGCGGCGCCGGCAGCACCTGGCGGTCGACCAGGCCGCTGGCCGCCCCCCATTGCCAGAGCGCGATCGCCAGCACCGGCACCACCAGGCCGGTGGCGGCGTCGTTCCATCGCAGCCGCTTTTTGCGGATCGTCTTGCGTCGTTCGATGCGTTCCATGATCGATGCTCCCCTACTTGATGTTCAGGCTTTTCTTGGCCGATGCCAGCAGGTCGGTACGGACCCAGTCGCTGGCCAGCGGCGGACGCGCCATGCGCCCCACCCCGGTCTGCGCCATGACGTCGGTCGTGACCTGGATGTGCTGGGGCGTGATGTCGTAGGAGTACGGCGAATTGGCCATCGCCGCGCGGAAGTCGGCGGTCGTGATCTGGCCCTTGAACATCGACTGGCGCACATACTGTTCGGCGATGTCGGGCCGGTCGATGAAGGTGCGCGTGGCCTCGACGAAGCAGCGCATGAACTTCTCGGCCAGCGGCCGGCGCTCGCGGTAGAACTTCTCGGTCATGACCATGGTGCGCACCGGCTCGCCGATCGGCGTCCCGTAGGGTTTCATGACCTCCACCCCGAAGCCCATATTGATCGCCTGCGACGATTGCGGCTCGGACTGCATCATCGCGTCGATGTGCCGGCCCAGCAGCGCCTGGTTCAGCTCGGGATAGGACAGGTACACCAGCTGCACGTCCTTGCGGCCGGTGGTGTCGGCGCTCAGCTTGTTGCGCGCCAGCTCGGCCATCAGGAGCACTTCCTGGATGCCGCCGCGGGTGACGCCCACTTTTTTCCCCTTGAGCTGGGAGGCCGACGACATCTTGAGTTCTGGCCGCGCCACCAGCCGCGCCCCGCCGCGCGCGAAGCCGGCCACCACCACCACCGGGGCGCCGCCGGCGCGGCCCTGGATCGCGGCTTCGGATGCGGTGGCGCCCACGTCCAGTTCGCCGGCGATGATGGCCTGCATGATGTCCAGCCCCTTGGCGAACATCTTTTCCTCGACCCGGATGCCGCAGCCCGGCGCGATTTCCTTGATATAGGACACCGCGCCGAAATGCGCCAGCTTCAGGTTCCCCAACCGCACGACGTCCTGGGCCGCGGCGGTCCCGCCCACGGCTAACAGCGCTAACGCGATCAATGTCTTGCCAAACATTTGCCTCATATGTTTTCTCCTGACCTCGATTTTTAGGATTCATGCTTGCCGGAAAGGCGAGTAGGCAATACAACATGGCAGCCGCGGGTCGTGTTTGCGGTATGCCAAAAGGCGACGGCGTTGGCGAAAAATGGCCGGGACAGCCCGGGTTCGACGCGATGAGGTATGCAGGGCAGCGGCGGCGCAAGGTAAAATGACGCGTTGGCGAACCTGCGCCAAGTCCGAATTGCGCTTCTTTCTATATTAGGTAGACATGCTAGATAACCTCACCCAACGCCTTGCCAAGGTCGTCAAGACCATGCGCGGCGAGGCCCGCCTGACCGAGGCGAACACCGCGGAAATGCTGCGCGAAGTGCGCATGGCCCTGCTCGAGGCGGACGTGGCGCTGCCGGCGGTGCGCGAATTCATCGCCAAGGTCAAGGAGAAGGCCCTGGGCGAAGAAGTCGTCGGCTCGCTGTCGCCCGGCCAGGCCCTGGTCGGCGTGGTGCAGAAAGAGCTGGCCGCCCTGATGGGCGCCGACCTCGGCCCCGAGGCTACCCAACTGTCCTTCGCCCAGCAGCCGCCCGCGATCATCCTGATGGCCGGCCTGCAGGGTGTCGGCAAGACCACCACCACCGGTAAACTGGCCAAGTACCTCAAGGAACAAAAGAAGAAGAAAGTCCTGACCGTCTCGGCCGACGTCTACCGTCCCGCCGCGATCGCCCAGCTCGAATCGGTGACCAAGCAGGTGGGCGCCGACTTCTTCCCGTCCACCGCCAGCGACAAGCCGGTCGACATCGCCCGCAACGCGCTCGATTGGGCCAAGAAGCATTACCACGACGTCCTGATCATCGACACCGCCGGCCGCCTGGGCATCGACGAGGCGATGATGCAGGAGATCGCCGCCGTGCACGGCGCCGTCAAGCCGGTCGAGACCCTGTTCGTGGTCGACGCCATGCTGGGCCAGGATGCGATCAACACCGCCAAGGCCTTCAACGACGCCCTGCCCCTGACCGGCATCGTGCTGACCAAGCTCGATGGCGATTCGCGCGGCGGCGCGGCGCTGTCGGTGCGTCACGTGACCGGCAAGCCGATCAAGTTCGCCGGCGTGTCCGAAAAACTCGACGGCCTGGAAGCCTTCGACCCCACCCGCATGGCCAACCGCGTGCTGGGCATGGGCGACATCCTGGCGCTGGTCGAAGAAGCGCGCAAGGGCGTCGACGCCGAGGCGGCGGCCGAACTGGCCAACAAGATCAAGGTCGGCGGCCGTTTCGACATGAACGACTTCAAGGCCCAGCTCACGCAAATGAAGAAAATGGGCGGCATGGCCGGCCTGATGGACAAACTCCCGGCCCAGTTCCAGCAGGCCGCGAGCGGCGCCAATATGGACCAGGCCGAGAAATCGGTGCGCCGCATGGTCGGCATCATCGATTCGATGACCCCGGGCGAGCGCGCCAAGCCCGAGCTGATCAAGGCCAACCGCAAGCGCCGCATCGCGGCCGGCGCCGGCGTGCAGGTGCAGGAAGTAAACCGCATGCTGAACCAGTACGACCAGATGCAGACCATGATGAAAAAGCTCAAGGGCGGCGGCCTGATGAAGATGATGCGCGGGATGAAGGGGATGATGCCCGGCTTGCGCTAATCTGCATGTCAATCGGCGAGAACCGCGCAAAGTATCAGTTTGCGCGGTTTTTTTTCGCCGCTTGTCAGCGTTTTTTCGTTCTCATGCGTTGTTGTGTGCGATAACGCCCATTTGGCGGGTTTTAAGAGTGAAAAAGTTTTGAAAAAGACTTGCACGTTCTGTAAAACGCTACCAATATAGGCGTGCGATAAATTACGCACTTTTCCACGTGTTCGTTTTAGGAGGCTCGAAGATGGCAACAGCCAAAAAAACCACTGCAGCGCCAGCAAAAAAAGACGCTGCCAAGCCTGCTGCAGCGGCCAAGCCGGCAGCAAAAAAGGCAGCACCAGCAGCGAAGTCGGCCGATAAGCCGGCAGCCGCGCGCAAGCCAAATGCTGCTTTCATGAAAGCCATGACCCCGTCCGCCACGCTGGCCGCCGTCGTCGGCGACAAGCCGCTGCCGCGCACCGAAGTGACCAAGAAGGTCTGGGATTACATCAAGTCGAAAGACCTGCAAGACGCAGCAAATCGCCGCATGATCAATGCCGACGACAAGCTGAAAGCCGTTTTCGGCGGCAAGGCACAAGTCTCGATGTTCGAAATGACCAAGCTCATTTCGGATCACCTGAAATAAGCCACTCCTTATTTCAAAAGCTTCGAGCTTAAACAAAAGCCCCGGTTTCAAAACCGGGGCTTTTGTTATTTAGCTGTAAATAATAGTGGCAAGTGGTTAATGACTCCTGGGATCGACGCGGCGCGCCGATCCGGATCCATTACAAGCCCGCCGCCGCTTTCATCAGATGAAACACCTGGGTATTCTCGATCGTGCCCTTGAACGGCGCCGATCCGGCTCCGGTTGCATACAGCTTGACGTCGCCGCCGCCATGGGTTTCCGACGACTTGTGCACGCCAGTTTCCTGATGGTAATCGTCGCTCTGCGCCACCACGCTGTCGACGTCGGCGCGCATGTCCGGGCGGTTCGGGCCATTGCCGAACACGAGCGTGGTGAAGGTCTTGCCGTCCGCATCCTTCTTCGGCTCGCCCGACGCATAGTCGCGCACGATGTCGGTAATCGGATTGCCGCGTTTCGGATAGCCGTTGATCTGCATCGTATGGTCATGGTCGGCGGTCAGCACGATCAGCGTGTTCTGCAGGCCCGGATCGATGGCGCGCATGCGCTCGATCGCCAGCTGCAGGGCATCGTCGAAGGCCACCGTCTCTTCCAGCGCATGCTTGGCGCGGGTGTCGTGCAGGGCGTGGTCGATCTTGCCGCCTTCGACCATCAGGAAGAAACCGTTCGGATTCTTCGACAGCAGGTCGATCGCCTTGCCGGTCATTTCGGCCAGGGTCGGCTGCTCGGGGCGGCGCTGGTAGGAGTAATCGAGGTGGCTGGTGGCGCTGAAGATGCCCACGAACTTGCGGCCCGGTTGCGCCGACATCATGCCGGCGCGGGTGCCGGCCACGTAGTAGCCGGCGCCGGCGAATTCGGCCATCAGGTCGCGCCCGTCGGGGCGGCCCTTCGGATTGGTGGCGGGATCAACCGGCGTGAAGTGGTTGCGCCCTCCTCCCATCAGCACGTCGACGCCGTCGCCCAACGCCTTGTTGTAGCCGGCGCCGCCGGGCACGATCTGCTGCGCGATCGTGTACGCCGCGTCGCGGCTGCAGGTATGCGCAAAGGTCGATGCCGGGGTGGCGTGGGTCAGTTCGGTGGTGGTGATGGCGCCGGTCGCCTTGCCCTGGGCCTTGGCCAGTTCCAGGATCGTCACCGCCGGCGTGCCGTTATTGGCGCCGCACATGTCGACACCCTCTTTCGTCGGTTCGATCGGGCGCGCGCCGGCCTGCGAGATGACGTCGTTGTTCATCTTCACGCCGGTCATGTAGGCGCCCATCGACGGCGCGCTGTCGGTGGTCTGGTAGTCGGCCGAATAGGTCTTGATGCGCGCGGTGCGCTCCATCAGGCGCTCGAAGTGCAGCAGGCTGTCCTCGCCGCCGCGATAGATGCGGGCGGCGGTGATCGTGGTCGGGCCCATGCCGTCGCCGAGGAAGAAGATGATGTTCTTCGCTTTTTGCTGGGCGGTGGCCGGGGTGGAGAATGCAGCCGCGCAGCAGGCGGCCAGCAGCAGCGGGGTAAAACGTTGGAAAGTCATGGTGGCTCCTGGTCGCGGCTTACAGGCCGGCGGCGGTCTTGATCAGGTTGAACACGCGGGTGTTGTCGATGGTCCCGCGGAACAGTTCGGCGTTGGCGCCGGTCGCGCCCAGGTAGACGTCGCTGCCGCCATGGGTCTCGGCGCCCGTGCGGGTGCGCACCACCGCTTCCTGGTGGTAGTCGTCGCGCGTCACGACCTCGTCGGTCAGGTGCGCCGTGCGGTCGCCCGCGTGGCGCTGCTCGCCTGTGCCGAAGCCGATGATGGTATATGGCTGGCCCTTGCCATCCAGGGCCGGCTTGCCGTCGGCGTTGCGCACCAGGCCGATCACCCCGGGGTTGGTCGGCGTGGTCTTGCCGGTGCGGGCCGCGTAGCCGTTCAGGATCAGGGTGTGGTCATGGTCGGCGGTGGCGACGATCAGGGTGTTCTTGAGGCCCGGATCGAGGGTTTCCATGCGGTCGATCGCCGCCTGCAGCGCCGCGTTATACGTCACCGTCTCTTGCAGGGCGCGCTTGCCCAGGGTCGCGTGCAGGGCGTGGTCGATCAGGCCGCCCTCGACCATCAGGAAGAAGCCGTTCTTGTTCGGCGCCAGCAGGTCGATCGCCTTGGTGGCCATTGCCGGCAGGGCCGGCTGGCGCGCCGGGTCGCGAGTGGCGTCGAAGTCCATGTGGTTCGGCGCGAACAGGCCGACCGCCGGCTGGCCCGGTTGCAGGGCCGCGAATTGCGCGGTGTCGTTCACCACGCGGAAGCCTTTCGAGCCCAGTTCGGCCAGCAGGTCGCGGTTGTCGGCGCGCTTGCCGCCGCGTGCGAACGGCGTGAAGTTCTGGGCGCCGCCGCCGAACAGCACGTCCAGGCCGCGCTCGCCGAGCGCTGCGTTGTAGCCGGCGCCGCCCGGCACCAGGCTGGCGGCGATATCGGTCTCCAGCTTGCGATGGCAGGCGTGGGCATAGGTCGAGGCCGGGGTGGCGTCGGTGACGCTGGTATTGGTGACCACGCCGACCGCCATGCCGCGGCGCTTGGCCAGTTCGAGCAAGGTGACGGCGGCGGTGCCGTTCTCGCAGCGGCTGACCAGGGCGTTGCCGTTGGCGTCCTTGCCCGGTGCGATCGAGCGGGTGCCGAAGGACATCGAGACGACATTGTTATTCTGCTTCACGCCGGTCATGTAGGCCGCCATCGAGGCGGCGCTGTCGGTGACTTGCGCATCGTTCGAGAAGGTCTTCACGAAGGCCGACTCGGGCAGCTTGTCGATCGCCAGGTCGCCGTCTTCGCCGGCGGCGAAGATGCGCGCCGCGGTCAAGGTGTTGATGCCCATGCCGTCGCCGAGGAAGAAGATGACGTTCTTCGCGCGGTGGTCGACGGCGTTGACGCCTTGTGCGGCGGTGGATTGGTTTGACGCGGGCGGCGTTGTCGCGCAGCCGGCGAGTGCCGCCAGCAGCGCGGCGGAGGCAAGAGTGGTCGGTCGCATGCAGTCCTCTGCTTGGGAAAGCGGAAAGTCTACACTGCTAACGTGACATGTTGGTGAACTGAAATGTTGGGGTTTTGTACAGGACGTCCGACCTAGATACCGTGCTTGAATTCCCACTTCTTCCACGCCGCCAGCACCGCGTTCGGATACTGCGGCTTGCCCCGGCTGCCGTTGTAGCGGCCCAGCGCCAGGTACAGGTCGCCGCGCTCCATGTCGATATACATGCGCAGGATCGCGCAGCCGTAGCGCAGATTGGTCTGCATGTGGAACAGGCGGCGGCGGTCGCCGTCGCCGATCACCTTGGTCCAGAACGGCATCACCTGCATATAGCCGCGCGCGCCGGCGATCGAGATCGCGTACTTGCGATAGGCCGATTCGACCTGGATCAGGCCCAGCACCAGTCCCGGGTCGAGGCCGGCGCGGGTCGATTCGTACCAGACCGTCTCGAGGAATTCGGTGCGGGTCTGGACGTCGGGCAGGCGCTTGGCGAGCCGGCCCGACATCTCCTGGAACCAGGCCTGGTAGCGCACCCGCGCTTGCTCGGTACGGAACGTCGCCCGCGGCGGGCGCGCGTCGGCGATGGCGTTGGCCAGGGCCAGGCGCACCGAATCCGACAGCGCTTCTTCCTTCTGGTTGCCGGCGTACGCCTCGCCCCCACCCAGGCCGAAGGCGCATGCGAGCACGGCGCCTCCTAGCCAGGAGGCGAGGCGCAGGCGCATCACTTGCCCAGCTTGCCCTTGATGAAGGCGACCATCTCGGCCACCGGCACGCTGCTCGCCGCTTCGTCGCGGCGGCCCTGGTATTCCAGGTTGCCTTCCTTCAGGCCACGCTCGCCGATCACGACGCGGTGCGGCACGCCGATCAGTTCCCAGTCGGCGAACATCGCGCCCGGACGCAGGCCGCGGTCGTCGACGATGACGTCGATGCCGGCTGCCTGCATGTCGGCGTACAGCTTCTCGGTCGCTTCCTTGACCATCTCGCTGCGGTCCAGGCCCATCGGGCACAGCACCAGCTCGAACGGCGCGATGGCGTCAGGCCACACGATGCCCTTGTCGTCGAAGTTCTGCTCGATCGCCGCGCCCAGGATGCGGGTCACGCCGATGCCGTAGCAACCCATCTGCAGCGGCGCGGGACGGCCACCTTCGTCGAGGAAGGTCGCGCCCATCGCTTCCGAGTAGGCGGTGCCGAGCTGGAACACGTGGCCCACCTCGATGCCGCGCTCGATCGCCAGCACGCCCTTGCCGTCCGGCGAAGCGTCGCCCTCGACCACGTTGCGCAGGTCGGCCACGACAGGCTCTGGCAGATCCCGGCCCCAGTTGGCGCCCGTGTAGTGGAAGTCGGCCTCGTTGGCGCCGCACACGAAGTCGGCCATGTTGGCGACGGTGCGGTCGGCCACGACGTTGACCGGCAGCTTGGTGTTGATCGGACCCAGGTAGCCCGGCACGGTGCCGAACACCTCGAGGATCTCGGCCTCGGTCGAGAAGCGGAAGTCCTTCAGGCCCGCCACTTTCGAGACCTTGATCTCGTTGAGTTCATGGTCGCCGCGCAGCAGCAGCACCCAGAAGCTCTTCTTGCCTTCTTCGCTCTCGACGGTCAGGGCGATGGTCTTGACGGTCTGCGACAGCGGCAGCTTGAGCAGCTCGGCCACGCTTTCGCACTTGGTCTTGCCTGGGGTTGGGGTCTTCGTCAACGCCTGGGTCGCCGCGCCGCGGGTGCCGGTGGCCACCGCTTCGGCCGCTTCCATATTGGCCGCGTAGTCCGAGTCGGGGCAGTACACCAGCGCGTCTTCGCCGGTGCTGGCGATGACGTGGAATTCATGCGAACCGGTGCCGCCGATGGCGCCGTTGTCGGCCGCCACCGCGCGGAACTTCAGGCCAAAGCGGTTGAAGATCTTCGTGTAGGCGTCGAACATGGTCTGGTAGGACTTCTGCATGCCTTCCAGGTCGCGGTCGAAGGAATAGGCATCCTTCATCGTGAATTCGCGGCCGCGCATCAGGCCGAAGCGCGGACGGCGCTCGTCGCGGAACTTGGTCTGGATGTGGTAGAAGTTGATCGGCAGCTGGCGGTACGATTTGAGTTCGCTGCGCACGACGTCGGTGACCACTTCTTCTGAGGTCGGCTGGATCGCGAAATCGCGGCCGTGACGGTCCTTGACGCGCATCAATTCGTCGCCCATCTTGTCCCAGCGGCCGGTTTCTTGCCACAGTTCGGCCGGCTGCACCAGCGGCATCAGCAGTTCGATCGCGCCCGCGCGGTTCATTTCTTCACGGACGATGGCCTCGACCTTGCGGATGACGCGCAGCCCGACCGGCATATAGGTATAGATGCCGGAACCCAGGCGCTTGATCATCCCGGCGCGCATCATCAGCTTGTGGCTGACGATCTCGGCATCGGAAGGCGCTTCTTTAAGAGTTGAAATAAAAAATCGTGAGGCGCGCATATCAGTGAATTCTTTTTAAAAAGAGAGGGTTATAATCGACCTAATTTTAAAGGATTAGCCGGCTGATGCGTCCAATCTTTCTACAAACAGGGTCCGCAACCAGCAGCATCCACCGCGCAAGCGGTGCGGAAAACCCACGGGCGTACAGAATTTGTAGGTAAAAACATAAGGGACGATCCGCCGGCAGAAAGTATCGAGGTGCACTTATGCTCGACCGTGAAGGGTTTCGGCCCAACGTCGGCATCATCCTGCTGAACGCTAACAACGAGGTCTGGTGGGGCAAGCGAGTGCGCGAGCACTCATGGCAATTCCCGCAAGGGGGTATCAAATACGGGGAAACGCCAGAACAGGCAATGTACCGCGAGCTCGAGGAAGAAATCGGCCTGCGCCAGGAGCACGTCAAGATCATGGGGCGAACCCGCGACTGGCTGCGCTACGAGGTGCCCGACCACTTCATCAAGCGCGAGATCCGCGGCCATTACCGCGGCCAGAAGCAGATCTGGTTCCTGTTGCGCATGGTTGCGCGCGACAACGAAGTCAACCTGCGCCTGACCGACCACCCGGAATTCGATGCCTGGCGCTGGCACGATTACTGGGTGCCGCTGGATGTCGTGATCGAATTCAAGCGCGACGTCTACCAGCGCGCCCTGCAGGAACTGTCGCGCTTCGTCACCTGGCCCGCCAGAGGCCAGCAAGGCGAGCGGCGTCACAGCGCGCGCTACCTGCGCCAGCCGCATGGCAGGTCGCAAGCCGCCAAGCCGGCCCAGGACATGGTCACGGCCAACGGACCCAGTCCGGCGGGGCCGGAATCGCTGGCGCTGGCGCCCAATAAGTAGTGTATTGATGGAAACGGCGGCCCTCGTCGCCGCTTCCGTCGATTTCTCTTCTCCCGCATCATTTCATGCGCAGAGCATTGTTTTTCAAGTAACTTCAGCCAGTAGAATGGGGGCATGACTTTCCTTGCCCCGATGCTGCGCTTCTTCCTCGCCTCACTCGCCCTCCCCCTGTTTGCCACCGTGGCCCATGCCGCACAAGCCGCTGCGCCTGCCTGCGAATACCGCCAGTTGGTGAACTTGCCGATACGCTACACCGGCCCGAGCCTGAGCCCGACGATCGAGGGCAGCATCAACGGCGCCCCGGCCGACATGCTGGTGGACACCGGCGCGTGGGCCAGCATGGTGACGCGCACGGGCGCCGAAAGGCACCGACTGCAACTGGAGCGCAGCGGCCAGGTCAGTCGCGGCATCGGCGGTTTTTCGCGCATGTACAGCGCCCGCGTCAGGGAATTCCGCGCCGGGCCGGCAGCCATCCGCAACAACAATGTGCGGGTGGTGGGCGACATGGGATTTGCGCCGTCGTTCGACGCAATCGTGAGCGCCCAGTTCTTGCTGCAGACCGATCTCGAGTTCTCGCTGGCGACCAAGGAACTCAAGTTCTTCAAGCCGTCCAACTGCGAGCACGCCAAGCTGGCCTACTGGGACGCGGATGCGGTCGAAATTCCGTTCGACACCCGTTTCTCGCATCACGCCAACCCGTATTTCACGGTCAAGGTCAATGGCAAGGACCTGACGGCGATGATCGACAGCGGCGCCGCCACCAGCGCCCTGACCCGCGATGGCGCCGAACGCGCGGGCATCAAACTCGACGGCCCGGAGGTCACGCGCCTGCAGGACGTCGTCGGCATCGGTAACAAGCGTGTGGCGCGCTGGAACGCCAGGCCGGCGCTGGTGGAGATCGGCCGCATCGCCATCCGCGACGCCGACATCGGCGTGCTCGATGCGACGGGCCTCGACGTCGACCTGCTGCTGGGCGCCGATTTCCTGCGCGCGCACCGGGTGCTGTTCGCCATGAGTCAGAAAAAGCTCTACCTCTCCTACCTCGGCGGCCATCCATTCGGCCAGCGGACCGGCATCCCCGCCTGGTTGCAGCAGGAAGCCGACGCGGGCAACGGCGATGCCAGGCTGCTGGTCGAGCAACTCCAGACGCCCACCCCGGCGCCGTGATGACGCCGTAGCCGGCATCGCGCTACAATGCCGGCTTCCTGTCCTCGTTTCCCCGGCCCTGCCATGTTCACTCCGTCCTCGCACGACGTGCGCCGCTTCTTCTGCGAAGCCTACCGCAAGCACCGCAATGGCGAGATCCTGACCCCGATGGACGCGATCGCGGCCGACTGGATCGCCCAGCATCCCGAATACCACGAGCAGTTCGAGGACGTCGAGGCGGCGATCGCGGCCGACTATTCGGTCGAAGGCGGCAAGGCGAATCCCTTCCTGCACCTGTCGATGCATCTGTCGATCGCCGAGCAGATCTCGATCGACCAGCCGCGCGGCATCCGCGCCGCCCACGATGCCCTGGTGGCCCGGCGCGGCGAGCACGACGCCCACCACGAAATCATGGAATGCCTGGGCGAGATGATCTGGGCCTCGCAACGCAACGGCGTGCCGCCGGATACCGAGGCCTATATCGAATGCGTGCGCCGGCGCGCATTCGCGTGATCCGCTCCGCGATTCACCCCAGCTTGTCGTCCGCAACCCGGTAGCGCGGGTCTTCCACCAGGTTCACCTCGACCATGCCGCGCGCCTTGTCCAGCAGCTCGCGGCAGTCCGGGCTCAGGTGGCGCAGGTGCAGGCGCTTGCCCAGCAGGCGGTAGCGCTCGGCCAGCGCGTCGATCGCCTGGATCGCCGAGTGGTCGACCACCCGCGCATGCAGGAAGTCGATGACGACGTCCTGCGGATCGTCTTTCGGGGTGAACAGCGCCTGGAACGGCGTCACCGAGGCGAAGAACAGCGTGCCCTCCAGCGCATACACCTTCCAGCCCTGCTCGTCGTACGAGACCGCGGCCGCCACCCGCTTGGCGTGCTGCCAGGCGAACACCAGCGCCGACACGATCACGCCCGCGATCACCGCCAGCGCCAGGTCGTAGACCAGGGTGATGCCCGCCACCAGCACGATCACGAACAGGTCGGCGCGCGGCACTTTTCCAACTAAGCGGAACGTGCCCCACTCGAAGGTCTTTTCGCACACGACGAACATCACGCCGACCAGCGCCGCCAGCGGAATCGCCTCGATCCAGCTGGAACCGAACAGGATGAAGGCCAGCAGGAACAGCGCGGCCGCGATGCCCGACAGGCGGCCGGTGGCGCCGCTGTTCACATTGATCATGCTCTGGCCGATCAGCGCGCAGCCGCCCATGCCGCCGAACAGGCCAGCCGCGACGTTGGCGGCGCCCAGCGCCAGCGACTCGCGGTTCGGCTGGCCGCGGGTGTCAGTGATCTCGTCGATGAGAGTCAGCGTCAGCAGCGACTCGATCAGACCGACGCCGGCCAGCACCAGTGAATAAGGAAAGACGATGCGCAGTGTCTCCAGGTTCCACGGCACCTCGGGCAGCGCGAAGGCCGGCAGGCCGCCGGCGATCGAACCGAGGTCGCCCACGGTCTTGGTTTCGATGCCGAGCAGCGCGCAGCCGACGCTTGCCACCAGGATGCCGACCAAGGTCGATGGCACCGCTTTGGTCAGGCGCGGGGTCAGGTAGATCACCACCATCGTGACGACGATGATGCCGGCCATGACGGCCAGTTCGGGACCGGCCATCCACTGCGCCGCGCCATCCGGACCCGGCTCCTTGAAGTGGTTGAACTGGGCCAGGAAGATCACCAGCGCCAGGCCGTTGACGAAGCCGAGCATCACCGGATGCGGCACCATGCGGATAAATTTACCCAGGCGCGCGGCGGCGAACAGCAGTTGCAGCACGCCCATCAGCACCACGGCGGCCAGCAGGTATTGCGCGCCATGCTGGACCACCAGCGCCACCATCACCACCGCAAGCGAACCGGCGGCGGCCGAGATCATGCCCGGCCGGCCGCCGAAGGCGGAGGTAATGAAGGCGACGATCACCGCCGCGTACAGGCCGGTGAGCGGGGACAGGTGGGCGACCAGGGCGAAGGCGATCGCCTCGGGCACCAGGGCCAGCGCGACGGTGAGGCCGGCCAGCAGGTTGATCTTCAGGTAAGCGGGGGTAAGGGACGGCACGGCGGCTCCAGCGGCAAGAATGACAATCCCCTCGCTGCACTGCAGCAGAGGGGACCGCATGTTACCAGTTGGCGCCCGCAGGCGTGTCGCGGCCCTGCTACTTCTTGACCACCAGCTGCGACGGCAGGCTGGCGAGATACGCGCCGAGATCGGCCATGTCCTGGTTCGACAACGGCTGCACCAGGCCGGCCATGATCGGGTTGACGCGGCCGTTGGCGCCCGCCCCGCGCTTGTAGGCGCGCAGCGCATGCGTGAGATAGTCGGCATGCTGGCCGGCCAGCTTCGGATAGGTCGGATCGATCGGCTTGTTGAAGTCGGCGCCGTGGCAGGAAGCGCAGTTGTATTTCTGGGCCAGGGCTTCGCCGCGCTTGACGTCGTTGGCGGAAGCGCCGAGCGAGATGGCGCCAAGCACCAGCAGGAGCATCGTGTTCTTCATGGCGGTCCTCATCGCTTGGCGGTCGTCTGGACCGACGTTTGCTGGGAGTAGTAAGCAGCCACGTCGGCGATGTCCTGGTCGCTCATCGAGCGCGCGATGCCGGTCATGGAAGGATGCTTGCGGTCGCCCTTGCGATAGGCCTTGAGTGCGGATTCGATGTACTTGGCCGACTGGCCGCCGATCATCGGCACGCGGTACACCTCGGGGAATGCCGTCTTGTAGCCGCCGGGGATGGCGTGGCAGCCGATGCACATCTCGATCTTGGCGGTGGCCGCCTGGGGATTACCGACCACTTCCGCGGCGGAGGCGCTGCCGGCGGCGCCGGCAAGGAGCGCCAGCGCCAGTGGTACCAGAGTTTTTTTCATGGGCGTCTCGTTAGTTATATTTCGAAAACCGCAACCGCACAAAAACTTAGCAAAGGCTTACCAACGGGCCGATTCTATCTGAAGACTTGACACCAGTCTACAAACCGGCGTCCGGCGCCGGGCCGGCCGCCGGCGTGAATTTCTGTCATATACTCGGTCTACCTTCTTCGATTTCCCCGTTACCCGCCATGCATGCTTCTCCCCGCTTCGAAGGCAGCGACAACTACGTCGCCACTCCCGACCTGAAACTGGCCGTCAACGCCGCGCTCACGCTGGGCCGTCCGCTCCTGATCAAGGGCGAGCCGGGCACCGGCAAGACCATGCTGGCCGAAGAGGTAGCAAGCGCGCTGAACATGCCGCTGCTGCAGTGGCACGTGAAGTCGACCACCAAGGCCCAGCAGGGCCTGTACGAATACGACGCCGTCTCGCGCCTGCGCGATTCGCAACTGGGCGACGAGCGCGTGCGCGACATCCAGAACTACATCGTCAAGGGCGTGCTGTGGCAGGCGTTCACGTCGCCCGAGCCGGTCGTGCTGCTGATCGACGAAGTCGACAAGGCCGACATCGAGTTCCCCAACGACCTGCTGCGTGAGCTCGACCGCATGGAGTTCTACGTCTACGAGACGCGCGAGATGGTGGTGGCCAGACACCGCCCGCTGGTGATCATCACCTCCAACAACGAGAAGGAACTGCCCGACGCCTTCCTGCGCCGCTGCTTCTTCCATTACATCCAGTTCCCCGACCGCGAGACGATGGCCGACATCGTGGGCGTGCACTTCCCGACGCTCAAGCAAGACCTGCTGGCGGCCGCGCTGCAAAGCTTTTATGTGTTGCGCGACGTCCCCGGCATCAAGAAGAAGCCGTCGACCTCGGAATTCCTCGACTGGCTCAAGCTGCTGCTGGCGGAAGACGTGCCGGCCGAAGCGCTGCGCGCGGAGGACGCGGCGCCGCCGCTGCACGGCGCGCTGCTCAAGAACGAACAGGACGTCGCCCTGTTCGACCGCCTGATGGCCATGGCGAGGAACCGGCGATGATCACCGTCGCACCCATTACCCTGGAGTTGAACGGCGTGCGCCTGGAGCCGCTGGCGTCGCACCATGCCGACGGCTTGCGCGCGGCGGCCAGCGACGGCGAGCTGTGGAACCTGGTCGTGACCAGCGTGCCGGCGCCGCAGGACGCCGGCGCCTATATCGACACCGCACTCGGCATGTCCAACCGCCGGGCCTGGGCCGTGGTCGATGCCGCCAGCGGCGCCGTCATCGGCAGCACCAGCTACCACGACATCGTGCCCGACGTCGACCGGGTCGAGATCGGCTACACCTGGTATGCCAAACGCGCGCAGCGCAGCCACGTCAACACCAGCTGCAAGCTGATGCTGATGCGGCACGCCTTCGACACGCTCGGCTGCGCCGTGGTGGGCCTGCGCACCGATGGCGAGAACTTCGCCTCGCAGGCGGCCATCGAGCGCCTCGGCGCGCACAAGGATGGCGTGCTGCGCCATCACGCCGCGCGCCGCAACGGGCAGCCGCGCGATACCGTCATGTACAGCATCCTGCGCGACGAATGGCCGCGCGTGAAGGCGCACCTGGAGGCGCGTCTGGCGCATCACGCCGGGAGCTAGACCATGCTGATCGACTTCTTCCGCGCCCTGCGCGAGGCCAAGGTCCCGGTCTCGATCCGCGAATTCCTGACCCTGCTCGAAGCCCTGCAGCGCCAGGTGATCCTGCCCTCGCTCGACGAGTTCTATTACCTCGCGCGCCTGACGCTGGTGAAGGATGAAGCCCACTTCGACAAGTTCGATCGCGTGTTCGGCCTCTGGTTCAAGGGTGTCGACGCGGTATTCGACGAGAAGGCGGAGATCCCCTTGGAATGGCTGATCAAGCGCTTCGAGCGCGAACTGACGCCGGAACAGAAGGCGCAGCTGGAAAAATTCGGCTACGAGAAGCTGCAGCAGCGCCTGCAGGAACTGCTGAAAGAGCAGAAGGAACGCCATGCCGGCGGCAGCAAGTGGATCGGCACCGGCGGCACCTCGCCCTTCGGCCACGGCGGCACCAACCCAGAGGGCATCCGCATCGGCGGCACGGGCCGCAACCGCAGCGCGGTCAAGGTATGGGAACAGCGCACCTTCCGCGACTACGACGACGAGCGCGAACTGGGCACGCGCAACCTGAAAGTCGCGCTGCGCCGCCTGCGCCGTTTCGCGCGGCAAGGCGCGGCCGACGAGCTGGCGCTGGACGACACCATCCGCGCCACCGCCAGCAATGCCGGCTGGCTCGACATCCGCATGCGGCCCGAGCGCAAGAACCGGATCAAGGTGGTGATGCTGCTCGACGTGGGCGGTTCGATGGACGACCACATCGAGCGCACCGAAGAGCTGTTCTCGGCCGCCAGCAGCGAGTTCAAGAACATGGAGTTCTACTACTTCCACAACTGCGTCTACGACTACCTGTGGAAGAACAACCGCCGCCGCCACAGCGAGCGCTTCCCGACCTGGGACGTGCTGCGCAAGTATCCGCCCGATACGCGGGTGATCTTCGTCGGCGACGCCACCATGAGCCCGTACGAGGTGATGGCGCCGGGCGGCTCGGTCGAGTACAACAACGAAGAGCCGGGCGCGGCCTGGCTGGCGCGCTTCGTGTCGACCTTTCCCAAGTTCGCCTGGCTCAATCCGGAGCCAGAGCATCTGTGGCAGTACCGGCAGTCGATTGCACTCATTCGCCAGATCATGAACAACCGCATGTTTCCGATCACGCTCGACGGGCTGGAACGGGCGATGCGCCTTCTCAGCAAGTAATTCCCCTCGACAATTAATGTCTTTACGCACTGTGTTAGTGCGGACACGGACGGCCGTGCTGGAATCGCTATGATCGAGCCACTCGCCCGCCGCTCGCCGTGCCTCAACACAAGGCGCGTGGACGGGCGAGCCAGGACAATCGTGCGTGCGCCATCCGCTTGTAGAATCCGCAAGCGTTGGGCGGCAAGCGCGCGCCATACAAGACACATAAGAATCGAGGGGAAATCGAATGCCAGACCTGCTGTCCTTGTTGACTAGTCTCGCGTGGCCACTGGCGATCGCGCTCGCCTGGCTGGCCGGCGAATTCGGCCAGCGCTGGACCGGCCTGCCGCGCATCAGCTTCTATGGCCTGGTCGGCTTCGCCCTCGGCAGCACCCAGATCGGCGCCCTGCCCGCCCCCGACATGGGGCCGGTCTCGCTGCTGGCCAACGTCGCCTTCGGCCTGATCCTGTTCGAACTAGGCAACCGCATCAACCTGCGCTGGCTGGTCAACAATCCCTGGATCGGCGTGGCCGGCCTGGTGGAGGCGGCGCTGACCTTCATCCTCGTCTATATCGTCGCCAGCGCCTTCGGCGTCGGCCGCCTGACCGCCCTCCTGATGGCCGCGCTGTCGATGGCGACCTCGCCCGCCACCGTGGTGCGGGTCGTCAACGAACAGAAAAGCTCGGGCCAGATGACGGAGCGGGTGCTGCACCTGTCGGCCCTGAACTGCGTGCTGTCGGTGTTCGCCTTCAATGCCATCATCGGCATCTGGCTGTTCCGCACCTATGACGCCGTCGGTGAAGCCCTGTGGCAAAGCCTGGTGATGCTGGCCGGCTCGATCCTGATCGGGACCATCTTCGGCGTGGTCACCCCAAGCCTGCTGCGCGCGATCGGCAACGTGCAGCAGGACGCCACCGTCGCCTTCGCCCTCGCGATCATCCTGCTGGTGGCCGTGTGCGACAGCGCCGGCCTGACGCCGGTGGTGGCGGCGCTGGCCTTCGGCCTGACGGTGCGCTACCGGCGCGTCGCCTTTACCCAGACCCAGCGCAACTTCGGCGCGCTGGGCGAAGTGCTGACCGTGCTGCTGTTCGTATATGCCGCCTCGACCCTCGACTGGCGCCTGGTGGCCGCCGGCGCCGCGCTCGCCATCAGCGTGGTGCTGGCGCGCATGTTCGCCAAGGTGGCGGGCGTGACGGCGTTCGCCCACCTGTCGGGCGTCACCTGGCGCAAGGGCGCGCTCACCGGTCTCGGGCTGGCGCCGCTGGCCGTGTTCGTGATCCTGCTGCTCGAGCACGCGCGCTATGCCGGCCTGAAAGTGGTCGAAGAACTGTATGCGATGGCGGCCGTGACGATGCTGCTCGAAGTCTTCGGCCCGATCATCATCCAGCGCGCGCTGATCTGGGCACGCGAAGCACCGGAGACGACCCATGCCGCTTGAAGCCTTCAACCCCTCGCAGCCGCTCACCTTCGGGGTCGAGCTGGAGCTGCAACTGGTCAGCCTGTCGGATTTCAACCTGACCGCGGCCAGCCCCGACCTGATGCACCTGTTGAAGCGCAAACCCTTCCCGGGCAACGTCACGCCCGAGATCACCGAGAGCATGATCGAGATTAACTCGAGCGTGCACACGGCCTACGCGCCGCTGCTGGCGGAACTGACCGAGATCCGCGACACCCTGGTGGCGGCAAGCGACGTGCTCAATATCGGCATCGCCGGCGGCGGCACGCATCCGTTCCAGCACTGGTCCGACCAGCGCATCTCGGCCAAGCCGCGCTACGAATACCTGTCGCAGCTGTACGGCTACCTGGCCAAGCAGTTCACGGTGTTCGGCCAGCACGTGCACATCGGCTGCGCCAACGGCGACGATGCGCTGTATCTGCTGCATGCATTGAACCGCTACCTGCCGCACTTCATCGCGCTGTCGGCGTCGTCGCCCTATGTGCAGGGCCACGACAGCCTGTTCGAATCGGCGCGCCTGAATTCGGTGTTCGCCTTCCCGATGAGCGGCCGCGCGCCGTTCACGCTGTCCTGGCAGGAGTTCACCGACGTCTACTTCGCCAAGATGGAACGCACCAACATCATCAAGAGCATGAAGGATTTTTACTGGGACCTGAGGCCCAAGCCGGAATACGGCACCATCGAGCTGCGCGTGTGCGACACGCCGCTGACGGTGGAGCGGGCGGCGGCGCTGGCCGGCTACCTGCAGGCGCTGTGCCGGCATCTGCTGGAGCGGAAAGAAGAAGCGCCGGTCGAGGACGATTACCTGGTCTACAACTACAACCGCTTCCAGGCCTGCCGCTTCGGCCTGGACGGCAGCATCACGCATCCGAAGACCTACGACAACGTGCCGATGCGCGACGACATCCTGGCGACGCTCGAACAAATGCTGCCGCATGCCGAGGCGCTGGGCAGCGTGGATGCCTTGAAGCACCTGGCGGCGGCGGTGCACGACGGCAGCGACGCCACCATCCTGCGCCGCCACGTGGAGCGCGAAGGCAGTGTCGAGGGCATGGTCAATGCGGCGATCGGGCACTTCCGCGGCAGCCGCACGAGCTGACAATTTTCCTTACATTCAGTATCCGAATTGCATGATAATGAAAAATTGCCTACCTGCAGTTTTTCATTATTCATGCCCATATGGTTAAACTGACCGCCACCCTGCTTCTGCTTCCCGCCCTGCTGTGTTCCAGCCCGCTGTCGACTGCGGCGCCATGGAGCGCGCCCGCCTCGACTATCCCCCTGCCGCGCGACCGCGCCTTCCCCGGCACCTTGCAGCTCGAGGTCGACGCCAGCGACACCGCGCAGCGGATCGTCCGCGTCAAGCAGCGCGTGCCGGTGCAGTCGGCGGGCCGCCTGACCCTGCTGTATCCGAAGTGGGACGGCGGCAGCCATGGCCCGACGATCCAGGTCCAGCGCCTGGCCGGCCTGGCGATCCAGGGCGGCGGGCAGCGCCTGGCGTGGCGCCGCGATCCCCTCGACGCACATGCCTTTCACGTGCAGGTGCCGGCGGGCGTGCGCGAGCTGACGCTGGAATTCCAGTACCTGGCGCCGCTCGGCCGCATGAGTCACATCGCCTCGGACATGATCAATCTGCAGTGGCAAAACGTGATCCTGTATCCGGCCGGCTGGTTTGCCAGCCGCATCCCGGTGGCGGCCTCGCTGACCCTGCCCAAGGGACTGGTGGCGGGCACCTCGCTGGTCGAGCAGGGCCGCGCCGGCTCGACCGTCACGTTCGCGCCCGTGCCGCTCGACCTGCTGCTCGACTCGCCGGTGCTGGCCGCGCCCCATGTGGAACAACGCACCGTGGCCGCCGGCCCGGTCCCGGTACGCGTGACCTATTTCGCCGGCGAGGCGGCGCAGCTTGCCGGCGCGGCGGCGATGGACGCGCCGCTGCACGCCATCGTCGAACAGACCGCCAGGGTATTCGGCAAGGCGCCCTTCCCCCACTTCGATTACCTGGTGCCGCTGACGGACCGGTTACCGGGACCGGGCGGCCTGGAACACATCCGCTCCGCCGAAGTCACGCTGCCGCCGGACTTCCTGGCCAACCGCGATGCCTCGGCCGCGGAAATCGATCTGTTTGCCCACGAATACATCCATGCCTGGAACGGCAAGTTCGCCCAGCCCGCCGACCATCGCACGCCCACGCCCAACGTGCCCATGCAAAGTACGCTGTTGTGGGTGTACGAGGGACAGTCCGAATTCTGGGGGCGGGTGATCGGCGCACGCTCGGGCCTCCGCGGTTTCCAGGACACCCTCGACGCGCTGGCCCTGGATGCGGCCGCGATGGCGAACCGTCCGGGCCGCGCCTGGAAGGCGCTCGGCGACAGCGCGCTCGATTCGATCACGATGCCGGGCGGCGTTGGGGTCAGCTGGACCGACTGGCAGCGCCGCAAGGATTATTATGCCGAAGGTGTGCTGCTATGGCTGGACATCGACGGCATCCTGCGCGAACGCAGCCAGGGCAAGCATGGGATGGACGACTTCGCCGCCAGGTTCTTTGCCGTACAGGGCAAGGCCAGCAAGGACTACACCTTCGACGGGGTCTGCGCCACCTTATCGAAGCTCGCGCCATTCGACTGGCGCGGCTATCTCGAGGGGCGCGTGCACGGCAACAGCGACGCCGGCCTGCTCGACGGCCTGGAACGCGCCGGTTACCGGCTGGTCTACAAACCGACGCCGAGCCGCTACGTCGAGCGCGCCCTGCAGGGCGAAGGGGTCCCCGACTTCAGTTACGGCCTCGGGATTGGCGTGAACGGCAAGGGCGTGGTGCGCTCGGTGGGCTGGAACAGCCCCGCCTTCAAGGCCGGGCTGGCGCCGGGCGCCACGCTGGTGGAGGTGGAAGGCGAGCCGTTCACCATGGAGCCCCTGGCCGCGGCGGTGTCGCGCCGCGATCCGGCCGGCATCGTGCTCACAGTGCAACTGGATGGGCAAAAGCGCGCGGTCACGATCGCCTACGATGGCGGCTTGCGCTATCCGGCCCTGGAACGCATTCCGGACCGGGCCGACGGCCTGAAGGGGCTGCTGCAGCCGCGTTAGTCGGCCAGCGGCGCGGTCTTGCCGGCCCAGCCGCCTTTCATGAAGCGCGCCAGCAAGGGCTGGCGCGTCGGCGCCGGCGGCGGCAACTTGGCGTCGACCACGACCGCCCACTGGTCAGCCAGCTGTTCGCAGGTAGCGCGCAGCACCGGATCGATGTTGGGCAGGCGCGACAGCGCACACAGGTGGCGCTCGATCACCGAGGCCAGCTTGACGCACGGCTGCTCGCCGTCGCCGCGCGTCGTGTAATTGGACATCAGGTGCAATAGCGAAGCGACCAGCAACGCGTCCTGGCTGCGCGGTTCCGACGGCGTCGTGTGGGCGGTGGAAATAGTCATGCAAGCGTCTCCCAAATGCGGTTGCGGTGCGCAACAGCCAAACGTGTGATGGAACGAGATTCGCAACGCAATGCGAATGATTCTCATTTCATTATTCACGCCTCACGCGGCGAAAGCAAGCGTTTTCGACAAGCGACTCACAGCTTGATTACAGGCAAGATTTAAAGCCGGGTTTCCCGCGCCGCGCGCAGGAATTCGTCGAGCACCGGCGTGCAATCGAGCAAGTCGACGCCGCCGGCGCGGTGGAATTCGGGGTGCCACTGCAGGCCCATGACGAAGTTGGCGCGCTGGTAGCGGATCGCCTCGATGATGCCGTCCGGCTCGGACATGGCCTCAATGCGGATGTCGCGCCCCAGATCCTTGACCGCCTGGTGGTGGATCGAATTGACCATCGCCCGCTCGACCTTGGGGAACATGCGGCCCAGCGACGAACCCTTGGGAAAGACGATGGCGTGGCGGTGCGCGTCGTAGATGTCGTGCACGTGGGCCAGGGCTTCGGGCATGTCGGTGGCGACATCCTGGTGCAGGGTGCCGCCGAAGGCGACGTTGATCAGCTGGCAACCGCGGCACACGCCCAGCACCGGTTTGCCGGCATCGACGAATTCGTGCAGCAGTTCGAGCTCGTAGACGTCGCGCGCGCGGTCGCCGCTCCATTCGGGCTTGGTGGGGGTTTCGGAATAGGTTTGCGGCGCCACGTCGGCCCCGCCCTGAAGCACCAGGCCGTCGAGGTGGCGCGCATAGTGGCGCAGGGTGATATTGCTGGGGTGTAGCAGGCCGTTGGTATTCACGGTGGGGATCATGAACACCAGCACGTCGCGCGACATCACCCACTGGGCGATCGATTCCTCGAGATACTGCAGGTTCTTGCTGAGCAGCCCCTTGGCGCCGGCGGCAGGGTGAAAGATGCGGGCCGAAACCCCGATATGCAGCGTGCGCTGCATGAAGTCGCGGTTGAAGCGTTCGCGCAGCGAGCGAAAACGCGAGGTGATGACCCGGCCGGCCAGGGCGACGGCATTGTCGCCATCGCGCAGGTAGCGGGCGGGGCCGCGCGACTGGCCGCCGCTGGCGCGGCGTTCGGGCACGCGCACGCGGGTCTCGCGGCGCTCGTCCACGTCCGCCGCGGGATCATCGTTGCGCTTGATTTGATCATCTTCAGCCATGGCTATTAATATAACTTCGCCACCGCTGCGCACAATATAAAGTTGTTACAAAACGTCGCGTTCCGCCTACACCGGAAGGTCGAGCAGCTTCTGGAAGGTCAGCATCCAGTGGCGGCCGGCGACCGGCGTCGTGAGCAGGCCGCGCGCCCCGGCGCGGCGCGCACGCACGCTATCGTAGTGAAAGGATTGCTCGACCAGGAACACCACCGGCGTGCGCTGGGCCCCGTCCTGCGACTTGATCGAGCTGCATACCTCATACGGTTCGATGCCGGCCGCCGCCGTATTGATCAGCACCAGCGCTACCTTCGTTTCGTCGCACAGGCGCACCGCCGCGCACCGGCTGTCGGTCCATTCCACCGGCACCCGACGCGGGCCGAGCACGCGCGCCACCTCGTTACGCAACTTGCATTCCTGGTCGACGATCAGGACGGCCCCATCGACGGGACCACGGCGCAGGCGCGTGTAGAATGCCGGCGTTTCGCAGTCCGGCGCCAGCCGCGGACGGCGGCGGCGCTCGGCCAGCACGCGCCGGACGGTGCGGGTGCTCTGCTGCACCAGCACCTGGACCCGGGTATCGAGCAGGTCGGCCAGGGCTTCATACAGTTGCAGGGGGTCGACCGGCCGCGCCAGGGTGCGCCAGGGTCCGGCGCCGGGGTTGCCGGGATTCCCCGGGTTGCCGATGACGAGCGCAGGCTGCAGCGATCCGGGCGGCAGGCAGCCGAGCCGGGTCAGCGCGGTCGGGCTGTCGCCGTTGGCGATATACAGATCCGGCTCTTGCAAACTGTCGTCGTGCAGGCAAGAATACGACGGCCCCACGCCCGGCGCGCGCGCCAGCAGGGCTTCGAGCCGCGCGCTTTCGCCAGGTGTGAACCCGATCAGGCGAACGGTAAACGGATAGCTGGATAAGTGCATCGGTAACGCCCCTCCCTGGCATTGCCGTGGTTATCCAGCTTAATCTAGCACAAACGTGCGAAGCGAAAAGCACGTCACAGCGCAAACTACTGTATATTTAAACAGTAAAAAAGCCTAACCTTTTCCTCCCGACAAGTTAGAATGCCGGAGCATTCGACAAACAATCTTCAAGATGGCCTCCAAGAAACCCGCTCCAGACTATAGCGAATCATCCATCCGCGTCCTCAAGGGACTCGAACCTGTGAAACAGCGCCCGGGCATGTACACCCGGACGGAGAATCCGCTCCACATCATCCAGGAAGTGATCGACAACGCCTCCGACGAAGCGCTGGGCGGTCACTGCAAGAACATCGGCGTGACCCTGAACCCGGACGGTTCGATCACGGTCGAGGACGACGGCCGCGGCATCCCGGTCGGCATCCACCCGGAAGAAGGCGTGTCCACGGTCGAGATCGTGTTCACCCGCCTGCACGCCGGCGGCAAGTTCGACAAGGGTTCGGGCGGCGCCTACGCCTTCTCGGGCGGCCTGCACGGGGTCGGCGTCTCGGTCACCAATGCGCTGTCGAAGCGCCTCGAGATCGAGGTGTGGCGCAAGGACGACCAGGGCAACGGCCAGCACCGCCTGGTGTTCGCCGACGGTGAAGTGATCGAGCCGCTCACGTCCAGCCCTGCCGAACGCGGCGGCAAGAAGAACGGCACCCGCGTCACCGCCTGGCCGGACGGTAAGTATTTCGATTCCCCGAACATCCCGCTGGGCGACCTGCAGCGCCTGCTGCGCTCGAAGGCGGTGCTGCTGCCGGGCGTGACCGTCACGCTCACCAACGCAAAAACCGGCGACGTCCAGACCTGGCGCTACGACGAAGGCCTGCGCGGCTACCTGAACGAGGCGCTGGCCCAGAGCTCGAACGGCGAGACCCTGATCCCGCTGTTCGAAGGCGCGCAGTTTGCCGCCGCCGGTGACGACAGCTTCGCCGAAGGCGAAGGCGCCGACTGGGTCGTGGCCTGGACCGAGGAAGGCGGCGTAGTGCGCGAGTCCTACGTCAACCTGATCCCGACCGTGAGCGGCGGCACCCACGAAGCCGGCCTGCGCGACGGCCTGTTCGGCGCGGTGAAGAACTTCGTCGAGCTGCACGGCCTGCTGCCGAAAGGCGTCAAGCTGCTGCCCGAAGACGTGTTCGCGCGCGTCTCGTTCGTGCTGTCGGCCAAGGTGCTGGACCCGCAATTCCAGGGCCAGACCAAGGAACGCCTGAACTCGCGCGACGCGCTCAAGCTGGTGTCGACGTTTACCAAACCGCCGCTCGAACTGTGGCTGAACCAGCACGTCGAATACGGCAAGAAGCTGGCCGAACTGGTCATCAAGCAGGCCCAGTCGCGCCTGCGTTCGCTGCAAAAAGTCGAGAAGAAGAAATCGTCCGGCGTGGCGGTGTTGCCGGGCAAGCTGACCGATTGCGAATCGACCGACATCACGCGCAACGAGCTGTTCCTGGTCGAGGGCGACTCGGCAGGCGGCTCGGCGAAGATGGGCCGCGACAAGGAATTCCAGGCCATCCTGCCGCTGCGCGGCAAGGTGCTCAACTCGTGGGAGACCGACCGCGATCGCCTGTTCGCCAACAACGAGATCCACGATATCTCGGTGGCGATCGGCGTCGATCCGCACGGACCGAACGATTCGCCCGACCTCTCCAGCCTGCGCTACGGGAAGATCTGCATCCTGTCCGATGCGGACGTCGACGGTTCGCACATCCAGGTGCTGCTGCTGACGCTGTTCTTCAAGCACTTCCCTGCCCTGTTCCGCAACGGGAACATCTGCATCGCGCGTCCGCCCCTGTACCGCGTCGACGTGCCGGCGCGCGGCAAGAAGCCGATCCAGAAGCTGTACGCGCTGGACGACGGCGAGCTGCTGGCGATCGAGGACAAGCTGAAGAAGGAAGGCCTGAAGGAAGGCGTGTGGAGCATCTCGCGCTTCAAGGGCCTGGGCGAGATGAACGCCGAGCAGCTGTGGGAAACCACCATGAACCCGGACACCCGTCGCCTGCTGCCGGTCTCGTTCGGCCAGTACGACGTGGCCGAGTCGGCATCGCGCTTCAATATGCTGATGGGCAAAGGCGAAGCCGCGGCGCGCCGGGCCTGGATCGAGGAACACGGGAACGAGACCGAGGCGGATATCTAATCCGCGCTACTCGCGAGCAACCGAACAGACATCATGACGAATCAAGCAAGCCTCTTTGAGCAACAACACGAGCCCTCGGACGTCGAGACGCTCACCCTGTCCACCTTCGCCGAGCGCGCCTACCTCGACTACGCCGTCTCGGTGGTCAAGGGCCGTGCGCTGCCGGACGTGTCGGACGGCCAGAAGCCGGTCCAGCGCCGCATCCTGTACGCGATGAACGAACTGGGCCTGGGCCCGACCGCCAAGCCGCGCAAGTCGGCCGCGGTGGTCGGCGACGTGCTCGGTAAACTGCACCCGCACGGCGACCAGTCGGTGTACGACGCGCTGGTGCGCATGGCGCAGGACTTTTCGCTGCGCTACCCGCTGATCGACGGCCAGGGCAACTTCGGCTCGCGCGACGGCGACGGCGCCGCGGCGATGCGATATACCGAAGCCCGCCTGACCCCGATCTCGCGCCTGTTGATGGACGAGATCGACATGGGCACGGTCGACTCGCAACCGAACTACGACGGTTCGACTACCGAACCGCGTACGCTGCCGGCGCGCCTGCCGATGGTGCTGCTCAACGGCGCCTCGGGCATCGCGGTCGGCCTGGCCACCGAGATCCCGTCGCACAATCTGCGCGAGGTCGCGGCGGCGGCGGTGGCGATGATCCGCAATCCCAAGATCACCCACGCCGAGCTGATGACCCACATCCCCGGCCCGGACTTCCCGGGCGGCGGCCAGATCATCACCCCGGCATCGCAGATCGCCGACATGTACGCGGTTGGCCGCGGCTCGATGAAGGTGCGCGCGCGCTGGAAGATCGAAGAGCTGGCGCGCGGCCAGTGGCAGGCTGTGGTCCATGAACTGCCGCCGGGCTGCTCGTCGCAGCGCGTGCTGGAAGAAATCGAAGAACTGACCAATCCGAAGGTCAAGGCCGGCAAGAAAGCACTGCTGCCGGAACAGCTGGCGCTGAAGAACACGATCCTGGGCGCGCTCGACGCGGTGCGCGACGAATCGGGCCGCGACGCCCCGGTGCGCCTGGTGTTCGAGCCGAAGTCGAAGAACGTCGACCAGGGCGAGTTCATGCTGATGCTGCTGGCGCATACCTCGCTCGAGAGCTCGGCGCCGATCAATCTGGTGATGATCGGCGGCGACGGCCGTCCGCGCCAGAAGGGTCTCACGGCGATCCTGCAGGAGTGGATCGACTATCGCTTCGTGACGGTCCGCCGCCGCACCGAATTCAAGCTGGGCAAGGTCAACGACCGCATCCACATCCTGGAAGGCCGCGAGACGGTCCTGCTGAACATCGACAAGGTGATCGCCATCATCCGCAATTCGGATGAACCGAAGGCGGCGCTGATCGAAGAATTCCGCCTGAGCGAACGCCAGGCCGAGGACATCCTCGAGATCCGCCTGCGCCAGCTGGCGCGCCTGGAAGCGATCAAGATCCAGCAGGAGCTGGCCGAACTGCGCAACGAGAAAGAGAAGCTCGAGGACATCCTCGAGAATCCGTCGTCGATGAAGCGCCTGATCATCCGCGAAATCGAAGCGGACGCCAAGCAGTACGGCGACGACCGCCGCACCATCATCGAGGAAGCGCAGCGCGCGGTGGCCGAGCAGAAGGTCATCGACGAGCCGGTGACCGTGATCGTGTCGGAAAAAGGCTGGGTGCGCGCGCGTACCGGCATCGGACACGATCCGGCGCAGTTCACCTTCAAGGCCGGCGACTCGCTGTACAAGGCCTTCGAGTGCCGCACGGTGGATCATCTGCTGGGCATTGGCGACAACGGCAAGGTGTATTCGGTGCCGGTGAATGCGCTGCCTGGGTCGCGTGGCGATGGTGTGCCGATTACCACCCTGGTCGATTTGTCGGGCGGTGTGCGGATCCTGCATTACTTCGCGGGCAATCCGGAGACGCGCCTGTTGATCTCGACTTCCGATGCGTTCGGGTTCATCACCAAGGCCGGGGATATGGTCAGCCGCCTGAAGGGTGGCAAGTCGTTCATTACCCTGAACGAAGGTGCGGCGCCGCTGCCGCCGCGGGTCGTTACCGACACTGCCGGCGCGGTTGCCTGCCTGTCGGAGAAGGGCCGCGTGCTGGTGTTCGGCATCGACGAGATGAAGGTGCTGACCAATGGCGGTCGCGGTGTGATCCTGATGGAGCTGGAGCCGAAGGAGAAGATGCTGGCGGCGCAGCCGATCACGCAAAAGGGCGTGAATGTGGTTGGCACCTGGTCGGGTGACAAGGCGCGGACGGTGGAACTGTTTGCGTCGGGGCTGGAGCCGCACTTTGGCAAGCGAGCGCGCAAGGGCAAGGCGTTGTCGGCGAGGTTGAAGGCGCAGGATTTGGCGATGCGGGCGGCTGAAGGGAGTTAATCCTTTTTACGTGCAATGATTAGAAAAACGCCAGCTTCATTGCTGGCGTTTTTCATTTCAACTTACCTATCAGCAGCGGCTAGTTGAATGCACGAATGAGCATTGGCTCAGGCTGCGAACCAAATAAATGCTCCTGTCCGCGATATCGAAGCGCCATGCCGGCGCCAGGGTTCCCCGGCCTTGCCAGGCACGAAAGACGGCGTCGAGGATGTCGAACACATTCTTGTCCTGGAATATCCGGCTATCCCGCCCGTGTTCCAGGAACGCGCACCATGGCTGCAGCACCAGGGTGTAGCGCGCCATTCCGCCATTCGCGCCATTGATGTCGACCGAGGTCAGGTGACCATGAAAATACCTTGGCCCGCTGCTGGTCGTCTCCAGCTCGAGCAGCGCAGGCTGTCCAAGCAATCGCCGCAGGGACAGGCCAGCATCCTCGGACAAGGCGCTGATCGTGAACGCATAGTTTTCACCAAGCGCCTCTTCCCCACGCACGCATTCAGCCAGCAACACATCCGATCCCAAGGGCGTGTGCAATCGCAGCAGCCTGCGCGATTGCGTAAAGTGCTGAAACAGCGACTGGGCCTTTGCGAGCATGGTAGTTCCTGGAGGAATCGGACACCTCATTGGATACCCACTCCGAAACCGATGACTTGCGCTGCCGCATGCCTTCCACCAAAACGCCGTTCTCGCAACACCAAAGGAAAAAGCCCCAAAACCTTCATCCGGCTTTGGGGCTCGATGCGCCCGAAGGCGCAGTGTCAACTCAGGTGCTTAGTTGCGGGCAGCTGCCTTGTGCACGTCGGCTTGCGCTTCAGCACGCACCTGCTCGGTCTTGGCTGCGGCGGTTGCCTTGTCGGCTGCCGCATCGACTTGTGCCTTCAGCACTTTTTCGTCAGCCTTGATCATTTTCTTCTCGGCTTTCAGATTGGCATCAGCCACTTTCTCTTCAGCCTTGGCCATCGCCTTGGCACGGTCTTCCGGATCGGCCTTGGCCACTTTCGCAGCTGCGTCGGTGTGCGACTCGACCAGGTTGGCGTGGGCCTTCGACTTGGTCTCGGCGGCCTTGGCCATGGTTTTGTTCACTTTCTCGTCCGCTTTGACGGCGGTCTTGATTTCTTTCTGCTCTGCCTTGATGACATCTTTCTTGGCATTGGCTTCCGCCTTGACGATGCGGTTATCAGCCGCGGTCGTGGCCGGTGCGGTGGTTTGGGCGTGAGCAGCGGTAGCCATCAGGCCGGCGATGAGGGTAGCGATCAGTTTGTTCATGATGTGTTTCCTTTCTGGTAGGTCTCTGCACAGATCGGGATGCCTGTGCAGTCGTTGTTGTTCTTCAGTGATTCCAGAATAGGCTTATCGCAGCGCCGGGTCTGTTAGACAGCCCACAGTCAAATTGTCAGAGTTGTAAGCAAAGATTACCGCTGAACAGGACCTGCATACAGATCGATGATGTCGCCGATGCCGTCCTGGCACACCTGGCAGAACGTGTCGCTGCGGTCGAACATCAGGCATTGCATCGCCGGCCGGTAGTAACCGCTGGCCTCGTAGTTGGCGCCTTCGAAGGCGCCGATCGTGTGCCGGTGCGGCTGCTGCGCGAACAATGCGTTGGTGCGCTTCAGGTCTTCATGGAACAAGGCGCTCATCTCGGATTCCGGACGATTCCCGGCGCGCAGCGCGGCGCGCTTCTTCTGGTAGGCGCGCGACTCTTCCTCATACTGAACCTTGGGCCATGGCGTCGGCAGCGGCGTGCCGTCCTTCACGTGGCGCTTCCATTTGAGCTTGGCCGGGTCGCGCAGCGCGGTGACGTTCGGCTCCCACGGTTCCATGCGGCCGCTGGCCGACTGATAGGCCACGGGCGAGGTGTAGTACTCGTCGGCCAGGCCGGCGAAGTGGTGGCCGAATTCGTGCACGAACAGATAGTCGGCCCAGTCGTTGCCCGCCGCCGCGGTGCTGAACTGGCCAAAGATGCCGCCCCCGCCATAGGTTTCGTTGTTCACCAGGATCTCGATGAATTCATACGGCGCGTGCTGGGCGATGTCGCGCAGCGCGCGGTTGTCGAGCGTGAGCACGTAGCGTTCGCTGCCGAAGATGTCGTAGCGCGTACCCAGCGCGGACGAATTGTGCACGCCGGTCGAGGGCCGGGTGATGCCCGATTTCTCGGTCGGCACCGCCATCGCCCACACATTGAAATCCCCGGCGCGCTCGCGGAACGGCGACACCGTGAACAGGTGCTTCGTCAGGCGGCGCGCATCCTGCTCGAACTTCTTCATGTCCTTCTGCGTGTAGCCGTCGCCCAGGATCAGGAGGTCGACCTTGTCGGGCGAAGGTCCGCTGGAGTGGATCGCGATCGGCTTCGCCGGGGCCGGCGGCTGGCGCCGGATGACGTCCTGCGCATTCGGATCGACCTCGATGCTCCAGGCCACCGAGAACTGGTTGCGCTCGTCGCGCTTGAGGATGCGCACCCGCACCGCTTGCTCGAACTGCGGAAAGCGCACCGATTCCTGGAACGAGCGGCTGATGCGGTTCGCTTCCTCGGTCGTGCGCCATTCGCCGAACACGGTCGAGAAACCGCGCGAGTACAGCAGATCGCCGGTCTTGGCATCGACCACCTCCACGCGGTTCTGGCCACGATTGGTATCGTCGAGATTGCGCGCCATGCTGCCCGGCCAGGGCAGCGGTTCGATCACCACGCGCTCGATCGCGTATTGGTCGGAGAGTGCGTTGCCGCTGTGGGTGTAGTCGAGACGCACGGTGGCCGGCTGGGCAGCCTGCACCGCCGGCAAGAACGTCACGCCCAGCAGAAGGGCAAAACACTGGATCAGGAGACTGCGCATCACGATTCCTCGGCAATAAGAAGATCGCGCTATTCTAAGCTCATCGATATTGATAGAGCGGCCTTTGCACCACGATCGGCCGGATGTCGAGCCGCACGTTATAGACCGAATAGGCTTCGCTGAACGCCGACTGGTAGCCGACGCTCTCGCCCACGCGACTGAGCTTGAACTCGAAGCCCAGGTCGGGCCGTTCGGCATTGGGGCTGTCCAGCGACAGGCCGATCGCGTCGACCTGGTCGCTGTCGATCAGCTTGGCCATCAGGTCGACCACCGTGCCGTTGCCGAGGATGTCGGCCGAGAACAGCGGGCCGCGCCAGTACGGTTTCTTGGCGTCGACCTTGCCGTGCGCCTTCTCGGGCGCCGGCGTGAAGGTCTTGGTGGCCAGGTTGAAGCGGTCGCCATTGTCGAGGTAACTCAGGCGCCCGTTGGCGAGATTGAAGCTGCCGTCGCGGGTGGCCGCCTCGCTCAGGTCGACCAGCAGCGCGCCGCGGTAGCCGATCACTTCGACGTCGCGCTTCGGCCCCACCACCATCGCCGTGTTCTCGTCGATCCCCAGGCCGATCTTGTAGCCCTTGGCCAGCATGGCCGGCAGCATGCGCGCGAAGCGCCCGCGCACCAGCAGGTGCTGGTCGATGAAGACGTCGTCGCCGATGAAGCCCAGGCCGCGCGTGATCTGGCGGCCGTCGTCGACGCCATGCTGGAGGGTGGACAGGATCGAGCGCGGGTGGCCGAACATCGTGCTGCTCATGATGGCGGCGCCGGCGCTGGAGCCGGCGATCACGCCGCCGCGCCGGTACATGTCCCACAGGGCGTCGAGCACCTGCGTGTTGCTGCCGTCGGGCCGGCGCAGGACGCCCGTGATGCGGCCCTGGTCGCCGCCCGAGAAATAGGCGCCGCCGGCCGTGCGCACGGCCTCGGCCAGCTTGGGATCGTCGGCCGCGGCGCGCCCGTCGGCGCCGTCCAGGCGCTCGGCGACCGGGACGAAGAAGGCGTCGGCGCCATAGCGGTTCAGGCGCTCCACGAGATAACTGCCGGCACGTTCGGGACTCGCCGAGGCAGAGGCGAACACGGCTATGCGAGCGCCCTTGCCGCCCGCGAGCTGGACGATGCGTTCCCACACGGCATCATTATCGGCGCGCAGGGCGCCGCCGATGATGACGAGCGAGCCTTTCGGCGGGACAGGTTCTTTGTCGGCGGCATGGCTGGCACTACTCGCCAGCAATGCCAACGCGAGAATGGCATGGACGACGATCTGGAGCATAAGACTTCCTCTGATGAGCCATCAGCGTAAGCCTGATTCCAGATTCACGTCGCCATGTTGAGTCCGCTCAGGACAAATAGATGTTGGGAAAATACCGTTCCATCAATGTTTCTGGATACAACGGCACGGTGAAACCGAAGCGCTCGTACAAGCCGTGCGAGTCCTTGGTGGCCAGGGTGAAGCGGCGCAGTTTCTGCAGGCTGGGGTGGGCCAGCACCACGCCGATCAACTGCTTGCCGTAGCCATGGCCCCGGTATTCCGGTACGACGAACACGTCCACCAGGTTGGCAAAGGTGGCATAGTCGGTAATCACGCGCGCGAACGCGATCTGGCGGCCGTCGAGGTACCCGCCGAAGCACAGCGAATTCTCGATGGCGCGCTCGACGATCGGACGGGAAATGCCCACGGCCCAGGTCGACTGCTCACTGAGGAAGCGGTAGATCATCGGGATGTCGAGCCGGGACTGGTCGGTACTGACCTGGAAGCTGGAATCGTTCGTAATCATTGGGCTTGCAAAGCTGGCAAAAAAACCATTCTAGCGCCGATTGGTCCCCGCATCCGCTTCGATTGGGGTCGTCCGGTGGCTTTTTTTCGCATGCTTTCCCTGCGTAATCTGCCCACCGGATGGCATGGCGGCGACGCGGTTTATAATCGCTGGATCCCCAACCGGAATTCCACCATGACCGAACAATTCTCCAAAAAAGCCGAAGCCTGGTCGGCCCGCTTCTCCGAACCCGTGTCCGATCTCGTCAAGCGCTACACCGCGTCGGTGTTCTTCGACAAACGCCTGGCGCAATACGACATCCAGGGCTCGCTGGCGCACGCCGAGATGCTGGCGGCCCAGGGCATCATCAGCGAGCACGATCGTGCCGAGATCGAACGCGGCATGGCCCAGATCCGGTCCGAGATCGACGCCGGCAGCTTCGAATGGCTGCTCGACCTGGAAGACGTGCACCTGAACATCGAGAAGCGCCTGACCGAACTGGTCGGCGACGCCGGCAAGCGCCTGCACACCGGCCGCTCGCGCAACGACCAGGTGGCCACCGACATCCGCCTGTACGTGCGCGCCGCCATCGACGACATCCTGGCCCTGCTGAACGGTCTGCGCGGCGCCCTGACGGATCTCGCGGAACGCCACGCGGATACCATCATGCCGGGCTTCACCCACCTGCAGGTGGCGCAGCCGATCACCTTCGGCCACCACATGCTGGCCTATGTCGAGATGTTTGGCCGCGACGCCGAGCGCATGCAGGATGCGCGCCGCCGCGTCAACCGCCTGCCGCTGGGCGCCGCCGCCCTGGCCGGCACCACCTTCCCGATCGACCGCCTGCGCGTGGCCAGGACCCTGGGCTTCGACGACGTCTGCCACAACTCGCTGGATGCCGTGTCCGACCGCGACTTCGCGATCGAATTCACCGCCGCCGCCTCGATCCTGATGATGCACGTCTCGCGCTTCTCGGAAGAGCTGGTGATGTGGATCAGCCCGCGCATCGGCTTCATCGACATCGCCGACCGCTTCTGCACCGGCTCGTCGATCATGCCGCAAAAGAAAAACCCGGACGTGCCGGAACTGGCGCGCGGCAAGACCGGCCGTGTCTACGGTCACCTGACCGGCCTCTTGACCCTGATGAAAGGACAGCCGCTGGCCTACAACAAGGACAACCAGGAAGACAAGGAACCGCTGTTCGACACGATCGACACCGTGACCGACACGCTGCGCATCTTCACCGACATGGCGTCTGGCATCACGGTCAAGGCCGAGAACATGCGCTCCGCGGCGCTGCAGGGCTATGCCACCGCGACCGACCTGGCCGACTACCTCGTCAAGAAAGGCCTGCCGTTCCGCGACGCCCACGAAGCCGTGGCGCATGCGGTGCGCGCCTGCGACCAGGCGGGCTGCGACCTGTCCGAGATGTCGCTCGAAACGCTGCAGGGCTTCTCGCCGCTGATCGGTCAGGACGTGTTCGAGGTGCTGACCCTCGAGGGTTCGGTGGCGGCGCGCGACCACGTGGGCGGCACCGCGCCGAACCAGGTGCGCGCGGCTATCATGCGCGTGCGCCAGCAGCTGGCAGAGTAAGCTCTAGCTTTCCGGCGGGCCAGCGCCTCAAGCGCCCTGGCCCGCTTTTCATTTCCACCATCGATTAACGACTCAATGACTGCCCTTCCCGCACGCGACTACACCGCCTTCCTGTTCGACATGGATGGCACCATCCTCACCTCGATCATCGCCGCCGAGCGCGTCTGGGCCGCCTGGGCACGCAGCCATGGCCTGGACGTCGACGTCTTCCTGCCGACCATCCACGGCAAGCGCAGCATCGACACGGTGCGCGGCGTCGGCCTGCCCGATATCGACGTGGAAGCCGAGGCGCAGCGCATCACGCTGGCCGAGATCGAAGACGTGGAAGGCATCGAGGCGATCGCCGGCGTGGCGGCTTTCCTCGCCACCCTGCCGGCCGACCGCTGGGCCATCGTGACCTCGGCCCCGCGTGCGCTGGCCGAGGCGCGCATCGCCGCGGCCGGGCTGCCGACGCCGCCGGTGATGGTGGCCGCCGAAGACGTCCAGCGCGGCAAGCCGGCGCCGGATCCCTTCCTGCTGGGCGCCGAAAAACTGGGCATGCGCCCGCAGGACTGCCTGGTGTTCGAGGACACGCTGGCCGGCCTTCAATCGGCCGAGGCGGCCGGGATGGACAGCATCGTCGTCACCGCCACCCACCACGAGCCGCTCGAGACCAAGGTCACCGGCGTACCGGACTACGACGACCTGCGCGCCATCCGCACGCCGGAAGGCCTGCTGCGGCTGCAGCGCACGCGCTCCTGAATCGTGCTCCTGCATGATGCTGAACGTGATCCCATGACGATAACAACGGGATTGTGGAGAAGGATCATGCAGCGCTACGCCAACCTGAGCGGCCATTCCGGCGTCGTCGCCTATGAACTCGCGGCGGATTCGATCACGGTGAAGTTCACGGGCGGCGATCGCTACCTGTACACCGCGGACAGCACCGGCGTCGAGCACATCGCAAGGATGCGCGAACTGGCCACGGCGGGCCAGGGCCTGTCGACCTACATCAGCCAGCATGTGCGCGAACGTTACGCGCGCAAGCTGGGTTAATGCCGGGCGCTAGACGTCGCGTTTCGGATAAGGCGTCCCGTCCTTGTGCAGATAGGCGTTGGACGCCTGCTCGTAGCGCATGTCGATGTCGGCGTAGGTCACCACGTCGGCCTTGTCGCGCGAGCCGATCACGAGAAACACGCCCGGCCCCCAGTTGCGGTTGACCAGCTGGTGGCCATTGGAACGCCCGGCCGGGAAGGCGGCGTGGTCACCGGCACGCATGACGGTCTCACCCTCGTCCGTGACGAGCACGAGCTCCCCCGAGATGATTGTGACGAATTCGTCCTCGTGCGAGTGCCAGTGGCGCTGCGACGATGCGGCGCCAGGCTGCAGCTCGACCAGGTTGACGCCGAACTGCGTCAGGCCGCCTGAATCGCCCAACGCCTGGCGCGTGCGGCCGTCCACCGCCTCATGGAACGGCGCCGGATAGCCGGTTCCGCTCAACACCGGAATACTGCTCAGATCGAGTCTCGACATCGCACATCCTTTCGGTCGCACCAGATGAGTCAAGCGCCGGGTCAGGCGCGCTTCAGTACCAGTGTCAGGATATCGTAACTCGCCACCAGCTCGTCGCGCTGGTTGGTGACCTGCACATCCCACGCCACCACGCCTTGTCCCCTGCCCTGCTCGTCGGTGCGGTTGCGATCGACCTTGCGCTTGCAGGTCAGGCGCGCGCGGATGGTGTCGCCGATCGCCACCGGCGCCACGAAGCGCAGGTTGTCCAGGCCGTAGTTGGCCAGCACCGGTCCCGGCGCCGGCGACACGAACAGGCCGGCCGCCGCCGACAGCACGAAGTAACCGTGCGCGATGCGCTGGCCGAACTGCGTGTCCTTGGCCGCGATCTCGTCGAAGTGCATGTAGAAGTAGTCGCCCGAGACGCCGCCAAAATTGACGATGTCGGCTTCGCTCACCGTGCGGCGGTGGGTCAGCAGCGAGTGGCCCATCTCCAGGTCTTCGAAGTAACGGCGGAACGGGTGGATCTCGCTTTCCTTGACGGCGCCGCCACGAACGTATTCGCCCGTCACGGCGCCAAGCATGGTCGGCGAACCCTGCACCGCGGCGCGCTGCAGGAAGTGCTTGACGGCGCGGATGCCGCCCAACTCTTCGCCGCCTCCGGCGCGGCCCGGACCGCCGTGCTTCAGTTGCGGCAGCGGCGAGCCGTGGCCGGTGCTGTCCACGGCCGCCTCGCGGTCCAGGATCAGCACGCGGCCATGCGAGGCCGCCGCCACCGGCACGGCATGGGCGGCGATAGCAGGCTCTTTGGTGGCGAGCGTCGTCACCAGGCTGCCTTTGCCGCGCGCGGCCAGCTCAAGGGCCTCGTCGATGTCGCGGTAAGTCATCAGCGTGCTGACCGGGCCGAAGGCCTCCACGTCGTGCACGGCGTCGTTGTCCATCGCGTGTCGGCACAGCAGCAAGGTAGGCGAGAAGAAGGCGCCGCTGGCGACGTTGTCGCCGACCGGAGTAAAGCCGTCGCGCGCGCTGAACAGGACTTCGTTGCCGCGCGCGAGCAGCTCGACGCGCTCGCTGACGTCGCGGTGCTGGTCCATCGACGCCAGCGCACCCATGCGCACACCCTCCACTTTCGGATTGCCGACCGTGGTCCTGGCCAGGCGTTCGCGCAGGCGTTCGCCGACCGCATCGACCAGCGTTTCCGGCACGATCACGCGGCGGATCGCGGTGCACTTCTGGCCGGCCTTGCCGGTCATCTCGCGCGCCACTTCCTTGACGAACAGGTCGAACTCCGGGTCGTCGGGCGTGACGTCCGGCGCCAGGATCGCGCAGTTCAATGAGTCGGCTTCGGCCGTGAACGGCACCGATGCACGGATCAGGTTCTGGTTCGAACGCAGCCTGGCGGCGGTGTCGGCCGAACCGGTGAAGGTGACGGCGTCGAAGCCGCCGAGGCGATCGAGCAGGTCGCCGGTGCTGCCGATCACGAGCTGCAGCGCGCCGCTTGGTAACAGGTTCGACTCCATCATCATCCTGACCACGGCATGGGTCAGGTAGCTGGTGGCGGTAGCTGGCTTGGCGATGCAGGGCATGGCCGCCAGGAAGCTCGGCGCGAATTTCTCGAGCAGGCCCCAGATCGGGAAGTTGAAGGCATTGATGTGCACCGCCACGCCGCCGCGCGGCACCAGGATGTGGGTGCCGGCGAAGCCGCCGCGCTTGCCCAGCGCCATGGCCGGGCCTTCGTGCAGCACGTTCGACGACGGCAGCTCGCGCGAGCCCATGCTGGCATAGGCGAACAGGGTGCCGATGCCGCCTTCGACGTCGACCCAGCTGTCCTTGCGCGTGGCGCCGGTGAGGTGCGAAATCTCGTACAGTTCTTCCTTGCGCTCCATGAGGTAGAGCGCCAGCGCCTTCAGGCATTGCGCGCGCTTCTGGAAGTCCTGGCTCATCAGGCTCTTGATGCCGGTCTTGCGCGCAAAAGTGAGCGCCTCGTCGAAATCGATCTGCTCGGCGTGCGTGTGATAGATCAGCGCGTTGTCGAGAGCGCTGTGCAGCGCCGTGTGCGCTTCCTGGCCGTGCCAGCGGCCGGCGATCAGGCTTTGTAGTGTCGGGATGTCACCCATGTTCTGTCTCCTCGTTTGTCTCTTCAGGCTTTCGGCTTGTGCATGCCGTCGGCGTCGAATGCGATGCGCTGCCGGTCCGGTTGTACCTCGAGGTCCGCCTCGACTTCGCGCATGGTCTGCAGCGAACGCACGGCCAGTTCCTGGTACTGGCGGGTGCCGAAGCTTTTCCATTTCACGTCTTCATCGGTGAGTTCGCGCATGACCTTCGCGGGCGCTCCCATCACCATCGAACGGGGAGGGATCACCATCCCCGCCTTCACGAAACTCATCGCGGCCACGATCGACTCCTCGCCGACCACCGCCTTGTCCATCACGACGGCATTCATGCCGACCATGGCGTTGCGCTTGACGCGGCAGCCGTGCAGCACGGCGCCGTGGCCGATATGGCCGTCGACCTCGACCACGGTATCTTCGCCCGGGAAGCCATGCATCACGCAGGTGTCCTGCAGGTTGGCGCCTTCTTCCAGGATCAGGCGGCCGAAATCGCCGCGCAGGCTGGCGCAGGGGCCGATGTAGCAGCGCGGGCCGACGATCACGTCGCCGATCAGCACCGCCGACGGGTGCACGTAGGCGGTCGGATGCACGACCGGCCGCACGCCGTCGATTTCATAGACCTTGACCTTGACGTTCTCCATACCTTTTACACGCGTTCCACGATCATCGCGATGCCCTGGCCGACGCCGATGCACATCGTGCACAAGGCGTAGCGTCCGCCGGTGCGGTGCAGCTGGTTCACGGCCGTCATGACCAGGCGCGCGCCGGAGGCCCCCAGCGGGTGGCCGATGGCAATCGCGCCCCCGTTCGGGTTGACGCGGGCGTCATCGTCCGCCAGGCCAAGGTCGCGCGTGACGGCCAGGCCCTGTGCGGCGAAGGCTTCGTTCAGCTCGATCACGTCCATCTGGTCGAGCGTGAGGCCGGTCTGGGCCAGCAGCTTCTTCACGGCCGGCGCCGGGCCGTAGCCCATGATGCGCGGCGCCAGGCCGACGGTGGCCATGCCGACCACGCGGGCGCGCGGGGTCAAGCCGTAGCGGGCGGCGGCTTCGCTTGACGCCAGCAGCAGCGCACAGGCGCCGTCGTTCAGGCTCGAGGCGTTGCCGGCGCTGACCGAACCTTCCGGCATGACCACGCCCTTCAATTTGGCCAGCGCTTCGATGCTGGTGTCGGGGCGCGGCTGCTCGTCGGTGTCGACCACACGCGATTCGCCTTTCTTGCCATGCACCGTCACCGGCACGATCTCGTCCTTGAAGAAGCCTTCTTCATTCGCGCGCGCCCAGCGCTGCTGGCTGCGCAGTGCAAACGCATCCTGGTCGGCGCGGGCGATGCCGAATTCGCGCGCCACGTTCTCGGCGGTCTCGGGCATCGAGTCGATGCCGTACTTCGCCTTCATCGCCGGATTGACGAAGCGCCAGCCCAGGGTCGTGTCCTCGATCTTCGCCGCGCGCGAGAACGCACTATCGGCCTTGCCCATCACGAACGGCGCGCGGGTCATGCTTTCGACACCGCCGGCGATCACGAGTTGCGCTTCGCCGGCCTTGATGGCGCGCGCGGCGGTGCCCACGGCATCCATGCCCGAGCCGCACAGGCGGTTGATGGTGTTGGCCGGCACATCTTGCGGCAGGCCGGCCAGCAGTGCGGCCATGCGGCCGACGTTGCGGTTGTCTTCGCCGGCCTGGTTGGCGCAGCCGTAGAACAGGTCGTCGACCGCCGTCCAGTCGACGTTCTCGTTGCGGGCCATCAGCGCCGCGATCGGCAGCGCGGCAAGATCGTCGGCGCGGATGCTGGACAAGGCGCCGCCGTAGCGGCCGAAGGGGGTGCGGACGGCGTCAACGATAAAGGCGTCGATCATGAAAATCTCCAGTTATGGTTTTGGTCGGCGGTCGACCACGCGCCGGGCCTTGCCGGTCAGGGTGCGCTCGATGCCTTGCGGCGGCAGCAGGGTCACGCGGGTGGTCACGCCGACATAGGTCTTGATGCAGTGCTGGAGATCGCGGCACAGCGCATCCACCGAATCGGTCGGCAAGCTGGCATCGCGCAATTCACCCAGCACTTCGAGCGTGTCGAGATGGCCGTCGCGCGCCACCACCAGCTGGTACTGCGGCGCCAGCGCCGGCATCTTGAGGATCAGTTCCTCGATCTGGCTCGGGAACACGTTCACGCCGCGGATGATCAGCATATCGTCCGAGCGGCCGGTGATGCGGCCCATGCGGCGCATCGCGCGCGAGGTCGGCGGCAGCAAACGGGTCAGGTCGCGCGTGCGGTAACGGATGATCGGCAGCGCTTCCTTGGTAAGCGAGGTGAATACCAATTCTCCCTCTTCGCCGTCCGGCAGCACTTCGCCGGTGTCGGGATCGATGATCTCGGGATAAAAATGGTCTTCCCAGATCACGGGGCCATCCTTGCTCTCGATGCATTCGCTGGCCACGCCAGGGCCCATCACTTCGGACAAGCCATAGATGTCGACCGCATCGATGCCGGCGCGCGTCTCGATTTCGCGCCGCATCGCATCGGTCCACGGCTCGGCGCCGAAGATGCCGACCTTCAGCGACGAGGTGGCGGGGTCGATGCCCTGGCGGGTGAACTCCTCGACGATATTGAGCATGTACGAGGGCGTGACCATGATGATCGATGGCTTGAAGTCGCAGATCAGCTGCACCTGTTTCTCGGTCTGGCCGCCCGACATCGGGATCACGGTGCAGCCCAGGCGCTCGGCGCCGTAGTGGGCGCCCAGGCCGCCGGTGAACAGGCCGTAGCCGTAGGAGATGTGCACCAGGTCGCCCCTGCGCCCGCCGGCGGCGCGGATCGAGCGCGCCACGACGCTGGCCCAGGTGTCGATGTCGTTCTGGGTGTAGCCGACCACGGTCGGCTTGCCGGTGGTGCCGGACGAAGCGTGCACCCGCACCACCTGCTCGCGCGGCACGGCGAACAGGCCGAACGGGTAGTTGTCGCGCAGCGTCTTCTTCTCGGTGAACGGGAATTTGGCCAGGTCGGCCAGGGTCTTCAGGTCGCTCGGGTGCACCCCTGCTTCATCGAAGGCGGCGCGGTAGTGCGGCACGTTCTCGTAGGCGTGCTTGAGCGCCCACTGCAGGCGCTGCAGCTGGAGCGCCTGCAGCTCGTCGCGGCTGGCGCGTTCGATCGGCTCCAGCTCGCCATCAAGCGGAATGCGTTGGACCATCTCGATCTCCTTTATACGTGTTGATTCACGCGTCCATCGGCACCAGGGTGCCGGCGACGCGGTGCGACTTGCCTCGGAACAGCGCGATCGTGCGCCCGTCCTGGTCCGTCACGGCGACGTCGTAGACGCCGGTCTTGCCCTGCAGCGCCTGCTCCCTTGCCTCGGCCTCCAGCACGTCGCCGGGACGGCCGGGCGCGAGGTAGTCGATGGTGCAGCCGGCGCCGACGGTATTGAAATTGTGCGAGTTGCAGGCGAAGGCGAAGGCGCTGTCGGCCAGCATGAAGATGTAGCCGCCGTGGCAGGTGGCGTGGCCGTTGAGCATGTCGTCGCGCACCTTCATCGACATGCGCGCATAGCCGGGGCGGATCTCGAGCAGCTGCATGCCGAGGCCCTGGCTGGCCGGATCGCGTTCGTACATCGTGCGGCCGGCCAGTTCGGCCAGCCGTTGTGCGCTACTAAGCATGAAAACGCGCTCCCTGCGGATTGGCCGCCAGCTTGCGGCGCAGCAGCGGCGACACGCGGTAGCGGTCTTCGCCATAGGTGGCGGCCAGGTTGGCCAGCACGGTGACGACCTGGCGCAAGCCGATCGTGTCGGCCCAGGCCAGCGGGCCGCGTGGATAGTTCACGCCCTTCTGCATCGCGATGTCGACCGCGCGGGCGCTGCACACGCCCTGGTTGACGGCGTCGGCCGCCTCGTTGGCCAGCATCGCCACGGTGCGCATCACGGCCATGCCGGGCACGTCGTCCAGGCGCGTCACCGCGAAACCGGCGGCCTGGAACAGCCCGACCGCGGCCTGCCAGGCAGTGTCGCTGCACTGGTCGGCGCGCGCCAGCGCGATGCGGGTGGCTCCCGCGGGGTCGAGCAGCAGGTCGAACAGGATCGTGTCGCGGTGGCCGTCGGCTTCGGCGCGCTCGGTGGCGCTGCGGCCATCGGTGAGGTAGATCGCGGCGCCTTCGCAATACAGGCCGGGCGCGGCCTCGATGACGACCGGCTCGATACCGGCGCCGCGCAGGCGCCCGGCGATCGCATCGATCGCTCCTTGCGCACCGACATAGCGCACTGCCGACGGCTTGCTGCCTGCCGCCTCGGTCTGCGGCGCCGGCTTGGGAACATCGTCGCCATAGCGGTAGAAGCCGCGCCCCGTCTTGCGCCCCAGGAAGCCGGCGCTGACGAGTTCCTGCTGCAGGATCGACGGCGTGAAGCGCGGGTCGTTGTAATAGGCGGCGAACACCGAGTTGGTGACCGAGAAGTTGACGTCGTGGCCGATCAGGTCCATCAGCTCGAAAGGCCCCATGCGGAAACCGCCGCAGTCGCGCATCACGGCGTCCAGCGTCGCCACGTCGGCGGCCTGCTCGAGCAGCAGGCGCAGGGCTTCGGCGTAATACGGCCGGGCCACGCGGTTGACGATGAAGCCGGGCGTGGATTTCGCATGCACCGGGCTCTTGCCCCAGCTTTCGGCGGTGGCGTGGACGACGTTCGCGACCTCGCGGTCGGTTGCCAGGCCACTGATCACTTCCACCAGCGCCATGAGCGGCACCGGGTTAAAGAAATGCATGCCGACCAGGCGCTCGGGGTGCTTCAACTGCGCGCCGATGGACGTGACCGAGATCGACGAGGTATTGGTTGCCAGGATGCAGTGCGGTCCGACGATGCCTTCGAGTTCGGCGAACAGGGCTCGCTTGGCGTCCAGGTTCTCGACGATGGCCTCGATCACGAGGACGGCGCCGGCGGCTTCGTGCAATGACGCGATGCGCTTGAGGCGTTCGCGCGCCAGGTCGGATTCGACCGCGCCCATGCGGCCCTTCTCGACCAGCTTCGCATAGGTCTTGCCGATCTCAAGGATGGCCTTGTCGGCGGCGTCAGGCCGGGTATCGAACAGCAGGACCTGGTGGCCGGCGGTGGCCGCGACTTGCGCGATGCCGGCGCCCATGGCGCCGCTGCCGATCACCGCGACGGTGCTGCCTGGAGGGATGGCATGCATGCTCACTCTCCCTTGAAGTGCGGCGTGCGCTTGGCCATGAAGGCGGCCACGCCTTCGCGGTAGTCGTGGCTGTAGCCCAGTTCGCGCATCATGCCGGCCTCCAGCTGCAATTGATCTTCGAGCGAGTTGGCGTAGCTGGCCTGGAAGGCTTTCTTGGTGAAGGCGAGCCCCTTCGTCGGCGCGGCGGCGAAGTGTTCGGCCATCGCCAGCGCCTCGTCCATCAGGGCTTCGTCGGGCACGCAGCGCCAGATCAGCCCCCATTCCTCGGCTTTTTCGGCGCTGAGTTTTTCGCCCAGCATGGCCAGGCCCACGGCGCGCGCATGGCCGATCAGGCGCGGCAGGTGCCAGGTGCCGCCGGTGTCGGGGATCAGGCCCAGCTTGCTGAAGGCTTCGATGAAGCTGGCCGATTTGGCGGCCAGCACGATGTCGCAGGCCAGCGCCAGGTTGGCGCCGGCGCCGGCGGCCACGCCATTGACGGCGCAGATGACCGGCATCGGCAGGTTCTTCAGGGTGAGCACCAGCGGGGCGTAGAACTTCTCGACCGATTCGCCCAGGTCGACGCTGGGGGCGCCCGGGTCGACGGCCCGGTCGGACAGGTCCTGGCCGGCGCAAAAGCCGCGGCCGGCGCCGGTCAGGACCAGCACGCGGACCGATCTGTCGGCCTGTACTTTGCTCAGGGCGTCGCGCACTTCGAGGTGCATGGCCTGGGTGAAGCTGTTCAGGCGGTCGGGCCGGCTCAAGGTCAGCAGCGCGATGCCGTTCTCGATCTTGAACGTGATCGATTCATAGCTCATGGTTGTCTCCGTTATCAGGTTCTTATTCGTGGATATCGAAATCGACCACCACCTTGTCGGTGACCGGAAAGCTCTGGCAGCTCAGCACGAAGCCGCGCGCCACTTCGTAATCCTCGAGCGCGTAGTTCACGTCCATTTCGACTTCGCCGTCGAGCACCTTGCAGCGGCAGGTCGAGCACACGCCGCCCTTGCATGAGTAGCGCATGTCCAGCCCGGCGCGCAGGCCCGCGTCCAGCAGCGATTCCTTGTCCTTGTCCATTGTGAAGCTGGCGGCGTTGCCGTCCATGATCACGGTCACTTCAGTCAGGTTTCGTGCTGCCGATTCGACCGAACGCGGCTTGCGCTCACGCGTCGGCGCGCTGGCGGCGAACAGTTCGATGCGGATCTGCTCCTTCGGCAGGCCGGCTTGCTGCAGCGCGCGCGAGACGCCATGCATCATGTCTTCCGGGCCGCAGATGAAGGCGACGTCGATGTCCTTGATATCGATCCAGTGGCGCAGGAACTGGCTGCACTTGTCTTCGGTGATGCGGCCGTTGAACAGCTCGATGTCCTGCTGCTCGCGGCTCATCACGTACACCAGGCGGAGGCGCCCCATGTACTGGTCCTTCAGGTCGGTCAATTCGTCGCGGAAGATCACGCTCGACGAGGCGCGGTTGCCGTAGACGATGGTGAAGCGGCTCTCGGGCTCGGCCTGCAGCGTGGTCTTGACGATCGACAGGATCGGCGTGATGCCGCTGCCGGCGGCGAAGGCCAGGTAGTGGCGGCTGCTCGCCGCGTCGAGCGGCACGTTGAAGTTGCCGCTGGGCGGCATCACGTCCAGCGTGGCGCCGGGCTGCAGGCTGTCGTTGGCCCAGCCCGAAAACAGGCCGCCGCTGCAGCGCTTGATCGCCACCCGCAGCTGCGCGTCCTGCACGGCCGAGCAGATCGAGTACGAGCGGCGCACGTCTTCGCCATCGATGGTCGTGCGCAGGGTCAGGTACTGGCCCTGGCGGTAGGCAAAGGTGTCCTTCAGCTCGGGCGGGACGTCGAAGGTGACGGCGATGGCGTCGCGCGTCTCGTGCTTCACCTTCGATACGGTCAGTGGATAGAACTTGCTCATGCTGGCCTCAGTGGCATTTGAAGTAGTCGAACGGCTCGCGGCAGTCGAGGCACTTGTACAGCGCCTTGCACGGGGTCGAGCCGAATTCGCTGGTCAGTTGGGTGTGGGGCGAGCCGCAGTGCGGGCAGGCGACGTCGGGCGCGGCGCGGCGGCGGATGCCGGCGTGCAGGCCGCTGATGTCGATCGCCTGCTGCACCGGCGGCGCGATGCCGTAGCCTTTCAGGGCGGCCTTGCCGGCCGCGCTCATCCAGTCGGTGGTCCAGGCGGGCGACAGGCGGCTCTCGATGCGGACATCCTCGATGCCATGTGCGCGCAGGGCCTCGCTGACCGATTCCGAGATCACCCCCATCGCCGGGCAGCCGGAGTAGGTCGGCGTGATCGTGACCACGCATGCCTCACCCTCCAGGCGCACGTCGCGCACGATGCCGAGGTCGACCACCGAGATGACCGGGATCTCCGGATCGGCAACCTCGCCGAGCCAGTCCCACACCTGATCGACCGAGACGGCCAGAAAGGTCATTACCAGGCCGCTCCAGGATAGGCACGCTGCAGGAACTGCATCTCGGCCAGGATGAAGCCGAGGCGTTCGCTGTGGCGGCCCTGCTTGCCGCCGCGCTGCATCCAGGCGTCCGGCGACGGCATCGTCAGGGTGGCGTCGGCGAAGACCTCGGCCATGTGGTCGAGGGACTGCTTGCGGAGCAGCTCCACCGCCGGGGCCACGCCCTGCTCCACCATCGCATTGTCGATCTCGTCGTAGAGGAACATCTCGCCGCTGTACATCCACAGCTCGTCGAGCGCCGTCTGCATCATGGCGCGGCTCTTGTCGGTGCCGTCGCCCAGGCGCACCACCAGGTCGCCGCTGCGGCGCAGGTGGTAAGTGACTTCCTTGATCGACTTGGCGGCGATCTCGCGGATACGCTCGTCGCTCGAGCGGGTCAACCCGTCCATCAGGAAGTAGTGCCAGGTGTCGAACAGGAATTGGCGCGTCAGGGTATCGGCATAGCTGCCGTTGGGCTGCTCGACCAGCAGGCAGTTGCGGTAGTCGTGAGCGTCGCGCAGGAAGGCCAGGCGGTCTTCGTCGCGGCCCTTGCCTTCGAGCTCGCCCGCATACGTCAGCCACATGCGCGTCTGGCCCAGCAGGTCGAGAGCGACGTTGGACAGGGCCATGTCTTCTTCGAGCGCGGGGCCCTTGCCGACCAGCTGGCACAGCTGCTGGGACAGGATCAGGGCGTTGTCGCCCTGGCGCAGCAGGTACTGGAATTTGGCGTCCACGAATTTGTCCACGTCGAGGCTCACAGGTTCTTGACTTCTTCCGGCATCGGGAAGAAGGTCGGGTGGCGGTAAACCTTGCTGTTGGCCGGCTCGAACAGCGACTCCTTGTCGGAAGGGCTGCTGGCGACGATGTCGGCGGCGCGCACGACCCAGATCGAGACGCCTTCGTTGCGGCGGGTGTAGACGTCGCGTGCGTTGTTGATCGCCATTTCGGCGTCAGGGGCGTGCAGGCTGCCGACGTGTTTGTGGGCGAGGCCGTGCTGGCTGCGGATGAAGACTTCCCACAGGGGCCATTCTTTGCTCATGATGTGTCTCCGTTATTGCGGTGCGCCGGCGTGGATTGAACGGGTGTTTTTATGCGGCGGCTTTTTTGGCGGCTTGCTTGTCGGCGTGGGCGACCAGGGCGTCGCGGAACCATTCGCCGTCGTCCCAGGCTTTGACACGCGTGCGCAGGCGCTCGCGGTTGCAGGGGCCGTTGCCCTTCAGGACGTTGTGGAACTCGGACCAGTCGATCTCGCCGAAATCGTAGGAGCCGCGCTCCTCGTTCCATTTGAGGTCGGGATCGGGAATCGTCAGGCCCAGGTATTCGGCCTGCGGAACGGTCTGGTCGACCATGCACTGGCGCAGTTCGTCATTCGAGAACAGCTTGATGCGCCAAGCCGTCGATTGCGCGCTGTTGACCGATTCGGCGTCGGACGGGCCGAACATCATCAAGGAAGGCCACCACCAGCGGTTGAGCGCGTCCTGGGCCATCGCCTTCTGCTCCGGCGTGCCTTTGGCCAGCGCCATCATGATGTCGTAGCCCTGGCGCGCGTGGAAGGATTCTTCCTTGCAGACGCGGACCATGGCGCGCGCATACGGGCCATACGAGCAGCGGCACAGCGGGATCTGGTTGATGATGGCCGAGCCGTCGACCAGCCAGCCGATCGCGCCCATGTCGGCCCAGCTCAGCGTCGGATAGTTGAAGATGCTCGAATACTTGGCCTTGCCGGCGTGCAGGGCCGCCAGCAGCTCGTCGCGCGAGACGCCCAGCGTCTCGGCGGCGCTGTACAGGTACAGGCCGTGGCCGGCCTCGTCCTGGATCTTGGCCAGCAGGACCGACTTGCGCTGCAGGGTCGGCGCGCGCGTCACCCAGTTGCCCTCCGGGAGCTGGCCAACGATCTCGGAATGCGCGTGCTGCGATATCTGGCGGATCAGCGTCTTGCGGTACGCTTCCGGCATCCAGTCCTTCGGTTCGATCTTGATCCCGGCGTCGATGCGCGCCTGGAACGCCTGCTCTTCGGCGCTCATGTCCTGTTCTGTGCGGACTTTCTTGAGGCCGGTCTCCACCATCTGTGCGTACATAACTTCCCCCGTGGTTCTCTACAATTGCAAACCCGTCCAAATCATAATACGATACAAAAAACTTGATGTACACAATAATTTTGAATCATATCGCAGCACGAAAAATTGACCGCAATCATGAAACGACTGTCCAGCACTGAGTGGATCGCCCACGACCTGGCCCTCGATCCGCCGCGCCACAAGTCGCTGGTGGTGACCGTGTGCGGCGACACGATCGCCCCGCACGGCGGCGCCTTCTGGCTGGGCAGCATGATCGAGCTGGTGGGTCCGCTCGGCGTCGGCGACCGGCTGGTGCGCACCAGCGTGTTCCGCCTGGTGCAGGAAGGCTGGCTGACGGCCAGCCGCGAAGGCCGGCGCAGCCGCTATGCGATCGAGCCGAAGGCGCTGCCCCGCTTCGAGCGCGCCAACCGCCGCATCTATTCGGCGCCGGGGCTGGACTGGGACGGCCGCTGGACCTTCGTGCTGGCGCCGCATGGCAAGAGCAGCAGCATCGACAGCGAGCTGCGCACCCTGCTGCGCAAGGAACTCGAGTGGGAAGGTTTCGCAATGCTGGCGACGGGGGTGATGGCGCATCCGGCGCCCGAGCGCGACACGCTGCGCGAGATCCTGGCGCGTGCGGACGCCACCGACAAGGTCTTCGTGTGCCAGGTCGACGAGCTGCCCGGCATGGGATCGCGCCCGCTGCCCGAGCTGGTGGGCGACTGCTGGAATCTCGACGCGGTGGTGAGCGCCTATCGTGGCTTCATCGACCGTTTCGCGCCGCTGCCCGACATGCTGGGCAAGGGCGACGTGACGCCCGAGCATGCGTTCGCCATCCGCACCCTGCTGATCCACGCCTACCGCCGGGTACAGCTGCACGACCCGATGCTGCCGCTGGCGCTGCTGCCGCAGCCCTGGCCGGGGACCGACGCCTATGCGCTGGCGCGCGAGATCTACCGCCTGTGCCACGCGCGCGCCGAGGAGCACGTGCTGGCCATGCTGCGCAAGGAGGACGCGGCGACGCCGGACGCCGACGCCGCCTATCACGGTCGCTTCGGCGGCCTGGAAGGATGAATCAGGCCTTGCTGGCCACGGTGAAGCGCGCGCGCAGATGGCGCGGCTGTTCGATCTCGTCGGCAATCGCGAGCGCCAGGTCGGCCACCGCGATGCCGGCCGGCTTGTCGCCGTCCATCAGCAAGTCGTCGCCGCCGACACGATAGCCGCCGGTAGCCTCGCCCTGCCCCAGCATCGCGGGCGGGCTGAGGAAGGTCCAGTCCAGCGCCGTGCTGGCGCGCAGCGCATTCAACGCATCGCGCGCCGCCTGCGCGCCCGGCACGATATTGGGCGGCACGTGATCGAGGAATGCCGGCGTGTCGACCAGTTGCACGCCGGGCGCCACGAACAGGCTGCCGGCGCCGCCGACCACCAGCAGGCGCCGCACGCCGCCAGCTTCCACGCCACGCTCGATGGCCGCGCTGCCGCGCATGAAGTTGTCGTACAGGGCGGGATCGTTCCAGCCTGGATTGAAGGCCGAGACCACGGCGTCGTGACCGCGCACGGCTGCGGCGACGGCATCGGCGTCATAGGCGTCGGCCACCGTGACGGTCAAGCCGGGCTGCGGCGCCAGGCGCGACGGATCGCGCACCAGCGCGGTGACCCGGTGACCGCGTTGCAGGAGGGTGGACAGGACGGCGGCGCCGACGAAACCGGTGGCGCCGATCAGGGCGATGTTCATGCGTGACTCCAATGATGTGTTCGAGCTGACCACGATACCGGCTTCACGATATGGCGATAAGATGGGCAAAATCACTATCACCTTGAAGCCAGGCTTACAAATGGATGACCTGAAACCCTATGCAGTCTTCGCCGAGACAGTCTCGAGCGGCTCGATGAGCGCCGCCGCGCGCCGGCTGGGCATGAGCCCGTCCGGCGTCAGCCAGACCATCCGCTCGCTCGAACGGCAGGCCGGCGTCACATTGCTGCACCGCTCGACGCGCAAGCTGACCCTGACCGAGGCCGGCGCGCGCTGCTATCCGCACTGCCTGCGCCTCTTGGCGGCAGCCAATGCCGCCAACGATTCGCTGCTGCATGCGCGCGACGCGCCGAGCGGCGAGCTGCGGGTGGCGGCGCCGGTGGGCTTTGGCCTGCACATCGCGCCGGCCCTGGCGCCGGTGTTGGCCGCCTGGCCGCAGCTGCGCCTGCGGCTGCTGGTCGACGACGCCATGATCGACCTGATCGACGCCCGCATCGACATCGCCCTGCGCGCCGGCCGCCTGCCCGATTCGGGCTGGATCGCGCGCCGCCTGTGCCAGTTCGACGTCGTCGTATGCGCGGCGCCGGCCTATATCGAACGCCACGGCATGCCGGACACGCCGCAGGCGCTGCCGGACCATCACTGGCTGGGGTCGATGCGCCAGGCGACCGAGGCGAAGGGCGACGAAGAAGCGCCGTCCATGGAGCTCGACCTGCGGCAGGGGGAGCAGCGCGAGCACGTACGTGTCGGCGTGCGCATCGTCAGCAACAACCAGCTCTCGCTGCAGCAGATGTGCGAACAGGGCATGGGCCTTGCGCTGCTGGGCCACGCCGACGTGCATCCCGCGCTGGAACGCGGGCTTCTCGTGCGCGTGCTCCCGCACTGGCAGTTGCCGACGTTGCCGGTGGCGGCCATGACGCCCCGGCGCGACGGCGATCCGGCCAAGGTGAAAGTGGCGCTGGACGCCTTGCAGCGCCACTTCGCCGCCCTCCCCGGCGCGAGACCCGCCTAGCGAGGCGTACCGGCGAGGGGATTATCGAAAACGGGTATCATCGATGCTTCAACGTACCTTCCCAACACAGGACAACACCATGTCTATCAAGATCAGCAGCCAATTCGACGCTGGCGCCATCGAGGTCGTGAACGCCACCAGCGCCAACGCCATCGACCTGAACATCCGCAAGGACTCGCACGCCGACATCATCCAGTGGTTCTACTTCCGCCTGCAGGGCGCGCAGGGCCAAGCCTGCTCCATCCGCCTGCTCAACGCCGGCAAGGCCGCCTATCCGGCCGGCTGGGAAGGCTACCAGGCGATGGCGAGCTACGACCGCGTCAACTGGTTCCGCGTGCCGACCACCTTCGATGGCCAGGTGCTCACCATCGAGCACACCCCGGGCATGGACAGCGTCTACTACGCCTACTTCGAGCCGTATTCGTGGGAACGCCACCTGGAGCTGCTGGACCGCGCCCAGATGTCGGAAAACGTGCGCATGCTCGACCTGGGCTCGACCGTCGACGGCCGCGACCTGAACATGCTGGTGATCGGCGAACCGGCCGAGGGCAAGAAGAAGGTGTGGGTGATCGCGCGCCAGCACCCGGGCGAGACGATGGCCGAATGGTTCGTCGAGGGCATGCTCGACGCGCTGCTGGATCCGGCCCACCCGTTCGGCCGCCAGTTGCTGAAGGAATCGGTGTTCTACGTGGTGCCGAACATGAACCCGGACGGCTCGGTGCGCGGCAACCTGCGCACCAATGCGGCCGGCGCCAACCTGAACCGCGAATGGCTCAATCCGACCATGGAGCGCAGCCCCGAGGTGTTCCTGGTCCTGAAGAAGATGCACGAGACCGGCGTCGACCTGTGCCTGGACGTGCACGGCGACGAAGGCCTGCCCTACGTGTTCGTGGCCGGCAGCGAATCGCTGCCGAACTTCACCCAGGAGCAAGGCGCGGCGCAAGACCGCTTCATCGCCGACTTCAAGATCGCCAGCCCGGACTTCCAGGACGTGCACGGCTACGGCGCCACGCCGTACACCGAAGAGACCCTGACCATGGGTTCGCCGCACATCACCCACGCCTTCGGCTGCCTGTCGCTCACGCTCGAACTGCCGTTCAAGGACAATGCCAACGACCCGGATCCGCAAGTCGGCTGGGACGGCGCACGCAGTGCGCGCCTGGGCGCCTCGGTGCTGCAGCCGGTGCTGAACGCGATCCGCGCAGTCAAATAAGCAGTCCCATATGCCGCCAGCATAATCCACAGACGGTCGTATTTACTTGTAGACATAGTGTAAATATTCAGCGATAGTGGCGCGATCAAAATCGTGCCCATTCGCAATGACTATTTCCAAGTTGACCTCGCTTCAAACAGTTTCTGCCGCCAGCACGGCGCCGCTCACGCTCAACGGTACCGAGAAGGATGACCGGCTGTCCGGCAGCGATGGCGACGATCGCCTCTACGGCCACGGCGGCAACGATACGCTCACTGGCGGCGGTGGTGACGACACGCTCGAAGGTGGGAGCGGCAACGACGATCTGGACGGCGGCAGCGGCCACAATACACTGCTCGGGGGCGATGGCAACGACGAGCTGTTCAACGGTTATGGCGCCACCGGCCTCGTCGATGGCGGTGATGGCGACGACACGCTATACGGTCATAACAGTTCCGAACTTCGTGGTGGCAACGGCAAGGATGAGATTCACGTCTTCCTGAGCAGCGATGCCGCGGGCGTGGTCGATGGCGGCGCCGGCGACGACCGGCTGTTCCTGAAATTCGATTGGGCTCCCCTCGGCCGGCTTTCCGTGCGCGGCGGCGCCGGCGCGGACACCTATGTGCTGGCTCCCGATCGATCGGTCTCGGGCGCCGACGTGGACATCCGCGTGCTCGATTTCACGACAGGCGCCGGCGGCGACGTGATCGACGTGCGGAACATGCTGTCGCCCGAGCGCGAGGGCAATCCCTTCACCCAGGGTGTCCTGCGCCTGCTTGCCGACGGCGCCGACACCTTGCTGCAATTTAAAAACGAGGACGGAACCTACCGCACGCTGCTGCAACTGGAAGGCGTCGCTCCAGCCCAGCTTACTGCAGATAATTTTACTGGCCGCATAGATCCCGCTGGCAGCACGACGGGGCTGACCTTGACCGGCACCGAGCGCGTCGACTTCCTGACCGGCAGCGTGCTGAACGACACGATCAGCGGCCTGGGCGGCAACGACCAACTCTCCGGCGAGGGTGGTGACGACGTCCTGGACGGCGGCGCCGGCGACGACACCCTGTACGGCGATCGCGGCAGTGACCAGTTGCGGGGCGGCGACGGCAACGACCGTCTGATCGATGCTCCGGCCGACGCCGGCGACAACCTGCTCGACGGCGGCACGGGCGACGATGACCTGCAAAGCTGGTCAACCGGCGTGAACACGCTCGACGGCGGCACCGGCAACGACATCCTGACGGGCGGCAACGGCAACGACACCCTGCGCGGCGGCGATGGCCGCGATGAGCTGGTGGCGACGAGCGAGAACAACCGCGCCGCACGCAAGGTCAGCCTGGCCGGTGGCGCCGGCGACGACCTGCTGGTGATCGACATGCAGCAGGATGCCGCGCTCATCGACGTCAGGGGCGACGGCGGCGCCGACCTGTTCGAGATCGTGCGTGGCCACAGCGGCCTGCGCATCCACGACTTCCGGCAGTCCGAAGGCGACACCCTGGACCTGAGCGCGCTCTATCGGCACGACGTCGCCGGCAACCCCTTCGGCACGAACGGTTTCCTGCGCATGGTGCAGGCTGGCGCCGACGTCCAGCTGTGGATCGACCGCGATGGCCCGGCCGGTAGCGCGCAGGCGCCGGTGCTGGGGGCGACCCTGGTCGGCACCGCACTGTCGTCGCTGTCGGCCGCAGCCATCGTGGGCGGGCTCGATCCCCACGGCGGCGCACTGGGAAGCGTCATCGACGGCACCCCGGGCGACGACCGCCTGAACGGCACGCTGCTGGACGACACGATCCGTGGGCACGGCGGCATCGACCTGATTTCCGGCGGGTCGGGCAATGACATGCTCGATGGCGGTGACGGCAACGATTTGCTGTGGGGCGACAGCGGCAACGACACCCTGGACGGCGGCACGGGCGGCGACTTCCTCGGCGGCGGCGACGGCAACGACACGCTGCTTGGCAATACGGGCAACGACACCCTGGACGGCGGCGCCGGCAACGACCGGCTCATCGGCGGCGACGGCGACGACCTCCTGACGGACATGGAAGGCAACGACGTTCTCGAGGGCGGCGACGGCGACGACACCATCAACGCCGGCATCGGCAATGCGCAGGACCAGTCGGGTACGACGGTCGACGGCGGCGCCGGGAACGACAAGATCGAAGTCGTGATCAACATCGCTTCCGTCAAGGGCGGCAGCGGGAACGACATCATTCGCGTGGTCGATCCCAGTCGCTTCCATCTTCCGGCATCGCAGCCGCTGCTGGTCGATGCCGGCGCCGGCGACGACCATATCCACCTGCTCGGCATGATCGGACGCCCGGTGACCGCGACCGGCGGCGCCGGGATCGATACCTGGCACCTCGGCAAACAGACACTGGCCCAGTGGCTGACGATCACCGATTTCACTCCCGGCGCCGGCGGCGACGTCATCGACGTCTACGGATTGTTCGACATCGCGCCGAGCGGCAACCCGTTCGGTGAATCCGCCCGATTGAAACTGGTGCAACGCGGCGCCGACACGATGCTGCAGTTCAGGCCCTTGGAATTCGACACGGCGACCGGCTGGGTCGATTTGATACGGTTGAAGGGCACGCTGCTCTCCAGCCTCACAGCCGCCAATTTCGGCGGCGCCGATCCGGGTGGGGCAGCCAAGGGGAGCGAGCTGGTCGGTACTGACAAGGCCGATGATCTGGGTGGAACCGAGCTCGACGATACGATACGTGGCGGCGCGGGCGACGACATCCTGTCCGGCCGCGGTGGCGCCGACGTGCTGTATGGCGACGCAGGCAACGACACGCTGTGGGGAGGCGCCGGCGCCGACCGGCTGTATGGAGGAGACGGCGACGACCACCTGGAAGACAGCGATGGCGGCAGCCTGCTCGATGGCGGCGAAGGCAACGACTGGCTGGCGGTAGGCGGCTCGGAATCCAGCACGCTGCTCGGCGGCGCCGGAAACGACGAGCTGCTGGCGCACGGCGGCAGCCACACGCTCGACGGCGGCGCCGGCGACGACAAGCTCACCCTCAACAGCAAGGACAGCGACGATCGCACCGCCACCGGCGCCACGACCGCCACCGTCCGCGGCGGCGACGGCGACGACACGATCAAGCTCAGGCTGCAGGGCTGGACCCATGTGAATGCCGAAGGCGGCGCCGGGCGCGACACCTTCGACCTGGGCGGCAGGTTCGGGGCGGCCAAGCTCACCATCAGCGACTTCAAGCCCGGCGCGGCCGGCGACCTGCTGGCCTTGTCCGCCTTGAGCAACAAGCAGGGCGATCCGTTCGCGAGCGGCGCCGTGCGCCTGGTCCAGAGCGGCGCCGACACGCTGGTCGAGGTCGACATCGGCTTCAACGGCAACCCGAACTTCCAGACCGCGATCCGCCTGATCGGCGTCGCGGCGACCACGCTCACGGCCGACAATATCGTCGAGGGATACAAGCCCATCGTCGGTAACGCGGCGCCGGGGCAAGGCCCGTTACCGGGAACCGTTACACCCACTCCCGGCGACGACACGCTCATCGGCAGTGCGGGCCAGGATCGCCTCGATGGCGGCGCCGGCAACGATACGCTCGTCGGCGGCGCTGGCGACGATGCCCTGGTTGGCGGCAGTGGGCTCGACAGCGCGGTCTATTCCGGCGCGCGTTCGCATTACGCCATCACCATCGGCGCCGACGGCATCCAGGTCGTCGACCGGCGCGGCGCGGGCGGAGACGGCAGCGATACGCTCACCGGCGTCGAGCGGCTCGCTTTTTCCGACGTCACGCTGGCATTCGACTCCGATGGCGCCGCAGGCCAGGCCTACCGGCTGTACCGGGCTGCCTTCGACCGCGCGCCCGACCTGGCCGGACTGGGTTACTGGATCGGGCGCCTCGACGACAAGGCGTCGCTGGAAGGCGTGGCAGCCGGCTTTGCCGCATCCGCAGAGTTCATCGACATGTATGGTCACGGTATCTCGAATGCCGAGATCGTGCTGCGCCTGTACCGCAACATCCTGGATCGCGAGCCGGATGCCGGCGGCCACGCCTTCTGGGTCGACGTGCTCGACAGCAAGCGTGCCGGACTCGAGGTCGTGCTGGCGGAATTCAGCGAAAGCGCGGAGAACCGCGATGCGGTCGTGGAACTGATCGCCAACGGGATTCCGTTCACGCCATACGGAGGCTGACACGCGCGCTTCAGATCGCCACGCCAAGCCGGCGATCCAGCGCGAAGCGCCCACTGCCGCGCACCGCGATGTACAAGGCGAGAAAGCCCATCAGGAAGGGGAACTCGATGCCGCGGTCGATCCACGGCCAGGTGGGGCCGAGCGCATAGCAGATGCCGACCATCTGCAGGGCGATCAGGAGCGCGACCGGCCTGGCCCACAATCCCAGCGCCAGCATCAGCGCGCCGCCAGTCTCGAGGAGCATGACGAGGAAGGCCAGTTGCGGCGCGAACGGCAAGCCCATCACGTCCTGGATCAGCCGGGTCGAGCCGGCCATCGGATCGGCCATCGACCCGTGCAAGATGCCCAGCGCCTTGGGCAGGCCGTGGGTGAACATGACGATGCCGAAGGCGAGGCGCAGCAGGGCGTAGAGGGCGGGTTCGGCGCGTCGGTAGAGCGCGTCCAGCTGCGGAAGCAGAAGGCGTTCGCGCGCCGCAGGTGGACTGGTTTCATGATGGATTGTTTGCATCGCTGGTCCTTGCGCGTGGTGGAAGACCGGCTCATCTTGCCGGCGCACGCTGCAGCGATAAAGATGCTGAAACCGGATTGTTAATTCACTATCGATCAACAATCCGGGGCTGGCCAACATCAGAGTTCGACGCCCAGGTGGGTCTTGACCCACGCGTTCGCATCCTCGCTGCTGTCGAAATGCAGGGTTGCGATCGCGGTTTTATCGGACGCCAGGAAAGTGGCATATACCTTGCGGCTGTCCGCGCCGGCCGAGCTGAGCAGGTCGGATTGCGGAGCCAGCTCGACGGTGGCCACCAGGTCGAGATTGAGCAGCACCGTCTTAGGGCTGCTTTCCTTGTCGATGCGGACGAATCGGCCCATGGCGCTCTCCTCCTTCAGTTACCGGCCACGACCATCTTCTCGATCAGGATCGAGCCGGTGGTCTTGTTGCCGCGTACGAGGGTATCGTTACCGACGGCAACGATTTGCTGGAACATCTCACGCATATTGCCGGCGATGGTGATCTCTTCGACCGGATACTGGATGACGCCGTTCTCGACCCAGTAGCCCGACGCGCCGCGCGAATAGTCGCCGGTCACGTAGTTGACGCCCTGGCCCATCAGCTCGGTGACCAGGAGGCCGGTGCCGAGTTTACGCAGCATGCCTTCGAAATCGTCGCTGCGGCGGGTGTCCTTGGAGACGATCTCGAGATTGTGCGATCCGCCGGCATTGCCGGTGGTCTGCATGCCCAGCTTGCGCGCCGAATACGAGGACAGGAAGTACCCCTGCAGCACACCATCGGCGATCACCTTGCGGCGCACGGTCTTGACGCCCTCTTCGTCGAATGGGGCCGAGCCGACCGCGCCGATCAGGTGCGGGTCTTCGACGATCTGGATGTGCGACGGGAAGACCTGCTTGCCGAGCGTATCGAGCAGGAAGGTCGACTTGCGGTACAGCGCGCCGCCCGACACGGCTTGCACGAAGGCGCCCAGCAGGCCGGCCGCCAGCGGCGCTTCGAACAGCACCGGGCAGGTGCGGGTATTGAGCTTGCGTGCGTTCAGGCGCGCCAGCGCGCGTTCGGCGGCGTAGCGGCCCACTTTCTCGGGCTTGGCCAGTTCCTTGGGATTGCGCGACGAGGTGTACCAGTCGTCGCGCTGCATTTGATTGCCCTTGCCGGCGATCGGCGCCACCGAGATCGTGTGGCGCGAGAACGGATAGCCGCCGATGAAGCCGCGCGAATTGGCGCCGACGAAATGCGATTGCTGCACGTACACGCTGGCGCCTTCGCTGTTGGTGATGCGCTTGTCGACCTCGAAGGCGGCGTTTTCGCAGCGCTTGGCCAGCTCCACCGCTTCTTCGGTGCCGATCTGCCATGGGTAGAACAGGCGCAGGTCGCGCGGTGCAAGCTCGAGGAGATCGGCATCGGGCAGGCCGGCGCAATCGTCCTCGGCGGTGAAACGGGCGATATTGGCCGCCGCCTCCACGGTCGCCTTGAGCGAGGCCACCGAGAAATCGGAGGTGCTGGCATTGCCGCGGCGCTGGCCCACGTAGACGGTGACGCCCAGGCCCTTGTCCTTGTTTTGCTCGATCGTCTCGATGTTGCCTTTACGCACAGAAACCGACAAACCGCTCCCTTCGCTGATCTCGACCGAGGCGTCGGTCGCGCCCTGCTCGCGGGCGAACGCCAGCACGTCGCGCGCCAGCTGTTTGAGCTGATCCTGGGTGTGGGTAAAAGCGTTGTCGTTCATAGGTGTTTTTCGTGGCAGGCCCTAAAACAGTTATCATAGCAGCCGTTTACAGTTTTCACTGATCGGCCCCGCGCCAATCAAATCCATTCATATCATGCCTAATCCAAATCGCGGCTCCGTCGGCTTCCAGTCGAACGAGTTCGAACCCGAATACGACCGTCCGTCCAAGTCGGAACTAAAGCGCCAGTCGAACGAGCTGCAAAAGCTCGGCGAGCAACTGGTCGACGCGCCGCGCGACCGCGTCAAGCGCGTACCGATGCCGGACGACGTGCGCGATGTCATCCTCGAAACCCAGACCATCACCAACCACGAAGGCCGCCGCCGCGCCCTGCAATTCGTGGGCAAGAAGATGCGCACCCTGGACGAGGAAGAAGTCGCCGCCATCCAGCGCGCCATCGACAGCTGGAAAGGCGCCTCGAAGTCCGAGACCGCCGCCCTGCACGCGCTCGAGCGCCGCCGCGAGAAGCTCCTTGGCGACGACAAGGCCCTGACCGTCCTGCTCGAAGAAAATCCCGAGCTCGACGTCCAGCACCTGCGCACCCTGATCCGCAACGCGCGCAAGGAAGTGGCCGAATCCAAGCCGCCGAAGGCCTACCGCGAGATCTTCCAGATCCTGAAAGACCTGAGCAAGAAGAAGAAAGCCGACGCCGAAGAAGAGACCAACGATGACGAGTCAGACGACGAATGATCAGGAACTGGTGATCGGCCTGGTGTCGGTCTCCGACCGCGCCAGCGGTGGCGTCTACGAAGACAAGGGCATTCCGGCGCTGAACGAGTGGCTGGCGGGGGCGATCACCACGCCGTTTCGTGTCGAGACCCGTTTGATCCCCGACGACCGCGCCAATATCGAAGCGACCCTGGTCGAACTGGTCGATACCGCGCGCTGCCACCTGGTGCTGACCACCGGCGGCACCGGTCCGGCGCGGCGCGACGTCACGCCCGAGGCCACGCTGGCCGTCGCCACCAAGGAAATGCCCGGCTTCGGCGAGCAGATGCGCCAGATCAGCCTGCGCTTCGTGCCGACCGCGATCCTGTCGCGCCAGACTGCCGTTATCCGCGAAACTGCGGACCATGCGGCCCTGATCATGAACCTGCCGGGCCAGCCGAAATCGATCAAGGAAACCCTCGAGGGATTGAAGGACGACGCCGGCGCTACGATCGTCGGCGGCATCTTCGCGGCCGTCCCCTACTGCATCGACCTGATCGGCGGCCCGTACATGGAAACCAATCCGGCGGTGAGCAAGACTTTCCGCCCCAAATCGGCATTGCGTCCGCCTGTCGCCTAATTGAAGGAAGCCATGAGCCAGCTGCTTGAGAATATCGAGATCGAAACCGCACCGAACCCGGAAATCGCCATCGTCTGGCTGCACGGCCTGGGCGCCGACGGCAACGACTTCGTGCCGATCGTGCGCGAACTGGACTTGTCGGGCCTGCCCGGCATCCGCTTCGTGTTCCCGCATGCGAACACGATGCCGGTGACGATCAACGGCGGCTACGTGATGCGCTCCTGGTACGACATCGTCGCCACCGACCTGGTGCGGCGCGAAGACGAAGCCGGCCTGCGCGCTTCGCAGCTGCAGGTCGAGGCGCTGATCGCGCGCGAAAAGGCGCGCGGCATCCCGGCTTCGCGCATCATCCTGGCCGGCTTCTCGCAAGGCTGCGCGATGACCCTGCAGACCGGCCTGCGCCACCCGGAACCGCTGGCCGGCATGATGTGCCTGTCGGGCTACCTGCCGCTGGCGGGCGTGGCCGGCGCCGAGCGCAATGAAGCCAGCCTGTCCACGCCGATCTTCATGGCGCACGGCGTGCAGGATCCGGTGGTGCCGTTCGCGCGCGCGGAAGATTCGCGCAAGGTGCTCGAATCGCTCGGCTACCAGGTCGAGTGGCATGCCTACCAGATGCAGCACACGCTGTGCCTGGAAGAGGTGCAGGATATTGCGAAGTGGATTCGCAAAGTTATCTCGTAAGTTCGTAGGGTTGGCCTCGGCGGCCCCGCGCTATGCCGCCAACCCTACCGCTGCATCCACGGCTTCCGCCAACCGCGACACGATCTCCGACAAATCCGCCGGCGTCGCAATGAACGGCGGCGCCAGCAGCACATGGTCGCCGTGCTGCCCATCGATCGTTCCCCCCATCGGATAGACCAGCAAGCCGCGCGCCATCGCCTCGGCCTTGATCGCCGCATGCAGCTTGCGCTCGGGCGCGAACGGTTCCTTGGTTTCCCTGTCCTTGACGAACTCCAGCGCCAGCAGCAGCCCGCGTCCGCGGATGTCGCCGACATGCTCGTGCATTCCGAACACGTCGCCCAGCATGCGGCGCAGCACCGCGCCGCGGCTGCGCACCCGCGCCAGCAGGTCGTCGCGCTCGATCACCTGCTGCACCGCCAGCGCCGCGGCGGCCGCCACCGGATGGCCGATATAGGTGTGCCCGTGCTGGAACATGCCGCTGCGGCTGCGCAGGCATTCGACGATTCGCCAGTGCGCCAGCACCGCGCCGATCGGCTGGTAGCCGGCGCCCAGGCCCTTGGCCACGGCCACGATGTCGGGCGCCACGCCGTCCTGCTCGATCGCATACATGGTGCCGGTGCGGCCCATGCCGCACATGACTTCGTCGGCGATGAACAGGATGCGATGGCGGTCGCAAATGGCGCGCACGCCCTGGAAGTAGCCCGGCGTGGGCGGGATCGCGCCGCCGGTCGCCCCCACCACCGGCTCGGCCACGAAGGCGATGATGTTCTCGGGCCCGGCGCGCAGGATGGTCGTCTCCAGTTCATCGAGCAGGCCGGCGGTGTAGTCGTCGACGCTGACGCCGTCGGCGCGGCCGCGGTACTCGTAGCAGGCCGAGACCCGCAGCGCGTCCTTCAATAGCGGGGCGAAGGCGCGCTTTCTCCACTCGTTGCCGCCCACGCCCAGGACGCCCAGCGTATTGCCGTGGTAGCTCTGGCGCCGCGCCAGGAAGCGGGTGCGCTGCGGCTCGCCCATCTCGACCCAGTACTGGCGCGCCAGCTTGAGCGCGGTCTCCATCGCCTCCGAGCCGCCGGAGACGAAGTAGACGCCCCCCATGCCGTCCGGCCCGCCCTCGACCAGGCGCGCGGCCAGCTGCTCGGCCACGTCGGTGGTGAAGAAGGCGGTGTGGGCGTAGGCGCAGCGGTCGATCTGGCGGTGCATGGCGGCGATCACGTCGGGGTGGCCGTGGCCCAGCGACGAGACGGCGGCGCCGCTGCTGGCGTCGATATAGGTCTTGCCGTTGGCGTCGCGAAGCACGATGCCCTCGCCGCCGGCCGCGAGCGGCGGCACCTGGCGCAGGCTGCGGTGGATGATGTGGCTCATGAAAGCTTACCTCCGATCTCCGATAAGGACGACACTTGACGATAAGCGCGGGAGAGCCGGCTTCTTTTGATTTTTAGCGCAGGGCGTGCGAATATTTTCTTGGGATCACTAATGGAACAACACATGAGCGAGCGCCTGGGCCCCATTCCCGACCACGAACTGAACGACGCCCAGCGCGCCGCCGCGCGGGAGATCGCCGCCGGCCCGCGCGGCGCCGTCTACGGCCCCTTCGTTCCGCTGCTGCGCAGCCCCGAGCTCATGAGCCATGCGCAGCGCATGGGCGAGTACCTGCGCTACCGCAGCGCGATCGGGGTGCGCCTGTCGGAACTGGCGATCCTGGTCACGGCGCGCCAGTGGGACCAGCAGGTGGAGTGGGCGATCCATGCGCCGATCGCGGCCCAGGTGGGAATTCCGCCGTCAGTGATCACCGCCATCGCGGCGCGCGAGCGGCCGGGCGACATGCTGGTGGACGAGGCGGTGGTGCACGACTTCTGCGTCGAGCTGCACGAGCACAAGGCGGTGTCGGACCGGGTGTATGCCGACGCGCTCGCGCTGTTCGGCGAGCAGGGCGTGGTCGACCTGATCGGGATCAACGGCTACTACACGCTGCTCGCCATGGTGATGAACACGGCGCGCACCAGCGTGCCCGAGGAGGGCGCGTGGCGCATGCTGGATTGAAGCTTATTTTGGGAAGGCGACGACTTCGGCCTGCTGCTCGCCCAGGCCCGCGATCCCCAGGCGCAGCTGGTCGCCCTTCTTGAGGAAGCGCTGCGGCGAGCGGCCCATGCCCACGCCCGGCGGGGTGCCGGTGGTGATGATGTCGCCCGGCTCCAGGGTCATGAAGCGCGACACATAGCTGACGATCTGCGCCACGCTGAAGATCATGCTGCCCGTGTTCCCGGTCTGCATGCGCTTGCCGTTCAGCTCCAGGTAGAGGTCGAGGTCCTGCACGTCGTAGATCTCGTCGCGCGTGACCAGGAAGGGGCCGACCGGACCGAAGGTATCGCAGCCTTTTCCTTTGTCCCACTGCGAGCCCATCTCGAACTGGAAGGCGCGCTCCGAGACGTCGTTGACCACGCAGTAGCCGGCCACGTGCTTCAGCGCGTCTTCTTCGCTCACGTACTGCGCGCGGGTGCCGATGATCACGCCCAGCTCGACTTCCCAGTCGGTCTTCTTCGAGCCTTTCGGCAGCTGGATCGCATCGTCCGGGCCGTTCAGGGAGCTGATCGCCTTGGTGAAGAACACCGGCTCGCTTGGGGTGGTGGATTTGGTCTCGGCGACGTGGTCGGCGTAGTTCATGCCGATGCCGATGAACTTGCCGACGCCCTTGACCGGCACGCCCAGGCGCGGATTGCCGCGCACCAGCGGCAGGGTCTTGTGGTCGATCTTCGCCAGCTTGCGCAGCGCCTTGTCGCCCAATACTGTCGCATCGATGTCGTCGATGATGCCGGACAGGTCGCGCAGGCGGCCCTCTTCGTCGAACAGGCCCGGCTTCTCTTTGCCCGGGCGGCCATAGCGCACCAATCTCATTGTGGTCTTCCTCGTCGTGAACGCGCGGGCCGTGGGCGGCCCGCATCAAACCGGCGATGATACCAAGGATCGGCTACTGGCTCAGTAGATAAGCGCTGATGTCGGTTGCATCGCGCTCGCTCACGCCCAGGTTCGGCATCGCATTGCCCGGATCGATGGCCTGCGGGTCCATGAGCCAGCGCACCATGTTGGCCTGGTTATTGGGCAGCTTGCCGGCGATGTAGCGGCGCTCGGCCATGTCGTCCAGCGGCCGGCCGACGTAGACCTTCGAGCCGGGGATGCTGGGAACGATGTGGCAGGAGTGGCAGGCGTACTGGGTCAGCGCGACCTTGCCGCGTTCCGGGTCGCCCTGGATGCCCGGCGCCGGCCGCGTCGGGCCGCAACCGGCCAGCGCCGCGCCAAGGAGCGCCACCATCGCGATGCGGGCGCCGCTCATGATTCCTCTCCCGCGCTCGCCGCTTGCGCGGCTTGTCGCTCGGTCAGGCGCCTGAAATCGTCCTGCGTCATGCCCGGCATGGCGCTCACGAAGGCCACGACATCCCATAACTCGTCCTCGTCCAGATGGTATTCCCAGGCCGGCATGCCGCTCATCTTGACGCCGTGACGGGTGATCCAGTACAGCTCCCGGGTCTTCCAGTTGGTGTCGGCATCGACCAGCGGTCCCGGGGCCGGCTGCATGCTCAATCCATGCCGCGATGGCGCCACGCCCGGGCCGCCATGGCACTGCACGCAGTTGGCCCGGTAAAGGGCGCCGCCGCGCGGCAGCCGCGCCGGCGCATCCAGGTCGGCGGGCACGGCGATATCGCGCGCATGGTGCGCGACCGATGCCTGCATGCCCTGGGCCAGCACGGTATAGATGAATGGATAGTGCTGCTCGGTGGCGCTGATGTCGTAGAAGCCGCCGCGCAGGACGACCAGGCCGCCGATGGCGCCGGCCACGCCCAGGCCCGACAGGGTCAGCGCGATGGTCTTGACGATAAGTCGTGCACGATTGGATAGCATAACCTAGGGCGTTCCGTTAAAAAAATGACATCTAATTTCTTGTATTATAAAAGCCACAGCTTTTCTACGAAAAATCAACCGTGCGCATGAATATCTGTCAATACGATCCGCCCTGGATGTCGCGCGCCGGCGCCATGCTGTTGTGCGCGGTGCTGGCCAGCGGCTGCGGCAGCCAGGACAAGGCCAGCCGTGTCGAAGGCGGCGATCCGGAGCGCGGCCGCCTGCTGACCCAGCAATACCAGTGCGCCGCCTGCCATTTCATTCCCGAGGTGCAGGGCACGAACGGCGACGCCGGTCCGTCGCTGCAATACATGGGCCGCCTGAGCTATATCGCGGGCAGCATCCCGAACCAGCCCGAGAACATGATCCGCTTCCTGCGCAATCCGCCTGCGGTCAAGCCCGGCACGCTGATGCCGGCGCTCGGCATTTCCGAAGAAGAGGCACGTCATATGGCCGCTTTCATGTACACCCTGCGATGAACGACCTGCAATCCGTCCTCCACCCGGCCGGCGCCGACGCCGCCATCATTCACCAGTTCACCTGGGTGCTGTTTGTCGGCGGCACGCTGATCTTCGTCTTCGTGATGGCCTTGCTGACCCTGGCCATGCGGCGCCAGGCGCGCCCGATCCGGCCCGCCATCTGGATCTTCGGCGCCGGCATCGCCTTTCCGGTCGTGGTGCTCACCGCCCTCCTCGCCTGGAGCACCTGGCGCAGCGCGCAGCTGGCGCCGCAGACCTCGCACAACGCGATGACGATCGCGGTCACCGGCAAGATGTGGTGGTGGGAAGTGCGCTACCGCGACCCGGCGACCAACCGCGAGATCATCACCGCCAACGAAATCCACATCCCGGTCGGCGAATCGATCTACCTGGGCATGACGGCATCCGACGTCATCCACAGTTTTTGGGTACCGGCGCTGGCCGGCAAGCGCGACATGATTCCGGGCCGCGTCACCGGCCTGACCCTGCGCGCCGACAAGCCGGGCGTCTACCGCGGCCAGTGCGCCGAATACTGCGGCGAGCAGCATGCGCGCATGGCCTTCCACGTGATCGCCCTGCCGCGCGCCGAATTCGACGCCTGGCTGGCGCGCCAGGCGTCTCCAAGCCTGCCGGCCGACACCACGGTACTGCAGCGCGGCCGCGAGGCCTTCCTGACGCAGCAATGCCAGGCCTGCCACACGATCCGCGGCGTCACCGACGTGCCGCCGTTCTCGGAGCAGGCGCGCATTGCCGACACCTCGCGCCTGGGGCCCGACCTGACCCACGTCGGCAGCCGCCGCGAGATCGCGGCCGGCACCTTGCGCAACCACCGCGGCACGCTGGCCGGCTGGATCGCCGACCCGCAAGCCATCAAGCCGGGCGTGTTCATGCCGCCTTCACAAGACCTGGACGGCGAAACCCTGCGCGCGCTGGCCACCTACCTCGAGCACCTGAAATGACGACGCGCGACGCGACCTTACCCAATGAGTTGCCCAACTCCCTGCCCCGCCCACCGCTGGAGCTGACCCGTCTCGAAGAGATCTGGGAAACACCCAGCGGCTGGCGCTTCTTCAAGTCGGTCAACAACACCAATATCGGCCTGATGTACATCGGGACGGCGATCCTGTTCTTCATCCTGGCCGGCATCCTGGCCCTGATCATGCGGGTGCAGCTGGCGGTGCCGGACAACGACCTGGTGGCGGCAAGCACCTACAACCAGATCTTCACGATGCACGGCACAGTGATGATGTTCCTGTTCGCGATCCCGATCGTCGAGGCGATCGCGGTCTACCTGCTGCCGAACATGCTGGGCGCGCGCGATCTGCCTTTCCCGCGCCTGTCCGCCTACGCCTTCTGGGCCTATGCCTTCGGCGGCCTGGCCTTCTTCTGCACCCTGTTCTGGGGCCTGGCGCCGGACGGCGGCTGGTTCATGTATCCGCCGCTGACCGGCATGAAGTATTCGCCCGGCCTGAACGCCGACTTCTGGCTGCTGGGGATCGGCTTCATCGAGATCTCGGCGATCGCCGGCGCGATCGAGCTGATCGTCGGCATCCTGTTCACCCGCGCGCCGGGCATGACCCTGCGCCGCATGCCGGTGTACGCCTGGGCGATGCTGGTGGTGGGCGTGATGATCATCATCGCCTTCCCGGCCGTGATCGCCGGCACGGCATTGCTCGAACTCGAGCGCGCCTTCAATATGCCGATCTTCGATCCGGAGCGCGGCGGCGACCCGCTGATCTGGCAGCACCTGTTCTGGTTCTTCGGCCATCCCGAGGTCTACATCATCTTCCTGCCCGCGGCCGGCATGATCTCGACCATGATCCCGACCATCGCCCAGAACCGCCTGGTGGGACGGCGCGTGATCGTGGTGGCGCTGGTCGGCGTCGGCATCTTCAGCTTCGGCCTGTGGGCCCACCACATGTTCACCGCCGGCCTGGGCGTGCTCGAGATGAGCCTGATCTCGGCGGCCAGCATGGCGGTCGCGATCCCCACCGGGATCCAGGTGTTCGGCTGGATCGCCACCTTGTGGAGTGGCCGCATCAAGCTGAATGCTCCTACTCTTTTCATGCTCGGCTTCATGTTCATCTTCGTGCTCGGCGGGCTGACCGGCGTGATGGTGGCCGTGATCCCGTTCGACTGGCAGGTGCACGACACCTATTTCATCGTGGCCCACCTGCACTATGTGCTGATCGGCGGGATGGTGTTCCCGGTGTTCGCCGCCATTTATTACTGGATGCCTCTGGTGAACGGCAACCAGATGTCGGAGCGCTGGGCCAAACCGATCTTCTGGCTGCTGTTCGGCGGCTTCAACATCACCTTCTTCCCGATGCACTTCACGGGCCTGTACGGCATGCCGCGCCGGGTCTATACCTATTCGCACGAGATGGGCTGGGACTGGCTCAATATGCTGTCGACCATCGGCGCCTTCATGTTTGCCCTCGGCATCCTGGGCATGATCATCGACGCTACCCGCACCCTGCGCCGTCCGGCGAAAAAGACGGGCAATCCATGGAATGCGGCCACGCTCGAATGGCTTCCCAACGAAGACTACGGCAACCGCAGCATCCCGATCATCACCTCCGATGATCCGCTGTGGGACCAGCCGACTCTGTCGAAAGAAGTGGAAGAAGGCCGCCACTACCTTCCCGGCACCGTCACCGGCCGCCGCGAGACGATCGCCACCAGTCCGGTGAGCGCGACACCCAATTACCTGATGATCCTGCCGGGCGACAGCTGGCTGACCGTGATCGGCGCCGCCGGCACGGCCGGCTTCTTCCTGCTGCTGACCGTGAAGGCGATGGTGCCGGCCTTCATCTGCGGCTTCATCGCGATCGCCTGCATCATCGGCTGGCTGTGGGAATCGGACCGCGGCGTGAACATGACGCGCGCGCCGGTCGGCGGCGGCATCGAGCTGCCCGTGGGCGCGCGCGGCGTGGCCTCGCATTCGTGGTGGGGCACCTTCATCATGCTGATCGTCATCTACGGGATCTTCTGGTCCTTCGCCTACACCTATATCCACACCTCGATGCGGCTCGAGATCTGTCCGCCGCCGGGCGCCTCGCTGCCCGACGGGATGTACACCATCGCCGCGGCGCTGCTGCTGCTGGCGGGTTCTGCGCTGGTCTGGTTCAGCGGCCGCCTGAAGGGCCACGGCATGGCCTGGACTCTACTTCCGGCGCTGGCCTGCACCACGACGGCCTTCCTGCTCGACGTGCACAGCTGGCGCCTGGTGCACCTGGACGGCACCAAGGATGCGTGGAATGCCTCGATCTCGATCATGCTCGGCTTCCAGGGCGTGATGCTGTTCGTGCTGCTGCTCGCCGCGCCCTACCTGTGCGTGCGGGTGTGGCGCGGCTTCATCCGGCCGGAGAACCGCGCCACGCGCGACAATATCGCGCTGATCTGGCACTACGTGACGCTGCAGGGCCTGACCGCCATGGTGGTGATCCGCGGCCTGCTGCTGGTGATGGATTGAATATGGACGACCGATTCTTCCGGCGCGCCACGCGCGCCTCGCTTCCTTTCCTGGTCTGGGCCGCGCATTTCGGCTTCAGCTATATCGTGGCCGCGGCCCAGTGCACGCCGGGCGCCTGGCGGCCCGAAGGACCGAATCCCTGGCTGCTGGGCGGCGTCACGCTGCTGGCGTTGGCCGTTTGCGTATGGAGCGGCGCCGCCGCCGGCAAGCGCCTGCGGCAGGGGTCGACCGAGTTCGTGGATTACGTGGCCGCGGCCAGCGCGGTGCTGGCGTTCGTGGCGATCGCGTGGACCGGGATTCCGGTGTTGCTGGTCACTGGATGCGCCTGACGGCGCATCAACCCGCGTCAGGCACCACGCGCCAGATCACGTTGCCGACGTCGTCGGCCACCAGCACCGCGCCCTTGTGGTCGACCGCGACGCCCACCGGCCTGCCATGGGCCTCGCCATCCTTGTTGACGAAGCCGGTCAGCATGTCGACCGGTTTCCCGTTCGGCCGGCCATCCTTGAACGGCACGAACACCACGTTGTAGCCCGAGCGCGGCTTGCGGTTCCAGGAGCCGTGGTTGCCGATGATGGCGCCGTTCCGGTACTGCGCCGGCAGCAGCGAGCCCTCGTAGAAGGCCAGGCCCAGCGCGGCCACGTGGGCGCCCAGCGCGTAATCCGGCACGATCGCCTTTTCCACCAGGTCGGGACGCGGCGGCTCGACGCGCGTGTCGACGTTCTTGCCGAAGTAGCTGTACGGCCAGCCATAGAAGCCGCCATCCTTCACCGAGGTCAGGTAGTCCGGCACCAGGTCGCTGCCGATCAGGTCGCGCTCGTTCACCACGGTCCACAACACACCGGTCTCGGGATGCCAGGCCATGCCGTTCGGATTGCGCAGGCCCGATGCGAAGACACGCGTCTTGCCGCTGGCGATGTCGATCTCCAGGATCGCGGCGCGGTCCTTTTCATTCTCGATACCGTTCTCGGCGACGTTGCTGTTCGAGCCCGTGGTCGCGTACAGCTTGCGGCCGTCGTTGCTGGCGATGATGTTCTTGGTCCAGTGGTGGTTCAGCGGCCCGCCCGGCAGCGGCGCCACCTGCTGCGGCTTGTCCAGGATCTCGGTCGCGCCTTCCTTGTACGGGAAGCGCACCACCGCGTCGGTATTGGCCACATACAGCGTGTCGCCCACCAGCGCCATGCCGAACGGCGAGTTCAGGTCTTTCAGGAACACGCTTTTCAGCTCCGCCACGCCGTCGCCATCGGCGTCGCGCAGCAGGCTGATACGGTTCGCGCTCGGCACGCCGGCGCCGGCGCGCGCCATGACCTTGCTTGTCACCCAGTCGCCGATGCCCTTTTTCGCGGGACGCTGCGGGGCATTGGTCTCGGCCACCAGCACGTCGCCGTTCGGCAGCACGTAGATCCAGCGCGGATGGTCGAGCGCGGTGCCGAACGCATTGACGGCCAGGCCGGGCGCCGGGGTCGGCGTCATGTTCGCCGGCCAGCCCTTGGCCGGGGCGATGTGGACGGTCGGGATCAGGGTCTTGTTCGGCTCCTTCAGGGTCGGCTGCGAACCCATGTCGGCGCCAGCCGGCAAGGTCGATCTGTCGCCGCAGGCGGCCAGCAGCAGCACGGCGGCGCCTGCGCACATGAACGGAAGTGGTTTGCCCATGACTTTCCCCAAGGAGTCGGAATGGGGGAAGTGTATCTGACAAACAATATCGCACCACACGTTACGGCTGAGAAAGCTCAGCCGTGCGCCGGCGCGCGAAACGCCACAGGCCGGGCAGCTGGATCGCCACCAGCAGAGCGAAGGCGGCGCGGTAGGCTTCCGGCGGCGCGCGGCCGAGCAGGTCGGACTGCCACAGGCCGATCACCAGCCCGAAACCGGCCTGCACCAGGAAGGCGCCGATGAAGATCAGGAGGTTCAAAAAGGTCGCGGCGCGGCCCGTCAGCTCGCGCGGCATCGACTGCGCCACGATGGCGTACTCGATGCCGGTGATCGTGCCCACCAGCGTGAACATCACCGACAGCATCGCAAAACTGGGCCGGTAACCGACCACGAAGGCCGCCTGCACCAGCACGAAAAAGGTGATGCCGGCGGCCGCCACGTCGAGCGGCGGCATGCCGCGCCGCCCGGCCCATTCGGTGATCATGCCGACCGCGATCGCGCCGAACACCACCGCCGCCATGCCCAGGTAAAGCAGATAGGCGACCGCCGGCTCGGGATAGCGGCCGACGTCGGACAGCCAGCGCCCGATCCACAAGCCCTGCACCCCGAAGAACACCGCGTGCGGGATCAGGACAAGCGAGGCAACCGCGCGAAAGCTCGGCGCACGCCAGACTTCGCGCAGGGCCGGCAGCAGCGGACCGCGCTGCGCAGCGGGGCCATCGGCCTTGGGGTACAGCAGCGCGATCAACAGACCGGTGCAGGCCACCAGCGCCGCCAGCAGGAAGAACAGGCCGCGCCAGTCGGTGTATTCCAGCACCGCGCGCACCGGCATGGTGGCGCTGGCGGCGCCCATGCCGCCCACCGCGATCAGGTAACCGTGCACCGACGGCAGCCGGTTCGGCGCGATCCAGGTGGAGATCGCCTTGACCGCCGCCATGAAGCAGCCGCCCAGGCCGCAGCCCATGACGGCGCGCGCCGCCAGCAGGCCATAAAAGCCGCTGCAGTTCGCGAACAGCAGCGCGCCGCCCGAGGCGAACAGCAGCATCGCCACCTGCACCCGGCGCGGCCCGTAGCGATCCAGCGCCATCCCCACCGGCAGCTGGACCAGGGCGAAGGCGAAGAAGAACGCACTGGTCAACAGTCCGAGCTTGCTAGGGGTGAGCGCCAGCGCGTCCACCAGGTGCGAAGCCAGCACCGCGTTCACGTTGCGCAGCAGCGAAGACAGGAAGTGCCCCAGCGCGAACGGCAGGAACACGTAGAAGAACACCCCCACGCCGGACAGGCGCAGGGGTGCCGGGGAAGCCAGGCTGGCTGGCATCATCGGACCGGGAACTGGCATCAGGCCGCGTCGGGCTGGGCTTCGCCGCGCTGGCCGGCCGGGACCAGCGGGATCACCCGTCCGCCCGGGCCGCGCAGCGGACCGCCGCTTTCCACCTCGAAGAAGAAGCGGTCGCGCCCGAACGCGGGGGTCAAGTGATCGAGCCAGGTTGCATTCGGGTCGAACTTGGCGAAGAACGGGCGGCGCACCCATTCCGGATTGCGCGCCTGCAGGAACTGCAGCGCGAACAGCTTTTCGCCGTCGATGGTCACCACGCCATCGATCACGACCTTGCCCGGGAAGGCGCTCATCGACGGCCCGCGCACGGTGCGCGACAGGCCCGAGACCATCGAATAGGCTTCCTGGAAGATCTCGTGGGCGCGCGCCAGCGGCAGCGCGAAGTAGTCGCGCGGCCCGGTGTCGCGCTCGACGAACATGTAATAGGGGATGGCGCCCAGGCGCACGCCGGTGGTCCACAGTTCGGCCCAGCTCTTCGGGTCTTCGTTGATATGGCGGATCAGCGGCCCTTGCATGCGCAGGGTGGCGCCGGTGCCGACGATGCGCTTGACCGCCTGCTGGGCGATCGGCGCCCGCAGTTCGACCGCGTGGTTGTAGTGGCCCATGATGGCCAGGTTCTTCCCGCTCGCCACCACCTTCTCGAACAGGCGCAGCAGGTCGTCGCTGTCCTTGTCCGACACGAAGCGCTGCGGCCAATAGGCGACCGACTTGGTGCCGATGCGGATGTTCTGGATGTGGGCCAGCTCGGGCGCCAGCAGGGGCTCGAGGAATTCGGCCAGCGAGCGCGTATTCATGATCATCGGGTCGCCGCCGGTGATCAGGACGTCGGTCACGTCCTGGTGCATCTTGAGGTAGGCCACCAGTTCGCCGCATTCGCGCGCATCGAACTTCATCTCTTCCATGCCGACGAACTGCGGCCAGCGGAAGCAGAAGGTGCAGTAGGCGTGGCAGGTCTGGCCGGCGCTGGGGAAGAACAGCACGGTTTCCTTGTACTTGTGCTGCAGGCCCTTGAGCGGCGCGTCGTTCACGCGCGGGACGTTGTGCGTCATCTGGCCGGCCGGATGCGGGTTCATGCGCATGCGGATGTCGTGCACCAGGCGCGCGATCGCGGCATCGTCCTTCTTGTACAGCACCAGCTCGCGCAGCTGCTCGTATTCCTGGGCCGGCAGCATGTCGCGGTGCGGGAAGGTCAGGCGATAGATCGGATCGTCCGGCACGCGCTTCCAGTCGATCAGCTCATCCATCACATAGGCGTTGGTGCGAAACGGCAGCACGTGGGACACCACTTGTACGGCTTCCTGCAGCTCGGGCGTGAGCCATTCCCATTGGCGCGCAGTAACGATGGACTGGCGCGTATACGGCTTGAACTTGGAGGGCGTCGATGCAGTCGTGGTCACGAGAATTCTCCAGTGAGATGACAGGCGGCAAGTTGCCGGGAAGCACTCATCTTAGGGAGCCTGTATGCAACAGGAATTGCATTCAATCAACCACACTGTTTCTGGCACCGGTGTTTGGACAAACCTGCGGCATGGCGTGGCGAAATGAGGCAAGGACACAACGCGACCGGCTGGCAGCCTCTGCCGTTGTGCGAACGCAATCCCACCCCGTCGGAGCTCGGTACATTAGTCCGTGCACTTGAGAAATATCTTATAAGCATTCACCTGAAAGGAACGCCCCATGAAGATGATCGTCACCGCCGCCGCCCTCTGCCTGGGGCTGGCCGCCACGAACGCACTGGCCAACGAACCGACCGAGAAGGACGCCATCGCGATGGCCGAGCGCGGCGCCGCCGTGATCAAGGCCAAGGGCAAGGCCGAGATGATGAAGCTCATTAACGCCAAGGATCCGAACTTCGTCCAGGGCTCGCTATATGTCGACCTGCGCGACGTCAAGACCGGCATCGTGCTGGCCCATCCCTACAACCCGTCGATCGTCGGCAAGGACCTGACCGACGTGCCCGATGCGAACGGCAAGAAATACCGGCGCGAGATCATCGAGCTGGCTGCGGCCAAGGGCAAGGGCTGGGTCGATTACCAGTACAAGAATCCGACCACCGGCAAGATCGAGCCGAAGACCACTTACATCCTGCTGGTCGACGACGTGGTGCTGGAGGCCGGCATCTACAAGAAGTGAATGCTGCCGACATCGCGTCGGCGCATGGAAACCTGGGTCCCCGCATTCGCGGGGACGACGGCTGCTCTGAATGCGACAGCATGGTGGAAGCAGCCACCTCTCACGGAGTAAACCCATGCTGAACAAACTGCGGATCGGCCAGAAACTGCTGCTGGCCCCGGGACTCGTGCTGGTCCTGCTGACCCTGCTTTCGGCGGCCGCCTACTACGGCATGGTGCGCCAGAACGCCTCGCTCGAACACATGGTGCAGGTGCGCGCCGCGCGCCTGCAGGCAGTGGCCGACGTCGCCGGCGAGGCGCGCTTCGCGCATGCCAACGCTTACCAGCTGCTTGCCTGGGTCAACGGCAGCTTCGCCCAGAACCGCCTGACGGCCCTGACGGCCGACATCGGGCGCCGGCACGCCGCCATCGGCGACAAGCTGGGCAAGTTCGCGCAAAGCGCCGAAGCGGACGAGCGCGCGCCGATCGAGGCCTCGCAGGCGGCGCTGACGAGCTACCGCAAGGCGGTCGGCGAGACCATCGAGATGGCCTCGATCGACCAGTCGATCGCCACCAACTCGATGCAGAAGGCCGAGCAGCAGTTCGTCGCCCTCGACGCCGAACTGACGCGCCTGGCCCAGTTGGAAAAGAAGATGAGCGAGGATGCCCATGCCGCCGCCAAGGCCGAGTTCCGCAGCCTGGGCCTGAGCATGGCCGGCCTGGTGCTGCTGTCGATCGGGCTGTCGCTGGCGGTGACGATGCTGGTGCGGCGCTCGATGCTGGCCGGGATCAACTCGATCGCGCACACGGTCGGCGAACTGGCCGAGGGCCGGCTCGACGCGCCGCCCTTGCAGGCGAAAGGCCGCGACGAGATCGACGACACCGCGCGCGCGCTTGACCACACCATCGCGCGCCTCAACGCCGCCCTGCACAGCGTGATGAATGCGGTGCGCTCGATCGACACGGCGTCGCAGGAAATCGCCAGCGGCAACCTCGACCTGTCGACCCGCACCGAGATGCAGGCCGGCTCGCTCGAGCAGACCGCCAGCACCATGGAGACCCTGACCACGGCGGTCAAGGACAATGCCAGCAATGCGCGCCAGGCCTCGGAACTGGCGGCGCAAGCGTCGCAACTGGCATCGCGCGGCGGCCAGGCGGTGCATCAGGCGGTGACGACGATGGAGTCGATCCAGGCCAGCTCGCGCAAGATCGTCGAGATCATCGGCGTCATCGACGGCATCTCGTTCCAGACCAATATCCTGGCCCTGAACGCGGCGGTGGAAGCGGCGCGCGCCGGCGAGCAGGGACGCGGCTTCGCCGTGGTGGCCTCCGAGGTGCGCACCCTGGCCCAGCGCTCGGCGGCGGCGGCCAAGGAGATCAAGAGCCTGATCGCCGATTCGGTGAACATCATCGAGCGCGGCAACGCCTCGGTCAGCGAAGCCGGCGCCAGCATGGGCGACATCGTGTCCTCGGTGCGCCAGGTGAACGACATCATCGGCCGCATCAGCATCGCCAGCACCGAGCAGGCCGACGGCATCGCCGAGGTCAATCGCGCGGTTGGACAGATGGACGGCATGACCCAGCAGAACGCGGCCCTGGTCGAGCAAGCCGCGGCGGCGGCCGAAAGCCTGCACGAGCAGACCGTGAACCTGGCGAAGGCGGTGGCGATCTTCCGCATCGCACCGGGCCTGGACGCCGATGTCGCGGGCGTCGAAACGCAACAGGAAACGGTCGCGGAAGAAGCGCCGGAAACCGGCTTCCAGGGCGTGGGCGAACGGCGCGCATCGGGCAGCGCGATGCGGGGCGGCCCGGTGCGGGCCCTGCCCGCGGCGCCAGCGCGGCGGCGCGCCTGAGCGCATATCGCTACATGAACACGTCGCACCCGCGAAGGCGGGTGCCCAAGTACTACCTGAATGGCCGACTAACGAACTTCGACCCCGCCAACCCAAACCGCCAGGGCACATCAACCGCCTTCGAAATCCCGATACGCGGCCCGGCCACGAGCGTCAATCCCGGCTCGGCCGGCAGCAGTTCGAATGGTCGTTCCGACAACGCCATGCCATTGTGCGCACGGGTCACGCCCAGTGCCTGGCACAGCTTGCCCGGCCCGGAACACAGCAGGCGCTCATCCAGTGCATCCCGCCGCGCGCGCATGACATCCAGTCCCGCCACGGGCTCCAGCGCCCGGATCAGGACACCGGCGCCGTGACCGGCCTCCTGGCACACGAAATTCAGGCACCAGTGGATGCCGTACGACCTGTAGACATAAGCATGCGCGGGCGGCCCGAACATCGAGGCATTGCGCTCGGTCGGCCCGGAATAGGCATGCGAGGCCGGGTCTTCATGGTCATAGGCTTCGGTCTCGACGATGCGGCCGCCGACGCCATCGACTAGCACCGTGACGCCGATCAACTGCTGCGCCACGACATCTGCCGGCGCCGAAAAATCGATCCCTGCAATTGTAGAAATAGCCATGCGACGATTCTAGCGTGGGACAGCGTGACCCGCCGTTTTGGTGAAATTGATACAAGAACAGAGTGATAATGGCATTGCCTTGCTGCAATAAAGAAATGACTCGGGTATAGTGGCAGGGTCCTCCGCATTTCCGCGAAGCCCATTCGCGCCTCCACCTCCATGAACACCGTCGTCGAGCCCATTCCGCAGATCGACCAGGTCGATGCCCTGATCAAATCGATCCGCATCCCGCCTCGGCCCAGCCTGCTCGCCGACCTGCAGCGCGAACTGGCAGCGGAAGATCCGTCGCTGGACGCTATCGGCAAGATCGTGGCGAGCGACGTCGGCATGTCCGGCGCCCTTCTGAAACTTGCCAATTCGGCCATCTATGGCGGCCGGCGCAAGGCCAAGTCGATCGAGCAGGCCATCCTGTTCCTCGGCATTAACCAGGTGGCTGCGATGATGACCGGTCTGCTGGCGCGCCAGGCGATTCCCGCCAACAGCGCGGCCCTTGCCAGCTTCTGGGATATCTCCACCCGCCGCGCGCAGGCGATGGTGTTCCTGTCGCGCCGCCTGCGCATGGGCGAAGCGGACGTGGCCCACACCTTCGGCCTGTTCTGCGATACCGGCGTGCCGCTGCTGATGGAGCGTTTCAAGGATTACAACGTCACCTATGGCGCGGCCTCGCTCGAAGCGGTCCGCCCCTTCACCGCGCTCGAAGTCGAACGCCACGACACCAGCCACGCCGCCGTCGGCTGCCTGCTGGCGCGTAACTGGGGCCTGTCGGACCACGTGTCGTGGGCCATCCTGCACCACCACGACTACGCGGTGATCGAAGACGCGTCGACGGCCTCGCCGGTACGCTCGCTGGTCGCGCTGTCGCTGCTGGCCGAGAGTGCGATCTGCCGCTACCAGGGCCACGCCGAGTCGAACGAGTGGAACAAGGGCGGCGCCGCGGCGTGCGCCTATCTCGGTTTATCAAGCGAGGAAACCGCCGAGATCCTGGACGAATTGCTGGAAGCCTTCCACGAGGATTGAACCTCTTTGACTTCTGCCTGAGGCGAGCGGATACTGGCATGTAAATACCCGCACGTACAGGGAGGAGACATGAAGCGCCTCGTGACCGGACTGCTGTCGCTGTCCTTGCTGCTGGGCGGCTGCGCCAGCACCGTCCCCTCCTCTCCCCCACCCGCGCTGTTCGCCGACGAGCGCTTCGCGCCGCCGTCCGAACCTGTCGGCGCGCAGGAGCTGTTCACGCTGAGCCCCGCGATGCGCGACTACCTGCACAGCGCCACCTTCACCCAGCGCCTGCGCGCCAAGGGCATGCGTCATGGGCTGGTGGATGCGCTGTACAGCAAGACCGACCTGAAACTGGAATACGAGTCGCGCATCACGCGCACCGCCAGCGAAACGTATGAGGCGCGCATGGGCAACTGCCTGTCGCTGGTCGTCATGACGGCCGCCTTCGCGAAGGAACTCGGGATGCCGGTGCGCTTCCGGAGCGTGGAGGTGGCGGACAGCTGGAGCCGCACCGACGGCATCTACCTGTCGAGCGCCCACATCAACATCAGCCTGGGGCAGCATGCGTCCGACGTCCTGCGCGGCTACGACCCCGAGCGGGTGCTGGTGGTCGACTTCATCCCGCGCGACGAAGCCGCCAGCCTGCGCACCCGCGAACTCGAAGAAGAAGACGTCGTCGCCCTCTACCTGAACAACCGCGCCGCCGAAGCGCTGATACAGGGCCGCATCGACGATGCCTACTGGTGGGCGCGCGCGGCGGTGGCGGCGCGTCCCGGAACGGCAACCACGCTCAATACGCTGGCCGTGATCTACCACCGCCACGGCGAGCTGGCGCTGGCCGAGCGCACCTTCCAGGCCGCGCTGGCGCGCGAGCCCGAGAACCTGTCGGTACTGCGCAACCTGGAGCCACTGCTGCTGACGCTGGGCCGGCCGCTGGAAGCGCAGGCGCTGGCCAAACGGATCGCCTCGATCGAGCCGACGCCGCCGTACCACTATTTCGACCAGGGCATGGTGGCGCTCAAGGCGGGCGACTTCGATGGGGCCGTGGCGCATTTCGCACGCGAGGTGAAGCGGGCGCCGTACAACGATGAGTTCAGGTTCTGGCTGGGGATCGCGCACCTCAAGCTCGGGCATCTGGGCGACGCGCGCGAGCATATCGCGCTGGCGGTCGATCACAGCACGCGCGGGGATATGCGCGAGGTGTATTCGGCCAAGCTGGCGCATTTGCGCAAGGTGGCGACGACGGGGACTCGTCTTCGCTAGCCGCGCTGCTCGTCGCCACGGAGTCGCGACCACACAGCCAGCTTCTGTTCGAACGACATCGACATATGCGCCGGCGAACTCGATGGCAACACGACGGTACGATAAGCGGCGGCGGCGAATTGCGGCGCGAACTTGCCCGAGGCCTGGCCGTTAAAGCCGACCGTCTCGAGCAAGGGGCACAGCTCGCGCAGTCGGTCGAAGTCATTGGCAGCCGGCTTGCGGATCGCCGAATCGAGGCTACCGACCCGCTCACACTCGCCCAGCACATCCCACAGGCCGATGCCATGCGCCAGCAGGCGCGGCAAGCGTTCGGAGTAAGGCAGCGCCGCCAGATCCTCGCCCACAATGCTGGAAATCAGACGCCAGAACTGGTTGCGCGGATGAGCGTAATACTGGCCGGCGGCCAGTGAAGCGGCGCCAGGGAAGCTTCCCAAAACAAGGATGCGCACGCCGGCATCAAGAATCGGCGCCAGGCCGGTGAGAGTGGGGACGGTTGCGTTCTGCATGGAGGCATTGTAGCGATAGGCAGACCTGACAGCTTGAAACCCGGCCGCCGGGTTTGCACGTATCACTGATTTCTTGCTTAGAAAGGAAGCCGGCCGCCGCGTGGCAGCCGGTTCAGAGACGGACCTTACTTGATCCAGACCGCGTAATTATTCCCCGACGTCTGCAGCACCCACCCGCTGCCCGCCGGACTCCAGCTATTCGGCCCGATCTTCATCGCCAGCTGGCGCGTATTGCCGTTGATGATCGCCGCATACAGCCCCTGGGTCGCCTGCTGGATCGCCACCGGCGACGTCGAATGCACGCCCGCCGTACGCCGCGCCGCCATCAGCGCCGAAATCGGCGTCTTGAGGTTCCAGTTATAGATGTGCGGGTAGTACACGGTCGGAATGCCCGGATGGCTCAGCACATAGGCATACCCTTCCATCACCGAGCCGCACGGCACCGACCAGTAGTTCTGGCCATTGCCGCAGCTTTCGGACGGACCGGTATCGTGGTTATCGACGAAGGTCACCGACATTGCCGGCCACCAGCCCAGCGCCCCTTGCGGTTTGCCGGATGAGTCACGCAAGCGCCAGTAATTGCCGTTCGCGAGCGCATCATTGAGCAAGCCCTTGGTGGTGAAATCGAAGGCGCCGCAGCTGTCGCCCGTGCCGTTAATCCAGTTCATGATTTCCTGGCGGTGGGCGTCGATATTGTTCAGGTTCATATCGTTCCACAGCTCGCCGACGCAGAATTCGGCGCCGAAGGCGTTGGCGTACTGGCCGGCATAGCTCGGGCTGAAGCCGCGCACATAGTCGATCCGCATGCCGCTGAAGCCCACCGGTTTCAAGGTGTGGTTCAGCCAGGTGACAATGCCGTTCTGGACTTCGCCCACGTTGCGGTGATCCAGGTCGCGGCCGCCGTCGAAGCCCAGGGCGGTGTCGGGATTGCCCAAGCCGCAATTGCATTCGTCGTTGTTGACGATCGTGTGCAGGGTCCAGTTGGGATTGGTGAAGTCCGACCAGTTGGTGGTGCCGACGCGGTGGTTGACCACGATGTCGGCCACCGCCTTGATGCCGTTGTTGGTGAAGGCGCGCACGACGTTGGTCAGCTCGGCCGAGCTGCCATAGCTGGAACTCAGTACGTTGAGCTGGCGCGGCAGATAGCCCTGCGAAGCGGCGGAATCCGATGGCGGCGGGAACCAGACGTGGGTGAATCCCATCCCTTTCAGGTCGCCCACATTGCCGAGCAAGGTGTTGTACCAGTTCGGGCTGCGATAGCCCGACGAATTCCAATGGAAGCCCTGCAGCAGGACGGCCTGGCTGTTGCCGGACTGGGCCGGCGGAGTGGCGGCGCTGGCGCCGGCGCAAACAGCCAGGGCGCTCGCCGCCAGCATGACGATGATGCTCTTCTTCATTTTTATGTCTCCTCCGATTTTTTGCGGTTTGATTGGTTTCTTCAAAAATCAGCGTCTTGTCACGCTCACCGACTGCGACAGGCCAGGTAGAAAAACTACCTTTTTCCTCCAAGAATCTCCACCACCGATGAGTTCGACAGAATGAGTCTCTGCCCGCGCCATCAATGTGTCAATTGAATCCGGGTGAAATATGTAGTTTTGCTACCTCACGCAAAAAAAAGCGGCGGTACGCTTTCACGCACCGCCGCAAAGGGCAAACAACTTTGCCAGGGGGTAGTCAGATCAACGCTGCGCCACCGTCTCGCTCACGGCTTGAGGGACATCCCAGCCGCCACCCAGCGACCGGATCAGCGCCACGGTCGTCAGCGCGCGGTCGCCGCGCAGCTGCACCGCGGTGCGTTCCACCGTCGCCAGGTTGCGCTGCGCGTCGAGCAGTTCCAGGTAGCTGGAACGGCCCGCGTCATACAGCTTCTGCGCGAGATCGGCCGAGCGACGCGCCGAGACCACGGCGGCGTCGATCTGGGCCGACTGGCCGGCCAGGATGCGCAGGCCGGCCAGGTTGTCCTCGACTTCGGCGAACGCCACCAGCACACTCTGGCGGTAGGTGCCCACCGATTCCTCGAGCGCCGCTTCGCTGCGCAGCACGTTGTTGCGGTTGCGGCCACCATCGATCAGCGGCATCGAGGCCAGCGCCCCCACCACCCACGAGCGGCTGCTCCACTTGAACACTTCCGAAAACACGCCGCCCACGCCGCCGCCGTCGGCGCTGATGGTCAGCGCCGGGAACATGGCGCCGCGCGCCACGCCGATGCGGGCGTTGGACGCTTCCATCGCACGCTGGGCGGCGACGATGTCGGGACGGCGCTCCAGCAGCGACGATGGCAGGCCGGCGGGAATCGCCGGCATCAGGTTCGCGTCGAGCAGCGGGCTAGGTCCGGCCACGTAGTCGGCCGCAGGTTTACCCAGCAAGACGGCAAGCGCATGCTCGGTGGTGGCGCGCTGGCGCTGCACGCCGATCGCTTCGGCGCGCGCCGTCGCCAGCTCGGTGCGGGCACGCGACAGGTCGAATTCGCCGATGTCGCCCAGGTCGAAGCGGCGCTGGGTCACGCCCACACTCTCTTCACGCAGGCGCACCGTCTGGTCCACCGTCACGAGTTCGGCATCCAGCGCGCGCAGCCTGAAATAGGTCTGCGCCACGTCGGCTTGCAGCGACAGCAGCACCGAACGGAAGTTCGCCTCGGACGTCGCCGCGTCGCCGCGTGCTGCGGAGACACCGGCCGCCACGCGGCCGAACAGGTCGACCTCGTAGCTGGCCGAGAGGCGCGCGGTATAGCTGGTGCGCGCTTCGGTGTCGGTGCCCTGCGGCAGATTCGATTCCAGCGGCGACAGGCGTGCGCGCTGGGCGCCGATGCCGACGCCCACTTGCGGGATGCGATCAGCTTCGGCGATGCCGGCGATGGCCCGCGCCTGCTTGACGCGGCTGGCCGCGACCGACAGGTTGGCGTTGTTGGCGGCGGCTTCCTCGATCAGCGCGGTGAGCGCCGGGTCGTTGAAGGCCAGCCACCACTGGCCGCGCGGCTGGGCTTCGGCCGGCTGCGCCGGCTTCCAGCGCGCGCCGTCGATGCCCGCCACTTCCACGTCGGCCGACTTGGGGGCCTGCGACTCGCGGAAGGCGGTCGGGGTGGCCACGTGCGGCTGCACGAAGTCCGGCGTGGCGCAGGCGGTCAGCAGCAAGGCCGCCAGCAGCGGCGCGACGCCGCGTCGAATGAATGGATTATTCATCTCAATGTACTCCTTCCGCGTTGTGCGCCACGGCGGGCGCCTTCGCAGGTTTTTCAAAGCGCTTGGCCAGCATGCGCAGCAGCACGTAGAACAGCGGCGTCAGGAACAGGCCGAAGAAGGTCACGCCCAGCATGCCCCAGAACACGGCGATGCCGATCGCGTGGCGCATCTCGGCGCCGGCGCCGCTCGAGAACACCAGCGGGACCACGCCGGCGATGAAGGCGATCGACGTCATCAGGATCGGACGCAGACGCAGACGGGAAGCTTCCAGCGCGGCGTCGATCACGCTGCGGCCGTGGTCTTCGAGTTCGCGGGCGAATTCCACGATCAGGATCGCGTTCTTCGAGGCCAGGCCCACCAGCACGAACAGGGCGATCTGGGTGAACACATTGTTGTCGCCACCCGACAGCTTGACGCCGGCCAGCGCGCACAGGATCGACATCGGCACGATCAGGATCACCGACAGCGGCAGGGTCCAGCTCTCGTACTGGGCCGCCAGCACCAGGAACACCAGCAGCACGCACAGCGGGAACACATAGATCATGGTGTTACCCGACAGGATGTCCTGGTAGGTCAGCTCGGTCCACTCGTACGACACGCCCTTCGGCAGCGTCTCTTTCGCGAGCTGTTCCATGATGGCTTGCGCCTGGCCAGACGACACGCCCGGGGCGGCGCCGCCATTCATCTCGGCCGCGACATAGCCGTTGTAGCGCGTCACGCGGTCCGGACCATAGGTGTCCTTCACGCGCATCACCGACGACAGCGGAATCATCTCGCCGCTGTTGCTGCGCACCTTCAGCTGGTCGATCTGCTCGCGGTGCGAGCGGAACTCGGCGTCGGCCTGCACACGCACCTGATAGGTACGGCCGAACTGGTTGAAGTCGTTCACGTACACCGAACCCAGGTTCACCTGCAGGGTCTGGTTGATCGCAGACAGCGGCACGCCCAACTGCTTGGCTTTCACGCGGTCGATGTCGGCGAACAGCTGCGGCACGTTGATCTGGAAGCCCGAGAACACGCCGGCCAGCTCCGGGGTCTGCCAGGCGCGTCCCTGCAGTGCCTGCACTGCTTTGTTCAACTCGTCGTAGCCGACGTTGCCGCGGTCTTCGATCATCATCTTGAAGCCGCCGGTGGTGCCCAGGCCGTTCACCGGCGGTGGCGACAGCACCAGCACGAAGGCGTCTTCGATGGCGCCCATGCGCTTGTTGATCTCGGCCGCGATGCCTTCGGCGCTGGTTTCCTTCGTAGTGCGTTCCTTGAAGGGTTTCAGGCCGACGAACACGATGCCCGCGTTCGGCGCATTGGTGAAGCCGTTGATCGACAGGCCCGGGAAGGCGATCGACGATTCCACGCCCGGGATTTCCTTGGCGATGGACGACATCTGGCGGATCACGGCTTCGGTGCGGTCGAGCGAAGCGGCGTCCGGCAGCTGGGCGAAGCCGATCAGGTAGGCTTTATCCTGCTGCGGCACGAAGCCCGGCGGCACCGCCTTGAACATGAACACGGCGGCCACGGCCAGCGCCAGGTAGACGCCGATGGCGGCGGTCTTGCGGCGCAGGACGCCCTTCACGCCGCCTTCGTACTTTTCGGACGAACGGGCGAAGAAGCGGTTGAACACGGCAAAGAAGCGCCCCAAAACTGCGTCGATCATGCGCGTCAACCGGTCCTTCGGCGCATGATGCGGCTGCAGGATCGAGGCCGACAGGGCCGGGGCCAGGGTCAGCGACACGAAGGCCGAGATCACGGTCGAAATCGCGATGGTCAGGGCGAACTGGCGGTAGAACTGGCCGGTCAGGCCCGCCACGAAGGCGATCGGCACGAACACGGCGCACAGCACCAGTGCGATGGCGATGATCGGACCGGAGACTTCCTTCATCGCCTGGATGGTCGCGTCATGCGGCGTAAGACCATTCGCGATATTGCGCTCGACGTTTTCCACCACCACGATCGCGTCGTCGACCACGATGCCGATCGCCAGCACCAGGCCGAACAGCGACAGGGTGTTGATCGAGAAACCGAAGGCCAGCATCACGGCGAAGGTACCGACCACCGAGACCGGCACCGCCAGCAGCGGGATGATCGAGGCGCGCCAGGTCTGCAGGAAGATGATGACGACCAGCGCCACCAGCACCACGGCTTCGAGCAGGGTCTTGATCACCGAGTCGATCGACTCGCGCACGAACTGGGTCGGGTCATACACGATCGAATACTCGACGCCCTGCGGGAAGTCCTTCGCCAGCTCATCCATCGTGGCGCGCACGTCGGCCGACAACTGCAGGTCGTTGGCGCCAGGGGCGGCGAAGATCGGGATCGCCACCGCCGACTTGTTGTTCAGCAGCGAGCGCAGTGCATACGAGCTGGAACCGAGTTCCAGGCGCGCCACGTCCTTGAGCAGCGTGGTGCCGCCGTCGGCATTGGTCTTGAGGACGATGTCGCCGAATTCCTCAACGCTCTGCAGGCGGCCCACCGTGTTAACGGTCAGCTGGAAATCGGCGTCCTTGGCCGGACCCTGGCCGATCACGCCGGCCGCGACCTGCACGTTCTGTTCGCGGATCGCCTCGACCACGTCGCCCGCGGTCAGGTTGCGCGCTGCCACCTTCTGCGGATCGAGCCAGACCCGCATCGCGTATTCGCCGGAACCGAACAGTTGCACCTCGCCCATGCCATTGATACGGGCCAGCTGGTCCTTGACGTTCAGCACCGCGTAGTTGCGCAGGTACAGGTCATCGTATTGGCCATTGGGCGAATTCAGGTGCACCACCATCGTGATGTTGGGCGACGATTTCACCGTGGTCACGCCGATCTGGCGCACCTCTTCCGGCAAGCGCGGCAAGGCGCGCTGGACCCGGTTCTGCACCGCGGTTTCGGCCTGCTCGACGTTGGTGCCGATCTTGAAGGTGACGGTCAGCATCAGCGCGCCATCCGAGGTGTTCTGCGAGGACATGTACAGCATGTCCTCGACGCCGTTAATCTGTTCCTCAAGCGGCGTGGCCACGGTTTCGGCGATCACCTTCGGATTCGCGCCCGGGTACTGGGCGCGCACCACCACCGAAGGCGGCACCACTTCCGGGTACTCCGAGATCGGCAGCTGGAAGATCGAAATCAGGCCGCCGACGAAGATGATCACCGACAGCACCGCCGCGAAGATCGGCTTGTCGACAAAGAATCTGGAAAAGTTCATGTTCGATTACTCCTTGACGTCGGCCAGCGCCACTTTGGCGTCCTTGGCCGCCGGGGCTGCGGCGGCAGGAGCCACCATCGGCACGGTTTGGGCGGCGATCGGCGCGCCGGGACGCACGCGCTGCAGGCCGTTGACGACGATCTTCTCGCCAGGTTTCAGGCCCTCGCGCACCACGCGCAAGCCATTGTCCAGCTGTCCGAGCTTGACGGCGCGGTATTCGGCCTTGCCCTCTTTATCGACCACGTAGACGAATTTGCGGTCCTGGTCGGTGTTGATGGCGCGGTCCTGGATCAGGATTTGCTGGGTCGGGGCGCCGCCGGCGATCTGCACGCGGGCGAACAGGCCTGGGGCCAGCTGGCGGTCGGCATTGGCCAGGGTGGCGCGCATGCGCACGCTGCCGCTGCGGCTGTCGAGCTGGTTGTCGACGAATTCGAGCTTGCCGGCGTGGGGGAAGCCTTCTTCGCCGGCCAGGCCGACCTTCACCTCGACCGGCTGGCCGGCGTGGGTGCGGCGGCTCACGCGCAGATAGGTGCTTTCGTCGCCGTCGAAGCTGGCGTAGATGCGGTCCAGCGACACCACCGAAGTCAGCACGGCGCTGGCGTCGACCAGGTTGCCGAGGGTGATCTCGGCTTTCGAGACGCGGCCGTCGATCGGGGCGGTGACGCGGGTGTAGGCCAGGTTCAGGCGCGCGGCCTCGTGTTCGGCGGTGGCGGCGCGGGCGGTGGCGTCGAGTTCCTTCTGGCCGGCGTCGCGTTCGTCGAACTCGCGCTGGGCGATGGCTTTATCGGCCAGCAGGCGCTCGGCGCGCTGCAGTTCCAGGCGCGCCAGGTCGGCGCGGGCGCGGGCGGCGGCGGCGGCGGCCTGGGTGCGGTCGGCCTCGGCCTGGTAAGGACGCGGGTCGATCACGAACAGGACGTCGCCCTTCTTGACTTCGGCGCCCGGCTTGAAATTGACGGCGGTGATATAGCCCGAGACGCGCGAACGGATCTCGACCACGTCGATCGCTTCCAGGCGGCCCGAGAATTCCTGGGTCTCGAGGACGGGCTTTTGCACGACCACGGCAGCGGACACCGGCGGCGCGGGGGGCGCTGCCGGTGCATCGTTGCTATTGGCGTCGGCGCAGCCGGTCACGCCGGCGCCGACCACGCCGGCGAGCGCCAGCGCAGCGACGATCACGCGCAGGTTGCCCTGCAACAGACCCTTTGTTTTGCCCAGTTCTAGTTGGTTATTCATGATTAACCTTTCTTATTCACGACGATTGAAAAGACAATAAAACCCCGTCCGGCGTCGTCGACTTGTCGAGTCGAGCGAAACGCTGGCGAAAAGACTCCCCTTCCGCGCCGCAGCGCGGAAAAAAATCAGGAAATAGATGAAGCGCGGCCGGTCAGTTCATGCCGGCAGCGCCCGGGCTCAGGCCCGTGGACAGTCGCGCGCTGCTTGCAACCGCCGGCCCCGTGCCTGCTCGTTGTGATCCATGGCGACCCTCCTTTGTAGATTGACTCTTACTTACACGCATAAGCTTCGAAAGACGCAGTTACAGCGATTCCCCCACCAGTGCACCTGGCACGGTGTCTTGCGATACGATTGTGTGCCCGGCTCGGCCAGGCGTCAGGTGAACTGGTGCTGACTGGTCAGGCGCCTCCGCGCCCTTCCAGCCGCGCAAGGAAGCTGGAAATTTCAAGCATTGCCTGCACCTTGCAGGCGCACTCGTTGCGCCCGTTCGGATCCTGCAGGTCGGGTGCGGCCATGCGCCGCACGGTGGTACAGATGCCGGCGTTGATCAACTTGGCGCCGTATTGTTCGGCCTCGTCGCGCAATGGGTCGTCCTCTGCCGACAGGATCAGGGCCGGCGCCAGGTTCTTGAGGCGGCTCGAGTGCAGCGGCGCCGCATACGGATGCGAGCGGTCGGCCGCATGCGGCAGATAGCCGCGGTAGGCGGCCGCACATACGGTAGCCGCTTTTTCGCGATCGGCACAATAGGTCATTTGGCGCATCGAACCGGTGGACAGGGCCGGGTCGAGCATCGGCATGACCAGGATCTGGCCAGCCAGGGCCGGGCCGCCGCGGTCGCGCGACATCAGCGCGCAGACCGCCGCCAGGTTGGCGCCGGCTTCGATGCCGGCCGTAACCATCTGCTTGCCGTTCCAGCCCAGCTTGGTCTTGTTCTTCTTGGCCCACTGCAGCACCGCGTGGGCATCCTCGACCGCGGCCGGGAACGGGCTCACGGTCGCCAGCGTATAGGTGGTGGCCAGCACCAGCGGCAGGTGGTCGCATTGGGCCAGGCTGCGCAGGAAGTCGTCGCACTCGTCCAGGTCGCCGCTGTCGAAGCCGCCGCCGTGGAAGTACACCACCAGCATGTCGCGCTTGGCCGCCGGGCCGGCGGTGTACAGTCGTGCGGCCAGCGGGCCGGTGGCGCCACCAACCTCGAGCTCGCGCACCTTCAAGGTGCGGTCGACGGCTTCCAGCACGGCGCTCATCGGGCGCCACCCTGTTTCTGGAGCTCGACGATGCGCTCGTCGACGCCGGCGCAATCACCCACGCAGCTCATCTGCATTTCGAGGGACAGCGCATGGAAACCACGTGCTTCGGCGCCGGCGGCGCGCGAGTAGGCATCGGTGCAGAGCAGTGCCGCCAGTGCGACGCCGCTCAGGGCGACTGCTACCGTGGTAAAGATTCCGTTCTGAATGTTCCGATGGCTCATGGTCCTGCTCCGTCTTCTCTGGGTAAATACTTTGTTGCGATGCACACATAATAGTCTTCATCTACAATCAGATAAAGATGGCAATACCGAATTGATTGTTCGGATTGCTGAACAATCTCTGCATTTTGCTCTACCCTTTGATCCGGAGAACAGGATATGAACAAACTCCAGGCCATGGAAGTCTTCGTGCAAGTGGTCGACGCCGGCAGCTTCACGCGCGCTGCCGAGACCCTGCAATTGCCCAAGGCGACGGTATCGACCCTGGTGCAGGGACTGGAAACGTCGCTGGCTTCCAAGCTCTTGCACCGCACCACGCGCCATGTGTCGGTGACGTCGGACGGCGCCGCCTATTATGAACGCTGCGTACGCATCCTGTCCGACGTGCGCGACGCCGAGGAATCGCTATCGCGCCACCGCTTCAGCCCGAGCGGACGGCTGCGAGTGGACACGCCCACCGGGCTGTCGACCGAGATCCTGATTCCGGCCCTGCCCGACTTTTTCGAGCGCTATCCGGACATCACGCTCGAACTCGGCACCACCGACCGCCCGGTCGACCTGGTCGAGGAAGGCGTCGATTGCGCCGTGCGGGGCGGTGAATTGGTCGATACCAACCTGATCGCGCGCCGCGTCGGGGTGATCAACTTCGTCACCTGCGCCTCCCCTGCCTATGTGGAACGTTACGGCATGCCCATGCACCCGCGCGACCTGGAACGGCACCGCTGCGTCAACTATTTCTCGGCAAAGAACGGCAAGATCTCCAATTGGGACTATAACCGCGACGGCGAGCGGATCGAGATGACCTTGCCCGGCGTGATCGCCCTGAACGATTCGAATGCCTATATCCAGGCCGGCCTGTCGGGGCTGGGCGTGATCAATATGACGGATTACCTGCTCAATGAGCACCTGGCCACCGGCAAGATGGTGCGCCTGCTGCCCGAGTGGCGCTGCGACCCGCTGCCGGTGCACGTCGTTTATCCGCACAACCGTCACCTGTCGGCCAAGGTGCGGGTATTCGTCGAATGGATTTCGGAATTGTTCGCGAACCATCCGAACCTGCGCCTGCAACCGGCCGACACCGCGGCGCCCGTGCCGGCCCTGCCTTCAAGCGCGCGGCAAACGGGACAGGGAGACTGAAGCGGGCGTAGAATCGGCGACATAACAACCGGAGACCGCCGTCATGGAATTTTCCTCTACGCCGCGCGATATCGACGTTTTGCTGGCCCGCTATGCCGAGAGCCACCGCAATCCCGTCAACGAACTGATCCATTTCGTCTGCATCCCCGCCATCGTGTTCAGCCTGCTGGGCATCCTGTGGGCGATTCACCCGCTCGTGGCGCTGGTCGTCGTGGCCGCCGCGCTCGTCTATTACGCCAGGCTATCGATGCCGTTCGCGCTCGGGATGGCGGCGATGGCGGCCGTGATGCTGGGGCTGCTGAACATGCTGCCGGATGGGACCGTGCTGGTGACCTCGATCGGGGTGTTCGTGCTGGCCTGGATCGGGCAATTCATCGGCCACCATATCGAAGGCAAGAAACCGTCGTTCTTCGACGACCTGCGCTTCTTGCTGATCGGGCCGTTGTTCGTGCTGAGCTTCCTGTATCGGCGCATGCGGCTGGCCTATTGATCGCCCGGGCGGCAATGTTGCGGTTTTGATACAGCACACGGCCTCATTGCCCTAAAAGATGCCGGCAGGAACAAAGCGGGAGGACTATACTCCCGCGAATGTCTTCTCCCGTCCTCTTCATCATCGCCTCGCTGATCTGGGGCTCGACCTTCTGGGCCATCACCCTACAGCTGGGACACACCGCTCCCGCCGTGTCGGTGGCCTACCGGTTCTTCCTGGCCGCCGCCGCCCTGTTCGCCATCTGCCTGGTGCGCCGCGACAGCCTGCGGCTGCCCTGGCGCACCCATCGCTGGATGGCGCTGCAGGGCGGCTTGACCTTTGGCATCTCGTACATCTGCACCTATGAATCGGAGCAGCACATCGTGTCCGGCCTGGTGGCGGTGATGTTCGCGCTGATGGTGTTCTGGACGCCGATCTGGAGCCGCATCTTCTTCGGCACCGCCATCAGCCGCCGCACCTGGGCCTGCGGCGCCGTCGCCACCGTCGGCGTGGCCCTGCTGTTCTGGCACTCGATCGGCGACGCCTGGCAAGAATTGAAAACGGGCGGCGACGGGCACTTCCTGGCCGGCGTGGTGCTGGCGCTGGCCGCCACCCTGGCCAGCTCGGCCGGCAGCATCGTGGTCAACAAGGTCAAGGAACAATCTTCCAACCTGCCGCTGACGATGGCCTGGTCGATGCTGTGGGGCGCCTTGATGGTGGCGGTATGGTCGCTGGCCAACGGCAATGCCTTCACCCTGCCCGACAGCCCCTCTTACTGGGCGGGCCTGGTCTACCTGTCGATCTTCGGCTCGGTGATCGCCTTCTTCGCCTATTTCACCCTGATCGGCCGCATCGGCGCCAACAAGGCCGTCTACATCGGCGTCGTCACGCCCGTACTGTCGGTGCTGCTGTCGGTCCAGCTTGAAGACTACCGCCCCGGCCCCCTCGAATTCCTGGGCATGGTGCTATGCCTGGCCAGCGTCGCCTGGGCCGTGCGCGCGCCTGCCGCCAGGAGCGTGCAATCCGCTAACCTGAACAATGCCATCGAATCGCCATGAGTATTCATTTCTCCATCCGCCCCGCCCAGCCGCAAGACGTCGCCCACATCCACGCCATGATCGTGGAGCTGGCCGTATTTGAAAAACTCGAACACATGGTGGTGGCCACCGAAGCCCTGCTGCACGAAGGCCTGTTCGGCGCGCGTCCATCGTGCGAGGCGATCGTCGGCGAAGAAAACGGTGAAGTCGTCACCTTCGCCCTGTTCTTCCACAATTTCTCGACCTTCCTCACCAAAAAGGGCCTGTATCTGGAAGACCTGTACGTGAAGCAGGCGCACCGCGGCAAGGGCTATGGCACGCAGATGCTGCAACGCCTGGCGCAGCTGGCGGTCGAACGCGGTTGCGGACGTTTCGAATGGTCTGTGCTGGACTGGAACGAGCCGGCCATCCAGTTTTACAAAGCAATGGGCGCGGATGTCATGCCGGATTGGCGCATCTGCCGCGTCACCGGCGATAGCCTGCTGTCACTCGCGCAGAACAACTAAAAGCATTCAATAGAAAGCGACGCACAAAGAAAAACCCACGGGCCTTGGCACCGTGGGCAAACCCATTTTGGCAAATGGGGAGGGGAGATGGGAATCACATGAATGACTATAGTCGGCCATTCTTAATGATCCATTAAGGCTTACATTTGCTTACCGCTGTAACCGGCGCTGTAACTACCAGTCTTTCTTGCGTCCTCAATCCATCATCGACCAGGTGCGAAACCCAGGCTTGAGGGCGATCAAGCACTTACCCACTGTGACTGTGGGTGTTGCGGTAAGGGGACAGGTGTTGCCGGACTAGGCAGGAAGATGAGGCGCGCGCAGGACGCCGCCATTGACCACGGCCTGGCAGGGATTGAAGCCGATCGCATAGGCCAGGTCGGCGGGACGGGCGATCTTCCACAATGCCAGGTCGGCGCGCTTGCCGACCGTCAGGGTGCCGATCTCGGCCTGCAGGCCCAGGGCCAGCGCGCCGTAGGCGGTGGCGCCCAGCAGCGCTTCCTGCGGCGTCAGGCGCCACAGGGTGCAGGCCATATTCATCGCCAGCAGCAGCGAAGTCATCGGCGAGGTGCCGGGATTGCAGTCGGTGGCCACCGCCATCGGCACGCCGGCTTCGCGCAGCGCGTCGATCGGCGGCATCATGGTCTCGCGCAGGAAGTAATAGGCTCCCGGAAGCAGCACCGCCACGGTGCCGGCGCGCGCCATCGCCGCGATGCCCTGGGGGCTCAGGTGTTCCAGGTGGTCGGCCGACAGGCCCTCATGGCGCGCCACCAGTTCCGCCCCGCCCTGGTCCGACAGCTGTTCGGCGTGCAGCTTGAGCGGCAGGTCGAGCTTGCGCGCGGCCTCGAACACGCGCCCGGTCTGGGCGCTGGTAAAACCGATCCGTTCGCAGAAGGCGTCGACCGCGTCGACCAGGCCTTGTTCCGCCAGCGCCGGCAGCATGCGCTCGCACACTTCGGTCACGTAATCGTCCTGGCGGCCGGCGAATTCCGGCGGCAGCGCGTGCGCGCCGAGGAAGGTGGTCGCCACCCGCACCGGCAGCAGCGCGCCGATGCGGCGCGCGGCGCGCAGCATGCGTTCTTCGGCGCCCTGTTCGAGGCCGTAGCCGGACTTGATCTCGAGCGTGGTCACGCCCTCGGCCAGCAGGGCGCGCACGCGCGGCAGGCTGGCCGCGACCAGCTCGTCGATACTTGCTTCACGGGTCGCGCGCACGGTGGACATGATGCCGCCGCCCTGGCGCGCGATGTCTTCATAGGTGGCGCCGTTCAGGCGCGCTTCCCATTCGTTGCTGCGGTTGCCGGCATGGACCACGTGGGTATGGCAGTCGACCAGGCCCGGCGTCATCCAGGCGCCGCCGCAATCGTGCACCCGGCTTGCCTGCGGAGCGTCGACGCGCTTGCCGATCCAGGCGATGCGGCCATCCTTCACCGCCAGCGCGGCGTCCGGCAGTTCGCCGTAGCCGTCCTCCATCGTCGCCAGGTGGACGTTGGTGAAAACGCAGTCAGGCTGACCTTCAGTCATACATCGCCTCGTCGTCATCTTCCGAATAATAGTGGACGTCGACGATGAAGATCGTGGCCTGCCCCGCTTCCAGCGACCACACCGTGCCCTGGTCGAGGATCACGGCGTCGTAGCGCACCAGGCCGATGCGCTCGTCGTCGCTGGCCAGCTGCAGGCTGTCGCCCTCGGCCAGGAACAGGATCGTGACCTCGGCGCGCGCCACGAAGGTGGAGTCGCCGCTCAGGCGGCGCCGCCCGAACTGGTGCCAGCAACGCTCGCTGCGCGACATCACGTTGAAGTCCAGGGTCGGCCCGCGATTGAGCCGGGCCTGCACTTCCGATGCGCCGTCGAACGCGATCACGGGTTCGGCGTCGCTGATCAGGGTCGGCTCGCCGTCGATCTGCAGGGTCAGGCCATGGCCGTCGACCAGCGCCAGGGTGCGGTCCACGCCGGGGAACTGCGAGAACGCGCCGTCCTCGGCGATGGTCGCCAGGCTGACGCGCCAGTCGAAATCGTCGAAGCCGGCGTCAGGCGGGCCGATCGCGATCTCGATCGTGCTGCCGCCGCCGTTCTTCCACGGCACCGGGGACAAGCCTGCAAAGGGAATCAAGACAGTCATTTCGCCACCTCCTGGGACACTGCGCGCAACTCCTTCAGCGCCTGCCGGTAACGCCCGGCGATCGCCTCCTGCGCCATGTGGCGCCCGTTCTCGACCACCCAGCGGCCGCCGCACAGCACGTCGCGTACCAGGTTGTCGTTGCCACAGAATACAACACGTCCGAGCACTTCGGCCTCAACGACGCCATCGAGGTTCGGATGATCCTCGTCCAGCACCAGCAGGTCGGCGCGGCTCCCGGCCTCGAGCCGCCCGACGCGCCGCCCCGCCGCGGCCGCGCCGCCGTGCAGCGCAGCCTGCCACAGGAAGTCGGCCACATCGCGCTGAGCGGGCGTGTGCGCCACGTTGCGTTTCTGGTGCAGCAAGCGCTGCCCGTACTCGAGCCAGCGCAGCTCTTCCACCGGGCTTTGCGACACATGGCTGTCGCTGCCGACGCCGAAACGTCCGCCCGCTTCGATGAAGTGCGCGAGCGGGAACAGGCCATCACCCAGGTTGGCCTCGGTGGTCGGACACAGGCCGGCCACGGCGCCGCTTTTCGCCAGCGCCACGACCTCGGCATCGTTCAAATGGGTCGCATGCACCAGGCACCAGCGCGCGTCGAGCGCGACATGGTCCATCAGGTACTCGACCGGGCGCCGTCCGGCATGCGCCAGGCATTGCTCCACCTCGCCCTGCTGCTCGGCGATGTGGATGTGCAGCGGGCGGCCAGCCGGCAAGCCACTCGCCAGTGCCCGGATCTGGTCGATGGTGGCCGCGCGCAGCGAGTGCGGCGCGGCGCCGACTTCCAGCTGGCCGCCGCGCAGCGGGGCCAGCGCCTCGACGATGCCGAGCACCTCGTCGACATTCGTGCGAAAGCGCGCCTGCGCCGGCGCCAGCGGTTTTTCACCGAAGCCGGCGTGGCTGTACAGCACCGGCAGCAGGGTCAGGCCCATGCCGGTGGCCTGTCCCGCCGCGGCCACGCGCTCGGCCGTCTCGGCCGGCCGCGCATAGGCGGCGCCGTCGACGTCGCGCTGCAGATAGTGGAATTCGCACAGCGAGGTATAGCCGTGGCGCAGGCACTCGGCGAACAGCTGGGCCGCGATGGCCTCGATCTGGTCCGGGGTGATGCGGGCGGCGAAGCGGTACATCAGGTCGCGCCAGGTCCAGAAGCTGTCCGGCCCGTCGCCCGCGACTTCGGTCAGGCCGCCCAGCGCGCGCTGGAAGGCGTGCGAATGCAGGTTGACCATGCCCGGCAGGACGTACTTTGCCTGACGCGTGCCGGCGGAAGCCGTGGCGCCGGGCTCCACCCGCGTGAGATCACCGTGCGCATCCCATTCGAACAATACGTCGCGCCGCCAGCCCTGCGGCAGCAGCGCATGGCGTGCGAACAGCGCTGTCGTCATGAACGCACCCAGTTCACCGCCGCCTTGATCATGTCGCGCAGCAGCGGTTGCAGCTGGCCCGCGACGTCAGGGCGGTATTCGAACGGCGGCGCCTCGTTCATGTACAGGCACTGGCATTTCTCGAGCTGGATCGCGTGCACGCCGCTGGCCGGCTGGCCGTAGTGGCGGGTGATGTGGCCGCCCTTGAAGCGGCCGTTCAGGGCGATCGTGTAGCGCTCCTGCGCGCGCGCCACGCCGAGAATGGCTTCCTCGAGTCCCGGGTCGCATGACTTGCCTTCGGCGGTGCCGAAGTTCAGGTCCGGCAGCTTGCCCTCGAAAAAGCGCGGCACGACGGAAGCGATCGAATGCGCTTCCCACAGCACCACGCGGCCGTGCTCGGCCTTCAGGCGCTCCAGCTCCGCCCCCAGCTGCTCGTGGTAGGGCCGCCAGTAGCGATCCAGGCGCCGCTGCACCTCCGCCGCGTCGGGCTCCATGCCCTCCTTGTACAGACGCTCGCGCCCGAAGGTGTCGAGCGGGCACAGGCCGGTGGTGTCCAGGCCCGGATACAGATTGGTGTTCTCGGGCGGGCGGTTCAGGTCGATCAGGTAGCGCGACCAGCGCGCCGAGATGGTCGAGATGCCCATCTCTTCGAGGAAGCCGTACAGTTCCGGCAAATGCCAATCGGTGTCGGCGCGCGCGGCGGCGCAGGGCGCCAGCGTGTCCGCCACCTCGTCGGGTATGTCGGTGCCCGCATGCGGCATCGATACCAGCATGGGAAGCCTGCCTGCCTTGAACCGGAACTCCATCGCGACTCTTCTCCTATGGGTGCAGTACGGTGAACAACTCCTTGCACGACGCCGACAGCGCGCCGTCGACCACCAGCTTGCGCGCGGCCTCGATGTCGGGCGCGAAGAAGCGGTCGGCATCGTAGGGGGCGACCTGCTGGCGCAGCTGGGCATGCACCGATTCCAGCGTCCCGGAGCTCTTCAAAGGACGGTGGAATTCGATTCCCTGGCCGGCCGCCAGCAGCTCGATCCCGACGATGACCGCCGTATTGTGCGCCATCTGGTCGAGACGGCGCGCAGCGAAGGTCGCCATGCTGACGTGGTCTTCCTGGTTGGCCGACGTCGGCAGGCTGTCGACGCTGGCCGGATGGGCCAGCGACTTGTTTTCGGAAGCCAGCGCGGCGGCGGTCACGTGGGCGATCATGAAGCCGGAATTCAGCCCCGGCTCACGCACCAGGAAGGCCGGCAGGCCGGACAGGTTGGCGTCGATCAGCAGCGCGATGCGGCGCTCGGCCAGCGCGCCGATCTCGGCGATCGCCAGCGCCAGCGTGTCGGCGGCGAAGGCCACCGGCTCGGCGTGGAAGTTGCCTCCAGAGATGATTTCACCGCCCTCGAACAGCAGCGGATTGTCGGTCACGGCATTCGCCTCGATCAGCAGGGTGCGGCCGGCATTGGCGATCAGGTCCATCACGGCGCCCATCACCTGCGGCTGGCAGCGCAGGCTGTACGGGTCCTGCACCCGCTCGTCGCCCACCAGATGCGAGGCGCGGATCGCGCTGCCGGCCACCAGTTCGCGGTAGATCTTCGCCGCCGCGATCTGTCCCGGCTGGCCGCGCACCGCGTGGATGCGCGGATCGAACGGCGCATCGCTGCCGCGCGCCGCATCGACCGACAGCGAGCCGGTGACCATCGCCGCCTCCAGCAGGCGTTCGGCCATGAACAGGCCGTGCAGCGCCAGCGCGGTCGAGACTTGCGTGCCGTTGATCAGGGCCAGGCCCTCTTTCGCCGCCAGCGTCACTGGTTCAATGCCGGCCGCGCGCAATGCGTCCGCGGCGTCCACCAGCACGCCGTTGTGGCGCACCTGGCCCACGCCCAGCATTGCCAGCGTCATATGGGCCAGCGGCGCCAGGTCGCCCGAAGCGCCGACCGAACCCTGGCAGGGAATGGCCGGCATGATGTTGGCGTTGTACAGGGCGACCAGGGTCTCGACGATCACCGGACGCACGCCCGAATAGCCGCGCGCCAGGCTGCCGATCTTGGTCAGCAAGATCAGGCGCACGATGCTGTCCGAGAGAAGCTCACCGGTGCCGACCGCATGCGACAGGATCAGGTTGCGCTGCAGGGTGGCCAGCTGCTCGATCGGGATGTGGGCCTTGGCCAGGATGCCGAAGCCGGTGTTGATGCCATAGGCCGGGTCGCCCTTGGCGACGATGGCGTCGACGGTGGCGGCGGAGGCCGCGATGTCGTCCCAGGCCCTGGTGGCCAGGTCCAGCAGCTGGTGGCCGGCCCAGACGGCGCGCAGGTCGGCCAGGCGCAATTCGCCGGGTTGCAGGGTGAGACTGTGGTTCGTGTCGTTCATATCGGTTGCTTACTTGATCATTGGGAGGTTCAGGCCATTGCGCTTGGCGCAGTCGATGGCGCTCTCATAGCCGGCGTCGGCGTGCCGCATCACGCCCGAGGCGCTGTCGTTCACCAGCACCCGCGCCAGGCGCCTGGCCGCGGCCTCGGTGCCGTCGGCCACGATCACCACGCCGGAATGCTGCGAGTAACCCATGCCCACGCCGCCGCCATGGTGCAGCGAGACCCAGGTGGCGCCGCCGGCCGTGTTCAGCAAGGCGTTCAGCAGCGGCCAGTCGGACACCGCATCGGTGCCGTCGCGCATGGCCTCGGTCTCGCGATTCGGGCTGGCCACCGAGCCGGTGTCGAGGTGGTCGCGGCCGATCACCACCGGCGCCTTCAGCTCGCCCGTGCGCACCATCTCGTTGAAGGCCAGGCCGGCCAGATGGCGCTCGCCCAGGCCCAGCCAGCAGATCCGCGCCGGCAGGCCCTGGAAGGCGATCCGTTCACGCGCCATGTCGAGCCAGCGATGCACCCGCGCGTCGTGCGGGAACAGTTCCTTGATCTTGGCGTCGGTCTTATAGATGTCTTCCGGGTCGCCCGACAGCGCCACCCAGCGGAACGGGCCGCGGCCCTCGCAGAACTGCGGGCGGATATAGGCCGGCACGAAGCCCGGGAAGTCGAAGGCATCCCGCACGCCCTCGTCCTTCGCCACCTGGCGGATATTGTTGCCGTAGTCGACGGCATGGGCGCCGAGCGCCTTGAAGTCGAGGATGGCGCGCACGTGGATGGCGCACGATGCCGCCGCTTCCGCCTTGAGGCGCGCATGCTGCGCAGGGTCCTGCTGCGCCGCCTTCCATTGTTCGACACTCCAGCCGATCGGCAGGTAGCCGTTGATCAGGTCATGGGCCGAGGTCTGGTCGGTGACCAGGTCCGGCACCAGGCCGCCCTCTTTCGCCCGGCGCACCAGTTCCGGCAGCACCTCGGCCGCATTGCCGAGCAGGCCGATCGAGACGGCTTCGCGCGCGTCCTTGTGCTGGCGGATCATGGCGAGCGCTTCGTCGATGTCGCGCGCCTGCTTGTCCAGGTAGCGGGTACGCAGGCGGAAATCGATGCTGCTCTGCTGGCATTCGACGGTCAGCGAGACGGCGCCGGCGAAGGTCGCGGCCAGCGGCTGGGCGCCGCCCATGCCGCCCAGGCCCGCGGTCAATACCCAGCGACCGGCCATGTCGCCGCCGAAGTGCTGGCGGCCCGCCTCGGCGAAGGTTTCGTAGGTGCCCTGTACGATGCCCTGGGTGCCGATATAGATCCAGCTGCCGGCCGTCATCTGGCCGTACATGAACAGGCCCTTGCGATCGAGTTCGTTGAAGTGCTCCCAGTCGGCCCATTTCGGCACCAGGTTCGAGTTCGCCAGCAGCACGCGCGGCGCATCCGGGTGGGTCTGGAACACGCCGACCGGCTTGCCGGACTGGATCAGGAGGGTCTGGTCGTCCTCGAGCGCGCGCAGCGAGGCCAGGATCTGGTCATAGCACTCCCAGTTGCGGGCGGCGCGACCGATGCCGCCATAGACCACCAGATGCTGCGGGTTTTCCGCGACCTCGGCGTCGAGGTTGTTCTGGATCATGCGGTAGGCGGCTTCGGTCAGCCAGCCCTTGCAGCTGAGCTCGCTGCCGCGCGGGGCCTGGATCACCCGGGTCGGGTCGAAACGTGGATCGGCGAGATGGCGGGAATCTTGAGACATGGCGGCTCCTTCGGTCGGTGACACGGCGCGCGCCAGCGGCGCGCACCGTAAAGCTGCTCTGAAGTCTAGGTTGTCTATACAACCTCGTCAAATCATTTTTTGAAGACCTGGCGGCCCGCTACCCACGTCTCCAACACGCCGGTCTTGTAAATGTCGTAGGTCGGCATGCGGAACAGGTCCTGGTCGATCACGATGAAGTCGGCCTGCTTGCCCGGCTCCAGCGAACCCAGGTCTTTCTCCTGGTGCCCGGCGTAAGCGGCATCCAGCGTGAAGCAGCGGAAGGCTTCCTTGAGCGACATCGCCTGGTTCGGATACCAGCCGGCCACCGGCTGCCCCTGCGCATCCTGGCGCGTGACGGCCGCATGGATGCCGAAGAACGGGTTCGGCGACTCGACCGGGAAATCCGAACCGCAGGCGATGCGCGAACCCTGGTGCAGGAAGCTGCGCCACGCGTAGGCGCCCTTGATGCGATCGGGTCCGATGCGGGTCTCGGCCATGTTCTTGTCCGACGTCGCATGGGTCGGCTGCATCGACGGGATGATGTCCAGCGTCTTGAAGCGCGGGATGTCGGAAGGAAGCACGACCTGTGCGTGCTCGATACGGTGGCGTTGCGCGGCGCTGCCCGTCGCCTTCAGCTCTTTCTGATAGATGTCGAGGATCTGCTTGTTGCCCGCGTCGCCGATCGCGTGGACGTTGACCTGATAGCCCTTGCGCATCGCCTTGGCCATCATCGCGTCCATCTGCGCGGTTTTATAGAACAACAGGCCGTGCGAATGCGATTCGTCGCTGTACGGCTTGATCAGGGCGGCGCCGCGGCTGCCCAGGGCGCCGTCCGAATACAGTTTTACCGAACGCAGCGCATACATGCCGTTGCCGTAGTCCTTCAGCGGGCCCTTGGCGGCCAGCTGGTCGAAGTCCTTGTCGGTGCCGGCGATCATGCCGTACACGCGGGTGGTCAGCTTGCCCCCATCGGCATAGGCGCGGTACAGGCGGTCCTGGACCACGTCGACGCCGGCGTCGTGCATGCTGGTCAGACCGACGCGCGCCAGCTCGGCCAGCGCGCGGTCCAGCATGACGCGACCCTCGGCCTCGGTCTGCTGTGGCAGCACCTTGGTCAGCAATTCCTGGGCGGTGTCGACCAGCACGCCGGTCGCCTCGCCATTGGCGTCGCGCACGATCTTGCCGCCGACCGGGTCCGGCGTCGAGTTCGTGATGCCGGCCAGCGCCAGCCCGCGGCTATTGGTCCAGCCGGCATGGCCGTCGACCCGCTCCAGCCATACCGGGCGGTCGCTCACGACGCCGTCGAGTTCCCTGGCCGTCGGGAAGCGGCCCAGCTTCCAGTTCTCCTGGTTCCAGCCGCGGCCGCGGATCCAGGCGTGATCCGCATTCGCGCGCGCGTAGTCGCCGATCGATTTCAGGGCGCCGTCGAGCGAGGTGCTGTGGAACAGGTCGAGCTGGGTCAGTTGCTGGCCCAGGCCGAACACGTGGCCATGGGCGTCGATCAGGCCCGGCAGCAGGGTGCGCCCACCCATGTCGACGCGCTTCGCGTTCGGCGCCTTGGCGGCGACGTCGGCACCGCTGCCGACGGCGATGATGCGGCCCTTGTCGTCGAAGGCGATCGACGTGAACTGGACCAGCTCACCCTTCCCGTTCAGGGTATAGCCGTTGGCGTTGTCGATCAGGGTGTCGGCATGTGCCGACAGGCTGCCGAGGGCAGCCAGGACGAATAGGGAACACTGCAGGGAAATCTGGCGCGCGCGCATGCTTTTTCTTCTCTCCGATAGATATGTTTCCGCGCTTCGTGGGCACGGTTCGGAGAGTGTACTGCATGCGCCGCCGGGGACCCGGCGGTGGTGGACTAGGTCGCGTCGTGAAAGATGATCCCCAAGGTATGGCGCAGGCCCTGCCGCACGCGGCTGACGCCATGCCGCATCGCCACCCGGTAGACGCCGCGCGTGCCCTGCACCGGCCGCTGGTTGACGGCGAAGACGACGGCGTCGCCCTTTTGGAGGCTCACGACTTCGGCGCGCGACTGCATGCGCGGCCGCTGCTCGGTGAGCACGAACTCGCCGCCATCGAAATCCTCGCCGGGCCGCGACAGCAGCACCGCCACCTGCAGCGGAAACACCTGTTCGCCATACAGGTCCTGGTGCAGGCAGTTGTAGTCGCCGGCGCGGTAGCGCAGCAGCAGCGGCGTCGGACGCAGCTGGCCGGCCCCGTGGCATTGCGCCAGGAAGTCGGCGTGGCCGCTTGGGAAGCGCACGTCCAGCCCGAGCGCCGCCTGCCAGCGGTTGGCGATGCCCGCCAGCGGCGGGTACAGGCTGGCGCGGAGCAGGGCCAGCGGCTCCGGCAGCGGATAGCCGAAATACTGGTATTCGCCGCGGCCGAACCCATGGCGCTCCATTACCACCCGGCTGCGAAAGCGCTGCGGCTCGTCGTAGGCCGCAATGAAGCGCGCGCAATGGCGCGCATCGAGCAGGCCCGGAATCACGGCGCAGCCGGCGTCGTCGAGCTGGGCTGCGATGTCATTCCAATCGACGATCACTGATCCGCCTCGCGATCGAGCAAGGCGCGCTTGCGCTCGATCCCCCAGCGATAGCCGGACAGCGCGCCGCCGGTACGCACCACGCGGTGGCAGGGAATCGCCACTGCCACAGGATTGGCGGCGCAGGCGCCGGCCACTGCGCGCGCGCCATCGGGCAGGCCGACCCGTTCGGCCAGTTCGGCATAGGTCACGGTCTGGCCCGAGGGAATCGCGCGCAAGGCTTGCCACACGCGCTGCTGGAAAGCGGTGCCGCGCACGTCGAGCGGCAGGTCGAGGCCGATGCGCGGCTCCTCGACCAGGCCGATCACCAGCGCCACGGTGCGCTCGAAGCCATCTTCGGCGCCGCGCAGCTCGGCCTTGGGAAAGCGCGCCTGCAGGTCTTCCACCAGCGGTTCCGGTTGGTCGCCGATCAGGATCGCGCAGATGCCGCGTTCGGTGGCCGCGACCAGGATCGCGCCCAGCGAACATTCGGCCACGGCGAAGCGGATCGTCTCGCCCTGCCCGCCGGCGCGGTAGTTCGACGGCTGCATGCCCAGCACCTCGTTCGACGCCGCGTAGAAGCGCCCGCTGGAGCCATAGCCGGCGCCGTACAGGGCGTCGGTGACCAATGCGCCCCCCTCCAGTTCCTGGCGCACCCGGGCGCCGCGCCTGGCCGCCGCATAGGCCTTGGGCGTGATCCCGGTCTGGGCCTTGAACACGCGGTGGAAGTGGAAGCGGCTCATGCCGGCGGCCTGGGCCAGGGTATCCAGGTCGGGCTCCTCCTCCGATTCCTCGATCAGGCGGCAGGCGCGCGCCACCGCCTCGCGCTGGCGCTCGGCCAGTGGCGGCAGGTGCGGCGCGCAGCGCAGGCAGGGCCGGAAGCCCGCCGCCTCGGCCGCCTGGCTGCTGGCGTGAAAAGCGACGTTGGCGCGCTTCGCGCCGCGCGACGGGCACGAGGGCCGGCAATAGACGCCGGTGGTGCGCACCGAATAATAAAAACTGCCGTCGGCGCCGGCGTCGCGCCGCTGTACGGCGTCCCAGCGCATGGCGTCGATGTCGTCCCTATCCGTTGTCGTCATGATGGTCTCCTCCTTCAGCAATAGCGACATCTTGAAGCCGCCGCCGCCGGGCCGCACTCCGGGTCTTGCTTTCGAATCCCGATGCTAGAATCGGGCGTGGCCGCAAAGGCCAGGCATTCGGAGATTGAGTTTGGAAGCACAGACCGCGCAAGAGAGCATGCAGGAAAAGTCGCCCATTTTCCAGCAGATCAAGGATTACCTGGTTGGCGAAATCGCCTCCGGCCGTTGGAAAGAGGGCGAGCTGGTGCCGTCGGAGCAGGCGCTGGTGCGCCAGTTCGGCGTCTCGCGCATGACCGTCAACCGCGCCGTGCGCGAACTCACCGCCGAGCAGGTGCTGGTGCGGCGCCAGGGCTCGGGCACCTATGTCGCCCCCCAGAAATACCAGGGCACCCTGGTCGAGATCCGCAATATCGCCGACGAGATCCGTGCGCGCGGCAAGCTGCACGCCAGCCGCGTGCTGGCGCTGGAAGCAAGAAACGCCGACGACACGCTGGCCGCCGAGTTCGACCTGGAGCCGGGCGCCACCCTGTTCCACTCGCTGATCGTCCACCTCGAGAACGAGGCGCCGGTCCAGCTCGAGGACCGCTGGGTCAACCCGGCCTGCGCCCCGGCCTACCTGGAGCAGGATTTTTCGCGCATCACGCCCAACGAGCACCTGATGGCGAGCGCGCCGCTGCAGGGGGCCACCTATACGATAGAGGCTCTGCCGGCGCCTACGGCAGAGGCGAGCCTGCTGGCGGTCGAGGCCGGCGCCCCATGCCTGGTGCTGCACCGGCGCACGACCTCGGCCGGCCGGGTGGCGTCGGTGGCCACCATGTGGCATCCGGGACACCTGGCGCGCTTCACCGGTAGTGTTTAATAAAAAAATACGGATCGGACAACCCTGCTTTCCAGTTTTTCGCGATAATGGCCGTCGATCTACCCATTTCAGATAATGACGCACATGCCTCCCGACGCCGCCGCCGATTCGCCTTCCGCGCTAATGCGCGTGCTGGTGCTCGACGACGACCACCTGCTATTGGAGGTCATGCGCGAGATGCTGGCGGCTTGCGGGCCGTGCGAGATCGCCCTCGAACTCGATGCGCGCCAGGCCCTGGCCCGGCTCGACGAAGCCATGCCCGACGTCCTGATCTGCGACCTGGTGCTGCCCGAGATGGACGGCATCGAGTTCCTGCAGGCCGCGGCCAGCCTTGGCTACGCCGGCAAGGTGATCCTGCTGTCGGCCCTGGAAGACGAGGTGCGCGAGGCGGCGGCCGACCTGGCGCGCGCCCTCGGACTGCGGGTAGTCGGCTCCTTCCGCAAGCCGCTCGCGCCCGAGCAATTGCGTGATGCGCTGGAATGTTGAGATTTTGTACAAAGCCCTGAACACTGTTTAAAAAAATGGGGTATTATTCGCCTCATTCCCCGCCTGACACCCTCTAGCCGTTCTTCCAATATTGAAATTCGCACACAGTGCCTCCACCATTGTGTAGCAGCAATATTTGGCAAGGTAGTACACACGGTAGCCGGTCGAGACGTCCCGCATGACTTGTCTCAAGGCGTTAATAACGATTCTTACCTCACATTGAGGAAACCATGAGCGAAAACATCAAACACATCAGCGATGCATCCTTCGAAGCCGACGTGCTCAAGTCCGAGCAGCCGGTGCTGGTCGATTTCTGGGCCGAGTGGTGCGGTCCTTGCAAGATGATTGCCCCGATCCTGGAAGAAGTAGCCAAGGAATACGCAGGCAAGATCACGATCGCCAAGATGGACGTCGACGCGAACCAGGCCGTACCGGCCCAGTTCGGCATCCGTGGCATCCCGACCCTGATCCTGTTCAAGAACGGCCAGGTCGCAGCCCAGAAAGTCGGCGCCGTCGCCAAGGGTCCGCTGACCGCTTTCATCGACAGCAACATCTGATCCAAGTAATATAGCGGCGACGGCGCGCCCGCGCAGTCGCCACGCAGTCACAATATTGGCCGGGAGTCACCCTCCCGCCTCGATTAACCCACGCAGTCCCCTCCCCTACCATATTCACCCGTCACGGGTCACCCACACACATGCATTTATCTGAACTGAAGGCGATGCACGTTTCCGCGCTGCTGGAAATGGCAATCGGCCTCGACATCGACAACGCAGCCCGCCTGCGCAAACAGGAACTGATGTTCGCGATCCTGAAGAAGCGCGCCAAGCAAGGCGAGCAGATCTTCGGCGACGGCGCCCTCGAAGTGCTGCCGGACGGTTTCGGTTTCCTGCGCTCGCCGGACGCGAGCTATATGGCTTCGACCGACGACATCTATATCTCGCCGTCGCAGATCCGTCGTTTCAACTTGCATACGGGTGACTCGATCGAAGGTGAAGTGCGTACGCCGAAAGACGGCGAGCGTTACTTCGCGCTGGTCAAGGTCGACAAGGTCAATGGCGAATCGCCGGAAGCCTCGAAGCATCGCATCCTGTTCGAGAACCTGACCCCGCTGCACCCGCAGGAACCGCTGCGCCTGGAGCGCGACATGAACGGCGCCGAGAACATCACCGGCCGCATCGTCGACCTGATCTCGCCGATCGGCAAGGGCCAGCGCGGCCTGCTGGTGGCGTCGCCGAAGTCCGGCAAATCGGTCATGCTGCAGCACATCGCACATGCGATCACCGCGAACCACCCCGACGTGACCCTGATCGTCCTGCTGATCGACGAACGTCCGGAAGAAGTGACCGAGATGCAGCGTTCGGTGCGCGGCGAAGTCGTCGCCTCGACCTTCGACGAGCCGGCCACCCGCCACGTGCAGGTCGCCGAGATGGTGCTGGAAAAAGCCAAGCGCCTGGTCGAAATGAAAAAGGACGTGGTCATCCTGCTGGACTCGATCACCCGCCTGGCGCGCGCCTACAACACCGTGATCCCGGCCTCGGGCAAGGTGCTGACCGGTGGTGTCGACGCCAACGCGCTGCAGCGTCCGAAGCGCTTCTTCGGCGCCGCCCGTAACGTCGAGGAAGGCGGCTCGCTGACCATCGTCGCGACCGCACTGATCGAGACCGGCTCGCGCATGGACGATGTGATCTACGAAGAATTCAAGGGCACCGGCAATATGGAGGTGCACCTGGAGCGCCGCCTGGCCGAGAAGCGTGTTTATCCGGCGATCAACCTGAACAAATCGGGCACCCGTCGCGAAGAACTGCTGATCAAGCCCGACCAGCTGCAGAAAATCTGGATCCTGCGCAAGCTGCTGTACTCGATGGACGAGATCGAGGCGATGGAGTTCATCCTCGACAAGATGCGCGCGACCAAGAACAATGTCGAGTTCTTCGACATGATGCGCCGCGGCGGCTGATCCGCCCCGATGCACCGCGTGCAGAGGCAGCCTTCGGGCTGCCTTTTTATTTGGCATTGCCTGGCGCCGGAAACCGTTTTATAATCTTCGGTTCAGTCCAACCCCTGGCAAGTGATCGGCAATCGGGTCAAGAAGCTGTTCGACCGACGAAGTGCTGTTTGGCTACCAACTCAATAGAAAGCAGAACCATGAAGACCGATACCCATCCAGATTACCGCGAAGTCGTCTTCCACGACCTGTCGTGCGACTTCAAATTCGTGACCCGTTCGACCATCAACACCCGCGAAACGATCACCCACGAAGGTAAAGAATACCCACTGGTCAAGATCGAGGTGTCCGCTGAATCGCACCCGTTCTTCACCGGCAAGCACAAGATCGTCGACACCGCTGGCCGCGTCGAGAAGTTCCGCCAGAAGTTCGGTTCGGTCGGCTCGAAGACCTCGGTCGCCAACGGCTAATTGCCGCAGTAGAATCTTCGAAGCCTCCGGGCTTCGCCAAAGAAGCCGCCTCAGCGGCTTCTTTTTTTTCGCAGCTATACTACGCAGTTATTCCATCCATCCGATTTGCCGATGAAACCAGTCCGTCTTCCCGCCGCCGCCACCCTGGCGCTGCCCCGCTGGGCCCTGCTCGCGCTGGGCATGCTGTACATCCTGCCCGGCATTATCGGCCGCGATCTGTGGAAGGAAGACGCGGGCAGCTTCGGCATCATGTGGACCATGGCGCACGGCGGCCTGGATGACTGGCTGTACCCGAACATCGCCGGCCTGGCCAGCGTCGACGAGGGCCCGCTGGCCTTCTGGCTGGGCGCCATCTGCATCAAGCTGTTCGGCTGGATCCTGGGCGACGTGCTGGCCGCGCGCGTCTCGACCATCGGCATCTTCGCGCTGGGCACGATGTCGCTGTGGTACACCGCCTTCCACCTCGGACGACGCGCCGAGGCGCAGCCGCTGCGCCTGGCCTTCGGCGGCCAGCCCGAACCCGACGACTACGGCCGCACGCTGGGCGACACCGCGGTCCTGATCTACCTCGGCAGCCTGGGCCTGCTGCTGCAAAGCCACCTGACCCTGGCCGCCACCCTGCAGGGCGCGCTGCTCGCCTACTTCCTGTACCGCGCGGTGCGCTACGTCGAGCACACCAGCACCCGCAACGCGGTGCTGGTCGGCCTCGCCCTGGGCGCCCTGACCCTGACCCAGGGCTTCCTGCCGCCGCTGGTGCTGATCGTGGCCCTGTTCGCCTGCACCCGCTACCTCGACATGCCGGCGGGCCAGGCGCTGCGCCACCTGCTCGTGGCGGCCGGCGTCGGCCTCGGCCTGACCCTGGTGTGGATCCTGCCCGCCGTCGTCGTGCAGCCGTTCGGCCTGCCGCCGGTGGCCGACTGGCTGGCCTGGAACGCGCAGCAATTCGGCGTGCCTGGCTGGGTTGCGGTCAAGACTTTCTTCCGCACCGGCGTCTGGTTCTTCTGGCCGGCCTGGCCATTCGCGATCTGGGCGGTTTGGGCCTGGCGCCGCCAGCAGCAGATGCTGCACATCGTGCTGCCGGTGTTCTTCTTCCTGGCCCTGGTGCTGCAGCTGCTGTGCGACCCGGTGCCGGAGAACAGCGACTTCCTCAAGATGCTGCCGCCGCTGGCCTTGATGGCCGCCTTCGGCCTGCCGACCATGAAGCGCGGCGCGATCAACGCCATCGACTGGTTCTCGGTGATGGTGCTGACCATGCTGGGCGCCACCATCTGGTTGTTCTGGATCGCCAAGCTGACCGGCTGGCCGGCCCAGCTGGCCAAGAACGCGCTCAAGCTGGTGCCCGGTTTCACGCCGGAAATCGGCATCGTCACCTTCACCGTGGCGGCGGCCGCCAGCGTGGGCTGGGTCGTGCTGGTGCACTGGCGCCTGTCGCGCCAGCCATCGGTGCTGTGGCGCGCGGTGGTGCTGTCGTCCGGCGGCCTGATCCTGCTATGGGTGCTCCTGATGACCCTGTTCCTGCCTGACCTGAACTACGGCAAGAGCTACGCCGGCGTGGCCCAGCAGATCGCGGCGCGCCTGCCGGCCGACACCGACTGCATCGAGACCAATGTCGGCCCGGCCCAGCGCGCCTCGCTGGCCTATTACGGACGCCTGCCCTTCGTCACCCTGGCCGGCGGCAAGTGCGACTACGTGCTGCTGCAGGACAGCCTGCGCAACCGCAACGACCGCGCGCTGCTGCGCAAATGGGGCGTGCGCAACACGATCCCGCTGTGGGAAGGCCGGCGCGCCTCCGACCGCGACGAGCGCTTCAGGCTGTTCCGCCGCACTCAATAAGGTGCAACTCGACAAGCCGCATACCATGCGGCTTGTTTCTTTATGAGGCTTGTAAGCAACGATATTCACCTGTGCGCGGCAAGTGTTGCCAATATGAGAACCTAATCGCAAAGAATGCGTGTTTGCGTGGAGTCAAGCACCGGCCTGGTGCCGCTCGTCACAATGGGCGAGTCAATGCAGATCAACTACCAGGCTGAATGGGGTGTTGCGTCAGTTTAATTACAGGCCAACATGGACCGTTGCACGAGATGCTGCGAGGGAGAGATCACCATGAAGAGTGTGACGTTGTCAGAGATAGAGCGCGTCCGGGAGCGGCCCGGATTCCTGCGGCGCATCGACACCTGGCGCCAGTCCCTGCCCTGGGCGCTGACGCTGCTGGGCGGCCTGCCGCTGCTGGTGCTAACGCTGCACCTGATCGATCCCGGCACCCCGCTGCCCTACCTGGTACTGCCGGCCATCGTGGGCGGCCTGCTGCCGATCTATATGCTCGGGCCCGGCCGCTTCGAGATGCGCACCCGCTTCGATGCCCACTACATGATCAACACGCTCGACGAAGCGCTCGGCGCGCTGGGCTACCGGCGTACTGCGGCAGACAGCACCAGCATCCGTTACTTCCGTCCACGGCCCTGGCTGCGCGGGCAAGAAGGCGCGATCAATGTCGCGGTGCGCGAGCACGTGCTGGAGATAGTCGGGCCGGTGGGGAGCTTGCGGTTGTTGCAGCATCGGATTGCGCGCTGAGCAGGTGAATAGAGCCTGGGCGGCTTGCACGGCGCCGATGCCGAGTTGTGCCATTTCTTGCACACACTGGTCAGTTGTGCGTTCCATGTGCTAAGATGCGCGCCTGCTATTGGGCCTCTGTGGCGGAATTGGTAGACGCACTTGACTCAAAATCAAGCGCCGTAAGGCGTGCCGGTTCGATTCCGGCCGGAGGCACCAACAAAACCCAACGCAGCACACCGGATTTTCCCACTTCTCTAGTTAAAACAACGACTTAGGAAGCGCAGGGAGCGAAATGATGCTCCACACGATCCCGCTTTTTCCCGTTTTATCTCCTCATCCATTACGCGCGTTTTACGTGATAATTACGCGCGCATCTACTCAACAGGGGGAAAGGCGTGGCGAACTATTCAAAGGTTAAAACTGGCTGGCGCGCGCAGGTTGCGGTCCAAGGCGTCCGCGAGTCGCGAACGTTCTCGACGAAAGCCGAGGCAGTAGCGTAGGCGACGGCCCGCGAAACCGAGATCCGAATTGGCAAGGCAACTGGCATACAGGCAGGAAAAACGGTCGGCGATGCATTCGATTGATATGAAAAGGAAGTGTCCACTGGGAAGCGAGGGCACCGGCTCGAAGCGCTGCGGCTCGCAGCGATCGGCGACTGGAAGCTCAAAGACGCGCCGTTTCGCGATATGCAGTTCCGGGACATCCGCCTCGTCGACGCGACCTCAGAAGTGCTCGGCAATGGCGAGACCACCGGCTTAACGTCGACAAGGTCACTGGCTCAACGGCCAACCGAGAGCTGAACCTGCTATCGAATGTCTTTACAGTGGCAGCCAAGGAATGGAAGTGGATTGCAGCCAGTCCGACCACAGACGTACGTCGACCGAAGGAATCGAAGCCGCGCGACCGACTGTACACCGATGACGAGATCGAGCGCATCTGCTTCGCGTTGGGTTTCGACCTAGGCGACGAGCAACGGGCCGAGACTGTTAGCCAGCGCGTCGCCGTAGCGTTCCTATTCGCGATCGAGACAGCCATGCGGGCTGGCGAGATCTGCGGACTTATTCCGCGCGATATATCCGGCCGCGTGGCCACGCTGGCCGAAACCAAGAACGGCGCCAAGCGGAAAGTTCCGCTGACAAAGCGAGCGGTCGAGCGGCTCCAGCTGCTGCCTGCGCCGGACGAAGGCGGCACCATATTCGATGTCTCGAGCAAGTCGCTCGATGCTCTATTTCGCAAGGCGAAGGCGCGGGCCGCGATCGACGACGCCACGTTTCACGACACTCGCCACTTCGCAATCACCAAGCTAGCGAAGAAACTGCACGTGCTCGACTTAGCGCGTATGGTAGGGTACCGCGACCTCAAGCAACTACAGGTGTACTATAACGAGTCTGCCGAAGAGATAGCCACTCGGCTCGACTAAGCAGGCACTGGTCCTGCATGAGTGAGACATGAGCGAAAACAAGGGAGTTTGGAGCAAGGCCACGCCAGCCCCCGATCCAAGACCAAGCAGATTTGTGTTGACAAACGTTGACCTTGTACCACAATTAATCTGTTATGATCACGCACAAAATCTTACCTAACCTGCGCTAACCATGACCTTCACCAATTCACCGTCCCTGTCGTCGGTCAATTATGTACTGAAATTTTCGACACTCGACCGCTCGGTGCGCTTTAAACAAGCTCAAGTTGAAGCGGCCTTTTCCGGCTTTTTCAAAGGACAGTCACAGCAGACTAATGTCCCTGATACTGTCGACCCAAACCAACCGCGAATAGTTTTTGGTGATGAAACCAAGACTCTTGCCGTGTCCCAAGTTGGCTGTCAGTTATCCATGAGCTTCTCTGAATCTGATATTTCGATTGCCAGGCAGCTAGAAGTGAGTAAAAAGAATGTGATTGAATTTTGTGACAGGGCGAATAGGGCTTTCGGCGACGTGATAACCAGCCAAAGCGGCTTGGTAATGGAAATCACGTTCCCTAGCAAAGCTTCCTCACAAGAGTTACATCAATACATCGCTGAAAAATTCTATAGCGGGCCCAAAGTGGGCGAAGTTGCCTCATCGAATGTAACGATCGGATTCAAAATTAAAGATTTGTTCTTGAATTTCACTGCCGGAGTATTCGAGATAAGACGGTTCGAATTCCAAACACCTCAAGCACTAGCAAATACATATATTGATGTTGAGAGCATGCCTGTCACCGAACATGGGCTTGCATTTAAAATCGATGTAAATGACCGCCCCCGCCAGCAACTCAATGGGCCTAACCTAACACCACCAATTGAACTCATACAAGTTATCGATGATTTCATTAAAAATGATTTTTCGAACTTCAGCGGTTTAAAATTAACGGAAAACTGACGTGAAAAACGGCCCTCTTTCGTTGCTATCGATAGACAACACATCGACTAGCACTCCTCTTTCGATAAACAATCCTCATAGCCTTTTCCGATCTTCGAGCGATACCATTACCAGAACGATTGTTGACAATGCCACAAAGGCAAAGCTCACAGTTACGTGGCCAACATCCGAGGTGAACGAGCAGATCGACTGGTACTTAAGATATAAGTCAACCAGCGATGTTGAGGTATTGAAGAAGTACGCCAAGTGGCAACGGAAGTATATCGATTATCAAGCAACTTACGCCGCGCTTTTGCTTGGAGCAATTTCGGAAGAAGATTTTGAGAAAGATGCAGAGCAATATGCTCCCGACATAAAAGATTTGCCACTCGAAAGCATTATCCCTGAGATTGCACAACTCGAAAGCCTTCTTGATTTTGATTTGCGAACGCAAGAACTAGCTGATTATTTTGAGGCGGAGCCGAATACGATCAACCAAGCTCTTGAACAAGTCTACACTTATTTACAGCTCAAAGATAAGAAGATCAAATCAACCGAAGCGCTAACTGGCAAAAACGAGTAACTATGGCTAATGCGGCAAGTACTGGTAGTTCGGTAGAAGGCGAAAAAATGGATTTAGCTACACGTCAGTTTTTTGCCCTCCCACCTCGTCGTTGCAAACGAACTAAAAAAATGCAATACCCGTTTAGCCTATCAATTTTCGGCAGCGCGGAAATTAGCGAAGCATATGAAGAACCCGAGATCCAGGCCCATCTTTCCACTTCAATGGTAGCTATCGGCGACAAGGTGCATGGAACGTCTGTCTCCGGATGGGCCTCAAAATTACTAAAAGAACCTTATGTAACTAAGACTACACACACGCATAGTGCGAGTGTCTTGTCCGTTAAAGGCGGCTGCTTCGCGCAGGTTGATGCGCCGCCTCGGGAGCACCTTGAGAGCGCGGATATTCAAAAACGCAATCCTGCTGTCCAGCAGATAGAAAATCCGCTGCTACGGCTCCCAGAAAAATGAATATGTAATCGCCAATTCTCCGTGATCAATCGCGAGATTGCCGAACTCGCGAACATCAAGATTGAAGTGTTAGCTCTAACAGTCGATCATGGCACGCAGCCTATGTCGAACGATGAAGAGCCAGTACAGCTGGCTCTTCTTTTTGTGCAGACGTCTGCACTAACTAGAGGCCGCTCCGAAGACCTAGAACAGGCCGGCTGGCTCCACCGCACGGTCCCAGCTGTAGATGATGACCTCCGCGCGCTCAACGCCCTTCCCGCCGCCAACCGTATAGTTGATCGGCACTGTGTCCATCTGGAAGTCCGCGAACACGCGACGAATCTCGGGATGATCGTTCAGGCTCACGATCGCCTTCCCCTTCAGGCGCTTCATCAGGGCCGCCATCTTCTCGTACTCCTCGAGTCCGAAGTCGACGCCGTACCCTTCGGTCTCCCAATATGGCGGATCAAGGTAGAAGAGCGTGTGGGGGCGGTCGTACCGCTCCATCAGCTTGTGCCAGTCCATGTTCTCGATGTAGGCGCCAGACAGCCGCAGATGAGCCGCGGACAAGTTCTCTTCGATCCTCAACAAGTTGATCGGCGGCGTGGTCGTCGCCGTGCCCCAGGTCTGCCCTTGCACCTTGCCGCCGAACGCATGATGCTGCAGATAGAAGAACCTCACGGCGCGCTGGATGTCCGTGAGCGTGTCTGGTGGCGTCTCCTGATGCCACTTGAAGACTAATTATCCAGCTGGCTACAAGATTCCGATCAGGTCACTCAACTATCCGGACCACCGATCTTTAGCAAGGCATAGGTTATCAGACCAAGTACTAATCATTCGGCACCATCCTTTCCAAACAATCGAGCAATTAGGGTCGAGATTGCCTTGGAAGTTAAGAACATCTTAGCCACGTCAGAATGCCCGATGACAGACAGGGCAACTATGGCGAACACAATGATCGCTAGGATTTTGGTAGTCTGACTCTCGGCAGTAAAGGCGAGTGACCAGAAACATACGACGGTTAGGTATCCAATAAGATCAGCGCGGCGCAACTCAGGCGAAGGTGATGGTCTTGGTGTGTGCTGAGGCGGGGGGACAGACGGAGACTGCGGAGGTACGATGCCGCCAGCTGCGGTGCTTGGCGAACGCGTGAGATTGGTGCTTTGGTTTTTCTGCGGGCGCCGCTTTTTTGGGCGAGTGCGGTGAGGCCCCTCCCCATCCCCGTCACTGTCGCCACCGCCGCTATCTCCGCCAGTTGACTTTGCGCTCTTCTTACTTCCAGAAGTTCGTCCAAAGCCGTTTGCACCTGTCTTGTTACGACTAGTCGGCCGGGCATGTAACACGGTCGCCATCTGACGTCGGACACGATCAAAGATTTCCATCGCCTGCTGAACTCGCTCAATCTCGAGAACGCGCTGTCGTGCACTCTGAAGGATTTTCACCGTGGCAGACAATTCGTTCAACTCCACGATCTTACGAATACGCTCTACCTCTTGGACCTGCGTAGCCACCTTGCGGAGACGTTCCATCTCTTCAATTTGCTCGAGTTGACGTCGAAGAAGCATGGTCGCATCAAGTGCGGGCTGATGGCGTTCAATAGCCGCGCACTCACGCATCATACTTATCTGATATGGTGATATTGTTAAGTTCATGTTGACCTCAAACATTGGTTATTGCCACATGGCGCTTATGATTCTAGCTCGATTTTTGAAGAGCTCATCAGCTTTTTCATCGTCGGCCGCTTGTGATAGCCTGCCAGACGTCAGCGCTTACAACGTCAAATGACCAGCGACCAGTATATGAAGCCCAGAAAAGACATTCCTTGGCGGAGCCGGCAGAACAAAACTCAGCCACAAAATGATCCTTCTGTCGATAGAAAACACTGGTTTCGAAAGATTTTTACGGTCGGACGCGTGGTTGGAGGAATGATCGTAGTGTCGATAGCCTGGGTTCTTCTCAACGGAATCACTGCGCTTGAAAACGCAGAACATTTGCCAACTGCATATGTCAAAACTCGCGACTCCCTTCTATCGTGGCATTACGACGACGCGTCATGGACGGGAGTCTGGTCCAACAATCCTGAGGGCTATACTGATTCGGAAGACGTAACACTATCAGCCGTCGACGTCTATCTTCAAATCCACACTGCACAAGGCACTGTAGACGGTACAATTGCAACACAGGAACTTTGTAGACGGCTGCCGTTTGCTATGGACGGTGTTCTGTTCAAAGGCAAAGTTAGTGGCAACATGGTCCACGGCTTAGCCTATGACTTCATCGGCGGAAAGCGCGTCAACTTAGCCTTTGTTTCTATCTTGCAAGATTCAGAAGATCCATCAATTTTGACAGTGCAAGTAACTGACAACGCAAACGACGCTTTCCCTTCACAAGCTCGCATTCGAAGAGACTTTAACAAAAGGCCGATGGACGTGAAGGCGCTCGGAAACCCATACTGCGCACCCATTCGTTATCCTAACAGCATCAAGGACACAAAAAAACGTAGACCAATTGCCGAGTTGCAGCATACATTGCCGCCTGCGCCGCCGCCATGAACAATTCGGCACGATTAGAAGTCAAGCATAAACTCTGCCATATGCAAATGCAGTTACGCGAAAATTACGCGCTTAGTTTTCAAGTTACTGATTTAATTGGCTTTTGGATTCCGGCCGGAGCACCACCCAATAAAACTTGAAACCCGCATCCCTCACCGGACCAGCGGGTTTTTTTATTATCCAGCCCGCCCCGTGGCACAGGATGCAGCTCCTTGACCCCCGCCCGCGACATACCCTAATGTAGCGCCATGAGCACGCTCCCTCCCAGCGACGACGTCCGCCAGATCGTCGACCAGGCCATGCAGGCCGCACACCACGAAACCGAGGCGGGCAACCTCGAGCAGGCGCTCGCCCTGTACGGGGCCGTACTGGAGCTCCAACCCGGCCACGCCGGCGCCCACCATGCCGTGGGTGTGCTGGCCAGCCGCGCCGGGGATGCGGAGACGGCGATGCCGCATTTCGCCGCCGCCCTGGAAGCCGACCCCGGCCAGGAAACCCACTGGCTGTCCTATCTCGCCGCCCTGATCGAGACGCGCCAGTTCGCCGCCGCCACGGATCTGCTCCAGCTCGGCCGGACCCACGGCCTGCAAGGTCCGACGATCGACGACATCGAACGGCAGCTGGCCAGCTCGGGCGCGCCCGACAGCGCCGAGATCGACGCCTCCGCCGCCCTGTTCGCCCAGGGTCGCAGCGAGGAAGCGGAGAGCGCCGCGCGTTCGCTGGTCGAGCGCTTCCCCCAACACGCTTTCGGCTGGAAATTATTGGGTGGCGTCTACCACCGGCGCGGCGACGCGCAAGCGGCCCTGAATGCCATGGCGATGTCGGCCAGGTTCGACCCCGACGATGCCGAGACGCTCAGCAACCTGGGCATGCTCCTGATGCGCGCCAACCGGCTGGACGAATCGGAGAACGTGCTGCGGCGCGCCCTCGCGCTGCGGCACGAGAACGCGGACGCCCACAACCACCTGGCCATGACCCTGGCGGAGCGGGGACGGCTGTCAGAGGCGCAGGCCAGCATCGACGCGGCGCTGGCGCTCGACCCGCATCATGACAATGCAGCCATCACGCAGGCGCTGATCCTGCAGAACCGGGGCCGGCCGGCCGAGGCAGTGGCCGTCTATCGCGACTTATTGGCGCGGACCCCGGAAAACACCGATGCCCACAGCAATATGCTGTTCTGCCTGAGCGAAATGCCCGGCCTCACGCCGGGCGCGCTGTTCGCCGAGCATCGGGCATACGGCAGCCTGATCGAACAGAGGACCCCGCCCCCCGCTCCCCTGGACAACACGCCGGAGCCGGAGCGGCGCCTGCGCATCGGCTTCGTGTCGGGCGACCTGCGCAACCACGCGGTCGCCTCCTTCATCGAACCGGTCTTCGAGCGCCTCGGGCAGCGTCCCGGGCTGGCGCTGCATGCCTACTACAACCATACCCTGCATGACGCGGTCACCGAGCGCCTGCGTGGCCACCTGCCCCATTGGCGCGACGTCGCCGCGCTCGACGACGACGAACTGGAGCGGCTGGTGCGCGCCGACGGCATCGATATCCTGATCGACCTGTCGGGCCACTCCGCCTTCAACCGGCTGCCCGCGTTCGCGCGCCGGCTGGCGCCGGTGCAGGCATCCTGGATCGGCTATCCCGGCACCACCGGCCTGGCGGCGATGGATTACTACCTGGCCGACCGCAAATTCCTGCCGCACGGACAGTACGACCACCTGTTCACGGAGAAACTGGTGCAGTTGCCGCTGTCGCTCCCCTTCGAGCCGGTGACCAGCGCGCCCGACGTCGGCCCGCTGCCCGCCCTGGCCAACGGCTACGTCACGTTCGGCAGCTTCAACCGCCTCAGCAAGTTCAACGGCGAAGTGATCCGGGCCTGGGGGCTGCTGATGCGCGCGTTGCCCGATGCGCGGCTGCTGGTGGGCGGCATGCCGGAACGGCACGACCATGCGGAAGTGCGCGCCTGGCTGGAGCACGAAGGCATTGCCGCGCACCGGGTCGACTTCCATGGCCGCATCGTGCTGCACGATTACCTGAAGCTGCACCAGCAGGTCGACCTGTGCCTCGACACCTTCCCCTATCCGGGCGGCACCACGACCATGCATGCCGGCTGGATGGGCGTCCCGACCCTGACGCTGGACGCAGGTACCGTGACCGGGCGGCAAACCGCCTGCTTCCTCGAGCATTGCGGGCTGCACCATTTCGTCGCGCACAGCGTCGACGATTTCGTCGCCAGGGGCCTGGCCATCTGCGGCGACCTGCCGGCGCTGGCGGCAGTGCGCGCCACGCTGCGCGAACGTTATGCGCTGCCCACGTCCGACACCATGACCCGGATTACCGACGGCGTCGACCATGCGCTGCGCCAGATGTGGCGCCGTTGGTGCCAGGGCCTGCCGCCAGCCAGCTTCGAGGGGACGCTGCCGGCGGCCCCTGTCGACGCACCACATCAATCGGCTTGATTATGTTAGCGGGCGTGGTTACGAAACCACGCCCGCACCAAAAAGGTCGCTTGGAAGCTACATAAGTTCGCTAAAAATCCAGTAAATCCAGTAATCGCTGTATTTCCCCACGGGAAGATGTCATACTTCACGGTCATGTCCCAAGGATAAAACTCCGTTGTCCTGACCGCGAATTCATGTTGCAACTATTTAACGCCCCTGCCGACCCATCCATGCTGACCTATGGCGTCTACGAGCCACGCCTGGTCGTGCTGTCGGTGCTGGTAGCGATCTTTTCTTCCTGGATGAGCCTGCAAATCACGGGCCGCGCCAGCGCCAACCCCGCGCACCGCGCCATCGTGCTCGGCACCGGCAGCCTGGCGCTGGGCGCCGGCGTGTGGTCGATGCACTTCATCGGCATGCTCGCTTTCAACCTGTGCACGCCGGTCCATTATGACCACGGCATCACGCTGCTGTCGGCCCTGCCGAGCATCGGCGCGTCCCTGGTCGCGCTCAACCTGATTTCGCGCCCCAAGCTGCGCCTGGCGCATCTGCTGGTGGGCGGGGTGCTGGTCGGGGCGGGCATCGGCGCCATGCACTATACCGGCATGGCCGGCATGCGCATGCGTCTCGACCTTTATTATGATCCGGCCATGTTCGCGCTGTCGATCGTGGTCGCCGTGGTGCTGGCCACGCTGGCCCTGGGCGTGCGCCATGGCCTGTCGCGCTACAAGTCGATGACCGATTCGCGCCGCCTGCTGATCGCGGCGGTGGTGATGGGCTGCGCCATCGCCGGCATGCACTACACCGGGATGGCGGCCGCGCGCTTCGCCGGCGAGGTCGATCCGCTGGGCCTGAACGGTTCGAACAGCGATTTCCTGGCGCTGTCGATCACGGTCATCACGGTGGCGCTGTCGCTGGGCGTGGTCGCCGCCAACGGCCTGCTGCGCTACCGCGAGATGTACCTCGGGCTGGCGCGCAGCGAAGCCTGGATGCGCGCGCTGCTCACCACCACCGTCGACGGCGTCATCACCGTCGGGCGCGACGGCACCATCACCGAATTCAATGCCTCGGCCGAGCGCATCTTCGGCTGGCGCCGCGACGAGATCGTCGGCCGCAACATCAGCCTGCTGCTGGACGAAAAAGACCGCAAGGCCGAACGCGGCCTGCTGTACGTGCTGTCCCGGGGCAGCCTGGAAGGCGTCAACACCAGCACCGAGACCTTCGGCCTGCGCAAGGACGGCAGCCTGGTGCCGGTGCGCGGCGCGATGGGACACGCCAAGCTGGGCGACCAGGACATGTTCGTCTGCTTCGTCACCGACATCAGCGAGCGGCGCGCCATGGAAGGAGCGCTGCGCGACAGCGAACAGCAGTTCCGTTCCCTGATCGGCAACATCCCCGGCATCTCCTACCGCAGCAAGCTCGATGGCGACTGGCCGATGGTGTTCGTCAGCGAGGCCGTGGAGCGCGTCACCGGCTACCCGGCCGCCGATTTCCTGGGCGAGCCGCCGCGCCGCGTGTTCGGCGCCCTGATCCACGCCGAAGACCGCATCCGGGTGGCGAAGGCGACCGGCGCCGCGTTGCGCGAGGGCCGCCCCTACCTGGTGGAGTACCGCCTGCTGCATGCCGACGGCGGCGTGCGCTGGCTGTGGGAAAACGGCACCGCGGTGCGCAACGAGGCCGGCGAGGTGCAGTGGCTGGACGGCGTCATCCTCGACATTACCGAGCGCCGCCAGATGGAAGAAGCGCTGCGCGCCGCCAAGGAAACCGCCGAGCAGGCGGCTGCCGCGCGCGCGACCTTCGTGGCCAATATGAGCCACGAGATCCGCACCCCGATGAATTCGATCCTGGGCTTCACCGATGTGCTGCTGGACGGCGACCTGGACGTGGAGCAGCGGCGCCACCTGGACACCATCCGCAGCGCCGGCCGCGCCCTGCTGCGCCTGCTCAACGAGATCCTCGACACCGCCAAGCTCGAAAAAGGCGCGGTGGAGCTGGAGCAGAACGACTACAACCTGCTGTCCCTGATCGACGAACTGTCCTCGACCCTGGCCGCGAACGCGCGCGCCAAGGGCCTGCACCTGGACATCCAGTACGATCCGGCGCTGCCGACGGGCCTGCGCGGCGACGAGCTGCGCATGCGCCAGGTGCTGACCAACCTGCTGGACAATGCGATCAAGTTCACCGCCAAGGGCAGCGTCACGCTCAAGGTCGGCGCCGAAGGCGACCAGTTGTGCATCGCCGTGATCGACACCGGCATCGGCATCGCACCCGAGCGCCTGGCCGCCATCTTCGACCCGTTCACCCAGGCCGACGCCTCGATGACGCGCCGCTTCGGCGGCACGGGCCTGGGCACCACGATCAGCAAGCAGCTGGTCGAGCTGATGGGCGGCCGGATCTGGGCCGAGAGCGAGCTCGGACACGGCACCACCTTCCACGTGCGGGTGCCGCTGGTGCTGGCGCGCTTTGCGCAACAGGCGCCGCGCGTGCGCAGCGCCGCCGTGCTGCCGCCGCTGCGCGTGCTGGTGGCCGACGACGTGCCGCAGAACCTGGAACTGATGCAGCTCCTGATGACCCGCCGCGGCCACACCATGACCGCGGTGCGTGACGGCGCCGCCGTGGTCGAACTGGCGGCCGGCGGCGAATTCGACCTGGCGCTGATGGACTTCCAGATGCCGACCATGGACGGCCTGGCTGCCACCCGCGCGATCCGGGAACAAGAGGCCCGGGACGGACGCCAGCGCCTGCCGGTGATCGCGATGACGGCCAGCGTGCTGGCCGAACACCGCCAGGCCAGCATCGACGCCGGCATGGACGGTTTCGCCAGCAAGCCGGTGGACTGGTTCGCGCTGTCGCACGAGATCGCGCGCGTGCTCGGCCTGTCGGCCAGCGCGCCGGACGCGCTTGGGGCCGCCAATGCGCCGCGCGAAGTGCTGAACCGGCGTGCCGGCCTGCACCGCTGGAGCAACCGCGAGGACGCCTACGCCGAGGCGCTCGAGCACTTCGCCCGCCAGTACGCCGACCTGGGCCAGGCGCTGCGCCTGCACGCGGCCGGCGGCGAGCACCAGCAGCTGCGCATGGTCGCGCACAAGGTGCGCGGCGCGGCCGCCAACGTCGGTCTCGAACTGCTGGCCGATGCCCTGGCCGCGCTGGAGCACGCCACCAATGCGGTGCCGACCGATGCGCGCCAGGTGGCCAACACGCTGGTGGTGGCGAACAATGCGCTGGACGCCGCGCTCGAGGCGCTGAGCGCCGTGGCGCCGGCGCCGGCACCCGTGGCGCAAGGCAGCACGGTCGACCTGGCGCGCGCGCGGCGCGCCGGCGGCGTGCTGCTCGAGGCGCTGCGCCGCGGCGCCTTGAACGACGGCGCCATGGCCAGCCTGGCCGCGGCGCTGGCGGCGCATCCGGCCGCCACCCGCGTAACCCAGGTCCAGTCGGCGATCGCCGACTTCGATTTCGACCTCGCCCTCGGGCACCTGGAGGCCGTCATCGGCCTGCTGGGTGATGGGGCACTTGACGACGTTTGCACCGAATCTCCAGCATGAGCCAACCGAATACCCGCCCGCTGATCCTCGCGGTCGACGACGAAGCCAGCAATCTGCAGCTGCTGCGCCAGATCCTGCAGGACCACTACCGCCTGCTGTTCGCCAAGGACGGCGCGCGCGCGCTCGAACTGGCGCGCCAGGAGCATCCCGACCTGGTGCTGCTGGACGTGATGATGCCCGGGATGTCGGGCTACGAGGTGTGCGCCGCCCTCAAGGCGCATCCCGCCACCGCCTCGACCCCGGTGATTTTTGTTACCGCCCTGACCGAGACCGCCGACGAGGTCGAAGGCTTCGAGGCCGGCGCGGTCGACTACATCACCAAGCCGGTCAGCCCGCCGGTGGTGCGGGCGCGCGTGCGCACCCACCTGTCGCTGGTGCGGATGGAAGAACTGCGCGCCAGCCGCCTCGAGATCGTGCAGCGCCTGGGCCTGGCGGCCGAGTACAAGGACAACGAGACCGGCCTGCACGTGATCCGCATGAGCCACTTCTCGCGCATCCTCGGGATCGCGGCCGGCATGACGGAGATCGAAGCCGACGACCTGCTGCACGCCGCGCCGATGCACGACGTGGGCAAGATCGGCATCCCCGACCGCATCCTGCAGAAGCCGGGTCCGCTCGACGCCGACGAATGGAAGATCATGCAGAGCCACGTGACGATCGGCGCCGAGATCATCGGCGAGCACGACGGCGGCATGCTGTCGCTGGCGCGCCAGATCGCGCTGACCCACCACGAGAAATACGATGGCAGCGGCTATCCGAACGGCCTGGCCGGGGAAGACATTCCTTTGGTGGGCAGGATCGTGGCGATCGCCGACGTGTTCGACGCGCTGACCTCGGTGCGGCCGTACAAGAAGGCCTGGACCGAGGAAGAGGCGGTGAATTTCCTGCGCGAGCAAAAAGGCCGCCACTTCGACCCGCAGTTGGTGGACCTGTTCGCCGACCAGATGCCGGCGATCCGCGAGATCAGGCTGCGCTGGGCCGAGACGGCATGAAAGCCGGCTGCGCGCCCCGGTCCACCCTACCGCCCTGTGGCGTCGCCTTTCATGTGCAAGGCGCCATCCGCCGGCTCGACGACCGAACCCTTGGGGGCGCGCCTTGCCACCAGCTCGTGGTACAGCGCCGTATAGTTCGCCGCCATCTTCTCTGACGTAAACAATTCTTCGAACCGCGCCTCGGCGCGGCGGCCCATGGCGCGCGCCATGTCCGGGTTGTCCCACAGGGTGCGCATCGCCGCGCGCAGCGCCGGCGCGTCGGACGGCGGCACCACCAGGCCGGTATCGCCATCGACGTTGATATAGGTGGTGCCGGTGCCGATCTCGCTCGAGATCATCGGCTTGCCGTACATCGCGCCTTCGAGCAGCGAAATGCCGAAGGCTTCCGAACGCAGGTGCGAGGGGAAAGCCACCGCATAGCACAGGGTCAGCAGCGCCGCCTTGTCCGGTTCGTCGATCGCGCCGACGAACATCACATTGGACAAGCCCAGGCGCGCGGCCTGTTCCTTGAGCTCCTGCTCGATCGGCCCGGCGCCGACGATCACGATCGGATAGTCGAGCCCTTGCGCCGCCTCGAGCAGGATGTGCAGGCCCTTGTAGTAGCGCAGCACGCCCACGAACAGGAAGAACTTGGGGCCCACGCGCTCGCGCCAGTGCGCCAGGCGGGCCGGTTCGGGCTGCGGATAGGTGCCGCGGTCCAGGCCGAAGGGAATCACCGAGGTTTTTTGCTTGTAACGCGCCAGCACGGTCGACGAACCGAGGTAGTTGGGCGAGGTGGCGACGATCGCGTCGACGCTCTTGAGGAAGCGGTGCTTGAGCGGCTGGTACAGGCGCAGCAGGTGGCGCTGGCGCACGATGTCGGAGTGATAGGTGACCACCGTCGGCTTGTCGACCCGGGCCATGAAATGAGCCAGGTCCATGAAGGGCCAGGGGAAGTGGTAGTGCACCACGTCGGCCTGCTTCGCCAGGCGCGCCAGCGCGCCGATCGACTGCACCGAGATGGCGTTGGATGCGATCTCGGCATTGAGCGGCACACGGTGCACCATATGGCCTTCGAATTCGAACGGGACCAGGTTGTCGTGTCGCGACAACGACAGCACCGTATTGCTCACGCCGAGGCGGCCGGTGCCCACGCACATCTGGCGGATCACCTGTTCGACCCCGCCCACCGAATCGGGGTGGTAGGTCTTGTAGAAATGAAGGACACGCATAATCAACTCAGCTTACTGCGAAAGGACGGCACGGTACACCTCCGCCGTCAGGCGTGCGGTGTTTTGCCATGTCAGTTGTTCGGCGCGGGCGCGTCCGGCGGCGATACAGCGCGCGCGCGCAACACCGTCCGTGGCCAGGATCCGCATGGCGTCGGCGATGGCGCCGCTCGACAAGGGGTCGACCAGCAGCGCCGCGTCGCCCGCGACTTCCGGCAGCGAGGTCGTGTTCGAGGCCACCACCGGCACGTTCGAGGCGAAGGCTTCCAGTACCGGAATGCCATAGCCCTCGTACAAGGAGGGAAATACGAAGACGCCGGCGCCGGCATACAGGTCGCGCAATTGCCCATAATCGGTCAGGCGATCCAGCCAGACCACGTTCTCGCCCGCCGCCTGCGCCGCCTTGATCGACGCCACCAGGGCTTCGCTGCGTGCGCCGGGCGCACCGACGATCACCAGGCCGCGTTCAAGGCGCAAGGGCGCGGGCAGCGCGAGATACGCTTCCAGCAGGCGCTCGACGTTCTTGCGCGGTTGCAGGGTTCCAACAAAGAAGAAATAGCCAGGCTGCAGGCCATAGGCGTCCAGGGTCGCCTCGATCGAGCGCGGTGCTGGTGCGGTGAGCCATTCCTCGTCGACGCCGCAAGGCACCACCGAGATGCGCCGCTCGTCGACGCCGAAGCATTCGACCAGTTCTTCGATGGCGAAGTGCGACAGCGCGATCACGTGGTCGGCCTTGCGCGCCGCCCGGGCTTGCAGCCAGTTCTTGAGCTTGCGCAGGCGCGGGTTGCACCATTCCGGATGCTTGATCGGCAGCGCATCGTGCAGGCTGGCCACCACCGGGCAATCCATGCGCACCACGCGGTAATCGGTCACGTGGAAAATGTCGGCCGGCATGTGGACACGGTGCGCGCCCGGCGTCACCAGGTCGATCAAGGTCGCTGTCTCAAAAGATTGAGGGAATGCCTGGCCGATGGAGATACCCGCATCGCCCTGGCGCAGGCGGGGCCAGGAAAACGGCGCCACCTCGCAGAGCGTTGCGGGCAAGTGCTGCATCAAGGCCCGGGTGTAGACGCCGATGCCGTCCAGCCGGCCACCGGTCAAACCGGGCTCGACCATGGTCGTGCCCAGACCGACCTTGATGACTGCGGGTTTCACGCCCTGTACATCCAGTCCAGCGTCTCGTGCAGCGGGGTCGGCGCCAAGTCGCCGATCACGGCGGCCAGCTTGCGATTGCTGCCAGTCAGTTGAAGCACGTCGTTGGCGCGCACGAAGGCGGGATTGACCTGCACGTCGATGCGGTAGCCGGCGATCTCGCCCATCGTCTCGATGACGCTCGACAGCGAGTGCGGGGTGCCCGAGCAGACGTTGAAGGCTTCGCCGGCGGGCGCTGCCGCCAGCAGGCGGCGATAGCTGCGCGCCACCATGCGCACGTCGGAGAAATCGCGCGCGATGGCGAGATTGCCCAGTTCGATGCGTTGTTCGTTGCGGCGGAAGTGATTGACGATCTTGGGCAGCAGGAAATTCTCGGCCTGACCCACGCCGGTGTAATTGAATGGACGCACGATCGTGATCGGCAGCTTGTCCATCCACAGGCGCGCCATGTATTCCATCGCCAGCTTGCTGACCGCGTAGTCGTTGGCCGGCGCCGGCGGCACGCTTTCGTCGATCACCGGCACGTTGGCATTGCCGTAGATATTCGCCGACGACGCCAGCAGCACGCTGGTGGGGCGATGCGCGCCGGCCGCCAGTGCTTCGAGCAGGTTGCGCGTGCCCACCACGTTGACGCGGTAGATCGCCTCGACGTTGGCATGGCCCACGAAGGCGATGCCGGCCAGGTGGGCCACGACGTCGGGCTTGACCTCGGCGACCATGGCGGCCACCGCGTCGCGGTCGCACAGGTCGACCGCATACACATCGGGCCCGGTTTCCTCGCCCGGCATCACGGTGCCGCACACGCGGTAGCCGGCGGCCGTCAGTTCTTGCGCCAGGTAATGGCCGGTGAAGCCGCGCAGGCCCGTGATCAGGGCACGGCGGCCCTCCCCTTCGCGCCCGCTCGCCTGCTTGGCGAGGGCGGAAACGTCATCCGTGGCCAGGCGCGTCATATCAGAACGAGAAGCCCTGTTCGTTGCGACGCAGGTCGGCGTCGACCATCATCTGGCACAGCTCTTCGAGCGTGGTCTTCGGTTCCCAGCCCAGCTCGCGCTTGGCTTTCTCGGGGTCGCCGATCAGCAGGTCAACTTCGGCCGGACGGTAGAACTTGGGCGAAACGCCCACCAGCTTCTTGCCGCTCTGGCTGCAGTGGGCCACTTCCTGCTCGCCCGAACCGCTCCAGTCCAGCGTGACGTTGGCCGCCTTGAAGGCCATGGTGACGAAGTCGCGCACGGTCTCGGTGCGGTTGGTCGCCAGCACGTAGGTATCGGGCTTGTCGGCCTGCAGCATGCGCCACATGCCTTCGACATATTCCTTGGCGAATCCCCAGTCGCGCTTGGCGTCCATATTGCCCAGCTCCAGCAGTTCCAGCTTGCCTTGCACGATCTTGGCCACCGAATCGGTGATCTTGCGGGTCACGAACTCGCGGCCGCGCAGCGGCGACTCGTGGTTGAACAGGATGCCCGAGGAACCGAAGATGTCATACGACTCGCGGTAATTGATGGTCATCCAGTGCGCATACAACTTGGCCACGCCATACGGGCTGCGCGGGTAGAACGGCGTATCTTCTTTCTGCGGGATGGCCTGCACCTTGCCGAACATTTCCGAGGTCGACGCCTGGTAGAAGCGGATCTTCGGATTGACGATGCGGATGGCTTCCAGCAGGTTGACGGCCCCCAGGCCGGTGATCGAGGCGGTGGTCACCGGCTGGTCGAAGGACACGCCGACGAAGCTCTGCGCCGCCAGGTTGTACACCTCGCTCGGCTGCGCCGTTTCGATCAGGCGCAGGCTCGAGGCCAGGTCGGTCAGGTCGTATTCGACCAGCGACAGGTTCGGATGCGAAGTGATGCCGAGTTCATCGATGCGCCAGAAATTGACCGAGCTCGAGCGACGGTAGGTGCCGGTGACGTGATAGCCTTTTTCCAGGAGCAACTGGGCCAAATAGGCGCCATCCTGGCCGGTGATACCGGTGATGAGGGCTCGTTTGTTTTGCATGTTCTTGGATGGGTATGAAGTGGTCTTGCGGGCGCCACGTATTATCTGACGAGCCCGGCGAAGCAAGGATTGTAACAGAGGAGGTCGGTTTGCCTAATTGCACACCAGAAATGTGTGCAATTAAATCAACACTTATCTGAACATTATGACCCGAAAATGACGCGCTGCGACGGTCGCTTACGGTTTGTTACCAGTGTCTTTGCAGGACGACAAACGGCGACACCTAAAGACAGGTGCAGACAAAAACGCCTGCCCCGGCGCAAGGCGCGCGAGGCAGGCGTCAAGTACAAACCGGCTAAATAATTACCGCTGGGAAACAGCGTCCACCACAGCCAGCGCCGTCATATTGACGATCCGGCGCACCGTCGCCGACGGGGTCAGGATGTGGACCGGACGCGCGCAGCCGAGCAGGACCGGGCCGATCGCGATGCCGTTGCCGGCCGCCGTCTTGAGCAGGTTGTACGAGATATTGGCGGCATCGATGTTCGGCAGCACCAGCAGGTTGGCGTCGCCCTTCAGGGTCGATTCCGGCATGATCTTGGCGCGGTTCTTGGCGTCGAGCGCGGCGTCGCCGTGCATCTCGCCGTCGATTTCCAGTTCCGGCTTCTTCTGCTGCACCAGGGCCAGGGCGGCGCGCATCTTCTGCGCCGACTCCGAATTGGCGCTGCCGAAGTTCGAGTGCGACAGCAGGGCCGCGCGCGGGCTGATGCCGAAGCGCTCCATCTCCTCTGCCGCCATGATCGTGATCTCGGCCAGCTGCTCGGCGTTCGGATTCTCGTTGACGTGGGTGTCGACCATGGCCAGCTGGCGTTCCGGCGTGATGATGAAGTTCATCGCCGCATAGACGTTGGCGCCGGCGCGCTTGCCCAGCACCTGGTCGATGAATTCCAGGTGCATCTGGGTGGTGCCGTAGGTGCCGCAGATCATGCCGTCGGCTTCGCCCTTGTGGATCATCATGGCGCCGATCAGGGTGTGGCGGCGGCGCATGGCCAGCTTGGCCAGGTCTTGCGTCACGCCCTTGCGCATCACCATCTGGTGGTAGGTCGTCCAGTAATCGCGGTAGCGCTCGTCGAAGTCGGGGTTGATGACGTCGAAGTGCACGCCCAGCTTGAGGCGCAGGCCGAACTTCTCGATGCGCTGCTCCAGCACCGCCGGACGGCCGACCAGGATCGGGCGCGCCAGCTTCTCGTCGACCACCACCTGCACCGCGCGCAGCACGCGTTCGTCCTCGCCTTCGGCGTAGACGATGCGCTTGAGCTCCGGCGGCGCGCTCTTGGCGACCGTGAACAGCGGCTTCATGAAGGTGCCGCTGCGGTAGACGAACTGCTGCAGGGTTTCGGCGTAGGCTTCCAAGTCCTCGATCGGACGGGTGGCGACGCCGCCATCCATCGCAGCCTTGGCCACGGCCGGCGCGATATGGGTCAAGAGGCGCGGGTCGAACGGCATCGGGATCAGGTATTCCGGGCCGAAGGACAGGTTCGAGATGCCGTAGGCCGAGGCCACGATGTCCGACTGCTCGGCGTGGGCCAGGTCGGCGATCGCGTGCACCACGGCGATTTCCATCTCGCGCGTGATGGTGGTCGCGCCGCAGTCCAGGGCGCCGCGGAACATATAGGGGAAGCACAGGACGTTGTTGACCTGGTTCGGGTAGTCCGAACGGCCGGTGGCGATGATGGCGTCGCCGCGCACCGCCTTCGCGTCTTCCGGCAGGATTTCCGGGTTCGGGTTGGCCAGCGCCAGGATCAGCGGGCTCGGGCCCATCTTCGCGACCATGTCCTGCTTGAGCACGCCGCCGGCGGACAGGCCCAGGAAGATGTCGGCGCCGGGAATCACGTCGGCCAGCGAACGGTGCGGCGTGTCTTGGGCGAAGCGCTCCTTGTCCGGGTCCATCAGCTCAACGCGGCCCTTGTAGACCACGCCGGCCAGGTCGGTGACGAAGATGTTCTCGATCGGGAAGCCCAGGTCGACGATCAGGTCGAGGCAGGCCAGCGCGGCCGCGCCGGCGCCCGAGACCACCAGCTTGCATTCCTTGATGTTCTTGCCGACGACTTTCAGGCCGTTCAGGATGGCGGCGCCGACGATGATCGCGGTGCCGTGCTGGTCGTCGTGGAAGACCGGGATCTTCATGCGCTCGCGCAGCCGGCGCTCGATGTCGAAGCACTCGGGCGCCTTGATGTCTTCCAGGTTCACGCCCCCAAAAGTAGGCTCGAGCGCGGCGATGATGTCGACCAGCTTGTCGGGATCGGTCTCGTTGATCTCGATGTCGAACACGTCGATCGCGGCGAACTTCTTGAACAGCACGCCCTTGCCTTCCATGACCGGCTTCGACGCCAGCGGACCGATATTGCCCAGGCCCAGCACGGCGGTGCCGTTGGAAATCACGGCGACCAGGTTGCCGCGCGCGGTGTATTTGTAGGCGGCGGCGGGATCCTTGACGATTTCCTCGCAAGGCGCGGCCACGCCCGGCGAATAGGCCAGGGCCAGGTCGCGCTGGTTCAGCAGGCCCTTGGTGGGCGCCACGCTGATCTTGCCGGGACGGGGAAACTGGTGATACTCGAGCGCTGCTTGACGCAGTTGCTGACGTAATTCTTCTTTTTTGTCAGATGACGAATCCATGCTGGGCAGCCTTCCTGAAGCAAAACGGGACTTTCGATTCTATCAGACAGGATGTTGTCAATGGCTACGTATTTTCACCACACTTATGTGCGGTTGCAGCAATTCCTGGCAGGCCAACGGAGGGCGGTACAATCGCCGCCATGCTTTCCGAATTCGACCTCATCAAGCGTTATTTCAAGCGCGAGCGCCCCGGCCGCCCCGATGTCGCGCTCGGCATCGGCGACGACTGCGCCCTGCTCTCTCCAGCCCCTGGCCGCCAGATCGCGATCTCGTCCGACATGCTGGTCGAAGACCGTCATTTCTTCGCCGGCGCCGATCCCTTCATGCTGGGCCACAAGGCGCTGGCCGTAAACCTGTCGGACCTGGCCGCGATGGGCGCGCGGCCCATCGCATTTACTTTAGCGCTGGCGCTGCCGCGGGCCGACGAGGCATGGCTCGACGGTTTCTCGCGCGGCCTGTTCGCGCTGGCCGACGAGCATGGCTGTGAGCTGATCGGCGGCGACACCACCAAGGGGCCACTGAATATCTGCATCACCGTGTTCGGAGAAGTGGCCCCCGGCCATGCGCTGCGGCGCGCTGCGGCCAGACCGGGTGACGACATCTGGATCTCGGGCACGCTGGGCGATGCGCGCCTGGCGCTGGCCGGCTGCTATAAAGAGGTCGACCTCCCTCCGGAGGCGGAAGCACTGGCGGCGCCGAGGCTGCACATGCCGACACCGCGCGTGGCCCTGGGCCTGGCGCTGGCCGCGGCGCCGATCGCACACGCCGCGCTCGACATCTCGGATGGCCTGGTCGGCGACCTGGGGCATATCCTGGCGGCGTCAAGCGTCGGCGCCACGCTCGACGTCGATGCGCTGCCGGCCGGTCCGGCGCTGGCGCGGCAAGACCTCGCGCTGCGGCGCCGCTTCACGGCGGCCGGCGGCGACGATTACGAATTGTGCTTCACGGCGCCGATGTCACAACGTGCGGCGGTGCTGGAAGCGGCGGCGCAGGCCGCCACGCCGGTCACCCGGGTGGGAGCGATCGAGACCGCGCCCGGCCTGCGCCTGGTCGACAAGCATGGCGCGCCGCTCGACCTGGGCTTGACGGGCTGGGACCACTTCAGCGGCAGCTGAATATCTCAATGCGATGATACGAACGCCGGATTGGCCTGCGGCGGCAGCGCGAAGCTGGAACGCATGCGCCTGGCTTCCTGCGCCGGACTCAGGCCGAACAGGCGCTTGAACTCGCGTCCGAATTGCGAGGCGCTTTCATAGCCCACCTCGGATGCCGCGACCGCCGCGCTGCGGTCGTTGCGCACCATGAGCAGCCGCGCCTGGTGCAGCCGGATCGATTTCAGATACTGGATCGGCGTGGTGCCGGTGACCGTCTTGAAGTGCTGGTGATAGGTCGGCACGCTCATGGCGGCGTCCAGCGCCAGCTGTTCCACCGTCAGCGGCTCGCGGTAGGCCGCGTGGATGCGCCGCAGGGTCTTGAAGATCTGGCCGAACTTTCCCTGCCGGGCGAGCGCCGCGCGCATGGCGCCGCCCTGCTCCCCGGTCAGCACGCGGTAATACAGCTCGCGCAGCAATCCGCGTCCCAGCACCGCCGCCTCCAACGGGTCGGCCAGCGCCTGCACCAGGCGCAGCACGGTCGCCGCGAAGGCCGCGTCGACCGGCGTCGACACCATGCTTTTCGCGCCCGCCTCGGCCAGGCCGCCATGCCGCTGGACCTGCAGCAGCACGTCGGCCGCCAGTTCGAGATCCAGGTGCAGGTAAATGGCCAGCAGCGGCTCGGCCGCGCTGGCCTGGGTCTCCATGGTGAACGGCACCGGCACCGCCACCGCCAGGTAGTGCCGGGCGTCATAGCGATACACCTCGCCGCCGAAATACCCCTGCTTGCTACCCTGGCACACGATCACGATGCCGGGGTCGTACAGCACCGGCGTGCGCGCCAGCGGGCGATCGGAACGCAGCAGCCGGACGTCCGGCAGTGGCGTCAGGTTATAGCCTTCCAGCGGCGACAGGGCGGCCAGCAGTTCGACAGTTTGTTCGTGGGCACTCATAGGATCAGGCTAGAAATCGACCATTTAAGGCATCAACGGCCTGGAACCGAAGAATATCATGCCAGTCATCGCAAACAAGGAGGGCATATGGGCAAGCTATTCTTCATCACCGGCGTCAGCAGCGGATTCGGGCGTGCGCTGGCGCAGGCCGCGATTGCGGCTGGCCACCGCGTGGCCGGCACGGTGCGCGGCGCGGAGCAGGCCGCGGCCTTCGCGGCCCTCGATCCGGCGCGCGCGCATCCGCAGTTGCTGGACGTGACCGACGACGCCGCCATCGAGGCGGTCGTGGCCCGCGTCGAGCGCGAGCTGGGGCCGATCGACGTGCTGGTCAATAACGCCGGCTATGGCCACGAGGGCGTGCTGGAAGAATCGCCGCTGGACGAGATGCGCCGCCAGTTCGAGGTCAATGTATTCGGCGCGGTGGCCGTGATCAAGGCCGTGCTGTCCGGCATGCGCCGGCGCCGCCAGGGACACATCGTCAACATCACCTCGATGGGCGGCACCATCACGATGCCGGGCATCGCCTATTACTGCGGCAGCAAGTTCGCGCTGGAGGGCGTCTCGGACACCTTGAGCAAGGAACTGGCGCCGTTCAATATCGCGGTCACGGCCGTCGCGCCGGGATCCTTCCGCACCGACTGGGCCGGGCGTTCGATGGTGCGCAGCCCGCGCGCGATCGGCGACTACGACGCCAGCTTCGAACCGGTGCGGCGGGCGCGCATCGAGAAAAGCGGCAAGCAGCCCGGCGATCCCGCCAGGGCGGCCCAGGCCATCCTGCGCCTGGTCGAGAGCGAACGGCCGCCGGCCCACCTGCTGCTGGGCAGCGATGCGCTGGCGCTGGTACGCGCCGCCCTCGCCGAACGGCTGGCCGAGATCGATGCCTGGGAGGCCGTGACCCGTTCGACCGACGGCTGAAAGGATCGGCACGGGGCGGGAAACTCTGCTTGACGAGCCAACCTACCAGAAGGTAGGATGCTCGCATGAAGAAAATGTCCAACACCTCCGAAGACATCCTGACCTGCGCACGCGCCCTGATCGTGGCCGGTGGCTACAACGGCTTCAGCTATGCGGACATCGCCGACGTCGTCGGCATCCGCAAGGCCAGCATCCACCACCACTTTCCGAACAAGGTCGACCTGGTCAAGGCCATCGTCGTGCAGCACCGCCAGGCGACGGCCGACGGGATCGAGCGGCTGCAGCAGGCGATTCCCGACCCGCTCGCCATGTTGCGCGCCTATACCCAGTACTGGGAAAAGTGCATCGAAGACCTGAGCGCGCCGTTCTGCGTGTGCGCCCTGCTGGCCGGCGAACTGCCGATCCTGCCGGCCGACGTGGCGGTCGAGGTGCGCGGCTACTTCCGCTTCCTGTCGGCCTGGATGGCCTCGGTGCTGGAACGCGGCGTCCAGCAAGGCACGATCCGGCTGGCGCAGGCGCCCGAGGTCGAAGCCGAGGTCTTCATGGCCACGGTGCACGGCGCCATGCTGTCGGCACGCGCCTATGGCGATGCGAAGGTGTTCGGCGCCATCACGGCCGCCCATCTGGCGCGCATCCAGGCGCCGGCATGAGTGTCACCCGGGCGCTTCACAAGAACGCCCGGATCCGGTCCGGTCCCGCCAGTCAGGGCGCAGCGTGCGGGCACCGGCATTTTTTTGCACCCACAATCTACCAACTAGTAGGTATATACATGAATAATATTGCATTCCGTCGATTCATCCCATTGCTGGCCGCCGCGACGCTGGCCGTGGGCGCCGTGTCGCCGGCCCTGGCTGCGGGCAATGCGCAGGACAAGGTCAATGTGCGCGGCAAGATCATTGGCCTGTCCGCCAACACCCTGCAAGTGAAAAGCCGCGAAGGCGAAACCGTGACGGTGACGCTCGCCGAGGGCTACAAGGTGGCCGGCGTGGCGCGCGCGACCATGGCCGACATCAAGCCGGGCAGCTTCGTCGGCATCGCCTCGCTGCCGAAGGCCGAAGGCGGCGACGGCGCGCTCGAAGTGCTGGTGTTCCCGCCCGCGATGAAGGGGGTCGGCGAAGGCAGCTATGCCTGGGACCTCAAGCCGAAAAGCAATATGACGAATGCGACCGTGGCCAATGCGGTGCAGGGCGTCGACGGCCATACCGTCACCGTGTCCTACCACGGCAAGGAAAAGAAGATCGCCATCCCCGACGGCACCCCGATCGTGACGCTCGGACCGGCCACGGGCGCCGACCTGAAGCCTGAAGCGGTCGTCTTCATTCCGGCGCAGAAGGACGCGAAGGGCAAGCTGGTCGCGCAGCAGATCGTGGTCGGCAACAACGGCATCGTGCCGCCGATGTAATCGCCACCGAGGTCCCCATGCACATCCACCAGGCAGTCCAGGAACGGGCGGCGCCGCGCGTCGTCATGATCCAGCGCCACGCCGTCGTCACGCGGCTCACCCACTGGCTGAACGCCGTCTTCTTTTGCGTGCTGGCGGCCAGCGGCATGCAGATCTTCAATGCCTGGCCGCAGCTGTACTGGGGCCAGGCCGGGGCCGACAGCGCGCAAGCCTGGCTCGAGATCGGCGCCTTCCCCGCCTGGCTCACCTTGCCCTCGGCGCAAGACCTGGCCGCCGGGCGGCGCTGGCACCTGTTCTTCGCCTGGTGTTTCGTTTTCAACGGCGCCGCCTACCTGGCGTATGGCCTCTTGAGCGACCACTTCCGGCGCCACCTGCTGCCGCGCCGGCGCGAACTCGCCGCACGCCACCTGTGGCGCGAAGTGGTCGACCATGCCCGCCTGCGCTTCGCGCACGACGAGCGCGCACGCGACTACAACGCGCTGCAAAAGCTCAGCTACCTCGCCGTCATCGGCCTGCTGCTGCCGCTGATGGTGCTGACCGGCCTGGCGATGTCGCCCGGGATGAATGCCGCCGCACCCTGGCTGCTCGACCTGTTCGGCGGACGCCAGTCGGCCCGCAGCCTCCATTTCATCAGCGCCGCGCTGCTGGTGCTGTTCCTGGTCGTGCACCTGGCCATGGTGCTGCTGTCGGGCCCGTGGAACAACCTGCGCTCGATGCTGTCGGGACGTTATGCGATCCAGCAGGGAGGCCCCCATGACTGACTTCCGTGCCGGCCGGCGCCGCTTCCTGGCCGGCGCCGGCGCCCTGGCCCTGGCCGGCTGCGACCCGGGCGGGCCGTCCGCCGGGGCCGGCGACGTCCTGCGCCTCGCCGAAAGCCTGACGATGGGCGTGCAGCGCCGGCTGCTGGACCGCACGGCGCTGGCGCGCGAATACACCGAGGCCGACATCTCGCCGCGCTTTCGCGTCAATGGCACGAGCATGCCCGACAGCGACGAATATGCCGCGCTGCTCGCCGACGGCTTCGCCGACTGGCGCTTGCAGGTCGGCGGACTGGTCGCACGCCCGCAGACGTTTTCGCTGGCCCAGCTCAAGCTGCTGCCTTCGCGCACCCAGATCACCCGCCACGACTGCGTGGAAGGCTGGAGCGCGATCGGCAAGTGGACCGGCGTGCCGCTCGGCTTCCTGCTCGGCGCAGTCGGCATCATGCCGTCCGCGCGCTACGTGGTGTTCCACTGCGCCGACGAACTGGAACGGACGCTCGACGGCAGCGGCCGCTATTACGAGAGCATCGACATGGTCGACGCCTTCCACCCGCAGACGATCCTCGCCTACGGCATGAACGGCGCCGACCTGGGCGTCGGCCATGGCGCGCCGCTGCGGCTGCGCGTCGAGCGCCAGCTGGGCTACAAGCAGGCCAAGTACCTGATGCGGATCGAGCTGGTGGACAGCCTTGCCGGCCTGTGGGGCGGCAACGGCGGCTACTGGGAAGACCGCGGCTACGAATGGTATGCCGGCATTTAATTTCAACCGAAGGAGGACACCATGAACAAACTATCCAACCACCACGCCGCCGATGAAGGCTGGCTGAAACGCTACTACTTCGTGCGCGCCGGCTTTGCGATCTGCTGGGTGATCGCGGTGCTGGCGCTCGCCAGCCAGTCGGCCGTCGCCAGCGCCGTGCTGCTGGTCGCCTATCCCGCCTGGGACGCCCTGGCCAACGTGGCCGACGGCCGCCGCAGCGGCGGACTGGCGGCCAACCGCACCCAGCTCCTGAACGTCGTCGTGAGCCTGGCCGTCGCGCTGGCGCTGGCGGTCTCCCTGCCCGACATGCACCGCGTGCTGGCGGTGTTCGGCGCCTGGGCCATCCTGTCCGGCCTGCTGCAGCTCGGCACCGCCGTGCGCCGCTGGAAGTCGTTCGGCGCCCAGTGGGCGATGGTCTTGAGCGGCGCGCAATCGGCGCTGGCCGGCGCCGTATTCATCGGCCAGGCGCGCATGCCGGCCGAACCCACGGTCGCCACGCTGGCCGGCTATGCGGGCTTCGGCGCCTTCTACTTCCTGGTGTCGGCGCTGCTGCTGCAGTTCCGTCCTCGGCGCCTGCGGGCCGGCTGAGGCATGCCGCTGGCATTTCATCCGCTGGTCACGCCGCTCGGCCCGCGCTTCATCCATGGCGCGGTCGAGGTCGAGAAAACGGATGCCGGCTTCCTGCCGCACCGGCTGCCCGCCTGGGCCAGGGTCCGCTCGCGCGATCCGCAGCTGGCGCAGGCCGCGGCGCAGGGCGCGGGCGTGCGGCTGGCGTTCCAGACCGCGTCGCGCTGGCTGGAACTCGTGGTGCGCGCGACCCGGCCCGCGAGCGGTCCGGACGGCGTCTACGACCTGCTGGTCGACGGCCGCCTGGCGCGCCGCGCCGGCGCGCGCGGGGCGCGCCCGCTGAAGATCGACGTCCGGTCCGGCGCCACCACGCCGGTCGGCACCGGGGTGCAGACCGTGCGCTTCGACGACCTGCCGGGCGGACGCAAGACGGTCGAGATCTGGCTGCCCCACGACCAGGTGACCGAGGTCGTGGCGCTGCGCTCGTCGGCGCCGGTGGCCGCGCTGTCCGCGCCGCGCAAACGCAGATGGCTGCACCACGGCGGCGCCGTCAGCCAGGGCGCGAACGCCGTCCATCCCACCGGCACCTGGCCCGCCGTCGCTGCGCTGCGCGCCGGGGTGGACCTGCTCAACCTGGGATTGAGCGGCAACGCCCTGCTCGATCCCTTCCTGGCGCGCACCATCCGCGACCTGGATGCCGACCTGATCAGCCTCAAGATCGGCATCGACCTGGTGCACACCGACCTGATGCGCCTGCGCGCCTTCGGCCCGGCGGTGCATGGCTTCCTCGACACGATCCGGGACGGCCATCCGACGACGCCGCTGTTCGTCGTTTCGCCGCTGTGCTCTCCGATCCACGAGGACGTGCCGGGGCCGACCGGGTTCGAGACCGAGGCCCTGGCCGCGGGTCGGGTGCTGTACCGGGCCGCCGGCGACGTGCACGAGATCGCGCAGGGCAAGCTGACGCTGGGGGTCATCCGGCAGGAGCTGGAGGCGATCGTGAGCGAGCGGGCGGCGGTCGATCCCGACCTGCATTACCTGGACGGCAGGCGATTGTATGGTCTTGCCGACAGCGCGCGGCTGGTCCTGCGCGACGCGCTGCATCCGGACGGCGCCGGCCACCGGCTCATCGGCGAGCGCTTCGCCGGGCTGGTGCTGGCGCCCAGCCATGCGCCGGTGGCATATCGCGAGGTCGGGCTTCAGGCCGGCGGACTATTTCACCGGTGATAGCGAACAGAGCAGGGACCTCGAGCGCGGCCCGGCATCCGCATACGCCAGGGCCGCTTTCACTTCGATACGCCACGTCGTGCCGGCGCCGGGTACGGAATAGAGGGCGGCATCGGCATGGATGAGCCGGGCGCGCTCCCCGATGCCGCTCAGGCCCCAGTGACCGGGCTTTTCCCGATCGCCGGCGCCGATGCCGCGTCCATCGTCCCGGATGCTCAGCACGAGCGCTCTCGAACCGTATTCGACGATGACCTCATGCAGTCTTGCGTTCGCGTGACGAAGGGCGTTGCATATCGCTTCCTGTCCAATGGCGCATAGCTCCCGCTGCACGCCCGCTTCGAGCGTTCGCGCCTCTCCCTTGCAGCGCAATATGAGCTGTTGGCCAGGCACGGCGGCCTGCTCTCCAGCCAGGCGCAGACACTCGTGCAAGGGAAGATCGTGCCCCGGACCGGCACGCAAGCTGGCGATCTTGTCGCGTCCCTCCTGGATGGCAATGGTGGCGTCGTTCAGGCACCGGCTCAGCGAGTTCCCCAACGCGGATTCGGATTCAGGCAGCATCGCGTTCGCTTTCATCACGAAGCCCTGGAATGTCTGCAGCACGGTGTCATGCAGGTCGCGCGCGATGCGTTCGCGCTCTTCCCTTTCGGCCGCGGCCTTCAGTTCGTCCACCAGCCGGAGCATGATGAGCAACAGGAGCACCCAGCTTCCGACAACGATGGTGAGTATTGCATTGACCCAGATAACAGCAATGACCGGGAAATTCCAGGGCGGGGATGGGGCAGTCATCCCAGCACCGAGCTCCAGGAATGCGTGCATCGATGCCGCCGCAGCCTGGATGCCCATGATGGCAGCGGCAATACCGTAGGCAAGTCGCGCGTGTGGCTTGCGATGCCTCCATAGAAGCCATGCCATCCAGGCATTCGCCCCGGCATACATCGGCGTCAAGGCCAGCACTCTCGATGGCCTGTCAGGCACGACGATCGACCATGTTACCGTCAGGATGACAACCAGTGAAAGCGCCAGGGATAAGGTATGTCGTTTGAAAGGCCGATCCAGGAACTCGGCAGTCCCGAACAGGAAAAGAATCTGCCCGCTCACCAGGAGCATGGTGAAGACAAGCGCGGCCAGATGCGCATTGTCGATGACATCCAGGGTATCGAACAGAACGCCGACGCCGACCGAGAACGAGGCGGCAGCCCATAGCCAGATGCCGGAAATACGCGGGGCCGAGACGTGGAGCAGGTAAAAAATGACGCCGCCGATGATCGACTTGATACCCACGATCGCTGCCAGCGTGGACTGATCGAGTTCCATGAAGATAGTCCTAGGCCGCCTCGCCCTGATGATCCTCCTCGCGCGGCGTCTTGCGGTCGTCATACGGCCCGTACGTCATCCAGTAATGCCGGAACGCGAGGCGGATATTGTCGCGCAGCTGCTGGTCGTCCCATGGCTTGGTGTAGAAGCGGTAGATCGCGCCGCGGTTGATCGAATCGAGCACCGAGTCCACCCCGGTATAGCCCGACAGGATGATGCGGATGGTCTCGGGGTACATCTCCTTGACCTTGCTGAGGAACTCGGTCCCGCTCATCACCGGCATGCGCTGGTCGCACAGGATCACGTGCACCCGGTACAGCGCCAGCAATTCGAAGCCCTCGGCCGGCGAGGACGCGGTCAGCACGCGGTAGCCGTCGCGCCGGAACAGGCGGTGCAGCGCGGTGAGCACGTTCGGGTCGTCGTCGACGATGAGCAGGGTCTGCACCTTGTTATCGTCGGTCTGCTTCTCTTCGGGCTTGGCGCGGTTGGACAGCACCATCTCGGCCAGCTGGTCGGCCGGCAGTGCGCGCGAGAAATAAAAACCCTGGATCTGGTCGCAGCGGTGGCGCCGCAGGTAGGCCATCTGGGCGCGCGTCTCGACGCCCTCGGCGATCACCTGCATGTGCAGGCTGTGCGCCATGCTGATGATGGCCAGCGCGATGGCGGCGTCGTCCGGGTTGTTGACGATGTCCCGCACGAAGGCGATGTCGATCTTGAGCTTGTCGATCGGGAAGCGCTTCAGGTAGGCCAGGCTCGAGTAGCCGGTGCCGAAATCGTCGATCGCGATCCGGATCCCGAGCGCCTTCAGGCGCGTGAGCACCTCGGTGGTGTGCTCGGCGTTCTGCATCAGCGCGCTCTCGGTCAGCTCCAGTTCCAGCAGCCCCGGTTCGACGTCGTGGCGCGCCAAAGCGTCGCGGATCACGCCTTCCAGGTCGCCTTCGACGAACTGGCGGCTCGACACGTTCACCGCCACCCGCACGTCGCGCACCCCGTCGGCGTTCCAGGCGGCGATCTGGCGGCAGGCCTCGTCGATGATCCAGTCGCCGACCCGCACCACCAGGCCCGTCTCTTCCATGATCGGCACGAATTCGGCCGGATACACCAGGCCGTAACCGGGACGGTGCCAGCGCAGCAGCGCCTCGGTGCCGGCGATGCGGCCGGTGTTGAGCTCCATCTTGGGCTGGTAGTGCAGCACGAACTGGGCGTCTTCGAGCGCGCCGCGCAGGGCCAGTTCGAGGTCCAGGCGCGCCAGCACCTGCACGTTCATGCCGGCGGTGAAGAAGCGGTAGCCGTCGCGGCCGGCCTCCTTGGCGCGCACCATGGCGGTATCGGCGTACTTGACCAGCGCGCCCGGCTCGACCGTGTCGTCCGGGTACATGGCGATGCCGATGCTGGCCGTCAGCGCGGCCTGCTGGCCGTGCAGGTCGAACGGCACGCGCAGGGATTCGCGCACGTCGTTGGCCATGTTCACCGCGTCCTGCTGCTCGCGCGGCATGGTGAGGATCAGCGCGAACTCGTCGCCGCCCAGGCGCCCGACCGAATCGCGCACCCTCACGCAGCGCACCAGGCGCGTGCTGAACTGGCGCAGCAGCTCGTCGCCGCCGCGCGTGCCGAGCGTGTCGTTGATCACCTTGAAGCGGTCGAGCGTGATGCACAGGACCGCCACGCGCCAGTTCTTGTCCTGGGCCAGCTCGATGGTGTCGCGCAGGTTTTCGAAGAACAGGGTGCGGTTCGGCAGGCCGGTCAGGGCGTCGTAGCTGGCCGCATGGCGCAGGTTTTCCTGGGCCTGCAGGCGCTCGCTGATGTCGCGCGCCACCGCGATCAGCATGCGCTGCGCAGGGTGCTCGACGTCCTGTTCCTGCAGCTTCCAGCTGATCTCGACCGCCACCGAGCCTTCGCCGCCGGCGCGCAGCAGTTCGGTCTCGACGATGTCGGCCTCGGACTCGGACTCGCCATCGTGCGCGGCGCCGCCGCCCAGCAGGCGCTCGAGCTGGGTGCGCGTGGCCAGGCCCAGCGCCACCGGGTCGATGCGCAGCAGCGCGTCGCGCGAAAAGCCCAGCATGCGGCAGGCGCCTTCCGAGACGTCGACCATCGCCATGCTGGCGGTGTCGATCAGGAACAGGGCGTCGGGCGTGGCGTCCATCGCGCCGCGAAAGCGCGCCAGTTCGGCGGTGCGCTCGCGCACCTGGCGCTCCAGCTGGCTGCCGTAGTCGAGCGACTCGCGGTGCAGCAGGCGCACTTCGAGCAGGTTGCGGATGCGGGTCATCACCTCGACCGTGTCGAAGGGCTTGCCGATGAAGTCGCGCGCGCCCGCCTCGAGCGCCGCCAGCTTCTTATCCGGCTCGGCCGTCACCACCAGCACCGGCAGCCAGGAATCGCTTTCCAGCGGCTTCAGGGCTTCCATCACGTCGAAGCCGTCCATGCCTGGCATGTGCAGGTCGAGGATGATCAGGTCGAAGCGGTGCTTGAGGTGCAGCGCCACCACCTGGCGCGGATCGTAGGTGGAACTGACGTTCTCGTAGCCGGTGGTCTTGAGCAGGTATTCGAGCAGTTGCACGTTCACCGGTTCGTCGTCGACGACGAGGATGCGCGCGCGCCGGATGTCGGACAAGGAAATCATCTAGCCTTCCTTTCGCCTGGCCCGCCCGTCCCGGGCTGCTTCGCCAGCGTACTGTTGATCGCTTCGGTGAACTTGTCGATGTCGATCGGCTTGGTCAGATAGCGGTGGAAGCCCGCCGCCAGGCCGCGTTCGATATCGCGCGGCATGGCGTTGGCCGTCAGCGCGATGACCGGAATCCAGGTGGTCTCGGGATCGGCGCGCAACTGGCGCAGCACCTCGAAGCCGCTCATGCCCGGCAGGTTCAGGTCCATCAGGATGGCTTCCGGGAGGTGCGCCTTGGCCAGCTGCAGGCCGAGGTGGCCGTCGGGCGCCGACAGCAGGCGCAGGTCGCGCCGGAAGGCGACGATTTCTTCCACCAGGCGCAGGTTGGCCGGGTTGTCCTCGACATACAGCACCAGGTGCGGCTCGCCTTCGTCGGGCAAGTCGCTCGGCGCGCTCGCGGCCTCGGGGCCGCGCTCGGGCAGCGCCGACGCCAGCGGCGTGGTGCTGGCCAGCTCGATCCAGAACACGCTGCCCACGCCGGGGCTGCTGGTGACGCCGATCTCGCCGCCCATCAGTTCCACCAGGCGCTTGGTCACCACCAGGCCGATGCCGGTGCCCTCCTGGGCCCCGGCTTCCTGGCCCAGGCGATTGAAGGGCTGGAACAGGTTGGCCAGCTGCTCCGGGTTCAGGCCGTTGCCAGTGTCCTGCACCGACAGGCGCAGGCGGTCAGGCGCCGGCTGCTCGCAGCTGACCACCACCGCGCCCTCTTCGCGGTTGTACTTGACGGCGTTCGACAACAGGTTGAGCAGCACCTGTTTCAGGCGCGTGCGGTCGGCCATCACCACCGCCCCGTCGATCGCCGGGAACAGCGCCCGCACCTTGCGCGTGGCGGCGATCGGCTCGATCATGGTGCGCACCTCGAGCAGGATGTCGGTCAGGGCCACCGGTTCCATCGACAGGGTGATGGTGCCCGATTCGACCTTGGCCAGGTCGAGGATCTCGTTGATCAGCGTGAGCAGGTGGCGGCCCGACTTGAGGATGTGGTTCGCGAATTCCTTCTTCTGCTCCAGGGTCGAGGGCAGCGTGTCGGAGGTCAGGATCTGGGCGAAGCCGAGGATCGCGTTGAGCGGCGTGCGCAGCTCGTGGCTCATCGAAGACAGGAAGGCCGACTTGGCCTGGTTGGCGCTCTTGGCCTCCTCGTTGGCGTTGGCCAGTTCGGCGTTGGCCAGCGCCAGCTGCAGGGTGCGCTCGTCGACGCGCTGCTCCAGCTGCTCGTTCAGGCGCATCACCTCCTGCTGCGCGCGGGTGCGCTGCTGGGCCTCGCGCAGGGTGGTGCTGTGCGAATCCTCCAGCTCGCGGGTGCGGCCCTCGATCTCGGTCAGCATGGCATTGAAGGAATCGGCCAGCTCGGCCGCTTCGTCGTCGCCGATGCGCGGCGCGCGGCGCGAATAGTCGCGCGTGGTCACCACCTCGCGCGCGATCTCGGTGACGGCCACGATCGGGGCCGTGATCACGCGTCCCAGGCGCCGCGTCAAGAGATAGGCGATCGCCATCGCCAGCAGGGTCACCCCGGCCGCGATCGCGAGATAGTCGATGGTGCGCGCCAGCAGGCGGTTCTCGGCGCGCAGCACGACGGTGCCGACCGTGTCGCCATTCTCGACGATGGGCTGGCGCACCACCAGGTCGTCGGTGGCGCCCTCGGACAGGCCGGCCGCTTCCAGGCGCTGGGGAATATTGCGGGGTTGGCCGGCGGCGGCGTAGGAAGCGAACAGCACGCCTTTCGCGTCGTAGATGGCGGCGGCGCGCACCAGGGGACTGGTGCGCAGCAGCGCCAGGTTCTCGTTGGCCAGGCGCGGGTCGTCGAAGCTCAGGGCTGCGGACGTCATGTGGCCGACCAGTTCGGCCTGGGTCGAGAGGTCGTTCACCAGGGCGCGATGGTAGCTGCGCAGGTCATAGGCGATCACGATGGCGATCGAGACCAGCAGCGCGACGAACGTGGTCGTCATCACCACCGCCACCAGCTTCTTGCGGATAGAGCGCTGGCGGCTCATGCTTCCTCCACGGACCGCTCATGGGAACGCATGCGCGGCATGTAAAAGTTCTAACAAAGACGAGAAATTGGTCATCCCAGCATAGCAGCACGCCTGTGCTATGTGTCGCACGAAACATTTATCAAGCCAGGCCAGGATGAGAATGCGGCTGGCACTGTAAACGTTCGCTTGCGGTTTGGGTAGCAATTTTTGAAACTTTGACCTGTCGTTCGCTCACCGTGCGCCCGCGCAGCGCGCTAGAATGAAGGCAGTCCGACCGGTTTCCCGACGTGGCACTCGCCCGGCCGGCGGCTTCCAAAGGAGACCCACGTGACGAACGAACTCATCGACCTTGCCCAGAAAGTCAGCGACACCATCGGCCCCAAAAAACTGATGCTGGCCGCCGCCGAATCCTGCACCGGCGGCGGCATCGCCTACACGCTCACCGCCATCCCCGGCTCGGGCGACTGGTTCGACTGCGGCTTCGTGACCTATTCGAACACGGCCAAGAACGAGATGCTGGACGTTCCCGACGCCGTGATCGCCCAGTTCGGCGCGGTCAGCGAAGAAGTGGCCGCCGCGATGGCCGCCGGCGCCGTGGCCAACAGCAATGCCGACATCGGCGTCTCGACCACCGGCATCGCCGGCCCGACCGGCGCCGTGCCCGGCAAGCCGATCGGCACCGTGTGCTTCGGCTGGGCGCGCGGCGACCATGTCCACACCGAACGCCTGGTGTTCCAGGGCGACCGCCAGGCGGTGCGCGAGCAGGCCATTGCCCACGCGCTGCGCGGCATCCTGCGTTTCGTGGAGTAAGTTTTCTTCGTATCCGGGATAATGGCAATGCGTATGCCGCGCGAGCGGCAAGGGCATTGTCATTGAATTACGGAGAGTATTTGAACATCCCCAGCCTGATGGTTCCGCTGATGCTGGCTGCCGCTCCCGCGGCGGGCCAGGTCCAAGACCAGCCTCCCGCGCCCGCATCGGCGCCAGTCCCGTCGATCGCCTTCGAAAAAACCGTGCTGCCCAATGGCCTGCAGCTGATCCTGGTCGAGGACAAGCGCCTGCCGATCGTGGCCGTCAACCTGTGGTACCACGTGGGCCCGGCCAACGAGGCGCCCGGCCTGACCGGCTTCGCCCACCTGTTCGAGCACATGATGTTCGCCGCCACCCGCCACATCCCGCGCGGCGAGGCCGATCGCCTGCTCGAAGGCGCCGGCGCGACCGACAGCAATGGCGGCACCGGCTTCGACAGCACCAGCTACTACGACACGGTGCCGAGCAACCAGCTCGAACTGGCGCTGTGGGTGCATGCCGACCGCATGGGCTTTTTGCTGGACGTGCTCGACCAGCAGGCCTTGACCAACCAGCAGGACGTGGTGCGCAACGAACGGCGCCAGACCGTCGAGGGCGAGCCGTATGGCCTGGTCGAGGAAGCGCTGCTGCAAACGCTGTTCCCCAAGGGCCACCCGTATGCGGCCTCGATCATCGGCTCTCACGCCGACATCCAGGGCGCGCGACTGGAGGACGTGCGCGAGTTCTTCACCAACTACTATGGCCCCAACAACGCCAGCCTGGTAATCGCCGGCGACATCGACAAGGGCAAGACACGCGAGCTGGTGCAGCGCTATTTCGGAAACCTGCGGCGCGGGCCGGACGTCGTGCGTCCCAGGGTGGTCACGCCCCCGATCACGGCCGAGCGCCGCGTCGTGGTGCGCGACCGGGTCGAGCTGCCGCGCGTGTTCATGGGCTGGCTGACGCCGGCCGCCTACCAGCCGGGCGATGCCGAGCTGGCGGTGGCCGCCACCATCCTCGGCGGCGGCAAGTCGAGCCGCCTGTACAAGGCGCTGGTGTACGAGCGCCAGATCGCGCAAGACGTATCGAGCACCCAGACCTCGCTCGGCCTGGGTTCAACCTTCGTGGTCGACGTCACCGCGCGCGCCGGCCACACGCCGCAGGAACTGGAAGCGGCGATCGACGCCGAGCTGGAACGGCTGCGCAAGGACGGCCCGAGCGAACGCGAAGTCGAACGCGCCCGCAACAGCCTGGAAACCGCCCTGCTGGCGTCGCTCGAAAAACTCGGCGGCGACGGCCTGGCCGAGCAGCTCAACCACTACAACCTGTACACGGGCGACCCGGGCTACCTGGCCAAGGACCTGGCGCGCCTGCGCCGCATCGACGCCGCCGCCGTCCAGCGCGCGGTGCAGGCCTGGCTCAAGCCGGAGGCGCGCGCCGTGGTGACCGGCGTGCCCGGCAAGCCGAAGGTCGACGATCCGCGCGCGCCCAAGCCGATCAAGACGCCGCCGGCGCCAGCTCCCCAGGTTGCGCTCAACGAGGCCGAACCGTGGCGCGCGACGCCGCCCGTGGCCGGGCCCACGCCGAAGGTCACGCTGCCGCGCGGAGAGACCTTCAAGCTCAAGAACGGCCTCACCGTGATCCACCATCACAATCCGGCGCTGCCGCTGGTCTCGAGCCAGCTGGTGGTGAAAAGCGGCGGCGCGGCCAATCCGGTCAAGCTGCCCGGCCTGGCCGGCTTCACCGCCCAGATGCTGGAAGAAGGCACGGCCACCCGCAGCACGCCGCAGATCGCGGACGAGATCGCGCAGCTGGGCGCCTTCATGGACGCCGGCAGCAGCGACGACGTCTCAACCGTGTCGCTGCTGGCGCTGCGCGCGACCTTTGCGCGCGCACTCGAGGTGGTGGCCGACATCGTCCAGCGCCCGTCCTTCCCCGCGGCCGAGATCGAGCGCCAGCGGCAAGACCGCCTCGGCTCCCTGACGCAGCAGCGCGACGATCCGGAAACGGTGGCGGCGCTGGCGGCGGCCGGCGCCCTGTTCGGCGGAGGCCATCCGAAGGCCTATGGCCAGCTGGGACTCGAAGACGCGATCCGCGCCACCACGCGCGCGGACATCGCCGGCTTCTGGAGCCGCCATTACGTGCCGTCCAATGCGGCGCTGGTGGTCACCGGCGACATCACGCGCGCCGAGCTGGAAGCGCTGGCCGAGGCGCAGTTCGGCACCTGGCCGGCGGCCGACGCGCCCGAGGTGAAGCCGGCCGAGACCCGTCCCACGCCGGCGCGCCTGGTGCTGGTCGACCAGCCGGACGCCGGTCAAACGGCGCTGCAGGTGGCCTGCATGGGCCCCGCGCGCGACACGCCCGACTTCCCGGCCCTGCAGGTGATGAACGGCGCGCTGGGCGGCATGTTCTCGAGCCGCTTGAACAACAATCTGCGCGAAACCAAGGGCTATACCTACGGCATCTACTCGCATTTCGACTACGACCGCACTCCAGCGCCGTTCTCGGTCGAGGCCAGCGTGCAGCAGGATGCCACCGGCGCATCGGTGCGCGAGATCCTGCGCGAGATCGCTGCCATGCGCGAGCAGCCCTTGTCGCAGGCCGAACTCGACGCGGCGCGCAACGCGCAGCTGCTGTCGCTGCCGGGCCAGTTCGAGACCAATGCCGACATCGGCGCCAGCCTGACCGAGTTGTTCGTCTACGGCCTGGCGCCGGATTACTACGACCAGTTGGCGCAGAAGCTGGCCGGGGTCGGCGTGGACGAGGTGCAGGACGTGGCCCGGCGCTATCTCGATCCGGACCGGATGGTCGTGGTGGCGGTGGGCGAGCGGCGCAAGATCCTGCCGCAGCTGCAGAAACTCGGGCTGGGCCAGCCCGAGATCCGCGACGACGACGGGCAGGTGATGGACAAGAAGCAACACTGAACGACACCGCGCTTGCCCGGCGCGGTTGTTTCGCCTAACATATGAACACCTATTCACATGTTAGAGCGAAACTTGACTGCGACGCATCCGCCCGCCCAGCCCATCGCCCCGCCGCCCGAGGAAGCGATCGGCCAACTGGCCGACCTGTTCCACCTTCTGGGCGACCCGACCCGGCTGCGCATTGTTCTGGCCTGCCTGGCCCAGCCGACGGCGGTGGGCGATATCGCGGCCGGGCTGGCGCTATCCAGTTCCCTGGTCAGCCACCACCTGCGCCTGCTGCGTGCGGCCCGCATCGTCAAGGCCGAACGCCAGGGCAAGCAAGTCTTCTATTCGGCCGCCGACGCCCACATCAGCAGCCTGCTCTCCACCATGTTCGAGCACATCGCCGAACCCGCCAACGGAATGGACGCATGAACCACGCACACGACCACAAGCACGGACACGATCACCACGATCATGACCACGATCACGGCCATTCCCATGGCTTCGGCCATCACCACCACCACATGCCCTCGCCCGACGGCCACGGCCGCGCCTTCGCGCTGGCGATCGGCCTGAACCTGGCCTTCGTCATCGTCGAGTTCACCTACGGCTTCATCGCCCACTCCACCGCGCTGATGGCCGACGCCGGCCACAACCTGTCAGACGTGCTGGGCCTGATGCTCGCCTGGGGCGCTGCACTGCTGGCCAAGAGCGCGCCCAAGGGCCGCTATACCTATGGCTTGCGCGGCTCGTCGATCCTGGCGGCGCTGGGCAACGGCCTGCTCCTGATGGTGGCCTGCGGCGCGATCGCCTGGGAAGCGGTGCAGCGCATCGCCGAGCCTGCGCCGGTGGCCGGCGCCACGGTCTCGATCGTGGCCGCCATCGGCGTCGTCATCAATGGCTTCTCGGCCTGGTTGTTCCTGGCCGGCAGCAAGGGCGACCTGAACATCCGCGGCGCCTACCTGCACATGGCGGCCGACGCCGCGCTGTCGCTGGGCGTGGTGATTTCGGGGCTGGCGATCATGTATTCGGGCTGGACCTGGATCGATCCGATCGTGAGCCTGGTGATCGTGGTGGTGATCGTGATCGGCACCTGGTCGCTGCTGCGCGAGTCGGTGCAGTTGTCGATGGCGGCCGTGCCGCCGAACGTCGACGCGGGCAAGGTGCAGACCTTCCTGGCCGGCCAGCCCGGCGTGACCGAGGTCCACGACCTGCACATCTGGGCCATGAGCACGACCGAGACCGCGCTCACCGCCCACCTGGTGATCCCGGGCGGCTATCCGGGCGATGCGGTGCTCGACGCCATCGAGCACACATTGCGCGAGAAGTATGCGATCCACCATTGCACGCTGCAGGTGGAACAGGGGACGATCCATCACCACTGCACCTTGCAGGGCCACGCGCACTGATAAACCTACCCCGCCAGGTTGGCGTACAAGGCCGTGCTGAGGTAACGTTCGCCGAACGAAGGAATGATGACGACGATCAGCTTGCCCGCGTTCTCCGGACGGCGCGCCACCTCGATCGCGGCCCACAGCGCCGCGCCCGACGAGATGCCGACCAGCAGCCCTTCCTCGCGCGCCGCGGCGCGCGCCGTCTCGAAGGCATCCTCGTTTTTCACACAGATCACTTCGTCGTAGGACGCGGTATTCAAGACCTGCGGCACGAAGCCGGCGCCGATGCCCTGGATCGGGTGCGGGCCCTTGGTGCCCTTCGACAGCATCGGCGACGCCTCGGGCTCCACGGCGATCGCCTGGAAGCCGGGCCGGCGCGCGCGGATAGACTCGCTCACGCCGGTGATGGTGCCACCGGTGCCCACGCCCGCCACCAGGATGTCGATCTTGCCGTCGGTGTCGCGCCAGATTTCCTCGGCCGTGGTGCGGCGGTGCACCTCGGGGTTGGCGGGATTGTTGAATTGCTGCGGCATGAAGGCGCGCGGGTCGTTCGCGACGATCTCTTCGGCGCGCCGGATGGCGCCCAGCATGCCTTCGCTGCCGGGGGTGAGCACCAGCTCGGCGCCGTAGGCGCGCAGCAGCATGCGCCGCTCGCTGCTCATGGTCTCGGGCATCACCAGCTTGCAGCGGTAGCCGCGCGCCGCGCACACCATCGCCAGCGCGATGCCGGTATTGCCGCTGGTGGGTTCGACGACGGTGGTGTCCGGGTTGATGAGACCGGCCGCCTCGGCGGCCTCGATCATGGCCAGGCCAATGCGGTCCTTGACGCTGTGCGCCGGATTGTGGAATTCCAGCTTGCCGACCAGGTCGGCTCCGCTGCCCCGCGCCAGCTTGCGGATGCGCACCAGCGGGGTATTGCCAATCAGTTCAGTGACATCGTTCGCGATTCTCATGCCGCCCCCGTTGCCGTCGAATGAAGTTGACGTTATTTGACGTCCAGCAGTTCCACGTCGAAGATCAGGTCGGAATCCGGCGGGATCATGCCACCACCCGCACCGCGCTTGCCGTAGGCCAGCGCGCTCGGGATGATCAGGGTGCGCTTGCCGCCGACCTTCATGCCGGCCACGCCCTGCTCCCAACCCTTGATCACGCGGCCCGCGCCGAGCTGGAACTCGAGCGGATCACGGCCGGGGTCGCGCGAGGAATCGAACTTGCGTCCGCGCTGCTGCCGCGCCAGCGGCTTGTGGAACCAGCCGGTGTAGTTGACCACGACATTGCTGCCCAGCGTCGCTTCCTTGCCGGTGCCGACCACGCGGTCGACGATCTCGACCTGGGGCGCGGGCGCCTCGGCCACCGGCGCCGGGACCTGGTTGTCCGGCGGCGCGACCGGCGGCGTGCTCGACTGCTGCACGTCCGGCGGCGGCTGGGTGGTCGGTTTGCTGGCGTCCTGCGCGCCTTCCTGCGCCTGGACGCTTGCGGCGGCCAGCAGCAGTGCAATGAATGCGGATCGACGAATCATGTGTGCTCTTCCAAGAATAGGCAACCGGACGGTTGCAACAATCTTATGATAACAAGGCCTCTTCGGCTTGCACAGTTTGCCCTGCCGGGACAGCCTGGGCTTCCACGGCAGCCTCCGCATTGGCCGCCTCGGCCAGCCGGCGCAGCACCTGGCCGGCCGTCACCATGCCGAAGGTAGCGGTGACCACCATGCTCGAGCCGAAGCCGGCGCAGTTCAGGCCGGTGATGCTGTTCGGGTCGACATCGCAGGCATCGCCAACGTCGGGGTAACGCAGCGGTTCCATCGAGAACACGGCATCGATATGGTATTTCTGCTTCTCGCCGCGCGAGAAACCATATTGTGCGCGCAGGATCTTGCGCACTTTCTTGAGCAGCGGTTCTTGCTCGGTACGGGCCAGGTCGCGGATCTCGACCTTGGTCGGATCGATCTGGCCGCCCGCGCCGCCCACCACCACCAGCGGCATCTTGTTGGCGCTGCACCAGGCGATCAGGGCCGCCTTCGGCTTCACGCTGTCGATGGCGTCGACCACGTAATCGAAATCCTTATCGCCGATCATTGCCGGTATATTCTCGGGATCGATAAAATCCTCGACCAGCGTGACCTGGCAGAACGGATTGATCTGGGCGATGCGCTGCTTGAGCGCCTCGATCTTGGCCATGCCGACGGTCGACGACAGCGCCTGGATCTGGCGGTTGATGTTCGATTCCGCCACATTGTCGAGGTCGATCAGGGTCAGGCGGCCGACCGCGCTGCGCGCCAGCGCCTCGACCACCCACGAGCCGACGCCGCCGACGCCGATCACGCAAACGTGTGCCGAACGAAAACGTTCGAGTGCACGCTCACCGTAGAGGCGAGCGATGCCGCCAAAGCGCCGCGCGAAGTCGACTTCTTCGTCCAACGTTGCCGAAAAGAGCTGAGTGTTGATCTGGTTCATCCCAATATTGTAGCGGACACGCCTTTCGCATCTGCACTAAAATACCTCTTAGATAACCAAATAGTGATGAGCAAATATTTTGCGTGTCACCAAAATGCTACTGGAACGCCATGAGCTCCCTCCTGCACGACGCCGCCCCCGATTTCACCCAGCCGATCGCCGTGCTCAAGCACTGCCACGGACGCATCCGCAAGCAGCTCGCGACGCTGGAAAAGCTGCTGGAACACCTGCCGCGGCACGGCGCCGACGAGCAGGCGCGCCAGGCGGCGGGCGCGGTGCTGCGCTACTTCGAGAAGGCGGCCCACCTGCACCACGACGACGAGGAGCAAGACCTGATCCCGATGCTGCGCGCCACCGCGCAGGGAGAAGACGCCGCCATCCTGCAGGCGCTGGCGCCCACCATCCTGCAGGACCACAAGGATATGGATGCGCTGTGGCAAGACCTGCACGAGCAGCTGACCGCCATTGCCGAAGGCACGAGCACGGTGCTGTCTGAAAGCGCGGTGCGGCGCTTCGTGGCCAGCTATACCGCCCATATGGAGCGCGAGGAAAGCACCATGGCGCCGATGGCGATGCGCCTGTTCTCGCCGGAGCAGATGGCGCAACTGGGCCAGGCCATGCAACTGCGCCGCGGCATCGCGGCGCCGGTGGCATCGGCTGCCGCGCTGTCGCCGGCCCTGGGCCAGGCGGTGGCCGACCTGCGCAAGGACTACGGCCAGGCCAGCCTCGACGAAGCCGACGTGAGCGACGATCCGATCGCGCAATTCACGGCCTGGTTCGAGCAGGCCCTGAAGGCCGAGGTGAACGAGCCGAATGCGATGTCGCTGTCCACCGTGGCCGCCAATGGCCGCCCGAGCTCGCGCATCGTGCTGGTCAAGCAGTTCGATGCCCGCGGTTTCTCGTGGTACACGAATTACGACAGCAAGAAGGGCGCGGATTTGCGCGACAACAGCTACGCTGCATTACTGTTCTTCTGGAGCGAACTCGAACGCCAGGTACGTATCGAAGGACGTGTGGAGCGCACTGCGCCGGACGAGAGCGACCGCTATTTCCGCAGCCGTCCCCTCAAGAGCCGGCTGTCGGCGATCGCCTCGCGCCAGAGCGCGCCGATCGCCAGCCGTGCGCAGCTCGAACAGAACTACGACGTCGTGGCGCAGGGGGCCGGCGAGGATCCGGCGCGTCCCGACAACTGGGGCGGCTACCGCCTGATCCCCGACCGTATCGAATTCTGGCAAGGCCGGCGTTCGCGCTTCCATGACCGCATCGTCTATGAGCGGCAGGAAGACGGCAGCTGGACGCGCCAGCGTTTGCAACCGTAACCGGCCAGGAGCCGCGGCCGGCTACGCCTTTACATGAAGGGGTGGACCGTGTTCGATCAGATCAAGCTGTCGGCCTGGCAATCGGGCCTGCGCGGCAAGTTGCCGCAACTGTCACTGCCATTGCGCGTTGAGCTGTGGAACGGTGAACGCATCGACCTGTCGCCCGATCCGCCGCGGGTCACCATCCGCATCCCCGGCCCCGCCGCGCTGCGCTACCTGCGCTCCCCTTCCTTGTACAGCCTGGGCCGCGCCTACGTCGAAGGCGCAATCGAAGTGATGGGCCGCGCGGCCGACATCATCGCGGTCGGCAACGCGCTGGCGGCGTCCGGCGCGGCAGGCGGCTCCACAGTCGATACCAGGCGCGGCCGCCTGGCCGACGCGCTGGGCTGGCGCAGAAACCACACGCGCGAATCCGACCGCGACGCGATCCGCTACCACTACGACGTCTCCAACGAGTTCTATGCCGCCTGGCTCGATCCCGGCATGGTGTATTCCTGCGCCTACTTCGAGGGGGGCGACGAAGACCTGGCCACCGCGCAGGTCAAGAAGATCGACCACATCCTGCGCAAGATCGACCTGCGTCCCGGCCAGACCCTGCTCGATATCGGCTGCGGCTGGGGCGCGCTGGTGCTGCGCGCGGCCGAAAAATTCGGCGCACGCTGCGTGGGCATTACGCTGTCGGAGAACCAGGCCGCGCTGGCGCGCGAACGGGTCATCAAGGCCGGGCTGCAGGACCGAGTCGAGATCCGGATTCAAGACTACCGCGACGTCGACGGCCATTTCGAGCGCATCACCAGCGTCGGCATGTTCGAGCACGTCGGCGTGCAGCACCTCAAGGATTATTTCGCGCGCGTGGCCGGCCTGCTGGCCCCGGGCGGCGTGGCGATGAACCACGGGATCACCACTACCGACGCCGACAATGGCGCGACGCCCTACGGCGGCGGTCAGTTCATCGACGAGTACGTGTTCCCGCAGGGAGAGCTGGCGCACCTGGGGACCGTGGTGCGGGCGATGCAGGAAGGCGGCCTGGAAGTGCGCGACGTGGAAAACCTGCGCCGCCACTATGCGCACACCTGCGCGCTCTGGACCGACAACTTCGAGAACAATGCCGCCCACATCCGCACCCTGACCGACCCGAAACGCTTCCGCATCTGGCACGTGTACCTGGCCGGCTGCGCCTACGCCTTCGCCCACGACCGGATCAGCCTGTACCAGATCGTGTGCGGGAAGGCGGGGAGCGATGTGGGGCAGCTGCCTTGGTCGAGGAAATATATGTATACCTGACCGTCAAGCCTTCAGGCGGTCCGTAAAAGTCTTGCGGAACTTGGCCACCTTCGGCGCCACCACGAAGGCGCAATAACCCTGCAGCGGGTGCTGGGCGAAGTAGTTCTGGTGATAGTCCTCGGCCTTGTACCAGGTTTCCTGCGGCTTCACCTCGGTGACGATCGGCGCATCCCACACCAGGCCCATCTCGCCGATCACCTTGTGCGCGATCTCGGTCTGCTCGGGCGAGGTGGTGAAGATCACCGAGCGATACTGCGTGCCGACGTCGTTGCCCTGGCGGTTCAGGGTGGTCGGATCGTGGATGGTGAAGAAGATCTCGAGGATGTCGCGGTAGCCGATCACGGCAGGATCGAATTCCAGACGCACCACCTCGGCGTGGCCGGTGGTGCCGCTGCACACCGCCTCGTAGCTCGGATAGTCGACCTGGCCGCCCATATAGCCGGATTCGACGCGGGTGATGCCGCGCGCCTCGAGGTAAACCGCTTCCACGCACCAGAAGCATCCGCCGCCCAGGATGGCCACTTCGGTTGCTTTTTGCTCACTCATAGTTCACCTTGGCATTTGTAAGATTAGATATCCTTTAATGTAGCGCAAAGCGCACCGTTCTGCATTGAACTGCCTGCATAGCGGCCCGCTCGCGGCAAGGACTCCCCCGACGATGGCATAATAAGCGCCAACGTTCAGGAACCGCATGAATACACTTTCCGCCCGCGCCACGACACGCGGCTTCGATACAACACATTTCCGCCACGCCCTGTCGCAATTCGCGACCGGCGTGACCGTCATTACCACGCGCCTGGCCGACGGCAGCTTCCGTGGCCTGACCGCCAGTTCCTTCAACTCGGTCTCGCTCGATCCGCCGCTGGTCTTGTGGAGCCTGGGCGCCGGCGCCAACAGCCTGCCGATCTTCAGCGGCAACTCGCACTATGTCATCAACGTCCTGTCCGCCGGCCAGGAAGAACTGGCGCTGCGCTTCTCGCGCCGCACCGAGAACCCGTTCGAGGGCGTCGAGTACGAACTGTCGCGCACCGGCCTGCCGATCCTGAAAGGCGTGTCGGCGTGGTTCGAATGCCACAACCGCAGCCGCTATCCTGAAGGCGACCACGTCATCTTCGTCGGCGAGGTCGAGCAGTGCCAGGTCCATCCGCAGTCGGCCCTGATCTTCCACGGCGGCAAATTCGGCAGCACGGCTGGTCAAAAATAGAAATTCCTGTCGCAGTTTCAAAAGATGCGTGGGCGGCACGTTTCTATAATGGTCAGGCGCGCCTTTCAAGGCACCTACCGAACTAGAACTTAGAGACAGGATTTGCGATGACCCGTACCGACTCGTCCAAGAAAGCTTCTTTCCACTGGGATGACCCGCTGCTGCTGAACAGCCAGCTGACTGACGACGAGCGCATGGTGCGCGACGCGGCCGCCGCCTACTGCCAGGACAAGCTGCAGCCGCGCATCCTCGAGGCCTTCCGCCACGAGACCATGGACGTCTCGATCTTCCGCGAAATGGGCGAGCTGGGCCTGCTGGGTCCGACCATTCCCGAGCAGTACGGCGGCCCCGGCCTCAACTACGTCGCCTACGGCCTGATCGCGCGCGAAGTCGAGCGCGTCGACTCCGGCTACCGCTCGATGATGAGCGTGCAATCCTCGCTGGTGATGGTGCCGATCTACGAATTCGGCAATGAGGAAACGCGCCAGAAATACCTGCCGAAGCTGGCCACCGGCGAATGGATCGGCTGCTTCGGCCTGACCGAACCCAACCACGGCTCGGACCCGGCCTCGATGGTCACCCGCGCACGCAAGGTCGATGGCGGCTACAGCCTGACCGGCAGCAAGATGTGGATCACCAACTCGCCGGTTGCCGACGTGTTCGTGGTGTGGGCCAAGGACGACGAAGGCGCGATCCGCGGCTTCGTGCTCGAGAAAGGCTGGAAAGGCCTGTCCGCCCCGGCGATCCACGGCAAGTTCGGCCTGCGCGCCTCGGTCACCGGCGAGATCGTCATGGACAATGTGTTCTGCCCGGAAGAAAACGCCTTCCCGGACGTGCGCGGCCTGAAGGGCCCGTTCACCTGCCTGAACTCGGCGCGCTACGGCATCGCCTGGGGCGCACTGGGCGCGGCCGAAGACTGCTGGCACACCGCGCGCCAGTACACGATGGACCGCACCCAGTTCGGCAAACCCCTGGCGGCGAACCAGCTGGTGCAGAAGAAGCTGGCCGACATGCAGACCGAGATCACCCTCGGCCTGCAGGGGTGCCTGCGCCTGGGCCGCATGAAGGACGAAGGCACGGCGGCGGTCGAGATCACCTCGATCATGAAGCGCAACTCGTGCGGCAAGGCGCTGGACATCGCCCGCGTCGCGCGCGACATGCTGGGCGGTAACGGCATCTCGGACGAATTCGGCATCATCCGCCACATGGTCAACCTCGAGGTGGTCAACACCTATGAAGGCACGCACGACATCCACGCCCTGATCCTGGGCCGCGCCCAGACCGGCATCGCCGCGTTTTGATCACCGGGGGGCGACGCGCCGCGCGGCCTGGGCCTGCGGCGTGTCGCCCAGCGGCACCAGCACCGACCCGCGCGCCATCGCGCGCACCAGCGCCCCTTCGCCGAAGCGCAGCCCGCGCCCGCGCAGCTGCGGCAGCGAGCGCACCGGCTCGGGCGTGATCTCCACCGCGGCGCGCACCAGCAAGCGCTGCAATGGCCGCAAGGGCGCCGGCAGGATGGGCGCCTCGCCCATGATCCGCATGAAATCCGCGAGGATATCGGAGCCTTCCAGTCCTGGGGCGGTCTTCGCGAGCATCGATTCCCACTCCTTCCATGAACGCGGGGCACCAAGCGCGCCGTACAGGAACGCGGCCGCCTGCGATTCGGCGAAGGCGGCATCCTTCTGTGCATCGGATAGCGGCCGCACGTAGCGGTGATAGGCCTCGGTGAACCCGAACGAGGCGGTCGCCTGCACCCAGTCAAGCAGGCGCGGATCGTTGGCGTGGTAGGCGACGCCGTCGGGCGTGCTGCCCTTGACCCGCTCATGCATGCGCACCACGTGCGCGATCATTTTTTCGGCGGCCGAACGCGGGCCATAGACGGTCATCATCGCCGCGAAGCCGGTACGGCGCAGGCGCGTGCCCGGGTCGCGCTGAAAGCTGCTGTGGTCCCACACGCCGGAGCGCACCGACGGTTCGGCCAGTTCGAGCAGCACCGCCGTCACCCCGCCCACGAACAGGGCGACCGGGTTGGCGAAGATCTGCCAGGAGATGCCGTCGTGCGGCGCCAGCGCCGGCTCGCCGGCCGGCTGGCTGAAGTCGAACGCCATGCCGGCAGGCGGCTGCATCAATTCCCGAACTGCGCCCAACATCGTCCTTCTCCCCATAAAATGTGGCCCGTCATCAAGACGTCACAGCATATTCATATCATCCCTTCAATTTTTCTGTCTCACAATTCATTGAAGGGTTCGACCAATGCATTACGCCAGTCCACTACGCCGCCTTCCGCTCGCCATCGCCATCGGCGCCGTCCTCGCCCTGAGCGCCTGCGGCGGTTCCGATCACCATGACGATGCCGACGTCGTCGTCGTCCTCCCGCCGGCGCCGGCCGACCAGGGCGCGGCCGATACCGCGCCGGTCCCGGCCGTCACGGCCTTCGTGGACAGCGCCGCCACCAACCAGCGCGGCGACGCCCGCTATGCCACCCTGGCCACGAATGCCGGCGTGCGCGTGCTGGGAGGCATGCTCGACATCTGGAAGCCGCTCACAGAGATCGTCGACGCCGGCCAGACCGCCCCTGCGGCCGACGGCTTCCCCGCCGTCGTCGCCTCCAGCTGGACCGGCTTGCCGAACGACGGCACGCCAGGGGGCACGATCCTCAATGCGCAAGTCCACAACGCCAACATCGATTACGTGGTCAAGGCCACCGCCAGCCGCACGCCCGAGCAGACGCTGCTGGCCTACCTGGACGACCGCCGCGGCAAGGGCTACAGCACCGCGAGCGGCATGGGTCCGCTGACCACTGCCTGGCGCAGCGCGTCGCGCCAGACCACCACCATCAACGACATGCCGCAGGACGCCGTCAGCGTCAAGTACGAAGACGGCGGCAACAACAACGGCGTCGGCGGCGACGCCAATCCCGAGTTCGGCAAGGTGATCGACCTGGTCAACGCGATGGGCGCCAACGGCTCGACCGAGCCGGCCAAGCGCTTCTACAAATACGCGCGCCCCTACCGCTGGAGCAGCGCGGTGCAGGTGGTGCCGCAGCTGGAACCAGCCAAGAGTTCCACGCCGGGCACCGACGGCGGCTTCACCAGCGGCCACTCGGCCGAGGCGACCCGCAACGCCGTCGCCATGGCCTACGTGGTGCCGGAACGCTTCCAGGAACTGGTCGGCCGCGGCCTGGAACTGGGAGAAAGCCGCATCCTGGCCGGCATGCACTCGCCGCTGGACGTGATCAGCGGCCGCGTGCAGGCACAAGCCGTCGCCGCCGCCAACCTGATCGCCGCCGGCGCCACCACCCGCGCCGCCGCCCGCGCCCAGGCCCAGTCCACGCTGATGAAGCTGACCGACACCACGGCCACCACCTTCGCTACTTATGCCACCTCGGGTACGCCGGCCAACGACCGCTTCGCCGACTATGCGACCAGCAAAGCCAATTACCTGCGCCGCATGACTTATGGCCTGCCGCAGATCGGCTCGACCACCGCGCCGGCCGTCGTGCCGAAAGGCGCCGAGGTGATGCTGGAAACCCGCCTGCCCTACCTGAGCGAGGCGCAGCGCCGCGTGGTGCTCAAGACGACCGCGATCCCTTCGGGCTATCCGGTGCTGGACGATCCTGAAGGCTGGGGCCGCCTTAATCTGTTTGCCGCCGGCGACGGCTACGCCGCCTTCACCGGCAACGTGGTGGTGAACATGGACGCGAGCAAGGGCGGCTTCAACGCCGTCGACCGCTGGCGCAACGACATTTCGGGCAGCGGCAAGCTGGTCAAGCAAGGCAGCGGCGCCCTGAAGCTGGGCGGCAAGAACAGCTGGACCGGCGGCGCCCAGGTCGAAGGCGGCACGCTCGAAGCCCTGTCGATGACGGCCTTCGGCACCGGCGATGTATACGTCGCCAGTGGCGCCACGGTGGTGAACAATACGGCGGGCACGCTGGCCCTGGCCAAGCAGTACACCCAGCTCAAGGGCGCCACGCTGGAAATGCGCGTCGGCGCGGTGACCCACGGCCACCTGAGCGTCAGCGGCGCGGTGGCGATCGGCGGCGGCACGCTGCGCATCGTGTTCCAGAACGGCTACAAGCCGGCAGCTGGCGCGACGCTCAAAGTCATCACGGCGGGCAGCCTGAAAGGCAAGTTCGAGACCATTACCGTCGAGGGCTACACGGTCACCCCGACCTATACCGCGACCGGGCTGGAACTGCGCCTGGGCGCATGATGAGATGAGCGCATGACGCCGATGTAGAAAGGGCCGGGAGCGATCCCGGCCCTTTTCAGTCTGGCTTATTCGTCGAAGTCTTCGGCCAGGTTCTTCCAGCCGCGGCTCTTGGCGAAGGCCGCGAATTCCTCGGGCGCTTCGAGCACGATCAGGCGGCTCTCCTGCAGCCCCGGATCGCTGTGGCCGAAGTCGGGCCCCTTGTAGCCGACCGCGCGCAGGCGGTCGACGAGCTGGCGCACCAGGACCGTGTCCTTGTAGGCGCCCGGTTCGAGCTTGGCCGCGAACTTCACGTACACGTCAATAATCCCGTAGCCCTCGTCGAAGATGGTGATGTTCTTCACGTCGAGGGTACGGCCTTGCCCATCCTTGGCCTGGAAGGCGCCGGACAGTTCAATATCGGAATCGGTAGTCATGGCGCCAGCATATCACCGGCGCGCACGGCGCGGCGTCAGTGATCGTAGCTGAGCACGCGCAGCAGCCTCCAGGCGCCGTCCTCGCGCGCCCACACCATCGAGAAGCGATAGACGCTGCAGCCTTCGGGCTCGCTGGCCGACGGCTTGTTGCAGAAGCGGTGCTTGCCGATGTGCATGGCGTGATCCGGCCCGGACGGGAAGACCTCCACGGTCTCCGGCATGACCTCGCGCCGGACCCGGTTCGGCGCCTTGAACATCTTCTCGAAGGCGGCGATGTTGTCGTCGTAGCCGGTGAGGCCGCTGCGGTCGTGGTAGAACTCGAGACGCCGGCTGAAACCTTCCTTCATCGGGCCGATGTCGCGCGCATTGATGCCGCCGAACAGGCGCGCGTCGGCGGCCGTGACCTCCGCCGCCAGGCGCGCCCGGTCCTGGCCGTCATCGGCGCCCCAGGCCATGGCGCTTGCCGCCATCAGGCATGCCGCCAGCAATCCCTTGTCCATGCTTCGCTCCTCGTGATCGAATGCACGGCACTATGCCAGCGCTGCCGGCGGCTTGCTCATGCAATCGGACGAAACGACGAGGCGCCGGGTCGAATGGCGGCGTGGCGGTATGAACGGATGGGCGCCTAGACTTCCCACTGCAGCTTGAAGGTCAACGACCTGCTGCGCTCATCCACCAGCGGCAGCTTGTCGTCGACGATGCCGAACGACACCGTCCGCCCCACCCGCCACTGGTAGCGATACAGCAGCGAACGGTGGATCTGGCGGTCGTTCCATGCCTCCAGCTGGGTCACGCCGTCGTCGCGCCGCGCGGCCCAGGTGTTCTGGGCCAGCAGGCGCAGCGAATCGCGCGAGCTGAAATGCAGCATCGCCAGCCAGCGCCAGGCGGTGTCGGAAAACGCGGGCTGGCCCAGCGTGCCCTGCACCCAGGCCCGGTTCACGTGGTGGTCCAGTTCGAGCGACCAGCCGCGCCGCAAGGGAAAGCGCAGCCCCACGTCCAGGATCACGTTCCCGCCCGGTCCCACGCGGTCGGCATCGACGTCGAGCTGGCGCCCCAGCGCGACCTCCGCCGCGATCTTCGAGATCCACGGCGCCGGCGTGGTCTCGACGCCGAAGTTGACGACCCGGGTATCGTGCAGGCGCCCGCCCGGCCCGGCGCGCTGGCGGTCGAATCCCAGTTCGAACCACAGGCCGGTCTGCAGCGGCGCCGCCATCCACACGCCGGGACGGAGCTTCCTCTCGACCGTCTCGCCGCCACGCTGGCCGCTGACGTCGTCGGCCAGCGTGCGCATCTCGTGCACGATCAGATAGGTCTCGAATTCGTACAGTTCCAATGAGCCCAGGGATTGCGGACCCAGGATGCGGTTCATCGATCCCGTGATGCGGGCGATGCCGGCCTGCGGCACGAAGCCGTTGTCGTTCACGAAGCCCGGCGCGATCGCCTCCACCTCGGCCTCGTGCCACCAGCGTGCGGTCTTGTGCAGGTACTTGCCCCACAGGTAGCCGCCGGAGCGTCCATCCACCTGCGCCGGCAAGTCATCCTCCGTGAAGCCGGCGGTCGTGCGCGAGGCCATCACCACGCCGGACAGCTGGTGCTGGACGCCGCCGTCGGTCTCGCCGCGCCATTGCGCATCGAGGCCCAGCACCTCGTTGCTGCCGAAGCGGTGGTAGTCGCGCTGCGAGGCGAAGGCGCCCAGCAGCAGGCCGTCCTGGTGCCAGCGCGCACGCGCCAGGCTGGCCATCGTGCGCCGGGTCTGCGCATATTCCAGCGTTTCATAGGGACGCCCGCGCAGCACCAGGCCGCCCGGCTCGTCGCGCAGACTCATCGCGGTGGCGTCCATGTGCGCGCCGCGCCAGGTCGCGCGCAAGCCGTATTCGGGATCGTTCACGGTGCGCGAATAGAAGCTTGGTAACGGCAGGCCCAGCACGTCGGCGCTCTCCAGGAAGAAGCCGCGCTTCTCGGGCAGGCTGAGCGCCACGTTGCTGGCGCCCTGCGACACCGGCTCGTCGATCTCGACCTGCGAGAAATCCGGGTTGATGGTGGCGTTGAACACCCAGTCGGCGCGCGGGCGCGCATTGATTTCCAGGCCCAGCTCGGCCTGCGAGCCGCGCATCCGCTGGCCAGGCGTCGCCGCGCGCTCGCTGCGCACCGTCAGCTCGGGACGCAGCTCGACGAAGCCGCGGTCGCGCACCGCTTCCACGGTGGAGTCCATGCCCGCGATCTCCTGCAGGAAGCTCAGGTGGCTCAGTGCGTCGATCCGGAACGGCGCCGTCACCAGCAAGGCTCCTTGCGCGTGCGGGACGCTGCGCTCGACCATCATGCGCCAGTTGCGTCCGTCCGCATACGGGAAACGCAGGTTCGACAGCGGCCAGCGCACTTCCATGCTGTAGCCGTCGGGCAGGATCTTGACGGCGGTCTCGACCGGGAAGTCCGGACCCAGGTCGGATTCGTCGTCGTCGGCGCGGTGCATGCCGTCGCTGACCACGCCCAGGGTATTGATGCGCACGAACTGGGCCGAGCGGCCATGGCCGGCCGGGTCGATCCAGATACCGATGAAGTCCTGGTCGGGGCCGACCTTGTCGCGTCGCGCCAGCTGGCCGCGGCGCCGCTCGGGCGCCGGATCCCAGGCGCGGATGCCGAACACCAGCGCGCCATCGTCGACCAGCAACTGCACCGTGGTGCGCAAGCTCCCTGGGGCGGGTTGCCCGTCGCGCGGCAAATGCTTGTGGAAATCGTCGTACAAGGGCGCGCGCTGCCAGACCGCCTCGTCGAGCACGCCGTCGATGGCCGGCGCCTCGGGCGCGCCGATGCGCAGCGCGCGCAAGCCGTCGCGGTCGCCGGAAGCATGCGCGGCGCCGGCGCCAAGGAAGGCGGCAAACAGGACAACAAGTCGGCGCAGGGTCACGTCAAAGGGATCGCTCGGGATGGGGGCCGGGCAGTCTAGCATGCAGGTTGTTAAAAAGAAAATACAGCCGGCATTCCATGCATCTTGGGTTGCGAGTGTGAAAGTGATTGTTGAACATGTCACATTCCGTGGTATGGCGTTCTCATTTGACAATCTTTAGCGCTATCAGCCTCAGGTCCACTCTGTGTGCATGGATATTTACGCTACCATCGATGCACGACGCATGAAGATCGTGCCAGTCTCTACTTCTTGAGCGTGAGAACAAATGAGTGCGCAGATGAGTACGACGCAGCCCATGCTTGACCCGTCCCTGCCCGAACAATCGGGCGCCCTGTCGCTCGACCTGCTGCTGAGTAATTTGCCGGGCGCAGTCTTCCGCTGTCATAACGACCGCGACTGGACCATCGAATTCATCAGCGAGGGTGTCGAAAAGCTGACCGGCTACTCGCCGGCCGCCTTCACCGCGCGGCCCGGCCTGCCATTCGGCTCCATCATTCTTCCCGAAGACCGCGTCCTGGTGGACGGTGCGGTCGCCCTGGCGCTGGCCCAGGGCCGCGCCTACCAGGTGACCTACCGGATCCGCACCGCGAGCGGCGACGTACGCTGGATCTGCGAACAGGGCTCGCTCAACCTGTCGGGCGGCGCGCCCGGCATGCTGGAAGGCTTCATGTCCGACTTCACGCGCCTGAAGAAGGCCGACCTCAAGATGCAGGAACAAGCCTCGTTCCTGCAACGGGCGCGGGACGCGATCATCGCGATGGACATGCATTCCGTCATCAGCTACTGGAACCACGGCGCCGAGCGCCTGTATGGCTGGAGCGCGCAAGAGGCGGTGGGCAAGCGCTTCTGCGACCTGCTGTGCGACAAGCCCGCGCTGTACGAGGCCGCCTTCAGGCAGACGCTCGAGTCGGGCGAGTGGGCGGGCGAGCTGGCCCATATCCGGCGCGACGGCACGACGATCGACACCGATACCAGCTGGACCCTGCTGGGCCCGGACGACACCCTTGGCGCCTGCCAGAAGATCCTGGTGATCGGCACCGACATCAGCGAACGCAAGATCAACGAGGCCAGGATCTTCCACCTGGCCTTCTTCGACCACCTGACCGACCTGCCCAACCGCGCCAACCTGCTCGACCACCTGCGCCGCGCCCTGCTCACGAGCACGCGCACGCGCAAATGGGGGGCGCTGATGTTCTGCGACCTCGACAACTTCAAATTCCTCAACGACAGCCAGGGCCACGCCGCCGGCGACCAGCTGCTGCAAGCGGTGGCGCGCCGTCTTGAGCACTGCGTGCGCGAGGCCGACATGGTGGCGCGCCTGGGGGGCGACGAGTTCGTGGTGCTGATCCAGCCGGTGGAGGACGCGCGCGAACTGGCCGCGAACCAGGCCGAAATCGTCGCCGCCAAGGTCGTGGCGGCCCTGGCCACGCCGTTCCAGCTGGGCGACCTGAATTACTCGGTGTCGGTCAGCATCGGCGTGGTCACGCTGTGCGGCGTCCACGACACGGTGGAATCGACCTTGCGCCAGGCCGACGCCGCGATGTACCAGGCCAAGGCCGCGGGCCGCAACACCTTCCGCTTCCACGATCCGGCAGTGCAAGCCGCCTGGTCGGCGCGCGCCGAGCTCGAAGGCAGCCTGCGGCGCGCGCTGCAGCATGACGAGTTCATGCTGCACTACCAGCCCCAGCTCGACCGCTCGGGCCGGGTGCTCGGAGCCGAGGCGCTGCTGCGCTGGCGCCTGCCCAATGGCCGGGTGCTCTATCCGGCCGAGTTCATCCGCGCCGCCGAGGAGAGCGGGATCATCGTCGAGATCGGCAAATGGGTGCTGCGCACCGCCTGCGCCGAGCTGGCGCGCTGGCAGCGCTCGCCCGAGACGGCCGGCCTGACGCTGTCGGTCAACGTCAGTGCGCGCCAGTTCAACCAGCCGGATTTCGTGCCCATGCTGCAGGCGATCTTCGTGCACAGCGGGGTGCAGCCATCCAGCCTGAAACTCGAGCTGACCGAAAGCCTGGTCATCACCGACTTCGTCCAGACCGCGCACACCATGGCCACGCTCAAGCGGCGCGGCCTGAGTTTTTCGCTGGACGACTTCGGCACCGGATATTCATCGCTGGCCTACCTGCGCAAGCTGCCGCTCGACCAGCTCAAGATCGACCACTCCTTCATGCGCGACGTGCTGACCGACCAGAACGACGCCTCGATCGTGCGCTCCATCATCGCGCTGGGCGACAGCCTTGGATTGCAGGTGATTGCCGAAGGGGTCGAGACGCCGGGGCAGCGGCAGTTCCTGTCGGATGCCGGCTGCTATCTCTACCAGGGGTTTCTCTACCAGAGCGCGCTCAGCGCCGAGCACTTCACGCAGTACGCGCGTGGGGTGCATTGAACTTGCACCACAGACGTAAAAACGTCGTCCCCGCGAAGGCGGGGACGACGTGTTGAAGCTAACGAAGAACGCTTAGAACTTCGCTTAGAACTTGTCACCCACCGCCAGCACGATCGCCACCGGATCCAGTTTCATGAACTGGGTCTGGCCGGTCGAGAAGTGCACGTCGGTGCGCAGGCGGGTCTTGATGACGGTGGCGTCGGCGAACCAGCGCTCGTCGAAGTTCATCGCCACGCCGACTTGCGCGCTATAGGTCAGCTTGTTGTCGATCTTGAAGGTGGTCGGCACGTCGCTGCCCGGATTGGTGATCGCGGTCATCTTGCCCGAACCGCGTTCCTTCATGAAGTAGGCATAGGTCGGGCCGACGCCGATGAAGGGACGGAAGCTTGATGTCGGCGCGCCGAAGCGGTATTGCACGAAGGCGGTCGGCGGCAGCGCCTCGACCTCGCCCAGCTTGCCGGTGCCCGCGATCGCGCCGGCGCCGTAGATGCTGTGCTTGTACGGCGTCCCGAGCGCGCCTTCGACCGAGATATTGTCGGTCAGGCTGTACGACAGGATCAGCACCGGCTGCATGTCGTTGCCGACGTCGGCCTTGGTGCCCGGCAGCGCCGGTGCGGTGATGTCGCCGCTCTCGACCTTCGGCATCAAGCGGTTGAAACCGATCTTGGCCGTGATCTGGCCGGCCGATTGCGCGTATGCGCCGGACGCGAATGCCAGCCCGGCAGCCACACCCAGCACCTTGATCATGCTGTTGAAACGAACTTTCATGCTATCTCCTGATATGTGTGTGAGGGCCCGCCGCCAGGGCAGGCCCGCCGCTGCTTACAGCCAGCCCTTGATTGCCATGTCCTTGAAGACGTAGCGGGCGATGAGGTCGTTCTCGAACGGGGTCGGGTGGATCCCGTCGGCGAACATGTAGCGGCTCACATCACCTGCGACCGTGTTGTTCGCGGTGCAGATCAGCGAGGTCGTGCCCAGTGCATTTTCGGCGCAGGCCGGGGCGCTGGTGTTGGTCAGGCCGTATGGGCCGGGGTTCTTCACCTGGTCGTTGCTGACGGTGTACAGGTCGGTGTACAGCACGCGCGCATCGTCGGCGCCCAGGCCGGCTTTCAGCTGGGTATTGAAGGCGTTGACCATGGCGGTCACCAGTTGCTGAATCGCGACGGGACGCGACTTGGCGGTCGGGGTGCTGGCGACGTCCGGCAGGTTGGCGACGATGACGTACTTGGCGCCCTTGGCCAGCAGTTCGTTCTTGACCAGGCCAGCCATCTGGGCGCCGGCGGTGCCGAGCGCGGTGACCATGGCGGTCGCGTTGGCGGTGGCGTAGGCGCCGGCCGCGGTATTGCCGGCAGCGGTGCCGTCGGCCTGGGCGGCGGCCACGATCGGGCCATACACGGCCGGCTGTGCGACCGCCTGGTTACCCGGCTGCATCGCGGCGGCGCGCACCGCTGCCTGCACCACGGTCTGGTCGGTCTTGCCCGGACGTGCATTCTCGGTGGCGATCGCCACGCCGATGGCTTGCGCCGCGGCTTGCGGGTTGGTCGCGCCGGCCGCGAGGCGGGTGGCCAGGGCGGTGGCGAAGGCTTGTGCGCCGGCGGCGGTGCCGGCATTGGTCACGGCGGCCAGCTGCATCAGCACGTCGTTACCGCCCGACAGCACAGTCACCAGTTCGGTGCCGGTGAACTTGTTGCCGGTCTTGGCCAAGTGATTCGCGATCTGGGTGACCATCGGGGTGGTCATTTCGCCGATCGGCGAGCCGGTGGCGGCATTGCCCGGGCCGATCGGGTTGATCACGCGCGAACCGCCTTGCGCATAGTTGAAGCAATTCGGGTGGTTCACGATCGGCACGTTGAAGCCGAGCGAGGCATCGCCCTGCAGGCCGGTCTGGGCGGCGCACGGGGCCGGCAGCTTGAGCTGGGCGGCCATGAAGTCGAGCCAGATCTTGCCAGTCAGGTCAACGTTCTTGGCAGTGCTGTCGCCATTGATGGTGAACTTGCCGCCGCCGGCCGCCGCAACGGCGCCGACACGGTAGGTGCCCACGTCCGACAGGCTGTCGCCGAACGACACCATATTGGTGAAGGTGAGCTTGGTGGTCTGGTCGCCGCCGGCCGGGCTGGTGCCGCCGCCGCATGCGGTCAGGAGCGCGGCCGTCAGAGCGGCCAGCGCGAATTTGGTGTGACGCATTGTGTCTCCTGGATAGAAATTATTTTGAAACGAACGCCCGTGCTATTCGTATCGTGATAACTATGCCAGCGTTGAAACCGCTTGTATAGCAAATTCCATTGCACGTTGGCATTTGGCTACCACACCTATCAAAAGAGATGGGTAAGCCCGAGGGATGGGATTATAACCACCGTTTTCCCGACAGAAAGAGACGCGTTTGTAACAGACGAGCTCGAAACGCGGAGCGTTTGAGCTTCGTCATTCGCCTTATTGATATAAATTAAATTTTTGTTTGGCTGTTGAGCAAACCGTGCACGATGCCCGTTGAACCGTGGGCGGCACGGCGCAGGCGATCATTGACGCCCAGCCAGTCGCCACCCTGCGGCGGCGCCTCGACCAGGATCACGTCGGCCCCCTGCCCGTCCATCGCGCGCAGCGCGGCGTACAGCGCGTGGGCGAAGCCGCCGGGCGCGGCCGGCAGGCGCAGTGCGGCGTGGGTGGCCGGCATGTCGTTCATGTGGATCAGGGCCACCTTGCGGCCGGCGCCGTGCAGCGCGGCCAGGGTGTCGAGCAGGGTTGCGTGCTCCTGCATCGCCACCGGCGTGTGTGGCGCGTAATGCGATTCGAGCGTGCCCGAGGCGCGCGGCGCCGCGGCGTCCGGCGCGGCCGGCACCTGGTCGATCACGGCGGCGATCGCCTCGGCACCGATCTGGCCTGGACGCAGCAGTACCGGGCCGTGCGTGTCCAGGCGCGACAAGTCGACGATGGTCGATTCGATGCCCACCTGCGAGGGGCCGCCATCGAGCACCATGGCCACGCTGCCATCGCTCCCGAATTCCTGCTGCACGTGCTCGGCCAGGGTCGGGCTGACGTGGCCGAATTTATTCGCCGACGGCGCGGCGATCCCGCCATTCCCGCCCTTGAACGCGCGCAGCAGCGCCAGCGCTACCGGGTGCGCGGGGCAGCGCAGGCCGACCGTGTCCTGGCCGCCGCTGACGGCGTCCGGGATGTTCGGGGCGCGCTTGAGGATCATGGTGAGCGGGCCTGGCCAGAAGGCGGCCGCCAGCGCTTGCGCCTGCGGCGGGATGTCGCAGGCCCAGTAGTCGAGCGGCGCCTCCGGCGCGAGGTGCACGATCACCGGATGGTCTTGCGGGCGGCCCTTGGCGGCGTAGATGGCGGCCACCGCCGCCGGATTCTCGGCGTCGGCGCCCAGGCCATACACGGTCTCGGTCGGGAAGGCGACCAGCTGGCCGGCCTCGAGGGCGCGGGCGGCCAGGTCGATCTGCTGCTGGTCCATCTTATTCCTCGATGCCCAGGATGGCGCAGGCGGCGCGCAGGCTGTCCTGCGCCGCTGCCAAGGTCGGCGCCACGAAGGTCACGTGGCCCATCTTGCGGCCGCGGCGCGGATCGTTCTTGCCGTACAGGTGCAGGTTGGCGCCAGGGAGCGCCAGCACCTGGTCCCAGGCCGGTTCACGGGCGGTATCGCTGCTTCCTTCGAACCACACGTCGCCCAGGATATTCAGCATCACGCTCGGCGAATGCTGGCGCACGTCGCCCAGCGGCAGGCGCGCCATCGCACGCACCTGCTGCGCGAACTGGCTGGTGATGCAGGCATCGATCGTGTAGTGGCCGCTGTTGTGCGGACGCGGCGCCATCTCGTTGACGACCAGCGTGCCATCTTCGAGCACGAAGAACTCGATGCACAGCACGCCCACGTAACCCAGCTGGGCGACGATGGCGCGCGCCGCGTCCTGCGCCTGCTGCGCGCAGGCCGCGGACACGTTCGGTCCCGGCACGGTGGTGGTGAACAGGATGCCGTCGCGGTGCACGTTCTCGGCGATCGGGTACACGACGGACTCGCCATCGTGGCCGCGCGCGGTCAGCACCGACACCTCATAGGCCAGCGGCAGCATCTTCTCGAGCAGGCAGGTCACGCCATCCATGCTGTCGAAGGCGGCGCGCACGTCCTCGCGCGAGCGCACGCGGACCTGGCCCTTGCCGTCGTAACCCATGCGCACGGTCTTGAGGATGCCCGGCAGCAGGTCGTCGCCAATGGCGTCGATATCGGCATGCGAGGCGATGGTCTTGTGCGGGGCCGGCATCACCTTCGATGCGGGCGCGCAGTCGACGAAGAATTTCTTTTCGAGGATGCGGTCTTGCGCGATCTGCACGCACAGGCTCGACGGCGCGACGAAACTGTCGGCGGCAAGCTGCGCCAGGCTGTCGGCGGGGACGTTCTCGAATTCGGTGGTGACGGCCGCGCACAGCGCCGCCAGTTCGGTCAATGCGGCGCCATTGGCGTAATCGCCTTCGATGGTGCGGTCGGCTACGTGGCCGGCCGGGCAATCGGCGCTCGGCTCGAGCACGGCGACCTTGTAGCCCATCGCCTGGGCGGCGTGGGCGAACATGCGGCCAAGCTGGCCGCCGCCCATCACGCCAAGCCAGGTCGACGGATCGGCGGATGGGAGGAACGGTTGAGTCATATTACTTATACGGGAAGAGTCATGGCCTGGGCGGTGGCGGTCTGGTCGCGGCGGAACTGCTCCAGCTTGTCGGCAAGAAGCTCGTCGCCCGCGGCGATGATCGCCACCGCGGTCAGGGCCGCGTTGGCGGCGCCGGCTTCGCCGATGGCGAAGGTCGACACCGGCACGCCCTTAGGCATCTGCACGATCGACAGCAGCGAATCCTCGCCGCGCAGGTATTTCGACGGCACCGGCACGCCCAGCACCGGCACGATGGTCTTGGCAGCCACCATGCCAGGAAGGTGGGCCGCGCCGCCGGCGCCGGCGATGATGGCGCGCAGGCCGCGGCTGCGCGCCTGTTCGGCATAGGTGAACATCTCGTCCGGCATGCGGTGGGCCGAGATCACTTGCGCTTCGAACGGCACGCCGAACTGCTTCAGGATGGCGACCGCGTTCTGCATCACGTCCCAGTCGGACGACGAACCCATGATCACGCCGACCAACGGCTTTGCTTGATCCGTCATCTGCTTACGCCTTCAGCTTCTCGCCGGTCAGGCGTTCGATGGCCTCGAAATACTTGGCCTGGGTTTTTTCGATGACGTCCGCCGGCAGCGCTGGCGCCGGTGCGGTTTTGCCCCAGTCGGTCAGGGTTTCCAAATAGTCGCGCACGAACTGCTTGTCGAACGACGGCGGCGACATGCCCGGCGCGTACGAGTCGGCCGGCCAGAAGCGCGACGAATCGGCGGTCAGGACTTCGTCCATCAGGTGCATCACGCCGTTTTCATCGAGGCCGAATTCGAACTTGGTATCGGCGATGATGATGCCCCTGGTGGCAGCATATTCGGCGGCGGCGCTATAGAGCTTGATACTAACTTCGCGCATCTTGGCGGCCAGCTCGGCGCCGATGCGCTGTTCCATTTCGGCGAACGAGATGTTTTCGTCGTGCTCGCCGATATCGGCCTTGGCGGCCGGGGTGAACAGCGGTTCCGGCAGCTTGTCGGCCTGGCGCAGGCCGGCTGGCAGCTGGATGCCGCAGATCGCGCCGCTTTGCTGATAGTCCTTCCAGCCCGAGCCGATGATGTAGCCGCGCACGACGGCTTCGACCATGATCGGCTTGAGGCGCTTGGCCACGACGGCGCGGCCGCGCACTTGCTCCACCTCGTTCTCGGCGACCACGCTTTCCGGCGCCACGCCGGTCAGGTGGTTTGGCACGATGTGGCCGAGCTTCTCGAACCAGAAATCGCTCATCTGGTTCAGCACCATGCCCTTGCCCGGGATCGGCTCGTTCATGACCACGTCGAAGGCCGACAGGCGGTCGGTGGTGACGATCAGGATCTTGTCGTCGCCGACGGCATAGTTATCGCGCACCTTGCCGTGACCGAGCAGTGGCAGGGACTGGATGGAGGATTGGTAGAGGCTGTTCATAGATGGGCTATCAGGAAAGCGGAAACCGGCGGAAAGGTCCGCCGGTTGAGAAAGTCAGGCCTGGTTGGCCTGTCCAATACGATATTTTACGTCAAAAAAGCCGGCAATCCGACTTATTGGACGATCTGCGCCAGCTCGCCGGCCTTGTAACGCTCGGCCATCTTCTCCAGCGGGATCGGCTTGATCTTGCCGGCCTGGCCTTCGCAGCCGAACGCCAGGAAGCGCGCCTTGCACACTTCCATCGCCGCTTCGCGCGCCGGCTTCAGGTAGTCGCGCGGGTCGAACTTCGACGGGTTCTGGAACATGTATTTGCGGATCGCGGCCGTCATCGCCAGGCGGATGTCGGTGTCGATATTGATCTTGCGGACGCCGTGCTTGATGCCCTCTTGAATCTCTTCGACCGGCACGCCATAGGTTTCCTTCATGTCGCCGCCGAATTCGCGGATGATGGCCAGCAGTTCCTGCGGCACCGACGACGAGCCGTGCATCACCAGGTGGGTGTTGGGGATGCGGGCGTGGATTTCCTTGATGCGGTCGATCGCCAGGATGTCTCCGGTCGGCTTGCGCGTGAATTTATAGGCGCCGTGCGAGGTGCCGATCGCGATCGCCAAAGCGTCGCACTGGGTGCGCTTGACGAAGTCGGCCGCCTGGTCGACGTCGGTCAGCAGCTGTTCGCGGGTCATCTTGCCGTCCGCGCCGTGGCCGTCTTCCTTGTCGCCTTGCATCGTCTCCAGCGAACCCAGCACGCCGAGTTCGGCCTCGACGGTCACGCCGATCGAGTGCGCGAACTTGACGACTTCTTTCGACACTTCGACGTTGTACTCATAGCTGGCGACGCTCTTGCCGTCGGCCTCGAGCGAACCGTCCATCATCACCGACGAGAAGCCCGAACGGATCGCGGCCATGCAGACGGCCGGCGACTGCCCGTGGTCCTGGTGCATGACGACCGGGATGTGCGGGTAGGCTTCGACGGCCGCGTCGATCAGGTGACGCAGGAAGGCTTCGCCCGCGTACTTGCGTGCACCGGCCGAGGCCTGCATGATGACCGGGCTGTTGGCAGCATCGGCGGCGGCCATGATGGCCTGCACCTGCTCCAGGTTGTTGACGTTAAATGCAGGCAGGCCATAACCGTTTTCGGCGGCGTGGTCCAGCAATTGACGCAATGATACGAGTGCCATGGTTGTACTCCAAAACAATAAAGAAACTTGTTCGGGAATCCCGAATGCCGAGCGCGGCGCCATCCGTCCTGGACGGCGCCGGGCAAATGTCGCTGTTCGCGTCTCAGGCTACTCGTTGATTCCCTTTAATCATATTCGCCAACGCGCACGATCTTGAGCGCATTGGTGCCACCGGCTTGTCCCATCGGCGAACCCCAGGTGACGACGATCAGGTCGCCCTTGCGTACGAACCCTTCTTTCATCAAGAGTTCCTCGGCCTTGCGCAGCACGGCGTGGCTGCCGCCTTCCTGCAGCAGGTGGAATGCTCGCACGTTGCGGTACAGCGATGCCTTGCGCTGCGTCGCCTGCAGCGGCGTCAGGGCGAAGATCGGGGTGTCGATGCTGTGACGGCTCATCCACAGGGCGGTCGAACCCGACTCGGTCAGCGCCACGATCGCCTTCACGGCCAGGTGGTGGGCGGTGAACAGCGTGCCATAGGCAATGGTCTGGTCGATGCGGGTGAACTGCTTGTTCAGGAAGTCGACGTCGATCTTGTTGTATTCGGACTGCTCGGCTTCGACGCAGATCGCGGCCATCATCTCGACGGTCTCGATCGGGTACTTGCCCGATGCGGTCTCGGCCGAGGTCATGACGGCGTCGGTGCCGTCCAGCACGGCGTTGGCCACGTCCGACACTTCAGCGCGGGTCGGCACGGCGTTGACGATCATCGACTCCATCATCTGGGTCGCGGTAATCGCCAGCTTGTTCGAATCGCGCGCCATGCGGATCATGCGCTTCTGCAGCGCCGGCACGGCGGCGTTGCCGACTTCGACGGCCAGGTCGCCGCGGGCAACCATGATGCCGTCCGACGCGTCCAGGATCTCTTGCAGCAGCGGAATCGCTTCGGCGCGCTCGATCTTGGCGATCATCATCGGCTTGTGGCCATACGGCTCGCCGGCGATGTTCGCCAGCTGGCGCGCCATTTCCATGTCGGTCGCGCTTTTCGGGAACGAGATGGCGAGGTAGTCGGCCTGGAAGCTCATCGCGGTCTTGATGTCTTCCATGTCCTTCGAGGTCAGCGCCGGCGCGGTCAGGCCGCCACCCTGGCGGTTGATGCCCTTGTTGTTCGACAGTTCGCCGCCAACCTTGACCGTGGTGTAGATCTCGTGGCCCACGACGCGGTCGACGATCAGGACGATCAGGCCGTCGTTCAGCAGCAGCTTGTCGCCCGGCTTGACGTCGCGCGGCAGCGCCTTGTAATCCAGGCCGACGCGTTCCTGGTTTCCCAGCTCGCCGTCATCGCCCCACTTGGCATCCAGGATGAAGCGGTCACCATTGGTCAAGAAGATCTTGCCTTCTTCAAACTTGCCGACGCGGATCTTCGGACCCTGCATATCGGCCATGATCGCCACTTCGCGGCCGCATTCTTCGGCGGCGCGCCGTATCAGGGCAGCACGATCGATATGGTCCTGCGCCTTCCCGTGCGAGAAGTTCAGGCGCACGACGTCGACGCCGGCGCGGATCATTTTGACGAGAATATCGAAGTCGGTCGAAGCAGGGCCGATGGTTGCGACGATCTTGGTGCCACGGTACATGGATTGTCCTTGTATAAAAACAAAGCGCAGACTGGCTGCGCTAGGGTCTCAGGCTAGTTCTAGTGAGCGCTGCGTTGCAGCAGGATGTCGACAGCTGGCAGGGTTTTTCCTTCCAAGAATTCCAGGAAGGCGCCGCCGCCGGTCGAGATGTAGCCGATCTGGTCGGCAATTTTATATTTTGCAATCGCAGCCAGGGTGTCGCCACCACCGGCGATCGAGAAGCCCTGGGACTGGGCGATGGCCAGCGCCAGGGTCTTGGTGCCCTCGGCGAACTGGTCGAATTCGAAGACACCGACCGGACCGTTCCAGACGATGGTGCCGGCCTTGGCGACCTGTTCGGCCAGCATGGCGGCGGTTTTCGGGCCGATGTCGAGGATCATGTCGTCGTCGGCCACGTCGGCGACGTCCTTGACGGTGGCGGCCGCGGTCGGAGCGAATTCCTTCGCGCACACGACGTCGACGGGGATCGGCACCTGGGCGCCGCGCGAGGACATCTTCTCGATGATGGCCTTGGCTTCATCGACCAGGTCGTTCTCGGCCAGCGACTTGCCGATGTTCAGGCCAACGGCCTTCATGAAGGTATTGGCGATGCCGCCGCCGACGACCAGGTTGTCGACCTTGTCGGCCAGGCTTTGCAGGATGGTCAGCTTGCTGGATACCTTCGAGCCGGCGACGATCGCCAGCAGCGGACGCTGCGGCTGATGCAGGGCTTTACCGAGGGCATCCAGTTCGGCGGCCAGCAGCGGGCCGGCGGCCACGATCGGGGCGAACTTGGCGATGCCGTGGGTGGTCGCTTCGGCGCGGTGGGCGGTGCCGAAGGCATCGTTTACGTAGACGTCGCACAGCTTGGCCATTTTTTGCGCCAGCTCGTCGCTGTTCTTCTTCTCGCCTTTGTTGACGCGGCAGTTTTCCAGCAGCACAACCGAGCCGGGGGCGACGTCGACGCCGTCCACCCAGTTCTGTTTCAATTCGACGGATTGGCCCAGCAGCTCGGACAGGCGCTTGGCGACCGGCGCCAGGCTGTCTTCCGGCTTGAATTCACCTTCGGTCGGACGGCCCAGGTGGGACGTGACCATCACCGCGGCGCCTGCTTTCACTGCAGCCTGGATCGCCGGCACCGAAGCGCGGATGCGCGTGTCTTCGGTGATATTGCCAGCGTCATCTTGTGGGACGTTCAGGTCAGCGCGGATAAAGACGCGCTTGCCTTGCAGCGCTTGTTGGTCGATCAGGTCTTGCAGGCGGGTGAAACGGAGAGCGTCCATTTGGTCGGCGTGGCAATAGTGAAAAAACGTCATTGTACATTAGCAGGCCTCGAAAAATCGTCGCGAGCGGCAGCGGTGGCGGTTGAGAAGCGCAGCTGTACGGATGTACAGCGAGCATCGCAAACCGGCACCGCAACGCGCAGCAGATTTTTCGGGGCCTGCTAGCCGGCGGGGCCGAAAACGTGCAGTACGCGGAGCGCAGTAAATACAAGCATGCCGAATAAAATCGTTAGCAGCATGTTACGACGCCACATATAAAAGGCAAAGGCGGCGACGCCGGCCAGCAGCTTCGGATTCGCCAGCGTGAACTGGACTTCTCCCTGCGTATCGATCAGGAAGTCGGGCCCGATGATGGCCGCCAGCGCGCAGGCCGGCGCGTAACGCAGCATTTCCTGCACCCGTGGCGGAATCGTCACGCGGTGGCCAATCATCCAGAACGAACTGCGGGTGGCGGCGGTGGCCACGCACAGCACGCCGATCACGACCCAGATTTCCCAATCAGCCACGGCGCACCTTCGCTTTCGCCAGCGTTTCTTCGATCACCATCGCGGTGACCATCCCCACCAGCACCGCCAGCAGCAGCCCCAGCTTGTACGGCAAGTCGTAGGCCAGCACCGAGATCGCGGCGGCCACCAGCACGCCGCACAGCGCCGCGTTATTGATCATCAGCGGCACCATGATGCACAGGATGGCCAGGGTGCCGGCAAAGCCGAGTCCCCATTCGGCCGGCACCGCGCTGCCAAGGAAGATGCCGATGCAGGAACCGATCTGCCAGGCGAACCAGTTCGGGTACATCAACCCTTTTAAATAGGACAGCTTGCCCGCTACCGGCTCCAGGGTCGGATAGCGCTGCAGGAAGAGCGCAACGGTCAGGTCGCCCGAGATATAACCAAGGTAAAAGCGCTGCCGCCACGGCAGATGGGCGAAATGCGGCCCCAGCAGCGCCGAAAAAATCACGAAACGCAGGTTGACCACCAGGGCGGTGGCGAAGATGACCCAGATCGGGGCCTGGGCGGCGATCAGCGGCAGCGAGGCCAGCTGGGCCGAGCCGGCGAACACCAATAAGGTCATGCCCAGCGCCTGCGGCACGGACAGGCCGCTCTTGACCATGGCGATGCCGACCACCAGGCCCCAGGCGGCAATGCCGAACAGGGTCGGCAGGCCGGTCTTGAAACCTTCGTTCCAGGCATCGCGGTTCGGCGCGTCGCCGATGGAGGCGGAAAGCTGGCCTGGCTTGTCGACCGCGCTCATGCGGCGCGCGGCACAGCACGCATCACGACAAAACGTGTGGCATTCTTGCAACGGCCAACAGGGATGTCGACGCAGGCGGCAGGCTTGAAACGGTCGGGCATGAAACGCATGGATGGATGTGGCGCGGGTCGGACGCTCAATATAACAGGCGTCGCTCTTGCTCTTTATGCTGAACGCATTATTTTACGGTCATTTCGGCAATAGAGCGAATCCGTTAAAATCCAGTCTTTGCCCAACTTGCCTGACGGAGAAACAGATGAATCAAAAGACGATGCCTGTGGTGGAGCTCACGGCCAAGGACCTGCCGGCCTATTGCCCCAACCCGGCAATGCCGCTGTGGTCCTCGCACCCGCGCGTCTTCCTCGACTTCGACCACCACGGCGAGGCCAAGTGCCCCTACTGCGGCACCCAGTATCGCCTGGCGCCGGGCACCGTGCTCAAGCACCACTGATTTTGCTCCCACGAGGCACTGCGGTGCCTCTTTTTTATGCACTACCCTACCCCCTCGTGGCTGCCTGGCGGCCACCTGCAAACGATCTATCCGGCGACCTGCATCGCCAAGCCGCCGGTCATCTATCGCCGCGAGCGCTGGCACAGCGCGGACGGCGACTTCGTCGACCTCGACTTCGTGGATGGCCAGCCCGGCCAGCCGCTGGTGGTGTTGTTCCATGGTCTGGAAGGCAGTTCGAACAGCCATTACGCCCGCGGCCTGATGGCGGCGCTGGCCACGCGCGGCTGGTCGGGCGTGGTGCCGCATTTTCGCGGCTGCTCCGGCGAAGCCAACCTGGCGCCGCGCTTCTATCACTCGGGCGACGCAGGCGAAGTCGACTGGATCGTCCGCAAGCTGCGCGCATCCCATGACGGCGCGCTGTATGCGGCCGGCGTCTCGCTGGGCGGCAACGCGCTGCTGCGGTGGCTGGGCGAATCGGGCCATGGCGCCGGGATCGTCGATGCGGCCTGCGCCGTATCGGCCCCGCTCGACCTGGCGCGCGGCGGCGAAGCGCTGTCGTCCGGCTTCAATATGCTGTACACCCGGATGTTCCTGCAGACGCTCAAGCCGAAATGTTTGGCGAAGCTGGAACAATTCCCTGGCCTGTTCGACCGCTCCGCCCTGCTCGCCGCGCGCGATCTGTATGCCTTCGACAACGTCGTCACGGCGCCCCTGCACGGCTACCGCGACACTGACGACTACTGGCATCGCGCCAGCGCCCGTCACGTGCTGCACGAGATCACCGTGCCGACCCTGGTGCTCAATGCCCGCAACGATCCCTTCCTGCCGGGCATTCACCTGCCGACGTCGGCATCGAGCGCGGTGACGCTCGAGTATCCCGAACAGGGCGGGCATGTCGGCTTTGCGGTCGGCCCGTTCCCCGGACGGATCGACTGGCTGCCGCAGCGCATCCTGCACCATTTCGACTCCGTCAATGGCACGCGCGCGCTGGCGCTCGCGGAACCGTGCGATGCTGCATAACACTATGGATGAAATCGTAAAACAGGCAATGGCCAAGTGGCCGAACGTGCCCCACTGCTACGGCTGGCTCGCGCTCGACGCGCGCGGCGGCTGGCGCATGCGCGACGAAGCGGCCCAGCGCGCCAACGCGGCGGGCGACCGCTTGAACAATCCCGCGCTGGTGGGTTTCATCAACCGCAACTACCTGCACGACGAGCTCGGCAACTGGTATTTCCAGAACGGGCCGCAGCGCGTGTACGTGAACCTCGAGGCCACGCCCTTCATCGCGCGCACCGATCCGCAGCAGGGGCTGGTACTGCAGACCGGGCAGGCGCTGGCCGATGTCGAGCGGGTCTGTCTGAGCGACGCCGGCGCGCTGGTGTTCGTGGCGGGCGAAACGGTGGCGCAGCTGGATGACCGCGACGTGGCCCAGGTACTGGGCCTGCTCGAGCTCGACGGCGCCGCGGCGTCGGACGAGGCGGTGATGGCGTGGCTGGAAAGTGGCGACCGGCGCCTGGTCCTGCCGTGGGCTGGCCGGCAGCTTGCCGTCGAGCGCGTAGTGGGCGAAGAGATACCGGCCAGGTTCGGATTCAACCGGACGCCGGCGCCGTAGGCGCGGTCAGCGCTCTTCGGCCTCTTCTTTCGCCTTCTTCTGTTTCTCCTGCAGTTCGCGCACGCGCGCATCGATCACGGCCTGGTCGTAGAACGACGCATCGCTGGCCTTGCGCGCCAGCTCGAGCTGGGCCATCGCCGCCGGCACGGCGCCGGCCAGCACGTACGATTCCGCCAGCGACATGTGCTGCAGCGCGATCTTGCCCTGCTTGGCATAGGTCCTGGCCAGCATGTCGTGCAGCTTGCGTTCTTCCCGATACTGCTGGGCCTGGTCGCGCAGGTACAGCGCCGCTTCATCGAAGCGGTCGGTCGCGATCAGGGCCTGTGCGTACTGGTGCGCGAGCGCGCGCGACAGCGGGTAGCGCTGGCGCGCCGCATCCGCTTCCTTGACCGCTTCTTCCAGCACGGACCTCGGCTGGCCCGGCGCCATCTTGATCTCCAGCGCCAGCCCGGCGAACATGGTCGCGCCATCACCCACGTTCGACGGCGCCACCGACAGCACCCCTTCGCGCGGCTTCATGGTCTCGATCGCCTTGTCGAGCCAGCGCTGGGCGCCGGCCAGGTCGTTCTCCTTGAGCGCCAGGTAGGACAGGCCATACTGGGCCCCGGCCTGCCACTGGCGGTGGGGCTGATCCCTGAGCTGGGCCTCGAAGGCGGTGCGCGTGTCGCGCCGGCCCTGCTCGCTCCCGTCCTGCAGGACGCGGGCGCGCGCCCGCACCAGATGAAAATCGAGGCTGTCGACGCGCTGCTTCTTGGGAATCTCGCGGATGCGCGCCTGCATGTCGGTGATGCGCTCCTGGGTCAGCGGGTGGCTGCTCAGGCTGGCCAGGCCGGGCGGCAGGTCGCCATACAGCCTGGAGGCGGCCTGCAGGCGCCGGAAGAAAGCGACGATGCCGGTGGTGTCGTAGCCGCCCGCCTCCATGATCTGGAAGCCGACGCGGTCGGCCTCGCGCTCGGCGTCGCGGCTGAAGTTCAGCTGGCGCTGCACGGCCAAGCCCTGGCCGCCCATCAGCACGCCCATGGCCGCATCCGAGCTGGCCCGGGCCGCCAGCGCCGCCAGGATCATCGACGCCAGCGGCAGCAGGACGTCCTGGCGCTGCTGGCTGATCCTGCGCGCGATATGGCGCTGGGTGACGTGGCCGATCTCGTGCGCCATCACGCCGGCCAGTTCCGATTCGGTCTGGGCCGCGATGATCAGGCCCGAGTGGGCGCCGATGAAGCCGCCCGGCATCGCGAACGCGTTCAGGGCCGGATCGCGCACGGCGAAGAAGTGAAAGTCGGCATTGGTCTCGCCGCGCGCGCCGGGCACGGCGGCGACCAGGCCGTTGCCGAAATTGTTCAGGTATTCGGAGATCGGCTCATCGTCGAGGTAATCGCGATCGCGCCGGACGTCGCGCATGAACTCCTCGCCCAGCTTGCGTTCGACGACGGGCGACAGGTCGCCGCGCGCGGTGTCGCCGAGCGTGGGCAGGCGGGTCGAATCGGGCCGCCTGAACACGTCGGACTGCGCTGCGACGGGGAAGGCGGTCGCCATGCACAGGGCCATGACGGACAAGGAGGAGCGCCAGCGGCGCGCCATTGCTGGACGGACGACGGATTTCACGGTGCTATCATACCTGCATCCGCGTGCATGTTGCTGCTCAGCGAACCTTTTTGTAATCCGAACACACCGACCGAGTAATGACGAATCCAATCCCCACCGCAGACCACTTGACCCACTTCGACGCCACCGGCCAGGCCCATATGGTCGACGTCGGCGCGAAACAGGACACGCACCGCACCGCGGTGGCGGCCGGGACCATCCGCATGAAGCCGGAGACGCTGGCCTTGATCACCTCGGGCAATGCCAAGAAAGGTGATGTGATCGGGATCGCGCGCATCGCGGCGATCATGGCGTCCAAGCGCACCAGCGACCTGGTGCCGCTGTGCCATCCGCTGCCGATCACGCGCGTGGCGGTGGATTTCGAGATCGACGAGGCGGCCAATAGCGTGCATTGCCGGGCGCAGGTGGAAACCATTGGCAAGACCGGCGTCGAGATGGAAGCGTTGACGAGTGTGCAGGTAGGCTTGCTGACCGTGTACGACATGTGCAAGGCGGTCGATCGAGGGATGGTGATGACCAATGTGCGGGTCATGGAGAAGCATGGCGGCAAAAGCGGGGATTGGACGGCGGATATCGACGCCTGAGCAGTTCGACAACTTGCCCAATGCTGTAGACAACGTCAATACTCGGCCTATACTGATGGGCGACGCGCAATGCGTCTTTCTCCACTCCAACCTGCTATCTGCCCGAGAGGATGTGTCATGACGACCGCATACCCGCAGTTCACCGCAGCGACTGTCCAGCTGAACGCCCTGCCCTATCAAGATACATTCCTGAAGATCGCCAACGTCTACGCGGATTCGACCCGCGCCAGCCTGGAGCAGCTCTGGATCAGCTCGTCCAAGATCATCATGGAAGAGACAATGAAGGCCTTCATCTCCGCCTCGCAGTCGTGTGCCGAAGCCTTGACCAGGAATGCCGTGTCGGTCCAGCAACAGTCATTCAGCCGGCTCATCAGCGCCAACCAGAAGGCGGTCGAGATCATGGGCCAGAGTTTCGCCGACGCCATGGCGGGCGGCTGGAAACCGGCGCGCTGAGCGCTGCGCTCCATCATCGTCATTCAACAGGAGTCGCCAATGGCACGCAGCATCACTCCATTCCTGATGTTCGAAGGGGCGGCCGAGGAAGCGATGCGCTTCTATGTCTCGCTGTTCGCCCATTCCAAAATTCAGCAGATCGAGCACTACAAGAGCGGCGAGATGGGCCCCGAAGGAACCGTCAAGCGGGCCGATTTCATCCTCGCCGGCCAGCCCGTGATCTGCATCGACAGTCCGGCCAAACACGCGTTCACCTTCACACCGTCAATGTCGCTGTTGGTGGAGTGCGAGGACGAGGCCGAGTTCGACACCGCCTTCACCCTGCTGGCGGAAGGCGGCAAGCTGCTGATGCCGCCCGACAACTATGGCTTCAGCCGCAAGTTCGGCTGGCTGAACGACCGCTTCGGCGTGTCGTGGCAACTCAACCTGAGCTGAGCGGGCTCCTTCTTCTTCGCTGACAAGCGAATACGGCCACCATTAACTTATTGCTACCGGCCGTCGGCAGCAAGCAGTGACATTAAGATACATTTCGGAGGTAAAGCTGCTGCTATCATGCCAGCTTTTCTCTGCGGCAATGGCCGCCCGCTTGTTTTGCCGATATGAACAGCGCCCAAGCCCATGAGCTGACGCCCCAGGAATACGAATTCGAAACGCTGAACATGCAGGTTGGCGTCCGCCTGCAGCTCATCACGCACCGGCGGCTCAAGCCAGTCTCGCATTTCTCCAGCCTCATCGGCTACGTCAGGGACGAGTACCTGATCCTCAAGATTCCTTTCGAGGACGGCGTGCCGATCGGTCTGACCGAAGGCGAGCGTGTGACGATTCGGGTATTTTCGGGCGTAAACGTGTGTTCATTCGCCTGCACGGTCGAGCGCGTCTTTGCACGCCCGCTGTTCTACGTCCACCTGTCCTTTCCGACCTCGATCCAGGGCACCAGCCTGCGCGGCGCGATGCGGGTGCGCGCCGACCTGCCGGTGCGCGTGGTCGGCGTGAAGGATGGCGCGACGCCGATCGACTGCCAGCTGGCGAACGTGTCGGTGACCGGCGCCCGCATCGATTCGTCGCAGCCCTTGCCGCCCGACGAAGACATCGTGGATCTGCGGTTCGCGCTGGCGGTCCCGCCCGACAACCGGGAGACGCAGGTGCGCACCCGGGCCAGCATCAGGAACCTGGCGGTCGGCCGACCGGCGAACGGCCAGGCCGAGATGTACAGCTATGGCGTGCAGTTCATCGACCTCGATCCGGTCCACTACACGCTGCTGCAGAACATGACCTACGAGGCGCTGCTGGCCGACCGCGGCAAGATCGTCTAGGCCCAGCCTTTCGGCAGCGGCAATCCTTCCTCGATCGCCAGCCTTTCCATCGCCCCCTCCAGCACCACCCGCGCGCGGCCCGAGGCCAGCGCCAGCTCGGCGTGGAGCGCCGCGTCTTCCGGATTGCGCGAGGCGCAATGCTGGCTGTAGCGCTCGAAGCTTCCCACCATCAGCAGCAAGTCCGACAGGTGGCGCGGACACTCGCAGCTCAGCCGATTGCCGGCCGCCGTGATGTTGGCCAGGTCTTCGTCGGCAAAGCGCGGCGGCGCCACGGCCGCCGTCAGCGGCTCCTGCAGCGGCGGGCGATGGCCGGTCAGGGCCGACTGGCACAGCAGCGCCAGCTCGTTCAGGTCGGCCGGAATGCGCGCCACCAGGCAGCCTTGCGCGCGCAAGGCGCGAATGGTGGCGCTCGAGCAGAAGCGATACAGCACGACGACCGCCCCGACGCCGGTTGCATCGCGCGCGGCGGCGACGGCCGGCAGCGCCCGTTCGTCGAGCTCGGATTGCTCGACCACCAGCACGTCGGCGCCGCTATCCTGCGGCATGTGCACCGCCTGCGCGAGGTCGGCGCAATGGCCGCGCACGTCCAGCCCCAGCGCGCCCTGCCCCATGGCGGCCACGCGCCGCGCCAGCATGGCGCCGGCCAGCAGCACCCGCACCGGCGCCTCCGCCACGGCCCTGGCCTGGCCGTCCAGGCCCAGCATCGATTGCAGCTGGTCACGGTTGAGACCGGCCAGCACGCCGATCGAATGGCCCTGGTCGACCAGTTGCTTGAGCAAGCCAAGGCGCGTCACCTGTTCGGCGGAGTACAGGCGCTGGCCGCGCTCGGAGCGCTGGGCGTCCGACAGGCTGTAGCGGCGCTCCCATACGCGCAGGGTTTCCACTGGCAGACCGGCCAGCCGGGCGGCGGCGCCCGTGCGGTACATGATCCTGTCTTGTCCCGCTTTAAAAGATTCCGTCATTACACGTCCCGAAGTTGAACCATTATTTTTGAAACCGAATGGTGTCATATCTGCTGAAAAAATGCTGTTCCGATACTCAACAGTGTGTAAGACGGCGGCCAGGTAGCAATTCACATACCTGTAATGCAACGTGGTAAATTGCCGGCTTGCTGCGGCACCCGGCTGCGGCACTGATCGACGAGGATGGAATGAAATTTCGTTTGCTGACGATGGCAGCGGCCCTGCTGGCCGCCACCACCGCGACGGCCGCGCCGCGCGGCTTTACCGTGGAAGACCTGGTCAATATGGAAAGGGTGGGCAGCCCGGCCGTGTCGCCGGACGCCACACGCGTGATCTATACCGTGCGCAGCACGGACATGGAGAAGAACCGCGGCAATACCCAACTGTGGATGGTCGACCTGCGCGCCGCCAAGCCGGCGCCGCAGCGCCTGAGCCAGCATGCGTCCAGCAGCAGCGATCCGGAATGGTCGCCGTCGGGCGATGCCGTTTACTTCCTGTCGGCGCGCTCGGGCTCGTCGCAGGTGTGGCGCCAGCCGATCGCGGGCGGCGAGCCGGTGCAGGTGACGAACCTGCCGCTGGACGTCGACAACTTCCGCCTTGCGCCGAGCGGCGACCGCCTGGCCTTCAGCCTGGCCGTGTTCCGCGACTGCGCCGACCTGGCCTGCACCAAAGCGCGCCTGGATGCCAAGGAAAAGGACAAGGCCACGGGCAAGGTCTATGACCGTCTGTTCGTGCGTCACTGGGATACCTGGAGCGACCACCGCAATGCGGTGCTGTTCTCGGCGCCGCTGGGTGCGGATGGCAAGGTCGGCAGCGAGCCGGTGAGCCTGTCCGGCTCGCTCGACGGCGACGTGCCATCGAAACCTTTCGGCGACCGCGAGGAATACCGCTTCAGCCCGGACGGCAAGACCATCGTGTTCTCGGCGCGCATCGCCGGCAAGACCGAAGCCTGGTCGACCAACTTCGATTTGTACAGCGTGCCGGCCGCGGGCGGCGCGGCGCCGCGCAACCTGACCCAGGACAACCCGGCCTGGGATACGAAAGGCACTTTCTCGCCGGATGGCCGCACCCTGGCCTATCTCGCGATGGCGCGTCCCGGCTTCGAGGCCGACCGCTACCAGGTCATGCTGATGGACGTGGCCAGCGGCCAGAAGCGCAAGCTGGCGGCCGACTGGGACCGCTCGGCCGGCAACCTGGTGTGGCGCGCGGACGGCAAGGCGCTGATCGTCGATGCCGAAGACATCGGCCAGCACCGCCTGTTCTCGATCGACGTCGCCAACGGCAAGGTGACGCCGCTGACCGACAAGGGCGCGGTCGGCGCGTATGACCTGCGTCGCGACACGCTGGTCTACACCCACGCGAACCTGCAATCGGGCGCGCAACTGTTCTCGATGAAGCTGGGCGGCAAGTCGAAGCAGCTGACCGATGTGAACACGGAGCGTTTGAAGGACGTGCGCTTTGGCGAGTCGGAGCAGTTCTCGTTTGCCGGCGCCAATGGCGAGACCGTGTACGGCTATGTGATGAAGCCGTGGAATGCGCAGCCGGGCCAGAAGTATCCGGTCGCCTTCATCGTTCACGGCGGCCCGCAGGGCAGCTTCGGCAACAGCTGGAGCTATCGTTGGAATCCGCAGGTGTATGCGGGCGCGGGTTACGCGGCCGTGTTCATCGACTTCCACGGCTCGACCGGCTATGGCCAGAAGTTCACGGACTCGATCAGCAACGACTGGGGCGGCAAGCCGCTGGTCGACCTGCAGAAGGGGTATGACGCGGCGGTGCAGAAATTCCCGTGGCTCGATCGTTCACGCGATTGCGCGCTGGGGGCGTCGTATGGCGGCTATATGATGAACTGGATTGCGGGTAACTGGTCGGATGAGTTCAAGTGCATCGTGAATCACGATGGCGTGTTCGATACGCGCGGCATGGCGTACTCGACCGAGGAACAGTGGTTTACCGACTGGGAGAGCGGCGGGCCTTACTTCAAGGTGCCGGAGAACCATGAGCGCTTCAATCCGGTTCATCATGTGAACAAGTGGAAGACGCCGATGCTGGTGATTCAGGGTGACCTGGACTTCCGGATTCCTACCGCGCAGGCACTGGGGACCTTTACCGCGCTACAGCGCATGGGTGTGGAGAGCAAGCTGCTGGTGTTCCCGGATGAGAATCATTGGGTGCTCAAGCCGGCGAACTCGGTGCAGTGGCATTACACTGTGGTGGGATGGTTGGATCAGTATCTCAAGCAGCAGCCTGCTGCGAAGTAAGTTGGAAAGCAAAAAGCCCGCTGTGAAGCGGGCTTTTTGTTGAGTGAAACGATTAGCCTTGGCCTGGGTCGGTTTCTGCTTCTTCGTCGTTGCCCAGAGCGACGCTATTTTTCAGGAGCGATTCCTTGACTGCTTCGTTGGTCACGGTCGTGGTCACGTTCCATGCAACAGCGCTAGCGGTCGCAACCGGTTTGAAGACAACGTCTTTGTCCTCGGTGCCATCGCCAATATTTTTGAGGGTCATCGTGATCACGCCAGCGTCGGTCACGGTCACGTCATCGACTTCAGCGGTTGCGACAAATGCTGGGAACGAGCCTGGGCGAGCAGTCGCATTGCAGCCGGTGGCCGAGCCGTTTTCCTGAACGCACATTGCTACTGCCGTCTTGTATGGATTCACTACGCTCAGAGCGTTCGATGCTTTAGCGCGTGCGGTGTAGTTGCTGTACTGCGGAATTGCAACTGCGGCCAGAATACCGATGATCGCAACAACGATCATCAGTTCGATCAGGGTGAAGCCGCCTTGGGCATTTTTGCTTGGCATTTGCTTGAAGTTCATTTTTCTCTCCAGGAGTGGTATTTCAAAAAGTAGGACTACGTATCTTGTACTGCTCAGCTGCTACGCTTTCCTATACGCAAGCGGCGTGCCAGCTCAAAAGCAGCAAGAAACGGTCGATTTTATGAATACACCGACAACAAAACGCTGTGGCACGACAAAATTTGGCCCATCAGGTGACAAATTTTGTCAGTGCCATACAGCAATTTTTGTCAGGCGACGAAGATTGGCAGCGAAAAATGTAACCGCAAACAGAACGGGGAGCCGAAGCTCCCCGTCTTAGCTGTCGATCAAGAGATCGTCAGAATTACAGCATCGCCTTCAGCAGACGTGCCATTTCCGACGGGTTCTTGGTGACTTTGATACCGCAGGCTTCCATGATTTCCAGCTTGGCTTGCGCGGTGTCGGCGCCGCCCGAGATCAGCGCGCCGGCGTGGCCCATGCGCTTGCCTGGAGGCGCGGTGACGCCAGCGATGAAGCCAACCACTGGCTTCTTCATGTTGTCCTTGATCCAGTGAGCGGCGTTCGCCTCGTCCGGACCACCGATCTCGCCGATCATGATGACCGCGTCGGTATCAGGATCGTCGTTGAACATGCGCATCACGTCGATGTGCTTCAGGCCGTTGATCGGGTCGCCGCCGATGCCGACTGCCGACGATTGGCCCAGGCCCAGTGCGGTCAGCTGGCCGACTGCTTCATAGGTCAGGGTGCCCGAACGCGACACGACGCCGATACGGCCCTTCTTGTGGATGTGGCCCGGCATGATGCCGATCTTGATTTCGTCAGGGGTGATCAGGCCTGGGCAGTTCGGGCCCAGCAGCAGGGTCTTCGAACCGGCTTTGGCCATGCGATCCTTGACTTCCATCATGTCGCGGACAGGGATGCCTTCGGTGATGCAGATTGCCAGGTCCAGCTCGGCTTCGACGGCTTCCCAGATTGCTGCGGCTGCGCCTGCTGGTGGGACGTAGATGACCGACACGGTGGCGCCGGTTTCCGACTTGGCTTCCTTGACCGATGCGTAGATCGGGATGCCTTCGAAATCTTCACCGGCTTTCTTCGGGTTCACGCCTGCGACGAAGGCTTCCTTGCCGTTCGCGTAGTCGCGGCACATGCGGGTGTGGAACTGGCCGGTCTTGCCGGTGATGCCCTGGGTGATGACTTTGGTGTCTTTATTGATCAGAATCGACATTTTTATTTCCTTAGCGAATTAGGCTTTACCAGCGGCGGCGGCAACGACCGACTTCGCTGCGTCTTCCATCGTGTCTGCAGCGATGATTGGCAGACCCGAGTCAGCCAGCATCTTCTTGCCCAGGTCTTCGTTGGTGCCCTTCATGCGCACGACCAGCGGCACTTGCAGCGACACGGCTTTCGATGCGGTGATCACGCCTTCGGCGATGACGTCGCAACGCATGATGCCGCCGAAGATGTTGACCAGGATGGCCTTCAGTTCCGGGTTCTTCAGCATGATCTTGAATGCTTCGGTCACTTTCTCGGCCGTAGCGCCACCGCCCACGTCCAGGAAGTTGGCAGGCTCGCCGCCGAACAGCTTGATGGTGTCCATGGTTGCCATGGCCAGGCCGGCGCCGTTCACCAGGCAGCCGATGTTGCCGTCCAGCGAGATGTAGGCCAGGTCGAACTTCGATGCTTCGACTTCGGCTGGATCTTCTTCGTCCAGGTCGCGGTAGGCGACGATCTCTGGATGACGGAACAGCGCGTTGGCGTCGAAGTTGAACTTCGCGTCCAGGGCGATGATCTTGCCCGAGCCGGTCACGATCAGCGGGTTGATTTCAGCCAGCGATGCGTCGGTTTCCCAGTAGGCTTTGTACAGGCCTTGCAGGTTGGCGCGGGCGTCGGCGATCGAGCCGGCCGGCACGCCGATCTTGGCGGCGATGCTGTCAGCGTCGGCGTCGGTCAGGCCGACGGCCGGATCGATCACGACGTTGTGGATTTTTTCAGGGTTGCTGTGCGCGACTTCTTCGATGTCCATGCCGCCTTCCGACGACGCCATCAGCACGACCTTCTGGGTCACGCGGTCGGTGACCAGCGAGACGTACAGTTCCTGCTTGATGTCGGCGCCTTCTTCGATCATCAGGCGACGCACTTTCTGGCCTTCAGGGCTGGTCTGGTGGGTCACCAGCTGCATGCCCATGATCTGGTCAGCGTATTCCTTGACTTGCTCGATCGACTTGGCGACCTTGACGCCACCGCCCTTGCCGCGGCCGCCAGCGTGGATCTGGGCCTTGACCACCCAGACCGGACCGCCCAGTTCTTCAGCTGCCTTGACAGCCTCTTCCACCGACATGCACGGAATGCCGCGCGGAACGGTCACCCCGAATTTTCGGAGGATCTCTTTGCCCTGGTACTCATGGATCTTCATGCTGGCTTCCCTTCTTCTATTACTGAATTAGAAATACGGTTGAACTACAAAAAATAAAACGACGAACGCTAACCCGAGACGGCCTTGATCGACCAGCGTGGGTAGTATTTGGCCACGGCAGGGCCGTCGCTGCGCAGGGCATGGCAACGGTCGAGCTCAAATGGACGGTCGGTTGACGAGCCGCCGAGCCCGCCTGGGGCATCGACATTGTCGTCAGCAAAGGCTTGCAAGGCTGCGGTCGGCAGCACCTGGGCCAATTCGGTCAAATGGGTGCAGCCGAGCACGCCGGATAGGCGGTCTTTCAGATGCAACCGGAAATGGTTCACGAGCGAGAGCCCGATCAACTTCTTGTAGGCAGGGCCGATGGTATCGCAGTAGCCCGGATACGGGACGGCATCGGATGCGGCTTCGGCATCGACGATGTTGAGGTCGCGGTCAATGGTCACACGCAGCTTGAGATCGTGCACCGGCGTGCCGCCGGGCCGTTCGCCGGAAGCAAGCGCGACAGTACGCGTCTTCACATCGCGGATGCTGGCATCGAGGTCCCACAAGCCATCGTCGCGCGCGAACGCTTCGACTGTGATGGCGCGCGTATGCCGGAGCGAGCGCGATACGGGAGGTGACAAAGGCATAAATACCAGTGCCGTCGAGACGGCGGTTAGTGATGCAGCCGGTGTGCTTCGTGCACGTTGCCGCAGCTTCTGCGACAACAACCGCTCATGCGGCGCTGCTTAAACCCGCAAAGTTTAGCACAGCGTCCACAGCGGCGCATGGGAAAGAAAGGTCGGTAAGGGATACTACGAGGAGATGAAGGGACTTCAGGGCAATATAACGGCGCGTTTGCCGCTTATATTATTCGCCTGTCTTTAATGAGAGGCGCCATGCCATTCACAGCATGAATGAAAGATATGTGTTTGGGATAGGGCTCGTTGAGGGCTGGAGATGATCAGACGAAAAAAGCGCCAGCGTGCAGCACCATCGCCCGTTGAGGAATATGCCTGAGCATATCGGGAATGGCGCTCCACGCTGGCGCCTTAGATAGATGCCTGCGCATATCGGGAGATGACGCTGCTATCAAAGACGTGAACAAACGTGCTCATCGTCCTCTTCCTGCCCCGAGCCGTCTTACTGACCGCACTCGTACCTGACAGGCGTAACTTTCCCGCCTCCCACCAGCAATATGCCGGCGGCAGTGCCTAACGTTACCGTCAGACTCGCCACGGGTAGCGCCGTTCTCGCTGCGAGAGTGATGGTGGCGGGCCATGTTTCATATGCTAACTCTTTACTGACACATGCGATTCACATCCAACGTCTTCGATCTCGGTCGCTTGGTTTTCGCGGCAAAGATCAGTCATGTGATGGCGTGCTTCCTTGCCAGCATACGTAGCATCAGATACCGATGATGGGGCTAGAGTTCCGCTCTATCTAACTACGGCTCATCGTCCGCAGGGCTACCCTGCATCGCCACCCGCGCCGCACGCTGGGAAAAGCCGCGCTGCAACAGAAAGCGCATCTGCTTGGCCCGCATCGCCGCATCGGTGGCGACGGTGCCGAACTTGCGCTGCCAGACTTCGACGGCGCGCGCGGTCTCGCTATCGGACAGCCCGGCCTTGATCTCGACCAGCGCATCGCCGGTAACGCCATGGCTTTGCAGCTCGGCCACCACGCGGCTATTGCCGTAGCGGCTGGCCTTACGGTTGATCAGCGATTCGGCGAAACGTTCCTGCGACAGCCAGTTATTCTTTTCAAGGAAATCCAGGAGGGCGTCGACGTCTTCGTCTTCCTGGGCATACTTGGCCAGCTTGCGCCGCAACTCGAACCGGCTGTGCTCGCGCTGCGACAGGTAGCGCAGCGCGCGCGCCTTGAGGCTCAGTACGGGTGCTGGCATGGCGACACCATCATCGACAACATGGCGCGGACGGCCACGACGCTACCCTGCCGCGCCGCCCTCGCCAGGCGATTACTCACCAACTGCCTGCAGCTTCGGCTTGTCGTCACCGCCAGCAGCGACAGGCGGCAGTTCGCGCACGCCCAGGGCGGCGCGGACCTTGTTCTCGATCTCACGCGCCAGGGCTGGGCGATCCATCAGGAACTGACGGGCGTTGTCTTTACCTTGACCGATGCGCTCGCCGTTATAGCTGTACCACGAGCCCGACTTCTCGACGATCTTGTTGTCGGCGCCCAGGTCCAGGATTTCGCCTTCGCGCGAGGTGCCTGCTCCGTACAGGATGTCGAAGTGGGCTTCCTTGAACGGTGGCGCGATCTTGTTCTTGACGACCTTGACCTTGGTTTCGTTACCGATCACTTCGTCGCCCGACTTGATCGAACCGGTACGACGAATGTCCATGCGCACGGAGGCGTAGAACTTCAGTGCGTTACCGCCGGTGGTCGTCTCTGGGCTGCCGAACATGACGCCGATCTTCATGCGGATCTGGTTGATGAAGATCACCAGCGTGTTGGTACGGTTGATCGAACCGGTCAGCTTGCGCAGCGCTTGCGACATCAGACGCGCTTGCAGGCCCGGCAGGGAGTCGCCCATATCGCCTTCGATCTCGGCGCGCGGGGTCAGTGCCGCCACCGAGTCGATGACCACCAGGTCGACGCTGCCCGAACGCACCAGCGCGTCGGTGATTTCGAGCGCCTGTTCGCCAGTATCTGGCTGCGAGATCAGCAGGTCGCCCAGGTTGATGCCCAGTTTTTGGGCATAAGTCACGTCGAGCGCGTGCTCGGCGTCGATGAAGGCGCAGGTGCCACCCAGTTTTTGCATCTGGGCGATGGTCTGCAGCGTCAGGGTGGTTTTACCCGACGATTCAGGGCCGTAGATCTCGACGATACGGCCGCGCGGCAGGCCGCCGACGCCCAGGGCGATGTCGAGGCCCAGCGAGCCGGTGGAAACAGTCTGCACTTCCTCGACCGGTGCGCTGGTGTCCATGCGCATGACCGAGCCCTTGCCGAACTGCTTTTCGATTTGCGCCAGGGCGGCTGCCAGCGCCTTGCCCTTTTCAGCGGCGTTCAATGCGGATTTTTTGTCGTCCATGGTGTACTTTCAATCGTGGAGTAGGCAAGGTGTGGGCGCGCACGCGCACTTCAAGAGCCACTACTGTATAAAAATCCAGTGGTTTTTGCAAGCACTAATGCGTGACCATTTTGTCAATGAATGGGGCGAGGCTCGCATTGTTGCGACAAATCAAACACAATATGGTCTTGAGTTTGTCTAACGCGTTAACCGAGGTGCCACTATGCGAATTCTGCTCGCCGAAGATGATAGCGTACTTGCCGATGGCCTGACGCGATCCCTGCGCCAGTCCGGCTACGCCATCGATTACGTCAAGAACGGCCAGGATGCCGACACCGCCCTCTCCACCCAGGAGTTCGACCTGCTCATCCTCGACCTGGGCCTGCCGAAGATGTCGGGGCTCGAAGTGCTGCGCCGCCTGCGCGCCCGCGCCTCGCTGCTGCCGGTCCTGATCCTCACCGCCGCCGATTCCGTCGAGCAGCGCGTGGAAGGCCTCGACCTGGGCGCCGACGACTACATGGCCAAGCCGTTCGCCCTGTCCGAACTCGAGGCGCGGGTGCGCGCCCTCACCCGCCGCGGCGCCGGCGGCGGCCCGACCGTGGTGCGCCACGGCCCGCTGGTCTACGACCAGGTCGGCCGCAGCGCCTACATCAACGACCAGATGCTCGACCTGTCGGCGCGCGAGCTCGGCCTGCTCGAGGTGCTGCTGGCGCGCACCGGGCGCCTGGTATCCAAGGAACAATTGGTCGACCACCTGTGCGAATGGGGAGAGGAAGTCTCGAACAACGCGATCGAGGTCTACGTGCACCGCCTGCGCAAGAAGATCGAAGTCGGCGGCGTGCGCATCGCCACCGTGCGCGGCCTGGGCTACTGCCTCGAGAAATACTCCGAGGCCGCAGCAAGCGCCGCCGCCGAACGCGCCGCAGGAACGGCAGCGGCAACCGTCGCCGACAGGTGAACGAACGCGACGCCGGTTTCACGGCCGGATCCGAGCACACCCCGGCCACGACGGCCGAGCCGACCTACGTCCCGCCAAATCCCGAGCCGGACGAAAACATCCGGCACTCGCTGTTCGGCGAGATCCTCGACTGGATGCTGGCCCCGCTGCTGCTGCTGTGGCCGATGAGCATCGCCATCACCTATCTCGTCGCCAAGTCGATCGCCAACCAGCCCTTCGACGACGCGCTCGAAGACCGGGTCACGGTGCTGGGCCAGCAGATCCGCAGCGTGGGCGGCAAGGCCGCCGGCCAGCTGCATCCGTCCGGCCGCGACATCCTGCGCGCCGACGACGTCGACAGCGTCTATTACCTGCTGGCCGGGCCCGACGGCGAACTGCTGGACGGCGACCGCGACCTGCCGCGTCCACGGGTCAACGCGGCCGACGAGCATGCGCGCAGCGGCGCGGTCGAGTTCCGCAACGACAGCATCCACGGCACGCCGATCCGGGTCGCCTACACCTATATCAACCTCGACCCGCTGCACGAACGCTCCCCGCAGCCGCCGCTCGAGCCGCCTCATTTGCCTCCCCTTGCGCTGGTGCAGGTGGCCGAGACGCTCGACAAACGTGCTCACCTGGCCAACGAGATCATCAAGGGCGTGATCCTGCCCCAGTTCATCATCCTGCCGGTGATCCTGGCGCTGGTGTGGTTTGCGCTGTCGCGCGGCCTGACCCCGCTGGCCGAGCTGCAGCAGCGCATCCGCGCGCGGCCCCAGGACGACCTGTCGCCGATCGATCCGCGCCAGGTGCCGGAAGAGATCTCGCCGCTGGTCGGCTCCTTCAACGACATGCTCGAGCGCCTGGGCGAATCGATGGCGATGCAGAAGCGCTTCATCGCCGACGCCGCGCACCAGATGAAGACCCCGCTGGCCGGCATGCGCATGCAGTCCGAACTGGCCCTGCGCCAGCTCGACCCGGCCGAGATCCACCGCTCGCTGGAACAGCTGGCCAAGAGTTCGGAGTCGGCCACGCGCCTGGTGAACCAGCTGCTGGCGCTGGCGCGCGCCGAAAATCAGCCGCAGGCCGGCCTGGCCTTCGCCGGGATCGACCTGCCGGTGCTCGCGCGCGAGACCGTGCGGGACTGGGTGCAGGCCTCGTTCGCGGGCGAGATCGACCTGGGCTTCGAGCCGCCGGCCGCCGACGAAGGCCCGGTCGTCATCGCCGGCCAGCCGCTGATGCTGCGCGAGCTGCTGTCGAACCTGATCGACAATGCGCTGCGCTACACCCCGGCCGGCGGCAGCGTCACGGTGCGCGTGCGGCGCGACGGCGAGCGGGCGCTGCTCGAGGTCGAGGACACCGGCCCCGGCATCGCCCCCAACGAGCGCGAACGCGTGTTCGAGCGTTTCTACCGCATCCTGGGCAGCAATACCCAGGGCAGCGGCCTGGGCCTGGCGATCGTGCGCGAGATCGCCCAGCAGCACGGCGCCGAGATCGACATCTTCAACAATCCACGCAGCCAGTCCAAGCGCTTCCCCGGCAGCCTGTTCCGCCTGACCTTCCCTCCTCCGCTCCATGAACCCGACGCCGCCCCTTGACCCCCACCAGGACGACGCGGCGCGCCGCCGCGCCGCCAACGCCCTGCACTGGGAACGCACCCGCAAGATGACCCTGCTGCTGCTGGCGCTGTGGCTGGCGACCGGCTTCGGCACCGTGTTCTTCGCGCGCGAGCTGGCGCGTGTCGAGGTATTCGGCTGGCCGCTGTCGTTCTACATGGCGGCGCAAGGCGCCTCGCTGGTGTCGCTGGCCATCATCGGCTTCTATGCCTGGCGCATGCGCCGGCTGGACCGCGATGCGGCTGCGAATGCTGCGGCCAAGCCCGGGGATGCGCCACGATGAGCGGCAAGCCACCGTATTTCAGCAAGCTGGCGCGCTACTATCTCTGGTACACCGGCTGCTTCGCGCTGTTCCTGGTCGCCGTCGCCCTGCTCGAGCAGGAAGGCATGCCGCGCCTGTGGATCGGCCACCTGTTCATGTTCGCCACCATCGCCCTGTACGCGATCATCGGCGTGATCTGCCGCACCTCGAGCGTCACCGAATACTACGTCGCCGGACGGCGCGTGCCGGCCATGTTCAACGGCATGGCCACCGCCGCCGACTGGATCTCGGCGGCGAGCTTCATCAGCCTGGCCGGCGGCCTTTATCTCCAGGGCTTCGACGGCCTGGCCTTCATCATGGGCTGGACCGGCGGCTTCGTGCTGGTCGCGCTGCTGATCGCGCCTTATTTGCGCAAGTTCGCGCAATACACCGTGCCCGACTTCCTGGCTGCGCGCTACGGCGGCGGCGCCGGAGGACGCGGCGGCCCTGTGCGCGCAATGGCGGTCGGCGCCACCATCCTGGTCTCGTTCACCTATGTGGTGGCGCAGATCTACGCGGTCGGCCTGATCGCTTCGCGCTTCACCGGGGTCGATTTCTCGGTCGGGATTTTCCTGGGCCTGGCGAGCATCCTGGTGTGCTCGTTCCTGGGCGGGATGCGCGCCATCACCTGGACCCAGGTGGCGCAGTACATCATCCTGCTGGTCGCCTTCCTGATTCCGACCATGTGGCTGTCGGCCAAGCACGCCGACAACCCGATCCCGGCGGTGGCCTATGGCTCGCTGATGCCCAAGCTGACCGCGCGCGAGGCCGAACTGGCCAGGGACCCGCGCGAAGAACAGGTGCGCGCCGAGTTCCGCCGCCGCGCCGAGCAGTACGCGGCGCGGCTGGAGGCGCTGCCGGAATCGTGGGAGGCCGGCAAGCTGGAAGCCCAGCACCAGCTGGCGGCTGCGCGCGCGCGCAATGCCTCGCTGAACGAGGTGCGCCAGGCCGAGCGCACGCTGGCCACCTATCCGAACTCGGTGGACGAGGCGCGCTCGCAATGGAGCGAGCGGCGCGACGCCAACCTGGCGCGGGCACGGCCGCCCGAACCGCACGCACAGCCCTTCCCCGGCGCCACGAAAGAAGAATCGGATAAGCGCCGTAACAACTTCCTTGCCGTGGTGTTCTGCCTGATGTTCGGCACCGCGGCGCTCCCTCACATCCTGATGCGGGCCTACACCACGCCGTCGGTTAACGACACCCGGGTCTCGGTGTTCTGGACCCTGTTCTTCATCCTGCTGGTGTACCTGACGATTCCGGCGCTGGCGGTGCTGGCCAAGTACGACATCTATACCTCGCTGGTGGGGAGCGACTTCTCGGCGCTGCCCACCTGGATCTCGTACTGGGCCAATGTCGATAAAGCCAATCCGCTGGTGAGCGTGGCCGACATCAACGGCGACGGCATCGTGCAGCTGGCCGAATTCGCGATCGACGCCGACGTGCTGGTGCTGGCCACGCCCGAGATCGGCGGCCTGCCCTACGTGATCGCGGGCCTGGTCGCGGCCGGCGGCCTGGCGGCGGCGTTGTCGACCGCCGACGGCCTGCTGCTGGCGATCTCCAATGCGCTGTCGCACGACGTCTACTACAAGATGGTCAACCCGAGCGCCTCGACCCAGAAGCGGGTCACGATTTCCAAGCTGCTGCTGCTGGGGGTGGCGTTCATCGCCGCCTACGTGGCGTCGCAGAAGCCGGCCGACATCCTGTCGCTCGTGGCTGCGGCGTTCTCGCTCGCGGGCTCTACGCTCTTTCCTGCGCTGGTGCTGGGCGTGTTCTGGAAGCGCGCCAACCACCAGGGGGCGATCGCCGGCATGCTCGCCGGCTTCGCGGTCTGCCTCTGCTACATGCTGAGCACGAGTCCAGCCCTGGGCGGCAGCATGGATGCCGCCTGGTTCGGCATCCTGCCGATGGCGGCCGGGGTGTTCGGGATGCCTGCCGGGATGCTGACCGTGGTGGTGGCCAGCCTGCTCACCGCGCCGCCCAGCCGGGGCAGCGAGGGCATGGTCGACTATATCCGCGCACCGGAGTAGCCGATCATCGAAGGACAACCGGCTCCCTTCCGTGAAAATTGATGAGATTCCAGACGGTCGACGAATGTTAGGCTCGTTCTTGCCGACATCGGCAATATAACAACGATCTTTTCACGGAAAAACCATGCTCGTCTTTACCCGCGCCGTTCGCGTCGCCGCCATGGCCGCGTTCGTGCTGTGCGGCGCGCCGGCCGCCCTGGCCCAGGCGCCGGCCGCCCCCACGCCACCGCCGATCTCCGCCTTCTTCGCCAATGCCGCCTTCGGCGGCGCCAAGCTGTCGCCCGATGCCCGCCACCTGGCGGCGCGCTCCAGCACCAAGGGGCAGCGCGACTTCCTGGTCGTCATCGACCTGCAGAACAACAGCGGCAAGATCGTCGCCTCGTACAACGACGCCGACGTCGGCGATTTCGAGTGGGTCAACAACGAGCGCCTGATCTTCAATACCCGCGACCGCAGCCTCGGTCTGGGCGACACCCGCAAGGCGCCCGGCCTGTACGCGGTCGACCGCGACGGCGCGCAATTCGTGCAACTGGCCGAGCGTACCGGCGGCGGCATCGTCACCGGCAGCCCCAAGGGCCGGCGACTGCTGCCCTGGAATACCTTCATGCTGGGCCAGCGCGGCGCCCAGGATTCGGATCACGTCTATATCATTAGCCCAGTCCTGGACATGAAGCGCGAGGTCCGTTACGTGAATCTGCTGCGCCTGAACACCCGCACCGGTTCGACCCAGGCCGTGCCGCGCCCAGGCAATGCAAAAAGCTGGCTGCTCGACCACAAGGGCGAACCGCGCCTGGCCAGCACCAGCGAGGACGGCCGCATCACCCTGCATTACCGCGAGCCCGGCGACGGCAGCTGGCGCGAGCTGGCCAGCTACGCGATCTTCGGCAACGACCAGAACGCCATCCAACCAGTCGGCTTCGGGCCGGACGGCACGCTGTACGTGCTGGCGCGCGGCGGCAAGAAGTTCTTCTCGCTGTACGCCTACGACGTGGCCACCGGCAAGCTCGGCGCCGAGCCACTGCTGAGCACCGCCGGCTACGACGTCGACGGCAGCCTGATCGTCAACCGCGACAAGATCCTGGGCATGCTGCTGCGTACCGATGCGCTGTCGAACGAATGGTTCGATCCTGGCATGAAAACCCTGCAGGCGGCCGTCGACAAGGCGCTGCCGGCCACCATCAATGTCTTGTCGGTGCCGGCCCAGGCCGATTCGCCATGGGCGCTGGTGGCCTCGTATTCTGACCGCATCCCGCTCTTTTACAACCTGTACAACCGCCAGACCGGGCAAGTGAACAAGGTCGCCGACTCCCGTCCCGGCATCGTTCCCGCGCAGATGGGCCGCCAGGAATTCGTGCGCTACAAGGCACGCGACGGGCTCGAGATTCCCGCCCTGCTGACCCTGCCCGCCGGCGCCAAGCCGGGCGGACTGCCACTGGTGGTGCTGGTGCACGGCGGCCCTTATGTGCGCGGCAACTCCTGGGGCTGGGATGAGCAATCGCAGTTCCTCGCCTCGCGCGGCTACGCGGTGCTCGAACCGGAATTCCGCGGCAGCCTGGGTTTCGGCGTCCACCACTTCCAGGCTGGCCTGAAGCAATGGGGACTCAAGATGCAGGACGATATCGCCGACGGCGCGCGCTGGGCCATCGACAAGGGCATCGTCGATCCGAAGCGCATCTGCATCGCCGGTCCCAGTTATGGCGGTTATGCCACCCTGATGGGCCTGATCAACGATCCCGATCTGTACAAGTGCGGCATCAACTGGGTCGGCGTCACCGACCTGGGACTGCTGTTCGACAACGGCTGGGTGTACAGCTCGGATGCGACGGACGAGCTCAAAGCCTATACCCTGCCGCAGATGCTGGGCGACCCGATCAAGGATGCCGAACGCTTCAAGGCCACCTCGCCGATCCAGCAGGCGGCGCGCATTACCCAGCCGCTGCTGCTGGCCTATGGCGGAGTCGACGAAAGGGTGCCGCTCAACCACGGCACCCAATTGCGCAACGCGGTCATGCGCACCAACCAGCAGGTCGAGTGGGTCCAGTATCCCGAAGAAGGCCACGGCTGGACGCTGGAAAAGAACCGTATCGATTTCTGGGAGCGGGTCGAGAAATTCCTGGACCGGCACATCGGCAGCGGCGCGGCGCGATAACGACAGCGCGCAATGAATAACGGGCGCCCTCGTGCGCCCGTCTTGCTTTCGGCAGTCCTGCCCTTACAGCACGACAGTCTGCGCCTGGCCTTCTTCGCGGGCGCGGATCTCGCCGATGCGGTACACGGTCTCGCCGGCCGCTTCCAGCTGGGCGAACGCCGCATCGGCGTTTTCTTTCGAGACAATCACGGTCATGCCGATGCCGCAGTTGAACACGCGGTGCATCTCGGCATCCGCCACGCCGCCGTGCTGCTGCAGCCACTTGAACAGCGGCGGCATGGTCCACGACGAAGCGTCCAGCACCGCGGTCAGGTTATCCTGCAGCACGCGCGGGATGTTCTCGACCAGGCCGCCGCCGGTGATGTGCACCAGGCCCTTCACTTCCATCGAAGCCATCAGCGCCAGCAGCGGCTTGACGTAGAGGCGGGTCGGCGCCATCAGCACGTCGGACAGCTTGCGGCCGTGGAAATCGGCCTCGAGGTCGGGCTTGGCGACGCTGATGATTTTACGAACCAGCGAGTAGCCGTTGGAGTGGATGCCCGACGAGGCCAGGCCCAGCACCACGTCGCCCGGCACGATTCTTGAGCCGTCGATGATCTGCGATTTTTCGACCGCGCCGACGGCGAAGCCGGCCAGGTCGTATTCGCCGTCCGGATACATGCCCGGCATTTCGGCGGTTTCGCCGCCCAGCAGCGCGCAGCCCGACTCTTCGCAGCCCTTGGCGATGCCCGAGACCACGGCGGTGGCGGTCGCCACGTCCAGCTTGCCGCAAGCAAAGTAATCGAGGAAGAACAGCGGCTCGGCGCCCTGCACCAGGATGTCGTTGACGCTCATGGCGACCAGGTCGATGCCGACCGTGTCGTGACGATTCAGTTCGAACGCCAGCTTGAGCTTGGTGCCCACGCCGTCGGTGCCCGAGACCAGGACCGGTTCCTTGAACTTCTTGCTGATCTCAAACAGACCGCCGAAGCCGCCGATACCGCCCAGTACGCCTTCGCGCATGGTGCGCTTGGCAAGGGGCTTGATCGCTTCGACCAGGGCGTCGCCGGCATCGATGTCGACACCCGCGTCGCGGTAGGAGAGAGAAACATTAGATGGTTGGCTCATGGTATTTGGCAGCGGAGGCGGTAAAATAGGAGGCGACCGGCGAAACTGGTCAATCCACTATTTTAGCAAAACGGTTCATCCAATATCCCGTTTAACGAATATAACAGCGAAACTTGACCTTACTGGCATGCCATTTTTCCTCACGTCAGGCATGAAACGGCCCACGCCATGAAACAGCTGGTGCTCGATTTAGGCGCCGAACCGGCCCAGAGCCTCGACACCTTCCAGGTGGGGGCGAATGCCGAGATGGCGCACCTGATGCACCTGTTCGCCGAGCGCAGCTCGCGTGAACACTTCGCCTATCTGTGGGGCGATACCGGCGCCGGCAAGACCCACCTGCTGCAGGGTCTGGCGGCCAGCCCGGCGTCGCGCTATATCGCGGCCGACGCGCCTGCCGCCGATTTCCTGCACGCGCCAGAGGTCACGCTCTACCTGCTCGACGATTGCGACCGCCTGAGCCCGCAGCGCCAGATCGACGCCTTCGCCCTGTTCAACCAGATCCGCGAGCACGGCGCCTACATGGTCTGCACCGGGCCGGTGCCGCCGGCCGTGCTGCAGGTGCGCGAAGACCTGCGCACCCGCATGGGCTGGGGCCTGGTGTACCAGATCCACGGCCTGTCGGACGACCAGAAGATCGAAGCGCTGACGCACGCCGCCGAGGCGCGCGGTTTGACCTTGTCGGCCAGCGTGTTACCCTATTTGTTGTCTCACTTCAAACGCGACATGCGTTCCCTGTCGACCATGCTGGACGCGCTGGACCAGTATTCGCTCGAGACCCAGCGCCCGGTCACGCTGCCCCTGCTGCGCGACCTGCTGTTGCAAGAGAACCTGCCGCTTGAACCCAAAGAATGAAAAACCTTGCCCTGTTTGACCTCGACCACACCCTGCTGCCGCTCGATTCGGACCACGAATGGGGCGAATTCCTGGCGCGGGTCGGCGCGGTCGACGGCGATGCCTACCGCGCCCGCAACGACGCCTTCTTCGCCCAGTACAACGCCGGCGTGCTCGACCCGGTCGAATACCTCGAGTTCGCGCTCGGCACCCTGGCGGGCTTTCCCCGCCTGGAGCTCGAGGCTTTGCACGCGCGCTATATGCGCGAAGTGATCGAGCCCGCGATCAAGCCGCAAGCCCTGAAGCTGGTGCGCGAGCACCAGGCCGCCGGCGACCTGGTGGCGATCATCACCGCCACCAACCACTACATCACGGCGCCGATCGCGGCCGCCTTCGGCGTCGAGCACCATATCGCGGCCATGCCCGAGCGCGACGCCGACGGCAATCTCACCGGACGCCTGGCCGGCACGCCAACCTCGGGCCCCGGCAAGATCACGCATATGCACGCCTGGCTGGAACGCCTGGGGCAGCCGTTCGGCAGCTTCGGCCGCAGCCATTTCTACAGCGATTCGCACAACGACATTCCGCTGCTGTCCATCGTCTCCCATCCGGTCGCGACCAATCCGAGCGCCGCGCTCGCGAGCTACGCGCAGCAACAGGGCTGGCCAACCATCCAACTATTCAATGATTAAAAAATTCATCCGTAAAATCCTGGGTGTGAAAGACCAGCGCGACGCCACCGAACCGACCATCCTCGGCCCGGCCGAACACGGCATCGATCCCAAGAACGTCTCGTCCAACGCGATCCGCGTCACGCAAACCCTGCAGGAAGCCGGCTTCAAGGCCTTCGTCGTCGGCGGCGCCGTGCGCGACCTGCTGCTGGGCGTGAAGCCCAAGGACTTCGACATCGCCACCGACGCCACGCCCGAGCAGGTCAAAAAACTGTTCCGGCGCGCCTTCATCATCGGCCGCCGGTTCCAGATCGTGCACGTGATGTTCGGCCAGGACCTGCTGGAGGTGACCACCTTCCGTGGCAACGGCAGCGACAACGCGCCGAAGGACGAACACGGCCGCGTCCTGCGCGACAACAGCTTCGGTCCGCAGCACGAAGACGCGGCGCGCCGTGACTTCACCATCAACGCGATGTACTACGATCCGGCCACCCAGTCGGTGCTGGACTACCACGGCGGCATCGAGGACATCCGCGCCAAGACCTTGCGCATCATCGGCATGCCCGAGGCGCGCTACCGCGAAGACCCGGTGCGCATGCTGCGCGTGGTGCGTTTCGCGGCCAAGCTGGGCTTCACGATCGAGCCGACCACGCGCGCGCCGATCCCCGTCATGGCCCCGCTGATCGACAATGTGCCGGCGGCGCGCGTGTTCGACGAGATGCTCAAGCTGCTGCTGTCGGGTCACGCACTGGCCTGCCTCAAGGAGCTGCGTTCGGCCGGCCTGCACCATGGCCTGCTGCCGCTGCTGGACGTGGTGCTGGAGCAGCCGATTGGCATGAAGTTCGTGACCCTGGCCCTGGACTCCACCGACGCGCGCGTCAAAGCCGGCAAGGGCGTCTCGCCCGGCTTCCTGTTCGCGTCGCTGCTGTGGCACCAGGTGCTGGAAAAATGGACCGCCTACCGCGCCGCCGGCGAGTCGCCGATTCCCGCGCTGCACCTGGCGGCCGACGCCGTTCTCGAAACGCAGACCGAGAACCTGGCCCTGCAGCGCCGCATCGCCACCGATATGCGTGACATCTGGGCCATGCAGCCGCGCTTCGAGCGCCGCGCCGGCCGCGCGCCGTACAAGCTGCTGGAGCACCCGCGCTTCCGCGCTGGCTACGACTTCCTGCTGCTGCGCTGCGCCTCGGGAGAATTGCCGGCCGAAGTTGGCGAATGGTGGACCGAGTTCTATGCGGCCGAAGGCGGCGACCGCGAGCGCCTGGTGGCTGCGGCCAGCACGCGCGAGCGCGAAGGCGGCGCCGCCAACGGCGCGCCGAAGAAGCGCCGTCCGCGTCGCGGTCCGCGCAAATCCAGTGGCGAAGGCACCCCGGCTCCGGCAGCGGGCGGTAGCGAGGAATGAAGGCCTGGGTCGGGATCGGCGCCAACCTGGGCGATGCGCAGGCGAACGTGCTCGACGCGCTGGCGCGCCTGGCACGGCAGGGCGGCAGCACGCTGCTGCACACCTCGAGCCTGTACCGCACCGCCCCGATCGATTCGAGCGGCGACGACTACATCAACGCCGTGGCCTGCCTCGACACCACGCTGGCGCCCCACGACCTGTTGCAAGCGCTGCAGGACATCGAACAGGCCCATGGCCGCGAGCGGCCCTACCACAACGCGCCGCGCACGCTCGACCTCGACCTGCTGCTGTACGGCGACGAAGTCATCGCCAGCCCGACCCTGACGGTGCCGCATCCGCGCATGCATGAACGCGCCTTCGTGCTGCAGCCGCTGCTCGAGATCGCCCCCGACATCGACATTCCCGGCCATGGCCCGGCGCGCAATTTCGCGGCGCTGGTGGCCGGCCAGACCATCGCCAAGCTCGCGTAGAAAGCGCACGCCATGAACCTGCCCGTCTGGGCCCAGACCACGGGCCTCCTGATCCTGTCGAACGTCTTCATGACCTTCGCCTGGTACGGCCACCTGAAAGGCCTGCAGCACCGCGCATGGTACGTGGCGGCCCTGATCAGCTGGGGCATCGCGCTGTTCGAATACCTGCTGCAGGTGCCGGCCAATCGCATCGGCCATACCCAGTTCTCGCTGGCGCAACTGAAGATCATGCAGGAGGCGATCACCCTGACCGTGTTCGTGCCGTTCGCGATGTTCTACATGAACGAACCATTCAAGCTGGACTACGTCTGGGCGGGCCTGTGCCTGGTCGGCGCCGTCTACTTCATCTTCCGTTCATGACCATTTGCCTGCAGGTTCGCGGGCGCCGCATTACACTACGCGAATCTGGACGTTCCAGTTTTACCAAAGGATTTGTATGAGCTCTTATTTGCAGGGTAAGGATATGGCCTCGACCGGCGCCGCCACGGTGCCGACGCCGGTGCCCGCGTTGCCGAAGGCCGTGACCGTTCCCGCGCTGCTCGCCAAGCGCGCAGCCGGCGACAAGATCGCGATGCTGACCTGCTACGACGCCAGTTTCGCCTCGCTGATGGACCGCTGCGGTGTCGAGATCCTCCTGATCGGCGATTCGCTGGGCATGGTCTGCGCCGGCCACGACTCGACCCTGCCGGTGACGGTGGCGGACATGGTCTATCACACGGCCTCGGTCGCGCGCGGCAACAAGAACGCGCTGGTGCTGGCCGACATGCCCTTCGGCAGCTACGGCAATCCGCAGCAGGCCTACGACAGCGCGGTGCAGCTGATGCGCGCCGGCGCCCACATGGTCAAGATCGAGGGTGGCGCCTGGCTGGCCGACACCGTGCGCCTGCTGGTCGAGCGCGGTATTCCGGTGTGCGCCCACATCGGCCTGACCCCGCAATTCGTGCACCAGCTGGGCGGCTTCAAGGTGCAGGGCAAGACCGGCGAAGGCGCCGAGCGCCTGAAGAACGACGCGCTGGCGCTGCAGGCGGCCGGCGCGGCCGTGGTGCTGCTCGAGGCGGTGCCGGCCGCGCTGGGCAAGGAGGTCACCGAGATGCTGTCGGTGCCGACCATCGGCATCGGCGCCGGTCCCGATTGCTCGGGCCAGGTGCTGGTGATGCACGACCTGCTGGGCGTGTTCCCGGGCCGCAAGGCGCGCTTCGTCAGGAATTTCATGGACGGCCAGACCAGCATCGACGCGGCCGTCATGGCCTATGTCGCGGCCGTGAAGGACGGCAGCTTCCCGGCGCCGGAGCACTGCTTCTAAAAGAAGATCATGGGCCAGCAATCGACTTCGCGTCTGTTCCTGGCCCTGTGGCCGTCGGCCGCGATACGCATGCAGCTGCGCGCGCGGCGCGATGCCTGGCCGTGGCCACGCGGCGCAACGCCGGTCCATGCCGACAAGCTGCACCTCACCCCAAAGCTGGGGTCACAAAGCTGGGGTCAGGTTGAGATGATCCGGGTTTCATGGACTTCCGAATAGGGGACAATATGCCCCGGGAGGATTTACATGACAAACAAGAAGTTGCCATCGAAGCGGGAGATCGTTCCCGCTTCATCCG
>NZ_JAFVIM010000070.1:0-2461 GCF_017582745.1 Massilia oculi
AAGGTAAGCGTCGTCCCACCACCGTCTTGAGCAGCGTGTCGATTTAATTGATGATGGCATCACACCGCTGGGAAGCGGAGTGTTGTTCAAGTAGGCTTGATCTGCTGGGGGCAATTCCAGGGCAATAGTTCGTCAACGCGGTTGACGGGATGGTCGGCGATCTGCGTCAGCACATGACGCAACCAGGCTTCGGGGTCGACCCCGTTCAGCTTGGCCGTGCCGATCAACGAGTAGATGGCGGCCGCACGTTCGCCGCCGCTGTCGGCGCCAGCGAACAGGTAATTGCGCCGGCCGATGGCGATGCCACGTAGCGCCCGCTCGGCTGCTGAGTTGTCGATCTCGATGACGCCGTTGTCGCAGTAGTGCAGCAGTGCCGGCCACAGGTTTAGGGCGTACAGGATGGCCGCCGACGTGTCGGATTTGCGCGAGAGCTTTTCAAGCGCGGCGCGCAGCCACTGCTCCAGGTCGTCAAGCAATGGTCGCGCGCGCGCCTGTCGCACTGACAGGCGCTCGTCGGGTGGTTTGCCGCGGATATCGGCCTCGATCAGATACAGTTCGGCGATGCGGCGCAGCGCTTCTGTCGTCAGCGGCGAGGGCCGCGCCACGTGCAGGTCGTGGAACTTGCGGCGCGCGTGCGCCCAACATGCCGCTTCATCGATTACGCCACCTTCGTACAGGGCGTTGAAGCCGGCGTAAGCGTCAGCTTGCAGCACGCCCTCAAACTTGGCCAGGTGCGTTTGCGGATGGATACCCTTGCGGTCTGGCGAGTAGGCGAACCAGACCGCCGGCGGGGTCAAATCGCCGGCCGGCCGGTCGTCTCGCACATAGGTCCAGAGTCGCCCAGTTTTGGTTTTCCCATTGCCCGGCGCGAGCACCGGCACTGGCGTGTCATCAGCGTGCAGTTTGGCCGCTGCCAGCACATGCTTGCGGATCGCGTCGACCAGGGGGCGCAGCAGCGCGCTGGCGGCACCCACCCAGTTGGCCAGCAGTGCCCGGTCCAGATCGAGGCCTTCGCGCGCATAAATCACCGACTGGCGATACAGCGGCAGGTGGTCGGCGAACTTGGCGACCAGCACATGGGCCAGCAAGCCAGGGCCGGCGATACCGCGCTCGATCGGGCGGCTTGGCGCTGGCGCCTGGACGATTGCATCGCAGCAGCCGCAGGCCAATTTAGGGCGCACATGGCGGATCACGCGGAAGCTGGCGGGCACGAACTCCAGCTGCTCGGACACATCTTCACCGAGCTGTTTCAAGTTCCCGCCACAGGTTGGGCAATCTGTCGCCGCAGGCAGATACACTTTTTCATCGCGCGGAAGATGCTCGGGCAGTGGCTTGCGCGGTGCGCGCTGACGCGGCGCGCGATCGGCAGGTGGCATTTCCCGTTCGGCCTCGGCATCGTCGGCCTGCAAATCCTCCAACTGCAATTCAAGCTGTTCGATCTGGTGGTCGAGCTTCTCGGACTTGCGGCCGAACTGCATGCGCCGCAGCTTTGCGATCCATAATTTCAGATGCTCGATCTCGGCGGCGCGCGTGTTCAGCTGTGCCTGCAGTCCCACGATCTGCTCGTCGCGCGCCAACAGCAATGCCTTTAGGGCATCGATATCGTTGGGGAGGTCGGCGGCGGTCAGCATGGGCTGAGTTTACGCGAGGCAGCGGACGTTTACAAGGCTGACGTCGGTCGCCAGGTGCGTTCAGGCCGGCGCCAGTCGATCCCCTCGAGCAGCATCGAAAGCTGCGCCTGCGTCAGCGAGACGCTGCCGCTGTTTGCCTGCGGCCAGACGAAGCGGCCGCGTTCAAGCCGCTTTGCCAGAAGACACAGGCCATCGCCGGACCACCACAAGACCTTGAGCATGTCGCCGCGCCGACCGCGGAACACGAACACATGGCCGCAGTACGGGTCTTCAGCCAACGCGGTTTCGACTTTGGCCGCCAGGCCGTTCATCCCGGCACGCATGTCGGTGACGCCAGCGGCAAGCCAGATCCTCGTGCCTGCAGGCAGGCCGATCATGTGCGCAGACTGTGAAGTACCAACTGGAGCAACACGGCATCGGTGCCGGCACCGACGCGGACAACTGCGTCGGCGATGACGATCTCAATAATGCCTGCTGACGATGTGACGCTTGGATGTGCCTGCAGTGCCTGGGCGCGCTGCACCACGACGGGCAGCAGATGCGCCGACTGCGATTTCGACTCTGTCAGCAGGCCAGCACGCAGGTCGCGCCGCCATTTGAACAGCATGTTCGTGTTGATCCCATGTTGCTGCGCCAGCTTCGACACCGACACACCTGGTTCACACGCTGTCGTGGCCAGGCGGTGCTTGAACTCGGTCGGATAATTGGGACGTCCCTTGCGATTGCTCGTCTGGCCAACAGTGTCCACAGTAGTTCCCATCAAAAAGTAACGGGAACTACTTTCGCAGAGCGAGTTGGCTAGGTACAGACGGTGCTGGGAGGACGCTTAC
>NZ_JAFVIM010000071.1:0-2446 GCF_017582745.1 Massilia oculi
GTAAGCGTCATCCCAGCACCGTCTTGAGCGCGGCAAGCAAAAACGAGATGATGCTTGCCACACCGCTGGGAAGCGGAGTTCAGCCGGCTAGCTTGGCGGCACAGTTCCAGGGCAGGAAGTCGTCGACCCGGTTCGCAGGATGGTCGGCGATATGCGTCAGCACATGGCGCAACCAGGCTTCGGGGTCGATACCGTTCAGCCTGGCCGTTCCAATCAGCCCGTACATGGCAGCAGCGCGTTCGCCGCCGCTGTCGGCGCCGGCAAACAGGAAGTTGCGCCGGCCCAGCGCGATACCGCGCAGCGCCCGCTCGGCGGCCGAGTTGTCGATCTCGATGCGGCCGTCGTCGACATAACGGGTTAATGCCGGCCAGAGTTTGAGGGCATAGAGAATTGCCGCTGCCGTATCGGATTTTCGCGACAGCGTGGAGAGCGTGGCGTGCAGCCAGCGCTCCAGGTCATCGAGCAGCGGTTTCGCGCGCAACTGGCGTGCGGCGCGTCGTTCGTCCGGCGGCTTGCCGCGGATATTCTGCTCGATGGCATACAGCTCGCCGATCCGGCGAAGCGCCTCGGTAGTGAGCGATGTGGGCCGTGCCGCGTGCAGGTCATAGAATTTGCGGCGTGCGTGTGCCCAGCAAGCAGCTTCCAGTACGCGGCCACTTTCGTACACGGCGTTGAAGCCGGCATAGGCGTCGGCCTGCAGCACGCCGTGGAAATTGGCCAGGTGATTTTGCGGATGCTCGCCCTTGCGGTCGGGTGAGTAAGCAAACCACACCGCTGGCGGTGCAGCATCGCCGCTGGCGCGGTCGTCGCGCACATAAGTCCACAGGCGCGCCGTGCGGGTCTTGCCGTTGCCGGGAGCGAGCACCGGCAGCGGCGTGTCGTCTGCATGCAGTTTCGTTGCGGAGAAGACGTGGCGGCGCAGTGCATCGACCAGAGGACGCAACAGCGTGCCGGCGGCACCGACCCAGCTGGCCAGCAGGCTGCGTTCGAGCTCCACGCCTTCGCGGGCGTAGATCACGCTCTGGCGGTACAGCGGCAGGTGATCGGCAAACTTCGCCACCAGCACGTGGGCCAGCAGGCCTGGCCCGGCCAGGCCTCGTTCGATGGGGCGGCTGGCCGCTGGGGCCTGCACGATCGTATCGCAGCAGGCGCACGCCAGCTTAGGGCGTATGTGGCGAATCACGCGGAAGCTGGCCGGCACGTATTCAAGCTGCTCCGACACGTCCTCGCCCAGGTGTCTTAAATCGCCGCCGCAGTCCGGGCACGCTTCGCTGGCCGGTAGCTGCACACGATCCTCGCGCGGCAGATGCGGCGGCAGCGGCTTGCGTGCAGCTTTCTTGCGAGGAGCCACATCCTTTGGAGCCTGCGCCTCGGCCACCGCCTCTTCCGCTTCGAGGTCCTCCAGCTGAAGCTCCAGTTGCTCGATTTGCTGATCGAGCTTTTCCGATTTTCGCCCGAACTGCATGCGCCGCAGCTTGGCAAGCACCAGCTTCAGGTGCTCGATCTCGGCGGTGCGCGTCGACAGCTCGGCGGCCAGATGCGCCGCACGCGCTTCGCTTTGTGCCGCACGAACTTCGCTCGCCAGCAGCATGGCTTTCAAAGCGGCGATATCGTCGGGCAGGTCGGCGGCGTTGAGCATGCGTCCAAGTTTACGCGGACCTCGACAGGTTTACAAGGCCGACTCCGGTCGCCAGGTGCGCTCTGGTCGGCGCCAGTCGATCCCCTCGAGCAGCATCGACAGCTGCGCATGCGTCAGCGTCACGCTGCCGCTACTGGCCTGCGGCCAGATGAAGCGTCCACGTTCCAGGCGTTTGCACAGCAGGCACAGCCCGTCACCGGTCCACCATAGCACCTTGATCAGGTCTCCGCGCCGTCCACGGAACACGAATACATGGCCGCTGTACGGATCTTCCGCCAGGGCCGTCTGCACTTTCGATGCCAGGCCATTGAATCCCGAGCGCATGTCGGTGACGCCGGCAGCCAGCCAGATGCGCGTACCGGCAGGGAGGCCGATCATACGCGCAATCCCTTCAGTACCAGCGTCAGCGTCGCCGGATCTGGACTGCCTTCGATACGCACCGCTGCCTCGCCAATGCGGATCTCGATCACCCCGCTACCGGCCGGGCATTTGCTGATCGGCGAAGCCTGTGCCAGTGTTACCGGCACCAACTCGGCCTCGTCGAGCTGGCCTGCCATCAACTGGCGTCGCCAGCGAAACAGCATGTTCGTGTTCAGTCCATGCTGCAGGGCCAGCTGCGACACACTCACCGCAGAATCACACGCCTGCTGCGCCAGTTGCCGCTTGAACTCGAGTGGGTAGTTCGTGCTACGCCGACGCCTGTTATGTTCAACTTCGCTTTCCAAAATAGTCCCCGCCAAAATTTAGTGGGGACTACTTTGCGACCGGCGCCGTTCAGTGTCTAGACGGTGCTGATTTGACGCTTAC
>NZ_JAFVIM010000072.1:0-2437 GCF_017582745.1 Massilia oculi
AATGCCGCGTTGTAGTCTTTCCAGTTGGTCGTTCGGTACTTCAGCTTTACGGGAGCAATCATGCCGTCAGTTTACCCGTGCTGCGCCTCGGCCGCTGATGGGCCGATTTGTGCAACAAAGCCACTGTAAAGGTAAATGTTTCTGAGATGTTCTAAGTCACTCATATAGTCTTTCATATTATTTTCTCGATGAAAATCGAGAAAATTTATCTTCTCTATCTATAAAATAACAATTATATGATGCCTATAAGATTTCGAAGAAACGTAGTCGAATATAGGCAATTACTGATCTAGTTGAATCGCAAACAACAGTAATTAAAGATAGACATTTAGTCATTTTTTTGCAATAAAGTTGTCGAAGAAATTTCCAAGTTTCACTCTTTGGGAGTTCCGGCGTGTATGTCCTGTTGAGCTTGACGATTTTGCCTCCAATTAGTTCGATATGCATCGCTTGCAATCCAGCCCGCAAGACCAGAGCACGCAATTGAGGTGAATTTTTCTAAGATTTCACGTGGTTCATTTGGGACGGGTTCCTGATTTCTAAATACCGACCTCAAATAGTTTTTCAGTGGATCGTAAGATAAATCCTGCGGACGAACCCTGATGTCATGAGCAACTTTATTACGTATACTGTTAAGGTGCTTTATTGCCTCCACGAGCTCAGCGCCATTTGGGAACAGTGCGCATGGGAATAAGGATATCTTTTGAGTGAAGGTTAGACGCGCCTTATCCCAAAATAGCTCGGTCCCTAATGTTGAGAGGAACTCCGCCAAATAATGTTCAATAACTAAGTGGCAGGACAGCATGTAACCTAGGAAATCGTAATCGACTCCCTCGATGCCCCGCAGTTTTAGATGTCGCCCGTCAACGCCATCGACAAGCGGAGGAAGCTTCTTCATATGTTCTCCATTACCACTGCTACCAATGAAGACAGTCCGATTAATGCGTGAGTCTTCACTATCGATTGACATGTTTACTGTTCAGTTTTCAAATTTTTTTAAATAAAACAATCCCCAATCCGGCTCGGAGCAGCGTAGCGTACGAAGTTGTTGCTTCCAGAGTAAGTTAGAGATTTTTTAGGACCCGGTAAACTGATTAGCTAAGAATGGCCAAAAAGATCGCATTCGTACAATACAAATCTAAATTCGGAATAGAAATGCACCATCGTCATTTACAGCGCTGACCGTGTTCTTGTAATTCACGCTATTTGAGTACCCGCGGGATGTAATACATTCGCCATCCAATAAAGTGAAAATATTATTTCGCTCAGAAAGATAAAGACCATTCATAAACTCAAAACATTTTTTTCCGGCAAATAAATGCGCCCGAATGAGCTTACTTTCTATGTCGAGAGGAAACTCATACATTTGAGGGTTCCCGTCCTTTAAATAGAATAGCTGTTTTTTTACTTTGAAATAAACGCCATTGTTTGCGTTGAATACAAAATCGGGCTCCAGATTCGCTAACGAATATGGATTTGCTTCATAAATCTTGCTAATCTCTTCTTTGTCGTCTTCGTCGCGCAGAGTAAAGCCTTCGATGGACGGCTTCGAGCGAATGTAGTGGGAATATTGGACGTCAGAGCGTCCTAAGTAATAATAGATATTGCTATCTGAAACGCCGACTCGAGAAGTCTCCGGGCCACCTTGAGTTGTTTTCGAGAACTTTCCTGCGGAAACTCCAAAAAGCGTTGTTACGCCGGCCTCTAGTGACGAAGCAAATACAGTCATGTACTTTGCTGAGATTGAATTGATGGGCGCGTCTGTAATTTTTTTGTCGACCGCTATTTGACACGTTTCTGTGTTGAAAGATAAGAACTTTAGCCCTTCCGTTGAGCCGCATATTATGTTGGCGTAAAAAAAGCGTAGATCGGAAAAGCTGAATTTATCTGGAAGTTTTGCGAGCTTAGAAAATTTCGCCAGTGTCAATTCAATTTCAGACTTTGGTTCTTCAAAATTTCCCGGCAACATCTTGTGCTGCCTGAACATGAAATCATGAAGACTTTCATCCGCTATCAAATCTTCTGTTTTTGCCAATAGCAAGTCTCCCTCTTGGCTCAGGAGGAATAACCAGTCCATATAAGGATAAACGTCAAGGAATTCACCTCGGATGTAAATTTTGGTAGCCATTAGAGAACTCCAGACCGGATTTTAGTGATTCGTTTAAGCGGTATTTCGTTTTTTCTGAATAGCCTCTCTGCGACGTCACGTAATGCTTTCACTCTATCTGTAGGGGCCTTTTTAGCGAAAGTAAAGGGGAATCCGTGCCATGGATCGTTGGCATTAACAGGGGCGGGGAAATAAGCGATCATTTCCGAGCCTGTCAGATTTTCTGTGTGGAACGGGGTCATGAAATAATCCTGAGAGGACTGTTCCATGACCGATGCAATGACCACGAAAAAGCCCAAGAAGCAGAAAGCTGCATACCCGTTCCCCGTC
>NZ_JAFVIM010000073.1:0-2222 GCF_017582745.1 Massilia oculi
GTGGTCGCTGGAAGGCTTATGGTTCGGCTTTGATTGCTCAGATCGTGGTGGAAGGTGGTCAGGCACGTATGTCAGGGCATTTCATCTGCGGTTGCAATTGGACTTGCGAGATGTGTGCTCGTGCGACAGTCGCTCGAAATAGGAGTTGGCTTCGTGGTGCGCTTTTTCCGGCTCTGAAGGAACACGGCAAGAGCGGGAGCTTGGTTACGCTGACGCTGGCCCATAGTTATGACGTCGATTGGGCTATACCTGTGGCTGCTTTGAAGGCGGCTTATGGGCTGTTTGATAAGCGCATGGCCAAGGTCTACAAGAAGGCCGGATCTGTAGGCAAGTTCAAGGCCTTCGAGGTCACGATAGGTCGAAATGGAATTCATCCTCACTTCCACATCCTTGTCACGCATGATGATGATGCTGATCTTGTGGCGATGGAGGATGCTATGCGTGAAGCTTGGTACAAGGCTGTCATTGAGGTTGGTGGGCGGTGTTCCGATAGGGGCTTTGATTTTCGGCCCAACCGGTTGAACGACTATGCGGCAAAAATTGAGGCGTCGCACGAGCTCTCTTCACAGAGTACGAAGCAAGGCCGGAAGAATGGCAAGTCGCTTTCTCAGACGCTTGATGCTGCAGGTCGAGGCGACTTGACGGCCGGCGCCGAGTGGCAGCGTGCCATTGAGGCGCTTGGTTCTACAAACCGTTTTCATGCTGGGAATCTGGCTAAGAATCTCGGTATTTTGACTCCTTCCGAGTGGGATGATGGAGCTGGAGATGTTGAAGAGGTTGGCCTTGATGATCCTGAGCAGCCTCTCATTATCGAGTACTCGTTTGAGGATCATCTCAAGGCTACTCATCCCTCGTTGGGGCGTCCAGGGCTTGCGATGATCTTGCGGGCAGCAGCGCGTGGTGGCCAGGCCAAGGTGTGCTTGATGGTCAATGCTTTGTGCCGCTACTCCGATAGTAAACGTGTGCCTACTTGGGTACCGACTTCTGAGCTTTCGGCTCTTGATTCCGAGATCATAAATATTGCGAAACTTCGGCCTTTGACGAGGGAAGAGGTCGGGGAGTACCTGCGAGTTACTCGCGTTCTGGCAGCTGTAAAGTAATTCTCAAAATTGATACGGAGAAGAGATGAGCAATGTTCCTGAGTGGGTTGTTGGATGCCTTGGCGGTGTTGTCAGTTTGACGCGTAGTCTCGAGACTGCGACGGGCGTATACGAGCGTGGTCGTTCTGCTCGGCTGGTGAGTATCCAGTCTGGAATACCAGATTCGAACCCTGTTCCATATGCAACGATTGCTCTCGATCCGCATGACCTCTCATGGGAGGAAAATGTTTCTTTTGATGCAATCGAGCCGGAGCGGAAGTAACCGAATATAAGAGGGAAACCCGCACTCAGATACCGAACATATAAAGATTCCTGTCTGTGTCCAATAGTAGCGGGGGTATGGGGCTGCAAGGCCCCATGCAAGCAGTGTGCGGCCGCATTCTCGTGCGTGGGAGTGCGGCCGTTTGCACGTTCAAACACCGGGCGGTGCTCGCGCCATGCTCGCTGGGGTGGTGTTTGAGTGCCATTTCGGCACGCGTCCCCCTGGGGCGTTGACACACGTTAACGGATGAGCGACTATTGCTCATCGGTTTTTTCATATTCCGCGATCGCGAGATTGCTCCCACAGTGAACGGTGGGCCGGAAATGAAAAAGAGCCACGACTACTGGACATAGTCTGGCTCCTAGGCCGGTTCCACTTCACTTTCAGAGCAGGAAGAACCGACATGCAGAGCATATCATGCGCGTCTACACGTGCGTCAACACCATTCCTTGATTTTCCCCTCCCCGAAAGCCCTGATTCGTTGCCTCGTTTCGACAGGAGCGGGACACCGTTCGGGCAAGTACGGTATTCCAAAGCTGCGTTGACGGGAGCCGCGGCGGCCACTGCCGACGCGTCGACCGGCGGCGCAGCCGTCGGCCTCGGGAAGAATAGGGATACTCCACCCTGTAACCCCCGGCAGTATCGGCCCTACGTCCGCCAAGCAACTGCTCAACGGCTTGTTTCTGGCTATTGGTCCAATGAGGGAAAGAACTTGCGCGGTTCGTCTGTCGCGGGCTGTGGTCGCTGGAAGGCTTATGGTTCGGCTTTGATTGCTCAGATCGTGGTGGAAGGTGGTCAGGCACGTATGTCAGGGCATTTCATCTGCGGTTGCAATTGGACTTGCGAGATGTGTGCTCGTG
>NZ_JAFVIM010000074.1:0-2065 GCF_017582745.1 Massilia oculi
AGATCTGGCTGTGCCCGAAAGGGAACCTGAACACAGGTGCTGCATGGCTGTCGTCAGCTCGTGTCGTGAGATGTTGGGTTAAGTCCCGCAACGAGCGCAACCCTTGTCATTAGTTGCTACATTCAGTTGAGCACTCTAATGAGACTGCCGGTGACAAACCGGAGGAAGGTGGGGATGACGTCAAGTCCTCATGGCCCTTATGGGTAGGGCTTCACACGTCATACAATGGTACATACAGAGGGCCGCCAACCCGCGAGGGGGAGCTAATCCCAGAAAGTGTATCGTAGTCCGGATCGTAGTCTGCAACTCGACTACGTGAAGTTGGAATCGCTAGTAATCGCGGATCAGCATGCCGCGGTGAATACGTTCCCGGGTCTTGTACACACCGCCCGTCACACCATGGGAGCGGGTTTTACCAGAAGTAGGTAGCTTAACCGCAAGGAGGGCGCTTACCACGGTAGGATTCGTGACTGGGGTGAAGTCGTAACAAGGTAGCCGTATCGGAAGGTGCGGCTGGATCACCTCCTTTCTAGAGTAGCACCGGGGTCTAACGACCCGTCATCAAGCGTCCACGCTTATCGACTGTTGAACAAGTAAAGAACAGTTTTATCGGGGCTGTAGCTCAGCTGGTTAGAGCACCGTGTTGATAACGCGGGGGTCGTTGGTTCGAGTCCAACCAGCCCTACCACGTTTTGGCATGACCCTTGAAGGGGGATTAGCTCAGCTGGGAGAGCACCTGCTTTGCAAGCAGGGGGTCGTCGGTTCGATCCCGTCATCCTCCACCAAAAAGCTCAAACGTAAGTCGCCAGTGAATGACCGGTTGGATTTAGGTTTGGTCTTTTAGAGATCACTGTTTTTTCGTTCTTTAACAATCTGGAAGAAGTAAAGTTTTTTTAAGCGTGTTGAGCTGGTCAGTGATGACTAGTAAAACACACTTAGGGTAGTAGTAATTTGTATCAAGCAAACATAGTTGTACTCTTGATCTATGACGATCTCTTTAACTCATGAAGAGGCCAACGTTATAGGGACAAGTGAATAAGTGCACATGGTGGATGCCTTGGCGATTACAGGCGATGAAGGACGTAGTAGCTTGCGATAAGCTGCGGGGAGCTAGCAAACGAGCTTTGATCCGCAGATTTCCGAATGGGGAAACCCGGCCTTTTAGGTCATTGCATGCTGAATACATAGGCATGCAAAGCGAACGCGGCGAACTGAAACATCTAAGTAGCTGCAGGAAAAGAAATCAACCGAGATTCCCAAAGTAGTGGCGAGCGAAATGGGATGAGCCTGTACGTGATAGTCGGACTGATAGCAGAAGCCTCTGGAAAGTGGCGCCATAGTGGGTGATAGCCCCGTATGCGAAATCAGACCGGTGGTACTAAGCGTACGACAAGTAGGGCGGGACACGAGAAATCCTGTCTGAACATGGGGGGACCATCCTCCAAGGCTAAATACTCGTAATCGACCGATAGTGAACCAGTACCGTGAGGGAAAGGCGAAAAGAACCCCGGGAGGGGAGTGAAATAGATCCTGAAACCGTGTGCATACAAACAGTCGGAGCCTCTTCGTGGGGTGACGGCGTACCTTTTGTATAATGGGTCAGCGACTTACATTCAGTGGCGAGGTTAACCGAATAGGGGAGCCGTAGAGAAATCGAGTCCGAACAGGGCGACAGTCGCTGGGTGTAGACCCGAAACCAAGTGATCTACCCATGGCCAGGATGAAGGTGCGGTAACACGCCCTGGAGGTCCGAACCCACTAATGTTGAAAAATTAGGGGATGAGCTGTGGGTAGGGGTGAAAGGCTAAACAAACTTGGAAATAGCTGGTTCTCTCCGAAAACTATTTAGGTAGTGCCTCAAGTATCACCACCGGGGGTAGAGCACTGTTATGGCTAGGGGGTCATTGCGACTTACCAAACCATTGCAAACTCCGAATACCGGTGAGTGCGAGCTTGGGAGACAGACATCGGGTGCTAACGTCCGGTGTCAAGAGGGAAACAACCCAGACCGCCAGCTAAGGTCCCAAAGATTGGCTAAGTGGAAAACGAAGTGGGAAGGCTAAAA
>NZ_JAFVIM010000075.1:0-2043 GCF_017582745.1 Massilia oculi
CCGCCATCCTCAATCGCTTCACGCGCTTGGGCACGCCCACGACCGTAGCGGTGACCATGCCGTAAATCCGTCTGGGGTTTGGGGTACTACGCGCTCAATTGATTTATGCAACAAAGCCCTCTTGATAGATCATCATTTCTGATGAAAGATTGCTTCAATTTTGGTGTCGGGCGGTAGAATGCGGACCACTGTGACGATTGACGACGAGCTTTAGAGCACCTAACAAAACCCTCTAGTTGCTCAGCAGGCAACAGCCGAGTACACTGAGCCGTTCCGACAGTCCGCTATCGGACAGAAGCGGACGTCAACCCGACCAGCGCTAGATTCATGATGATCTGATCGGGCACATTCTCAAATCCGCTTGACGTCTCCGTCGCGACGAATTTCCTCGTGCTGAGCGATCTTCTGCTCATACTCATCACTTGCTTTCGGTGCGAGCCGAAGGATTAAGCAGGCTACGATTGCAGACAATATTGATCCAAGAAGAATCCCGATTTTGGCTTCCTCGACAAACTCAGGATGCCCTGGAAATGCAAGTCCGCTGATGAAGAGGCTCATCGTGAAGCCGATCCCGCAGAGCATTGCTACCGCGTAAACTTGCAGCCACGTCGTTCCGCGTGGTTTGGTGGCAAGACCGGTCTTCACAGCGAGAACGACTCCCGCGAACACACCCAACTGCTTACCGAGGAACAAGCCGGCTGCGATACCGAGGGGGAGAGGCGCAAAGATAGCAGATGGCGACAACCCTTCAAAAGAGACCCCAGCATTTACGAACCCGAAGACCGGCACGATCAAGAACCCAACCCACGGTGCCAGCGCGTGCTCAAGACGGTGCAACGGCGATGCGGGTGCATCAGGTGTACCCGGCGACGAAATGTAGGGGATCAGGAATGCGCCAACTACTCCTGCGATGGTGGCGTGCACGCCCGAAAGTAGCGTGACATACCAGAGCAATGCCAAGCCGATCAAATATGGCCAGAGCTTCGTCACACGCAATTTGTTTAACACGAACATTGCGGCCAAAAGTCCGGCAGCTGCAGCGAGTGCGACAGCATCGATACTTGAAGTATAGAAGATGGCAATGATGGCCACAGCGCCCATGTCGTCAATGATTGCGACCGAGACTAGGAGCAGTTTTAATGATAGTGGTGCATGCCTCCCAAGCAGGGCGAGAGCGCCCATCGCAAAAGCGATATCGGTCGCCGCTGGTATCGCCCAGCCGTTTGCTAACGAGGGCTGACCTGATGTAACGAACAGATAAATGGCGGCGGGCAAGGCCATGCCCATAAGCGCTGGCAAAGCAGGGAGCCGCCGCTGTTCCCACGTCGATAAACGGCCATCGACAAGTTCTCGCTTAATTTCGAGGCCGACCAACAGGAAGAAAATAGCCATCAAACCATCGTTGACCCAAAGATGAGTTGTCATAGGGCCAAGCTTCTCGCTCAACACTAGGCCGGTCTCAAAGTGTAAAAAGTGCTGGTAAGCGCTCGCGAGAGGACTGTTTGCGATGATGAGCGCGCAGACGGCCGCAGCCATCAGCAAGATACCGCCAGCGGCCTCGCTAGCAAGAAATCGCTGTAACGCGGATGGGTTCGCACTGGAATGGCTTGCTGCTGTGGTCATGTGATTTTTTTCCTCGGACAAAATGCTGTCCACACCGCATCGGCAACGGCGTCGGAGGTCGCGACCTTAGATACAGGAAAACCGCGAGCGCGAGTTAGCGAGCTCGATGTAGACAGTAAGGGTGAAAGGAGGGTTGCTTCAGCTGCGATTGCAGAGAGTCGAACGAGATGATGTAGATTTAGCGGGGACGCTGCTCGCATTACAAGCCTCACGGAAAACGAAAATGTCGTTCTCCGTATTCGGGGATGGCCCCCGGGCGCACGCAGCACACGCCATGTCAGAATTATACCTCAAATTGCGGACCTGTCAGAAATTCTGTGTGCGGGGCCAGAATTTCGTAGTTAATTAATCGCGTTCGTGAAGCGTTCGCCGAACATGATGGCGAACTGGTTGGCAGCAAGCTTCCAGGTACGCGGCGCC
>NZ_JAFVIM010000076.1:0-2032 GCF_017582745.1 Massilia oculi
CGGCTTGCTTGAGGATGGCGATGATCTGGCTGTCGGTAAAACGGGACGTCTTCATGTAGAGCTTTCTGTTCTTAAGTAGAAAATTCTACTTCTAAACGCGCTCTTTCTGTGGGGGGATTACCGAATGTCTCTCGCTGGCTGCTAGAGGGGTATGCACGGGCTTTCGATGATGGCACCGGGTATTGCCGCGACCACGACTGGCAGAACCTTCTGGACCCACGATACGACGATATGGAGGAGATGACCGATCATGAGAACACGGCCATCATGGGGCCAGGCGTGATGTTTATTCCGCTTCCAGGCTCGCGCATGCTCGGCTATTCGGTTTGGGACGCTGATCGGGACGAGCCTACCACCAAGGTCCTTCGCTTTAACGGCCAACGCATGGGCCTGCGGACTCGCTGGGGACGATCCGAGCCGATCAAGGGCGGCTTGGGGCCCCGCCTGATAGACGTAGCCAAGAGCATCGAAGCGGACATTGTTTTGTTCGATCCAGATGATCCCGGCGAGGAGGATGAACAAGCCTGATTTCATCATGCCACTGTAGCGGCTAAGCCGGGCCGAGCCATTGCGAAATCGGTGCTCTCCCCGGATTGCAAAGCTGTACGCTGAGGTTTATCATTCCGCTCACGGAGCACCGGCCCGTGTCGCCCACTGGCAAAGCCGAAAACGGCCCGCAGCACAACTTAGTTTTTCGTACCTTTGCGCCGTCTACCCATGTCTGCGCGGGGAGTGGGCCTTCGCGCTTTTACATGGAGCTAGCCGTGCAGATCCCACTTCGTAGTCCAGAACTCGCTCGCCGCCAAACAGAACGGTACGACCGTATCGCACCGGATTGGCCGCACCATAAACGGCTCAAAGCGCAGGCCGTTCTATTCGGATATAACTCCTGGGAAGAACTCGTAGCATCGTGTCAGTCGAATGCGCCTGACTTTGTCTTCGACCAGGACATTGATCAGGCAGCCCGAGAACAACGGTGGTTACGGATGGCTGAGGCAGCATCGGCTGCGTTCAACATTGAACTTCCATACGCGCTTGATCTGGTGCACTTTGTAATGCCGACATGCGATCCTCAGCGGCCCAGGCCAGCGTGGTACGATCCGAACGACACCTTCAATCTTGCGCTCTCAAAGAAGGATGGCTTGTGGTGGTGTTGTGTAGGGGAGCACGGGCACCCATTTGTGCCGCCCGGCTTCGTCTTGCAGGAGGCAAGCCACGTGGCCGACGTAAGCGCTCAACGCCTCAACGATCCATACGGATTGCATCGGACAAGACGCTTGAAACACATCTGGGTTTTACTACCTAATGAAGGATTTGACGTCGGTGGAATACAGCCGATACACACCTACTTCCGCCGTGGCCAGTTGCTCGAGGTTGATCCGGTACCAATGGGAGACTTCCTCCGCGCACCCGCAAAGTACGCCGCTCAGCTCCGAGAGTTCTTTGATTATGCGTACCCAGACATTGGACAGGCTGAACAACACGCTTTGCTTAAAGGATGGCGCCAGGCTCTTAAAACACTCCATGTCGCCGCACAATTACCAGCAGCGTCCAGGCGGCGATGGATACAGCCGACGGTTTCCGCTCGTTGCGGAATCGGCAAGGATTGGTACTGGCCTCTGCAGCCACGTCCAGAAGGAGATGCGCTAGCGAACGCCGCCCGCTATGCGCATAAGGTTGATGCCGACATCCTGGACTACTGTGGAAGGGACCCCGGCTACATCGATATTTCTTAACGCCCAATAACTGCTGTCGCAGCTGTGTGGCCGAGGGACACCCTGCCGGCTCAGCGGCCGTGCCCGCAGCTTTCCTTCCGCAGTCTCTAGCTTGTACTTGTTTTTTTCCTGCTTGGCTGGGCTCGCCGTTGATTAGCGGTGTCACTGAGCCATCGAGTTTTGAAGTCAATGACTGGCTTTGTTGCACAAATCGGCCCATCAGCGGCCGAGGCGCAGCACGGGTAAACTGACGGCATGATTGCTCCCGTAAAGCTGAAGTACCGAACGACCAACTGGAAAGACTACAACGCGGCATT
>NZ_JAFVIM010000077.1:0-1652 GCF_017582745.1 Massilia oculi
CGGTGGCTGTCAAGCTAGTTGTCGCGTTAGCGGCCGTTAAGCCGCCATTCTAAATTCCCGGCCATTGCACGCTTTTGCCTTGGGTTCGCTGGTCGCCAGGTCAGGGTTGAGATGTACCTCCATGACTGGCGTCCAGTTACGTACCGGGCCGCCAGTCCATCGCAATGGATTGGCTTCGCGGGCAGCGTTGTAGACTGCCGTGCGGGCTTGCAGTAAAGCTTGGTGCAGGCCAGCATGACGTTGGGTCGGCGTCACGAAATTGATCGTGCTGTGTCGATGTTCGTTGTTATACCAACGAACAAATCGAGTTACCCAATTGCGAGCGTGCGCGATGTCGGTAAAAGCTTTGCCCGGATAATCGGGGCGATATTTCAAGGTCTTGAACAACGACTCCGAATACGGATTGTCGTTGCTGACGGCAGGGCGGCTGAACGAAGGCATTACGCCCAGTGCCTGCAGGGTTGCCAGCATCGTCGCCCCTTTCATCGGGCTGCCGTTGTCTGAATGCAGAATGACCTGGCCAGGCTGGATTTTCTCGCGTACACAGATGTCGCGCATGACCTCGGCAGCAAAGTTACTGTGCTCGTCTCCATACACCTGCCAGCCAACGACTTTTCGGCTGTAGATATCGATAAACATGTACAGGTAAAAGTAGATCCCTTTTACCCCGGTCGGCAAATAAGTGATGTCCCAACTGTAAAGCTGGTTCGGTGCGGTGGCGCAAATCGCTCGCGGCTTGCTGCGCTCCTGTGCCGGACGTGTTGCCTGCCGGTGCTTGACCAGATTGGCCCCTCTCATAACCCGATAAAACGTCGATTCGGAGGCCACATACGTGCCCTGGTCGGCCAGGCGTGGCACGATCTGACTTGGCGGCATCTGGCCAAACTCGACCGAATTGACGATGGCGAGAATCCGCTCCCGTTCCGTCGCCGTCAACGCATGAACCGGCTGTTGGATGCGTGTAGTGCGCCCATCAGGCGCGGCGCCAGTCAGCTTCCAACGCTGCAAAGTGCGCAAACTCAGACCGATGATTTCGCAAGCTCTGGCACGACGGGCTCCCGAAGCAACAGCTTGGGCAATCATCGCGGCGATTTCGACACGCGCCGCGGGTGAGGTCATTTGACCTCGTCCTCCCACAGCGCGTTGAACTTTTTTTGCAGCAAAAGCAGCGCTGCGGCCTCCGCAAGTGCCTTCTCTTTGCGTTCCAAATCGCGCTTTAATTTGTCGTTCTCTTGCTGCAGACTACGCATCTCACGGGCATCGGTGGAGATGACCGGCTTTGCATCGATGCAGAAGGCAGTACGCCATGCTTCGAGATGGTGAGCGAATAAACCACGCTCACGGCACCAGGCCTGCAGCGCTTCTTCATCGAGCGCGTGCGTCTCATGTAGAGCGACCAACTGCTCACTTCGGCTCCAATCCTGCGGCCGCTTTTCCCTGTCAGAGGACGCTTTCAACATGTACAAATTCTTTCTGCGAATCCAGTTCTTGACCGTGTAGACATTGACGTGCAGATCGTCTGCCACGTCTTGAATGGTCCGTTTGCCGCGGGAATAAACCTTCACCAAGGCTTGCTCGATGAAGGCTGCAGAATACACTTTACTCATGTTGTCTCCTAAAAATTAAGGTGACAACTAGCGTGACACAGGGGG
>NZ_JAFVIM010000078.1:0-1535 GCF_017582745.1 Massilia oculi
GACGGGGAACGGGTATGCAGCTTTCTGCTTCTTGGGCTTTTTCGTGGTCATTGCATCGGTCATGGAACAGTCCTCTCAGGATTATTTCATGACCCCGTTCCACACAGAAAATCTGACAGGCTCACAGCCGCTCGTCCCTAGCCCCAGCCCTCCCGGCATCAACATCAATGAAGACATTTCTGCAGACACAGTACTCATTGTTCGCAGGGTTCGACCGGAGAATGCTCCAGCAGTTGCAGCACTGGTAAAAAATCCTTTCAGAGACTGGCAGCATTGCACCGATAACATGGTTTAAATCTACGATAACCATCTTATTATTTGACATGATTTGTTTTCCGGTGGTCGGTAACGATTTGGCACTTCGATTAGCTCTCCGGCCTCTCGATGTGCCTGAGCTCTTCGCGAAAGCTAATGTTGATTTTCATTCGCTGATTGATTGAGCTACACATCGTGTCGAATAGTCGCTGTTATGTAACGTGCGCTGTTTGGATATAAATCCGACACCGGTTGTAATTAAGGCCTGGTTCTCCCCCCCCTTTATGCTGTTCTTGGAGCCATCAAATGGATTGCATGTGCTTCTTGGTTGACCTGCTAAGTTTTTCAAGCCTTCCCCACCAATCTTTTTGCGATAATTGAGGCAAGTAAAAATCGCCAAACCATTTCACGTGGCAACGCATCTCTATCTGTTTCAAAGCATCTTTCCGAATACTCGCCGAGAGAGTTTGATCTATCGCCAAGTTGGCAAGGTGTTGCAACTCATCAGCATCTCTAGTAAATCCCCCCTGATACAACTCAGAGATGATGCTGTTAGTTAACTCAGAAAAGGTCGTCATCTTCTGATTGCTCCTGTGTATTTTCCTCCGGCGGTAACGACTTGCCACCCCCCTCCGGTTTTCTCAGCTCCCCACTGTAGCTGAGGCGCTACTTTTCCTTCAAGTAGCATTTGATCCCGAGCTAGCGCAACAGGACTTTGAAACTCTGCTGTATTGCTTGGTGGAAGAGCAAGTTTTTGACGTCTTTCCGCGGGGGGTCCTCCCGCCGAGCAACGTGTTACAAATACTCCTGAAGCTGCTCCTTCTGCGGATTCAGTAATTATAAATTGCTCGCCGGCACTTCCGTGAGCGGCATAAATTTGACCATCGAAGCTCTTTACCACCTCATGCTGCTGAGCTTTCGAAAGTCCTCGTGCTTTCAAAAGCTTTCTTGCAGAGTTATTTTTAATTGGGAATCCACTACATGGTGTAAGTCCCAATGGGTCCTTCCATCCCGTTGGATTAGGCGCATAGCCATAGAGATTTTCACCGCCACTTAGCCCAATCGGGTCCTGGGTGAGGTACCTAGCCGTGTCGGAATCGTAATACCGATACCGGTTGTAGTGCAGCCCCGTCTCATCATCAAAGTACTGCCCCTGAAAGGCTTTGTTGCACAAATCGGCCCATCAGCGGCCGAGGCGCAGCACGGGTAAACTGACGGCATGATTGCTCCCGTAAAGCTGAAGTACCGAACGACCAACTGGAAAGACTACAACGCGGCAT
>NZ_JAFVIM010000079.1:0-1519 GCF_017582745.1 Massilia oculi
GTCCCACCCCTTCCCATCCCGAACAGGACCGTGAAACGACTTTGCGCCGATGATAGTGCTGCAACCAGTGTGAAAGTAGGTTATCGTCAGGCTAGTTATAAGAAAAACCCCATCGAGTGATCTTGGTGGGGTTTTTTGCTTTTCGGCGTCGCTTTCCAGGAACTCGTCTCAACGCGGCGTCCAGCCTGCAGTGGCGTATCTCATGCACAGCAATCTGCATTCGAGACATTATCGTTGTGACATATTGCCCGTCTGCTAAAGTCGAGCACGAAGTGCTCGCCTTGCTGGCCACCGTTATCGTCGCCAGCCTTGACTGGCTTTGGCTGGTATGGAACCGCAGCCAGCTCGGCGGCATCGTCCAGCATGGTGCCATGACCATCAACGCGGTCCTGATCCTGGTGGCGGCGACGCTGGTACTGCGCCATCCGCTGACGCGCCGAATGCAACCGCATCGACGCTCGGCGCTGCGGCTGCTCATGCTTGCCAGCGGCGCGTGGTTCTTCCGCGTGGGATTGATGTTCTGGATTGCCGTGAATGGTGGGCCAGTAGGTTTCGACCCGGCGACACTCTATGGCAATAAGGCCGGGATCGGAATGGCGACGATCGCGATGCGGCTTCCGAACCTGTGATCACGCTGTGGCGAAAAAAAGCCCGCCGGTTGGTGACTGGCGGGCTTGGGTGACCGGGTGTAGGGTTCAGGCGGCGTGCATTCCACTATTGATGCGCAGTTCGAGCTTGTCCCAGAACCGGTCGTGGATAGGGAGCAGCAGCACATTGCAGATCGGCTCGAGGATGGCAGCCAGGCCGCCGAAGGCGAGCGAGCCGGTCGCGCCATAGATGACGGCAAAAGCCACGACCATGTGCATGAGCGTCTGGCTGACCTTTTCAGCGGCAACGCGCATATAGCGCTCGCGAGTTGATTTCGCTCTCTCGCGGATGGCCGCCCAGGCCTTTTCGTGGAAGGGGAGCAGGAGGACGTTGATCACTGGTTCGATGATGATGGCCAGGCCGCTGAACACGACAGAGCCCGTCATCGCGTAGGCGATCGTGAAGGCGATCGCCATGTGGGTGATGACCTGGCTGGTTTTCTTGGCTGCGATGACCATGGCGTTACCTCTTCACTTCGGCTGCTGACTGTAGAGCCAAATGATAATGATTCTCGCTTATAGTTAAAAGCAAATAATATTGAAGGGATCGATAGTCCTCGTCTATCAATGGCGATGCGACTTGGGTAAGGCAGGACTTGCGGGATGTGTCATAGGTTTGTTATAGTCTCGTTCTCCCGACGCAGACGCAGCCTTCAGGCAGCGAAAAGCGGAAGGAAAAGAGGGTTGACGAGATTTAAAAAACGCTTCATACTCTCTCTTCTCTGCTGCTGACGAACAAAACGATTCGAAGCAACAGCAGATGAAGCAGTAACCGAATTCTGATCTTTAAAAATTAACAGTCGATAAGTGTGGGCGTTTGATGAAGGTGCCAGCTGACTTGTTCAGCTGCATACTTAAAATATCAAATGTTC
>NZ_JAFVIM010000008.1:0-213124 GCF_017582745.1 Massilia oculi
GTTGTGGACCTACAATCACGACCGGCCTAACATGGCGCTCGGCGGTATTACGCCAAAACAGAAATTGGCGCTCGCCGCTTAACCTCTACTTTTAGCGTGCTCTAAAAATGGGGGGATTACCGGCGGAATTCGATGCGAAGCTCAAGGCATTCGATGAGCAATCGATCGCACTGTTGGCTCTGCGCCATGTGGAATGGTTCAAGAGTGCAGCATTCACGGATTATCTTGAATTTAATTATGATCCGTCCAACGCCCTGTGTGGGGTGGCTTATACGAATGTCGTGACCAGATGTATCGCCGGGACACAGGATAAAGCCTGCTGCAGTAAATTGTATGTAGAACTCCTTCAGGGAAATTTTCAAGATAAAAAGAATGTTCTTTTGAGGGCGTCTATCCTTAACCAGTCTGCAGTTGCTGAGTCGATAGAGGAAGCTTCAAAAATCGCTCTCGATAGTCGGCAAATACCGTGGGACAGCCTGTTCGAAGTTTACAAGGCTGCAATGGAAGCACTGGATGATAATTCCACAAATGGGCTTGCACTGTATCTTGCGCAAATATCCGGTCCAGTGGCCCGGATCCTGGGTAAAGTCGTGGATGGCCGTCCCGGCTTTCACAAGACGCTGATGATGTTGGGGTTCATCTCTGGAGATGCCGTCACCGTCTTCGAGATTAATGGGAAGCGTTCGCAGTTTGTGAGGTATCTCGCAAAGCAGATGATACGGACGAGCGGTGCGGTGATCAGCGAGAATCAGCTGCGCGCGGCAGTAAGCCTCGAGTTGGAGCGCCTCCAAATACGCGGAATGAGAGTTGAAGGAAGCAGAAAATTGCGTTGGGTTGTCAGCGCCGACCGCGCCAACATCGAGAACCTGCCCAGCGGTATGAGTCGAGTTGCACAAGAAACGCAGCTGAAGTCTAGTCTGCGATCGGTGGAGCAACTGGAATCGCTTCGCCTGGAGCGCTGGCGATCAGTAATTAATCAAAAAGTTCGGTGGGGCGTGGTGACAGCAATCCTGCAGACTGTTTGTCTGACAAAAATATATGAAGATGAAGAAATGGGCCTCGCGAATGAAAGGCAAGATGCTCGCTGGCGACGGATAGCAGGAATTAGTGGCTTAGTCGGGACAACATGTGAGGTCATTGGAAACGCACTGGAATCTCGCGTACAACAAGGACTTCGCTTTGGACGAGAATTTATCTCACTAGCGGCAAAAGCTCTAAAATTTATTGGAAGAGTCGCCGGCGCGGCGGCAGGTATGATCCTGGCCGCACTGGATACGGCCAAAGCGTTTGAAGCAAGCGAAGAAGGTGGCTCCGGTTTGCTGATTGCCGCGTATTTAACATCTGGAATCGGGGGCTTATGTCTGACCGTGGCAATCTTCTTCGGAGCTGCATTCCCGGTAATCGTCGCACTTGTTGCGTTGCTGGTGGCCGTTGGGATATTTATTGAATTCATTAAAGACGATCCATTGCAAGACTGGCTGGAGCGGTGTCCATGGGGGGTGCTGCCGAATCAACGCTATCTGAATATGAAAATTGAGCAAGAGCAGCTTGCACAAGCTTTTAAGTGAGTTTATCAATGAACTATTTCGGATTATTCCCCGCGTATAAGGTTAATCGACGCCTGAGTGAAAACGAGATGAAGCGTCAGTTGGTGCAAACGCAACGATTGGATGTTGAGCCGCGTTCTCAATTATGTGTAATAAAGATGAACTCGACATTCCTCGAGTCTGTTGACAAATGGTATGGCTGGCGCGGGAGTCTTTTGCTATTTTTAATTCCTGCAACGGCGATACCTTCGTGGATGCTGGGCGGAATGGTGTACATAGCAGTCTCGAGAGCTGATGGATGGAACCTGCGGCCTTATGATGTCGAGATTCTATTAATAACAGCGGTGATTACCATCCCAACGCTTCTTACTGGGATCTGGATTCTACTTAAAGATTGCTTCTCCTTTACGCATTATCCGATGAGGTTCAATCGTAAGAAGCGAGTCGTCCACGTGTTCCATACGGATGGCTCCGTTAGTACAACACCTTGGGATGAGATCTATTTCACACTAGGTCACATGAAGGGGTTACACGAATGGGAGGTCCGGGGGCACATCCTTGAACCAAATACCTCGACTATAAAAAAACGTTTGCTTTAAGTTATACAGGACCGTTGAAGGCGAATGATGTCAACCCGGGTGTGAGCGGTCCATCCGAATACGACTTTATTCGATCGCATTGGGAATTCATCAGACGTTACATGGAAGAGGGACCTGAGGAAGTTTCGGGCCAGGTTCAGTTCTGTATGCCGCTGGATGGCCGCAGAGAGAGCATCCGTGTGGGGACTGAGCGAGTATTTGCAAATTTCGCTTCGGTGCCACTTGTGCTATACGTCGTGACTTGGCCGTTGTGTGCGCTTATCAGCCTGTTTCGCATCTTCGCGATGCGAACCAGTAAAATTCCTGTATGGCCAGATGAGGTCGAGAGAGACTGCAAGATAGAAATTGACGATCCATATGCCATCATCGGCGACGAGAACGGCGACAGAGTCGCCGTCTATCCCGACGCAGCTGCAGCAGCCGGAGTCGAATTCCGTGAGCCTGTGGAGGTGGCCGCACATTTACGATCGAGAATTGGAATCACCAAAGTCACCAGGTGAGGTGCCGATCGGCTTTGACCACAGCATGACTAGTTTTGCGGGTGGAGCCCTACTTCGGGGCTCTCGTCCGTTGTTTAAATCAAGCGACTTCCTTCTTGTTCGCCTCTGTAATGGTCCAGTAATAAATCGTCCGGCCATCCACCTCGACCGTCTTCTCCGCCGGCCATTCCGATCCCATATCGAAGGCATGCGACACCACCCGCGTGCCGACCTTGAGCTGCTTCCACAGTTGCGGACGCAGCTTGGCATTAATGGTCGGCAGCAGATACAGGGTCACGACGGTGGCCGTCGAAAAATCGGTCTTGAACAGGTCGCCTACACGAAACTGGGCGCGATCGGACACGCCAGCCTTCTTGGCGTTTTCCTTTGCTTCCGCGATACGGGTCGGGTCGATGTCGATGCCGGTGCCGCGCGCGCCGCGTTCCTTGGCGGCGGTGACGACGATGCGGCCGTCGCCGCAGCCCAGGTCGAACAGGGTGTCGTTCTTGCCGACCTTGGCCAGGTCGAGCATCTTGTCGACCACCTCTTGCGGGGTCGGGACGTAAGGCACGTCGAGGCGCGGCGTGGCGGCGCTGGCGGCAGTTGCCTGCGCCAGCGCGCGGCCGAACGGGAACATCATCAGGCCGGTCGCGGCGGCGGTGGACAGCAGCAGGGTACGGCGGCGAGGTTGCAGGTTCATCAACACAGCTCCTTGGTCAGGTTTGGTCTTGGGGGGATAAAACGGTTGGTATTTATCGATCGCTCTTCGAGCGCAGCAGCAGCAACAGCACGACGCCGATGGCCAGCACGGCGACGCCGATCCAGGCGGCGTTCAGGCCGCCCAGCTGCTGGCTGTACACATACGACAAGCTCGACCACAGCATATAGGCGCAGCTGGCGCAGAACAGCAGCGGCAGCACCGGATACAGCGGCACCTTGAACGGCCGCGGCACGTTCGGCTCGCGCCGGCGCAGCACGAACAGCGAGATGCCGGTGAGCAGGAAGAACAGCCAGAACACGGGCGCCGTGAACTCGACCATGGCCTTGAAGCCGCCGCCCAGGGCGGCGCCAGTCGCGACCAGGGCCAGGGCCGCCACGCACTGCACCGTCATGGCGACCGTCGGCGTGCCGCGCTCGTTGTCCCACTCGGCCAGGCGGCCCAGCTTTTTCCAGTCGAGGCCCATGGCGTAGCTGGTGCGGGCGCCGACGATCATGGTGGCGTTGATCGAGGTGAGGGCGGAGATCGCCACCAGCACCGAGATGATTTTTTCGCCGGCCGGGCCGAAGACGACCTTCATGACGTCGGCCGCGACAGCTTCGGAGGCGGACATGCCGTCCATGCCGAGCACTTTCCAATAGGCCCAGGTCACCATCAGGTAGAGCACGGTGATGATGACGATGCCCATGGTCAGCGCCTTGACCATGTCGCGCGGGCCGCCGCGCATCTCGGCGCTGATGTAGGCGGCCTCGTTCCAGCCGCCGTAGGTGAGCAGGACGAAGACCATCGCCATGCCGAGGGCGGCGGCCGCTGGGCTGGACACGCCGCCGGCGGCCGTTGCGGTAGCCGCAGGTGCGGGCGCCGGATCGGTGAACAGTGCGGCGGCGCCGACGATGAGCAGCAGGCCGAGGATCTCCGCGACCGTCAGGAAGGTCTGGGTGCCGGTGCCGGTGCGGATGCCGCGCAGGTTGAGCGCCGACAGGCCGGCGATCACGGCGACGCCGTACACGGTGCTGCCCCAGCCGGCCGGCAGCATGCTCAAGGGAACCGCCTGCTGCATGTAGTCGCCGAAGACGAAACCGAGCAGCGCGATCGAGCCGGTGGTGATCACCGAGAAGCGCGCCCAGCCGAACAGGAAAGCGACCGAGCGGCCGTAGGCGCGGTGCAGGTAGTGGTAGTCGCCGCCGGCATGCGGATACGAGGTGGTCAGTTCGGCATAGCACAGGGCGCCGATGAGCGAGACCACGCCGCCCATGATCCAGAGGGTAAACATGGCCGTGGCGTCGCCGCTCATGCTGGCGACCAGGGACGGGGCCTTGAAGATGCCGGCGCCGATCACGACGCCGACGATGACGGCGACCGCTTCGCGCAGGCCGATGGTGGGTCGAGGTCGGGTGTCGTGAGGGGCTGAGACAGTGCGTTCTGCTTCTATGGCATCCATGTCGTGATCGGTTGGGCACGTCGGCGGCCGCGGGCCGTGTCGCGCTTGGTTGCACATGGGGAGCCTATAAACACTACCGCTCACCCGCTTTTCGGTACTGGATGTTATCCAGACCGCAGAGCAGATGGCGCGCGATTGAATTGCTATAAAGATAAATACAGTTTGGTTGGACGGGGCGCGGAGAAATGTGCAATGCACGGGCGCGGCACGACGCCGCGCCCGTGCCCCGGGTACTAGTCCGCTGCCGGGGAAGCCTTGGTGTCAGTCGCGGCACTGACCGTGACGGCCGGCAGCGCACGCTTGCCTCCCTCGTTCGATGCATTCGCCAGCGCGGGCGAGCCGAGCCACTCGAAGATGGCCGGCCAGATCGCGGCGTGGGCGCTGCGGCCCACCAGCACACCGACGTGCTGCAGGTTGACGCCGACGTCGCCCTGGTATTCGAGCACGCGCTTGCGCTCGCTGCCGGCTGCTTCGTGGAACGGCAGCACCGATTCCGGTGGAATCACCTTGCTGCGGAAATCGACCACGCACAGCAGCGGCGCGCACAGGTCGCGCGGGCCGATCGTGCGCCCGCCGATGTCGAGCCGGCCCTGCATGAACTCGTCGTTGCGGTACAGCGACTCGACGATGTCGGTGAACAGCCGGCCGGGCAGCGGGAATTCGTCATGGGTCCAGCGCTCTACCCGCATATGGGTGGCCAGCGCCTTCGGGTCGAGCAGCGACAGCCAGCGGTCGGCGATGCGCTCCCACTGGAAGGCCTGCGGTTCGGCCATGGCGCTCATCATGTTCAGGTAGACGCCCGGTACGTGGCGGAAGGCATCGGCGATGCCGCGCGCGTGCGGGGTGGCGTTGACCAGTGGCGAGAAGCAGCAGCTGGCTTGCTCGAAGTGCAGCGGAGATTCGAGCAGGACGGTCGCCGCCACATGCTCGGGATGGGTGCAGCTGTAGATGGCGGCCAGGATGCCGCCCAGCGAGTGGCCGACAATTGTCAATTGCTCTTGCCCGCTGTCTTCCATGATCGCCTGCTGGCAGGTTGACAGCATGCGGTCGCCATAGTCGTCCAGGCCGACGTCGCCGTCGTCATCCGGCATCGGCAGCCACTCGGCCAGGTAGACCCGGTAGCCGCGCTCGCTCCAGCGCTGGACCACGCTGATGTCGGGCGCCAGGTCCCAGATATAGGCGCGCTTGATCGGGGCCGGCACCAGCAGCACCGCCGGGCCGCCGCCGGGCGCGTCGTGGTAGCGGTGCAGATGGAGGCCGGGCTGCTCGAGGATCACGGTCGACGGGGTTGGCTGCGGCCCATAATCGGCGCGATCCAGCATCTTGCCGCGCGCCTGGCGGCTGCGGTCCATTTGCTTGAGGGCCTGCGTTCCGAGGTCTCCGAAGGCCCCGAGGCGGTTCCAGTTGCTGGCGTACATGAATGGCGATCCCGTCGAATTGGCGATCACGAGACTCTACGCCAACTACTGCCTGGCTCCAACTGCGCACGCTTCGAATCGCGAGCGTGTTTGCGCTAGGTAAAACTTTGGGCGAACAGAACTAGCCGAGCAGAATCGAACTGTACTCACAGACACGTGACCCACGCCTTGCCGCTCTGGCGCTCGACCTGTCCGAAACGCTTCGTCGGCCGGCGCGGGGCGTGCTCCTCTGGCATACTCGACCCATCCATATTCAGTCACAGGGCAGGGTGTTCATCGATGAAACCAGAGATTCTCGTGTTGGGCAGCGTGTGGTCGCCAGAGGTGCGCGCGCAGGTAGAGCAGGCATTCCAGTGCCATTTCGTGCCGTCGATTCCGGTGGCCGGAGATCCGGATTTCCAGCGAATAGCCGGCGGCATCCGCGCCATCCTCACCACCGGCACGCTCGGCGTGACGCCGGAGCTGGTGGGCAGCCTGCCGGCGCTCGAGATCGTGTCGGTGCACGGTGTCGGCGTCGACGCGGTACCGCTGGCGTTGCTGGCGGACAAGGGCATCCACGTCACCAACACGCCCGACGTGCTCACCGACGACGTGGCCGATTTCGCAGTCACCCTGCTGCTGTCGGCCGTGCGCCGCCTGCCACTGCTGGATCGCTACGTGCGCGCCGGCGGGTGGCCGGCCAAGGCGCCGTTGACCCAGGCGCGCAGCCTGAAGGGCAAGGTGGCGGGCATCGTCGGCTTCGGCCGCATCGGCCAGGCGGTGGCGCAGCGCTTGCAGGGCTTCGGGATGGAGATCCGATACTACCAGCGCAGCCCGGGGCCGGCGCCGGAACGGCGCAGCGGCTCGCTGCTGGCGCTGGCCGGGGAGAGCGATATGCTGGTGCTGTGCATGCCGGGCGGCCCCGAGACCCGGCACATGATCGGGCTGGACGTGATCGAGGCGCTGGGGCCGGAAGGCACGCTGGTGAACATCGCGCGCGGCTCGGTGGTGGACGAGGCGGCGCTGGTCGCGGCCCTGCAGGACGGGCGGCTCGGCGCGGCGGGGCTGGATGTGTTCGAGGACGAGCCGAACGTGCCGGCGGCGCTGCTCGCGCTCGATAACGTGGTGCTTACGCCGCACGTCGGCAGCTTCACCGTGGAAGCGCGGCGTGCGATGGGGCGGCTGGCGGTGGCCAATCTGCTGGCCCATTTCGGTGGCGAGCCGCTGCCGACGCCTGTCCGGTAGCCGCGCCGGCCCCGGCCCCGGCCCCGCCTGTCAGGCGCGCGGCCGGGTGGTCACACCATCGAAGAAGATGCCGGCCAGTTGGCCGATGCGCGTCGTCGATCCGCCTTCCTGTTCGATCGCCAGCGAAATCGCCGTGATCACGTACACCAGGTCATTGAACGCGATGTCAGTGCGAACGGCGCCGCCGTCCTGGGCCTGGCGCAGCAGCAGGGCGCCAGTCTCGGAGATCGCCGCGCAGCCGGGGGTGCCGCTTTGCAGCACCATGCCGATCGATGCCGCCAGCCCGCGGTAGATATTGATGTGGATGACCAGGCCCTCGACGAAGCCGCGCAGGGCCTGGTCCGGGGCCAGCGTGGCGGCGCCGGCGCGGCACGCCTCGGCGAATGCCAGCAGCCGCTCGCTATAGGTCGCGGCGAGCAGCTCGTCGCGCGTCGGAAAGCGTCGGTACAAGGTGCCGATGCCGACGCCCGCGCGCTTCGCTACCGCCTCGAGCGACGCTCCGCCTCCCTGTTCCATAAAAACTTCTTCCGCCGCCGCGAGGATCCGTTCGCGGTTTTGCCGGGCATCGGCCCGCAGTGGCGCTTCCTTGTTCATTCCCTGCCTTCTCAATCGACACTTGCTAAGTGGAGGATACCTCCATATTATAAGTGGAGCAATCCTCCACTTAATGAAGAAAGGTCATGCAAGATGAAACTGTTCGAGAGCAAGGTGGTTGTCGTGACGGGCGGCAGCGAGGGTATCGGCCTGGCCACGGCCAGGCGCTTCGCCGCCGAAGGCGCGCACGTCTATTTCACGGGACGGCGCCAGGAGCGCCTGGACTCGGCGGCGGCCGAGATCGGCCACGGCGCGGTCGGCATCCAGGGCGACGTGGGCAGCGGCGCGGACCTGGACCGGCTGTATCGGCGGATCGCGCGCGACCACGGACGCGTCGACGTGGTGTTCGCCAACGCCGGCCTGTCCGAATCGGCGCCGCTCGGGGAGATCGACGAGGCGCATATCGGCCGGCTGTTCGACACGAATGTCAAGGGCACGGTGCTTACCGTGCAGAAGGCCCTGCCGCTGATGGGGACCGGCGGTGCGATCATCCTGGCGGGCTCGGTGGCGGGCAGCAAGGGCTTTCCGGCGCTGTCGATGTATAGCGCGACGAAAGCGGCCATCCGTTCGCTGGCGCGTACCTGGACCACCGATCTCAAGGAGCAGGGAATCCGCGTGAACGTCGTCTCGCCCGGCATGATCCTCACGCCGGCGATGGAGACCTACCTGAACGACAATCCAGGCGCAGAAGAGGGCTTGACGCAGTCGGTGCCGTTCCGGCGACTGGGCGAGCCCGACGAGATCGCAGCGGCCGTCCTGTTCCTGGCCTCGAGCGAGAGCCGCTACGTGGCGGGCGAGGAGCTCTTCGTGGACGGCGGGTTCAAGGCTGTCTGACGAATGTGAAGGCGTGGCCGGGCCTGGCTCAGTCCAGATGCTCGTGGTGGTCTGCCACGCCCCGCTTCCAATAGGCCGAGATACGAGCCGCCTGGCGTGGCAGACCCTTGTCGATCAAGAGCTGGCGCACCTGGACCATCAGCGAAGCCTCGCCGCCGCCCCAGGCCAGGCCGGCGCCGCCCGGCAATGGCAAGTCCTTCAGCGCTTGCAGCAATTCCTCGTTCGACGCCACCCAGTGGACGTCGGCGTTGGCTTGTGTGGCGAACTCGCGGCGGTCAGCCGCATCGACCAGCAATACGGCCTGTACCCGGGCCGAGGAGGGCAGTTCTTCCAGGCGCCGCGCTACAGCCGGCAGCGCGCTGGCGTCGCCCACCAGCAGGTGCCAGTCCATCTCCAGCGGCAGGATCATCGAGCCGCGCGGACCACCGATGATGGCTTTCGATCCAACCTTCGCATTGCGCGCCCACTCGGCCGCGCCGCCATGGCCGTGCAGGGCGAACTCGAGGTCGACCTCGCAGGCTTGGCGGTCGAAGCGGCGTGGCGTATAGTCGCGCCGAACCTGCTGGCCGCCTGCATCGTCGAACATGAACTTGACGTGGTCGTCGAAGGACAGCGACGTGAAATCCGAGAGTGCGGCGCCCTTGAAGGTGATGCCGGCAAAGCCGGGGCTCAGCTGCTCGATGCGCGCAACCTCGACCTCGCGCATCTTGAGATCGTGCCGGACGCGTTCAATGGACGGAATGTGGGATTCAGACATGCTACACTCCGGAATTAGTTGATAGTATCCACCATTATGCAAAAAGAAGTTGATAGAGTCAACCAAGTGCGCGGCAATCGTGCGGACGATCCCCTGGAGACGATGCACGCGATCGTGCATCTGTTCCGTTCGCGGCAGCTGCGCGGCTTGCGCAGCGGCCCGCACGAGCTGGCGCATATGGAGATGAAGGCGCTGGGATATTTTGCCCGCCATCCCGGCGCCACACAGAGCGATCTGGTGGCGCATTCGGGAAGGGACAAGGCCCAGGTGGCGCGCCTTATCCGGGCGCTGCGCGAAGCACAGCTGCTGGAAGCGGCCGCGGACGAGCAGGACCGGCGCAGCACGCGGCTGACGCTCAGCGCGGCCGGACAGGAAGTTTTTGCGGGACTGCACCGCCAGAGCGGCGCATTGGGAGAGGCTGCGCTCGCCGGGCTGTCCGAAGGTGAACGAGCCCAGCTGACTTCGCTGCTGGCGCGGGTGCGCGCCAATCTGGAAGAGACGCGGGCGGATTAGGCCGCCCGATCGATCGAAGTTTATTCGACCCAGCCGAACCCGTCGCGCGCCAGCAGCGCGAACGACTCCGCCGGACCCCACGAGCCAGCCGCATACGGATGCGGCTTCTCGTTCAGGGTTTCCCAACCGTTGATGATCGGCTCGACCCATTCCCACGCCGCTTCCAGTTCGTCGCGGCGCATGAAGTGGGTCAGGCGGCCGCGCACCACGTCGATCAGCAGGCGCTCATAGGCTTCGGCGCGGCGTTGCTGGAACGCCGACTGCAGGTCGAGGTTGAGCGCGACCTGCTGCATCTGCATGCCGCTGCCGGGCTGCTTGGCGAAGAGCTGCAGCTTGATCGCTTCTTCGGGCTGCAGCTCGATCACGAGGCGGTTGGCGACGCCGCCCGGGGTTTCCGGGAACAGCGGGAACGGCGGATTCGCGAATTCGATCACGATCTTGGACGAGCGGCGCTGCATCCGTTTGCCGGTGCGCAGGTAGAACGGCACCTTCGACCAGCGCCATGTATCGATGTGGGCGCGCAGGGCCACGAAGGTCTCGGTGTGGCTGTTGGCCGGCACGTTGCTCTCTTCGTGGTAGCCCTTGACCTCCTGGTTGCCGCTCACGCCGCGGCTGTACTGGCCGCGTACGGTGTCGCGCGCGATGTCGGCCAAGGTCATGCGGCGCAGCGAACGGATCACCTTCAGCTTCTCGTCGCGCACTGCGTCCGGCGACAGCGAGGTCGGCGGCTCCATGGCGACGATGCACAGCAGCTGCATCAGGTGGTTCTGCACCATGTCGCGCATCGCGCCGGCGCTGTCGTAGAAGCCGGCGCGGCTGCCCACGCCCACTTCCTCGGCCACCGTGATCTGCACGCTCGAGATGTTCGGCGCGCGCCACAGCGGTTCCAGGATCGAATTCCCGAAGCGCAGCACCATCAGGTTCTGCACCGTCTCTTTACCCAGGTAGTGGTCGATACGGTAGATCTGCGATTCGGCGAAGTGCTTGCCGACCGCCTCGTTGATCTCGACCGCCGAGGCCAGGTCGCGGCCCAGCGGCTTCTCGAGCACCACGCGCGCATTGGCGTCGACCAGGCCGGTTGCGGCCAGCTTGTCGCAGATGGTGGTGAACAGCGATGGCGCGGTGGCCAGGTAGAACACGCGCTGGGCGCCGTCGCGCGAAGCGTCCTTCAGCGTGTCGAAGATCTCGGTGTTCGACACGTCCAGGCGCACGTAGACCAGCAGGTCGAGGAAGCCGGCCCAGCTCTTTTCGTTGAAATTGGCGGCGCTGATGAAGGAGCGCGAATGTTCCTCGACGAAGGCCAGATAGGCGGCGCGATCGTAGTCCTGGCGGCCGGTCGACAGGATGCGGGTCGACGGCGGCAGGTTACCGTGCAAAAAGGCCATGTACAGGGCGGGCAACAGCTTGCGCATGGCAAGGTCGCCCATGCCGCCGAAGATGGTCATGTCGAGGGGAAGGCCGTCATTGTGCTGATTCGCTTGCTCGTTCGAGGTGCTCATGTCTCTTTCGCTGACAGGTTGTATAGATCGCTTGCGTCGTGCGCTCGCCTGAAATGGTCTTTGATTGTAGCCTACATGACCGAATAAAGTCTGGCAAAAGCGGCAAGCTTGCCTTCGCCGGTGGTTGGACCAACGGTGGAACGAAAAAAAGCCCGCGCAAGCGCGGGCCTGAAAGCCACCAAGAGAAGAGATAAAACTTAGAACTTGTAGCGCAAGCCGAACAGGTACTCGCGGCCGGTCACGTTGTTCACCACCACGCTGTCGCGCTGGCGGCTGATGAACTGGTCGTTTTCCTCGTTGGTCAGGTTGACGCCTTCGAGCGTGAACTCGAGGTTCTCGTTGACCTTGTACGACAGCGACAGGTCGACGTTGAACGTCTCGTTCTTGCCCTCGACGTCGTTGTTGTTCTGGCCCGGCACGCGGGTCACGAAGCCCGAACGCTTGGCGCCCGAGATGCGCGCGCTGAACTTGCCGTCGTCATAGAAGAAGGTGGCGTTCCACGATTTCGGCGACAGGTTCAGCAGGTCGTCGGTGATGGTGGCGCCGCCGGTCGGCGAGACCAGGTATTCGATCTTCGAGCTCACCTTGGTGTAGTTCAGCAGGGTGCCGAAGTTCTTGCCCCAGCCGGGCAGGAAGGTGAATGGCTGCTGGTAGCTGATCTCGAAGCCCTTCAGCTTGCCGCCATCGGTATTGACCGGCAGCGTCTGCTGGAACACTTCCTCGCCCGTGAAGTTCGACGGCAGCAGCGACAGCGGCAGGCCCGAATCCTTGAACGCCACGTTGGTGCGCAGGCTCTGGATATAGGTGTCGATGTTCTTCTGGAACAGGCCCAGGCCGACGAAGGCCTTGTTGGCGAAGTAGTACTCGAAGCTGCTGTCGAAGGTCTTGGCGCGGAACGGCTTCAGGAACGGGTTGCCCGAGTTGATCGACAGGTTGCCGGTGGTGGCGATGCTGCCGCCCGGCGACAGGAAGCCCAGCTGCGGACGGGTCATTACCTTGGCCGCGCCGAAACGCACGATGAACTCGTCGGTCACGTTGGCGGTCAGGTTGAACGACGGCAGGGTGTCGGTGTAGTCGTGGTTGACCTTGACCTGGGTGCCGCCGCCGGCCGCCTGGTAGCCGATGGTTTCGAGGTCGGTCTTCACGTAGCGCACGCCGACGTTGCCGCGCACCGGAATATTCCACAGGTCGTGGCGGAACTCGCCCATCAGGTAGACGCCGTCGCTCTTCTCGGTGACGGAACGGTTGTTGCCGCGCGCATTGCCGTTCTCGATCGACGACAGGGTGAAGTCGCCCGGGCCGCCGGCAGGGCCGCTCTTGATGCAGTTGCAGTAGATGTCGTAGGCGGCGGCGATGGCTTGCAGGTTCGGCACCACCCAGCCGGTCGCGTTCCCGGCCGGCATGCCGAGCTGGCTGCCGAAACCGGTCATGTTCGTGGTCAGGCCGGTCGCGCCGGCAGGCGGGGCGAAGATCGTGTCGTTCTGGTTCACCCGGCGGAACTCATAGGTGTCCGAGGTGTACTTCTTGCTGTTGACGCCGCCCTTGAAGGTCAGGTTGTCGCTCGCTTCCCAGGCCAGGTCGAACTGGGCGACGTTGTTGACGTTGTCGGTGCCTTGCGGACGGATGCGGATCTCGCTGGTGGTGGTGTTCGGCACGGTCGTCGGCTGGGCGCCGCTGGCGACCTGCGGCACGCCGATCAGGCCCAGCGGACCGCCGTTGACGTCGAACGGATAGCTGATGACCGGACGGCGGCTGTCGCCGCGGAAGTCGATGCTGTAGCCATCCACGTTCAGGGCGTCGAGCGTGACCGTGGTCTGGATCGGATTGCGGAACTTGGATTCGGCGCGGCCATACTTGGCGCTCATGCTCCAGGTGTCGGAGAGCTTGTGTTCCAGGGTCAGCGTCGGCTGGGTGAAGGTGGTCTTCAGCTCGTCGAATCGCTGCTCGGAGCGAATGTCGACGTTGTTGTAGCGGCCGTACAGCAGCGAGCCGTTCGGCGCGTACTGCGCTTCGAGCACGCCGACCTGCGGCTTGCCGCCCTGGCTGGCGCTGCGGCTGAACGAGGTCGCCTGCAGGAAGTCTTCCTGGCGGGTCGCATCGAGCTTCGAGTACAGCATGTCGAAGGTCAAGAGGGTGCCGCGTTGCGGACGCCATTGCACCGAACCGGTCAGGCCCAGGCGATCCTGGTCGTGGGTCTGGCGGCCGTAGCGCGGCAGGCGCGGATGGAAGTTGTTCGGGTCGCTGGCCGCGTTGTAGGCGGCGATGTTCTCGGGCGTGCCGGGCAGGCGCTCGGCGCCCTGTGCGGCCGGGCCGCAGGTGGTCGCGGTCGAGTTGCTCGGATTGGCGACCATGCCTTGCGGCGCGCACCAGCCGCCCGACGATGGGCCGTTATCCCAGCGCACGGTGCTGAAACCGTCTTCCAGCACGCGGCGCTTGGAGTAGGCGCCCGAGAACAGCACGCCGACCTTGCGGTCGAAGAAGGTGTTCGAGACCATGAAGGCCGCGCGCGGGTCGGTCTTTTCCGAGCCGTCGTTGTACTTGCCCTTCAGCGCCACGGTGGCGTTGAAGCCGCGCAGGTCGAACGGGCGCAGGGTCTGCAGGTCGACGGTGGCGCCGAGCGAGCCTTCGTCGACGTCGGCCGAGGAGCTCTTGCGCACCGTCAGGGCGCTGAACAACTCGGAGGCGAACACATTGAAGTCGAAGCCGCGGCCGCGGTTGGTGCCGCCCGAGCTGTCGGTGCCGCCGGTGGTGGCCAGGCCCTCGATGCCGTTGATCCGCACGCGGGTAAAGTCCTGGCCCAGGCCGCGCACCGTGATGCTGCGGCCTTCGCCGGCGTCACGGTCGATCACCACGCCCGGCACGCGCTGCAGCGACTCGGCCAGGTTCGTGTCCGGGAACTTGCCCATGTCTTCCGACTTGATGACGTCGACGATGCCGTTGTCCTGGCGCTTGGCGTTCAGTGCGCTTTCCAGCGAGGCGCGCAGGCCGGTCACGACCACGGTTTGCGCATTGGCCGTCTCGGCGCCGGCTGGCGTGGCCGCCACTTCCTGGGCAAATGCCGGGCCGAGCGAGAGGGCCGACACCGAGGCGGTGCCGAGCAGGCACAGGGTAAGTTTGCGCAGGACTGCGCGGTGGGGATTGTGGTTCATCTTGTCTCCATGCGTTTTTGATCCGGTGGACTATGAACATGTCCGCCGCCGCTACTTTGTGATTATTTGGTCACCCCGGTGTTGATCCCGGTGGTCAGGCCAGTTGTTGAATTCTATGTCAACTTTTGTAGTTTTGGTCAGACCAATTAAAAAATATTTTTCAACTGGCCTGACCTCTTGCGAGTCAGGTCTTTGTCGACAAGACCTGCTTGTACCGCTTGCCGCCGATGGTGACGTTATCGAGGGTGATGTCGACGGCGTTGTGGATGAACCACGGCTGCTTCGTATTGGCGGGCGTCCCGAAGTCCGAATCGCTGATGCGGATGCGCGCGATCGGCGGGATTGGCGTGCCAGGCTTGCCGTTGAAGCTCGACGCGACCGGCCCCAGCAGCATGAAGGCCTGGTAGCACGAGAAGCTGCCTTTGCCGGTATCGACATTGCTGGCGCGGACATTGCGGATGTCGATGTCCGACACCTGCGGCGGCCGGATGCGCATCGTGTCGTCGCCCGGCACGTAGTCGCAGTCGATCGTGACGATGGCGCCGGCGCTCGAGGCCACCGGCACCTTGATCTCGTGCGCGCCCGGCAGGGGCTTGTACAGCATCGGCTCGATCGAGACGCCGTGGGGCAGGGTGACGTCGCGCACGTACAGGTGGCGCAGGAAGCCGCCCCGGTTCATATTCGTCTTGAGCCGAATCGCCGTGTTCAGCGGATCGTCCTTCCAGTGGATGTTGCGGAACTCGAGCTTCTCCGCGAACACGTATTCGATGCCGCCCGCCATCTCGCTGCCGAGGGTGACCCCGCCATGGCCGCTGTTCATCACGCAGTTCTGGATGACGATATTACGCGTCGGGCCGTGCTGGGTATCGAGGTTCTTGCCTGCCTTGATCGCGATGCAGTCGTCGCCATTGTTGAACATGCAGTCGTCGACCAGCACCCCGTCGCAGGCTTCCGGATCGAAGCCGTCGCTGTTCGGGCCCAGGCTTTCCATGTTCACGCGCCGGATCAACAGGTCGCGGCAGTTCACCGGATGATGCAGCCAGAACGGCGCCGCATTCACCTGGTAACCCTGCAGCAGCACTTTATTACAGCCGATCAGCTCGATCATGCACGGGCGCAGGTAGTGACCATGGCCGAACACGCGCCGTTCCACGGGCACTCCGGCTTCGGACAGCGCCGGCAGGTAGCGCGAATCGGTCTGCCAGCGATCGCCTTCACCCTGGATGCTGGCCTGGCGCGAGGCATCGATGCCAGGAACGACCTTATCGAGGGGCGGATTGTTCGGATTGGCATAAACCTCGGTGCGCTTACGCACCGGTTTGCCACGTCCCTTCCAGTCCCACCAGCATTCCGGCCCCTCGGCGAAGCCCGGCTCGAACGGCACGCCGCCCTGGCCATTGAGGATGCTGGTCCAGTCCTCGCCGGTGAGGGCGATATTGGTCTGGTTGATCGCGTACACCATCGGAGAATAGTTCAGGCAATCGTTGCCCTGCCAGCGCGACAGCACCAGCTTGCCGTTCTTGCCGCAATCGTGTTCGCCGTGGCGCGCATAGTGGGCCGGATTGGCGGCGAAGTGCACGCGCGCGCCGGCGGCGAGGTGCACGTGCACGTTCGAGCGCAGCACGATCGGGCCGGCGCAATACCACTCTCCCTTCGGGATCACGACCCGGCCGCCACCCTTGGCGTGGCAGGCCGCGATGGCGGCGGCGATCGCCGGATAGCAGTCGGGGGAGCCCGGCGCCGGTGTGTCGAGCGTGCCTTCGACCAGCGATTCGGTCTGGCCGTTCACTTTGACAAGCGTGCAGGGTTTGGCGCCATGGGCGGTGATGGGGAAATCCTCGTCGCGGAACTTCAGCGGCGTGGCGAAGCGGGCCACGATGGCGGCGGCGCGCTGCCATGGGTCGGCCGCAGTCGCGGCCGCGGTGGCCAATGCCCCCGTGGCGGCCAGTGCGCCGGCCTGGTGCGCCGCAGCGGTCTTGACGCCGCCCAGCATGAGCGAGGCGGCCGGGACGGTGCGCAGCAGGGCGCGGCGTTTTGCTTGAAAAGTCATCGAGATCCTTTACTTCGCAGGCTGGATGGTCACGCGCACCGGGCTGGCGTCGCGCGCGGCGATGTCCTGGGCCAGGCGTTCCCACTGTGCGCGGCTGGTGATTTCACCGGCACGGCTCCAGGCGGCGCCGGCGTAGTAGCGGAGCAGCTTGCCCGGCGTAGCCTTCGCGAACACGAGTTCGTTGAGCGGGTCCTGGGCGAAGCCTTCGGCGCTTGGCAGCACGATAGCGGTGCCGAAGGCGTCGTTGCTCTTCTGTTCGACCCATTGAAGCAGCACTTTGCCGTCGCGGCCGACCCCGATCTTCGCGTCCTGGCCCTTGTCGCTCGGCGTCTTGTTCAGGCCCACGGCCACCGTCAGCGGCGTGGTGTCACCCGCGGTAGTGGTGAAGGTGCTGTCGATGCGGTCCAGCCAGTGGCCGGCGTCGACCGTGAAGCGCTTGACCTCGCTGACCTGGCGGCCGCACGCGTCCCATGGCGCGTAGTGCAGCTCGAACACGGCGCGGATCGGGCCATTCGCCAGGATCTTGTAGCTGGCGTAGTTCACGCCCGTGTACAGCGTCTTGCCATCCCAGATGCCGGTGCCGCCGGCGCCGCGCGACTTGCCGACGTTGTACATGTCCATGCCTTCACCCTGGTCCTTGTGGTAATGGTCATGGCCCTTGTTGTACCAGCGGTCGACGATCGGATAGTCGACCCGCTTGAACCAGATATCCAGGCCGCTGGTCACCAGCACTTCCTTGAGCACGCCGGCGGGCGCCGGCGCGGCCAGGGCCGGTCCGTAGGTGCGGTGCGCCACCTTGTCGTTCTCCCAGGCGAAATCGTCCAGGCGTTCCGGCACCTGGCGCGCGAACGCCTTGATCGGGAAGGGCGGCGCCACGCCGTCGATGCGCTCGACGGTGAAGCTGGCGCTCTTTTCGCCGGCGCCGAAGCTGTGCTGGAACAGCAGCTCGCCGTAGGCGACGCCCTCGTTGTTCGGATCCTTGGCTTGCGGGGCGACGTTGGTCACCTGGTGCGGCAGCACACGGCCACTGGCATCCTTGACCGCGATCTTCTGCACCATCGCGCCCGGCATGGCGGCATTGACCTGTTTCCAGGGGATGGCAATGGTCTCGGATGGCCGCGCGATCGACAGGTCGTGCTGCACGGTGACCGTGAATTTGTCCTGGGCCTGCGCCTGCGCGAGCGCCGCCCCCAGCATGGCTGCTAGTACGAGTCGTTTCATCTTGTCCCCCGATCAGTGGTGTTCGCGGTAGTCGGTCTGGCCGCCCTTGGGCATGTAGTGGTAGGTGCGCACCTTGTGCTGCACCTCGAAGGCCGGATTCTTCACCAGGCGGATGATCTCGGCGCCGGCCATCAGCATCGGACCGTAGCCATGCAGGGCGTCGACGCTGGTCGGGCGGTGGTAGTAATAGACCATGTCGCTCGCGAGCGTCGTGCCCACGCAGGTGCCTTCCACCTGGCCCAGCGAATTGATGCGGGTCGACAGCGCGTTCCAGCCGGCCTGGGCGATCGAGCCATAGGTGGTCGGGCTGACCCAGCCTTCATTCACGGCGTGCGCGAACACGTAGGTGAACATGGCGCTGGCCGAGGTCTCGAGATAGGAGTCGTTGCGGTCCAGCATCTGGTGCCATAGGCCGCTGCCGCTTTGCAGCTCGGCGATGCCCTTCAAGGAAGCGCGCAACTGGGCCAGCACCTTCGGATAGCCCGGATGGTCTTTCGGCAGCACGTCGAGCAGGTCGGACATCGCCAGTACCGCCCAGCCGTTGGCCCGCGCCCAGTAGAAGCGCGGCGCATCCTGGTGATTGGCGTGCCAGCCGTGGGTGTACAGGCCCAGTTGCGGATTGAACATGCGGCTAGACATGCCCAGCACATTGTTGACGGCGTCGTCGAAGTGTTCGCGCTTTCCGGTCAGGCGGCCCATCTCGGCCAGCGCCGGGATGCTCATATACATATCGTCGGCCCACAGCGAGACTTCCTGCGGACGCTTGCGCGCCATGGTGCCGTCGTCCAGGCGGAACTGGCGCTTGGCGACCCAGTCGCTGCAGGTGTCGATCATGCTCTTGAGATCGGGGCCGACCTTGGCCAGGCGCGCGCGGATCAGGGCCGCGCACATCGAGCCGGTGTCGTCGAGCGAGCGCGGATCGAGGAAGCGCGAGAAACTGTTGCCGCGCTCGAGCTTGAACTTTTGCTCTTGGGCGCGGAAATAGGGGAGGGTGTCGTTGAAGAACTGGAAGTGGCGGCGGGTCATGCCGGTGAAACCGTCATCGCCGGTGATCCGGGCGGCCTTGAGCAGGCCCGAATGCACCACGCCCATTTCGTATACCTGAATGCCGTAGTCGCCGGCGCTGCGCTCGAACACCGCGTCGGCGTTCGGCGTCCTGAGGTCAAGGATCGGCTGGCCGGTGCGCTTGCTGACGATGCGGGTCGGGGTGGCGCGGTCCATGAAGGAGCGGATCGATTGCAGCTGGGCCGTCACTTCGGCCACGACCGGCATCTTGTAGGGGATCGGGTAGGTTCCTTCGCCCGGGTCGCCCAGGTTGGTGTTGTCGGGATTGCGGTACTTGCCCTCGGCGAGGGCGGGTCCGCAAGCGAGCGCGCAGCCCAGCAGGGCTGCCAGCAGTTGCAGTTTCATTTGTCTCCAATCGGCGTTGTTGTGTTACCCGTGTTGCATTTCCAGCAGGTCCGAGTCTTGTGTGCTGCGTTTTGGTCAGGCCATTCTAATTTGGTCAGACCAAAATCGCAAGGTGGACTAGCCACTTTCGATTTTTGTGTGGCATACTGAAAAAAACATCACGCATGGCAGCTCGCCATTGCAGACCTCTATGAACTCGCAGGCAGACCCTATGAACCAGCTCGTACCCCGTACCATCCGCATGCAGGCCAGCGACAACGTGGCGATCGTCGCCAACGATGGCGGCCTGCCCGCCGGCACTGTCCTGGCCGATGGCCTGGTGCTGGTCGAAGGGGTGCCGCAGGGGCACAAGGTCGCGTTGGTCGACTTTCTCGATAACGATCCGGTGATCCGCTATGGCGTGGTGATCGGCTATGCCAATGGCGCCATCCCGCGCGGCAGCTGGATCTCGGAGAAGGTGCTGCGCATGCCGGCCGCGCGTTCGCTCGACAACCTGCCGATCGGCACCCATGCCGTGACCGATTTCGCGCCGCTGGAAGGTTTCACCTTCGAGGGCTACCGCAACGCCGACGGTTCGGTCGGCACCCGCAACCTGCTGGCGATCACCAGCACCGTGCAATGCGTGTCGGGCGTGATCGAGTACGCGGTCAAGCGCATCCGCGACGAGCTGCTGCCGCGCTATCCGAACGTCGACGACGTGGTCTCGCTCGAACACATCTATGGCTGCGGCGTCGCGATCGACGCGCCCGGCGCCGAGATCCCGATCCGCACCATCCGCAACCTGTCGAAGAACCCGAACTTCGGCGACGACGTGATGGTCGTCAGCCTGGGCTGCGAGAAGCTGCCGCCGACGCGCCTGTTCCCGGCCGGCTCGATCCCGATCGGCACGGCCCAACCTTCGGTCGTGACCTTGCAGGACCAGCAGCACGTCGGCTTCATGTCGATGATCGACAACCTGATGGCGACCGCCGAACGGCACCTGCAAAAGCTGAACGCCCGCCGCCGCGAGACCTGCCCGGCCTCGAACCTGGTGGTGGGCGTGCAGTGCGGCGGCAGCGACGCGTTCTCGGGCGTCACCGCCAACCCGGCGGTAGGCTACGCCACCGACCTGATCGTGCGCGCCGGCGGCACCGTCATGTTCTCCGAGACGACCGAGGTGCGCGACGGGATCGACCAGCTGACCGCGCGCGCCGCGACGCCGGAAATCGCCCAGGCCATGGTCCGCGAGATGCAGTGGTACGATGACTACCTGGTGCGGGGCGGCGTGGACCGCAGCGCGAACACGACGCCGGGGAACAAGAAGGGCGGCCTGTCCAATATCGTCGAAAAGGCGATGGGATCGATCGTCAAATCGGGCAGCACGGCCATCACCGGCGTGCTCTCGCCCGGCGACAAGCTCGAGCAAAAAGGCCTGATCTACGCCGCCACGCCGGCCAGCGACTTCATTTGCGGTACGCTGCAGATGGCCGCCGGGATGAACGTGCATATTTTCACCACCGGCCGCGGCACGCCTTATGGCCTGGCCGCGGTCCCGGTGATCAAGATGGCGACCCGTTCCGACCTGGCGCGCCGCTGGCACGACCTGATGGACGTCGATGCCGGCCGCATCGCCACGGGCGAGGCGAGCATCGAGGACGTGGGCTGGGAATTGTTCCGCCTGATCCTCGACGTGGCCAGCGGACGCCGCACCTGGGCCGAGCAGTGGAAACTGCATAATTCGCTGGCGCTGTTCAATCCGGCGCCGGTGACGTAAACGATAAAGAGAAAGAGGAGTGGTGGAATGACCGAAGGAGTAGGCAGTACGAAGAAGATTGGCAAGCCGTTCAAGCGCATCCTGCTGACCGGCGCCGCCGGCGGCCTGGGCAAGGTGCTGCGCGACCGCATCAAGCCATGGGCCGAGGTGGTGCGCCTGTCGGACGTGGCGGACATGGGCGAGGCGCGCGAGGGCGAAGAGATCGTCCAGTGCGACCTGGCCGACAAGGAGGCGGTGATCAAGCTCCTGGAAGGCGTGGACGCGGTGCTGCACTTCGGCGGCATTTCGACGGAAAAGCCGTTCGAACCGATCATGCAGGCCAACATCCTGGGCGTTGCCAACCTGTACGAGGCGCTGCACAAGGCCGGCACCCGGCGCGTGGTCTTCGCCAGCTCCAACCACGCCATCGGCTACCACCGCACCACCGAGGTGCTCGATGCGAACTCGCCGACCCGCCCGGACAGCTACTACGGCCTGTCGAAGGTGTTCGGCGAACAGATGGCGCGCTACTACTTCGACCGCTTCGGCATCGAGACCGTCTGCATCCGCATCGGCTCGAGCTTCCCGGAGCCGGCCAACAAGCGCATGATGAGCACCTTCCTCTCCTACGACGACCTGACCGAGCTGCTGCGCTGCTCGCTGTTCGCGCCGCGCGTCGGCCACACCATCGTGTACGGCCAGTCGGACAACGACAGCACCTGGTGGGACAACCGCCTGGCATCGCACCTCGGCTACAAGCCAAAGGACAGCTCGAGCAAGTTCGCCCACCTGTTCCCGGATACCTCCGAGTTCCCGGCCCAGGACGACGTGACCACGATGTACCAGGGCGGGAAGTTCCTGCTCGACGGTCCGCAATACTGATGCTGCAGCGCCTGCAGCTCGGGAACGGCCGCCTGCGTGCCGACGTCGTGCCGCAGGCGGGGGGCGGTCTCGGTCGCCTCGACTGGCTGGGCGGAGCGAGCCCGCAGCCGCTGTTGCGGCCCCTGGCAACGGACACGCAGGAAGTGCCGCTGCCTTCGCAACTTGCGTGCTTTCCTCTCGTGCCGTGGTCGAACCGCATGGCGCCGTTTGGCTTCGCGTTCGATGACCGACGTCACGTGCCGGCGCCGAATCGCGCCGGCGAACCATGTCCGATCCATGGCGACGGCTGGCAGCAGGCGTGGGAAGTGATGTCCCACACCCCCGATTCGGCGCTGCTGCGCCTGAAGCGCCATGCTGCTTCGCCGTTTTCCTATGACGCCGCGCTGCGCTATGCCCTGGAAGGCGATGCGCTGGTGGTGGAACTGGAAGTGCGCAACGCCGGCAAATACGCCTTGCCGTTCGGCCTTGGCCTGCATCCCTGGCTTCCCGATCCACAAGGCGCGCGCCTGCAGGCCAGGGCATCCCAGGTGTGGCTGGCAGGCGCCGACAAGCTGCCGTCGATGCGCGGGCCCCTGCCACCGGACTGGAACTTCGTCGATCCGGCCCGCCTGCCCGAGCATGGCGTCGATAACGTTTTCGACGGTTGGGACGGGACGGCCCACGTTACCTGGCCGGCGCGCGGCGTGGGCCTGAGCATCGAGGCCAACATGGATTACTTCATCCTGTACGCGCCACCCGGACGCGACTTCTTTTGTTTCGAACCGGTCGACCACCCGATCAACGCCCATAATCTGCCGGGCTATCCGGGCTTGAGCATCCTGGCGCCGGGCGCCAGCCTGCGTCGCCGCGTCGTGTTCAGGGGCAGTGTGCTGTGAGGCGCTGGCCGCTGGCCTTGTTGCTGCCATTTGCTGCGGCAAGCGCGCAGCCGCAGCCTTACAATGCCGAGACTACCTACCGCAAATTGGCGGCCGACTATCCGTTCATCCGCATCGCCAGCGGCACGGCGCCGGCTCCAGTCCAGGTGCGCAAGGACCTGGTCTATGCGGTCCGGGGCGACACTTCACTGGCGCTCGACCTGTACCTGCCCGCGCGAGGCAAGAGGCCGGCGCCGCTGGTCGTGCTGGTCCACGGCGGCGGCTGGCGCAGCGGCGACCGTAGCGAGATGGCGCCGCTGGCGGCGCGGCTGGCAGCGCGTGGCTATGCTGCCGCCAGCGTCAGCTATCGCCTGTCCGGCCAGGCACCTTACCCAGCGGCGATCGACGACGTCAGGCAAGCCGTAGGCTGGCTGCAGGCGAGCGCTGAGCGCTTCGGCGTCGATCCGGCGCGCGTGGCGATCGCAGGCGGTTCGGCCGGAGGGCAGATTGCCGCCCTGGTCGGCATGACGGATCGGGGCGCCATCCGGGCGGTCGTCAATATCGATGGCCTGTCCGACTTCACCTCCGCCGAAGCCCTGCGTCACGAGGACGACCCAGCCAAGAGTCCGTCGGCCGCCGGCGCCTGGTTTGGCGGGCGCTATGCCGAACAGCGTGAGGTATGGCATGCAGCGTCGCCGATTTCGCATGTCGACATGGCGAGCCCGCCGGTCCTGTTCATCGTGAGCGGTGTGCCGCGCTTCTCGGCCGGGCGCGAAGCGATGATGGCCAAGCTGCGGAGCCATGGCGTCCTGGCCGAGACCGTGGCGCTGCCCGGTACGCCGCACGCGTTCTGGCTGTTCGACCCGTGGCTGGCGCCGACCGTGGACGCGATGGGCGACTTCCTGGGGCGAGTACTCGGCCCCATGCCGGCCCGGGCGCCCTGGTCGCCCGACCTGGGAAATGGCCGCTACCGCAATCCGATCCTGCACGCCGATTACTCCGACCCGGACGTGATCCGCGTGGGGGACACCTACTACATGGTGGCGTCGAGCTTCGCCAACTCGCCCGGCTTGCCCCTGTTGACGTCGAAGGACATGGTCAACTGGGAGCTGACGGGCCATGCGCTGCCGCGCCTCGTGCCCGAGGCGGCGTTCGCGACGCCCCAACACGGCAAGGGCGTCTGGGCGCCGTGCCTGCGCTACCACGACGGCAAGTTCTGGATCTTCTATCCGGATCCCGACCAGGGCGTGTTCGTCACCACCGCGACCAGTTTCAACGGCCCATGGAGCGCGCCGCACCTGCTCCTGCCGGGCAAGGGCATCATCGACCCGACGCCGCTGTGGGACGACGACGGCAAGGCCTGGCTGCTGCACGCCTGGGCGAAAAGCCGCGCCGGCTTCAATAATGTCTTGACCTTGCGTCGCATGGCGCCCGATGGCCGCAGCCTGCAGGACGACAAAGGCAAGGTGGTCATCGACGGCAATCGTCTGCCGGCCTACCGCACGCTGGAAGGACCGAAGCTGTACAAGGCCGATGGCTGGTACTACGTGTTCGCCCCGGCCGGCGGCGTCGAGCATGGCTGGCAGTCGGTGTTCCGTTCGCGTTCGATCGAGGGGCCGTACGAGGACCGCATCGTGCTGGCCCAGTCGACCACCGACGTCAATGGCCCGCACCAGGGCGCCTGGGTCAGGACGCTGGAAGGGACTGACTGGTTCTTCCACTTCCAGGACAAGCGCGCCTATGGCCGCGTGGTGCACCTGCAACCGATGCGCTGGCAGGACGGCTGGCCGCTGATTGGCGAGCCGTCCGCTGCCCCTGGCGTCGGCCAGCCGGTGCTGGAGCACGACAAGCCGGTGGCGGGCGCCTATCCGCGGCGTCAGCCTGCGGTCGGCGACGAGTTCGACGGAGCGACGCTCGGCCCGCAGTGGCAATGGGCCGCCAACTGGAAGACCGGCTGGTATGCGCTGGGGGACGGCAAGCTGCGCCTGAACGCCCAGCCGCAGGCGCCGTTGCGCCAGCTGGCGTCGGTGCTGACCCATAAATTCGTGGCGCCGACGTTCAGCGCGACGGCAAGCGTGCGCCTGAACGCGGTGCGCGATGGCGACCAGGCCGGCTTCGGCATCGCGGGGCTGGCGGACAACTGGTTCGGGGTGCGCCAGGTTGCCGGAGTTCCTCGAATGGTGACAATGCGCTGCGGCGAGGGCGGGCCATGCGTGGAAGAGGTCGGGGCTGCGCTGCCGCGCCTCGACGTGCGCCTGAAGATCGACGTGACGGATGGCGCGCGGGTGGCGTTCTCGTACAGCGCCGATGGCGGCGGCTTCGTTGCGCTCGGCACGCCGTTCGAGGCGCGCATGGGGCGCTGGGTGGGCGCGCAACTGGCGCTGTTCGCCACCGGGGCGCCGGGCGCGCACGCGGACGTCGACTACGTCCGCATCACGCCCTGAACCTGTTCATGGCAGGGGTTCCCAGCCCTGGCCGTCGTTGAAGCGCTTGAATATGCCGCTGCGGGCCGACCAGTCGCGCGCTTCTTCTTCACGCAGGCGATAGCCACCGAAGGATCGCGGCGTCCCATCCGGCGCCGTATTGCCGGATTCGCGCCAGCCCGATACCGCATCTGCGGCCTGCGGATTCGGCGCCGGTTGGCGCAGCCAGGCCTCGGCGGCGATGTGGCGGTCGACCGAGTTGCCGATGAAGGCGACGTTGTCCCATGTGTGGGCGGTCCCCGGAGAGCGGGCGAGATACACGCTGCCGGGCGGCGGCAGGTTCCCCGCTGGCCCTGGTCCGTGCGTCAGCCGCGAGCGCAGGAAGACGAAGCCAGGATCATCGCGTTCGACAGTCCTTGCCTGCACCAGGTAGCCGCCGTTCTGGATCGACGCGCTGTCGCCGACGCTGCGGATCTCGCTCTCCTCGAACAGCGCCGCGCGATTGTTACCCCAGATAAAGTCGACGTTGCCCTCGACCAGCGAGCGGTGGATCCAGGCATAGCCGGTCAGCTGCAGCGTGTCCTGCTCGCTGAGGAAGGCGGCGTTGCGGGCGATGAGCCTGCCTTTGTCGTTGCTGAAGAAGAGCGTTTCGGCCTGGGCCGAGTGGCCGTCGCTGCGGCGCGTCGTGTTGTGCAGCGTCAGGTCGCGGATCTCGAGCAGGTCGCTGCCCTGGACCAGGAATTGCGCCCGTCCTTCTGAACCCGGGTTGCGCGCATCGCTGTTGGCCGCCCGGATGATGGTCGCCTCGCGGCTCTGCCCGCGCAGCATCAGCTTGTCCTTGTCGCGCAGGTAGAGCAGTTCCGGGTAGACGCCGCTGCGCACGTTGACGGTCACCGCCTGCGCGCGCGGCAGCGTCATCGCATGGTCGAGCGCGCCCTGCACGGTGCGGAAATCGGCGCGGCCATCGTCATCCACCGTCACGCTGTCGCCGACAGGCGGATAGGGTGTGGTGCGGAAGGTCCAGCGCGCTCCCTTGAACGCCGGGTCGCGCAGCAGGGCCGGATCGACGACGGCTTCGTACTCGACGCCGTAGCCGAGCTTGAGCGGCAGGCGAATGCGCACCGCATGGCCTTCGACCGAGATTGGCTGGTGGCGTAGCAGGCGCTGCTTCCCGGCCGGGCCGAGCGCGATGACGGTTTCGCCGGGCCGTATCGTCGCGAGTTGCGCGCCATCATGGCGCCGCACGATGCGCACGCTGCCGGCGCCGCTCAGGACTGGAGGACGATCGAAGGTCATCAGCAGCGGCGTGTCCGGCGGGACGCCGCGTTCGGCATGCGCCGGGCGCAGGCGCGCTGCCGGCAGCGCGGTGCGTCGTGGCCCGGCGAATGGCGTACCGACTTCCAGCGCGAACGTGGCTTGCTGCCAGGCCGGGTCCGGGCCGCCGACGGTGATGGTGGCGCGCCCGGGTTTGAGCGGCGTGACCAGCAGCCGGCCGTCAGCGCGGGCGACCGAGGCGACACCGGGATCGCTGGAGGTGACGAGCGATGCCTGCCCCGTGACGACGACGCTCTCGGCCGGATCGCCGGCCTGCAAGGCCAGCGTGTTCGCGCCGAGCCGCAGGGCGATGCGCTCCGCAGGCAGGCCGGCCGGACCGTCGCGCAGGTCGAGCAGTGCATGCCCCGCGGCGTCCCAGGCCGCCGGCGCGCTGGCGGCCAGCGGCGCGACCTGGCTCGACGTCACCCGCTCGCCATCGAGCCAGGCCGACAGCATGCCGGCCTGACTTTCCACGCGCAGCACCAGCGGCGTACCCACCAGCGGCGCGCGCCGCCTGACCTGCTTGAGGCGCACTGGTCCGCCGCCGCGTGCTTCCAGCAGCTCGACCTGGAGCGTGGCGCCGTCGTCGATGGCGCGCACGCTTGCGCCTTGCCAGCCACCGTGCTCATCCCGCCGCGCCTGCAGGACGAACGGTGGCGCGCCGGCCTTCACTACCAGGCGCGCCTCGACGACGCCGTTCTCCCGGTCGAGGGGGCGCGGGCCTGCGTGGGCCAGAACATGACGCGGCACCTCGTGCGCGGGCAGGGCGGCGAACATGTAGGGCACGCGCCAGCCGGCGTCGCCGCCATACGGGCAGCCGGCCAATGGCTGGCCATTCAGGACCGAATCCTGATCGATGTGGACGCCGGCGCTGCCGCCTGGCGCGCGCACCACCTGTGCGCAGCCGGTCGCGCCCAGGATCTCGTAGGCATTGGCATGGGCAATGACGTGGGCTTCGGTGCCGACGCCCACGCTGTAGGCGTGCGCATACACGGGATGCTTGCGGTCGCCGACGTGGTAGTTGTTCAGCAGGTGCACCTGGCCGTAGCGCACGCGCGGCGCGCGTTCGCTCACGTGCTCGAACAGGTTGCCCTTGAAGGTCACGCGCAGGTGCTCACGGTCGCCCTGCGCGCGGTCGCTGCCGCCCACCAGGGTGTTCTTCTGGTGCTGCGCGAAGCGGTTGTAGGTGACGCTGACGAAGTCCGAGCCATTGGTGATGTCCAGCGCGCCGTCGTGGCACTGCCTGGGCATGCCGTTTTCCACCGGCTGGGTATCGTCAGTCACCGGCGCGTCGGTGAAGCTGTTGTGGTCGATCCAGACGTGATGGGCGTTCGAGACGCTGATGCCGTCGTAGCGCGCATTCCAGTTGCCCCTGGCCCCGTCCCGCGGGTCCCACTGCGGTTCGACGTCGCAGGGATTCCGGAGCATCAGGTTGCGCACGATGACCTGCGACACGCCGGATACGACCAGGCTGGCGTTGACGAAGCCGGCGCCCGGCGTCACGCCGAGCAGGGTGGTGTTGGCGGGAATGCGCACCACGCCGCGGCGCGCCTGGTCTGCGGCGTCTTGAAAAGGTCGGCCCGCGCTCATGTCGATGCTGGCTGCGACGCGCACGATGCGGGCCGGCGCCGGCGCAGTTGCCGGAACCTGCAGCGCCGCCAGCAACTCGTCCGGACTGCGCACCGTGTAGACGTGGGCAGGGGCCGCCATGGCGCCGCCGCGCGTGCCGCCCTCCTGGGCCGCCCAGCCGTCGCCGGGCGCATGCTGACGCTCGCTGACCGCCCCCGCCAGGGCTAGCGCAACCGCCGCCAGGGCGGCGCTCATCGGGCGCTCCCGAATGCGGCGGCCATGCCGGGCACCTGGCGCCGCAAGGCGTGCGCCATCATGCTCCCGTAGCGCTCGGCTCCGGCCGGCCCGACGTGCGTGTGGTCGAAGTTTGCGCCGGCGCGGGCCAGGGCGTCGGCCTGGCGCGGTCCCATGGCCTGGACGTCGGCCATCGACAGCGCGTTCAGGTCGACCAGCGCGGTCGTCGTCTCACGCGCGACCTGGCGTACCGCGGCCGACCAAGGCGCGAGGTCGTCATGCACCCAGGCGCCGCGGAAGCTGCGCCGCGTCAGCGGCGTCACCAACACCGGGATGCCGCCGGCGGCCCGGGTCTCCTCGACGTAGCGCCGCATATTGGCCGGGAACTCGTTTACGATGTCGGTCGAACGTCCCGGCTTGCCGGGCTGGTCGTTGTGGCCGAACTGGATCAGGACGTAGCTTGCCCCGAATGCCTCGCCAGCGCGCAGCAGCGACTGCACCTCGTCCCAGCGGCCTTCGGCGCGGAAGCTCCCCGAGCTGCGACCGCCGCGCGCCAGGTTGAGGCAGGCGGTGTCGGGAGTGAGGCGGGCGCACAGTGCGTCGCCATAACCGGTGCTGCTGGCCATGGTCGAGTCGCCCACGAGGATCAGGCGCAGCGGCCTGTCGGGAGCGGCGCTGGCGCCGGTCGCAAGAAAGGCCGGCAGAACGAGCGGCAGGAAGAGCGGCAGGAAGCGCGGCAGGAAGCGACGAGCGCGGAAATGAAACGGCATTGGCAAACTCCAAGGGGTTTGCCGGATTCTATTTTGGCCTGACCAATTTAGCAAGCGGTCAGGCCATGCGCTTGTCTGGCAATCAGCTAGCCGCGCGAGAACGTTCGCGTCACGCGCTCCAGGTGTGCACGCATCGCGGCGCGGGCAGCAGGCGCATCGTGCGAGGCGATCGCGGCCAGGATGTTGCGGTGGTCGAGCAGGGTTTGCTTGCGCAATTCCTCGGTCTGGAAGTGTTCCTTCAGCTTGTGCCACAGGCTGCCGCGCTGGGCCCACAGGTATTCGATCACGCCCACCATGGCGGTGTTGCCGGTGGCGCGCGCCAGCGCCAGGTGGAAGTTGCGGTCGGCATTCTCGTTGCTGGCGCGGTCGTCGTGCTGGCGCTCCATCTCTTCGACCGCCTTCAGGATGGCGTCGATCGCCGAATCGGTGGCGTTCTTGGCGGCAAGGGCGGCGATCTCCGATTCGATCATGCGGCGCGCGGCCAGCACCTCGAATGGGCCCGGGCCGGCTTCCGGCACGTCGGACGGCGCCACCGCCTTCTCGCTGACATAGACACCGGAACCGCCGCGCACCTCGACGATGCCCGACAACTCCAGCACGATCAGCGCCTCGCGCAGCGAGGCGCGGCTGACTTCGAGCTTGGCGGCCAGCTCGCGCTCCGCAGGCAGCCGCGTGCCGGGCTGGATCTTTTCGTCCCGGATCAGATCCTGGATGCGCGCGGCGACGACGCGGTACAGGCGCGGCTCCTGGCCTGGCTCGGCGATTGCTGGAACTTTTTTCATGTGGCGGGGGCGCTGTCGGCGTGATGACCGACGGGTAGGTGACGGTCAGGCGATTCTAATTTGGCCAGACCAATCCCGCAAGGTGGACATACCAATGATGCAAGAAAAGACGTCTGCTCATAAGACGTCTGACAACTTGTACCAAGGTATAATCAACTGAATTCTCTTTAACTTCATTCTTAGGCAATCATGGTACTCCCGCAGCGCAAGCACCGCAGTCTGGCACAGGGCGTGGTCGAGCAGGTCACCGGCATCATCCGCGACGGCATGCTCAAACCGGGCGACAAGCTGCCCACCGAATCGTCCCTGATGACGCAGTACGGGGTCAGCCGCACCGTGGTGCGCGAGGCGATCTCGCACCTGCAGGCGGCCGGCCTGGTGCAGACCCGGCACGGCATCGGCACCTTCGTGCTGGACCGTCCGCAGTCGGGCCTCGGCCTCGATGCCGAGAGCATCCTGACCTTGCGCGACGTGCTGTCCATCCTCGAGCTGCGCATCGGCGTCGAGACCGAGACGGCGGGCCTGGCGGCCAGCCGGCGCAGCGAAGACCAGGTCGACGAGCTGGCCGGCGCGCTGCTCGAGATGCAGCAGGCGATGGCAGAGGGCAGGTCGGCGGTGGACGCCGACAAGCGCTTCCACCTGCTGATCGCCCAGGCCACCGGCAACCGCTATTTCGTCGACATCCTCGAACAGCTGGGCAATGCCATCATCCCGCGCGCGCGCCTCGATACGCCCAAGCTGGAGCAGGACAAGCCGGCCGATTTCCTCGAACGCGTCAGCCGCGAGCACGACGACATCTTCCGCGCTATCGAGCGACGCGACCCGGAAGCGGCGCGGGCGGCGATGCGCACCCACCTTTCGAACAGCCGCGAACGCCTGGTGCAGGCGCAGCGCCGCCTGGAAGGAGCCCTCAACTAAAGATTGCCGCACATTTTGCTTGCGGTCGACTTCGCTAGGTTGTACGATGACTTACAACTGAGTTGACTGATCATTCGTCAACATACTTTTTCGTCCAACACCTAGACCTACGGAGACCTAAGCAATGCAACCAAATGAACTCAAGCAAGTCCTGTCGCACGGCCTGCTGTCCTTCCCGATCACCGACTTCGACGCGCAGGGCGAGTTCGATCCGAAGGGCTACGCCGCGCGCCTCGAATGGCTCGCGCCGTTCGGCGCGACCGCGCTGTTCGCTGCCGGCGGCACCGGCGAATACTTCTCGCTGCATGGCGAGGAATACGGCCAGATCATCAAGACCGCGGTCGACACCTGCGCCGGCGTGGTGCCGATCCTGGCCGGTTGCGGCGGTCCGACCCGCACCGCCATCGCGCACGCCCAGGAAGCCGAGCGCCAGGGCGCCAAGGGCCTGCTGCTGCTGCCGCACTACCTGACCGAAGCCAGCCAGGACGGCCTGATCGCCCACGTCGAGGCGGTGTGCCGCTCGGTCAAGATCGGCGTCGTGGTCTACAACCGCGCCAACTGCCGCCTGACCCCGGACTCGCTGGCCAAGCTGGCCGACCGCTGCCCGAACCTGATCGGCTTCAAGGACGGCAACGGCGACATCGAACTGATGGTCTCGATCTGGCGCAAGCTGGGCGACCGCTTCAGCTACCTGGGCGGCCTGCCGACCGCCGAAGTGTATGCCGGCGCCTATAAAGCCCTGGGCACTCCGGTCTATTCGTCGGCCGTGTTCAACTTCGTGCCGCAACTGGCGATGGACTTCTACCACGCCACCGCCGCCGGCGACACCGACACCACCAACCGCCTGATCGACGACTTCTTCCTGCCTTACCTCGAGATCCGCAACCGCAAGGCCGGCTACGCCGTCAGCATCATCAAGGCCGGCGCCCGCCTGGTCGGCCACGGCGCCGGTCCGGTGCGTCCGCCGCTGACCGACCTGACCGCCGAAGAAGACGCGATGCTGCTCGACCTGCTGAAGAAGAACGGAGTGCTGTAATCATGACGATTCTCGGCGAAATGATCATTGGCCAGCAGTGCGTGCGCGGCACCGCCGGCGAGGCCTTCGGCTTCAACCCGTCCACCCGTGCCAACCTGGAGCCGGGCTTCGGCCAGGCGACCGGCGACGACGTCGAGCGCGCCTGCGCGCTGGCCGGCCAGGCTTTCGACCCTTATCGCGCACTGCCGCTCGAACAGCGTGCGCGCTTCCTGGAAGCGATCGCCGAGCAGATCCTGGCCGTGGGCCCGGAACTGATCGAGCGCGCGATGCTGGAGACCGGCCTGCCGCAGGCGCGCCTGGAAGGCGAGCGGATGCGCACCGTGAACCAGCTGCGCCTGTTCGCCAAGGTGGTGCGCGACGGTTACTTCATGGACGCGACGATCGACAGCGCGCTGCCGGACCGTGCGCCGCCGCGTCCCGACCTGCGCCTCTCCAAGATCGGCCTCGGACCGGTCGCCGTGTTCGGCGCCAGTAACTTCCCGCTGGCGTTCTCGGTGGCCGGGGGCGACACCGCCTCGGCGCTGGCGGCCGGCTGCCCGGTCGTGGTCAAGGCCCATGCCGCCCACCCAGGCACGTCGGAACTGGTCGGCCGCGCCGTCCAGCGCGCCGCGAAGGAAGCCGGCATGCCGGAAGGCGTGTTCTCGATGCTGTACGGCGATGGCCGTACCGTCGGCCAGCAACTGGTGGCCCACCCCGCGATCAAGGCGGTGGGCTTCACCGGTTCGCGCCAGGGCGGCACTGCGCTGATGCGCACCGCCGCCGGCCGCTCCGAGCCGATCCCGGTCTATGCCGAAATGAGCAGCGTGAATCCGGTATTCCTGCTGCCGGCCGCGCTGCAGGCCGGCGGCGCCGGCCTGGCGCAGGGCTTCGTCGACTCGCTGACGCTGGGCGTCGGCCAGTTCTGCACCAACCCGGGCCTGGTGTTCGCCCTCGAAAGCGCCGAGCTGGACGCCTTCGTCAAGGCGGCCGGCGAGGCGCTGGCGGGCAAGGGCGCCGGCACCATGCTCACCGCCGGCATCCATGAGGCGTACAACACCGGCGTTGCCAAGTTCGGCCAGGTCGAGGGATTGCAGCTGGTGGCCCAGGGGGCCGAAGAGGGCGCCGGTTGCGCGGCGCGCGCCGCGCTGTACCTGTGCGATGCCGACACCTATCTCGGTAACGCGGCGCTCGAAGACGAAGTGTTCGGCCCGGCCGCGGTGCTGGTGCGCTTCAAGGATGCAGAGCAGCTGTTGAAGGCGGCCGAGCACCTGCACGGCCAGCTGACCGCCACCGTCCATGCGCAAGCCGCCGACCACGGCCTGGCCGGCGCGCTGTTGCCTATCCTGGAGCGCAAGGCGGGCCGAGTGCTGTTCAACGGCTTCCCGACCGGCGTCGAAGTGTCGCACGCGATGGTCCACGGCGGCCCGTTCCCGGCCACCAGCGACAGCCGCACCACCTCGGTCGGCGCCAGCGCGATCGACCGCTTCCTGCGGCCGGTGTGCTACCAGAACCTGCCTGCCAACCTGCTGCCGGAAGCGCTGCGCGACGAGAACCCGCTGGGCCTCGCGCGCCTGCTGGACGGCGCACTGCAAGCTGGAGGGAAAGCGTAACGCCGTAAGTTTCTGTCGCAGCACCAGCCGGGGGAGACACCGGCTGTTTTAACTTGTAAAGAACTGATCACCATGAATCAGCAAGTCATCGACCTCGCACCGGCACAGACGGTGGTGGGCAAATATCGCTGGACGATTTGCGCACTGCTGTTCTTCGCCACCACCATCAATTACCTGGACCGCCAGGTCCTCAGCCTGCTGGCGCCGATGTTGTCAGCCGAATTCGGCTGGTCCAACACCGACTACGCGAACATCGCGGCCACCTTCCAGTTCGTCTACGCCATCTCGATGCTGTTCGCCGGCCGCGTGATCGACCGCATGGGCACCAAGCGCGCCTACGTGCTGGCCATCGTCGTGTGGTCGCTCGGCGCCGTCGCCCACGCCTACGCGATCTGGATCGGCGAGGCGGTCAACACCGTCTTCACCGCCATCGGATTGGCCGTGGTGCCGGTGTCGATCGCCGGCTTCATGATCGGCCGCGCGATCCTCGCCATCGGCGAGGCGGGCAACTTCCCGGCCGCGATCAAGGCCACCGCCGAATACTTTCCCAAGCGCGAGCGCTCGTTCGCGACCGGCATCTTCAACTCGGGCGCCAACGTCGGCGCCATCCTGGCGCCGCTGACGGTGCCGGTGATCGCCGAGTTCTGGGGCTGGCAGGCGGCTTTCATCGTGATCGGGGCCATCGGCTTCGTCTGGATGGGCGCCTGGATCTGGCTGTACGACGTCCCGGAGCGCTCGCCGCGCGTCGGCGCGGCCGAACTGGCGTATATCAACAGCGACGCCGGTGCAGGCGTGGCTGCGGCCGCGGTCGACAACACGCAGGTGGCCAAGAGCTCGTGGTTCAAGCTGCTTGGCTACCGCCAGACCTGGGCCTTCGTCGCCGGTAAATTCCTGACCGACGGCGTGTGGTGGTTCTTCCTGTTCTGGCTGCCCAAGTACATGTCGGCGCAGTACGGCATGTCGGCCACCGCCATGATCCTGCCGCTCGCCGTCCTGTACAGCATGACGATGGTGGGCAGTATCGGCGGCGGCTGGCTGCCGACCTACTTCCTGAACCGCGGCGCCGACATCTATCACGGCCGCATGCGCGCCATGCTGCTGATCGCGCTGTGCCCGCTGGTGGTGCTGCTGGCGCAACCGCTGGGCTACCTTGGCTTCTGGATTCCCGTGATCCTGATCGGCATCGGCGCCTCGGCCCACCAGGCCTGGTCGGCCAACCTGTTCACGACGGTGTCGGACATGTTCCCGAAACACAGCGTGGGCTCGGTGGTCGGCATCGGCGGCATGGCCGGCGGCCTGGGCGGCGTGCTGCTGACCAAGCTCGGTGGCTGGCTGTTCGACTATTATGGCGCGCTGGGCCAGCTGTCGACCGGTTACATGATCATGTTCTCGATCTGCGCGCTGGCCTATCTGGTGGCCTGGTGCGTGATGAAGGCGCTGGTGCCGCAGCACCGGGAAATCAAGGACCTGTAAGGATGTCGATGGAAATGGAAATCGTCGCCGGCGTGCACTGCGCGACCGGTGAGAGCCCGATGTGGCATGCGGGGGAACAGGCCTGGTACTGGGTCGACATTCCCGCCCGCCGCATCTGGCGGCTGGACCACGCCAGCGGAGAGTTGCGCCGCTGGCTGGCGCCGGAGATGGTGGCCTGCATCGCTGCGAGCGGCGGCGGCGGCCTGGTGGCGGGAATGGAGACTGGGATCTTCCATCTCGACCTGCACGACGACGGCACGGTCGGCGCCAGCCGGCTGGCTGCACCGGCGGCAAGCGAGCTGGGCGAGGGCATGCGCTTCAACGACGGCCGCTGCGACCGCCAGGGACGGTTCTGGAGCGGCACCATGTTCATGGACATGGGCGCCGCGCGCGCGGTCGGCGGGCTGTATCGCTACTCGAATCGGGAAGGCCTGCACGGGCCGGTGGTGTCGAATATGCTGACCCAGAACGGGCTGGCCTGGTCGCCCGACGGGAAGACGATGTACCTGTCCGACTCCCACCCACAGCGCCGCATGGTCTGGGCCTTCGACTACGACGTCGACGCCGGCCTGCCGCATGAGCAGCGGGTGTTCCTCGACCTGAACGGCCAGAAGGGCCGGCCGGACGGCGCCGCGGTCGATGCCGACGGCTGCTACTGGACCTGCGCCAACGATGGCGGCGTGGTGCAGCGCTACACCCCGGCGGGCAAGCTCGATCGGGAGATCGAGCTGCCGATGGCCAAGCCGTCGATGTGCGCCTTCGGCGGGCCGGATCTCGACCTGCTGCTGGTGACGTCGATCGATCCGGCAGGCGCGGCCAACCCGGGCGGGGATGCCGGCGCCGTGGTGTTGTTGCGTCCCGGCGTCAAGGGCGTGGCCGAGACGCCGTTTTTACGGGATTGATATTCCGAGCTGCGCCGCATGCCGGCGCAGGAAATCCAGGTGGGCGTCGCGGGTGGCGGGACCGGTGTAGGGCATAATGGTCCACAGCTCCGACGCCCGCATCGCCGCGCCGGGCGCCAGCTCGACATAGGGCGCGTGCACCTCGAGCTCGAGCATCCCCTTGCCCGGGGCGTCGGCAACGGCGTCCTGGTACAGCTCGACCTGGCCCTGGGCCGGGTGGATCGCTGCGCGCGGCTGGTGGGCGAACTGGATCACCAGCGCCTGGCCATCGCGGAACGCCGCCAGCCAGCCGTGTGACGGCTGGGCGAACAGCTTGCCCTTGCGTGGGGCGTCTCCCGGCATCGGCAAGTCCAGCGACAGCAGGCCGCCACCCAGCGTGTAGCGCAAGGCCCCGGACGGCTCGATCCGGAGGTCTTCCTGCGAAGCGACCGGCATGTAGGCCATCGTGTGCGCCGGCACGCGCGTATTGAACCAGATGTCGCGTCCCGCCAGCTTGCCGCTACGGTTGGTCGCTTCTGCCTCCAGCCTCAGGCTGTCCGGCTTGCCCGTGACCAGGGCATAGCGCTTGCGCAGCTGGATGCCGGACACCGGACTGGCCGGGCTGTCGAGCACGATCTCGCCCTGTTTTTTCTCCACCAGCGCGTACTTCGCAAGGCTCAGCCAGGGATCGGGCGGCCAGGTCGCCTTCGCCGCGGCGCGCGCCGGATTGAGGTCCTGGTGCACCCACCATTCGCGTTGCGGCCCGATCCAGACCTCGTGGCCCTGGTAGCGGATATAGCCCGACGCGGCATCCGGCGCCACGCCGGGATCGCCGGCAGCTTCGTCGATGAGCAGGAAATTGGGCTTGCCCTTCAGCGCGAACGACAGCAGGCGGCCTCCGGCGACTTCCGATACGCGCGATTCCACGACGTCGTTGTCGAGGCGATGCGAAGGGAGCTGGGCGGATGCGAGTGCGGCAGGGGTGGCGAGGAGGCAGAGGCAGGCGAGATGGAGCGCCGGAAAAGAAGGGTGCGGGCGTGGCATGAATGCGGGCATCTGCTGGGCGTTGGGCGTTGGGCGCTCCAGCATATCAGAGAACAAGCCGCGAAACCGGTTGCCCGGCTTCGCGGCTTGCCGATGCCTCGGGGACGACCGAATTACTTCGAAGCGTCCTGCATTTTTTCGCCGGCGCGTTCGACGCTGCGGCCAGCAGCGGCGGTGGCGTCGCTGGCGGCTTCCTTGGCCTCGGCGGCGGCTTCACGCGATTCCTGGCGCACTTCGGCGGTGGCGTTGTCGATGCGGTCGCCGGCACGGTCGGCAGCGGCTTCGGCGCGGTCGCCGGCGGCTTCGATACGGTCGCCCGCGCGCTCGGCGGCGGCGTCGGCAGCAGCCACGCCTTCGCGGGTTTCATTGGCGACGGTGCGGCCGGCATTGTCGATCGCGGCGCCGGCTTCTTGTGCCGGACCCATATTGTCGTTCTTGTTGCAGCCGGTAGCCAGCACGGCGACGGACAGCATGAGGGCGGAGAGGGCGATAGTGGTTTTCATGGTGTGCTCCTTAAAATAAATGTTGTCGTTTAGCTTACACCTACTGCTAATTTTTTGACTCACGCCACGACCGCAATCGTGCGCGACGAAGTCATTACAACATTTCCAACACTCATCCGCTGTGCGCTAGATAACGTAACAACGTTTCGGCATGCGGGGACAAGATATTCGGATCGGCGAAGCACAGTCGAAGTTCCCGGTTGGCCCAGGTATCGTCCAGCAGCACGATGCCGACCGGCAGCTCGCGCGCGAAGCGGGTGGCGGCGGCCTCGGGCAGCATGGCGATGCCGACGTCCTGCGCAACGAGCTGGGCGATGGCGTCGAAGCTGGGCGCCCGCACCCGGACCTTGAGCGGCCGGCCGCTCTGGACCGCACGCGCCTCGATGAAATGCTGCATCGGACGCTCGGCCGGCAGGCAGACGAAGGCGAACTCGAAGGCATCGCGCATCCGGGTGGCCGGGCGTTCGGTCAGGGGGTGGCCGGCCGGCACCAGCAGCACCAGGCGGTCGGTGCGAAACGGCAGCGAGATCACGTCGCCCGTCGCCACGTTGCCATCCAGGATGCCGATCTCGATCTCCCGCGCGCGCACCGCCTGCAGGATGTCGCGGCTGGTGCGTTCCTCGAGCTGCAGGTCGACCGACGGGTGGTCGGCCAGGAACACGCCCAGCGCCGCCGGCAGGAAGGTGCTGATCGCCACCGTGGTGCCGGCCAGCCGCACCGCGCCGCGCTGCGGCCCGCGCAGCTCGCGCACGGTGTCGCGCAGCTGGTCGGCCTCGCTGACCACGCGCGCGGCGCGCTCCAGGATGAAGCGGCCGGCCGGCGTCGGCGTCATGCCGCCGGCGGAGCGCGTGAAGACGACGAGGCCGCAGTCGTCCTCGAAGCCGCGCAGGCGGTTGCTGGCGGCCGACAGGGCGATCGGGAAGCGCTCGGCGGCCTTGCTGAGGCTTCCGGCATCGGCGATGGCGAGCAGGAGGCGAAGGTCGGTGAGGTCGACATGCATGGGGTTTCTCGGATGGCGAAGGCTGGGTCCAGGATTGACGCATTCTAGCGCGGAACCTTTCTCGGCAGAATAAGGTCTTTACCACCGAACCCTGATCATGAGTCCAACCCAAGTACGCCTGCGCAGCTGGTCGCAGGATGGCCGCCTGTATGCGGTGCTGGCCGCCGCCGGCTTCAGCATGAAGGCGGTATTCGTCAAGCTGGCTTATGCGGCGGCGCCTGTCGATGCGCTGACCCTGCTGGCCTTGCGCATGGGTGTCGCGTTGCCGCTGTTCGTGTGGCTGGCCTGGCTGGCGCGTGACCGGGACGCCGCGCCGCTGTCGGTGAAGGACGGCATCCATATCGCCGTGTTGGGTTTTCTTGGCTACTATCTCTCCAGCCTGTTCGACTTCTATGGGCTGGAAACCATCACGGCCGGACTCGAACGGCTGATCCTCTATCTGTATCCGACCCTGGTGCTGCTGTTCCAGGTTGCCCTCACGCGCCAGCGGCCGTCCAGCCGCACCTTGCAGGCGCTGGCCATCTGCTACCTGGGCCTGGGCATCGGCTTCGTGCACGACCTGCAGGTGACCGGCTGGAGCCGCGACGTGATGGTCGGATCGGCCTGGGTATTCGCCAGCGCCGTGACCTATGCCATGTATTACCTCGGCACCGGCGCGCTCGTGGGCCGGATCGGCTCCATGCGCCTGGCCGGCCTGGCCGGCAGCGCTTCATGCGTGTTCGTGCTGGGGCACTTCGTGGCGGCCGGCGACCTGGCCGCGCTGGCGGCGCTGCCGCCGGCGGTCTGGCTCAATGGCGGCTTGATGGCCGTGGTCTCGACCGCGCTGCCGATCTACTGGCTGGCGCTGGCCATCGGGCGCATGGGCGCGGCGCAGGCGGCGGCGGTGGGCAATCTGGGGCCGGTGCTGACCTTGTTCGCAGCATGGTTGCTGTTGGGAGAGCCACTGTCGCTGTACCAGATCGGGGGCCTGGCGCTGGTGATCCTGGGTGTCGCGCGCCTCAAGCCGAAGGCGCCACCGCATCGGTAGCGCACGATATGCGACACACAAACGCATTTGGCGATCCACTTGAAGCGAGTGGGACATGGTAAAACTCTTGCTGCAATGTATTTTCATCGACAGCAACGAGGAATCATGACCCGCACCTTATCACTGAAGGCGCTTGCCTTCGGTCTTTGCAGCCTGCAGGCGACGCTGGCGCTTGCGGCGCCGCCGCAGAATCCCTGGGCCGCGATGGCGCGGGCGGACGCGGATTTCATCCACGAGTGGATCGAGCGGCAATCCATCTCGGCGGTCTACCCGGCCGACGGCGCTTTCAAGGCGCAACTGGCCAGGGCGAGGAGCGCATTCGACGCCGACTCGGCCCGGGTCGACAGCTACGCGGGCTACCGTCATGCACTCGGATCGTTCGTGGGTTCCCTGCAGGACCTGCACCTCACGCTGCGCCATTCGCTGACGCCATCGAGCTACGGGTGGCCCGGCTTCATGGCAGTCTATCGTGGTGGTCGCTACCTTGTCGCTACCCAGGGCAGCGACCTGGCCGGCCAGGAAATCACGCAATGCGACGGCCAGCCGATGGATGCGCTGGTGCGCCGTGTCGCCACCTACGAACAGCTCATCGCCGGCCTGGAGTCGACCAAGGCCCGGGCCGCGCCCCTGGTCTTCAGGGACGCCGGCAGTCCCTTCGTGCCGCGCCCGCGCAGCTGCCGGATCGGCGGCCGGGACATCGTCCTCGACTGGCAGCCGGTCGCGGCCAGCAGGTTTGCGGCGGACATGCGCAGCGCGATCGCCTACACGGACCGGGTCACGGGCATCACGCCCTTCGGCGCCGATGGGGCCTGGGTGCGCCTGGGCATCTTCGACATGCAGACGCAGGCCGAAGGCAAGGCGTTCAAGCAGCTCATGGCCGATGCGCCGGCATTGCGGGACAAATCCGTCATCGTCCTCGACGTGCGCGGCAATGGCGGCGGCCCTTATGAATGGTTCATGGGTTTCCTGCGCGCGCTGTATGGCAAGGATTACGCCGACTACCACGCGCGGTCACGCCTGGAGATCTCGCATGTCTACCGGGTCACGCCCGAGATCATGGCCTTCTTTGGCGAGCACGAAGCCGCCGAGACGGGCGAACTCGTGCCTCCTGCCGACGGCACGCCTTTCGACAAGGGCAATGTCAAATACCGTCAGGCCGTCGAGGCCGGGAAGACAGTCCTCGTCACGCCGCCCAATGCGCGCGCCATCCCGAAGCCGGCCAGGGAACCGGTCAACCCGGTAAAGGCGCGGGTACTGCTGCTGACCGACTACAACTGCGCCAGCGCGTGCATCGTCTTCGTCGATGAACTGAAACGGTTCCCGGGTGTCGAGCAGGTGGGCGTCGAGACGTCGGTCGATTCGCGTACCGGCACTGGGTTCGGGGCGCCGCTGCCGAGCAAGAATGGCGTGATCGAGGTGCCGGTCGTCACACGCGACGGCCGCGCACGGGGGGACAATATTCCGCAGCGTCCGAGCCGGATCTTCAGCGGGAACATCCTCGACACGACGGCCGTCAAGGCCTGGATCGGCGAACAGATCCTGGGCGGGAAGATGGGAGCGCATCCCGATCGAACAGGCCCGCCCCCGTCCAGCGCGGCAGCGAAGTGAGCGTGCGCGCAGCGACGGCCTTCTGCGCATAAGCGGCGCCGAGTGTGCGCAGGACGCGTGGAAAGGCGCGGCAATAGCTGGACTGGATGCCTGCCAGGCGCGCCAGCTGCGCGTAGTCGACCACGGCGCCAGGGGGGACGGCGTCGAGCACCTGTGCGATGCGCAGGCGCCAGTCGTCCGACCATGAGGCAAAGTGTTGTCCGAGATCGCGCACCGGATCGCCCGGACGAATCACCCCGCCCTGGATCACCCGCGCCAGGACGCCGCGCCGGGCGCCGATCCTGGCCGCCAGCCGCTCGCCGTGCAGGTCGAGCCGGCCGCAGGCTTCGCAGGCGAACATCAGGCGAATCGTCGCCTCGGCGCCGACCTGCAGCACGGTCCCGGAGGGGAAATGTTCGATGTCCTCGTCGAGCAGCAGGTTTTCGCGCAGCGCCTGCGACGGCAGCAGAAGGGCGGCGTACCCGGCGCGGGAAGCCAGCAGCAGCTGGCGTGGCGACAGCGGGTCGAGATGGCGGTCGCCCTCGGCGCCGCTGCCGGCGAGCAGCCGCATGCTGTCGACCCGCATTGGCGCGGGCGCGCCGGCGGGGCGGATCGACAGCTCGGCAATCACCTGGCGGGCGCTGACGTCAAGGCGCGGCGTGCAGCGCGCGCGCCGCTTCGCGGTACCTGGCGGCGTTGGGAACGTCGGTCCATGCCGGCTTGGCCGTGTCATTGGCGATGTCCTGCAGGGCGACGGCGATCATGCGGTTCACGCGCACCATATTGTCGTAGTCGATCTTGTCCCAGGTGTCGTCCTTGCCGTGGTAGTCAGGGAAGCCGAAGGCCACCGCCAGGGTGTGGGCCGGCACGCCGGCATCGGCCAGCGCCTGGTTGTCGCTGCGCGCGAAATAGCGGTCGCTGTTGGTCGGGTGCTTCCAGAAGCGGATGCCGGTGCGCTCGGCGGCGCGCTGCATGGTCGTGCCGACGGTCGAGTAGTCGAAGCCGGTCATGGTCGCGGACGAGACCTGCGGGCCCTCGCTGTCGTCGGTGCGGCCCAGCTGCTCGAGGTTCAGGTTCATCACGGTGTCCTTCAGCGGGAACACAGGGTGCTTCGCATAGTAGCGCGAGCCCAGCAGGCCGAGTTCCTCGCCGAACAGGGCGACGAACACGATGCTGCGGCGCGGACGCTCCTTCTGGGCGGCCATGGCCGCGGCGATCTCGATCATCGACACGGTGCCGCTGCCGTCGTCGTTGGCGCCGTTGTAGATCTCGCCGTCGCGGATGCCCAGGTGATCGTAGTGGGCGCTGAGCATGACGTAGGTGCTCTTCAGTTGCGGGTCCGATCCGCGCAGCACGCCAATCACATTGCGCAGCTTGAGCGGGCTGACGGTTGGCGCCACGATCCTGGCCGCCACGCTGGCGCCGCCTTGTTCGAGCGTGCCGGCGACGTCGGCCGCGTGCAGCAGCACGACCGGCGGGCCGTCCTTGGCCGCCGGCTGGCTCGGGTCGATCAGCCAGCCGCCCTGGGTACGGCTGTGGCGGCGTTCGCGGTCGATCATCACGACCAGCGCCGGTTTGCTCTGCAGCTTCGATTGCAGGGCGGCGGCCGCGCCCGGGATTGCCGCCGCGGGCACGACCAGCACCTTGCCGTTTGCTGCGCTCTTGTCGTCCAGCGCCGCCTGCCATTGCATGAACACGGCCGGCGTGTTCCTGAGGGTGACCGGATCGACGAAGTTGGCCGAGGCGCCGCCCAGCGGCACCTCGATGGTCTTGCCGCCGGCCGTCACCGTGATCGTGATGTCCTTCTCGCCGCGCTTGGCATATTGCCAGTTGGCGGTCTGGTAGTAGCCGTCGTCGCCGGCCGCTTCGAGCCCGGCGCGGCGGAACTGGGCGGCAATGTATTCGGCCGCCAGGTCGACGCCGCGCGAAGGCGTGCCGCGGCCCTCCAGCAGGTCGGACGAGAGGAAGGACAGGTGGCCGCGCAGCGAGTCGGCCGAGATGTGGGCGGTCAGCGCCGCATGGTATGGCGCGCGTGGGGCTTCGGCATGAACCGCGCAGCCGGCGAGGGCGACGCTGAAGCCGAGGGCAGAGACAAGGTGACGCATGCGTTGACTTCCTTGGGGTAGAAAAAATTGCAATATGACATGTTGAGCAAGTGCGGTCAATCGGATGGTCTAGATGGCATTTCGATGGCGATTTGCATAAGCTTGTATTTATTTATTCGTTTGGCATAGCATTTCCGCCCGGTATTATGCGTCTTCCACAGTAATTCGACGATCATCCAGCCATGACAGATTCGCAGCACCGCACTCCACCCACCCGCACGGCGCTCATGCCGGGCAAGGTCGGGGCGTGCTGTCGAATGCCGCGCCACTGATCGCCTGAACCACACCGCCGTCTCCCGCACCCGTCCTCCATGGATGGGGCAGGGAGCGCACGCCCGCAGCACTGCCCCTGGCAGCGCCGGCGGGAAGACCACCACCAGGAATACCATGCATAAACCTCTCGCTATCGTCGTGGCGCTCGCCGCCGCATTCTCGCAACACGCCGCTGCCCAGGACATCGAAAAAGTCGTCGTCACCGGTTCCAACATCCGCACCACGCAAAAGGAAGGCGCCAGCGCCGTGCAGGTCATCTCCGCGAAAGAGCTGGCCGCCACCGGCAAGGCCAGCATCGCCGACGTGATCCGCTCGATCTCGGCCAACAGCGGCAACAGCTACAACGAGCAGTTCACCGGCAGCTTCTCGGCCGGTACCGCCGGCCTGTCGCTGCGCGGCCTGGGCCAGAAGAACACGCTGATCCTGGTGAACGGCAAGCGCGTCAGCCCCTACGCCACCGCCCAGAACCTGCAGGAAGTCTTCGTCGACCTGAACAGCCTGCCGATGGCGGCGGTGCAGCGCATCGAGGTGCTGAAGGACGGTGCCTCGTCGGTCTACGGTTCGGACGCCGTGGCCGGCGTGGTCAACATCATCCTCTATAAAGAGTTCAAGGGAACCGAGATCAGCGCCCAGGCCGGCCGCTCCACCGAGGGCACCGGCCAGGACGACAAGAGCGTGACTCTGCAGACCGGCTTCGGTTCGCTGGTCGAGGATGGCTATAGTGTCGTGTTCTCGGCGGACGCGCAGTGGCGCGACAAGCTGCAGCAGGACCAGGTGGGCTGGATGGCGGGCAGCGATTTCCGCGGCAATCCGAACGGGACCCTGGCCTGGGTGCCGACCAACTACGTCAACAACGATCCGACTCAGTGGCTGGGCGGCGCTTCCGGCGCGAATGCGGGTCCGCTGGCGGTCCAGCCCTACGGCGAGATCACTCCTGGCCGCAGCGGTAACGTGCTGGCCTATAATCCGGCCACCTACAAGACCCTGATCCCGGGCATCCAGCGCGCCCATGCTTCGCTGCGCGGCACCGTCAAGCTGGGCCAGGACCACGAGGCCTATGCCGAGGTGCTGTATGGGCGTTCGCGCGCCGACCAGACCTTCAGCGCTCCCTTGACCGTCGGCACCGGCCTGCGCGCCTGGAACGACGTCACCCAGCAGCTGGACAACATCAATGTGGTGCTGCCGGTCGGCCATCCGAACAATCCCGGCGCCACCCCGCTGCCGTTCAACGCCACCCTGTTCGACCTGGGCCCGCGCATGAAGCAGGGCCGTGTCGAGTTCTTCCGCGTGCTGACCGGCGTGAAAGGCTATGCCGGCGGCTGGGAATACGACGCCTCGGTCGGTCATTCGGGCAGCGAGCTGAAAGAGACCGTGCAGAACTTTGTCAACCGCTACGAATTCGAGAAGGTGCTGGCGGACGGCAGCTATGACTTCGTCAACCAGGCCAACAACAGCGAAGAAGTGCGCAACCGCCTGCGCCTGTCGACCCTGCGCCCGGCCGAATCGAAGCTCACCACCGTCGACCTGAGCGCCACCCGCGAACTGGCGCAGCTGCCGGCCGGCGCGCTCGGCTTCGCGGTGGGCGCCCAGTGGCGCCGCGAAGAGATGGATTCGCAGACCTCGACGGCCGTCCTGTCGGGCACCGAGCTGCGCCCGGCGATCAACATCATCGACGGCAGCCGCGACGTGGCGGCGCTGTTCGCCGAATTGAACGTGCCGGTCTTGACAGACCTGAGCGTCAACCTGGCCGGCCGCGGCGACCATTACGACGACTTCGGCAGCGCTTTCTCGCCGAAAGCCAGCGTGCGCTGGCAGGCGGCGCCGTGGCTGCTGGTGCGCGGCACGCTGTCGCGCGGCTTCCGGGCGCCGTCGCTGCCCGAGATCACCAACTCGACCTCGGTCAGCTATGGCAACGTGGTAGATCCGCGCGATCCGATCTCGCCGACCCAGGCGCGCGGCATCACCAACCTGACGATCGCCAACCCCGACCTGTCGCCGGAGCGTTCGACCAACGCCAACTTCGGCATCGTGCTGGCCCCGAACAACCGCACCAGCCTGGGCCTGGACTTCTACCGCATCCGGACCGAGGGCGTGATCGGCACCGAATCGGCCGACAACATCATCGCCAACGAAGCGATCGCCCCCGGCAAGATCGTGCGCGACGCCCAGGGCCGCATCCTGACCCTGTACCGGCAGTATGCCAACCAGGGCAACCGCTCGGTTTCCGGCTTCGACATCGACCTGCGCCACGTGCAGCCGCTGGCCGCGTACGGCAAGCTGACCTTGAACGCCCAGCTGAGCCGCGTGCTGTCGTTCGAGCAGCCGCTGGCGGTCGGCCTGCCGCTGACCGAGGGCGCCGGCAACAACTACTTCGGCTCGATTCCGAAGTGGCGCGGCGTGACCGGCCTGACCTGGGACATCCAGGACTGGAGCAATACGCTGGTGTGGAACTACGTGGACGGCTATGACCAGACCACCCGCCCGGGAGAACGCGTCAAGCCATATGGCACCTTCGACCTGAACCTGGCGTGGAAGGCAACCCAGGCGGCCACCGTCAGCTTCATCGTGCATAACCTGGGCGACAAGCGGCCGTCGTGGGATTCGTCGACCGCCTTCTTCGACTATACCCAGGGCGATCCGCGCGGCCGGGTGGCGTCGGTGAAGGTCAACTACCGCTTCTAAGCGCCACCGCGAAGCGGTTTCGGTCGATGCCGGAGCCGCTTCGCGCCATCCTTTCTCCGGTTCGTCGCAACGCGGCTTGCCGGGCGCACGCCTGCTGGGCACAATGACTTTACTTCCAGTTGAGCGAGCCAGCATGTCCAGTCCCATCCAATCTCTCCTGCCAGCGCCCCGGTCGCGCCTGCGACGCCTGCTGGCCGACCTGCCGCTGTCGATCGCCGTCAGCGCGGTGCTCGCGATCTTCATCAGCCTCGTCTCGGGACAGTTCCTCGAGAATTTCCTGGTTTCGATCCTCATCGGTATCGTCGCGTTTACCATCGTCAACGGCGGCAGGCTGCTGTGGTGGGACCGGCCGCACTGGGGCGTGCGCGAATGGGCGCCGTTCCTGGCGCTCGCCGTCGCGACGGCGCCGGTCGCGCACTTCACCGGTTTGCGCGCCGGCGGCATGCTGCTCGGGATCCGTACGCCCACGTTGGCCGAGTATCCGACGCAGGGCCGCTTGAGCATGATCCTGTTCACCATGATTGGTACGATGATGATGGTGGTGCTGGTGATGTACCGCGAGCGCGTGCGCCGCATCGAGGACGAGCATGCCGCCGCACGGCTGCGCGCCGAAATCATCGAGCGCCAGGCGCTGCAGGCGCAACTACGGCTGCTGCAGGCCCAGATCGAGCCGCACATGCTGTTCAATACGCTGGCCAACCTGCAGGGCCTGATCGCCATCGACCCGGACCGCGCCAGCGAGATGCTCGACCAGCTGATCCAGTACCTGCGCGCCACCCTGAGCGTCTCGCGCGCCGAGACCACGACGCTGGAGCAGGAATTCGCGGCGATGGATGCCTACCTGGGCCTGATGGGCGTGCGGATGGGCGAGCGGCTGGCCTATCGCGTCGACCTGCCGCCCGAACTGAAGACGGCGCGCCTGCCCACGATGCTGCTGCAGCCGCTGGTGGAGAACGCGATCGTGCATGGCCTGGAGCCGAAGGTCGATGGCGGCGAGGTCGTCGTCAAGGCCAGCGCCGCCGGCGACAGCCTCGTGATCGAAGTGTGCGACACTGGCCTGGGCCTTGGCCAGGTCCATGGCCGGCGCGGCGGCGGGGTGGGCGTCTCGACCACCCGCGAGCGGCTCGAAGCCTTGTATGGCGAGCGCGCGACGATGTCCCTGACGCCAGCCCCGCCACAGGGCACGCTGGCCCGACTGACCCTTCCACTGGAGACCACCGCATGACCCGCGCCCTGATTGCAGAAGACGAACCGATCCTCGCCGCCACCCTGGCCAAGACCTTGCAGGGTTTGTGGCCCGAGCTGGAGATCGTGGGCACGGCCCAGAATGGCCTGGCGGCGGTGGAGCAATCGCTGGCGCTGCGTCCGGACGTGCTGTTCCTCGACATCCGCATGCCGGGCCAGACCGGCCTGGAAGCGGCCGAGGAACTGGCCGAGCGCTGGGAAGGGCCGCAGCCGTTCCCGCACATCGTGTTCGTGACCGCATTCGACGACTACGCGGTCGAGGCATTCGAAAGGGCTGCGGTCGACTACGTGCTCAAGCCGGTCAGCGCGGGGCGGCTGGGCAAGACGGTGGAACGCCTGCGCGCGCTGGTCGATGCGGGGCGCGTGCCGGCAGTGGGCGTGGCGGATGCGGACTCGCTGGGCCAGCTGCTCGGCCAGCTCCAGGCGCTGCTGCCGGCGGCCGCGTCGGCCGAGCGCTTGACGACGGTGCGGGCGGCGGTCGGCAACGTGGTGCGGATGATCCCGGTGGCCGACGTCGTGTTCTTCCAGGCGGTCGACAAGTACGTGAACGTGGCGACGGCGGACAGCGAGGCGCTGATCCGGGTGCCGCTGAAGGATTTGCTGCCGCAGCTCGATCCGGACCGGTTCCGGCAGGTCAGCCGCAGCATGGTGGTGAATATGGCGTGCGTGGTGAGTGCGGGGCGCGATGACACGGGCAAGGTGACCTTGAACCTGCGTGGGCGGGCGGATAAGCCGCGGGTCAGTCCCGTATATGCGCATTTGTTCAGGCAGATGTAGGGCTGCTGGTTGTCTTACTCGAGATCCGGTACAAAAAACACGCTGTCGATCCGGCCGGTGTCTTTGTCTGCCTCAAAGACGAGTAAATATCCTTTGCCGTACGTGCTCCTGACCGTATCCGGCCCGACGACTTGAGCAACGTTCGTGTCGTAGTCGTGATATCCCGTCTTCCAGCAGCCCCGAGAGCAGAATCGGGAGCAATAAAATTTGCGCCGGGATTCGCATCTGGTCCTTTTCCGGTTTGATCGCTCTTGACTGCCCAGACCGTAAAGCGCTGATGCAAAGTCGGCTGAGTAATTGGTTCGACGTGAGAGTGCGGCAATCCTGAAACCGACTGCATTGCTATGAAGATCCATGGCTTTCTCTGCCGGCGGGTTCTCCGGGAAGTCTCGCGCGCCGAAGTTGCAGTTGATTTACTTTACTTCGGGAACGAAATGAACCCGTTCGATCCGGCCGTTATTCTTGTTTGCTTCAAACACCCATAGATAGCCTTTCCCGTGAATACTGTTGACAGTATCTGGGCCAACAAAATAAGCCGGATTATTATCGTAGTAGTAGTAGCCTGTGGATTGACCCAATATCTTTTCGACCTGGCGCCGGTCGAGGGCGGTAGCGTCATACTGGCGCAAGAATGACGCGGTCATCTGACCACGCTCGATCCGCGATGCAGTGGCCCATGATTCGGGCGTGAACTCTCGGTGCCCCAGTTTCACCGCCTGGTCGAGGGCTACGTTCGGCGAGCAAGCGGAGAGGACAAGCAATGTAGAAAGCGCAGTGAGGACGGCTCGCATGGGGTCATCCTAGCGTTCGATGATCTTGAGTCGTCCGCTGCGGAGTGCATCAATGCATCGCAAGATCAGTATCTGATTCGGTCCTCCGTAACGGCCAATATTCAGACCGACGGCATTATTATGCAGGTCCATCGTCTTCTCGCTCGGTGGATTGTCCGGAAAAGCTTCGTGCGCATTCGTGTACCGCCATGCACTGGCGTACCCAATATCTCGCGCGAGAAGTGCGGACCAAAAACAGTGACGAAACGCGTCCCCCGGCGTATTGCGGCGGCTTCCAGGAAAGCGCAGCTCGCTCTCGAGCAGTGCGCGCTGCGAGGATCGCTTGATCACCGCCACCTGCTCGGGAAACAAGGCTAGATGAATCTTTTCACTCGCCGTCAGTTTTTGGAAAAGTTCCGCATACGTCGTCATGTGCGTTCCCTCCTTTGATGGACGCTCAGAGTATTTCATGTCCTGTCGTAATCGTTCTTGGTCATCCTCAATCTGAACGCTGGCCCGGCGCCAGGGCCGATATCGGCGGCACAGGCACGGAACGAATTGAGTAAAATGCCATCTTTCGCCAGAACAGATCACACGATGGAACTCCGCGCCGCCGCGCTGCACGCGCTGCTCGAAACCGATCCCGCAACCAAGGCCCAGGCGGTCGCCGCATTGACCGCCGCCTGCAAGGCCGGGAACGTGCGCATCGACACCGGCGTCGCACTCGTCGCGCCCGCCGGCATTCCCGGCCGCCCGATCCGCCCCGAACTGGTGCCGCCGCTGCAGGTCGGCCGCCGCTCGATGGCCACGCCCGAGGGCCGGGCCATGCTGATCCACGCCCTCGCGCACATCGAATTCAACGCCATCAACCTGGCTTTGGATGCGCTGTGGCGCTTTGCCGGCATGCCGGAGCGGTATTACCTCGACTGGCTGCGCGTGGCCGACGAAGAGGCGCTGCACTTCACGATGCTGAGCGCGCACCTGGCCACGCTCGGTTACGCCTACGGTGACTTCCCCGGCCACGACAGCCTGTGGGAGATGGTGGCAAAGACCAGTGACGACGTCATGGCCCGAATGGCGCTGGTGCCGCGCACCCTGGAGGCGCGCGGGCTCGATGCGATTCCGCCGCTGCGCAAGAAGATCGCCCAGGCCGGCGACCTGGCGGCAGCCCTGATCCTCGACCGGCTGCTGGTGGACGAAGTAGGGCATGTCGAAATCGGCAACCGCTGGTACTTCAGCCTGTGCGAGCAACGCGGGCTGGAGCCGATCGCCACCTACGACGAACTGACCGTGCGCTACAAGGCGCCCGTCCTCAAGGGACCGTTCAATATCGAAGGCCGGCGCCAGGCCGGCTTCACCGAGGCCGAGCTGCAGCGTTACCGGTGATGGACACTGGCTTCCTCCTGACGCGCCACTGGCGCGACACCGCCGCCGGCTGCGAAGTCGAGTTCTGGCTCGCCACCGATGCCGGGCCGCGCCGCCTGCGGCTGCCGGCGCAGAAGCCGGTGGCCTTCATCCCCGAGGAGCAGCGCGCCACCGTCGAGCAGTTGCTGATCGACGAGCGCGGCTGGGAATTGCGCCCGCTCGACCTGCTCGATTTTCGCCACCGGCCGGTCGCCGGCCTGTATTGCCGCAAATACCGCCAGCTGCTGCGCATCGAAAAGCAGCTGCGCCAGCACGGCCTCGACGTGTTCGAGGGCGACGTGCGTCCGCCCGAGCGCTACCTGATGGAGCGCTTCATCACGGCGCCGGTGAGCTTCGCCGGGACGCCGGTCGACGGCGATCCGCTGCTGTTGGTCGACGCTGTCCTGAAGCCGGCGCCGGGCTATCGGCCGACCATTCGCACGGTGTCGCTCGACATCGAGACCACCTTCCAGGGCGAGCTGCGCTCGATCGCGCTCGAAGGCTGCGGCCAGCGCCAGGTCTATATGTTGGGGCCGCCCAATGGGCAAGAGGTCGAGCGGGATTTTGAACTCGACTACTGCGACACCCGGCTCGCACTGCTCGACCGGCTGGAAGAATGGTTCATCCGCCACGACCCCGACGCCATCATCGGCTGGAACCTGATCCAGTTCGATATGCGGGTGCTGCAAAAACACGCCGACCGCTTCAATCGCCCGCTGCGCCTGGGCCGCGACGGCAGCGCAATCGAGTGGCGCGAGCATGGCGGCAAGCAGGAACACTACTTCATCTGCATCGCCGGCCGCCTGGTCATCGACGGCATCGACGCGCTGCACTCGGCCACCTGGAGCTTCCCGTCCTTCAGTCTCGAGAACGTCTCGCGCGCCCTGCTGGGCGAAGGCAAGGCGATCGACAACCCGCACGACCGCATGGCCGAGATCGACCGCATGTTCGCCGAGGACAAGCCGGCGCTGGCCTGGTACAACCTCAAGGATTGCGAGCTGGTCACACGCATCTTCGACAAGACCAAGCTGATGGCCTTCCTGCTGGAGCGCGCCAGCGTGACCGGGCTGGCGGCCGACCGCAGCGGCGGTTCGGTGGCGGCGTTCGAGCACCTGTACATGCCGCTGCTGCACCGCCAGGGGCGGGTGGCGCCGAACATCGGCGACGTCGCCGGCGCCGACAGCCCCGGCGGCTTCGTGATGGATTCGCGCTCGGGCCTGTACGACTCGGTCCTGGTGCTGGACTACAAAAGCCTGTATCCGTCCATCATCCGCACCTTTCTGATCGATCCGCTCGGCCTGGTCGAAGGCTTGCGCGAGCCCGAGGAAGCCACGGTGCCGGGCTATCGCGGTGGACGTTTTTCGCGCACCCGGCACTGCCTGCCCGGCATCGTGACCCAGGTCTGGGCCGGCCGCGAGGCCGCGAAGAAGGAAAGCAATGCGCCGCTGTCGCAGGCGCTGAAGATCATCATGAACGCCTTCTACGGCGTGCTCGGCACCACCGGCTGCCGCTTCTTCGACCCGCGGCTGGCCTCGTCGATCACGATGCGCGGTCATGACATCATGCACCGCACGCGCGAGCTGATCGAGGAGCAGGGCTATCAGGTGATCTACGGCGACACCGATTCGACCTTCGTCTGGCTGGGGCGCGAGCATGCCGAGACCGATGCGCGCCGCATCGGGCAGGCATTGGTCGATCACGTCAACGGCTGGTGGCGAACGCATCTGCAGGCCGAACTGGGCATCGAGAGCGCGCTCGAACTGGAGTACGACGTGCACTTCCGCCGCTTCCTGATGCCGACAGTGCGCGGTTCCGATGAAGGCAGCAAGAAGCGCTACGCCGGGCTGGCTGCGACCGTCGACGGCGGCGAGGAGATGGTCTATAAAGGCCTGGAGACGGTGCGCACCGACTGGACCCCGCTCGCGCAAGCCTTCCAGCAGGGGCTCTATGAGCGCATCTTCAAGGGCCAGCCCTACGAAGACTATGTGCGCGAGCTGGTCGCGCGCATGTTGCGCGGCGAATGCGACGACGATCTCGTCTACCGCAAGCGCCTGCGCCGGCCGCTGGAGGAATACCAGCGCAACGTGCCGCCGCACGTGCGCGCCGCGCGCATGGCCGACGAGCACCACCTGCGCCAGGGCCGCCCCGCGCTCTACCGCAAGGGCGGCTGGATCCGCTATGTGATGACCTTGAACGGCCCCGAGCCGATGGAAGCGCGCCACGGAGCCATCGACTACGAACACTACCTCACGCGCCAGCTGGAACCGGTGGCCGACGCCATCCTGCCCTTCCTGGGCGACAGCTTCGCCAATCTCACGAGCCCTCAGCAAACGCTGTTCTAGCCCGCGGCCCAGGCGCGCCGCACGCAGCGCCGCGGCGCCGCGATACTGCGGTGCATCAGGTAGCGGCTGCCCGGCACCTGCAAGGCGCCGGCGAACAGCAGGTCGCGCCACAGGCCCTTGCCGTCGGCCTGGAAGCAGGGCGTGAGCGCGCGGCTCAAGGCCTGGTAGGCGCGCACGGTGCGCAGGCGGCTGCTCGAATAGCGCGCCAGGCCCGCGCCTGGTCCGGCCGCGTCGACGCAGGCGGCCAGCGTTAGCGCATCCTGCACCGCGAGCGTCGTGCCCAACCCGAGCTGGGGACTCATCGCATGGGCGGCGTCGCCGACGATGCAGACCGGTCCCGCCGCCAGCCGCGACGGCCGGGCGTGATGGTAGCTGGCGAAAGCCAGCTGCTCGTGAGAGTGGATGCGGTCGACCACCGGCCGCGCTGCGGGCCAAAGCGCGAGCAGTTCGCGCTTCCAGTCGGCGAGCGGCGCCGCGCGCCAGTCGGCGTAGCGGTCGCGCCGCAGGCTCCAGAACAGCGACACGCGCAGCTGGCGGCCCACGCGCTCGGTCGGCATGATGCCGAACATGCGCTCCGTGCCGCCGTAGCGCTGGGCGAGCAGGTGCGGATCTGGCCAGTCGTCCAGGTCGACCAGCGACCACAGCGCGCCCCAGTCATACAAGGTCGACGCGGTGGCCAGTCCACAGGCGGCTGGCAGCCGCGAGGAGGCGCCGTTGGCGATCGCGACGGCGTCGAAGCCGTGCTGGACCCCGCCCACGTCCACGATGCCCGTGGCGCCATCGGCCGAGACGGCGCGGACGTCGCAGCCGAAGTGCAGCCGCACCCCGAGTGCGGCGCATTCGCGCTCCAGGACGCCGCCCAGGGCCGACCGGCTGACCGCGCGCGCCTGCAGGTCGCGATAGGGGATGTCGACCAGGGTCCAGCCGCGTTCGCACTTGCCGACGAGGCGTTCGATCGGCACGCTGATCGCCTCGAATGCCGCGCCCACGCCCAGCTCGTCGAGCGCGGCGACGCCCTGCGGCTGGATCAGCACCCCCGCGCCGAGGGTGGCCAGCGATGGATGTTTTTCGAATACGTCGACCGCATGCCCGGCGCGGGCGAAGGCGATCGCCGTGGCCAGGCCGGCGGTGCCGGCGCCGACGATGCCGATCCGGTGGCGGGTCATGATGCAGCTCGCATATTTATCCTCGCGGAAACCTTTTGCTGGAGTATAACGCCGCCGTCCTGTCACGCCTTGGACATATCCGCTCGCTAGACTGCCCGCACGTTTTCAACAGGAGAAATCACGTGGATCGTCGCGGCTTTTTACGCAGTAGCGCATACTTTACCGTCGCCAGCGCGGGCGGCTTGCTGGCCGCCTGCGGCGGCTCGGATGACACACCGCCGCAGGGCAGTTTCACCTTCCCGCTGGGCGTCGCCAGCGGCGATCCGAAGGAGGGCAGCATCGTGTTCTGGACCCGCTGTGCGCCGAAGGGCGGCAGCGAAGAGGTCGAGTTGCGGCTCGAGGTGGCTACCGATACTGCGTTCACCCAGGTCGCCGGCGTGGTCGAGCTGAAGGCGGTGCCGGCCTACGACCACACGGTGCGCGCCAAGCTGACCGGCCTGGCCCCGGCCACCCGTTATTACTACCGCTTCCGCGCCGGCGCCGACCTGAGCCCGGTGGGCCAGGCCAGGACCGCACCAGGCGCCGCCAGCACCCCGGCCCAGATGCGCTTCGCCTGGATGACCTGCCAGGACTGGAGCGTCAACCACTGGGCCGCGATGGGCATGATGGCGGCCGAGGAACTCGATTTCATCGTCCACCTGGGCGACTACGTCTACGAGACGGTCGGCGCCGACTTCCAGGCCGGCCGCGCCGAGCCGGCCCATGCGCGCATCGAGCTGCCGGACGGCGTGACGATCGCCGGCGGCGCGCGCTACGCCAACACACTGGCCGACTACCGCACCCTGTACCGCACCTATCGCAGCGACGCGCGCCTGCAGGCGCTGCACGCCAAGTGCCCGATGATCGTGATCTGGGACGACCATGAATTTTCCGACGATTGCTGGCAAGACCACCAGACCTACGACAACGCCAACCAGCAGCAGACCTCGCGCCGCCGCAACGCCACCCAGGCCTGGGCCGAGTACATGCCGGTCGACTGGGGCGACGTCTCGTTCGACCTGAACAAGGCCGGCTACGACAATATCCGCATCTACCGCGACTTCCGCTTCGGCACCTTGATGCACCTGGTGATGACCGACCAGCGGCTGTACCGCGACGACCACGTGGTCAATGAAGCGACCTACGCCAGCATGCTGCAGGGCGACCCGGTGAACGGCGACGATTCGATCGGCTCGCGCTATTTCGTGCCGCAGCCGCTGCTGGCCCAGTTCGAGGCCGGCGCCAAGGCGGCGCTGGGCCGCAATCCCGGCCTTCTCGGACCGACCCAGACCCAGTGGTGGAAAGACACCATGAAGGGTTCGACGGCCACCTGGAAAGTGTGGGGCAACGAAGTGACCCTGAACCGGATGTGGCTCGACATGCGCACCATGGCGCCGCCGCCGTTCGACAACCTGTACATCGTGAACGCCGACGGCTGGGATGGTTATCCTTCCTACCGCGCCGAGATGCTGGGCCACCTGGCCAGCAACGGCGTGAAGAACGTGGTGGCGATCACGGGCGACCTGCACGCCTTCCAGTGCGGCGTGATCTACGACAGCAACGACCCGCGCAGCGGCAAACCGGTGGCGGTGGATTTCGTCAGCGCCGGCATCAGCAGCTCCTCGTTCTACCAGTACCTGCGCGCCGGCGCCGGCAGCACACCGCTGGCGCCGCTGGTGGCCACGCCGCAGGGCTTCGACCAGGTGCTGCGCATGAACAATCCGGCCTTCGCCTACGCCGACCACGATGCCCAGGGCTATGCGGTGGCCACCGTCACCGCGGCTTCATTCAGCGTCGTGTTCACCAAGGTCAAGCCGCTGGACGCGAACGGCGCCGCGCCGGGCGCGCCGCTGGCCAAGCGCACCCGCATCACGCTTGCCAGTGGCTCGACGACGCCGCGGGTCGAGGACAATGTGAGCTGAAGGAGGGAGCCCATGCCGCCTGCATGAGCGCGCGCGGCACCGGCACAAACGCTGGCCCACGGCCGCGCTCCCTTTCTATAATGATGACGTCTTTACATGCCATCACCATGGAGTCTTCGTGTCCTTCCTGATCGTCCTGGCCGCGCTGGCCTTCCTCATGTTCGCCGCCTACCGCGGCTACAGCGTCATCCTGTTCGCGCCGGTCGCCGCGCTCGGCGCCGTGCTGCTCACCGACCCGGCGCAGGTCGCCCCGGTTTTCTCCGGCATCTTCATGGAAAAGATGGTCGGCTTCGTCAAGCTGTACTTCCCGGTGTTCATGCTCGGCGCGGTGTTCGGCAAGGTGATCGAACTGTCGGGCTTTTCCGAGTCCATCGTGGCGGCTGCGATCCGCTACATCGGCGCGGCGCGCGCCAATGCCGTCATCGTCGCCGTGTGCGCCTTGCTCACCTACGGCGGCGTGTCGCTGTTCGTGGTGGTGTTCGCGGTCTATCCGTTCGCGGCCGAACTCTATCGGAGAAGCGAGATCCCCAAGCGCCTGCTGCCGGGGGCGATCGCGCTGGGCGCCTTCTCGTTCACGATGGATGCCTTGCCAGGGACGCCTCAGATCCAGAACATCATCCCGACCACCTTCTTCCAGACCACCTCGTGGGCCGCGCCGGTGCTGGGCACCACGGGCGCGATCTTCATCCTGGCGGTCGGCCTGACCTACCTCGAATGGCGGCGCCGTGCGGCCGCCGGCAAGGGGGAGGGCTACGGCACATCGCTGGTCAACGAGCCGGAACGGGTGGACACGGGCGCCGGCGGCTTGCCGCATCCGCTGCTGGCGGTGGCGCCGCTGCTGCTGGTCGGCGTGGCCAACTTCGTCTTCACCCGCATGATTCCGGTCTGGTACGGCGGCGACAGCCACACGGTGCCGCCCGAGATCCTGCCCGGGATCGCGACGCCGGTGACCACCACCATCAAGACCGTGACCGCGATCTGGGCGGTGCAGGCGGCGCTGCTGCTGGGGATCCTGTTCGTGATCGCGACCGCATTCGGGCGCGTGGCCGGGCGTTTCGCCGACGGCAGCAAGGCGGCGGTGGGCGGCGCGCTGCTGGCGGCGATGAACACGGCGTCGGAGTATGGTTTCGGTGGCGTGATCGCTGCGCTGCCGGGCTTCCTGGTGGTGAGCGATGCGCTGCGCAGCATCCCGAACCCGCTGGTGAACGCGGCAGTCTCGGTCAGCTCGCTGGCAGGCATCACCGGCTCGGCCTCGGGCGGCATGAGCATCGCGCTGGCTGCGATGTCCGACGTCTTCATCCGCGGCGCCGAAAGCGCGGGGATTTCGCTGGAGGTGATGCACCGCGTGGTGGCGATGGCGAGCGGCGGCATGGATACGCTACCGCACAATGGCGCCGTGATCACCCTGCTGGCCGTCACCGGGCTGACCCACCGCGAAGCCTACCGCGACATCTTCGCCGTCACCCTGATCAAGACGGCGGCGGTGTTTGTTGTCATCGGCGTATATTACCTGACTGGCCTGGTGTGACAATCCGTGGTTTTTTTGCACTGGTTCCGGCAAAATCAGCAAGGCGCGTGCGTCGTATTGACCCAAGAAAGGGCCGCACGACTACAATGAGTTCCGCAATGGTTTCCGTGTAGCACTATTTATCCAGGATGGAACATGAAATCGGTACAACAAGAAGTCGACGAACGCAGCAATCTGACCGGCACCAATAAATTCGAATTGCTGTTGTTCCGCCTGGGCGGTGACGAGCAGGGCAACCATAACGAGCTGTTCGGCATCAACGTCTTCAAGATCCGCGAGATCGTGGCCATGCCCGAGATCACGGCGGTAGCCGGCGCGCCCCAGCACGTGCTGGGCGTGGTGAACCTGCGCGGCCAGATCATCCAGGTGCTCGACCTGCCGGGCATCACCGGCGTCAAGCCCAAGACCGGCCTGAACATCATGCTGGTGACCGAGTTCGCGCGAACCACCCAGGCCTTCGCCGTCGAGAGCGTGGAAGAGATCGTGCGCCTGGACTGGAGCCAGGTGATGACCGCCGAGCACAGCGCCGGCAGCGGCATGGTGACCAGCATCGCGCGCCTGCCCGAGCAGGACGGCCAGCCGGCGCGCCTGGCCCAGGTGCTGGACGTCGAAACCATCCTGCGCAACCTGAACCCGACCCATGAGCGCGAAAACATGGTGCAGGCAGTGGGCGCCAAGATCGCGATCAAGCCGGGCGCCGTGATCCTGGCGGCGGACGACTCGGTGGTGGCGCGCTCGCTGATCGAGCAGGGCCTGGACGCGATGGGCCTGCCTTACATCATGACCAAAAGCGGCAAGGAAGCCTGGGACCAGCTGGGCACGATCGCCGCCGCGGCCGAAGCCGAAGGCCGCACCGTCTACGACCGCGTGGCCATGGTGCTGACCGACCTCGAGATGCCCGAGATGGACGGCTTTACGCTCACCCGCAACATCAAGTCGAGCAATCGCTTCGGCAACCTGCCGGTCGTGATCCACTCTTCGCTGTCCGGCAGCACCAACGAAGAACACGTCAAGAACGTGCGCGCCGACGCCTACGTCGCCAAGTTCTCGGCCGAGGACCTGTCGCGCACCCTGCGCAAGGTGCTGGGCGGCTGACCACCCCCGGGGGGATCACACGCTAGTTGCCGCAATGTTATGATGCGGCGGTGATCCCCGACCTCTCTCAATTACTGATCCTCGATAGCCTCCTGCGCGAGGGCAGCCTTACCCGCACCGCCGAACTGCTCGGCATGACCCAGCCCACCGTCAGCCGCGCGCTGGCGAAACTGCGGCGTCACTTCGGCGACCCACTGTTCGTGCGCTCGGGCCAGCGCATGCAGCCCACCGCGCGCGCCCTCGAGCTGGCCGGCCCGGTGGCGGCGGTGCTGGACGCCGCGCGCCAGCTCGAAGGCGGCCCGGCTGCGTTCGATCCGCTCAGCGCCACCCGTTCCTTCGGCCTCTACATGGTCGACGGCGCGGTGGTGAACATCCTGCCGCAGCTGCTGGACGGACTGGCGAAGCTGGAAAACGGCGCCGCCGGGCTGCAGCTGCGCAGCGTGCACATCGATCCCGGCTCGCTCGAGGCCCAGCTCGAGCGCGGCCACATCGACCTGGCCATCGGGCGCTTTCCGCACCTGCTCAACAATATCCGCCAGCGCAAGCTGTGGGACGACGAATACGCCTGCCTGATGCGGCGCGGCCATCCCTGGGCCGGGCAGCTGGACCGCGAGGCATGGCTGACCCACCGCCATGTGCTGATCGAGATGGAACACACCAGCCATCACAACGTGGCCGTGACCCGCAAGCTCGAGACGCTGCTGGAACCCACGCGCATCCTGTGCCATGTGCCGAGTTTTACCTCGGCCGCCCACATCGCGCTGCATACCGACGCCATCGCCACCATCCCGCTGCGCCTGGCGCGGCCGCTGGCGCGCGACCTCGGCCTGGCGCTGGCGCCCATGCCGGTCGAACTGCCGCCGCTGCAGCTGGCGCTGTACTGGCACGAGCGCAGCCATCGCGACCCTGCCAACCGCTGGCTGCGCGAATTCGTGCTGACGACCTTGACCAATACGCTGGGCGCGGAGACCGGTTATGCCGAATCTGCATAGTTCCCATGCCGCTTCTGGCATGGCCTAAATAACTCACAGCAACTATGCTTCGGCTATTCCTGTATTTTTGCCGAGGCGCTTCATGCTTCCATCTCTTCCCGCGCCAGGCCGGTTATCGACCCGCCTGGCGCTTGTTTCTGCGATGCTCCTTCTTGGTGGCTGCGTGTCGATGGGCGCGCAGCCGCAATTGGCCCGCCTGAACGGGGACGCGGCCCAGAATTCATCGCGCGCTATTGGGTCGTTGGCGACCGAGAGCGCCGCCTGGCCGGCGCAGGATTGGTGGCGCGTCTATGGCGATCCCCAGCTCGACCGGCTGGTGGACGGGGCACGCGACGCCAGCCCGACGATCGCCGGCGCGCTCGCGCGGGTGCGCCAGGCGGCGGCCCTCGAAGGCATGGCCGCAGCCAGCCTGGCGCCTCAGGCCAATGCGTCGGTGCGCTCCGCGCGCCAGCGCTACAGCGAGAACGGCAGCGTGCCCAAGCCGCTGGCCGGGAGCTGGCAATGGGTCAACGACGCCAGCGTCAACCTGGGCTATGAACTCGATTTCTGGGGCAAGAACGCAGCGAGCGTGACCGCCGCCGCCGGCCGCGTCAATGCGCGCGAGGCCGAAGCCCAGGCCGCGCGCCTGGCCGTGTCGACCACCGTCGTGCAGGCCTACCTGCGCCTGGATCACCTGTACGCCCAGCGCGACCTGGCCGAGCGCGAGCTGCGCCAGAGAAGCCGCATCCTCGAGCTGGTGCAGCAGCGCGTCTCCGCCCAGCTCGACAGCCAGGCGGAGCTGAAGCAGGCCGAGATCGGCGTGCCGGCCGCGCGCGGCCAGATCGCGGCGCTGGACGAGGCGATCGCGCTGACGCGCGGCCAGATCGCGGCCCTGGGCGGCCAGGGCCAGGACGCGGCCGAGGCGATCGCCCGTCCGCAGCTGCGCCTGGAGCATCCGGCGGCTGCGCCGGCCGACGTGCCGGCCGCGCTGCTGGGCCGGCGGCCGGAACTGGTGGCGCTGCGCTGGCAGGTCGAAGCGGCCAGTGGAGAGATCGACGTCGCGAAGGCGCAGTTCTATCCAACCGTGAACCTGAGCGTGTCCGGCGGCCTGGCCAGCCTGGGCTTCGACCGCCTGCTACAGGGCGGCAGCCGCAGCTTTGCCGCCGGCCCGCTGGTGACGCTGCCGCTGCTCGACGGCGGACGCCTGCGCAGCAACCTCGCGGCGCGCAATGCCGAGTTCGACGTCGCGGTCGAGAACTACAACGCCGCCGTGATCGAGGCGCTGCGCGACGTGACGGCGCAACTGACGTCGCTGCGCTGGCTGGGCGAGCGGGTGCGCGAGCAGGACCAGGCCCTGGCGGCCGCCGAGCAAGCCTATGACCTGGCCGAGCAGCGCTACCGCGCGGGCCTCGGCAACTTCGTGCAGGTGCTGATCGCCGAGACCCAGGTCGTGGCCCAGCGCCGCGCCCAGGCCGACCTGGATGCCCGAGCCTATGAACTGGACGTGAACCTGGTGCGCGCGCTGGGTGGCGGCTACCAGGCCGCAGCCGCGCATTGAACAATCGAGAGAACCCTATGGACACCAAGAATACGAACAACGCTCCCCAGGGCCGCCGCAAGATTGCGATCGGCCTGACCGCCGCCGTGCTGGCCGCCGCCGGCGGCATCGCCTGGTCTTCGCCCGAGGTGCTGGGCATCGGCTGGAACAGCCAGCACACCGAAGACGCCTACGTCGAGGGCAACCTGGTGCAGGTGACGCCGCAGGTGGGCGGCACCGTGACCCGCATCGCGGCCGACAACACCGATTTCGTGCGGCCCGGCGAGGTGCTGGTGCAACTGAACGAAGTCGACGCGCGCCTGGCCCAGGACCGCGCCGAGGCGGCGCTGGCCAAGTCGGCGCGCCAGGTGCGGGCCCAGTTCGCCGGCGTCGAGCAGCTGCGCGCCACGGTCGCCCAGCGCGAGGCGGATCTGGGCAAGGCCAACAGCGACCTGGAACGCCGGCGCAAGCTGGCCGACACCGGCGCCGTCTCGGGCGAGGACATCCGCCACGCCGAGGATGCGGTGGCCGCCGCCCGCGCGGCGCTCACGGCCGCGCGCCAGCAGGTCGGCTCGGCGCTGGCGATGGTCGACGGCACCACGGTCGAAAGCCACCCCGACGTGCTGGCCGCGATCGCCCAGCTGCGCGACGCCTCGCTGGGCCTGGCGCGCACCACGCTGGCCGCGCCTGTGGGCGGCATCGTGGCCCGCCGCAACGTCCAGATCGGCCAGCGCGTGGCGCAGGGCACGCCCCTGATGGCGATCGTGCCGCTGGACCAGATGTGGGTTACCGCCAACCTGAAGGAAACCCAGCTCAGGGACGTGCGCATCGGCCAGCCGGTGGCGGTGACGGCCGACGTGTACGGCAAGGACGTCGTCTTCCATGGCCGCGTGGTCGGCCAGGAAGCCGGCACCGGCAGCGCCTTCGCCGCCGTCCCGGCCCAGAACGCGACCGGCAACTGGATCAAGGTGGTGCAGCGGGTGCCGGTGCGCATCGCGCTCGACCCGGCGGACCTGGCGCGCCATCCGCTGCGCCTGGGCCTGTCGATGAAGGTGGCGATCGACACCAGCAGCAAGCAGGGCCTGAGCCTGATGCAGGCCGGCGCCGTGCGCCAGCAATACAAGACCGTCGTGTTCGAGACCGAGTCGCATGGCGCCGAGGAGGCGATCCGGCGCGCGCTCGGCCACCCGGGCGCGGTGGCGTCGCGTTGATGGAAAGGGCAGGCGATGAACGCCCCCACTAGTGTGACCATTCCGCGTCCGGCCCTGCTGGCCGCGATCTTCGTCTTCAACTTCATCGAGTTCCTCTCGACCGGGATGACGGTGTTCGCGGCGCCGGCGATCATGGGCCACGTCGGCGCTTCGCCCGAGGAATACGCGACCGTGTCGGCGCTGTACGCGGCGGTGGCGGTGCTGTCGATCTCGCAGCTGACGGTGCTGGTGCAGCGCCTCGGCTGGCGCAACTACCTGCTCGGAGGCGTGGTGTTCTACATGATCGGCGCCTGGATCTGCGCGGGCAGCGGCAGCGTCGCGGCCTTCGCCGGTGGACGCCTGTTGATGGCGATGGGCGGCGGCGTGTTCATGACGGCCTCGCGCATGATGGTGAACCTGATCCCGCCGTCACCCCAGCGCCTGCAGGGCATCGCGGCATTCGGCAGCGCGCTGTCGCTCGGCCTGGCGCTCGGCCCCCTGGCCGCGGCCAAGTTCGTCGGGCACGAAGCGTGGGGCGGCATGTTCCTGCTGCTGGCGGCGCTGGCCGCGATCGGCGCCGGGATCGCGGCGCGCTGGCTGCCTCTCGGCGCCGACACGCTGGACGGCACCCCGACGCGTCTCCATGTGCCGGATGCGATCCTGCTCGGCGGCGGCGCCGCGATCACGCTGTACGCCCTGCAGCACCTGACTTACGACTGGCACGGCGGCGAGCGCGCCGCGCTGCTCGGCCACCTGGCGCTGGGCCTCGCCTTGCTGCTGGCCTTCGGCCTGCTCAAGGGGCGCCGGCGCGAACCCTTCCTGCACCTGAACATCCTGGCCAGTGCGCGCTACCGCCTGGGCCTGCTCATCTTCGCGGTCTGCTACGCGTTGCTCGGCATGGTCAATACCCTGTTGCCGCAAGCGGTACAGAAGGGCCTGGGCATGGGACTGGAACAGGCGGGCGTGCTGCAGGGCGTGGGCCTGCTGTCGACCTTCGTCGTGTTCACCGTGATGCTGCAGATGGTCAAGCGCAATCCGCATCCGACGAAGTTCTTCGTGACCGGCTTCCTGATGCTGGCGGCGCTGGGCTGGCGCTTCGCGACCCTCGATCCGCGCGCCGATGCCTGGGACACGGTGATGCTGTGGCTTGGCCTGTTCGGCGGCTTCCTGACGCTCGGCATGGCGACCGCCGCGATCCATTCGTTCAAGGACCTGCAGGCCGACAACGTGGTCTTCGCGCACGCCCAGCAACTCAAGAACATGCTCGGCCAGGTCGGCCTGGCGCTGGGCGTCGGCGTGACCAATATCGCGCTGCAGGAGCGCACGGCGCTGCATGTCTCGCGCCTGGGCGAGCACGCGCAGCCAATGGCCGATCACCGGGGCGAGCTCTTGCGCCAGGCGGGATTCCTGGCCGGCCAGGATCTGTTCTGGATCGTGATGTGGGTCGGCCTGGTGGGCGCCGTGCTGCTTGGCTTGCAAAAGCGACTGCAGTAGAGGGCGCTAACGTGCGCTGCGGTAAGCTGGCGATCCGTGATCAGGCGCGCCGGCGGCGCATCGCCAGTGCGCCCAACCCGGCCAGCATCAACAGGCCGGTCGCCGGCTCCGGCACTGCGGCGCCAGCGCTGCCCAGCGTCACCTGCAACGGCGCACTGACGTAGTCGAACATCGCCTCGTCGTAGTGGTAAAGGTAGAGACTGAGCGTGGCATCGACGAAACGGTTGTAACCATCCGGCACGCGGCCATCCTTGAAGGCGCCGCTGTCTGCCGGCGTCATGCGCAAAATGAGCGACAGGGTGTGCTCGCCGTCGAGGTACATGCCGCTCATGGCAATCAGCTCATCGAAATTCCCTTGCATATCGGCGCTGGTGGAGTGGAAGACCTGGACCTCTCCGGCACTCCAGGACGTGGCCGCGGCGTCGAACGCGGAGCCCGCCTGGAGCTGGAAGGATTGCGCCTGGTACTGCGCAAAACCCGGATTGCCGGTTTCCTGGTAGAGCGGAACGGCACGATTGTCGAAGCTGAAGCTGCCCGAGAACAGGCCGCCAGCCTGGATCAGGTCGCGGAAAATCGGTTCGGCCGATGGCGTGCTGCCGAACGAAAAGCGCGACGGCTCACTGAAGTTGCCGGTAAACGAATAGGTGAGCTGCGAGGCATTGGCCAGCGTGGCGGCGAAGGTCAGGACCAGTGCGAGGACGATGTTCATTGTTATAGTGTTTTAAAAGAAAGACAACACTATAGGCGGCGTATTTATCCTTGGTCAACTTTATTTTGATGATCATCCTCGGCGCATAGAACACCCGGAAAAGAAGCCGCCCGGGACCGGTCTGCAGAGCAGCGCCGGGCGGCGTCATGTTACCGAACTGGTCTGGTAGCTGATCAGTCTTCCAGAAACGCCTCGTCGCGCTTCTTGCGCAGCGACGGCAGCAGCACGGCGATCCAGGGCTTTGCCGGCCTGGCCGTTGCGGGCCATCTGGTAGCCATCCAACGCAGTCACGTCCGACGGCGATTCACCCGCTTGCTGGCGGCCTTCGGCTGGCCAACGTCGACCTGCTGCGGGCCAGGACCTGTTCTGGATCGTCATGTGAGCGGGCCTGCCCGGAGCCGCGCCGCTGGCGATGCAGCGCAGGTTCGAACAAGGCTCAGCCGTGCGCCCCAGTGCAAAACGATCGTTTTACACTGCGGTCATGAACCGGACCCTCACGCTCGGCGTCACCGGCTTCGGCCTGATCGCGGTCTGCTACGGCTTCGCGCGCTTCGCCTTCGGCCTGTTCCTGCCGGCGATCGCAGACGATTTCGAACTCTCGTCAACCCTGGCCGGAATCATCTCGGCCGGCTCCTTCCTCGGCTTCTGCCTGGCGATCGTGCTGGCGGCATGGCTGACCGAGCGGGTCGGCCCGCGCCGCGTGGCCGTCGCCGCGGGAGCGGCTGGCGCCGCCGGCATGGTCGGGATCGCCGCCAGCGCGTCGCCAGCCTGGCTCGCCGCCTTCGTGATCCTGGCCGGGTCTAGCACCGGGCTCGCCTCGCCGGCGCTGGCGGCGGCCGTGACCTCGATGGTGCCTGCGGCGCGCCAGGATGCGACCAATACCTTCATCAATGCTGGCACCAGCGCCGGCGTCGCGCTGTCCGGCGCCGTCGCGGCGCTGATGGGCGCGGAGTGGCGGCTGGCCTTCGCCGGCTTTGCCGGCGCGGCCATCCTGATGGCCCTGGCCACGCTGAAGGTGCTGGCCGGCGCGGCGGCGCAGCCGGCCGTACGCGCGGCAGCGCTACTCCCACTGTCGCCCGACCTCGTGCGACTGGCCGCGGCCGCGGGCTTGAGCGGGGCGGCGAGCACGGTGGTCTGGAGTTTCGGCGCCGACCTGCTGGCCGCCAATCTCGACTGGCGCGGCGGCCAGGTCGGCATGCTGTGGACCGTCATGGGGTGTGCGGGTGTGGTAGGCGCCACGGCGGGTTCCCTGATTGCCCGCTTCGGCATGCGCGTCGTGCATCTGGTCTTCCACATCGCGTTGGCATTGGCGATCGCCGCCGTCGGGCTGGGCGGTGCGCCGCCGTGGCTGGTGTTCACGGGCGGCGGCCTGTTCGGCGCCGCCTACCTGATGCTGACAGGCGTCTATCTGGTGTGGGGCATTGTGGCGCTGCCCGACCGCCCGGCGACCGGGGTAACCGTGGGCTTCCTGGCGCTCGCGGTGGGTCAGACCCTGGGAGCGATGGCGTTCGGATTCGTGATGGACCGCGTTTCGGCGAACGCTGCGGTGGCATCGTTCGCGACCCTGGCCCTCGTCGCCGGCTCGATGCGCCGCCGCGCCGACTGAGCAAAAAAAACGCCGGCCTGTGAGGGCCGGCGCCGGGCAGTGCTTGCGCACCCGTCCGATCAGTCTTCCTGGAACGCCTCGTCGCGCTTCTTGCGCAGCGACGGCAGCAGCACGACGATCATCGCCGCCGCGGCCAGGCCCAGCATCACGCCCGAGATCGGACGCTCGATGAACACCATCGGGTCGCTGCGCGACAGCAGCAGGGCGCGGCGCAGGTACTCCTCCATCATCGGGCCGATGATGAAGCCGAGCAGCATCGGCGCCGGCTCAAGTTCCAGCTTGGCGCACAGGTAGCCGAGCAGGCCGAACAGCGCCATCAGGTAGACGTCGAACTGGCTGTTGTTCAGGCTGAACACGCCGATCGCGCAGAACAACAGGATTGCCGGATACAGCATCTGGTACGGGACCATGATCATGCGCACCCAGATGCCGATCATCGGCAGGTTCAGCACGACCAGGAACAGGTTACCGATCCACATCGAGACGATCAGGCCCCAGAACAGGCCTGGCTGCTCGGTCATCACGGCCGGACCCGGCTGGATGCCCTGGATGATCATCGCGCCGATCATCAGCGCCATCACCGGGTTCGACGGAATGCCGAGGGTCAGCATCGGGATGAAGGAGGTCTGGGCGCCGGCGTTGTTGGCCGATTCCGGCGCTGCCACGCCTTCGATCGCGCCCTTGCCGAACTGGGCTGCATTCTTGGAGACTTTCTTCTCCAGCGAGTACGAGGCGAACGATGCCAGCATGGCGCCGCCGCCCGGCAGGATGCCGAGGATCGAGCCGAGGCCGGTGCCGCGGATGACGGGCCAGAAGATGCGCTTGAAGTCGTCCTTGTTGAGCATCAGGCCTTTCACCTTCTTCATCACCAGGTCGCGCGACTCGTCGTGCTCCAGGTTGCGGATGATTTCGCCGATGCCGAACATGCCCATCGCGACGATCACGAAGTTGATGCCGTCGGCGAGTTCAGGCAGGTCGAAGGTATAGCGCGCCGAGCCCGAATTGACGTCGGTGCCGACCACGCCCAGCAGCAGGCCGAGCAGCACCATGCCGATCGCCTTGAGCAGCGAGCCGCTGGCCAGGACCACCGAGGCGACCAGGCCGAGCACCATCAGCGAGAAGTATTCGGCCGGGCCGAATTCGAGCGCCATGTCGGCCAGCGGCGGCGCGGCCACGGCCAGCAGGATGGTGGCGATGCTGCCGGCGATGAAGGAACCTATGGCGGCGGTCGCCAGCGCCTTGCCGGCCTGGCCGTTGCGGGCCATCTGGTAGCCGTCGAGGGCGGTCACCACCGAGGAAGACTCACCGGGCAGATTGACCAGGATCGCGGTGGTCGAGCCGCCGTATTGGGCGCCGTAGTAGATACCGGCCAGCATGATCAGGGCCGATTCCGGCGGCAGGCCGAAGGTGGCCGGCAGCAGCATGGCGATGGTGGCGATCGGACCGAGGCCCGGCAGCACGCCGACCGCGGTGCCGACGAAGACGCCGACCAGGCAGTAGAACAGGTTCTGGAGGGTGAAGGCCGTTTCGAGGCCGAGTGCGAGATTGCTGAAGAGTTCCATATTTTTTTAATTCCCACCGAACCAGGGGCCGAAGATAGGCATCGGCAAGCCGAGCAGCTTGACGAACAGGCCGACCGCGAACAGCGTTGCGCCGATCGCCAGCGCGATCGACTTGGCCAGGTTGAATTTCTGGCCGGCGTAGCTGCTGATCAGGATCAGCAGGATAGTGGCCGGGACCAGGCCCGCGTCGCGCATCAGGAAGCCGAACAGCAGCACGGCGACCAGCACCAGCGCCAGCTCCTTCCAGTACAGGCGGCCGATCGGCTCGCCCTGGCGAAAGAAGGAGCGCACCAGCGAGGCGGCCCCGACCAGCGACAGCAGTCCGCCGAGCACGGAGGGGAAGTAGGCCGGGCCCATGCGTCCGGCCGTGCCCATTTCATAGTCCTGGCCGATGACGATGGCGCTCAGGCCGAAGAAGAGAAAGACGATGCCACTCCAAAAATCCTTTGGGTGGCGTATGAATGCTGGCACGTGATGGTCCCCTTTTTTTGATGCAAACGCGGTGTTACGGATGCAGTGGTTCGAAGTTTCAGCTACGGTACGACAGGTACAACGGGTACGACAGATACGACGACACGTACCGTCCCGGCGAGGCCGGGACGGTACGCGATCTCAATTACTCATGCTCAGTCGGCGAAAGCGCCGGCCTTCTTGATGATCGGACCCCACAGGTCGATCTGCTGCTTGAGGTGGGTGCGCAGGGCTTCCGGCGTGGCCTGGTTGGTCGGCACCGGCTCGGTGCCCAGGTCGTTGAAGCGCTTGATCACGTTCGGATCGCGCAGCGAGGCGCGCAGGGCGTTGGCCAGCGCGTCCACGACCGGCTTCGGCGTGCCCTTCGGCGCGTACAGGCCGTGCCAGACGCCGACTTCGAAGCCCGGCAGGGCGCCCGACGCCAGGGTCGGCAGGTTCGGCAGCGACGGCACGACGGTCTTGGTGGTCACGCCATAGGCCTTGATCTTGCCGCTCTTGATCTGGCTGGTGGTGTTGGTGGTCTGGTCGCACATGAAGTCCACCTGGCCGCCCAGCAGGTCGTTCATCGCCGGGCCGGTGCCTTTGTAGGGCACGGTGGTCAGCTCGACGCCCATCGCGGTCTGCAGCAGCATGCCGCACAGGTGCGAGGCCGAACCCAGGCCGGCGTGGGCGTAGGTGACCTTGTCCTTGTTGGCCTTGACGTAGGTGATCAGCTCTTTCATGTCCTTGGCCGGGAAGTTGCCGCGGGCGACGACGGTCATCGGCACGTCGGTGATCAGGCCGATCGGCTCGAAGCTGTCGATCGCGTTGTACGGCAGCTTGCGGTACAGGGCGGGAGCGGTCGACTGGCCGATGTGGTGCAGGAACAGGGTGTAGCCGTCGGGAGCGGCCTTGGCCGCGCGCGCCGCACCGATCGTGCCGCCGGCGCCGCCGACGTTCTCGATGATGATCTGCTGCTTGAGGGTGTTGCCCATCGACTGCGCCACCAGGCGCGCGACCGTATCGGTCGGGCCGCCGGCCGCGAACGGCACGATCATGGTGATGGTCTTGGTGGGGTAGTTCTGGGCCTGGGCCAGGCCGCTGCCGAAAGCGGTCAGGCACGCGACAGCGCACAGCATCTTGAGCTTCATGTTTGTCGTCCTCGTCTATCTCGTTCTTGGTATGGGGTCGGCGGCCCGCACCTTTGTGGTGCGTTGCTGCGCTCTAGCGTTGTCTTACGCAGCTAGGGTTGTACCAGTAAACATATTGATATGCAACTACGTGGAAATACGTATGTCGCACGGGTGGGACGAAGGTCGGAAAAAGCTGTACGGCAGAAGGTGAAAATTCGAAAATGACAACGCCGACGGCGGTGGCCGTCGGCGCTCTGATCGTGTCGATATTAAGGATTTATACCGGGGCCTGCACCGGCAGTTCGCGATCGCCCATCAGCAGCTTGGCCGGGGTCATCGGCGTGGTCCGCAGGCGCTTGCCGGTCGCGTGGAAGATGGCGTTCGACACCGCCGCCGCCACGCCCACGATCCCGATCTCGCCGACGCCCTTGGCGCCGAGCTGCTTGCTCACGATGCGGTCGTCCTCTTCCACGAAGATCACGTCGATGTCGTGGATGTCGGCGTTCGCCGCCACGTGGTATTCGGCATAGTTGTGGTTCATGAAGCGCCCGTACCTCTCATCGGTATGGGTTTCTTCGTACAGGGCCTGGCTGATGCCCCACACCACCGCGCCGCTGATCTGGCTGGCCGCGGTCTTGGCGCTGATGATGCGCCCGGCCGCGACCGCGCTCACCACGCGGGTCACGCGCACCATGCCCAGCTTCTCGTTGACGCGCACTTCGCAGAACACGGCCGAGTGCACCGCACGCGTGTATTTGCGCTGCTTGAGCATCTGTGGCGTCATGAAGAATTTCTCCTCCAGGCGGTCCAGGTTGGCGTCACGCAGCACGGCGGAGAGTTCGACCCGCTGCGCCGGATCCTTCTTCAGGAATACCGCGCCGTCGCCGAACTCCACGTCACGCATGCGCGCCTTCGCCAGCGGCGAATCCTGCATCGCCGCCGCCATCTTGAGCAGCTGCTTCTTGAGCTTCTCGCAGGCGCCATGCACACCCGAGCCAACCGTGGCCATGTGCGACGAACCGCCTTCGATCGGCGCCATCGGCAGGGTCGAGTCGCCCAGCTGGAAGGTCACCTGCTCGAGCGGCAGGCCAAGCTGTTCGGCGGCGACGATCGACATCGCGGTATAGGTCCCGGTGCCGATGTCGGTCGCCGCGCTGCTCACCACCAGGCGGCCGTCCACGTGCAGCACGGCCGAGACGCGCGCCACCATCACCAGCGAATCCCAGATCCCGGTCGCCATGCCCCAGCCCACCAGTTCATCGCCGTCTACCATCGTGCGCGGCTCGATCGGACGCTTGTCCCAGCCGAAGCGCTCGGCGCCCTGGCGGTAGCATTCGCGCAGCTCCTTGGTCGAGAAGGGCTTGTCTTCGATCGGGGCGACGTCGGTGTAATTCTTCAGGCGCAGCGCCAGCGGATCCATCTTGAGCTCATACGCCAGCTCGTCCATCGCCACTTCGAGCGCATGCACGCCGTGGGCGGCGCCGGGCGCGCGCATGTCCAATGGGGTGAACCGGTCGTGCGCCACCACCTGGTAGCCCAGCTTGATGTCCGGGCAGGCGTACAGCTGGCCGGACCAGTTGACGATCACTTCCACGTAGTCTTCGAGCCGCGAGGTTTCCTGGATCGCTTCGTGCCAGATCGCCTTCAGCGTGCCGTCACGGTCGGCGCCGAGGCGGATGCGGTGCCAGGTCTCGGGGCGGTGGCCGAAGCTGAACATCTGCTGGCGCGTGAGCACCACGCGCACCGAGCGTTTCAGCTGCAGCGCGCCCATCACGGCCAGCGGCAGCTGGTACTGCGGACGCAGGCCGGAACCGAAGGCGCCGCCCACGTAGGGATTGCGCACCGTGACCTTGTCCTTCGAGATGCCGAAGCCGTGCGAGACGTACCAGCGGCTGTTCTGCGAGCTTTGCGTCTTGTCGTAGATGGTCAGGTGACCATCTTCTCCATAGATCACGGTGGAGGCGAACATCTCCATCGGATTGTGGTGCTCGACCCCGTTGTAGTACTGCGAGTCGATCTTGACCGGTGCATTGGCGAACGCCTTTTCGCCGTCGCCGGTGGAGCTGGGCGGGGTGAAGCCGGCCTTCATCTTCTTTGGCTCATAGGCTTCGTCGAGACGCTCCAGGTGGTTGGTCTCGTGTTCCTCGACGTCGTAGTGCACCCGCACCAGCTGGGCCGCATGGCGCGCCGCCTCGAAGGTGTCGGCGATCACCAGCGCGACCGGCTGGCCGCTGTAGAAGATCTGGTCCGAGAACAGGGGACGGAAAGGCGAGCCGGCCGGCGCCGTCATGTCCTTCCAGGCGATGTCGAACGAGCGCATCTTGGGGCGGTTCTCGTGGGTCATCACGGAGATCACGCCATGCGCGGTAAGGGCGTCGACGGTGTCGATGCGGGTGATGCGGCCCTTGGCCACGGTGCTGCTGACGACCACGCCGTAGCACAGGTCGGGGGCGAAGACTTCGGCCGCGTACTGGGCCTGGCCGGTGACCTTGGCGCGGCCGTCGACGCGCGAGACGGCCATGCCGCTCTTGACGCGGCCGGTGCCGGCCGGCGCGCTCGGCGCGCGCAGTTCTGGAATCAGGTCGGTCATGCGTGGTCTCCCTCTGGATCTCGTTTGCTTCCGCTGGCGATCTCGGTGCCGCGGGCGGCGCTGTTCAAGGCCTGGACGATGGCGTTCTTCGCCAGGACCAGCTTGAAGTCGTTCTGCCCATAGCCGCGCGCGCCCTGCAGGATGGCGTCGGCCGCGGCGGCGAAGGCTTCCTCGCCGACCGCCTTGCCCACCAGCTCCGCTTCGGCCGCTTCGACGCGCCAAGGCTTGTGGGCGACGCCGCCGAGCGCGATGCGCGCGGCCTTGATCGTGCCGCCGGCCTCGAGGTCCAGGGCCGCCGCCACCGACACCAGCGCGAACGCATAGGACAGGCGGTCGCGCACCTTGATGTAGGCGCTGTGGGCGATGAAGCGGTCGGCCTGCGGAACGGTGATGTGGGTGATCAGTTCGCCGGGTTGCAGGGTATTGTCGATCTCGGGATGGTCTTCCGGCAGGCGGTGGAAGTCGGCGAAGGGGATTTGCCGCTTGCCGCCGCTGGACTGGACGTGCACGGTCGCGTCAAGCGCGCGCAGCGCCACGCACATATCGGACGGATGGGTCGCGATGCAGGCCTCGCTCGTGCCCAGGATCGCGTGCTGGCGGTTGACGCCATCCCTGGCCGGGCAACCGGTGCCGGGCTCGCGCTTGTTGCAGGCGGTGCCGACGTCGTAGAAATAGACGCAGCGGGTGCGCTGCATCAGGTTGCCGCCATTGCTCGCCATATTGCGCAGCTGGGGCGAGGCGCCGGCCAGGATCGCGCTCGACAGCAGCGGATAGCGCTCGCGCACCAGCGGATCGTAGGCCGTGTCGGCGTTGCGGGCGAGGGCGCCGAGCAGCAGGCCGCCGTCGTCGTCAAGTGCGACCTGGTCCAGGTCGAGGCCATTGATGTCGACCAGCTGCGAAGGGCGCATCACGCCTTCCTTCATCAGGTCGAGCAGGTTGGTGCCGCCAGCGATCGGGCGCGCTTCGCCGGCGCTCAATGCCGCCAGCACGCCATCGAGGTCCTTCGATTGGGTAAAGGTGAATGGATTCATGCGAGCACCGCCCCGGTCGTGAAGGCGGGCTTGTCGCCACTTTGGTTCTTGCGCAGGTCCATCACCTGGACCACGGCGTCCGCGATCTGCGGATAGGCGCCGCAGCGGCAGATATTGCCGCTCATGAGTTCGCGCACGTCGTCGCGCGATGTGGCCTGGCCCTCGTTCATCAGGCCCACGGCCGAACACAGCTGTCCGGGGGTACAGTAACCGCACTGGAAGGCATCGCAGTCGATGAAGGCTTGCTGGATCGGATGCAGGTCTTCACCGTTGGCGAGGCCCTCGACCGTGGTGATCTCCTTCCCATCCTGCATCACCGCAAGGGTCAGGCAGGAATTGATGCGCTTGCCATCGACCAGCACCGTGCATGCGCCGCATTGCCCCTGGTCGCAACCCTTCTTGGTGCCGGTCATGCCTGCGCGCTCGCGCAACAGGTCAAGCAAGGTCACCCAGGACTCGACGTTGAATTCGCGGTCTTGCCCGTTGATACGCAGGCGGACCGGATACTGCTGGTGAAGTTCCATGGTCATTTCCCCTCTATGAGAAGCCATGACCTTACCTGTGGAGCATGGGCGTCACGGTTAGGTGACGCACCTACTCTCGAGGTTACTTGTAATTCTGCTCAGGGACCGCGGAATACCACCGTTTTGTTGCCGTCGACAAAGACACGGCGCTCGATGTGGAACTTGACCGCCGCCGCCAGCGCCAGACACTCGTTGTCGCGGCCGACGCGGGTCAGCTGGTCGACCCGGTAGTTGTGGTCGACCCGGGTCAACACCTGCTCGATGATCGGGCCCTCGTCGAGGTCGGGCGTGGCGTAGTGGGCGGTCGCGCCGATCAGCTTGACCCCGCGGTCGAAGGCTTGCTGGTAGGGCTTGGCGCCCTTGAAGCCGGGCAGGAAGGAGTGGTGGATATTGATGCACTTGCCGGCCAGGCGCCGCGCCAGCTCGTCCGACAGGATCTGCATATAGCGCGCCAGGATCACCAGCTCGGAACCGGTCTCCTCGAAAATCTCGAACAGGCGCGCCTCTTGCTGGGCCTTGTTGTCCCTGGTGACCGGCAGGAACACGAAGCGGATGCCTTCGCGCTCGACCATCGGGCGCAGGTCGAGGTGGTTCGACACCACCGCCGTGATCTGCATGTTCAGCTCGCCATTGCGGCGACGGTACAGCAGGTCGTCCAGGCAATGGTCGGTCTTCGAGACCATGATCACGGTGCGCACCGGATCGAGCGGGTCGAACATTTTCCACTGCATGTCGAGGCGGCCGGCCACCAGCTCGGCGAATTCGCTGCGGACGCGCTCGATCGGCGGCGAGTGTTCTTGTTGGCGAAACACGGCGCGCATGAAGAAGCGCGCGGTCGAATCGTCGTCGAACTGTTCCAGCGCGCAGATATAGCAGTCGCGCTCGGCGAGGAAGGTCGCCACGGCGGCGACGATGCCGGTGCCGGCCGGGCAGCTGGCGTTGAGGATGTATTCGATGCGGCCGGCGGGCGCCGGGGCGATGCTGCTCATGAGTGATTCCTGTCGGTTAGGGGCTGGATGCAATGTGCTCGTCCGTCACGCGACACCGGCCAGGTGGGCCGGCGGCAGCTCTGGTTTCCGGCGCCGCCCGGTCGGTGGCGCTGGCAAGGCGATGTTGTCAGAATATATAGAATGAGGGATGCGGCCGGCGCCGTCAAGCGTGTGCATCAGACGTGCTACCATGCGCGCTTTTTCCAGAGCCGCCATGCCGTCGCCAGTGACCATTCGTCCAATGCTGCCCGCCGATCTCGATGCCGTCCTGCGCGTGCAGGCGGCCTGCTATCCGCCGGCGATGCAGGAAGCGGCGGCGGTGGTGAAGGCGCGGCTGGATGCGGCAGCCGCCACCTGCCTGGCCGCCTGCGATGCCGACGGTGTCTGCGGCTACCTGTTCGCCTACCCGTCGCGCCTGGAGCGGGTGACCGACCTGGGCGCGCCGTTCGACATCGCGCCGGATGCCGACACCCTGTACCTGCACGACCTGGCGGTCGACCCGCGCGCACTCGGACGGGGCCTTGCGCGCGCGCTGGTGGAACATTTGCTGGACCTGGGCCGCGGCCTGGATCTGCGCCATGCCGCACTGGTCTCGGTGCAGGACAGCACGCGCTTCTGGACCGGCTTCGGCTTCGAGGCCCGGGCGACGAGCGATGCGGGCGTGTTCACCTATCCGCCGGGCGCGGTCTATATGGCGCGCCCACTGGATTGAATTCACTCGACGCGGCGCACCTTGGCCGATGAGTTGGTGCCGTCGACACGCATGAAGATGGTGCCGAACATATTGCGTTCGATGCTGACCTTGGTGTCGGTGCGCGGCGCCAGGATCGCCTCGCTGCCGTCGACGACGCGCCACACCTGGCCGTTGGCCAGCCGGATGCGCGAATTCGGCCCCCAGCCCTCGAAGCTGCCCACGATGGTGCTCTGCACCGACTTGGGCTGCGACTCGCGCTGCTTCACGGCTTCCATGCCGAAATTTTCCTCGGCGGTGGCCGCTGCGACCGCCGGCGCGGCTTGCGCTGCCGCGGCTGGACCGGCCACGCCGACGGGGATCGCGTCATAGCAGGCAACGCGCGCCGCGACGTCGCTCACGGCGCGGCATTTCAGGATGGCAGCGTCATTGGCGAGCGCGGAACCGGAGGCGAGGAGCAGTACGGCAAGAGGCAGGGCTTTCATCGGAATCCTAGGTAGTGGTGGAAGCTCGCCCGCGGGCGGGGCCGGGGCGGCTACGATTATAGGGGATGCCGATGATGGAGTGGAAATCGTGGGACTGCTGGCAGGAGTCCGCGGGACGTCCTATACTGCTGGGCGGCGCCAGGCAGTTTCGGACCGTGGCGCCTCCAATACGAAGGAAGACCATGAAGCCACAAGTGACCATCATCGCCACCCTGTACGCCAGGGCAGGCCAGGAAGCCGCGCTCGCGGCGCGCATGCACGAGATGTCGATTGAAACCCGCAAGGAAGCCGGCTGCATCCTGTACGAGCTGCAGCGCTCGAACGAAGACCCGCGCGAGTTCATCATGGTGGAATACTGGCGCGATGCCGAGGCAGTGGCCTTGCACGACGCCAGCGCGCACATGGCGGCGCTGGTGGCCGACCTTCCGGCGCTGGTCGACCGTCCGGTGGCGGTGCGCAAGTACACGCCCGCCGGCTGAGGGCGCAACGGGCCTCAGGCGACCCGGCCGAACAGCCCGATCTGCAGGCCGCGCGCCATGCCGCGCGCCGTGTCGACCAGGGCGGCGGCGTCGGCGGGCGCGAACAACCTGCCGGCCGTCTCCTCGAACAGGGCCAGCCAGCGCGCGAAGTGCGCCGGCGTGAGCTGGGGCATGGCCTGGTGCTTGCCGAAGACGTTGCCGCGAAACTCGCGCGTCTTCAACATCGCGGTGCTCCAGAACGACACCATGCGCTCCTTGTGGCGAACCCACTCGCCGTCGGCGATCACGCCGGCGAATACGGGACCGAGCAGCGGATCGCGCCTGACCTGGTCGTAGAAGACGTCGACCAGCACGGCCAGGGCCGGGCGATCCAGGGGAAGGGCATCGCGTGCGCTCATCGCCGTCATCCCGGTTTGCCGTCGAGGCGCGGACTGGCCAGCCAGGGCCCGTAGCGCAGCAGGTAGATGACCAAGGCCAGCGACCACAGTGCGGCCGACAGGGCCAGCGTGTGGCCGCGTGCCGGGCCGTCGAACAGGTTGGCGGCCAGGCGCGCCGCGACCGCCAGCGGCAGCAGCGCGAACATCGCCACCTCGGGTCGCTCCGCCTGCAGGGTGCGGCCCGTATGTCCGCGCGCGGTGCGGGTGATCATGGCCCCGATCATGCCCGTCATGGCGCCGGCCGCCAGCAGGTGCAGGGCGGCGCTGCCCGAGACCACGCCGATGCCGGCCAGGCCAAGTGCCAGCAGGCCGGCCACCAGCATCGCATACGACAGGTGGAACGACCACAGGAGCGGCGTGCGCAGCGTCGACAGCGGATCCCACAGGATCAGGCGCGCGCCGTTGAGTAGCGCTGCCATGACACCCACCACCAGCAGCGCCCACCCGGGCGCCCCGGCCAGCCAGCACAGGGCCAGCGCGGCGATCGAGACGATGCTGGCCAGGTCGAGCCGCGGCAGGCTGCGCGCGCGGCTGCCCGGCGCGCCATTGCGGGTGAACATGGGGCCGACCCGGCCGCCGATGACCGCCACCAGCAGCACCAACAGCAGGATCGCGCCATGCACGGGTGTCAGCGGCGAGACCGCCGCCACGCCCTGCATCGCCAGGTGGAAGACCAGGTTGCACACACCAAGCAGGGCGATCACGAGGCAGATCGGCAGGTTGCGGCGGTTGTCGGCGCGCAGCAGCAGGCGCAGGATCACGCCCGCCAGCGCGAACAGGAAGGCGACGTCGACCACGGCATACAGCAGCGGCGGGGCGCCGAGGGCGGCGCAGCGCCCGGCGATCCACAGCAGCACCAGGGCCTGCAGGCTGCGGCCGCGCGGCGTCGGCAGGCCGGTCCAGTTCTGCACCGCCGTCAACATGAAGCCGGCGACGACCGCAACTGCGAATCCGAACACCATCTCGTGGACATGCCACAGCAGGTTCACCGGCCCCGGGGGCAGCAGGCCCAGATAGGCCAGCAGCCAGGCCGGCACCGCCGCCGCGGCGAAGGCGGCGGCCAGCAGGTAGAAGGGGCGAAAGCCCAGGCGCCACAGCGGGGCGTCGCCGGATGCCAGGCCGGGCTGGCCGTCGCGAGGCAGATCGGTAGCGGGGTTGGCGCGCATGCGGACCTCCTGTCTAAGATGTATTCACGATACATCAAAACCAGCCCGACGGGGACCGTCTTCCGGCCTAGTCCGAAAGGATGAGTTGTCGAGAAATTTAACACTCGGCACCAGCGTATTTACAATCCTCGGAAAATCTTTCATAAAATCAAGGAGTTGCCGCCGCGGACGCCACAGGCCCGGTTCTTGCTCATCCATGGTGAGTAACCATGAGGAGCAAGTCGATGTTGCGTATTACCCCGTTGTTGTTCGCGGCCGCGCTGCTGGCCCAACCGGCGCAGGCCGCCGTGACGTATTCCTGGCAGCAGGTCGAGGCCGGTGATTCGATGCCGCCCGGACTGAACCTGGAGCTGGTGTTTTCCGATGCGGCGGTTGCGCAGGGCAGCCTCTACCTCGATTTCACGAATATGTGCGACCTGGACGGGCCGTGCCTGAATCCCCAGGACAGCCTGCTGTCGCTGCGCTACTGGTACGAAGAGCCGTTCTCGGGAGACTACCGGCACAACTACATCGACTACGGCTACCGCCAGCTGCCGCAGCACTACTATGACAAGATCAAGCTGGACGTGACCTTCCTGCCGGGCGGCCTGCTCAGCGGCGATATCTTCGCCACCGACGGCAATTCGCACTTCACGCTGGGGAGCAGCGGCAGCCTGTTCACGGTCCTGAACGCCCACAGCGACGAGCCGTTCGGCTGCGCCTACGACGGGCCGGCCTGCTCGGGCTCCACCGGCCTGCTGGTCGGCGAGCCGCTCAAGGGCGAAGTGCCCGAGCCGTCCAGCGTGCTGCTCGCCGGCCTCGGCCTGGCCGCGGCCTGGCTCACCTCGCGCCGGCGCCCAGGGCGCTGACTCAGGCGGTCGGCGCCAGCAGCGCCGCGGTATCGGCCGCGCCCATGCGCTGCGCCGCGTCGAAGGCGCTGACGCCGTCGGCATCGCGCCGTGACGGATCGGCGCCGCGTTCGATCAAGAGGCGGGCGATCTCGACCCGGTTGAACATGGCGGCGAACATCAGTGCGGTCTTGCCCGCAGGTCCCGCATGGTCGGCGATGGCGCCGTGGTCCAGCAGCAGCCTGGTCACCGCCAGGTCGCCCTTGAAGGCGGCGCCGTGCAGCGGCGTCTGGGATGCATCGTTCATCAGTTGCGGATCGGCGCCGTGCTCCAGCAGCACGCGCGCGGCGTCGTGGTGGCCGTGGTAGCAGGCCAGCATCAGGAGACTGTCGCCGCGCTCGTTGCGCAGATTGGGCGGCAAGCCCTGGGTCAGCAGCGCGCCGAGCGGTTCGGCCTCGCCGGCGCGGGCATGCTGGAATACCTTGCGCACCCATTCGAGGGTGGCTTCGTCGAGTTCCGCCGGCGCGGCCGGCGGGGTGGTTTCATTGGCTTGCATGCGGGTTCCCTGATGTCGTTGCGATGATCGATTAGATCACATCCGGCACCGCCACGCAGGCGCGCTTCAGGCTTGCTGGCGGCTGGCCGTGTGCTCGGCCGCTTCCCACAACCAGGCCGGCAGGGCCAGCGCCGGCAGCAGCATCCCGGTCACCAGCGCCGCATGCCAGCCATACTGGGCATAGATCCAGCCGCCGAGGGCCGAGCCGAGCGCGCCGCCGGCGAAGAACAGGGCGAAGTACAGGCCGTTCAGGCGGCTGCGGATCTCGGCGCCGAGGGCGAACAGCGCGCGCTGGCCCAGCACCAGGTTGGCGGCGACGGCGGCGTCGAGCACGATGGCGGCCAGGGCCAGCAGGCCGAGCGCCATGGGCTTCGAGTGCGGTGCGAACAGCGGCAGCATGAAGCTCAGCGCGCCGACCGCCAGCGCGATCGCGGTGGCGCCCAGCGTATGGCCGGCATCGGCCAGGCGGCCGGCGATCGGCGAGGCCACCGCGCCGGCCATGCCCACCAGGGCGAACAGCGCGATCCCGTTCTGGCTCAGGCCGAAGTCCGGGCCGGCCAGGGCTTGCGGCACGACGGTCCAGAACAGGCTGAAGGCGCCGAACAGGCCGGCGTGGTACAGCGCGCGACGGCGCAGCACGACGGTATTGGCCAGCACCGGCCACAACGAAGCGATCAGCGCGCGGTAGCGCTGGGTAGCGGCCGGCCGGCGCTGCGGCAGCTTGAAGTGCAGCACCACGGCCAGCAACAGCACCAGCGCGGCGGCGATCCCGAACACGGCCTGCCAGCCACCGAAGCCGGCCAGCACGCTGGCCACCGGCCGCGCCACCATGATCCCCAGCAGCAGGCCGCTGACCACCTTGCCCACGGTCTGGCCGCGCGTCGCTTCCGGCGCCAGGTGGGCCGCGAACGGCACCAGCACCTGGGCCACCACGGCGCCCAGGCCGATGGCCAGGGCGGCCAGCAGGAACTGCCAGGCCGCGCTCGCATTCGCGGCCAACGCCAGCGCGGCGCCGGTGGCGACCAGGCCGCTCACGATCAGGCGCCGGTTCTCGACCAGGTCGCCCAGCGGGACGATGAACAGCAGGCCGAGGCAATAGCCGATCTGGGTGAGGGTGACGACCAGGCCGGTGGCGCTCGCGGGCATGCCGAGGGCGGCGCCGATCGGGCCGACCAGCGGCTGGGCGTAATACAGGTTGGCGACGATGATGCCGGCCGCGGCGGCCAGCAGCATGGTCATGCCGCCCGATATCTGTGTTTGTGTGTTTGTTTTCATGGCGTGTTCCTCGATGGGGTAGGTGAACGGTTCCATTCTAGGCAAGGATGAGGCAAAGATAATTAGGGCATAATGCCCACATACAATTCATTTAATGTGAACAATCATGGACAAGGTGAAGGCGATGCAGACCTTCGTGCGGATCGTCGAGGCGGGCAGCTTCACGAAGGCCGCCGAATCGCTCAACCTGCCGCGCGCCTCGCTGACGGCGACGATGCAGAACCTCGAGCGTCACCTGGGCGCCCAGCTCCTGCAGCGCACCACGCGCCGGCTGTCCCTCACGCGGGACGGTGAGCGCTACTATGAACAATGCGCCGCGATCCTGGCCGCGATCGAGGTGGCCGAAGCCGACTTCCTCGGCGCCGACGGGCGCCGCATGCAGGGACGGCTGCGGATCGACCTGCCTGGCGCCCTGGGCCGCGCCATCGTGCTGCCGCGACTCGCCGAATTCCGTCACGCCTGGCCCGGCATCGACCTCTCCATCGGCATGGGCGACCGCCTGGTGGACCTGACCGGCGAGGGCATCGACTGCGCGCTGCGGGTGGGCGAGCTGCAGGATTCCAGCCTGGTGGCGCGCCCCATCGGCCTGATGCAATTCACGATCGCGGCCACGCCGGATTACCTGGCGCGGCGCGGCGTGCCGGCTTCGCTGGACGAGCTGGCAGGGCACGACGGCATCGTCCATTTCTCGGGCCGCACCGGGCGCGCCTTCGATTGGGAATTGCAGGAGGCGGATGGGGTGCGCAAGGTCGCCGTGAAAGGCGGTATCTCCGTCAACGACGCCGACGCCAACCTGATTCTCGCGCTGCAGGGCCTGGGACTGACCCAGTTGGCGCGCTACCAGCTGCGCGGCCAGGAGGACCGGCTGGTCGAGGTGTTGCCGGGCGTGCGCCCGACGCCGATGCCGGTGTCGCTGCTGTATCCGCAGGGACGCATCGCCAATCCGCGCCTGCGCGCCTTCGCCGACTGGCTGGCGGGGGTGTTCGAGGCCGACCCGGACCTGCGGCTGGCGCACGATTGAGGGTCCGCAAGCGGCGGCGATGGACGCCACCGCAACATGGGGCGCCGAATGTCATGACAGGAGATCCCCATGAAAGCCGGCGCCTGGATAGCGCTCGCGGCCTGCATGCCTGCCTGCGCGCTGGCGGCGATTCCCTATGTGTATCCGTTCAATGCGATGACCGGCCAGGAGGTAGTCGAGCATCGGCTCAAGGAGCGGAACTCCAGTCACAATTCTAGTGTCTGAACCTACGTAAGTGTACATGAGAGAACACTATGGAAATGATGCTGAAGACCGGAGCGGCAGCGCGCAGGCTTGGTGTGACATCCAAGACGTTGCAACGCTGGGATCGCTGTGGCACGTTTTCTCCACTAGCGCGTAGCCCAACCGGTCTGCGCCTCTATAGTGAAACGCAGATCGCTGAGCGGATCGGATTGCAGTCACGCCCGGCTCCATACCGGATCATCGCTTACTGCAGGGTGTCCAGCGCTGCGCAAAAGCCTGATTTGCGCAATCAACGCCGGGTTCTCGAAGAATTTTGCACAGCGCGTGGACTGGCGGATGTCGAGTTCATCGAAGAGATCGGCGGCGGGCTCAATTTCAGGCGTCCGCGCTTGCTGGAGCTGACCGACGCGATCGGGCGAGGCGAGGTGCGCACCCTGGTACTGGCGCACCGGGATCGCCTGACGCGCTTCGGGTACGAATGGTTCGAACACATAGCGCACGAACATGGCTGCGAGCTGCTCGTACTGAACCAGGAGCGCTTGTCCCCTGAACAGGAAATGGTGCAAGACATGATGACCATCGTGGATTGTTTCTCAAGTCGTTTATATGGGCTGCGCAACTATCGCCGCCAGTTGGATGCTGCATTGAACAAGGACGCGCGCAATGCTGCTGTCACATCGCATCCGGATTGAAGCCACGCCTGAGCAGCGCGACTATTTCGCGCGAGCGGCGGGGACGGCGCGCAAAGTCTGGAACTGGGCGCTGGCCGAATGGCAGCGGCAAACCACGCTGGGGCAGCGCCCAGACGCCATGAAATTGAAAAACAGTTCAATGGGATCAAGTATGCTCACCCGGACTGGCTCGATGCCGAAGGCAGACCTTGGTTGCGAACGATTCACCGCGATGCGCATGCGCAGCCTTTCGCGCACCTAGAGCGGGCGTGGCGCCGCTACTACGAGCAACGGCAAGCCGGCAAGAAAGCCTATTCACCGACATTTAAAAGGAAAGGCCGCTGCCGCGACTCGTTCTATATTGCCAACGACAAGATTCGTTTTGAGGGCAAGTGCGCCGTGCTGCCAAGGATCGGGAAGGTCGTGCTGGCCGAGCTCCTGCGGTTTCCCGGAAAGATCATGGGCGCATGCGTATCGCGCGAAGCCGACCACTGGTATGTGGCCGTGCAGGTCAAGCTACCTGAACAGCTGGCCCGCCTGCAGCGCCAGGGTGATGGCGTGGTTGGGGTCGATCTCGGCATAAGCGCTGCGGCCGTCCTGCCCACGCCGAGAAGATACCGGCCCCACGGCCGCTACGTGCTAGCCAGCGGCGCCTGCGCATCCGCTCGCGCCGCCATGCACGCAAGCTGAAAGCCGCGAAGGCCACTGTCGGGATCACGGGCACGATCCCGAAAGGTGTGCGCCTGCCGGTGTCGCGCAACCGGAAAAAGGATGCGCGTGCGCTGGCGCGCCTGCATGCGCACATCACCCATGTACGCAACGATTTCGTCCATAAGCTCACGACTCGACTGTGCCGCGAAAACCAAGCGATAGCGATCGAGGACCTGAACGTGAGCGGCATGCTGGCCAACCATCGACTGGCGCGTGCGATCGCTGACGTTGGATTCTACGAGATCCGGCGTCAGCTCCAGTACAAGGCGCAACGTTACGACACCATCTTGGTGCTGGCGGATCGCTGGTATCCGTCCAGCAAACTGTGTTCGGCATGCGGCGCGCATTACACCGCATTGAAACTCAGTGAGCGTCATTGGACTTGCGCTTGCGGTATCTCTCACGACCGGGATGTGAACGCCGCGATCAATCTGCAACGGCTCGCCACCGACGCCCTCGTGGCGAGAACGGCGCTACCCGAGGCGAGTCATGCGGCAACGTATGGCACTGCCGCTGGAGAGGTTCCGGCGGCAGGCGGGAAAGTCACGCCTGTCAGGTACGAGTACGGTCAACAGGACGGCTCGGGGCAGGAAGAGAGCGGTGTGCACGTGTGTGCACCTTTTCGATAGCAGCCGAAGACCCAGCTCGACTACATCAACCGCGAGAAGGTCGAGGCCTACCTGAATGGCATCAAGGACGGCGCCCACGGCCGCGAGTGGTGCCTGGCGCGGCCGGTGCTGCCCGACGAACTCAACCTGGCCGTGGTGCGCCGCCTGAAGGCGACGCGCAAGCCGGCCGAACTCAAAAAAAACGCGGCGCCGCTGGTGCTGGCCGAGCTGCGCCGGCGCTTTCCCTGCTTGACGCCAGGCAAGAAAAAGCGCTGACCCGACTACGCCTGGATCAGAAGTCGACGTTCATCGACAGCCACAGGCGGCGGCCGTCCATATTGTTGACGTACACGCTGGTGTAGACCGGCGTCGCCGTCGGCGTTTCGCGGTAAGGACGGTAGTCGATGAAGTCCTTGTTCAGCAGGTTGTAGACCGCGGCATTGAGCGTGACCGCCGGCGTGATCTGGTAGCTAGTGCCCAGGTGCAGCATGGTGTAGGCCTTGTAGTCGCCCAGCTGCGCCTTGGTCGCGCGCGAAGACGCCGAGGTGCCCGGATCGCGGAAGCGCTCGCTGCGGTACTCGGCGCGCAGCCACGAATTCCATTGCGCCGAGATGTCCCAGGTGAGGCGCGCATTGACCGCATGTTCCGGCGTGTCGGACAGCGGCTTGCCCTCGTTAGGGCCGCTCTTCTGTTCGCTGTCGGTATACGTGTAGTTCGCGCTCGCGGCCCAGCCGGCGGCGATCGGGAAGCGCGTCGCCAGTTCCAGGCCGCGGGTCACCGCCTCGTCGACGTTGGTCGACTGGCCGAAGGCGTCGACGTTCGGCCAGTTGCCGAAGCTGACGCAACCCGGACGGTTCGGCGCATTGCGAAAGTCGCAGTTGAGCAGGCCCGTGCCGCTGGTGATCTTGTCCTTGAAGTCGTTATTGAATACGGTGGCGTTGGCGGTCCAGCCGGCCCCATTGTCGAAGTAGGCGCCCAGCTCGGTCGTCACGCTGGTCTCGGGTTTCAGGCCCGGACTGCCGACCAGGGGAATCGTGCCCTGGCCGCCGAAGCCGTTGATGCCCGGCGAGAGTTGCTCGACGCGCGGGGTTTTATAGCCCTTGCTGACGCCGCCCTTGACGGTCCAGCGCGGCGAGGCCGTCCACACCAGGTAGCCGCGCGGGCTGGTCTGGCCGCCGAAGATGCTGTGGTCGTCGTAGCGCGCTCCCAGGGTCAGGGCCAGCCCTTCATGGAAGCGCCATTCGTCTTCCAGGAACAGGGCCTTCTGGGTGAAGGCGAAGGTTTCCGGCGCCACGCCGTCGACCATCTCGGCGTCCCAGTGCTGGGCGCCGATCGTGGTCAGGTGGTTGCCCCATGGGACCAGCAGCTTGGTATCGAACACCTTGCTCTCGACTTCCAGCGTGCGCGGCGAGCCGACCACCGCGCCCGGCGTGCCCGGCGGGATGGTGCGGCCATTGGTCTCGGTCTTGTTGACCATATAGCTGCTGTCCCAGGTGCCGAATGGCAGGCGCGCTTTATAGGCGGCGGTGTACTGGTCGCGGTTGTATTTCTGTTCCGGACCGTAGCCGCCCTGCACGCCGAGGGTGCCGAGCAGGCCGGCCGAATTGTCGTACTTCTGGCGCGTGGCCTCGGCGTCGAGCGTGACCTCGTGGTAGCGGTTGGGCGTGAAGGCCACGCGCGCGCCGAGGTTGCGCACGGTCGATTCGACCGGGTTGGCGCCCATGTTCAGGCCCCGGGTCTGGCCTTCGTAGGTGATGTCGGCGGCGTCGCGGCGCTGGGCGCTGCCGCGCAGGGCCAGGCCCAGCACCTCGCTGGCGATCGGGCCGCTCAGGTAGAACTTGCCCGCCTTGACGTCGCCGAAGGCCGATTCTTCCTGCACCGTGTAATCGGCCGAGACCGAACCGTTCCACTGCTTGCCAACCTTGCGCGTGATGATGTTGATCACGCCGCCCATCGCGTCCGAACCGTACAGGGTCGACATCGGGCCGCGGATGATCTCAATGCGCTCGATGGCGCCGACCGGCGGCATGAAGCTGGTCGAGGTGCCGCCGAAGCCGTTCGGGGTCACGTTGCCGGCCGCGTTCTGGCGCCGGCCGTCGATCAGGATCAGGGTGTAGTCGCTCGGCATGCCGCGCACGCTGATGTTCATGCCGCCGGTCTTGTCGCCGGCGGCGGCGACGTCGATGCCTTCCACGCTTTCCAGCGCCTGGGCCAGGTTGCCGAAGCGTTCCTTCTCGAGCTGTTCGCGGGTCAGCACGGTGATCGAGGCCGGCGCTTCGCGGATGGTCTGCTCGAAGCCCGAGGCCGAGATGACGACGGTCGCCATGTCGGCCGGTGCGGCATCGGCGCCGACGTTGGCGTGAGCAGCGAAGGGCAGGGCGCCGATGGCGAGGCTGAGCAGGGAGCGGCGCAGCAGCGTCGCTTGGGGAATAGGTGTGGGCATCTCGGTTCCGTTGTTCTAGTTAAGGACGTGTAATTACAGCTGTAAAGTTATGTAAAGAGGTCGAACCGGCAACATTCTAAACACAAATACGAATCATTCCCATTCTTATTTATTAACCGGTGTCAAGAATGAGACGAAACGGCCCCGGCGCAGCGGCTGGGGAGCGGAGCGAGGAAGGGATCTGGCCGCGCGAACGGCGGCCTCGAAGTGGTAGCGCTGCATCAGTTTGGCCGATCTGGCCGGCGGTCTGCTTGTTCATCAGGCCGCTCGCGGCCAGGCCCATGATCTCGCAGTCGAGCGCGCCAGCCTTGATCGCGCGCACCGTCATCGGTATGTCGCCGTGGCCGGTCATGAACGCGATCGGCAGCAGGATCCGGCGCCGGCCCAGCTCGGCCTGGGAATCTAGCCCGCTGACGCCCTTCAGGCGCACGTCGAGCAGCACGCAGCATGGGCCGTCGGGCGGCATGCGGGCGAGGAATTCGGCGCCCGTTGGGCATGCCACGGCCTGGAAACCGCAGGAGCCGGGGAGGCTCGCAAGCGCGGCGTACAGCGAGGCGTCGTCGTCGATGAAGACCACCGGCGCGCTCATGTCTGCACTCATGCCGGCGCTCCCGTCACGGCGCTCGACGCATCCTCCACTTTCGGCGCGGCGCTTGGCAGCGTGAACGCCAGGGTCGCCCCCGGGCCGGTATGCGCCACGGCGCGGATGTTCCCGCCGTGGGCCTCGGCGATCATGCGCAGGTTGGCTGCGCCTCAACCGGCGTGACGTCGCCGCACCCACCTTGGCTGGAGGTGGCCATGCGTCTGAATGGATACCTGCGCATCGCGCTGATGGCCACCGCGGTCACCCTGCTAGCGGTCGGCACGGCCGCGATCATCGTCCATACGCCCTTGCCGCAACTGGCGATCCTCGCTTGATGGGGTCGCAATCGCCCGGCATTGTCGGCTATCATGCCGGGAGCGTCAGGGACGAGGCTGTCGGTCCCTGGGCACAGCGCCCCATTGTCATTACAGCCCATACAGGAGCACCTATGAAGAACACCATGATCCTGGCCGCGACCTTCGCCGCCGCAGCCGCGATGCCCGCAGCCCACGCCAGCGCCGACCTGGCCAAGGCCAAGGCCTGCATGGCCTGCCACACCGTCGCTTCCAAGCTGGTTGGTCCGTCGTACAAGGACGTCGCCGCCAAGTACGCGAAGGACGCCGGCGCCGAGGCGCGCCTGGCGCTGAAGATCCAGAAGGGCAGCAGCGGCACCTGGGGCCCAATCCCGATGCCGGCCAATCCGCAGGTCAGCGATGCCGAGGCGCAGACACTGGCCAAGTGGATCCTGGCGCAGAAATGATTCATCGGCGGCGCCGTCCAGCGCCGCCACCGCAAGGACCGCGCCACTGGCGCGGTCCTTGCATACGGGCCGGGCACCTGAACGACAGGACCCGCCCATGTTCCTCCCGAACGACGTCATCGAATATCTGGACGCTCCCGGCCGTCCGCTCCGCATCCTGTGGATCGACCCGGCCGGCGCCCAGGCCTATGTCTATGCGCTGGGCATTCCAGGGGCCGTGCCCCGGCCCGCATCCCTGCGCGCGCTGTACGCCGCAGTGCGGGAGCGGCGCGCGCGCCTGCTGCGGCCCGATCCCTGGCGCGCCGTCAGCCCCGCGGCAACGCCATCCGACAGCCAGCGCCGCCGTCAGCTGAAGGCCTGGAACGTGGTGAGCGCGCTGCACCATCATCTACCGGCGCTGTACCTGCCGCGCGAGCGCGCCGCCATGGTGGCGGCATGCAGCGAAGTGCACGGCATCGCGCCCGCCAGCATCATGCGCTGCCTGCGCCGCTACTGGGAACGGGGCCAGACCCTCGATGCGCTGCTGCCGGATTACGCCAACTCCGGTGCTCGAGGCGCGTCCCTTCGCCGGCGGGCGCTGCCAGACGGCGCGCCGCGGTTTCACCTTGCGCGAGCTCGGCGGCGAGGAACAATTGTGCCGCTTCGACCGCGGCCATTACATCAACCACGGACCGTGGCGCATCCCGCTCGACCACCAGTCCACCCTGCACTACGCCCGTGAATTCGCGGTGCCGCTCGAGGTGATGGTGAACGAGAACGACCACGCCTGGGTCTACCTGGAAGACGGCGGGCCGTTGTCGAAGCGGCGCCTGCGCGGGGCGCAGATCAAGGCCGATATGCGTGGCCATGTCGCCGAATTGCTGGCCAAGTCGGTCCAGTCGCGCCAGCTCGACGTCCGCCTGAGCAGCGAGGACCAGATTCTGCTACTCGACTACCTGGCGCGCGAGGGCGCCCTCGGTGCGGGCGACCTGGCCTACAAGGGCCGCAGCGGGCGCGGCTTCGCGACCAATCCGGGCGCGGGCCTGGTGCCGGGCGCCGGCACGCCATCCGACCCGCTGGCCTTCGGCGACCTGCTGGCGGCCAGGGTGGGCAAGGTGTACAGCGCCGTGCAGGAGTTTCCGATGCACGCGACCATGTTCCAGCCGGTGGGCGGCATGGACCGCATTCCGCAGGCCTTCGCCAAACGCCTGGGCGACGCGATCCGCTACGGAGCCGAAGTGCGGCGCATCCGCCAGGACGCCGCCGGCGTCACCATCGACCTGCACGATACCGCCAGCGGCCAGGCCTCGAGCGTGAAGGCCGATTACTGCCTGTGCACCTTGCCGCTGTCGGTGCTGCGCATGATCGACACCGATTTCTCGGACGGCTTCAAGGCGGCGCTCAAGGCCGTGCCCTATGCGCCGGTCGGCAAGATCGGTCTGCAGATGGGACGCCGCTTCTGGGAAGAGGACGATCACATCTACGGCGGCCACGTTCTCACCGATCTCAAGGGCATCAACACGATCTCGCTGCCGTCGAGCGGCTGGCAGCAGCGCAAGGGCGTAGTGCTCGGCTATTACAACTATGCGCTCGACGCCATCGAGGTCAGTGCGCTGTCGCCGGCGCAGCGGGCCGAGTTCGCGCTGGCCGCCGGCGAGAAAATCTTTCCGGCCTATCGCAGCGCCTACGAGAACGCGTTCTCGGTGGCCTGGCACCGCGTTCAGTACAGCCTGGGCGGCTGGGCCGAGTGGAACGAGGGGGCGCGGCGGAGCGCCTATCCGCTGCTGCTCGAGGGAGAGGGCAGGGTGCAGCTCGCCGGCGAGCACCTGAGCTACCTGACCGGCTGGCAGGCCGGGGCCATCGAATCGGCCTGGCAGCAGATCGAACGGCTGCACCGGAGGGCGAGCGCATGAAAGCCATTCTAAAAGGCTGGGCGCTTGCTGCCTGGCTGTGCACGGGCGCTGCCCTCGCCCAGACCGCGCCAGCTTCCGCCGACGGCGAGACCCTGTTCGCGAAGAACTGCGCGGCCTGCCACCAGGCCGACGGGCGCGGCATCCCCGGCGCCTTCCCCGCGCTGGCGGGCAGCGCGCTGGCGCTGGGCGCACCGGCCGAGGGGGCCGAGGTGCTGCTCAAGGGCCGCGGGGGCATGCCCGACTTCAGCGGCAGCCTCGACGACGCCGACATCGCGGCGGTGCTGAGCTATGTCCGCGCCAGCTGGGGCAACCGCGCCGCGCCGGTCGCGGACGCCGAGGTCGGCGCGCTGCGCATGGCCCTGCAATTGCCGCCGGCCAGCCGCAACCGTTTCGGCAACAAGCATTGAACCGTTTTCTTCCAACCACCATGAAAGGCCTGCTGATGAAGAATGTCGACCGCCGTCCCGCCTCACGACTCGCCGCCTCGCTACTCCTCCTGCCCCTGCTGCTGCCGGTCGGCGCCGGCGCCCAGGACATCGTGCGCCACAAGATCCCGAATTCCGATTTCCCGATTGCCCAGGCAGTGAGCGTGCCGCCCAACGCCACCATCCACTTCATCAGCGGCCAGGTGCCGCCGGTCGTGCACAAGGAGCGCGACCCGAACACCATCGCGGCCTTCGGCGACACCCGGACCCAGACCGTCGGGGTCCTGCAGCGCATCCGCGACATCCTGCAGGGGATGGGCCTGGGCATCGGCGACGTGGTCAAGATGCAGGTGTTCCTGGTGGGCGATCCGGAGCACGGCGGCCGCGCCGACGTCGCCGGCTTCATGGCCGGCTATACCCAGTTCTTCGGCGGCGCCCAGCCCAATCTGCCGGCGCGCGCGGTGATGCAGGTGGCGGCCCTGAGCAACCCGGGGTGGCTGGTGGAGATCGAAGTCGTCGCCGCGAAGAAGTAGGCAAGCAGGTACGCAAGAAGCAAGCAAGGCTGTTCTCGTCCAACAATTCCAACTAGGGGGAACACATGGTCAAAGGCTTTCTTCATACCGGCATCGCCGGCCTGCTCACCTGCGGCATCTGCGCCCACGCCGCCGCCGAACCCGGCCCGGATGCCGGGCGCGACGAGGACAATGCGCCCGCCAGTGCGGCCGCGCCTGATGCCGCCGCGCAGGGCGTCTCGAACAGCGGCGTGGTGATCGTCACCGGCACCCGCGCCGCCGGCCTCACGGTCGAGACCAGCGCCTCGCCGATCCAGGTGCTGGACGCGGCCTCGCTGGGACGCACCGGCCAGCCCGACCTGATCCAGGCGCTGTCGCAGAACCTGCCTTCGCTCAACGCCCAGGCCTTCGGCAGCGATATGGCGAACATGACGCTGTCGGCGCGCCTGCGCGGCCTGAGCCCGAACAATACGCTGGTCCTCGTCAACGGCAAGCGGCGCCACGGCACCGCCAACCTGGCGGTGCTGGGCGGCCCTTACCAGGGTGGCGCGGCGGCCGACCTGAACTACATTCCGGTGGCGGCGATCGACCGCATCGAGGTGCTGCAGGACGGCGCCGCCGCGCAATACGGCACCGACGCCATCGCCGGCGTGATCAACATCATCCTCAAGTCGAACAACCGCGGCGGCAGCGCCAACGTCAACGGCGGCGGCTATATGGACGGGGGCGGCCATACCGGCGACGGCATGGCCAATATCGGCCTGACCCCGTTCGCCGACGCCTTCCTGAGCCTGACCGCCGAGACCAAGTACCACGGCTTCTCGGACCGCGGCGGCATCGATCCGCGCGTGGTGGACCCGGCCACCGTGGCCGAGATGCCGTCCCTGGTCGACGCGCCAGGCTACCCCTACCTGAACAAGATCCAGGGCGACGCCCAGTATCGCCAGCACATTGCCGCCGCCAATTTCGGGGTCGACTTCGGCGCCGACACCTCGCTGTACAGCTTCGCGACCTATGGCAAGAAGGAAGCGCGCGCCTGGGAGAACTACCGCATGCCGAACCGGCTGCCGCAGATCTATCCCTTCGGCTTCAGCCCGCAAGAGACCTTCGACGAGGAAGACTATGCCTTCACCCTCGGCATCAAGGGCCGGATGTTCGGGGCCTGGAACTGGGACCTGTCGAGCACCTACGGCAAGGACGTGGCCAAGCTCGGGGTGGCCAATTCGGCCAACATCTCGCTGTACACGGGTACCGGCGCCACGCCGCTCGAGTTCGATGCCGGCGAGTTCCGCGCCAGCCAGTGGGCCAATAACTTCGACCTGAGCCGCGAGTTCGACGTCGGCTGGGCCACGCCGCTGACGCTGGCCCTGGGCCTCGAGCACCGCCGCGACACCTACGAGATCGTGGCCGGCGACGCGGCCTCGCGTTACAAGGAAGGCTCGCAGTCGTATCCGGGCTTTTCGCTTACCGACGCCGGCAGCCATAGCCGCAACAACAAGGCCGCCTACGTCAACCTGGCGGTCCAGCCGCTGCCCGGCTGGACGGTCGACATCGCCGGCCGCTACGAGCGCTTCAGCGACTTCGGCAACGCCAAGGTCGGCAAGCTGACCAGCCGCTACGACTTCTCGCCGGCGGTGGCGCTGCGCGCGACCTACAGCAACGGCTTCCGCGCGCCGACGCTGGCCGAATCGTATTATTCGGCCACCAACGTTTCGCCGCGCAGCGCCTTCGTGCAGCTGGCGCCGAATTCGCCGGGCGCGCGGCTGGTGGGCATCAATGGCCTCAAGCCCGAAGCCTCGACCAATATCAGCGCCGGCCTGGTGCTAAACCCGCGGGCCGGCCTGGCGATCACGCTCGACGCCTACCAGATCACGATCCGCGACCGCATCGTCGGCAGCGGCGCGCTGTACGGCTCCGGCGGCGCGGTCAATGCCCCGGCGGTGACGGCGGCGATCCTCGCCAACGGCAACGTGCTCGACCCGACCGTGGTCCAGACCGGGATCAACATCTTCTCCAACGCAGTCAACACGCGCAGCCGCGGCATGGAGGCAGTGGCCACCATGAGCAGCAACTACGGCAGCTACGGGCGGGTCGACTGGTCGGCGGCGGCCAACTACAACCATGTAGAGGTCATCAAGATCAACCAGGCGCCGCCCGAGTTGCAACCGCAGACCCTGCTCGACGAGACCGCGATCTCGCACCTGGAGACCGCCTCGCCGCGCATGCGGGTCAACCTGGGCGCGCTGTGGAAGGTGGGCGCCTGGACCGTCAACCTGCGCGAGAACTACATCGGCAAATCGTCGGAGCAGGTCTCGTCGGACGGTGCGGTCTACTATGAAAACAGGATCAAGCCCAAGCTGCTGACCGACCTCGAGGTGAGCTACCAGTTCAGCAAGGCCTGGACGCTGTCGCTGGGGGCCAATAACCTGTTCGACGAGTACCCCGACATGGTCAACCCTTTAGTGCTGGCGGAGCAGCGCGCCAATCTGGACAATGGCGCGGTGACGATCTATCCGGCGTTCTCTCCCTTCGGCATCAACGGCGGCTATTACTATGCACGCGCCAGCCTGAAGTTCTGATGAGGAAGAGGCCCTGCGGGTGGCAGTATCGCGGCCGCCCGCAGGGCTTCGAGGCTATGTTCGAAAGTTTCGATGATAGGCCGCTAAATTACCCGTTTTTCAAGTCCTCGTGGCGCGAGCATAATGACTCCATCGCATCGAACACGCGACGGATCGACCGGCGGATTCCCCGCCCTGGCGATCGACCGCTTCGATGATCACAACCACGAAAGGATGACACCATGTTGAACGTACGTAAAAGCAATGAACGCGGCGGCGCAAGCTTTGGCTGGCTGGACTCGAAGCACACCTTCTCCTTCGGCCACTACCACGATCCGAAGCACATGGGCTTCGGTCCGCTGCGCGTCATCAACGAGGACAAGGTGCAACCCGGCCGCGGTTTCGATTCGCACGGCCACCGCGACATGGAGATCATCTCGTATGTGCTCGACGGCGCGCTGGAGCACAAGGACAGCATGGGCAACGGTTCGGTGCTGCGCTACGGCGACGTGCAGATCATGAGCGCGGGCACGGGCGTGGTGCACAGCGAGTACAACCACTCGAAAACCGAGGGCGTGCACTTCCTGCAGATCTGGATCATGCCGAACGTGGGCGGCGCCGAGCCGCGCTACGAAGAGAAGCATTTCGACACCGCCGACAAGACCGGCAAGCTGCGCCTGATCGGATCGCCCGACGGCCGCGATGGTTCGGTCTCGATCCGCCAGGATGCCGCGTTGTATGCGACCATCCTCGACGGTGACGATGAGGTGAAGCATGCCTTGGGCGCCGGCCGCCAGGCCTATGTCCACGTGGTGCGCGGCCAGGTGACGGTCAATGGCCTCGCGCTGGACGGCGGCGACGCGCTGAAGGTCACCGGCGAAGAAGCCGTGACCCTGGCCCAGGCCGCCAGCGCCGAGGTGTTATTGTTCGACCTGCCACAGTAAGCAGCCATCAGCAGCCAGGTAGAACGCCGTCCCGCCAGCGGGACGGCGCCTCGATCACCACGATAACAGGAGACGACCATGCAAGTGACGACCACCCGCGGCAACGATAAACTGCAATACAAGATCAGGATCGGCAAGCACGAGTTGATCGCCGACGCTCCCGAAGATTTCGGCGGCGACGACAGCGGCCCCGAACCGCACGATCTGCTGGCCGCATCCCTGGCCGCCTGCACCGCACTGACCGTGACGATGTATGCCAAGCGCAAAGGCATGCAACTCGACGACGTACGGGTCGCCATCGACCACGGCCAGCAGGACGGCGCCTACGAACTGCGCCGCCACATCGAATTCGTCGGCCAATTGAGCGCGGACGAACGCGCCCGCCTGCTCGACATCGCCAACAAGTGCCCGGTCCACAAGACCCTGTCCGGCACGATTCATATCCATACCGAGGCGGCTCAAGCCACGGATTAAGCCTCTGCGGGCCCCGCGCAAGGGTCGGGCAGCATGCGGGCGAATGTAGCGCCGGTCCGCATGCGCTCGATCCACCACTTGAGCGCGGCGCCATCCTCGCCGCTGCGCCAGGCGAGATAGAAAGTCTCGTCGGCCTTCGGTTCCACCACCTGTTTTTCGACCAGCAAACCCTGGTCGATGGCCGGTCGCGCCCATGCCTCCGGCAGGAAGCCGAAGCCGAGGCCCTGGACCTGGAACTCGTATTTGGTGCGCATATCGGGCACCGCCAGCGTCTCCTGCCCGAACAGCAGGCCGACGGTGCGCGCGCCGAGCACCCGCGCCGAGTCCGAGACCGAGATCGCCCGGTAGGGCAGCAGGTCGGTCTTGTCGAGGGGATGTTCCAGCCGTGCCAGCGGATGGTGCGGGGCGACCGTAAACACGAAGGCGCTGGTGCCGAGCGGCTCGGCGGTATAGCCGCCGCCCGACGGGCCCTCGCCGGCAGCGCCCACCAGCAGGTCGACGCGGCGGTCGAGCAGGGCGTCCCAGGTGCCCGACAGCGATTCACGGACGATGCGCAGCCGGGTCTGGTCGGCCACGCCATAGAAGGCTTCGATGTCCGGCTGCAGCGCGCCGGCCGACAGGACGGAATCCATGCCCAGGGCGATCTCGGTTTCCCAGCCCGAGGCCACGCGCCGCACCCGCGATTCGAGGTCGCCCGCGGCGCGCAGCAGGTAGCGGCCTTCCTTGAGCAGCTCCTGGCCGGCGGCGGTGAGGGTCACCTTGGGGCCGAAGCGGTCGAACAGGCGCACGCCCAGGTCGTCCTCGAGCTTGGAGACCGTGTAGGAGATGGTCGATGGCACGCGAAACAGTTCTTTCGCGGCCCCGGCGAAGGAGCCGCGGCGGGCAATGGTTTCGATGATCTGGAGGGCGTCGAGGCTGAGCTTGAGCAATTGTAGGTCCCATGGTGCGTGATGGCGCCATGGTAGCGCCAAGGCCCGGGACAAACCAAGCCCCCGGGCTTTGAAAATAGCAATCTGATTCTATCGCCGCGGCGATGGTCTAACGATACTGGAACGAACGGGCGCCGCGTTGGCGCCTCCCGCAAGGAGGAGCTGGACATGTATCTGATTTCACTGGGCGCCGGCATCCTGGCCGGCCTGTTGTACGGCCTGATCAACGTGCGCTCGCCGGCGCCGCCCGCCATCGCGCTGGTCGGCCTGCTGGGCATGCTGATCGGCGAGCAGATCGTCCCGGTGGCCAAGCGCCTGATCGAGGGCGCGCCGGTCACCGCCAGCTGGTTCGCCAGCGAATGCAAGCCCAAGATCACTGGCGTTGCCGCCAAGGCGCCGGAGCCTGGCGCCAAGGACGGCCCGCGCCAGGGCTGACCGTCAATTTTCATCACCAAAAGGAGAACATCATGAGCAATCCAAAACTCGAAGTCCTGACCCCGCAGAATTCGCAGCTGATCGTCATCGACCACCAGCCGCAGATGGCCTTCGGCGTGCAGTCGATCGACCGCCAGACCCTGAAGAACAATGTCGTCGGCCTGGCCAAGGCGGCCAAGGTGTTCAACATCCCGACCACGATCACGACCGTCGAAACCGAATCGTTCTCGGGAAACACCTACCCCGAGCTGCTGGACGTGTTCCCGGGCCACCAGATCCTGGAGCGCACCTCGATGAACTCGTGGGACGACCAGAAGGTGCGCGATGCGCTCAAGGCCAATGGCCGCAAGAAGGTCATCGTGGCCGGCCTGTGGACCGAAGTGTGCAACACCACCTTCGCCCTGTGCGCGATGCTCGAAGGCGACTACGAAATCTATATGGTGTCTGACGCCTCGGGCGGCACCAGCAAGGAAGCGCACGACATGGCGATGCTGCGCATGGTGCAGGCCGGCGTGGTGCCGGTGACCTGGCAGCAGGTGCTGCTCGAGTGGCAGCGCGACTGGGCCCACCGCGACACCTATAACGACGTGATGAAGATTGTCACCGAGCACTCGGGCGCCTATGGCATGGGCGTGGACTACGCCTACACCATGGTGCACAAGGCACCGGCGCGCGCCCAGGGCACGCACGAGGTGCTGGCGCCGGTTCCAGCGCGCTGATCGGTGCGCTGATCAGCCGCCAAGATCCACAGAAGTTCTCGCCGCCGCACGCCCTCCAAAGCGCGCGGCGGTTGCCGCAAACCCGCCGGGCAAGCCGCGCCCGGCGACATTTGGAGTACAAGCATGAACCAAGCACAGTCCACCCCGCCGCTCATCCTGATCAACGGTTGCTTCGCTACGCTCGACCGCGAACAGCCCCAGGCCAGCGCCGTCGCCATCCAGGACGGACGTTTCCTGGCCGTGGGCGACACCGACTACGTGATGCGCCACCGCCGCGACGGCAGCCAGGTGATCGACCTGAACGGCCGCACCGTGGTGCCGGGCCTGAACGACTCGCACCTGCACCTGATCCGCGGGGGCCTCAACTACAACCTCGAGCTGCGCTGGGAAGGCGTGCCGTCGCTGGCCGACGCCCTGCGCATGCTGAAGGAACAGGCCGATCGCACGCCGAATCCGCAGTGGGTGAGGGTGGTGGGCGGCTGGAACGAATTCCAGTTCGCCGAGCGCCGCATGCCGACCCTGGACGAAATCAATGCCGCCGCGCCGGATACGCCGGTGTTCATCCTGCACCTGTACGACCGCGCCCTGCTCAATCGCGCGGCCCTGCGCGCGGTAGGCTACACCAAGGACACGCCGAATCCTCCGGGCGGCGAGATCGTGCGCGACGGCGCCGGCAACCCGACCGGCATGCTGATCGCGCGTCCGAACGCGATGATCCTGTACGCGACCCTGGCCAAGGGCCCCAAGCTGCCCTACGACCTGCAGGTGAACTCGACCCGCCAATTCATGCGCGAACTGAACCGCCTGGGCCTGACCAGCGCAATCGACGCCGGCGGCGGCTTCCAGAACTACCCCGAAGACTACGCCGTCATCGAGGAACTCGACAAGGCAAACCAGCTGACCATCCGCATCGCCTACAACCTGTTCACCCAGAACAAGGGCAAGGAGCTGGAAGACTTCCAGCGCTGGACCGGCATGGTGACGCCGGGGCAGGGCAGCGACTACTACCGCGCCAACGGCGCCGGCGAGATGCTGGTGTTCTCGGCGGCCGACTTCGAGGATTTCCTGGAGCCGCGCCCCGACCTCGATCCCGGCATGGAAGACGAGCTGGAACGCGTGGTGCGCCACCTGGTGGCCCAGCGCTGGCCGTTCCGCCTGCACGCCACCTATGACGAATCGATCTCGCGCATGCTCGACGTGTTCGAGAAGGTCAACCGCGACATCCCGTTCGACGGCCTGCACTGGATGTTCGACCACTGCGAGACCATCACCCAGCGCAATATCGACCGCGTCGCCGCGCTCGGCGGCGGCATCGCGATCCAGCACCGCATGGCCTTCCAGGGCGAGTACTTCGTCGACCGCTACGGCGCTGACGCTGCGAAGACGACGCCGCCGGTGAAGCGGATGCTGGAAACCGGCGTGCCGGTCGGCGCCGGCACCGACGCCACCCGCGTGGCCAGCTACAACCCGTGGACCTCGCTGTACTGGCTGGTAACGGGCCGCACCGTGGGTGGCCTGCCGCTGTACGGGACCGCTGGCCACCTGCCGCGCCAGGTCGCGCTGGAACTGTGGACCGCGGGCAGCGCCTGGTTCTCCAACGAGCAGGAACGCAAGGGCCGCATCCGCGAGGGCATGCTGGCCGACCTCGCGGTGCTGTCGCAGGACTTCTTCAGCATCGACGCCGAAGAGATCAAGGCGATCGAATCGGTGCTGACCGTGGTCGGTGGCCGCATCGTCTACGGCGCCGCCGAATTCACCAGTCTCGGACCGCCGCCGATCCCCGTATTGCCCGAATGGTCGCCGGTGAGCAAGGTGCCGGGCCATTGGAGGAAGGTCGAGCCGCAAGCGCAGCAGAATATGCGGAACAGCGCCTTGCCGCACCAGTGCAGCGGCCCATGCGGCGTGCATGCCCACAGCCATGATACCGCGCGCCGTTCGAACATGCCGGTATCGGATTTCAGCAGCTTCTGGGGCGCGCTGGGTTGCAGCTGCTTTGCTTTCTGATGATGGCAGCTGCTCCTACTCCATCGCGCCTGCAGGGTTTTAACATGGGCTTCCTCGGCGGCTATGTCGATACCCTGGGCTTCATCGGCCTGTTCGGCCTGTTCACGGCCCACGTCACCGGCAACTTCGTGCTGCTCGGCGCGTCGCTGGCCGATCCGGCGAATATCCCATCGTTGCTGAAGATCCTGGCCTTCCCGGCCTTCATCCTCGGCATCGCCGCGGCGCGCCTGCTGGTGGCGTCGTGCGAGCGGCAAGGCAGGGATGCGCACCGGCCTTCGTACCTGCTGCAGCTGGTCCTGCTGATCGGCTTCATGGCCTGCGGCATGCTGTCCGAGCCGGTGGCGCGCGACATGTCGGCGCTGGCCATGGCGGCCGGCCTGCTCGGCACCGCGGCCATGGGCGCCCACAGCGCGGCCAGCAAGCTGCTGCTGGCCCACCTGGCGCCGACCTCGATGATGACCGGGAACGTGACCCAGCTGGTGATCGATACCGTCGACCAGCTGCGCGGCGCCGGCGACGCGGCCACTACGGCGCGCTGCAGCAAGTTCTTCTGGCCGCTGTTCGGCTTCGCGATCGGCTGCGCGGCGGGCGCCTTCCTGTTCCTGGCGGCCGGCTTCGTGGCGCTGATCGTGCCGGTGGCGATCCTGTGCCTGCACCTGGTCAAACCCAGCCTGGACCAGGCCTAGGAAGGCAATATGACCAAGACCCGCCTGGAGGCGTTCAGCGACGGCGTGATCGCCGTCATCCTCACCATCATGGTGCTGGAGCTGACGCCTCCGCACGGCACGGCCATCGGCGACGTGCTGGCGGTCGTGCCGGGCTGGTTGCGCTACGCCCTCAGTTTCGTCTACGTCGGCATCTACTGGGTCAATCACCACGCGCTGTTCGAGCGCGTGGAACGGGTCGACTGGGCGACGCTGTGGGCCAACCTGCACCTGCTGTTCTGGATGTCGCTGATCCCGTTCGTGACCGCCTGGGCGGCCGAACACCCGACGGCGCCGGCGCCGGTGGCCCTGTATGGCGTCGTGCTGTTCCTGTGCTCGGTGTCCTTCATGCTGCTGTCGTGGCGCCTGGGAACGCTTGCCGGCCTGGATCATGCCCATACCTGGCAGAACGCCAAGAACCGGTTGTCGCTGGCCATGTACGCGCTGGCGGTGGGAGTATCGCTGTGGCAGCCGCCGCTGGCGGCGCTGATCCACGTGCTGCTGGCGGCGCTGTGGCTGGTGCCGAACCGGATCGAACGCGGCGTGTCGTGACTGGACGCCGCGTGGTGGCGCTGGCATGATGCCCGTCGCCAGCCAAAAATAAGAAGAGGAGCACCGTGAACAGTCAACAGCGCACCATCGACGTCCTGATCGCGGACGACCATCCCCTGATGCGCGAGGGGATCGCGGCCGTGATCGGCAGCCAGCCCGATATGCGGGTGGTCGGGGAGGCCGCCGACGGCCTGGAGGCGGTCGAGCTGTTCCGCCAGCTGCGGCCGCACGTCACCCTGATCGACCTGCAGATGCCGCACCTGAACGGCATGGACGCGATCGCCGCGATCCGCGCCGAGTTCCCCCACGCCTGCCTGGCCATCCTGACCACCTTCCGCGGCGACGCCCGCGCCATGCAGGCGATCAAGAGCGGCGCCCAGGGCTACCTGCTCAAGAGCTCCCTGCGCAAGGAACTGACCGACGCCATCCGCGTGCTGGCCGCCGGCCACCGCTACATCCCGTCCGAGATCGCCGGCGAGCTGGCACGCCACCTGGGCCAGGAGAGCCTGACCGTGCGCGAGCTGCAGGTGCTGGAGCTGATCGCGCGCGGTAACGGCAACAAGCAGATCGGCGCCGCCCTGAGCCTGTCCGAAGACACGGTCAAGGGCCACCTGCGCAGCATCATGGACAAGCTGGGCGCCAATAACCGTACCCATGCGGTCACCATCGGCATCGAGCGTGGCTTCCTCGAAATCTGACCGGAACTGATCCCGACAGCAGATTTCTGCAATACCGCCGCCACCGCGTTTGCCAGAATGGATGACGGTTGTGGCGCCGGGTATGCCCGGCGTGCGCACCGACTTCGACAACGAACCCGGAGCACGCAGAATGAGCAAGATCGCTACGCTTAGCAAGAAAACCGCCAACCATGGCGTCCCATGGGAATCCATCTACGGCTACAGCCAGGCAGTGCAGGTCAAGGACGTGGTCTACCTGTCCGGCCAGCTCGGCCACGACAAGGAGGGGCAACTGGTCGCACCCGCGCCGCTCGACGAGCACGGCCGTCCCCTGGACTTCGGCGGCATGGAAGAACAGATGCGCCAGACCTACCGCAATGCAGTCGACCTGTTGGCTCGTTTTGGCGCGACCCTGGACGACGTCGTCGAAGAGACCCTGTACGTGCTGGACGTCGACGCTGCCTTTGCGGTCGCAGGCAAAGTCAGGAAGGAATTCTACGGCATGGACCAGCCGCAATGTGCGAGCAATCTCATCGGCGTCACCCGCCTTGCATTGCCGCCGCAACTGATCGAGGTAACTTTCCGCGCGGTGCTCCCGGACGCCGACGCCTGACGTCGCCCCCACTTTAGTGGGGGGAGGCGGGGCCCCTATCTTGTCTGGGCAACATCTCCAGAGGGCGGCAACATGCTGCCCAGATCGTCTCAATACGACACCCTGGAGAGCACCATGCAGACCGCGCCATCAATCCCCATCGTCCATCCCTGCCGGGCCCTCGCCGCCCGCCAAGCCGCCCAGCCCTGCCACGGCGGCCTGCCGCGCTGGCAGGTCAGGCGGGTCACCGACTACATCGACGCCAACCTGGGCGCCACCCTGCGTACGGCCAGCCTGGCGGCGACGCTGGGCCTGAGCGTCAGCCATTTCACGCGCGCCTTCAAGCACAGCGTCGGCGTGCCGCCACGCATGTACGTGATCCGGCGCCGGCTGGCGGCCGCCTGCGAGGCGATGGTCAGCTCGGACGCGCCGCTCACGACCATCGCCCACGCCCACGGCTTCTGCGACCAGTCGCATTTCACCCGTACCTTCCACGAGGTGATCGGCCTGTCGCCCCACGTCTGGCGCTGCCTGAACCGGCCAGGCATGGCCGCCGATCCGTACGAAAGCGAACAGAAGCGCACTATCGAACTGGATATGGTGGAGACTGCCTAACCAGTGGGAGTGTCCCGTGTTCGACTTCATCACCGAGTTCATGCAGAGCGGCGGCTACCTGGCCGTATTCGCCCTGATGGCGTTAGAAAATATTTTCCCGCCAATCCCATCCGAGCTGATCATGCCGTTCGCCGGCTTCGTCGCGGCGCGCGGCGACCTGAACGTGGTTGGCGTGTTGATTGCCGGCACTGCCGGCTCGGTGGCCGGCGCCTTGCCCTGGTATTACGCCGGCAAAGTCTACGGCAAGGAGCGCCTGGAGAAATTCGCCGACAAGCATGCGCGCTGGATGACCGTGACCCACGGCGACATCGAGCATGCGATGGAGTCATTCGAGAAACATGGACGCAAGGTCGTGCTGTTCGGCCGCCTGATTCCGGCCATCCGCACCCTGATCTCGGTCCCGGCCGGTCTCGCCAAAATGCCGATGGGCCAGTTCTTGCTGTACTCGACCGTGGGCTCGCTGGTCTGGACCGGCATCCTGACCGGCGCCGGTTACATGCTCGAGAGCCAGTACGAACGGGTGGCGCAATACGTCGATCCGGTGTCGAAGGCGATCCTGATCGGCCTGCTCGGCTGGTACCTGTACCGGGTGGCGACCTTCAAGAAGCGCGCCAAGGCCCAGTAATCAGACGGCAGCGCCGTCGCGCCACCACACCTGGTTGCGACCGTTCTGCTTGGCGCGATACAGCTGGGCATCGGCCGCCTCGAACAGCTCGGCTTGTGCCTCATCGCCGCCAGGATCGAGCGTGGCGCCGCCGATACTAACCGTGACCAGCGGCGCCACGCCCGACGCCTCGTGCGCGATGTTCAGGGCGGCCACCGCCTCGCGGACCGCTTCGGCCATCCCGCGCGCGTCGTGCGCGTCGGTCTCGGGCATCAGCAGCAGCAATTCCTCGCCACCATAGCGCGCCGCCAGGTCGCCCGGGCGACGCATGGCGGCGCCGGCCACCCGCGCCACCGAGCGCAGCGCGCGGTCGCCGGCCGGGTGGCCATAGCGGTCGTTGTACTGCTTGAAGGCGTCGATGTCGAGCAGGGCCAGCGACAGCGGCCGTCCCGAGCGCCGCGCGCGCTGCCATTCGAGGCTGTACATCTCGTCGAAGCGGCGGCGGTTGGCCAGTTCGGTCAGGCCGTCGATGTTCGCCAGCCGCTCCAGCATGCGGCGCTGGCGCACCACCTGCAGGTGCAGCGCCACGCGCGCCATCACGACGGTCTGGTTGAAAGGCTTGACGATGTAGTCCGAGGCGCCCATCTTGAGGCCGCTGGCCTCGTCTTCCGGGCGGTCCAGGCCCGAGATAAAGATCACCGAAATGTGGGCGGTCTGCGGATCGGCGCGCAGGCGGCGCAGCACCTCGTAGCCGTCCATGTCGGGCATCATCACGTCGAGCAGGATCAGGTCGGGGAGGTGGCGCGCCGCGCGCTCCAGGGTCTGGTCGCCGTTACGGGCCAGCAGCACCGTGTATTCGGGCTTGAGCAATTCGCCCAGCACCTCGCGATTGATGGCGTCGTCGTCCGCCACCAGGACTTTCTGGTTCTCCACTACGTTCATCGGCTACTTTCGAGTCTGAGGCTGTGACTGAGATCGAGCTGCGCGGCCAGCGCGGACAGCGGCGCCAGCGCGGCAGCATACTCGATTTCGGCGACCGCGCGCCGCACGCCATCGAGCGCGGCGTCGTACAGGTTCGGGTCGACACTGGCCGCGAGCAGGGCCTCGAGCTGGGCCAGCGCGTCTTCGGCCCGCGCATCGTCGTTGCGCAGGTGGCCCTCGAGACGCGCGATGACCGCCGCCAGCGCTTCGGGGGCGCTCGGCTTGGGCAGGGTGGCGACGGCCAGCTGGGCCAGGCCCGCCAGCACCGATTCGGCGGCCGCCACCAGGGCCGGCACCTGGATGCCGACCCGATCGTGCTGGCCGGCGCGCAGATCCTGCTCGAGCCGGCTGGCGGCGCCGGCCAGCTCGAAGGCGCCGACATAGGCGGCGCTCGACTTCAGGTTGTGCGCCAGCGCCTGCAGGCGCGCATGGTCGCCTGCCGCCAGCGCTTCGCGCAGGATGCCCGGGGCGCCGGCGTATTCGCGCACGAAGCTGCCGGCGCGCTTTTCCAGGCGGCCCCGCTGGCCGTCGACCTTGTCCAGGGCCAGGCGCCAGTCGATGCCGGGCACCGCCGGCAGCGCGCCGGCCCGATCGACGTCCACACCGTCGCCCAGGTCGCGGGGCGCCGCGCGCTGCGCATCGGGACGAAGCGGTTGCGGCGCCGGACGTCCTTCCAGGCGCGCCGGATCGATCCACTTGAGCAGGGTGCAGAACAGCAGGTCGGGGTCGATCGGCTTGGTGACGTGGTCGTTCATGCCGGCCAGGCGGCTCAGCGCGCGGTCGCTGGCCAGCGCATGCGCGGTCATCGCCACGATCGGCAGCCCGCGCAGGCGCGCATCGAGGCGGATCTCGCGGGTGGCCGCGAGGCCGTCCATCTCGGGCATCTGGATGTCCATCAGCACCAGGTCGTAGTCGCCTTCGCGCGCCATGCGCACGGCTTCGACGCCGTTGAAGGCGACGTCGACCTGCATGCGGGCGGCGGCCATGAAGTCGAGCGCCACCTCGCGGTTGTTGGCATTGTCTTCCGCAAGCAGGATGCGCGCGCCATCCAGGCGCGGCAGATCCGCCATGGCGGGCAGGTATCTTTCCATCGAGTCGTCGGGGCCGAGCTGCGGGTGCAGCACCTGCAGCAGGCTATGGTAAAGGAGGGCCGGTCCGACCGGCTTGTGGAGGAAGGCGTCCACCGGCAGCTCGCCTTCTTCCTCGAGCACGGTCTCGCGGGTGCAGGCAGAGATCATCAGGATGGCGGGCGGCGGGCAGGCGCGTCCGTGCTCCTCGGCGCCGCGCCGGATACGGCGGATCGTCTCCACGCCGTCCAGTCCTGGCATCAGGTAGTCCATCAGCACGATCTGATAGGGTTTGCCGGCGTCCTCGGCGTGCGCCAGGCATTCCAGGCATTCTTCGCCTGACGCGGCGGTGTCGGCATACACGCCGAGCGTGCCGAGCATCTCGGACAGCGCGGCGCGGGCGGTGACGCTGTCGTCGACGACCAGCGCCCGCACGTCGAGCAGCATGGCGCGGCGCACGGCGCTGGCGACGGCCTGGCCGTCCCCGACGCCCAGCGGCACGGTGAAAGTGAAGCGGCTGCCTTCGCCCGGCGCGCTGCGCACCGAGATCGCGCCGCCCATGAGTTCGACCAGCTGGCGCGAGATCGACAGGCCCAGGCCGGTGCCGCCGTACTTGCGGGTGGTGGAGCTGTCGGCCTGGCTGAACGACTGGAACAGGCGTCCGACCTGTTCCTGATTCATGCCGATGCCGGTGTCGCTCACCGAAAACGCGAGCGTGATCCGGCCATCGTCGCCATTGCCGGCATGCGCGCCGTCGACGGTGTCGACCGCGACCACGATTTCGCCGCGCTCGGTGAACTTGACGGCATTGCCGGCCAGGTTGATCAGCACCTGTCCCAGGCGCAGCGGGTCGCCCACCAGCCGCTGCGGCACGCCGGGACCGACCCGGAAGATCAATTCGATGCCCTTGGCCTCGGCCTTCGCGCCCAGCAGGCTGGACAGATGCTCGAGCATCTCGTCGAGCTCGAACGCGACCGACTCGATGTGCAGCTTGCCGGCCTCGATGCGCGAAAAGTCGAGAATGTCGTTGATGATGCCCATCAGGTGCTCGCCCGACGCCAGGATCTTGGCCAGGTAGTTGCGCAGCGCCGGCGCCGGCTCGCTCATCAGGGCCAGCCGGCTCATGCCGATGATGGCGTTCATCGGGGTGCGGATTTCGTGGCTCATATTTGCCAGGAATTCGGACTTCAGGCGCGTGCTGGCCTCGGCGCGCAGCATCGCCGCCTGCATGGCCTTGGTGCGCAGGCCAAGGATGCGCATGAACACCAGCATATTGAAGGTGCTGCCGAATACCAGCGCGTGCATGGTCCAGAAATTGGCCGGCAGCTTGCCGTTGATGAGCTGGGCCGTGACCAGCGAAGTGGCGAAGGTGACCGCCCAGCCGATCAGGAAATAGGTGCCGACCGCGTCGCCGGCGCGGGCGCGCCTGAACGCGCCGGGCAGGCCGAACAGCATCGGCATGATACCCAGGGTGCCGACGATCGCGACCAGGTGGCGGTGCCCGATCAGGCCGGCGGCGAAGCCGATCGCCGTCACCAGGCACAGGGCGGCGAAGGTTTTCATCAGGCGGCTGAAGACGCGGTCCTGGCCGGGCCGCGCCAGCGCATGCTCGACGAACAGGTAGGCGCCGCACGAGGCCAGGGCCGAGGCCAGGCCGGCGCCATGCTCGAGCAGCCACAGGTTGCCCGGCCACAGGTACTGGCCGGCGAGGCCGAACCAGGCCACCGAATACACGGTCACGCCGGTCGCCAGCAGCGCGTACTTGCCGAACAGGTGTTCGCGCAGCGTGTACCACTGGCCGAGCGCGTACAGGATCAGCGTGATGCGCACCCCGAGGAGCAGGCCTTGCAACACCTGTTCGCCCAGCGCGTCGTCGAGCACGGCGCCGGGCTGCATGAAGGTGATCGGCAGGATCTTCGGGCCGACCGAGGCCACGCGCACCAGCACCGTGTACGCTTCGCCCGGGGTCAGGCGCAGCACGACGGCCGGCACCCGGCCCTTGAGGGCGTCGCCGGAAGGCTGCTGCATGCGGCCCAGGGTGGCGACCTTGCGCATCCCGTCGCGGCCGGCCAGGTGGACGTCGACCTCGTCCAGGAGCGCGTAGTCGATCTGCATCACCCAGCCGCCGGTGGCGTCGGCCGGCACCGTCAGCGGGATGCGCAGCCAGGTGGCGCCGGGCTGCATGCCGAGGCTCGCGTGCGCCGTTTGCGGCCGCTCGAAACGCTCGCCGGCGGCCAGGACGGCGGCCGCGCCGAGCTGGCCCTCGGCATCGCGCAGGATGGTCACGGCAGGCCAGGCTTCGACCACGTCGGCGCTGCGCCCGAGCACCAGCGGCGCGGCGTGGGCCGGCGCCAGCGCGGACGACAGGAGCAGGCAGGCCAGCAGCCAGGCGAAGAAGGGGACGACGGCTCTCATGCGGCTTCCCGGCGCCAGCGCGCCAGGCCGCAGGCTGCGCAGAACAGTGGAATCCCCATCACGAAGACTGCGATGGTGCGGGTTTCGACCGGCACTCCCTGGGTGGCCTCGTACAGCATCAGGATGCCGTACAGGCCGAGCGGCACCAGGACCGCGCGCAGGCTCGGCGCCGCTGCCGCGGACGGCCCGTCGCGGCGCAAGCCGAGGCGGAAGGCGAACACGATGGCGAAGGCCACCAGCATCCAGCCGGTGAATCCCTGCAGCGTCTCGCCGAACCACCAGCCGTCCTGCTTCACCATGATCCAGGCCTTGAGCTTGTAGACCATATAGGGATCGACGCCCAGGTCATAGGCGGTGACGATCAGCGCGGCGAGAAACGCCATGACGAGACTGCGGCGCACCGAGGTCCCGCCATCGGACGGCGTTTGCCAGACGATCAGGTTGGCCATCACGTAGCCGGTATACGAAAGGGCGAACCACATCATCGGGATCACCACCGGCACGCTGCCCAATTGCGGTCCCAGCACGTCGGTGTAGTCGTAGCTGCCGAAGAACCAGCCATACGACGCGCCCATCTGCTCGGCGAACCAGCCGACCGGCAGCGCGATCAGCGCCAGGCGCAGGGCGGGACGCGGTCCGAGCACGCGCATGGCGCTGGCCAGGCACAGCCCGGCCATCAGGACCGAGCTGGCCACCAGCAACCGGGTCTGGAGGCTCCAGGCGTGCAGCAGCACCGGCACCGCCAGCAGGGCGGCGCCCAGCAGCCAGGCAAGGCGGCCGAAAGGATTGATTGGGGTTGGCGTCATCTTGTGGGTTCTTGCGTGGTATCTGCGAAGTAAGCGGCCCGGCTGGCCCGGGCTGCCCGGCAGTCTAGCAGGAAGGCACGGCCAGGAACAGCATCGAATGCAACCTTCGGGCCACGAGCGGGCGCGGCGCGGTAGCGCGCCGCGCTACCTGGCCAGATCATGCCGCATCTCCCGCATGTATCCCGAGGCGCGCCACCAGTCCGGCCAGCGCGGTCAGCGCGGCGGCGTACTCGATCTCCCCGATCGCCTGGCGCAGCGCGGACAGCTGCGCGGCGTGGGCGGTGCCTTCGAGCTGCGCCTCCAGCTCGGCCAGCGCATCCTCGGCGCGCGCATCGTCCGTGCGCAGGTAGGCTTCGAGACGCGCACACACCTGGCCCAGCGCCTGCGGTGCGGCGCGCTGCGGCAGGCTTGCCGCCAGCTGGGCCAGGCCGGCCAGCACCGTTTCGGCGGCCGCCACCAGGGACGGCACCTGGACGCCGACCGCCTCGTATTTCGCGGCCCGCAGGTCATGCTCGAGGCGGCCGGCAGCGCTAGAGAGCTCGAAGGCGCCAATATAGGCCGCGCTCGACTTGAGGTTGTGCGCCATCGACTGCAGGCGCGCATGGTCGCCGCCGTTCAGGGCCTCGCGCAAGAGGCGCGGCGCGGCGCCGTATTCGCGCACGAAGCTGCCGGCGCGCTTTTCCAGGCGCGCGCGCTGGCCGCCGACGTTGTCCAGGGCCAGGCGCCAGTCGATCCCGGGCACGGCCGGCAGGGATTGCGGGCCCGGTGCGGCCGGCGCGGGCGGCGCCGGAGGAAGCGTCGCCGGCGGCAGCGGGCGGTCCTGCAGCCGGTCCGGGTCGATCCACTTGAGCAGGGTGCAAAACAGCAGGTCGGGGTCGATCGGCTTGGTGACGTGGTCGTTCATGCCGGCCAGGCGGCTCAGTTCGCGGTCGCTGGCCATCGCGTGCGCCGTCATGGCCACGATCGGCAAGGTCCGCAGGCGCGCGTCCTGGCGGATCGCACGCGCCGCGGCCAGGCCGTCCAGCTCCGGCATCTGGACGTCCATCAGCACCAGGTCGTAGTCCCCCTCTTGCGCCATGCGCACCGCGTCAAGGCCGTTGAAGGCGACGTCGACCCGCATGCGGGCGGCGGCCATGAAGTCGAGCGCCACCTCGCGGTTGTTGGCATTGTCCTCGGCCAGCAGGATGCGCGCGCCATCCAGGCGCGGCAGGTCGGCCATGACGCCGGGGCGCGGCAGGTCGACCGCTCCGGCGCCCGGTTCCGCCTGCGGCTGCAGCACTTGCAGCAGGCCATGGTGCAGCAGCGTCGGACCGATGGGCTTGTTCAGGAAGGCGTCGACCGGCAGCTCGCCGTCCTCTTCCAGCACCGCGTCGCGACTGGCGGCCGACAGCATCAGGATCGTCGCCGGCAGCGGGGCGGCGACGTGGTCGGGAATGCGGCGCAAGGTCGCGATGCCGTCCAGCCCCGGCATCAGGTAGTCGATCAGCACCGCCCGGTAGGGGCGCCTGTCGCGCTCGGCAGCCGTCAGCAAGGCCAGGCATTGGGCGCCGGAGGCCGCGGTGTCGGCCTGGACGCCGAGCGTGGACAGCATCCCGGCCAGGGCCGCGGCCGCGCTTGGGCTGTCGTCGACCACCAGCACGCGCACGCCGGACAGCGCCGGCGCGGCGGCGGCGGCCGCGCCCTGGCTGTCCCCGAGCGGCACGGTGAAACTGAAGCGGCTGCCCACGCCCGGCGTGCTCTCGACCGAGATGCTGCCACCCATCAGCTCCACCAGCTTGCGCGAGATCGACAGGCCAAGACCGGTGCCGCCATACCTGCGGGTGGTCGAGCTGTCGGCCTGGGTGAAGGACTGGAACAGACGCCCGACCTGTTCGGCGCTCATGCCGATACCGGTGTCGCTGACCGAGAACGCCAGGACGACGCGTCCCGCTTCGGCCGGCAGGGCGTCGACCGCGACCACGATTTCGCCGCGCTCGGTGAACTTGACGGCATTGCCGGCCAGGTTGATCAGGACCTGGCCCAGGCGCAGCGGATCGCCCACCAGGCGTTGCGGCACGCCGGGACCGACCCGGAAGACCAGCTCGATGCCCTTGGCGTCGGTCTTCAGCCCGGCCAGGCCGGAAATCTGCTCGAGCACGTCGTCGAGCTCGAACGGCACGGTCTCGATGGACAGCTTGCCGGCCTCGATCTTCGAGTGGTCAAGAATGTCGTTGATGATGCCCATCAGGTGTTCGCCGGCCCCGAGGATCTTGGACATGTAGTTGCGCAGCTTCGGGCCGGGATCGGCCATCAGGGCCAGCCGGCTCATGCCGATGATCGCGTTCATCGGGGTGCGGATCTCGTGGCTCATATTGGCGAGGAATTCCGATTTCATGCGCGCTTCCGCTTCGGCGCGCAGCATCGCGCTCTGCATCGCCTTGGTGCGCAGGCCGAGGATGCGCATGAAGGCCAGCAGGTCGAGCCCGACCCCGAACTGCAGCGAGTGCAGGGTCCAGAAGTTGACCGGCAGCTTGCCGGCGATGAGCAGGGTCTGGATCACGGCGCCGCCGAAGCTGGCCATCCAGCCGACCACGAAGTAGACGCCGATCGGGTCGCCCGCGCGCACCCGGCGCAGCGCTCCGGGCAGGCCGAACAGGAGCGGCGCGTTGCCGACCGTGGCGACGATCGCGATGAAGACGCCATGATCGAGCACGCCGATGGCCCAGGCGATCCCGCTGCCGAACGAGATCGCGGCGCCGGTTCGCATCAAGAGGCGGAACTTGCGGTCGCGGCCGGGCCGCGCCAGGGTCTGGGCGACGAACAGGTAGCAGCCGGTCGAGGCGATGGCCTGCCCGATGCCCATCATGTGGGTGGTCAGGTACAGGTTGCCGCTCCAGAAGAACTGCTCGGCCACGCCGAACCACACCCCCTGGTACAGCGTGATGCCCCCGACGAACATCGCATACTTGCCATACAGCGGCTCGCGCAGGGTCACGAACTGGGCCAGGCTGTAGACCAGCAGGCAGCACGACAGGCCGAACAGCAGGCCCTGCAGCATCTGCTCCGCGCCCGCGACGCGTTGATAGACGGCCGGTTGCATGAAGCTCATCGGCATGAGCTTCGGACCGCGCGCCGCTACCCGCACCAGCAGCGTGTATTCCTGGCCGGACGCCAGGGCCAGCTCCAGCGCCGGCACGCGCGCCCCCAGGTTGCCCTGCTTGTCCTGGCGCCTGCCGAGCGTGGCCAGCGGCCGTATCTCCGCGCCTTGCACCAGCCACACGTCCAGGTAGTCGAGCAGGGCGAAGTCGAACTGCAGTACCCAGTCGCCGGGGGCATCCGGCGCCACCCGGAACGGCACCCGCACCCAGACCGGGGCCGGATCGAGGCCGAGCGTGGCGTGCGCGAGTCCGGACGGCGCGAAGCGCGCGCCGGCCGCCAGCGCGGCCGCGGCGTCGAGTTCGGCGCCAGGGTCGCGCAGCACGGTCGCGCCGGTCCAGGCATCGACCTGCCTGCTTTCGCGCTCGAGCGCAAGGGGCCCGGCGCCGGCAGGAAGCAGAAACAGGAGCGCGAGCGCCAACGCGACGAACACGCGCATGAGTTGCATCGGGTGGGGCAGCATGGCGGATGCGCGGCGCTTCAGGCGCCAGCCTGCGGCGTCGTCTCGCCGGCAGGCCTGCCGGCGAGACGCGCTTCCAGCCGCGCGAGCCAGCGCGGCGCCTTCGGATCGTGGCGCCACTGTCCGGTTGCGGCATGGACCTCGTCCAGCAAGGCATCGGGCAGCCGCAGCGGGCGGGTCTGGTCGATCAGGAAGCGCGTGACGAGACGATAGCCGAACGCGCGCGTGAGCATGCGGCTGATCGAAAAGCCGGGCACGAACTGGCGCACCACGGCGTCGACGGCGCGTACCAGCGCCAGGCCAGCGGCGAACAGCAACCGCGACAGCAGCGCAAGCCGCGTGTTCAGGCCCAGGTCGCGGGTCGCATCCGATCCGCACAACAGGCGCGTGAGCAGGGTAGGGAAGGGTTTCAGCAGGCGCAAGGGGATCTCGTCCTCCATCGCCTTCATCAGCGCCGCGGCCAGGGCCGGACGCGGATCGGGATCGCGCGCCAGCTGCCGGCCGCGCGCCTGGATCTCCGTGAACATCCGGCTCGCCTGGTCCATCGTGTCGGCCATCAGCGTGCGCTCGATGCCGAGCACATGGCCCAGGACATTCCAGGCATGCAGATAGTCTTCCTCGTCCTGGTCCTGCAAGCCGAGTCCCAGCTTGCGCAGGCCGCGCAGGAACACGTAATTGAAGGTAAGCAGGGTGTAGGCCAGCTCCTCCTGGTTGCAGGGCATGCCGCTGCGCGCCGTGTCCCAGCCGTGGGCATACAGGGTGTGATAGATGCCGCCGCCGGCCGCTGCGATTGGCCGCACCGGCCCGGCGCCGAGCGAGTCCTCGGGCGAACCGCGCAGGATCAGGTGGCGGATCGTCGCATGGATCAGGCGCACCTTGAGCGCCTGGGCCACGCCGCCGCCTTCGGGCGCCGTGAGGCCGCCCTTGAGCATGACCGGGAAGATCATGGCGGCCGTCGAACGCACCCGGTAGTCGGTATGCGCCTCGAGCTGGCCGGCCGCATGCAGCACGGCCGACAGGTCGGGCAGCACATAGCATTCGGGAAGGCTGGCGCAGAACAGCAGGGTGCAGGAGAGCATGCTCATGTCCATGAACAGCGCCTCGGCGCGCGCGATCCGGCTGGCGTCGGCCCAGTCGGGCAAGGAGTGGCAGCTTGCCAGGTAGTCCTTCAGGGCCGTGGCCGCGCGCGGATCCAGGCCGGGATCCGGCTGCCACTGCGCCAGGCCGCCATTGGTGCCCCAGCGCGCCAGCTCGCGATTGATGGCGGCGATGCGTTCGGCCAGCGCATGCGGGCCGTCGGCGCCGGCCAGCATGCGGGCGACGGTGTCATCCGCCGGCGGATCGGCGCGCATCGAAGGCGACAGAAGATGGGCTGTGTCGTGGTGCATACGGTCTCCTGCGGTGGCGCCCCCGGGTGTCTCGACATCCGGTGACGCCGCCTGAAAAGCGGTTCTAGAAGCGGACGTCCAGGCGCAGGTCCGCCGTGCGTGGTGCGCTTGGCGTCGTCATGCCGAAACTGTCGATGATCAATGGCCGCACCGAGTTCTCGAGGTTGCGCACCCGGCCCAGGATGCTCCAGTTGCCGCTGGCAGGCTGATAGCGCAGGGTGGCGTCGGTGGTGGTGTGGGCCGGGATGCGGTACTCCAGCAACTGGCTCGGAATCGTGATCGCGTACTCGGCGCTACGGCGCGAGAACACACCGGCACGCAGCTGGCCATTCAAGACGGCGAAGCGGTGCTCGTAGCCGAGCGTGTAGACGTGGCTGGGCGCGCGATCGAGCTTGCGGCCGCTCCAGGAAACGGCGGCGGTCGGGTTGTAGCTGACATAGTGGGCGTCGAGCAGCGTGGCGCCGTAGCTCAGGCGGCCATTGCTGCCGACCTGCACCTCGCCATCGAGCTCCAGGCCGCGCGAGCGCGCCACGCCGGCATTGCTGGTCAGGATGCGCGGCGCGCCCGCGACGATCGCGGTGCCCGACAGCTGCAGGTTGGTGTAGTCGTACAGGAAAGCGCTGGCGTTGAACGACAGGCGTCCGCCCAGCAAGCGCGATTTCAGGCCGGCCTCCCAGGCGCGCAGCTCTTCCGGCTGATAGTACAAGGCGCTTTCCGAGACCGCGGCCGCGCCCGGGCAAGCGATGCCCAGCGCCGTGCTGCCCGCGATGCAGCCGTCGTTGAAGCCGCCGGCCTTGTAGCCGGTCGCCAGGCTGCCGTACAGCAGCGTTGCCGGCGCCAGGTCATACTCCACGCCCAGGCGCCAGGTGGTGCGCGCAGTCGACAGCTCGGCGGCATTGAGCAGGCGGCGGTCGGTGGCCGGATTGAACACCGGTCCCTGCTGGAAGTCGGTCGAGCCGACGCGGTCCTTGTCGTCCTCGGTGCGGCGCGCGCCGGCCGTCAGGCGCAGCGCGTCCAGCACGCGCCAGGTCAGCTGGCCGAAGACTGCGCGGCTTTGCGCCTGGGTGTGCAGCGGGAACGAGTAATAGGGTGGCAGGCCGACCGGCTGCAGGCCCTGGAAGGCATACGAGGTGTTCGAGTCCTCGCTGAAGTAGTACAGGCCGGCCTGGGCGCTGAGCGGGCCGCTGCCGTTGGTGGCGATGCGCAGCTCGTGCGAATCCTGCTCGTTGTGGCCGTCGTAATTGTTGATCACGCCGAGGGCGACCGTCGGGGCCACGCGATAATAATAGTTCTGGCGGATCGCCTGGTCCAGCTTGCGGTGCGAGCCCAGGTAATATACGGTCGCCGGGCCCAGGTCCCAGCTCAGGTCGGCCGACAGGCCGCGCGCGCGGCGGTCGTGCCAGCCCTGCACCGGGGTCATGTTCGGCGGGCGGAAGCTGTTGGTCAGGCGTTCGTCGGTGGTGCTGTCGCGCCACACCGGGCGGCCGCTGGCCACGCCGGTGAAGAAGTTGGTGTCGGGGACGATGCGGTCGTTATTGCCCTCGGTCTCGCCGTGGTCGTAGCGCACCACCAGGGTGGCGTCGCGGTTCAGCTTGAGCTTCGCACTCAGGCGCGCATCGCGTTCGTCGCGGTCCATGCCCGGACGGTGCGGCGTGCCCTGGCCGTTCTTCAGGAACGGGTCCTGGCGCAGCTGGCTGACGGCGGCGCGCAGCGATAGCGCCTGGTTGACGGGGACGTTGATCACGCCGTCGACCTTGCGCCGGCCATAGGTGCCCATCTCCAGTCCGAGCGCGCCTTCGAGCAGGTCGGTCGGGGCGTTAGAGATCACGTTGACCAGGCCGGCGGTGGTGTTGCGGCCGTACAGGGTCCCTTGCGGGCCGCGCAGCACTTCAATGCGGTCGACGTCGAGCAGGTTGGCGCTCTGGCCGGCCGGACGGGCGATGTAGACGCCGTCGAGCATGAAGGCGGCCGACGGATCGCCCTTGTCGGTGGTGTCGTTGTTGCTGATGCCGCGGATGGTCACGCGCAGGCCCGAGAAGGCCTGGTCGATATGCACATTGGGCAGGCGCGGGCCGATGTCGGCCGGACTGATGGCGCCGAGATCGCGCAGCTGCTCGCCGCTGACGACGCTGACCGCGACCGGGGTGCGCGAAGCCAGCGCGGCGGTGCGCTGGGCGGTGACGACGACTTCGGGCAGCGCCGTGCCGTCATCCTGGGTGGGGGGAAGCTGCTGGGCGTGGGCGATGCTGCAGACGATACCGGACACTGCCGCGACCAGCAGCTTTTGCGCTGGGCGGACCTGCTTTGCTTTCATGTAGACGACTCCTGTGTAGACCGATGCTTACCCGTCCTGGGTAGAACATCCTCTTATTGTTCTTTTTAGCAAATAAAATTGCGTCAGAGGATGCAAATCCTGCCAGTCTAGCAGGTCGTGACTACAGGCAATAGTCTCCAGTAAAGTTATTGAACAAAGTGCGACCAGATTGCAACGCCGCGCGCTGCTTGCTGGTCGAACGGATAACGCAGGTGGCGATGTTAACTTGCGTTAAACCCATCGCCCGCATCCGGCATCAGGCCGTCAATGCCGGATGCATGGCGGGCGCCGTGCGACGCGCGGTCGCTGGCGCGGCGGCGCCGTGTTCCAGCCGGAAGGTGCCGACCACGGCCGACAGCTGCGCCGCCTGGTCGCGCATCGCATCGGCAGCAGCCGCCGCTTCTTCGACCAGCGCCGCGTTCTGCTGGGTCACGCGGTCCATCTCGACGATGGCGGTATTGACTTGCTCGATGCCGGCGCTCTGTTCTTCGCTGGCGGCGGCGATCTCGCCCATGATCACGGTGACCTGCTCGATGCTGTGGACGATCTGTTCCATCGTGGCGCCGGCGCGGGCCACCTGCTGGGTGCCTTGCTGGACCTGGCCGACCGAGTCGTCGATCAGGCCCTTGATTTCCTTGGCCGCCGCGGCCGAGCGATGGGCCAGGGTGCGCACCTCGCCGGCGACGACCGCGAAGCCGCGCCCTTGCTCGCCGGCGCGGGCCGCCTCGACAGCCGCGTTCAGGGCCAGGATATTGGTCTGGAAGGCGATGCCGTCGATCACGCCGATGATGTCGACGATGCGTTGCGAGGCGGCGTCGATGCGGCCCATGGTGCCGACCACGTCGGCCATCATGCGCCCGCCTTCGCCGGCCACGCCGGCGGCGGTGGCGGCCAGGCCGTTGGCGCGGCGGGCGTGCTCGGTGTTCTGGCGCACGGTGGAAGTGAGTTCCTCCATCGAGGCCGCGGTTTCCTCCAGCGAACCGGCCTGCTGTTCGGTGCGGCTCGACAGGTCCTGGTTGCCGCTCGCAATCTCGCCCGAGGCGGTGGCGATGGTGGCGGTGCCGTCGCGCACTTGGCCGACGATGGCCGCCAGGCTGCCGTTCATGCGCGACAGCGCCGACATCAGCTGGCCGACCTCGTCGCCGCGTTCGAGCACTTGGCGGCTGAACCCGCTGGTCAGGTCGCCGCCCGCCACGCGTTCGGCCACCTCGACCGCCTGGCGCAGCGGCGCCGTGATCGAGCGGCTGATGAACCAGGCGCAGGCGGCGCCCAGCAGCAGCGCGGCGGCGCCCAGCGTGAACAGGATCACGCGGGTGCTGGCGTAGGACGCGAGTATCGACTGGGCGACGCCATCGGTGGCGGTGATCTGCATGGTCGCGAACTTGTCGACCGTGGCCAGGTAGGACACGGTGCGCGGGCCCAGCTGGTTGCGGTAGATCTCCTCGAGCCGGGCGCGGTTGCCTTCGCGCTTGGCCTGGAACAGGGCGTCGCGCGCGGCCATGTAGCCGATGCGTTCTTCCTTGACCAGCTTGAACTGTCCGCGCACGCCGGGGTTGCGCAGCGATTCCTCGATGTTCTTCTGCAGCACGTTGGAACGGCTGGTGATCGCCTGGCGCTTCGGACCTACCACGTCGAGGATGCCGGCATCGGGGGCGTAGTAGACGGTTTCGTTGATGGCGCTGTTGATTTCGATGTTGCGGCGCCATTCGGCGACGCTGCGCTGGTTCTTGATGCTGGTATTGACCAGGCGGTCGGTCAGGTCCGCCGCCGATTGCATGCGCGTCAGGGCGGTGGCGCTCATGGCGAGCAGGAGGACGAGAACAATGGCAAAGCCGAGGCCCAGGCGGGCGCCGATATTAAGTTTTTTCACGAGGGTGGTTTCCAGTCTGCTTGGTGACTGCAGGCTGGCCGCGGACGCGGCCGGACCAGCAGGCGCCACGCATTCGTCCCCGGCGGGAACGTCGCGCGCAGCGCCATATCGAAGGCCACCAGTATAACCCGCAAAACCGGCACTTCGGTTGCCTTGCGGCAAATTTGCAACATGCGTAAAACTACGATGTTGCAATGTCAGCGGCAGGCCGCCACTATGGGCCGATCCTTCAGGCCGGCAGAGCCGGGCGTACCTGGCGTTGCTGCGGCTTCGCCACGGCGGCTTCGCCGCTCCCGAGGCGGAAGGTACCGACCACGGCGGACAGCTGCCCGGCCTGCTCGCGCATCGCATCGGCGGCTGCCGCCGCCTGTTCGACCAGGGCGGCGTTCTGCTGGGTTACCCGGTCCATCTCGGCGATGGCGGTGTTGACCTGGTCGATGCCGGCGCTCTGTTCCTCGCTGGCGGCGGCGATCTCGCCCATGATGACGGTCACCTGGCGGATGCCGTCCACGATCTGGCCCATGGTGGCGCCGGCGCGCGCTACCTGCTGGGTGCCTTGCTGGACCTGGCTCACCGAATCGTCGATCAGGCCCTTGATCTCCTTGGCCGCCGCGGCCGAGCGGTGGGCCAGGGTGCGCACTTCCCCGGCGACGACCGCGAAGCCGCGCCCTTGCTCGCCGGCGCGGGCCGCTTCGACCGCCGCATTCAGGGCCAGGATATTGGTCTGGAAGGCGATGCCGTCGATGACGCCGATGATGTCGACGATCCGCTGCGACGAGGCGTCGATGCGGCCCATGGTGCCGACCACCTCGTCGACCATCCTGCCGCCTTCGCCGGCCACGCCGGCCGCGCTGGCCGCCAGGTCGTTGGCGCGGCGCGCGTGCTCGCTGTTCTGGCGCACGGTAGAGGTGAGTTCTTCCATCGAAGCCGCGGTTTCTTCCAGCGAGCCGGCCAGCTGCTCGGTGCGGCTCGACAGGTCCTGGTTGCCGCTGGCGATTTCGCCGGACGCCTGCGCGATCGCCGCGCTGCCGTCGCGCACCTGGCCGACGATCGCCGCCAGGCCAGCGTTCATGCGGCCCAGCGCCTCCATCAGCTGCGCCACCTCGTCGCGGCCTTGCGCGTCGACCCGGCTGCCCAGGTCACCGTCGGCCACGCGCTCGGCCACCTCGACCGCCTGGCGCAGCGGCGCGGTGATCGAACGGGTAATGAACCAGGCAAAGCCGGCGCCAAGGGCGATGGCGGCCACGGAGAGCACCAGCAGGATGATGCGCGTTTCGGCGTAAGAATCCAGGATCGTGGTGCCGACGCCGGCGGTGGCGGCGCTCTGGCGGTTGGCGAATTCTTCCAGCGCAGCCTCGAAGGCGCGGGCGCGCGGCACGAACTGGGCGTTATAGGCCTGTTCGAGGCGGACCGGGTCGCCCGCCAGCTTGGCTTCGAGCACGGCTTCGCGCGCGCCGTCATAGGCGCCGCGCAGTTCCTTGGCGCGGTCCAGGAACACGCGCACCTTCTGGTTGAGCAGGTTGGCGTCGACGTCGGCCTGCAGGGCCTCGGCCTGGCGGATCGTCGCGCGCAGGCGCGGCGTGAGCTGCGCCACCACGCCAGCGTCGCCAGCATGGTAGACGGTGTCGATCATGGCGTCGGTCAGTTCGATCGCCTTGCGCCATTCAGAGGTCGTGAACTGGTTCTTGGTGCTGGTATTGACGAGACGGTAGGTCAGGTCGCCGGCCGTTTGCATGCGGGTGAGGGCGGTAGCGGCCATGGTCAAGAGCAGGACGAGGACGACGGCAAAGGCAAGCCCCAGGCGGGCGCCTATTTTCAGATTCTTCACTGGATATTCTTTCCTGGTTGGCGGCGCGACCGCCAGGCCGCTCGCGAAGGGCGAGGCGGAGGCGGGGCCGATGCATAACAGGCATCAATCGAGATGCGCACACCGATAGTGTATCGCAATAATCAAAGGTTTGTTGCTGCGCAGCAAAAATGCGTGACGAATCGTCACCGTCAGCGCCAGGCGCGCCGAGTCCTACAAGATGCGAGGTCGCCCGCCTATTTGCCGCCGCGGGCTGGGCGGCTAGGATGGGAGGCATATTATTGAACATGAGGAGATCGCCATGTCGACGCAAAACGAAGGCAAGGACGTGAAGGGACGCAGCTGGGACCAGGTCACCGACGGCACCACCAGCGCGGCGACGATGGGCGCCGGATCCACGGGAGAGGTCGGCGCCAGCGCCGAGCGCAAGGATCCGGCCCAGCGCCAGCGCCAGCGCGATGGCGCATTGCAGCAAGGCGGCCAGGGAAGCCAGGCCGGCCGCACCGACGACCTGCTGGCCGGGGGCGCGAACGACGAGCAGTCGGACCGGGGTTTCCAGGGGGGCGGCAACCGCCAGTCGGGTCCCGCAGGGAATATGGACACTGCGCGCCAGAATGAGGCAGGCGCCGCCGATGCCGACGACGACGAGTACGACCAGGGAACCGCCCGACGTCAGCCTTGATCGGCTGGGCGCGCCAGGCGGTACAGCACGTGGCGCGCCAGCCGGTGACCGGGCGCCAGGGCGGGGTGGTCGAAATCTGCTTCGGGGGCGCGCCGCATTCCCAGCCGCTCCATCACCTGGCGCGAACGCAGGTTGTCCGGCACCGTGAACGAGACGATCTCGTCCACGCCCAGCGCCTCGAAGCCGTGGCGCAGGCAGGCCGCCGCGCCCTCGGTGGCATAGCCTTTGCCCCAATGCGCGGCGCCGAGGCGCCAGCCGATGTCGGTACAGGGAGCGAACGGTAGCGTGTCATGGTGCCGCTTGAGGCCGACGAAGCCGGCCAGTTCACCGCTATCCACCACCTCGATCGCCAGGTAGCACATACCGGTGTCGCGCTGCATCGCATTGTGCATCGCCATGAAGCGCTCGACCTGCGCCATGCTCATGGGCCCGGGCAGGAATGCCTGGACGCGCGGGTCCTGGTCCAGCGCGTGGAACGGGGCGACATCGTCGTCGCGCCAGGTGCGCAGCAGCAGTCTTTCGGTACGAATTACGTCCATGGATGGTTCAGGCTGGCCACTTCCACGATGAAGCTGGCAGTCAGCGCCGGACAGTCAAAAGCGCGATGATCTCACCTCGCGCGGCAGGCGGCAAGGACCGCCGCGGGCGCTCCGAACCCTGCACGCATACCGAGACTCGTCGCTTTTTGATAACTCACGGCAAGTTTGTGTCAAAATGTGGCGATGAACCATGAGCTATCCAATACGCCCGCGCTCACGCGCTCGTACCGAGGCCAGTCGCAGGAGCAGCGCCGCGCCGAGCGCCGCAGCCGCCTGATCGCGGGCGCCATCGCCGTCTACGGCGAGCGTGGCTACCACCAGGCGACCGTGAAAGCGGTCTGCGAAGCGGCCGGCCTGACCGAACGATATTTCTACGAGTCTTTCGCCAACAGCGAGGCGCTGCTGATCGATTCCTACAATGCCGTCACCTACGCCGTGCTGGGCGAGATCCTGCGCGCAGGCGAGGCGGCCGGGCGCGGCCGGGTGGCGCGGTCGCGCGCGATGCTGCACGCGTATTTCGCGGCACTGCAGCGCGAACCGCAGTCGGCGCGCGTGTTCCTGGTCGAGATTCGGGGCGTGAGCCGCGCCGTGGACCAGGCTTTCGACGCCTCGCTGCGCGCGATCGGCCGCGAAGTCGCGCGCGTGATGGGGGCCGAGGCGGCCGACGATGAATTGCTGCAGGCGGGGGTGATCGGAGGCGTGATCCACATCGCCCTGCGCTGGATCGAGGATGGCTACCAGCCGCCGATCGAACGCGCGGTCGAGACCGCGCTGCGCCTGGGCACGGCGCTGGCCGCGCCGCCGCGCACGCGCGCCCGACCGGCGTAGGTGAACACCGCCCCGCGCGGGGCGGCAGACATGCTCAGATGTGCAGGGCGTGGCCGAGTGCGCGCAGCGCGGCCTCCTGCACCGCCTCGCCCAGGGTCGGATGGGCGTGGATCGTGCGGGCGACATCTTCCAGTTGGGCGCCCAGCTCGATCGACTGGGTGAAGCCGGCCGCCAGTTCCGACACGCCGACACCGACCGCCTGCCAGCCGAGGATCAGGTGGTTGTCCTTGCGTGCGACCACGCGCACGAAGCCGTCCGTGCCCTCGATCGTCATCGCGCGGCCGTTGGCGCTGAACGGGAAGCTGGCCTGGATGGCGTCGATGCCGGCGGCCTGCGCCTCGGATGGCGACATGCCGGCCACGACGATCTCGGGATCCGTGTAGCACACCGCCGGAATCGCCGCCGGCTGGAACCAGCGGCGCTTGCCTGCGATGATCTCGGCCACCATCTCGCCCTGTGCCATGGCGCGGTGGGCCAGCATCGGCTCGCCGGTGAGGTCGCCGATCGCCCACACATTGCGCATCGAGGTGCGGCATTGCTCGTCGACCTTGATCGCGCGTCCCGCCATGTCGAGCATCAGGTTTTCCAGGCCCCAGCCGGTGGTTGCCGGCTTGCGGCCGACGGCCACCAGCACCTTGTCGGCTTCCAGGTAGGCCTCCACTCCGGAAGCGTCACGCACTTTCACGCGCTCGCCCTCAATTCCCAGTACCGACGTCGCCAGGCGCAACTCGACGCCGAGCCGCTCGAGCGATTTGGCCACCGGCTTGACCAGGTCGGCGTCATAGGCCGGCAGGATGCGCTCCGCCGCTTCGACCACCGTCACCTGGCTGCCCAGCTTGCGGTAGGCCGTGCCCAGCTCCAGCCCGATATAGCCGGCGCCGACCACCACCAGGCGCCGCGGCACGCTGTCCTGGGACAAGGCCTCGGTGGAAGAGATCACCGGACCGCCGAAGGGCATGAACGGCAGCTCGACCGCCTGCGAACCGCTGGCCAGCAGCAGGTGTTCGCAGCGGATGCGCACCGTTTCCTGGCCGTCGGCCTCGACTTCGACGGTCTTGCCGTCCAGGACCCTGGCCCAGCCGTGCACCACCCGCACGCCCTGTTTCTTGAGGAGTAGCCCGACGCCGCCGGTGAGGCGCTTGACGATGCCGTCCTTCCAGGCCACGGTGCGCTCCAGGTCGATCTTCGGCGACTCGACGCTGATGCCGAGCGGCGATTCCTGGGCCGCGTAGGTGGCGGCCTTGTGGTACTCGTCGGCCGCGTGGATCAGCGCCTTCGATGGGATGCAGCCGATGTTCAGGCAGGTGCCGCCGGGATTCGCGCTCTCGACCACGATGGCCGGGATGCCGAGCTGGCCGGCGCGGATGCCGGCCACGTAGCCGCCCGGGCCGCCGCCGACGATGAGCAGTGTCGTATTGATCGTCTCCATCGGCTCACTCCACGAACAGGGTTGCGGGGAATTCGAGGTAGCCGCGGATCGCCTGCACGAACTGGGCCGCCACCATGCCGTCGATCACGCGGTGGTCGAACGAGGACGACAGGTTCATCATCTTGCGCGCGACCATGGCGCCGTCCTTGATCACCGGTCGGTCGACGATGCGGTTGACGCCGACGATGGCGACTTCAGGACGATTGATCACCGGCGTGGTGACGATGCCGCCCAGGGCGCCGAGGCTGGTGATCGTGATGGTGGAGCCGGTGAGTTCCTCGCGCGTGGCCTTGCCGGTGCGTGCGGCGTCGGCCAGTCGGGAAATCTCGGCCGCGCTCGACCACGGGTCGCGCGACTCGGCGTGGCGCACCACCGGCACCATCAGGCCGTTGTCGGTCTGGGCCGCGATGCCGATGTGGGCCGCGTCATAGGTGGTGAGCAGATTGCGTTCGTCGTCGTAGCGCGCGCTCATCATCGGGTAGCTGCGCAGGGCCAGCACGACGGCGCGCATCAGCAGCGGCAGCAGGGTAAGCTTGCCTCTTTCCGCTCCATACCGGGCATTGAGCTGCAGGCGCAGCGCCTCGAGTTCGGTGACGTCGACTTCTTCGACATAGGTGAAGTGCGGGATGTTGCGCTTGGCTTCCTGCATCTTCTCGGCGATCTTGCGGCGCAGGCCGATCACTTGCGTCGCATGCTCGCCATGCTGCTCGGCGTAGCGTTCGTCAAGGCCGCCATTGGCCGCGCCGCCGCGGTGGCCGGCCACGTGGGCATCCAGGTCGGCATGGGTGATGCGGCCGGCCGGGCCGCTGCCGGCCACGAATTGCAGCTCGACGCCCAGGTCCCAGGCGCGCTGGCGCACGGCCGGCGGGGCCAGGGGTTTTTCGCCTTCGGCGCGCAACTGCGGTGCGCCCTTCGACACTGGCGCCGGACGCGCGGCCGGCGCCGGCCTGGAGGCAGCGGCGGGGGCAGAGGTCGGGGCAGAGGCGGGCGCCGATGCTTCATTGGCCGCCACGGCTGCGAGCTGCGGCTCGGCCACTTCCTCGGCCGGCGCGGTGGCGGCGGCCGTCTTGACCGGTTCCTGGCTGGCCCTGGCCGCGCCATTGTCCTTCAGGTTGCCGGCGCCCTCGACTTCGAGGCGGATCAGTTCCGCACCAACGGCCAGCGACTGGCCGATCGCGCCGCCCAGGCTCGTGATGGTGCCCGCGACCGGCGACGGGATCTCCACCGTCGCCTTGTCGGTCATGACGTCGGCCAGCACCTGGTCTTCCTTGACGACGTCGCCCGGCTGGACGTGCCAGGCCACCACTTCGACTTCGGCGATGCCTTCACCGAGGTCTGGCATCTTGATGACGTGAATACCCATTGAATCAACCCTCCATCACGCGTTTCAGGGCCGCGCCGACACGGTCGGGCCCCGGGAAATAAGCCCATTCCTGCGCATGCGGATACGGGGTGTCCCAGCCGGCGACGCGCCCGATCGGCGCTTCCAGCTGATAGAAGCAGTGCTCTTGCACCAGCGCCGCCAGTTCGGCGCCGAAGCCGCTGGTCTGCGTCGCTTCGTGCACGATCACGCAGCGGCCGGTCTTCTTGACCGACTCGACGATGGTGTCGAGGTCGAGCGGCCAGATGCTGCGCAGGTCGATCACCTCGGCGTCGACGCCGGATTCGCGCGCCGCCGCCTCGGCAACCCAGACCATGGTGCCGTAGGCCAGCACGGTGACGTCGTTGCCGGGGCGGACGATGGCCGCCTTGTCGAGGTCGACGGTGTAGTAGCCCGTCGGGACGTCGCCTTTCGGATGGCCGGACCAGGGCACGACCGGACGGTCGTGGTGGCCGTCAAAAGGACCATTGTAAAGACGTTTCGGTTCCAGGAAGATCACCGGATCGTCGTTCTCGATCGAGGCGATCAGGAGGCCCTTGGCGTCGTAGGGGTTGGAGGGCATCACGGTGCGCAGGCCGCACACGTGGGTGAAGAAGGCTTCGGGGCTCTGGCTATGGGTCTGGCCGCCGTAGATGCCGCCGCCGCAGGGCATGCGGATCACCATCGACGACGTAAACTCGCCGGCCGAGCGGTAGCGCAGGCGCGCCGCCTCGGACACGATCTGGTCGGTCGCAGGATAAAAATAGTCGGCGAACTGGATCTCGACCACGGGGCGCAGGCCATAGGCGGCCATGCCGACCGCGGTGCCGACGATGCCGCCTTCCGAGATCGGCGCGTCGAACACGCGCGACTTGCCGTACTTGGCCTGCAGCCCGTCGGTGACGCGGAACACGCCGCCAAAGTAGCCGACGTCCTGGCCATACACCACGACGTTGTTGTCGCGTTCCATCATTACGTCCATGGCCGAGCGCAGGGCCTGGATCATGGTCATCGGCATCGTTGCGATGTCCTTGGGTTGATCGTCTCGTGCCATCCTCATACTCCCAACTGCTGACGCTGACGGCGCAGGTGCTCCGGCATGTCTTTATAAACGTCCTCGAACATGGTCGCGGCGCTCGGCGCGCGCTCGTCGCCCAGGGTGCCGTAGCTTTCGGCTTCCTTCTGCGCGGCCAGCACTTCGGCTTCGAGTTCGGCCTGCACGGCCTCGTGTTCGGCATCCGACCACCAGCCCAGGTTCGTCAGGTACTGGCGCAGGCGCGCGATCGGGTCGCCCAGCGGGAAGCGGGCATAGTCGTCGGCCGGGCGGTAGCGCGAAGGATCGTCCGAGGTCGAGTGCGGGCCGGCGCGGTAGGTGACCCATTCGATCAGGGTCGGACCCAGGTTGCTGCGCGCCCTTTCGGCGGCCCAGCGCGAGGCCGACAGCACGGCCAGGAAGTCATTGCCGTCCACGCGCAGCGAGGCGATGCCGCTGCCGATGCCGCGGGTGGCGAAGGTGACGCTCTCGCCGCCGGCGATCGCCTGGAAGCTCGAGATCGCCCACTGGTTGTTGACCACGTTGAGGATGACCGGCGCACGGTACACATGGGCAAAGGTGAGGGCGGTCGAGAAATCGGATTCCGCGGTGGCGCCGTCGCCGATCCAGGCCGACGCGATCTTCGTGTCGCCCTTGATCGCGGAGGCCATGGCCCAGCCCACGGCTTGCGGGTACTGGGTGGCGAGGTTGCCGGAAATGGTGAAGAAGCCGGCCTCGCGCACCGAGTACATCACCGGCAGCTGGCGGCCCTTGAGCGGATCGCGCTCATTGGACAGCAGCTGGCAGATCATGTCGACCAGGGGCACCTGGCGCGCCATCAGCAGGCTTTGCTGGCGGTAAGTCGGGAAATTCATGTCGCCGTCCTGCAGCGCGAGGGCATGGGCGGTGCCGATTGCCTCCTCGCCGAGCGAGATCATGTAGAACGACATCTTCTTCTGGCGCTGGGCGATCACCATGCGCGCGTCGAAGATGCGGGTCTTCATCATCGTGCGCAGGCCGAAGCGCAGCAGCTCGCGGTCGGGCTCCTCGGCCCAGGGGCCGACGGCATTGCCGTGCTCGTCGAGCACGCGGATCAGTTGTTGGGCGATGTCGCTTGTCTCCAATGGAGCGACATCGATCGGTGGACGCCGGACCGAACCGGCAGCGCTCACCTGGAGGAACGAAAAATCGGTCTTGCAGCCCGGGCGGCCGGTAGGCTCCGGTACGTGCAGCGACAGAGGATTGCTCTGGCTCATATATATGCTTTCCCTTTTGAGGTGTTTTGCAGCAAGAGGCATCATAGACCTTTAGTTGACGTTTACGTCAACTGCGCGAAACTATTTTCATATTGCTGTGCAGCATAGACGGCCGGCGCGTCTCGCTCGCTTCCCGGCATTCGGGGCAGGACGGCTGGATTGGCGCACTCGCAGCATTTCATGCGCCATGGGTGCGCCGCACATCGCGGACCCAATGCGGACGATAGGGCATCGGGGCAGCACGGTCCTTGGGCCGGGCTAAGCGAACGCGCGGATGGGGACGTCCAGACGGTGTTTGCCTGCATTCGTCGCACGATAATGCGTTTTGTCGCAAACATCTGGCAGTCCATCTGACCGCGCGCTAGGATTGCTTCCAGTAATGATGAGTTATCTGGCAATGTTTCGGAGCGCTTCATGCATCGAGGTTCATGGTCTTTTCTTTCCCTGGCTCGCCCGGCGCTGGCGGCGCTCTCCCTCATTTGCGCGTCGGCGGCGGCTGCGGACGGCGTTCCGGGGCATATCACGGCGGCTGAATTCGGCGGAGATGTCGCCTTCGTTCGCGCCATGATTGCCCGCATGCATCCGGATCCCGCGTTTTCGACCGACACGTCCGCCGTGCACCTCGCCCTGGACCGGATGGCGCAAGGTTTGCCGCCCACGCTCACGCGCGACGAGGCATGGCGGCGCCTGGCATCGCTCAATCCGCTGCTGGCCGACGGTCACTTCTTTATCGGCTTCCCCGATTGGCGCAAGGAGACGCGTGCCTGGCTGGCGGACGGCGGCAGCCTGTTTCCGCTCGAGGTGAACGTCGCTCCGGATGGCGCCCTGTATCGGTTCGACGGGACCGACGCGGGGCCGGTCCGCCTCGTCTCCGTCAATGGCGTGGGCGCCGGGGAACTCGTGTCCACCCTGTCGTCCATGGTGCACGGCGATACGCCGCGCTTCCGGGCGAACCTGCTGGGACAGCGCTGGTGGTTGTACTACTGGAAGACGTTCGGCGCACCCGAGACCTACGAACTGGTGCTGGAAGAGGAGGGCGTGCGGCGCACCGTCACCATGCCAGGACGACGGACGCTGCCGCGCGTCCTGGAACAGGAAGCAGGGCAGCCATTCGATCTCGCCATCGGCCGCGACGGCCGCGCGGTGCTGACGGTCGACAGCTTCAGCCTGGCCGATCCCGCGCCATTCCTGGCGTTTACGCACGACGCCTTTGCCCGGCTGCGTGAGCAGGGCGCGACCAGCCTGGTAGTCGACGTCAGCAGGAACGGTGGCGGTGACGACGCGGTGTGGCTGGACGGCCTGATGCCGTATCTGGCCACGCAACCCTACCGGACCGGCTCGACCTTCCGCGGGCTGGCGCGCGCCCCGGCGGGCGCCCCCGCCAAGCCGATGCATGGCGAGATCGGAACCTGGCGCCAACCCCAGCTGGACAATCCCCTGCGTTTCCACGGCAAGGTCGAGGTCCGGATCGGGCCGGCGACCTACTCGTCGGCCATCCTGTTCGCCAATGTGATGCGCGATTTCGGCTTCGCCACGCTGGCAGGCGCCGGCGGGGCCGCCCGCCAGACCCAGTCCGGCGGCGTGCGCGACGCCAGGCTGCCGCATTCGGGCCTCGTGATCACCTTACCTCGCTTCATCCTGGATCCGCCGGCCGGGGGCAGGCCTGGCGCACTGCTCGAGACGACAGTCAACACGGAGCGTCATTCCCGGGTAAGCAGTCGATAGAAGGTCGATGCAATGATCGAAAGGATCGCGACAATCCCGATATATCCCGACCACATCATGAACTTGCCTTCCCAGTGCCCTCCTTGGCCAGCTGCGAATAGTAGGCCCAGGCATTACCGTGCGGATAGGCGTTCTTCTTCCTGTGCTTGTAATCGATGATCGCGTTGGGAATGGCGAGCACCAGGAAGATCACTGCATAGACGATCTTCACAATGTCCATTAGCGCCCGGCCTCATTCGTCGCGGCGTGAGATGCCCGCGCCGCCGCCCGCCGCTGACGCAGCCAGTAGCCACAGCCCAGCACGGCCACCCACACCGGGATCAGGAATACCGAGATGCGTAGCCCCGGAGTCAGCAGCATCACGATCAGGAGCAGCGCGACGAAACCCAGGCACAGGTAGTTCGACAGCGGGAACCACGGACTGCGAAAGCTCGCCCGTTCGCCCAGGCTGTCCTTGTGGCGGCGGAAGCGCAGGTGGCTCCACGAGATCATCGCCCAGTTGAGCACCAGGGCGGCCGTGGCGAGGGTCATGACCATGCCCAGCGCCTCGCGCGGCAGGAAGTAGTTGATCAGGATCGCCGAACCCGTAGCCACCGCCGACACGCCCAGCGCCACCAGCGGCACGCCGCGCCGGTTGGTGTACTTCAGCGAGGCCGGCGCATTGCCCTGTTCGGCCAGGCCGAACAGCATGCGGCTGTTGGCATAGACGCAGCCGTTGTACACCGACAGCGCGGCGGTCAGCACGACCAGGTTGAGGACGTTGGCGACCCAGCCGCTGTCCAGCGCCTGGAAGATCAGCACGAAGGGGCTACCGCCGGTGACGACCTTTTGCCACGGATACAGCATCAGGAGCACGGCCAGCGCGCCGATGTAGAAGATCAGGATCCGGTACAGGGCGTTGTTGGTGGCGCGCGGGATCGTGCGCGCCGGGTCGTCCGCCTCGGCGGCGGTGATGCCGATCAGTTCCAGGCCGCCGAACGAGAACATGATCACCGCCATCGCCATCGCGAGGCCGGACACGCCGTGCGGGAAGAAACCGCCGTGCTGCCACAGATTGGCCACGCCTGCCTCGGGGCCGGCGCCGCCGCCCACCAGCAGGTAGACGCCGAACACGATCATGCCGACCACCGCGACCACCTTGATCACGGCGAACCAGAATTCCATCTCGCCGAAGGCCTTCACGTTGAGCAGGCTGATACAGTTGACCAGCACGAAGAAGCCCAGGGCCGAGACCCAGGTCGGCAGGTCGGGGAACCAGTACTGCATGTAGATGCCGAGGGCGGTCAGCTCCGCCAGGCTGACCAGGATGTACATCACCCAGTAGTTCCAGCCCGAGACGAAGCCGGCCCAGCGTCCGCAGTACTTGTCGGCGAAGTGGCTGAAGGAGCCGGCCACCGGCTCGTCGACGATCATCTCGCCGAGCTGGCGCATGATCAGGAAGGCGACCGCGCCGGCGATCGCGTAGCCCAGCAGCACCGATGGTCCTGCCATCTGGATGGTGGAAGCGATGCCGAGGAACAGGCCGGTGCCGATGGCGCCCCCGAGGGCGATCAGCTGGATGTGGCGGTTCTTCAGCCCGCGCTTGAGTTCGTTGTGCCCGTCGGCCATGGTCCGTCTCTTGGTCTTGCCAGAAAGACAGGGATTTTACTTGATCCTTTGGGCCAGGCAAACCTGGGCGCTGTTCGCGTTATTTCTGCGAACCTTCCTGGCCCAGCCCGGTCTCAGTACTGTCGAGTCATCCGAAAGAGGCGGCCATGGCTATTTTGGATTTCGGTACATTGTTTGCCGCCTTGCGCGGCACCCCGCTGGACCATCGAGAACGCTCACAGCTGCGCACCTGGCTGGCCACGGTCGACGATGCAGCCGACGCTACGGCCAATTGCATCGCGCTCATTGAACAGGCGGTCGTCGGAAAATGCTGCCCCCGCTGCGGCGGTGCACGTTTTCACCGCTGTGGGCGTGCCAGCGGCCTGCAGCGCTGGCGCTGCCTGGCTTGCGGGCGCAGCTATAACGCCCTGAGTGGGACACCGCTGGCACACCTGCGCAAGAAAGAACATTGGCTCGATTACCTGCAGTGCCTGCTGGATTCGCGTACCGTGCGCGCCAGCGCCGGCGCCGTCCAGGTGCACCGCACCACCAGTTTTCGCTGGCGGCACCGGATGGTGGCCGGGTTCACGCACGAGCGAGCGGCGCGCCTGGCGGGCATGGTCGAAGCGGACGAAACCTATCTTCTGGAATCGCAAAAGGGGGCGCGCCAGCTGACACGGCCGGCGCGGCGGCGGGGTGGCGTGGCCAGCCACCGGGGAATCGGCCGCGACCACGACTGCCTGCTGGTGGCTTGCGAGCGCGGCGGCGCAGCGCTGGATTTCCACTGCGGGCGCGGGCCGGTCACGGGCGCCGAGCTCGATCGGTGCCTGGGGCCGGCGCTGGCGCCGGACTCGCTCCTGATCAGCGACGGCGCCATCGTTTATCGCGGGTTCGCCAGGCGCCATGGCATCGCCCACGAAGCCATCAACCTGCGCGCCGGCGAACGGGCGCGCGGCGCGGTCCACCTGAACCATGTAAATGGCTGGCACAGCCGCTTCAAGCGCTGGCTGGTGCATTTTCATGGAATCGCCAGCCGTTATCTGATCCGCTACTCGGGCTGGAGGCGGGTGCTTGACGCGGGCAGTTTAGTTACGCCGAGTCAACTGCTGGTGGCAGCAGTAAAAGCAGACTGATCCGAGCCGTGTGCCGAAATAACGCGAACAGCGCCCAAACCTGCGCCGCCAACTACGGCCTCGGGCTATGCTGGCGGCAACGGCATGTCGCCGACCACCATAGAGGAGAAATGATGCGCAAGATGATCATGATGGCCTTGGCGGGCCTGATCTGGAAACAGTTTCAAACGAAGGTCATGAAGCGCCCGCCGGCGCCCAAGCGCACCTGGCGCTACTGATGCATTACACGCTGTGCGGCAGGCCGAGATTGCGGTTTGCCGGCACGGCGACATCCATCATCCGTGGGCGCGGCAGGTCGAGCGCGGCCATCAGGGCGATGAAATCCTCGCGGCTGCGGTTGGCCAGGCGCGCATTGTGGCGCCGCTCCCAGCCGATGGTCGATACCGACTGGCCCTTGTAGTCGTGGCCGGGCCATACCCGCACATGGTCGTCCAGGACGAACAGCTTGCGGGTGACGCTGTCGTACAGGCTCTCCGAACTTCCGCTCTGGAAGTCGGTGCGGCCGCAGCCGTCGATCAGCAGGGTATCGCCGGTAAACAGGTTGCCGCGCCACAGATAACACATGCTGCCGGCCGTGTGGCCGGGCGTGTGGATCACCGCGATGTGCTCGTGCAGCCCGAAGCGGATCTGGTCGCCGTCCTGCAGCTGCACTTCGGCCGGCGGGATGTCGCAGCCGCTCGGCACGCAGGCCTTGGCCCCCGTATGCTCGCGCAGGCGGCCGGCCGAGGTCACGTGGTCGGCATGGGCGTGGGTTTCCAGCACGTGGGTCAGGCGCAGGCCGAGGCGCTCGATATGCGCCAGGTCGCGCGTGAAATGGCGGTCGACCGGGTCGATGATCACGGCGTCATAGCTGCCCGGCGCGGCCAGGATATAAGTAAACGTCGACGATTCGGCGTCGAACAGCTGGATCGGATTGACTTGCATAGACATCTCCTCGGTTGCCGCGATGTTTTACCACAAGTCGCTCGTGGCGGGTAGCCGGCTCATGGCCGCAGGCTCGCCAGCTTGTCCTTTAGCGTCGCTTCCGACAGCTCGCCGACGTGACGCAGCCGCAGCTTGCCTTCGGCGTCGTAGAACAGGGTGGTCGGATAGCCGGCGGCGCCGGTGCGCGCCGCGAGCTGGCCGGCCGGATCGATCACGACGTTCTGCAGGCGCAGCTGCTGGGTAGCCAGGAAGCGCCGCACCACCGTGCCCGATTCGCCCTGGTTCACGAACACGAAGCCGATGTCCGGGTTGGCCGCCTGCGCCGCCTGCATGGCGGGCATCTCGCGCCGGCAGGGCGGACACCAGGTGGCCCATAGATTGACCACCAGCGGCCTGCCGCCCAGGCTGCGGAGCAGCACCTCGCTGCCGTCGAGCTGGCGCACCACCAGGTCGGGCAGGGGCGGCCGCGGCGGCGCCAGCGCCTGTGCGGCCAGCAGGCCGCCGATCCAGACCGCGCCGCCGGCCAGCACGCTGGCCAGCAGCGGGCGGCGCAGCTCGGCGCGGCGCCGGGTCAGTTCGGCGCCGATCACGCAGGCGACGACCAGGCCGGCCACCGGTTCGAAGCCGCCGTCGCGGATGTCCAGCGCGCTCCATGGCGCCTTGACGTAGATATCGTGGTGCTTGAGCACGAACACGGCGCGCGCGGCGACGAAGCCCGCCACGATCATCCGCCACAGCACCGTGCCGGCGTCGAAGCCGCGCCGGCGGCGCAGCCAGTCGGCCGTGGTGGTCGCCGCCAGCAGGGCGAGCACGACCAGCACGGCCGACAGCGGAATGATGAGGGGGCCAAGCCTGACGACGTCCATGCCGATCCTTGTGCTATCCAAAAGCGCAAGTATACGTGCTCGCCGGGCGCGGCGCGCTAGGCGATGTTCAGGCCGCCGTCGACCGCGAACACCTGGCCGGTGATCCACCCGCCCATCGGGCCGGCCAGGGCCACGATCGCGGCAGCGACGTCGGCGGGCTCGCCGCGCCGGCCCAGCGGAATGCGCGCCGCTTCATCGGCCTTCACGGCCTGGATCTGCTCCGGCGTGAGTCCCATCCGCTCGGCCAGGAAGTCGGTCTCTGTCGGTCCGGCGGCGATCGCGTTGACGCGGATGCCGCGCGGCGCCAGTTCGAGGGCCCAGCAGCGCGTCAGGTGTTCCACCGCGGCCTTGCTGGCGCCGTAGTGGGACAGCAGCGCGCCGGCCTTGTGGCCGAAGGTGGACGACAGGTTGAGGATGACGCCCCGCGACGCCTCCAGGTGCGGCAGCGCGGCGCGCGCCAGCAGCGACGGGCCGATGACGTTGACCTCGAAGATGTCGCGGACCTGCGCGGCATCTGCGTCTGCCAGGGGCAGGATGGCGCCGGCCCCGGCATTGTTGACCAGGACGTCGAGGCGGCCATGGCGTTCGATGACGGCGGCGATCGTGCGCGGCGCGTCCTCGGCCTTGCCGGCGTCCGCGACCACATAGCCGATGCCTGGGTGTTCGGCGGCGAGGGCCTGGAGCGGCGCCTCGCGCCGGCCGGTGACGACGACGCGCGCGCCGCCCTGTGCAAATTGAAGCGCCGCGGCGCGGCCGATGCCGGCGGCGCCGCCCGTGATCAAGACGACGATATCCTTCTTGTGCTGCATGGTGCTCTCCTGCTGTGTTGGATGCGTGACCGCCCACGATCGTTCGTGGACCTCACATCCATCCAGACGAGCCAGGAGCCGCTGGCGTGACATCGCGGCGCCGGCCTCTCTCCTCGGAAAGAGGGAAGATCAGGCCTGCTCGGCGACCGGCTGCGGCGCGGGCAAGCGGTCCACCAGAATGCGGTCGATGCGGTTGCCGTCCATGTCGACCACCTCGATCCGGTAGCCGCCCCATTCGAAGAATTCGGAGGTCTTGGGAATGTAGCCGAACTGGTACAGCACGAAGCCGGCCAGCGTGTGGTACGCCCCGGTTCCTTCGTCCGGGAAGCGCACGTCGGTATTCATCAGGTCGCGGAAGCGGTCGAGGTCCACGCCGCCGTCGAGCAGCCAGCTGCCGTCCTGGCGCTGGACCGCGTCCGGATCGTTCTCCTCGCCGATCACGGTGACGTCGCCCACCAGGGCGCTCATCACGTCGGACAGGGTGACCATGCCCTGGATGTCGCCGTACTCGTCGACGATCAGGGCCAGCTCGGCGCGGTTCTTCTTGAACAGCTCGAGCAGCACCATGGCGCTCACGGTCTCGGGCACGAACAGGATATCGGAGACCGCATGCGCGATATTGACCGCCTCCAGCGAGCCATGGCGCACCGACTGCGCCAGCAGGTCGCGCACCTTCACATAGCCCAGGATCTGGGCCCGATCGCCGCGGTACACGGGGAAGCGGCTGTAGGTGTGGCAGCTGATGAGCTCCAGGATGTCGCGCCGCTCGGCGTCGAGGTCGATCATGACCAGGTCGACCCGCGGCGTCATGAGGGCCTTCAGGTGGCGGTCGTCCAGGCGCAGCGCGCGCGAGACGATGTCGTACTCGGTCTTCTCGAACAGGCCGGCGTCGGTGCCTTCCTTGAACATGCCGGCGATGTCTTCCTCGGTCGGCGCATCTTCCTTGGCGTCGTGGATGCCGAACAGCCGCACGATCGCCTCGGTGGTCAGCGACAGCACCTTGACGAACGGCGACATGATCACCGACAGCATGTTCAGCGGCGGGGCAATGAGGGTCGCCATCGTCTCCGGATGGCGCATCGCGATGCGCTTGGGCACCAGCTCGCCCAGGATGATCGAGGCAAAGGTGATGCTCAGCACCACGACGAACAGCGCGATTTCGTAGGCGTAGGGCGCCAGGAAGCCGACGGTCTCGATCTGCGGCGCCAGGCGCGACACCAGCGAGGCTTCGCCGAAGGCGCCGGTGAAGATACCGATCAGGGTGATGCCCACCTGGACCGTGGACAGGAAATGACTGGGATTGTCGGCCAGCGCGATGGCGGTGCGGGCGCCGCGGCTGCCTTCTTCGGCGCGCCGTTCCAGGCGCATGCGCTTGGCGGAGACGAGCGCGAGTTCGCTCATCGCGAACACCCCGTTCAAGAGGATCAGAACGAGGATGATCAATATGTCTGACATGCTGGGCTCTTGCCCCATGACCGGTCGTGCCGGGCCGTGGCCGGGCAGGCCACCATGGCCTGCCCGCGAATCATGGCATAAATGACAAAATCCGGGAATACCGCAGCGTGCGCTGCGTGCCGACTACCTTATTACGGCTCGAGCCGGAAGTGCTTGCGGATGCCGGCCCAGCACTGCTGGTAATCGCCCTGCAGCTGGGGCGAGGCCAGCGCCTGCGCGGTCGGCACGAGCGCGGCGCGGGTCTCGAACATGAAGGCCATGGTGTCGCCCACCTTGTGCGGGCGGCTGGTATCAAGGCTGCTCGCCTTGTCGAAGGTGGCGGCGTCCGGGCCGTGTCCGCTCATGCAGTTGTGGATGCTGGCGCCGCCCGGCACGAAGCCCTCGGCCTTGGCGTCGTAGGCGCCGTGGATCAGGCCCATGAATTCGCTGGCCACGTTGCGGTGGAACCAGGGCGGGCGGAAGGTGTCCTCGGCCGCCAGCCAGCGCGGCGGGAAGATCACGAAGTCGATCGTGTCCACGCCCGGCGTGTCCGACGGCGACTGCAGCACCAGGAAAATCGACGGATCCGGGTGGTCGTAGCTGATCGAGCCGATCGTATTGAAATGGCGCAGGTCGTATTTATAGGGCACGTAGTTGCCGTGCCAGGCCACGACGTCCAGCGGCGAGTGGCCGATCGGGGCGCGCCACAGGCGGCCGCCGAACTTGGTCACCAGCTCGAATTCGCCTTCCAGGTCTTCGTAGCGCGCCGTCGGCGTGAGGAAATCGCGCGGATTGGCCAGGCCGTTGGAACCGAGCGGACCCAGGTCGGGCAGTCGCAGCAAGGCGCCGAAGTTCTCGCAGATATAGCCGCGCGCCTCGCCGTCGGGCAGCATCACCTGGAAGCGCAGGCCGCGCGGGATTACGGCGATTTCCTGCGGTTCCACCTCGAGCAGGCCCAGTTCGGTCGCGATCGACAGGCGACCGAGCTGCGGCACGATCAGGAGTTCGCCGTCCGAATCATAGAAATAACGGCCATCCATCGGGCGGTTGGCCGCGTACATATGGATGGCGCAGCCGCTCATTGCCTCGGCAGAGCCGTTGCCGGCCATCGTCACCCAGCCGTCGATGAAGTCGGTCGGCGCATCCGGCATCGGCAGCGGGCTCCAGCGCAGCTGGTTCGGCGGGGCAGGGGTGTCGAAGCGGCCCACCAGGCGCGGGGCGTCCAGCGGCGCGAAGCTGCCGTGCACGGCTGCCGGACGGATGCGGTACAGCCACGAGCGCCGGTTATGGCCGCGCGGGGCGGTGAAGGCGGTGCCGGACAGCTGCTCGGCATACAGGCCATAGGCCACGCGTTGCGGCGAATTGCGGTGCTTCGGCAGGGCGCCGGGCAGGGCTTCGGTGGCGAACTCATTGCCGAAACCGCTCATATAGGCTGACGGATGGCCGGGCTCGTGGCTCATGGGGTCTCCTGGACGGTAGATAGTATCTTTGATGGCGCCACTCTAGAATAATCCGCCATGTTTTACGAGATGAATAGAAAAATGTAGACTATTCATATCATAAATATTGCTGTTCGGGCGACCGTCTGGGCGTGGACAATGCGTTTCTATTGCCGGCCAGGCCGGCAGCCCGGGAAATCCATGATCGAAGCACACGATATCGACCTCAACCTGCTGTCCGTCTTCCAGGAGGTATACAGGGAACGCCAGATCTCGTCGGCCGCACGGCGCCTGGGGCTGTCGCAGTCGGCCGTCAGCAATGCGCTCGCGCGGCTGCGGCGCAGTTTCGGCGACGAGCTGTTCGTGCGCACCGCCAGCGGCATGCAGCCGACCCCGCTGGCGAGCCAGATGGCCGAGCCGATCGGGGCCGCGATGGCGCAGGTGGCGCTGGCGCTGAACCAGCGCAGCCGCTTCGAGCAGGCCACCAGCAACCGGCGCTTCATGCTGGCCATGACCGACGTCGGCGAAGTGTATTTCATGCCCACCCTGATCGAGCGCTGCCGCCAGCTGGCGCCCAACGTCGAGATCAGCTCGGTGCGGGTGGGAATGGTGTCGCTCAAGGAGGAGATGGAAGGCGGCCGGGTCGACCTGGCGGTGGGGCCGTTCGAGGACGTCTCCGAGGCGCTGTACCAGCGCCACCTGTTTCGCCAGCCGTTCGTGGCGATGTTCCGCAAGGGGCACCCGCTGGCGCGCGGCGAGCTGACCCTGGCGCGCTTCGCGCAAGCCGAGCATCTGCTGGTCGATGCCGCCGACAGTCCCTACGACCGGGTGAACGCGGCGCTGGCCAGGGCCGGGATCGGGCAGGCGACGCGCTTTCGGGTGCCGCATTTCACCGCGGTGCCGTATATCGTGAGCACCAGCGACCTGGTCGTGACGGTGCCGCAAAAGCTGGCCGAGCGCGCGGCCGCGCCGTTCGGGCTCGAATGGGCGACGCCGCCGCTCGACCTGCCGCCGCTGCAAACGAATATTTTCTGGCACCGCCGCTTCAACCAGGATCCGGGCAACCAGTGGTTGCGGGGTCTCCTGGCCGACGTGTTCGCGGAAACGTGAGTCAACAACAATGCTTAACTAAAGGAAGAGACAATGGCAGACCTGTTCGAAAATCCGATGGGCCTGATGGGCTTCGAGTTCGTCGAGTTCGCATCGCCCACGCCGGGCGTGCTGGAGCCGGTATTCGAGGCGCTGGGCTTCACCAAGGTGGCGACCCACCGCTCGAAGGACGTGGCCCTGTTCCGCCAGGGCGGCATCAACTTCATCGTCAACAACGAGCCGAAAAGCTATGCCGAGTATTTCGCGGCCGAGCACGGCCCGTCGGCCTGCGGCATGGCCTTCCGCGTCAAGGACGCGCACAAGGCCTATGCGCGCGCCCTGGAGCTGGGCGCCCAGGCGGTCGAGATCCCGACCGGCCCGATGGAATTGCGCCTGCCGGCCATCAAGGGCATCGGTGGCGCCCCGCTGTATCTGATCGACCGCTTCGAAGAGGGCAAGTCGATCTATGACATCGATTTCGAATTCATCGAAGGCGTCGACCGCAACCCGGTGGGCCACGGCCTGGCCATCATCGACCACCTGACCCACAACGTCTACCGCGGCCGCATGGCCTACTGGGCCGGCTTCTACGAGAAGCTGTTCAACTTCCGCGAGATCCGCTACTTCGACATCAAGGGCGAGTACACCGGCCTGACCTCGAAGGCGATGACGGCGCCTGACGGCATGATCCGCATCCCGCTGAACGAAGAGGGCAAGGCGGGCGGCGGCCAGATCGAGGAATTCCTGATGCAGTTCAACGGCGAAGGCATCCAGCACATCGCCCTGCTGACCGACGACCTGATCGCCACCGTCGACAAGCTGCGCGCCGCCGGCGTGCCGCTGATGGCGCCACCGCCGGATACCTATTACGAGATGCTGGACGAGCGCATCCCGGGCCACGGCCAGGACGCCGACGCGCTGAAAGTGCGCGGCCTGCTGCTCGACGGCGCCGTCAAGGACGGCCATGCGCGCCTGCTGGTGCAGATCTTCGGCGTACCGCAACTGGGTCCCGTGTTCTTCGAGTTCATCCAGCGCAAGGGAGACGACGGCTTCGGCGAAGGCAACTTCAAGGCCTTGTTCGAGTCGATCGAGCGCGACCAGGTCAAGCGCGGCGCGATCGCCGGGGCGGGGGCCACGGCCGAGGCCTGACATTGCGAGCGGCGGCGCGCGCACGCGGCGGCGCCGGATTTGCTATCCTGTACACTTTCTGGCGGCCCGCGTGGCCGCCTTGTCGTGTCGGGAGTTGGTTATGCTGGCTGCGTTCGCGGTCCTGTTGTTGTTCCAGTGCCTGGGCGAAGGCATCGTGTTCGTCTTCCATCTTCCCTTGCCGGGGCCGGTCGCCGGGATGCTCCTGTTGATGGTGGCGCTGCTGGCCATGCCGAAGCTCCAGGCGCTGGTCGAGCAGGCCGCCAATATGCTGCTGTCGCACCTGTCGCTGCTGTTCGTGCCGGCCGGCGTCGGCATCCTGGTCGCGGCCGGCAGCGGCAGCGGCCACTGGATCGCGATCCTGGCCTCGGTGGTGGTCAGCACCGTGCTGGCCCTGGCCGTGACCGGCCTGATCCTGCGCGGGATGGGCGACGCCAGGAAGGACGGCGATGCCTGATTTCGCCGAGTTCAGCCATTTCTGGGTCTATCTTTCCGCCTCACCCCTGCTGGGCCTGACCATGACCCTGTGCGCCTACCTGGCGGCGCAACGCATTTTTGTCTTGTGCAAGGCGTCGCCGCTGGCCAATCCGGTGGCGATCGCGGTCGCGCTGATTGTCGCGGTGTTGTGGCTCACCGGCATGTCGTATGAGCGCTACTTTGCCGGCGCCCAGTTCGTCCACTTTTTACTGGGCCCGGCCACCGTGGCGCTGGCGGTGCCATTGGTGCGCCAGGTGCCGCGCCTGCGGCGCGCGGCCTTGCCGCTGGGCGCCGCGCTCTTGGCCGGCAGCGTGACGGCGATCGTGTCGGCGGTGGTCGTGGCGCTGCTGCTCGGCGCCACGCCGGAACTGGCGACCACACTGGGGCCGAAATCGGCCACTTCGCCGATCGCGATGGCGGTGTCCGAGCGGCTCGGCGGCATCCCGGCGCTGACCGCGGCGCTGGTGATCGGCACCGGCATCTTCGGCGCCGTGTTCGGGCGCTACGTCTTCATGCTGCTGCGTATCCGTTCGGATGCCGCCTGCGGTTTTGCGCTGGGCCTGGCCTCGCACGGCATCGGCACGGCGCGCGCCTTCCAGGTCAGCCCCGAGATGGGCGCCTTCGCCGGCCTGGCGATGGGCTTGAACGGCGCGCTGACGGCGCTGCTGGCTCCCTGGCTGGTGCCGCTCGTGATGGCCTGGATGTCCTGAGGCTACGCTGCGCCGCAACATCGGGCGCCGCGTTAATCTCGCTCCATCAATCACGATGGAGCGGATTTTGACGACCTACAAGACGATCAGCCTCGCCATCCAGGGCGGGGGAACCTACGGCGCCTTCGGTTGGGGCGTGCTCGACCGGCTTCTGCAGGAAGAAGACCTGGTCATCGACGCCCTGAGCGGCTCGAGCGCCGGCGCGATCAATGCGGTGGTGGTGGCCGACGGCTACGCCCGCGGCGGAGGACGCGAAGGCGCCCGCAAGGCGCTCGACAGGTTCTGGCGCACCCTCGGCGGCACCGCCACTCTGAGCCCCCTGCAGCGCACGCCGCTGGACCGCATGGCGCCCACCTTCACGATGGAGTTCTCGCCGGTCTACCATCTGCTGGAGCTGGCCGGCGCCATGGCCGGGCCGGTGCGCGAGGGGCCGGTGACGCTCAACCCGCTGCGCAACTTTCTGTCGGCGACGATCGACTTCGAGCGGGTGCGGGACTGCGAGGAACTGCAATTGTTCATTGCCGCCACCAATGTGCGCACCGGCGCTGGCAAGCTGTTCCGGCGCGAAGAGATGGATGCCCAGCGGCTGGTGGCCTCGGCCTGCCTGCCGACCGTGTTCGCTGCGGTCGAGGTGGACGGCGAGATGTACTGGGACGGCAGCTATGTCGCCAATCCGCCGCTGGCGCCGCTGATGAAGCACTCGGCGGCGAGCGACGTGATCATCATCCAGAACAACCCGATCGCGCGCAGCGACATGCCGCGCACCATGGCCGACATCGCCAACCGGGCCAACGAACTCGCCTTCAACATCAGTTTCGTGCGCGAAGTCAGCGCCCTGCAATACCTGAACGGCGTGCCGGACGAGGGGCGCGGCGCCGGTATGACGCCCAACACGATGCACTTGCACCTGATCAGCGGCAACGAATACCTGAACGACCACGGCATCTCGGCCAAGTTCAACGCCGAAATGCCTTTCCTGCAGATGCTGCACGACCAGGGCGTGCAGTCGGCCGAGCGTTGGCTGAAGGAGCAGGGCGCCCAGATCGGGGTGAGGTCGACGCTCGATCTGACGCCGGCATTCTTCCCCGACCAGATGTAAACGGCGACGCCGCCGGTCTCGCGAGCGGCGGCGTCGTGTGGGCAGGCGCCCCTGGCGTCAGGAATTCGCCGGCTGCGTCTTCCAGGTGTCCTTCTTCGGCTTGAGCGCGAATGCCGCCAGCAGGGCGCCGGCCACGCCGACCACCATCGCGGCGGTGCTGCCCGAGAAACCGACGATGTGTTCCTTGGCCAGCCTGCCGGCTTTCGGTCCCACCAGCTGCATGCGGCGGCGCGTCATCTCGGCGCCCATCTCCGACAGGCGCTGCTTGCCCAGGATCGCCTCGGCGTCCGGCAACAGCTTGGTCTCTTCTTCCGCCACGTGGTGCATCACGTCGCGCATCAATTCCATCACCAGGTCGTCGTGGCGCGGATCGGCGCCGGAGGTGGCGCGCAGTTCGGCGATCAGGCGGCGCATTTCATCATGCTCGGGCTCGGCTTCGTGGATGAAGGGTTCGCTGCCGTCGCGCCGGCGCATGACGGGATAGAAGATTTCTTCCTCGAGGGTGGCATGGATTTCCAGGCCATCGCAGATGGTGTCGGCCAACGCCTTCTTGACGGTCGGGCTCTTGTCCTTCGAGTACTGGTGGAAGGTGACCATCACGTGCGAGTGATCGAAGCGAATCATGTCGGTGATGGTAGGGCTCAGTTGCTTGAGATTCATGGTAATACCCCCGTTCGTGATTGTTTGAACAATATGGTAGTCCGGGCCGGCACGGCATGACTGTAGGCGCGCGCGCCGGACGCCTGTCAGTGACCGGCCCAAGCGCCCGCACGCTTGAGATGGCAAACCCGGCTTGACCGGAGGATTGTTTATCTGGAATAACAGATTGTCACAATTGTCCTACACGGACACGGGAGCGCTCCTGACTGCACTCCTACGGCCGACCTGAGAACATGGACGTCATCGAGCTACCGGTCCCGGCGGTAGCCGCTTCAGCGGCAGCGCACGCAGATCGCGTGGCTGTCGGAGTTTCACTTCAATCGGAGAACCCTGTCATGTTTGCACACAACAAGCGCTTGCAATATACAGTCCGCGTCAGCGAGCCGAATCCGGCCCTGGCCAACCTCATGCTCGAGCAGTTCGGCGGACCACAGGGCGAGCTGGCTGCGGCCATGCGTTACTTTACCCAGGCCGTCGCCGAAGACGATCCAGGCCGCAAGGACATGCTGTTCGATATCGCGACCGAGGAGCTGAGCCACCTCGAGGTGATCGGCCACATCGTGGCCATGCTGAACAAGGGCGCCAAGGGGCGCCTGGCCGAGGCCATCGACAGCGAGGCCGATATGTACCGCGCCATCACCGGGCCCGGCAACGACAGCCACATCACGCAAGTGCTGTACGGCGCCGGCGCCCCCCTGACCAACTCGGCCGGCGTGCCCTGGACCGCCGCCTATATCGACTCGATCACCGAGCCGACCGCCGACCTGCGCTCGAACATCGCGGCCGAGGCGCGCGCCAAGATAGTCTATGAGCGCCTGATCGCGCTGACCGACGACCCCGGTGTAAAAGAGGCGCTGGGCTTCCTGATGACGCGCGAAGTGGCGCACATGAAGTCATTCGAGAAGGCGCTGTACGCGATGGAGCCGAACTTCCCGCCGGGCAAGATGCCGGTGGTGCCGGCCTTCGCCAGCGTTTACTACAATATGTCGCAGGGCCCGGGCGAGGTGCGCGGCGCCTGGAACCAGGGCGCCGACTGGGACTTCATCAGCGACCGCGAGAAGCAGATGGCCGTCGACGGCGGCTCCGGCGAGGCCGAAGTGGCCCTGCCGACCGGCGACATCGACGTGCTCAAGCAGATGGCCATGCGCACCATGTCCGATCCCTCGGCCACGCCGCGTACCGGCTCCGAATTGGGCATGATGCAATCGGCAACTGGTGGTACGATGGGTGGATCGGGCGGTAATGCCATGGGCGACGCCAACGTCGGCTCCAAGGGCGGTCCGCTCGACGATACCGGTATGGGCAACCCGATGGGCAGTGGCAAGCCGCTGAAGTAACTGGCCGCTGAAGCAAGACCCGTCACGCTGTCTGTCGCGTCACGCGGCAGACAGCGCGGTCTTTTACAGGAAGATGCATGGATATCCAAACCGACAAGAGCAACCACCCTCGTGGCCTTCCGCGCTGGCTGACCCCACGCCGCGCCATCGGTTTCGGCATTTGCGCCATCGGCTTCCTCGTCCTGCTCGGCAGCATGATCGAGCAGATCATGAATGCCAATCCCAAGATGCTGGCGGCCCTGGCCGGCGGCAGCACGGCGGCGGCGGCGACCGCGCTGGGCACCTTGCCGGTGCTGTTCGCCCAGAATTTCACCAAGCGTACCTACGATTGCTTCCTCGGCTTCGGCGCCGGCGTCATGCTGGGCGCCACCGCCTTCTCCCTCGTGATCCCGGCCCTGAGCGCGGCCAAGACGGCCGGCGCCGGCAACTGGGAATCGAGCCTCATGGTCGGCGCCGGCATCATGTTCGGCGCCGGCGCCATCCTGCTGCTCGGCCGCGCGGTGCGCACCGAGGGCATCCTGTCCAACGAGCCCGACAAAGTGTCGCTGCGCCGCGCCTGGCTGTTCGTGTGGGCCGTGGCCCTGCACAACCTGCCCGAAGGGCTGGCCATCGGCGTGGCCTTCGCCGGCATCGACGTCGAGAAGGCCACCTCGCTCGCCACCGGCGTGTCGATCCAGGACGTGCCAGAGGGCTTGGTGGTGGCCCTGGCGCTGCACGCCGTCGGCTACAGCCGCCTGACCGCGGTCGGCATGGGCGTGGCCTCTGGCCTGGTCGAGCCGATCGCCGCCGTGTTCGGCGTGGCCCTCATCGGCATCTCGGGCGGCTTGCTGCCATATGCGCTGGCCGCCGCCGCCGGCGCCATGCTGCTGGTGATCGTCAACGACGTGATCCCCGAATCGCGCCAGTCGGGCAACGGCACCCAGGCCAGCATCGCGCTGATCTTCGGTTTCATCCTGATGACCGTGCTCGACACGGCGCTGTCCTGAGACGGTTGACCACCATGGTGGGATGGTCGTAGGATAAAGATCATCCCATCCCTGCAATCACGGCATGACCATCCCCTCCAAACGGGAACAAACCCACCAGCGCATCCTCGACGTCGCGGCGCGCGCGCTGCGCCGCAACGGTTTCGCGGGCGTCGGCGTGGCCGACGTCATGAAGGGCGCCGGCCTGACCCACGGCGGCTTCTATGCCCACTTCGACTCGCGCGAAGCCTTGCTGGTCGAGGCGCTCGAGCATGCCGATGCGGCATCCGCCGCCAATCTCGACCACCGCGCGGCGGCCTTGCGCGAGGAGGGCGCCGGTCCGCTGGCGGCGCTGGTCACGGTCTACCTGTCCGACGAACACCTGGCCGCCCATGAAGCGGGCCTGGGCTGCGTGGTCGGTGCGCTCGGCTCGGAAATGGCGCGCCAGGAAGCGGCGCTGCGCGAGGTCGCGCGCGGCCGCATCGAGCGGCTGGTGCGGCAAGTCGAGGCGGCGCTGGAAGCAGAAGGGCGCATCGGCGGGGATGCCGCTGGCCTGGCCCTCGCGTTGGCCGGCGCCATGGTCGGTGCCCTGCAGATCGCGCGCACCTTCGGCCCCGAGCAGCAGGGCAGCGCGATGCTGGCGGCCAGCCGGCAAGCCTTGCTGGCCCAATACCTACGCTAGTCTCCCAAGATCCGGCCCTGTCAGTACGCGGCCGATTCTTCTGGACTAGAATATGATGAGCATCATATTCCATGACGCCATCAACCAGAAAGGGAATGCCATGAAACTCGACAATGCCACCGTCCTCGTCACCGGCGCCAACCGCGGCCTGGGCCTCGAATTCGCCCGCCAGGCGCTCGCGCGCGGCGCTAGAAAGGTGTACGCGGCGGCGCGCGATCCCGCCAGCGTCACGCTGGCCGGCGTCACGCCGGTTCGGCTCGACGTCACGGATCCACACAGCGTGGCGGCGGCGGCCCGCGAGCTTGGCGACGTCGACCTGGTGATCAACAATGCCGGCATTGCCCACTTTCAGCAGGTGCTGGCGGATGGGGTCGAGGACTCGCTGCGGGCGATGCTGGAGACGAATGTGTTCGGCATCCTGGGCATGAGCCGGGCCTTCGCACCTGTGCTGGCCCGCAACGGCGGCGGCGCCTTCCTGAACGTGCTGTCGGTGGCCAGCTGGATCAGTTCTTCGGCGCTGGCCGCCTACGGGGTGTCGAAGTCGGCGGCCTGGGGGCTGACCAATGCGGTGCGCAACGAGCTGCGCGAGCAGGGCACCAAGGTGCTGGCCCTGCACGTCGGCTTCGTCGATACCGACCTGACGCGCGACATCACGCTGCCCAAGCTGGCCCCGTCCACGGTGGTCGAACGCGGCTACGCGGCGCTGGAGGCGGGCGCGGACGAAGTCATGATCGATGAACTCACCCAGGCGGCGAAGGCCGGGCTGTCGAGCGTGCCGGGCATCTATACCGAGGAAGTCAGGCGCAACAATGCGTGAGTAATTGCCGCCCGGCGCCGGCTATACTCGGGCCTCATGCACCCAACCCGAATACAGCGCCAACATCCGAACAGCCGCCTGGCGGGCCTGGTCGTCACCTGCTGATCCACGCGGCGCTGGTGGCCGCCTGGCAGCAGGCGCGCAAGCTGCGGCTGCCCGTGCACAACAACGTCGGGGTCAACGTCGGGGTCAGGTCTGACATTTAGACACGGCCTCTGCAATGGTTATCTGCGGCAAAGTTCAGGCCGTGTCTAAATGTCAGACCTGACCCCGGGGTCTGACCCCGGGGTCCACCTGCGCCGGCGCGAGACGCCATTGCGGTCGCTGATCCGGCCGAGGTCGTGACTGCGACGGCGCCGGCCGCGGAGCCGGCTGCCGGCGGGGCGCGCCAGATGATCGAGCAGGCCATGCGCGACGCCGGCGCCATGGACCGCGCCGTGCGCAAGGACAGCAAGCCGACCATCGTCGCCCGCCGGACAGCCCGCAGATCCGCATGGCGAACAAGTTCAGGGAAGCCGCCGCCCTGGCGCCGAACAAGTGGTACGAGGCGCCCAGGATCGTCGAACTGGTGAACGATGGCGGCGACGGCGCGCGCCGTTTCCGTGTCCTGACGGCGCTCGGCATCTACTGCATCACGGAGCGCTCGCCCGCCACCAGCATCGACATGATCGAAAAACACGGCAAGCAGCGGATCACGAACTGCGGCCACCAACACGAGCAGCCGGCCAATCCGCAGGAGTGGCGCACGGCGCGCGACCAGGCCGCCCGACAGGCAGGGGCCAAAAAAAGAGGCGGCCCCGCAGGGCCGCCGTCAAATCACGTCACGCGACAGCTATCAGTCGCGAATCTCCAGCTTGCGGTTCAGGCTCAGCGCCGCCAGCGACGCCACCGCGCCGGACAGCAGGTAGAGGCTGACGTAGCCCAGTCCGAAGTGGGCCGACAGGCCGAGGGCGACCAGCGGGGCGAAGGCCGCGCCGACCAGCCAGGCGAGGTCGGAGGTCAGGGCCGCGCCGGTGTAGCGGAAACCCTTCTGGAAGTTCGAGGTGGTGGCGCCCGCCGCCTGGCCGTAGGAGAAGCCGAGCAGGGTGAAGCCGATCAGGATGAAGGCGTTCTGGCCGGCCACGCCGCTATTGATCAGGAACGGGATCGAGGCCGAATACAGGGCGATCAGGGCCGCAGCCGTGCCGAGGGTGGTGCGGCGGCCGAGCTTGTCGGCGACCTTGCCCGAGACCAGCATCGCCAGGGCCGCGAGGCCGGCGCCCCACATCTGGATGTGCAGGAACTCGTCCATCGGGCGGGTATCGTAGAGCTGGATCCACGACAGCGGGAACACGGTCACCAGGTGGAACAGGGCGTAGCTGGCCAGGGCAGCCATGGCGCCAATGGCGATATTGCTGCCTTGCTTGCTCACCAGTTCACCGATCGGAGCCGGATCGAGGTGATGCGAATCGAGCAGGCGCGAATACTCGGGCGTGCTGGCCAGGCGCAGGCGGGCGAAGGTGCCGACCACGTTGATGGCGAAGGCCACGAAGAACGGGAAACGCCAGCCCCAGGTCAGGAAGTCTTCTTCCGCCGTATAGGTGATCAGGAAGGCGAAGATGCCGGCCGCGATCACGAAACCAAGCGGTGCGCTCAATTGTCCGAGCATCGCGTACCATCCGCGCTTGTTCTCGGGTGCGCTAAGGGCGAGCAGCGAAGGCAGTCCGTCCCACGAGCCACCCTGGGCGAAACCCTGGGCGATACGCAAGGCTGCCAGCAGGATGATGGCAGTGGCGCCGATCTCGCTATAACTTGGAAGCATGGCGATGACGACAGTGCTGGTGCCCATCATGAGCAGCGAGATGCCGAGCTTCATGTCGCGGCTCCAGCGCTTCTGGATCGCCATGAACACGACCGTGCCGATCGGTCGTGCCACGAAGGCGAGGGCGAAGATGGCGAATGAATATAGGGTGGCGTCGAGCCGGTCCGCCCAGGGGAAGAAAATCGCCGGGAAGACCAGGGCGGACGCGATCGCGTACGTGAAGAATTCAAAATATTCCGCCGAGCGGCCGATGACGACGCCGACGGCGATGTCACCGGGATCGACATGCGCGTCCCTGGCGTTGATATTGCGCGCACCGCTGTTCGGGTGCGTGATTGGAGCGGCCCCTGCGCCGCCGTACGTCGTCGTGCTTTGCATATTGTGTTCTCCAGAGATGATGTCCACGGCCGCCGGTTTTTTAAGGATGCGTTGTAAAAATTGCACCTCGGCAAAGGTGGGACAATGTGTCCAATGTTCTTTGGCGACCGTTGGCATTACAGTAGCATGTTCTCCCTCCATGTAACGTTAGATACCTAGCATGATTCCTAAAATTGTCCGCCGCGGACTACCATTACTTCCGCTTGCAGCGCTGGCCGGCTGCAACACGGTCGTGATGAATCCCACCGGCGATATCGCGAAGCAGCAGGCCGACCTGATCACCGTATCGGTCATCCTGATGTTGTTGATCATCGTTCCCGTGATGATCCTGACCGTCCTGTTCGCTTGGCGCTATCGCAAGAACGCCAACGCGAAGTACGAACCCGATTGGGACCACTCGACGAAACTCGAGCTCATCATCTGGGGCGCGCCGCTCCTGATCATCATCGTCCTGGGCCTGATCACCTGGGTCAGCACCCACAAGCTGGATCCCTACCGTCCGCTCGACCGCCTGGACGAACACCGTCCGATCCCGGCATCGACCAAGCCCCTCGAGGTGCAGGTCGTGGCGCTTGACTGGAAATGGCTGTTCATCTACCCGGAGCAGGGCATCGCCTCGGTCAACCAGCTGGTGACCCCGATCGACACCCCGATCCGCTTCAAGATGACCTCGTCGACCGTGATGAACACGTTCTACATCCCGACCCTGGCCGGCATGATCTACACGATGCCTGGCATGCAGACGGAGCTGAACGCGGTGCTGAACAAGACCGGTGACTACCACGGCCTGTCGGCCAACTTCAGCGGCGACGGCTTCTCGCACATGAAGTTCGCCTACAAGGGCGTCACCAACGAAGAGTTCAACACCTGGGTGCAGGAAATGAAGGGCAATACCGCCGTGCTGGACCGCGCCGACTACCTGGTGCTGGAAAAGCCGACCGCCAAGGAGGCCGTGCGCCACTATGGCCAGGTCGAGCCGGCGCTGTTCAACCGCATCCTGAACCGCTGCGTCGCGGAAGGTTCGATGTGCATGAACCAGCAGATGCACGAAGACGTGAAGCGTAACCAGATGGCCGCCGCCATCCGCCAGCAGTCGCAGGGCGGCAAGTCGCAGCTGGCGGAAGCGCTGGAAATGTGCGTGGCTCCTATTAATACCTTGATGAAGTAATCATGCAAGAATCATTCGACTTGACGAAGTTCATCTTCGGTCGGCTGGGCTGGGACGCGATCCCGTTCCATGAGCCGATTCTGATCGCTACCTTCGCAGGCGTGATCGTCGGCGGTCTGGCCCTCCTTGGCCTGATCACCTACTTCCGCGTGTGGGGCACCCTGTGGAGAGACTGGATCACCAGCATCGACCACAAGAAAATCGGGATCATGTACATGATCCTGGGCCTGATCATGTTCCTGCGCGGCTTCGCCGATGCGCTCATGATGCGCGCGCAGCAGGCGATCGCCTTCGGCGACAATGCCGGCTTCCTGCCTCCCCACCACTACGACCAGGTCTTCACCGCCCACGGCGTGATCATGATCTTCTTCGTGGCGATGCCGTTCGTGACGGGCCTGATGAACTACGTGGTGCCGCTGCAGATCGGCGCGCGCGACGTGGCTTTCCCGTTCCTGAACAACTTCTCGTTCTGGATGACCGCAATGGGCGCCGTGCTCGTGATGGCCTCGCTGTTCGTGGGTGAGTTCGGCCGTACCGGCTGGCTGGCGTATCCGCCGTTGTCGGGCATCCTGGCAAGTCCGGGCGTCGGCGTCGACTATTACATCTGGTCGTTGCAGGTGGCGGGTGTCGGTACGACCCTGTCCGGCGTCAACCTGATCGTCACCATCATCAAGATGCGCGCGCCGGGCATGGACCTGATGAAGATGCCAGTCTTCACCTGGACCTCGCTGTGCACCAACATCCTGATCGTGGTCACCTTCCCGATCCTGACCGCCGTGCTGGCCATGCTGGGCATGGATCGCCTGCTCGACACCGCGTTCTTCACGACGGATCGTGGCGGCAACCCGATGATGTACGTCAACCTGATCTGGATCTGGGGCCACCCCGAGGTCTACATCCTGATCCTGCCGGCCTTCGGCATCTTCTCGGAAGTCGTCTCGACCTTCTGCGGCAAGCGCCTGTTCGGCTACACCTCGATGGTGTACGCGACCTGCGTCATCATGGTGCTCTCGTACCTGGTCTGGCTGCACCACTTCTTCACCATGGGTTCGGGCGCCAGCGTCAACGCGTTCTTCGGCATCACGACGATGATCATCTCGATCCCGACCGGCGCCAAGATCTTCAACTGGCTGTTCACCATGTACCGCGGCCGCATCCGCTTCGAACTGCCGATGATGTGGACGGTGTCGTTCATGCTTACTTTTGTCATCGGCGGCATGACCGGCGTCATGCTGGCCATTCCCGCAGCCGACTTCGTGCTGCACAACTCTCTGTTCCTGATCGCCCACTTCCACAACGTGATCATCGGTGGCGTCGTGTTCGGCATCTTCGCCGGCCTGAACTACTGGTTCCCGAAAGCCTTCGGCTACAAGCTGGACCGTTTCTGGGGTCTGGTCTCGTTCTGGCTGTGGTCGATCGGCTTCTGGGTCGCCTTCACCCCACCGTACATCCTGGGCTTCATGGGCTACACCCGTCGCGTGAGCCACTTCGACGATCCTTCGGTGCAGTGGCTGTTCCAGATCTCGTTCCTGGGCACCCTGATGATTGCCGGCGGTATCGGCGCGCTGCTCATGCAGATCTATGTCAGCTATCGCGACCGTAACACCGCTCGCCTGCGCGACTTCACCGGCGATCCATGGGAAGGCCGTACGCTGGAATGGTCGACCTCGTCGCCACCGCCGGACTACAACTTCGCGTTCACGCCAGTGGTGTACGACAACGACACCTTCGCCGACATGAAGAAGAACGGCTACCGTCGTCCGCTGAAGGACTTCGTGGCGATCCACATGCCGAAGAATACCGGCGCCGGCATCATCATCTCCGCGCTCGCGTGCGCGGTCGGCTTCGGCATCATCTGGCACATGTGGGCGTTCACCATCGTGGCATTCGTCGCCATGATGGCCGCGATCATCATCCATACCTTCAACTACAAGCGTGACTACTACATCCCGGCCGAAGAAGTGGCCCGGACCGAAGAAGCGCGTACCCGTATGCTGGAAAGCCATGTCTGAACTTAACGCATCTGTAACCGGCGGCAGCGTCGCCGACGACGTGAGCGGACGTTACATCGTCCGCGAACACCACCCGGAGCAGGGCACGCTGCTGGGCTTCTGGCTCTACCTGATGAGCGACTGCCTCATCTTCGCGTCCCTGTTCGCCACCTATGCGGTGCAGGGCCGCGCCTATGCGGGCGGTCCGACCGGCGCCGAGCTGTTCGAACTGCCGCTGATCGCGCTCAACACCGCGTTCCTGCTGGTGTCGTCGCTGACCTTCGGCTTCGCCATGATCGCGGCGCAAGCCAAGAACCTGGCGAAGACGCGCATGTGGCTGGTCATCACCGGCATCCTGGGCCTGGCCTTCCTGTGCGTGGAGATCTATGAGTTCCAGCACCTGATCCACATGGGCGCCGGTCCGCAGCGTTCGGGCTTCCTGACCGCGTTCTTCGCGCTGGTTGGCACCCACGGCCTGCACGTGACCTTCGGCATCGTCTGGCTGGTGACCCTGTTCTTCCAACTGGGCAAACACGGCCTGACCCCGGAGAACTTCCGTCGCCTGTCGTGCCTGTCGCTGTTCTGGCACTTCCTGGACCTGATCTGGATCTTCGTCTTCACCTTTGTCTACCTGATGGGAGTCCTGCCATGAGCGACCACCACGACCACGGCCACCATGGCCATGACGTCCACGTGACGCACTACAGCGCCAAGGACTACATGATCGGCTTCGCGCTGTCGGCGATCCTGACGATCATCCCGTTCTGGCTGGTGATGGGCAATGTCCTGGCGCCTGAAACGACCAAGTGGGTCATCCTCGCCTTCGCCGGCGTGCAGCTGATAGTGCAGATGATGTATTTCCTGCACTTGAACTCGAAGGCGGAAGGCGGCTGGAACATGATGGCGCTGATCCTGACCATCGTCATCCTGGTCATCGTGATGGCCGGTTCGATCTGGGTCATGCATCATATGAACACCAATATGATGCCTGGCATGGGTCCGAACAGCACCCACGACATGACCTAAATGGCGGTAGTGCACGAACAGCCGGTGGTGCCGGCACATCCTCAGCGCTCCGCCTTCGTGCGGCGCGCCCTGGCGGTGGCGGCCCTGCTGCTGTTCGTGCTGTTTGCCGGTCTGGGAACCTGGCAGGTGTTCCGCCTGCAATGGAAACTGGACCTGATCGAACGCGTCGACGCACGCGTTCATGCGGAACCCGTTGCGCCGCCCCTGGCGTCGCAATGGCCGCAAGTTTCAAGAGAGTCCGACGAATACCGGCGCGTGCGCCTGTCGGGCCACTATCTCTACGAATTGACCACACCGGTGCAAGCGCTGTCCGATCTCGGCGCCGGTTTCTGGCTGCTCACGCCGTTATGCCTTGACGACGGCCACATCGTTCTCGTCAACCGCGGTTTCATTCCGTCGAGCGGCAATATCGCGCAGCAGTACCCGGCCAACAAGGCCGCTGGCGACCCGTGCGCGGCCGCCACCGGCGCGCCGGTCGCTCTGACCGGCTTGCTGCGCATCGCCGAACCAAAAAGCGGTTTCCTGCGCGATAACGACCCCGTCAACAACCGCTGGTACGCGCGCGAAGTCGGCGCCATCGCCGCCGCGCGCGGCCTCGATCCCGCAAAAGTCGCGCCATTCTTCGTCGACGCCGGCAAGGGCCAGGACCCGAAGGACGCGCCGGAAACCGCGGTCGGCGGCCTGACCGTCATTTCTTTCCCAAATAATCACCTCGTCTATGCGCTCACTTGGTATGCTCTGGCCCTGATGGTGGCCGCCGCCGCGTGGTGGGTCGCCCGCTACGAGGCCAGACGCGGCAATACCGACGATTGAGGCGCCGGCCGCGCCGCGCCGCAACAGACCGCAGTACAGATATAACGGGTTTTGATGCAATCTCCGCTGGATTTCTTTGCCAGGGCGGCGCGCTCGTCGCCGTCGGCCGCCGCCGCCAACGTCGAGTTCGCGGCCGGCCACAAGAACATGCTGCAGCTGATCGAGCTGCGCTGGATCGCCGTCATCGGCCAGATCACCACCATCGCCTCGGCCATCATGATCTTCCGGATCGAGCTGCCGCTGGTGCACATGCTGCAGGTGCTGGCCTGCCTGATCGCCTTCAACGTCGCCAGCCACCTGCGCTGGCACGAACGGCGCCCGGTCTCCAATGGCGAGATGTTCCTGGCGATCCTGGTCGACGTCTCCAGCCTCACCGTGCTGCTCTACCTGTCGGGCGGCACCACCAATCCCTTCGCCTTCCTGTACCTGCTGCAGGTGATCGTCTCGGCCGTGCTGCTCGACGTGCTGTGGACCTGGAGCATCGTGCTGGTCACGATCGCCTGCATGGCCGGTCTCGCCATCTACGCCCAGCCGCTCGCGCTGCCGTTCGACCATGCGCGCGGCATCGGCAGCCTGTACGTGCAAGGCCTGCTGGTCTGCTTCGCGCTCAACGCCGCGCTGCTGGTGATGTTCATCTCGCGCATTTCGGACAACGTCCGCGACAAGGCGACCCAGCTGGCCGCGCTGCGCCAGCGCGCGGCCGAGGAAGAGCACATCGTGCGCATGGGCCTGCTCGCCAGCGGCGCCGCCCACGAGCTGGGCACGCCGCTGTCGACGGTCTCGGTGATCCTGGGCGACTGGAAGCGCATGCCGGCCTTCCGCGACGATCCCGAGCTGCTGGGCGAACTCACCGAAATGCAGACCCAGCTCAAGCGCTGCAAGGCCATCGTCAGCGGCATCCTGCTGTCGGCCGGCGAGGCGCGCGGCGAGTCGGCCGAGCGCACCACGATCAGCCGCTTCCTCGACCAGCTCGCCGTAGGGTGGGAGGCCAGCCGGCCGGTGCGCACCTTCATCTACAATAACCGGATCGCCGAAGACCTGCCGGTCGCGAGCGATTCGGCGCTGCGCCAGACGGTCGACAACCTGCTCGACAACGCGCTCGAGGCCTCGCCCGACTGGGTCTATATGGACGCCCACATCGACGAGCGCACGCTGGTGCTGACGGTATTCGACCGCGGCCCCGGCTTCGCGCCCAGCATGCTGGCCCATTTCGGCAAGCCCTATCACTCGACCAAGGGCAAGCCCGGTGGCGGCCTGGGGCTGTTCCTGGCGGTGAACGTCGTGCGTAAACTCGGCGGCACCGTCACGGCGCGCAACCGGCGCCAGGACGAGGGCGGCGGGGCCGAGGTGTCCGTGCGCCTGCCGCTGGCGGCGATCGAACTCGAAGAGGAAATAGACGATGCAGAATCCTGAGCCGCTGCTGCTCATCATCGAAGACGACGAAGCCTTCGCCCGCACCCTGAGCCGCTCCTTCGAGCGGCGCGGCTACCGCGTGCTGGGCGCGACCGGCCACGACGAGGCGCAAGCCCTGCTGGCCCAGCACAACCCCGGCTACGCCGTGGTCGACCTCAAGCTGAAAGGGAATACCTCGGGCCTGGCCTGCGTGCAGCTGCTGCACGAGCACGACCCGGACATGCTGATCGTGGTGCTGACCGGCTTCGCCAGCATCGCCACCGCGGTCGAGGCGATCAAGCTGGGCGCCGTGCAATACCTGGCCAAGCCGTCGGACGCCGACGACATCGAAGCCGCCTTCGGCCACGTCGCCGGCAGCACCGACGTCGAGGTCACGAACCGCTCGACCTCGATCAAGACCCTGGAATGGGAGCGCATCCACGCCGTGCTGGCCGAGACCGATTTCAATATTTCGGAGGCGGCGCGGCGGCTGGGCATGCACCGGCGCACGCTGGCGCGCAAGCTCGAGAAACAGCGGGTGAAATAGATGCGGCTGGCGTCAATGCTGCAGGGCGTCCTGCTGTTGCTCGCCCTGGCCGGCTGCGGCCGCAGCGACACGGCGGTCGTGGCGCAAGCCTCCGGCGAAGCGTCGCCGACCCGGATCGAGGCGGGGCGCAAGCTGTTTGCGCGCTGCGCGGGTTGCCACGAAGTGGGGCCGAAGGCCGGCCATATCTTCGGGCCGCATCTCAACGGCGTGCTCGGACGCCAGGCGGGCAGCGTGACGGGCTATGCCTATTCTCCGGCGCTGAAGGCGTCGACGCTAGTGTGGGACGAAGCGAACCTGACGGCCTTCATCCGCGATTCGGAAAAGGTCATCCCCGGAAACAAGATGCGCTTCATGAGCTTCCTGAGCGACCGTGAGGCCGGGGATATCGTGGCCTATCTGGCCACGCAGGGCGGGACGGAGGCTCGGCAAGACGAGCCACGTCCCTGATGCTGCTTATTTGACGTTTTTACGGCGACGGGCGGCCAGCAGGCCCAGGCCGGCTGCCAGCAGCGCGGCGCTGGCTGGCTCGGGCACCTCGACCGGGTCCGGCAGCGCGTCGAGGTCGCTGATGGTCAGGACGTAGTTGCCGAAGCCCGCGAATTCGGTGAGCGAGAAGGTGCCAAGGGTGAATTCGTGGCGCGATTCCTTGCCGGTGTACAGCTGCGGGCCGTTGGTGGTCAGCACATAGCGGTCGGTGTAGAAATCGTACAGCTGCAGGCCGCCGCTGATCGCCGAATTGAAGAACGTGATGTCCAGGGCCTCATAGCCCGGGAAACTGCCCGCGACGTCGTTGAACGTCAGGCCGCCATTGTTGTCGGAGCTGTCCGGATCGCGCTCGGTGTCCAGCTGCCAGCTCGCGATGTAGTCGCCGCTGAGCTTGAATTCGTACAGGGCTGCGTTGGCAACGCCGGCCGACAGCAGGGCGGTCGCCAGGGCCGCTTTCATCAGGTTTTTTACCAATTTCACGTGTTGCTCCATCTCTCTGGTTGATTGTCGTAGACATCACAATGATGTCGCCTCTATAACATTAAGCAGGAAGTGTGCCTGACTATTATTTTGTTGTTAATCAATAACTTATGTATAAAAGTGTAAGTAAATACGCACAAGAATGTAAAATTTCCCGACAGCAGCCTTGTTAACTGCCGAGCTTGCTGAGCGCGAAGGCGGCCAGGAATCCGGCGGCCACGATCAATCCCGCGAAGTCGTGGGTTTCGTCGAATGCTTCCGGGATCATGGTGTCGACCACCATCGCCAGCACGCCGCCGGCGGCCACCGCGGTGGTCGCCGCCAGCATTTCGGGTGGAAACTGGTGGAATACCGTGTAGCCGAGCAGGGCGGCCACACCGGAGGACAGGGCGATCGCGGCCCATACGCCATAGATGTGGGCGGGCGAGCGCCCCGCCTGCCGCATGCCGGCCGCGCTGGACAGGCCCTCGGGCAGGTTGGACAGGAAGACTGCCGCCACCACCGCCACGCTGACGCCTTCGCCACCCAATAGCGACAGGCCGATCACGATCGACTCCGGAATCCCGTCGAGCAGGGCGCCGAAGGCGAGCGCGGCGCCGCTGCTGTCCTCGCGCGCCGCCGCCGGGCGCGGCCCGGCACGCTTGCGGTGGCGCGCCCCCTTGCGCGCCAGCCACCAGTTGGCGGCCGTGTAGAACAGCGCGCCGAGCAGGAAGCCGGTCGCGGTGGAGGCGAAGCCGCCGGTGTCGATCGCCTCGTCCATCAGTTCGAACGACAGCGCCGAGATCAGGACCCCGCTGCCGAAGGCCATGATGGCCGCCACCAGCCGTGGCGGCACCGCGAAACGCACGCCGATGAAGGCGCCCAGGAGCAGGGCGGCGCCCGCCAGCAATCCCCAGCCACCCGCCTGCAGCCACCCCGGTAACGTGTCCAATGCGCCTCCCTGTGTTTCATCCATGCTAATATTTTCAGGCACATTTGGTGCGCACTGCTGGCCAATCGATGGCCGGCGACACGGATTACCATCCTGACGGACGGGTAGGGCGACTTATCGCCTGTCTGTACATTCGCACAAATAGGGTTGCCACGATTATATTTTTCGTGCAGTATAGCTGGGTGGCAACCGGCAGCGTTCGGTTGCCCCGATCAGCGATGAGGCGGCTCACCCCGTTTCTTTTCGCCCCCCGCATCCGTCGGGGGGCATTTTTCGACACGCGGCGTAGCGTTCCCACATCTGCCGCGTCTGGCGCTCCCAGCGCCGAATCGGACCATCGTGCCTGCGCGGCTCCCTGCCGCCGATCGGCGCGTCCCACCGGAGAATTGGATGAGCGAGCTGCTTTCACTCACGCATGCGCTGGCCTGGCCGCTGGCGCTGACGCTGGCCTGGATGACCGGCGAACTGCTGTACCGCTGGGCCAATGTGCCGCGCATCTCCATCTATGGCTTGTGCGGCTTCGTGTTCGGCAACCTGTCGAGCGGCTATCTGCCGCCGGCCCAGGCCGACAACTTCATGATGCTGGCCAACCTCGGATTCGGCCTGATGCTGTTCGAGCTCGGCTACCGCATCAACCTGCGCTGGCTGCGCACCAATCCCTGGCTGCTGCTCACCTCGGTGCTGGAAGCCGGCCTGACCTGGGCCGCCGTGTATTACGTCTCGCGCATCTGCGGCCTCGCCGTGCTGCCGGCCTGCCTGCTGGCGGCCCTGGCCATGGCCAGCTCGCCGGCCGGCCTGCTGCGCATCGTCAACGAGCAGGGCGGCGGCGGCCAGGTGACCGAGCGCGCCATGCACCTGACGGCCCTGAACTGCGTGCTGGCCGTGTTCGTGTTCAACGTGACGGTGGGTTTCGGCGTGTTCCAGACCTCGGGCGACGTGGTCCACGCCAGCTGGACCGGCCTGGTGGTGCTGGCGGCGTCCAGCGGCCTGGGCGCGGCGCTGGGCTGGCTGCTGCCGCTGTGGCAGCGCGTGGCCGGCCATGTGCGCTCCAATTCCACGCTGACGTTCGCGGTGTTCGTGTTCCTGCTGGTGGCGATCACCCATGTCCTGAAACTGTCGCCGGTGCTGGCGGCGCTGACCTTTGGCCTGGTGGCGCGCCACCGTCGCGTCACCCTGAGCCCGGCCCAGCGCAACTTCGGCGCCCTGGGCGACCTGCTCACCGTGCTGCTGTTCTTTTTTGTCGCCACCACCATCGCCTGGCAGCCGACCGCCGAAGGCCTGATGCTGGGGCTGTTGCTGCTGCTGGTGCGCGCCCTGGTCAAGGTAGCGGTGTGCACCGCCACCGCGCGGGTGTCGGGCATCTCGGCGCGCAAGGGCGCCCTGACCGGGGTGGCGATCATGCCGCTGACGGTGTTCGCCATCATCCTGATCGAGCAGACCCGGCGCTCGGGCGTCGACCTGTTCGACACCCTCGCGCCACTGGCGCCATTGGCCGCGATGGCCATGATCCTGGAGGTGCTGGCGCCGATCCTGACCCAGATCGCGCTGACCGGCGCGCGCGAGTCGGGCTTTGCCAAACATAAGAATGTCGTGAAGGAGGACAAGGATGCCGCTGCCTGAGTTTTCGCGCTCGGAACCGCTGACCATGGGGGTCGAGCTGGAGTTGCAGCTCGTCGGCCTGTCGGATTTCGACCTGGCCCCGGCCTCGCCGGACATGCTCGACCTGCTGGCGCGCGCGCCGTTCCCCGGCGCCGTCACGCCCGAGATCACCGAGAGCATGATCGAGATTAACAGCAGCATCCATACCGGCTACGCGCCGCTGGTGGACGAGCTGCGCCTGATCCGCGACACCCTGCTGCGCGCCGGCGACCGCCTGAACGTGGGCGTGTGCGGCGGGGGCACCCATCCGTTCCAGCAGTGGACCGAGCGCCGCATCTACGAAAAGCCGCGGTTTCGCGAAGTGTCGGCGCTGTACGGCTACCTGGCCAAGCAGTTCACCGTGTTCGGCCAGCACGTGCACATCGGCTGCGGCAGCGGCGACAATGCCTTGTTCCTGCTGCACGCACTGAACCGCTACATCCCGCACTTCATCGCGCTGTCGGCCTCGTCGCCCTTCCTGCAGGGCAGCGACACCCAGTTCCATTCCTCGCGCCTGAACTCGGTGTTCGCCTTCCCGCTGTCGGGCCGCGCGCCGTTCCTGCTGAAATGGGAAGACTTCGAACGCGATTACTTCAAGCGCATGGAAGACACCGGCATCGTGCGCAGCATGAAGGATTTTTACTGGGACCTGAGGCCGAAACCCGAGTACGGCACCATCGAGCTGCGCGTCTGCGACACCCCGCTCACGGTCGAGCATGCGGCGGCCCTGGCCGCCTACCTGCAAGCCCTGTGCAGCTACCTGCTGGAAGGAAACGAACCACCGCCGCGCGAGGACGATTACCTGGTCTACAACTACAACCGCTTCCAGGCCTGCCGTTTCGGGCTCGACGGCAATATCGTGATGCCGCAGGAACACCAGCCGGTCACCTTGCGCGACGACATCCTCGCTACGCTGGCGCGCATCGCGCCGCACGCCGAGCGGCTCGGATCCAGCGCCGCGCTGGCCCACCTGTCCCGGGTGACGAAGGCGGTAGGCGACGCCGAACAGCTGCGCATGGTGCACGAGCACGAGGGCAGCGTCGAGGCGATGGTGAATCTGGCGCTGGGGAAATTCCGCGGCGAGGTGTAGACCTTACGACTGGCTGAGCGGTATCTTGCCAGCCGCCTCGTCCGCATCCAGGCGGGCGATCAGCATGGCCAGGTCCTGTTCCAGGCGCAGCAGGGTCGCTTCGTCCAGCGTCGCCAGCGCGCTCGGCAGCACGCCGGCCGCCGGGCCGGGTACCCGGCGCAGCACTTCCTGGCCCGCCGGCAAGATGCGCAGCGCGACGTTGCGCCGGTCCGCTCCTTCGCGCGCCGCCACCACGTAGCCGCGCTCGACCAGTCCACGCACCAGGTTGCTGGCGGTCGACTGGTGGATGTCCATGGCGCGCCCCAGGCTGGTGGCGCCGATGCCCGGCTGGTTCTCGATCACCGACAGCGCCCAGACCTGGGCTCCGCCCAGGCCCGAGTCGCGCTCGAGCTGGCGAAAATGCGTCTTGACGGCATTGAAGACGATACGGAACTGGCGCAGCACGCGCTGGGGCGGCGCATCGAGGGACGCGGGCAGGGATTCTGGATGGGGTTCGGGCGGCATGGGCGAGATGATAATGCAACAGCCCGCAAAGCGGGGCCGGCCAGCGCGCTTTTTCTTGGCATGCGAAAGTCCCCCGAACGCCCCGTTCTGCGCTAGCATCGATTCATGCGAAGCGCATCCGCCAGCCCTGGTGTCCCGGAGCGCGGCCTGTCACGGGCCGCGATGGGCACCTGCGTGCTCGGCCTCGTGCTCACCTCGCTGCTGTGCGGCGCGGTGCGCAAGATGGAATACGACCGCGCCCAGGCCGAGTTCGAGCAGCGCGCCGTGGTGCGGGTCGCGGGCGTGACGCGCGCCTTCGCCGAGGCTACCGACGCGGCGCGCGCCGTCAACCTGTTCTTCCGCGCCTCGGCCGACATCACGCGCGAAGAGTTCGATTCCTTCGCCCAGCCGCTGGTGGCGCGCCACGGCTACATGCAGGCAATGATATTCCAACGCTTCGTGGGCGACGCCGAACGCGCCGCCTTCGAGGCCAAGCGGCGCGCCTTCTGGCCCGGCTTCGAGATCCGCGAACGCATCAAGACCGGCGCGCCCGCCCTGACCCGGGCCGGCGTGCGCTGGCGCTACCTGGTCAACGACTACGTGGCGCCGATCGTCGGCAACGAGGTCGCGTTCGGCTACGACGCCTGGTCCAATCCGCCGCAGCGGGTCGATACCCAGCGTGCGATCGACACCGGCGAGCCGGCCGCCAGTCCCATCATCAACCTGCTGCAGGGCGGCGGCGCCCGCCACGGAATCCTGATCATCCTGCCGGTCTACCGGCCCGGCGCGCGGCCCCTGGCGACGCCGGAGCGGCGCGCGGCCGTGGTCGGCTCCACCGAGGTGGTGATCGACGTCGCCCAGCTAGTGGGCGGCACCCTGGAGGCGGTGCGCCTGCTCGACGACGACAATTTCGCCTTGTCGCTGCGCGGCCCCGACGCCCTCGGCAACGTGGTCACCGCCTACCAGCACGGCAGGCTGGCCACGCCCGAGGGTTGGTGGGAGCGCTTGCTGGACGGCATGAACCTGCGTCACGTGGAAGAGTTCGAGATCGCCGGCAGTCCGTGGCAGGTGGTGGTCGAGGAACAGCCGCCGGCCCTGGGCGCCCACATGGCCGAGCTGGTGGCCATGGTGCTGGGACTGATCCTGAGTTTCGCCGCCGCCGGCCTGGTGCAGCAGCGGGTGGCGCGCACGCGCCGCATCCAGGCCCTGGTCGAGCAGCGCACCGCGGCGCTCGAGCGCGCCACCGGCTCGCTGCGGCTGTACGAACGCGCGATGGAGGCCAGCGCCAATCCGATCCTGCTGGTCGACGCCCAGCAGCCGGGCTACCCGATCGAATACGCCAACCCGGCCTGCGAGCGCACCTTCGGCTATCCGGCGCGCGAGCTGGCCGGCCAGCCGCTCAAGCTGCTCGCCGGCCTGGATGCCGACCAGCCCTCGGTGGAAGAGCTGCGCCAGGCCTTGCGCCAGCAGCGCGAGGAGCACGCCCTGGTCACGGCCCATACCCGCGACGGCGTGGAGCTGATCAGCGACGTCTACGTGGCGCCGGTGCGCCGTCCCGACGGCCAGGCCGGACATTTCGTGGTCACGGTCTACGACGTCACCACTGCCAAGCGCTACGAGGCCGAGCTCGAGCGCCATGCCCACTACGACACGCTCACCGGGCTGGCCAACCGGTCCCTGCTGTCTGACCGCATCGAGCGCGCCATCGCCAATGCCGGCGGCATGCCGGTATGGACCGTGCTGCTCGACTTCGACCACTTCAAGCTGATCAACGACACCCTCGGCCGCCGTGCCGGCGACGAGGCGCTGCGCATGCTCGCCGCGCGCATCACGGGCGCGCTGCGGCCGGTCGATACCGCGGCCCGGGTCGGCGGCGACGACTTCGTGCTGGTGCTGGTCGGCGTGGCCGACGAACGCCAGGCCGCGGCCCGCATCCAGCAGGTGCGCGAGGCGGTGGGCGAACCGATCCAGCTGGCCGGCCAGCGCCTGGTGCTCAGCTGCAGCGCCGGCGTGGCCGCGTTCCCGGCCGACGGGCTGGACGCCGACACCCTGGTCAAGCACGCCGAGATCGCGATGTACCGCGCCAAGGCCATCGGCCGCAACGGCGTGCAGTTCTATGCGCCGCACATGAACGCCCAGGCCTTCGACAGGCTGGCCCTGGAGAGCGCGCTGCGCCATGCGCTGCAGGAGGACCAGTTCGAGCTGCATTTCCAGCCCCAGGTCGACCTGGCCAGCGGCCGCGTGGTCGGCAACGAGGCGCTGATCCGCTGGCGCCATCCGCTGCTGGGCACCGTGCGGCCCGACCGCTTCATCGCCCTGGCCGAAGAGACCGGCCTGATCGTGCCAATCGGCGCCTGGGTGCTGCGCACCGCCTGCCGCCAGAACCGGCGCTGGCAGCGCGCCGGCCTGGGGCCGCTGCGCATCGCGGTCAACCTGTCGGCGCGCCAGTTCGCCGAACCCGACCTGGTCGACACCGTGGCCCAGGTGCTGGTCGAGACCGGGCTGGCGCCGGCCTCGCTCGAGATCGAGCTTACCGAGAGCATGATGATGGCCGACGCCGACGCCGCCATCCACACGATGGAATGCCTGAAGCGCATGGGCGTCAAGCTGTCCATCGACGACTTCGGCACCGGCTACTCGAGCCTGCAATACCTGAAGCGCCTGCCGGTGGACGTGCTCAAGATCGACCGCTCCTTCGTGCAGGACATCGTGGGCAACCCGGATGGCGCGGCCCTGGTCGACGCCATCATCTCGCTGGCGCACGGCCTGCGCATGCAGGTGATCGCCGAAGGGGTGGAGACGATCGAGCAGCTCGACTACCTGCGCGGCTGCGGCTGCGACGAGGTCCAGGGCCACGTCTACAGCCGACCGCAGCCGGCCACGCGGGTCGAGGCGCTGCTGCGCGCCGGGCGGGTGGAGCCCGCTGCCAGCACCGCCTAAGGCCCAGTACTTCCCGTCCCGTGCCGTGGCGGCCGTCGCGGTCGGCTATACTTGCGCCACATTGTTACTTTGATCAGGGCAGGTAGAGCGAGTGGACCAACAACAGGACAACGAGAACACGGACACCGCGGATACCGCGCAAACCGTGCAGCAACGCATCAAGCAGCTCTCGCGGCGCATCGCCCGGCGCCTGCTGGCCGGCGCCTCGACCCGGGCCGGCGCCCTCAAGACCGGCGCCCGCGCGCGCCTGCACGGCCGGCCGCTGCCGGTCAAGCTGGCCCTGGTCGCGCTCTGGAGCATGGCCGCCGGCCTGATGGCGGTGCTGGCCTGGCTCCTGATCCTGATCCCGTTCACTCCCGGCATCGACGACCTGGAACAGGTCAGCCGCTCGCGCCCGTCCGTGATCCTGGACGCCGGCGGCCGGCCGCTCGGCACCTTCGAGAAGGGCCTGCAGGAGCGCGTCAAGCTGTCGCAGGTGTCGCCGCACGTGGTCGAGGCGCTGATCTCGACCGAGGACCACCGCTTCTACCAGCACCACGGCGTCGACTTCAAGCGCGTCGCTGGCGCGCTCTGGGCCAGCATCAAGGGCGACCCGCAGGGCGGCTCGACGATCACCCAGCAGCTGGCGCGCAATATGTTCCCGCAAGAGATCGGCCGCGCGCGCAGCGTGAACCGCAAGATGAAGGAACTGATCACGGCGATCAAGATCGAGAACACCTACAGCAAGACGCAGATCCTGGAAGCCTACCTGAACACGGTGCCTTTCCTGTACAACGCCTACGGCATCGAGATGGCGGCGCGGACCTATTTCGGCAAGCCGGCCCTCAAGCTCGACGTGCTGGAGTCGGCGACCCTGGTCGGCATGCTCAAGGGCACCCATTACTACAATCCGGTGGCCAACCCGGAACGCTCGCTGGCGCGCCGCAACGTGGTGCTGGGCCAGATGCGAAAGCACGGCGCCTTCGACGACAAGCGTTATGCGCAACTGGTCAAGCGGCCGCTGCGCCTGCGCTTCGCGCGCCTGCCCGACCGCAGCGGCAAGGACGACCATTTCACCCACCACGTGCGCAAGTGGCTGCTCGACTGGGCCGACGAGAACGACTACAACCTGCAGCTCGACGGCCTGGTGGTGCGCACCACGCTCGACCCTGAACTGCAGGCGGCGGCCGAGCGCGCGGTGCGGCGCCAGGCCGACATCCTGCAGGCGATCGCCGACGTCGAGTGGGCCAACCCCAACGTGCCCCGTTCGACCGCCACCGCCACCTATACGGCGATCCGCCCGAACATCGATCCGTTCTCCTACTACTGGATCACCAATGCGCGCGCGCTGGACGCCTTCGTGCGCGAGAGCGGCGCCTATCGCAGCGCGGTCGAAGAGGGCGAGGAGCCGGCGGCGGCTCTCAAGCGCCTGAAGGCCGACCGCGGCTTCATGAATGAACTGAAAAGCGCCAAGTCGCGCCTGGAGGCGGGCTTCGTCGCGGTCGACCCGGCCAGCGGCGAGGTCAAGGCCTGGGTCGGCAGCCGCGACTTCGAGCGCGACCAGTACGACCACGTGGCCCAGGCCGCGCGCCAGCCGGGATCGACCTTCAAGCCCTTCGTCTATGGCGCGGCGCTCGAGCGCGGCATCCCGCCCGACCAGGCCTACCGCGACGTTGTGCTGGAATTCAAGGGCGACCATGGCGAGGTGTGGAAGCCGACCGATATGGACGGCAACAGCGGCCGCTCGATGCCGATGCGCGACGGCCTGGTGTTCTCGAAGAACACGATCACCGCCCAGGTGAGCCATGAAGTCGGCATCCAGCCCATCGTGCGCCTGGCCCAGGGCCTGGGCATCCGCCAGAGCAGGCTCGAAGCCGTGCCCTCGCTGGCCCTGGGCACCAGCCCGGTCACCCTGCTCGAGATGGTGAGCAGCTATGCCACCATCGCGGCGCTGGGCGAGTACCACAAGCCGATCTTTGTCCGCACCATCGAGGACCGCGAGGGCAACGTGATCGCCGATTTCGGCACCGGCCAGCCCGAGCGCGCGATGTCGCGCGAGTCGGCCGAAGCCCTGATCGACATGCTGCGCGGCGTCGTCACCCGTGGCACCGGCAATGGCGTACGCAGCCGCTTCGGCATCCGCGGCGACCTGGCGGCCAAGACCGGCACCAGCCAGAACAACCAGGACGGCTGGTTCATCATGATGCACCCGAACCTGGTGGCCGGGGCCTGGGTCGGCTTCAACGACAACCGGGTCACCATCCGCAGCAGCTACTGGGGGCAGGGCGGACACAATGCGGCGCTGGTGGTGGGCGACTTCTTCCGCGGCGCTTTTGATGCCGGCAGCCTGGACGCCAAGGCCACCTTGCCCGGCTGGCGCCCGCCGGAGCCGCGGCGCTACGTGGTGGAAGAGGAGCCGGAAGAGATCTTCATGGACGAGGCCCAGGAAATCGTACCGGAAGGCGGCCCGGAGGAAATGCCGGTGGCGCCGCCGCCCGAGGCGGTAGAGCCTCCGATCGAACCGCTCGAGGCGGCGCCTCCGCCTAGCGCGCCGCCGACCGGGTTCCCGACGCCGTCGGAGCTGTAGCCGACGCCGATGCCGGCGCCGCCGCTGGGGTTCCGACCAGGGCCGGATCGGCCTTCAGCAGCGGATAGGGATTGATGGCGCCACCGGTGTCGTAGATCCCGTAGTGCAGGTGCGGCGGCGTGCCCTTGGCATTGCCCGTGTCGCCGACATGGCCCAGCACCCGGCCGGCCTCGATGCGCATGCCCGGCTGGACGTCCGAATAGCTGTCCAGGTGGGCGTAGTAGTGGCGCTGCCCGCCGGGTCCCAGCACCCACACGACCAGGCCGCCGAGGCGGTTGGTGCCCACCTGGGTGACGATGCCTTCGGTGCTCGACACCACCGGCGTGCCGCGCCTGGCGAAGATGTCGATTCCCTCGTGCTTGCGGCCCTCGCTGCGCGCGCCGCCCCAGGTGTCGCGCAGCGCGCGCTGGCGCACGCCCTCGACCGGCACCGGCAGCGCCTGCGGCTTGGGCATGGCGGCCAGCCGCATGGTGTACAGGGCCCGCTCGATGTAGGGCTCGAGCAGGCCATACGCCAGCACCAGGACGATGGCGGCGAAAAGGGTGCGCAGGAGGACAGCCATTTACAGGATCGGCGTGCCGCCCGTGACGGCGATACGCGCCCCCGAGATATAGCTCGCCTCATCGGACGCCAGCATCACGAACACCGGCGCCACTTCCTTCGGCTGGCCGGCGCGCTTCATCGGCACCTGGCTGCCGAAGTTCTCGACTTGTTCCGGCGGCATCGTCGACGGAATCAGCGGCGTCCAGATCGGGCCCGGCGCCACCGAGTTCACGCGGATGCCCTTGTCGGCCAGCAACTGGGCCAGGCCGGCGCTGAAGTTGGCGATCGCGCCCTTGGTGGTGGCATATGGCAGCAGGGTGGGCTTCGGATTGTCCGAGTTGATCGAGGTGGTATTGATGATCGAGGAGCCGGGCGCCATATGCTTCACCGCTGCCTTGCAAAGATGAAACATGGCGGTGATGTTCACCTTGAAGGTATAGTCCCATTCGTCGTCCGGGATCTCGTCGAGCGAGTCGTGCGACATCTGGAAGGCGGCGTTATTCACCAGCACGTCGATGCGGCCGAACTCGGCCACCGCCTTGTCGATGATGGCGCGGCAATGGGCGCGCTCGGCGATGTCGCCCGGCACCAGGATGGCGCGGCGCCCGGCTTCCTCGACCAGGCGCGCGGTCTCTTTCGCATCGTCGTGCTCATCGAGGTAAGAGATCAGGACGTCGGCGCCTTCGCGCGCGAAGGCCAGCGCGACCGCGCGGCCGATGCCGCTGTCCCCGCCGGTGATCACGGTGGCCTTGCCCTGCAGGCGGCTCGATCCGCGATAGCTGGTTTCGCCATGGTCGGCTTGCGGGTTCAACGCGGCTTCGTGGCCGGGCGGTTGCTGCTGTTGCTTCGGAATTTCCATTGTGTGCTCCATGTCTGGGTGAAAAGAGAGCGCGGACCGGCCGGCGGCCGGTCCGCCCGATCGAACGGGATGCCGGTCAGCGGCCGAGGTGTTCGCGCACTGCTGCCGCGCTTACGCCGACCTGGTCGACGGCACGCTGCAACTCCTCGCGGGTCACGCCCAGCGCTTCGGTCCAGTAACGCACCTCGTGCTCTTCGTGCATATTGATGCGCGTACGGTCCTGCTGGCCGCGCTTGTTCAAGTCATCCGACATGATGTGCTCCTGATAAGACGATGAGTCACAGGGTGACAGCCTCGGGAGCCAGGTTCCGTTAGGTGCCACACGCTAGGTGGAGATCCGGCTCGCCAAGCGCGCCGGCATGCCAGCCGCCGCGTTTTGAGGTAGGCTTGCGGTATTCGAATAGCAATAAATACCGATCATCAGGAGACTCCATGGCCGCCCCCTACGCTACTTCCCAACCCGAACGCAGCTCCATCGACGCCACCCAGGGCCTGGTCGCCCTCGACTTCGGCGCCAACTGGTGCGGCTATTGCCGCGCCGCCGAGCCGCTGATCGACCAGGCGCTGGGCGACTATCCGGCCGCCCGCCACATCAAGGTCGAGGACGGCCCGGGCCGCCCGCTGGGCCGCTCGTTCCGCATCAAGCTGTGGCCGACGGTCGTGGTGCTGAAGGATGGCCAGGAAGTGGCGCGCGTGGTGCGTCCGGTCGACGCCGACGCGGTGCGCCAGGCCCTGGCCCAGGCGGGTGCATGAGCGAGGCGGCGGCGCAAGCCGCGGGCAACAAGCCCCGCACCGTCCTGTTTGCAAGCCTGATCGGCACCACGATCGAGTTCTACGACTTCTACATCTATGCCACCGCCGCGGTGCTGGTATTTCCGCGCCTGTTCTTTCCGGCCGCCGACCCGGGCGCGGCCGTGCTGCAATCGCTGGCGACCTTCGCCATCGCCTTCTTCGCGCGCCCGGTCGGCTCGGCCGTGTTCGGCCACTTCGGCGACCGTATCGGCCGCAAGGCGACCCTGGTGGCGGCCCTGCTCACGATGGGCATCTCGACCATCCTGATCGGCATGCTGCCCACCTATGCCCAGATCGGCGTGGCGGCGCCGCTGCTGCTGGCGCTGTGCCGCTTCGGCCAAGGACTGGGCCTGGGCGGCGAATGGGGCGGGGCGGTGCTGCTCGCGACCGAGAACGCGCCGCCGGGCAAGCGCGCCTGGTACGGCATGTTCCCCCAGCTGGGCGCGCCGATCGGTTTCTTCCTGTCGGGCGGCGTGTTCCTGTTGCTGGGCGAGCTGATGAGCGACGACGCCTTCTTCGCCTGGGGCTGGCGGATTCCCTTCCTGGCCAGCGCCTTGCTGGTGGCGGTAGGCCTGTACATCCGCCTGAAGATCACCGAGACCCCCGACTTCCAGAAGGTGCTGGACCAAAAGGCGCGGGTCAAGGTGCCGATGGTGGCGGTGCTGCGCGACCACCGCCGCGCGCTGGTGCTCGGAACCCTCACCGCCTTGTCGACCTTCGTCATCTTCTACCTGATGACGGTGTTCGCCCTGAGCTGGGGCACGGCGCAGCTGGGCTATACGCGCCAGGAATTCCTGGTGCTGCAGCTGTTCGCGGTGGTGTTCTTCGCGCTGACGATTCCGCCGTCGGCGCTGCTGGCCGACAGCCGCGGGCGGCGCACCGCCATGATGCTGGTGAGCGCCGCGATCGCCGCGTTCGGCCTGCTGTACGGGCCGCTGTTCGGCGCCGGCGGCTGGGTCGCGGTCACCCTGTTCATGGTGCTCGGCATGTGCCTGGTCGGCTTCACCTACGGCCCGCTCGGCACCTTGCTGGCAGAAATGTTCCCGGCCGAGGTGCGCTACACCGGCGCCTCGCTCACCTTCAACTTCGCCGGCATCCTCGGCGCGTCGGTGGCGCCGTATATCGCGCTGTGGCTGGCCACCAACCACGGGCTGGAATTCGTCGGCTATTACCTGAGCGGCGCGGCCCTCGTCAGCCTGGCAGCCCTGGCGCTGGCCAGGGGCCTGGTGCCGGCCGCCGCGAGGTGAGCGGGCGTCGCTTCGGGCATCTCGGGGCGCGGACTCCCACCTCCGCCGATGAAGCCTTCCTCGACGCGCTCTACCTCGACTCCCGTCCGGACCTCGGCGCGCTGCCGGTGCCGCGCGGCGTCATCGAAGGCATCGCGCGCCATCAGCGCGCGATGCAGGTCGAGGATTATGCGCGTCGCTTCGCCGCACTCGAGACCTGGCTGGTGACCGAAGGGGAGGTCCCGCTAGCGCGCGTCGTGCTGGCGGAGTCGGATGGCGTGCTGCGGGTGGTGGACCTGTCGGTGGCGCTGGCCGCGCGCCGCAAGGGCATCGCCGGCAGCGTCCTGCGCGCGCTGCAGGATGAATGCGAGCGCATTACATTGCGTGTCCGCACCGGGAACCTGGCCGCACGCCGGCTTTACGACAGGCTGGGTTTCACGCCCGTGCGAGTCGACGAGGCCACCCTTGAACTCGAATGGAGCCAAAAGGCAGAGCATCCGGAATGATGTGCGCGGCGTATGTGCGAGATCTACAGGAGATCTCCCATGGCCGCAACCGCCCCCGCCACCAAACCCGGCACCGTCCTCTTCGCCAGCCTGATCGGCACCACGATCGAGTTCTACGACTTCTACATCTACGCCACCGCCGCGGTGCTGGTGTTCCCCCAGCTGTTCTTTCCGGCCCTTGACCCCGCCGCCGCGACCCTGCAATCGCTGGCGACCTTCGCCATCGCCTTCCTGGCCCGTCCGGTCGGTTCGGCCCTGTTCGGCCACTTCGGCGACCGCATCGGCCGCAAGTCGACCCTGGTCGCGGCCCTGCTCACGATGGGCATCTCGACCATTGTCATCGGCCTGCTGCCCACCTACGCCCAGATCGGCGTGGCGGCCCCGCTGCTGCTGGCGCTGTGCCGCTTCGGCCAGGGGCTCGGCCTCGGTGGAGAGTGGGGCGGGGCGGTGCTGCTCGCCACCGAGAACGCGCCGCCGGGCAAGCGCGCCTGGTTCGGCATGTTTCCACAACTGGGAGCGCCGATCGGCTTCTTCCTGTCCGGCGCCACCTTCCTGCTGCTGGGAGAGGCGATGAGCGACGAAGCCTTCTTCAGCTGGGGCTGGCGCGTTCCCTTCCTGGCCAGCGCCTTGCTGGTCGCGGTCGGCCTGTACATCCGCCTGAAAATCACCGAGACGCCCGACTTCCAGCGGGTGCAGGCGCGCGGCGCCCAGGTGAAACTGCCGATGGTGACGGTGGTGCGCGAGCATGGCCGCACCATGCTGCTGGGCGCGCTGGCGGCGATGGGCGGCTTCGCCTTCTTCTACCTGATGACGGTGTTCGCGCTCACCTGGGGCACGACCCGGTTGGGTTTCACGCGCCAGCAATTCCTGCTGCTGCAGTTGTTCGCGATCGTGTTCTTTGCCCTGACCGTCCCCTTGTCGGCGCTGCTGGCCGACCGCGTCGGACGGCGCGTGGCGCTGATCCTGGTGAGCGTGGCGATCGGCAGCTTCGGCCTGCTGTATGGTCCCCTGTTCGGCGCCGGCGCCTGGCTGCCAGTGGGGATCTTCATGGTGCTGGGGATGTCGCTGGTGGGCTTCGTCTATGGCCCGCTCGGCACATTCCTGGCCGAGCTGTTCCCGGCCGAGGTGCGCTATACCGGCGCTTCATTGACCTTCAATCTCGCCAGCATCCTGGGGGCATCGGTGGCGCCCTATATCGCGCTGTGGCTGGGCACCAGGTATGGCCTGGCGCAGGTCGGCTACTATCTCAGTGCGGCATCGCTGGTCAGCCTGGCGGCGCTGGCGCTGCTCGGCCGCCGGCGGCGTCAGAACGAATAGACCATCGTCAGCGAGGTCTGGGTATCGGTATTCTTCTTGTCGTCCGGCACATCGCTGTCGTTGCGGACGCTGAAGCCGGCCTTCATCTGCATGCTGCCGTTGATCTTGGTGCTCAGCGAGGTCTCGGCCACCGAATGGGTATTGCCGGTGCCTTTCTCGACGCTGACGGTCTGGGCGAAGAAGGCCGAGGGGCTGACCTGCCAGCGGAACTGGGCCGCGCTGCGCACAGTCATGCCGCGCTCTTCCTCCTCGTTGTCGCGCTTGCCGACCGAATAGCCAGGACCGATCTCGACGTCGAGCGTCTTGTCGGGCGCCGTGTACCAGCGCGAGCCGTAACCGATGCCGACCGTCGAGTACTTGCGATAGGCGCCGAACCGGTCGTCGGTGTGGGTGGCCAGCACGAAGGCGCGGCGGCCGTCGCCCAGCAGCTTGAGCGAGGCCTTGGCCGAGGTGGCCCAGCGCTGGGCCGAGCGGCTCTTCACGGGCTCGCCGAACTCGTCCTCGTATTCGTCTTCCTTGAAGTAGCCGCTGGCAATGAACTCATGGCTCCAGCGCGCCGTCTCGTGGCGGGCGTCGATCTTGCCCGTGACGGAGGTGCCGTTGGTATTGCCCGAAGTCGTGATCGCGCCCAGTTCGGCGGAGGTGAACCAGCCGCCATCAGGAATCGCCGGCATCGCGACGGCGAGCGGCGCGTGGACGTCGCCGATTTGGGGAAGATCGGGAGCGGCAAGCGCCGCACCCGGGATGCCAGCCAAGGCCAGCGCCAGGATCGAGAGTGGTTTCATCAGCATCTAGCGGCCGCATGGGCCGCGCCGTACCGCGTGGCGCGCCCAGGGCGACCGGCCCATCGTTCGTGGATCGTGCGCGACCGTGGTGGTAGCCGCGAGTAGACAGACATTGTAACGCAAAGACAGCGCGAAGCGATGCAATCAGGCACGAACCGGGCGCTGTTTAGTAAAGCCCGGCGCGAACGACCGGTCGATTTTTTTGGGCGCTGTTCGCGTTATTTCTGCGAACCTTCCCGGTCCAGTCCGGTCTCAGTACTGTCGAGTCATCCTGAAGAGGCTGCCGTGGACGGTCTGGATTTCAGTACATTGTTTGCCGCCCTGCGTGGCGTCACGCTGGGCCATCAAGAACGTTCACAGCTACGCGCCTGGCTGGCCACGGTCGACGATGCGGCCGACGCCGTGGCCAATTGCGCTGCGCTCATCGAACAGGCGGCCATCGGAAAATGCTGTCCCCGCTGCGGCGGCGCACGTTCTCACCGCTGTGGGCGTGCCAGCGGCCTGCAGCGCTGGCGTTGCCTGGCGTGCGGGCGCAGCTTCAACGCCCTGAGCGGCACCCAACTCGCCCACCTGCGCAAGAAAGAACATTGGCTGCATTACCTGCAGTGCCTGCTGGATTCACGCACCGTGCGCGCCAGCGCCGAGGTCGTCCAGGTGCACCGCACCACCAGTTTTCGCTGGCGCCACCGCATGGTGGCCGGGTTCACGCACGAGCGTGCGGCGCGCCTGGCGGGCGTGGTCGAAGCGGACGAAACCTATCTGCTGGAATCGCAAAAGGGCTCGCGCAAGCTGACCCGACCGGCGCGGCGACGGGGTGGCGTGGCCAGCCACCGCGGAATCGGACGCGACCACGACTGCCTGCTGGTCGCGTGCCAGCGCGGCGGCGCAGCGCTGGATTTCCACTGCGGGCGCGGTCCGGTCACGGGCGCCGAGCTCGATCGGTGCCTGGGCCCCGTGCTGACGCCGGATTCGCTCCTGATCAGCGACGGCGCCATCGCTTATCGCGGGTTCGCCAAGCGTCACAGCATTTTCCATGAGGCCATCAACCTACGGGCCGGAGAGCGGGCGCGCGGTGCAATCCACCTGAACAATGTCAACGGCTGGCACAGCCGCTTCAAGCGCTGGCTGGTGCGCTTTCACGGCGTCGCCAGCCGCTATCTTATCCATTACTCGGGCTGGCGACGGGTGCTCGACGCGGGTGCTTTACTTGCACCGTCTCAATTGCTGGAGGCCGCTGTCAAAGCAGTCTGATCCGAGCCTTGTGCCGAATTAACGCGAACAGCGCCATTTTTTGAGCCGCTACGCTCCGATGTAGACGATCTTGAAAGCGAACAGCCCCGCGATTACCCACACCACCGGCTTGACCTCGCGCGCGCGCCCGGTCAGCAGCTTGAGCACCGCATAGCTGATGAAGCCGAAGGCGATGCCCTCGGCGATCGAATAGGTGAACGGCATGCCCAGCGCGGTGACGGCGGCCGGGATGCTCTCGGTGCTGTCGCTCCACTCGACGTCGCCCAGGTCGGACAGCATCAGGCAGGCCACGAACAGCAGCGCCGGCGCGGTGGCGTAGGCCGGCACCACGGCTGCCAGTGGCGCGATGAACAGGCAGGCCAGGAACAGCGCGGCCACGGTCAGCGCGGTGAGGCCGGTGCGCCCGCCGGCCTGCACGCCGGACGCGCTTTCCAGGTAGGCGGTGGTGCTGGACGTGCCCAGCACGCTGCCGGCGACGATGGCGCCGCTGTCGGCCAGCAGTGCCTTGCCCATTTGATCGCCGCGAGCCATCTTGTCCTCGCTCAGCAGGCCGGCGCGGCGCGCCACGCCCATCAGGGTACCGGTGGCGTCGAACAGCTCGACCAGGAAGAACACCAGCACCACATTCAGGATGCCGGCGGCGAGGGCGCCCGGGATGTCGAGCTGGAACAGCGTCGGTTCGATCGACGGCGGCAGCGAGAACAGGCCCTGGTAGGTGTTCCCGCCGAAGAAGAAACTGAGCACCGTCACGAGCACGATGCCGATCAGGATCGCGCCGCGCACCCGCAGGCGGTCCAGCGCCACGATGGCGAAGAAGCCGACGGTCGCCATGATCGCGGCGGGCTGGTGCAGGTCGCCGGCCTTGACCAGGGTGGCTTCGTTGGCGACCACGATGCCGGCGTTCTTGAGGGCGATCAGGGCCAGGAACATGCCCAGGCCCACCGTGATCGCGACCCGCATCGAGCGCGGGATGCCGTCCACGATCATGGCGCGCAAGCCCACCATGGTGACCACGATGAACAGGCAGCCCGAGATGAACACGGCGCCAAGCGCCGCCTGCCAGGGGATGCCCATGCCGAGCACCACGGCATAGGCGAAATAGGCGTTCAGGCCCATGCCGGGCGCCATCGCGATCGGGTAGTTGGCGTACAGGCCCATGATGGCGGTGCCGCCGGCGGCCACCAGGCAGGTGGCGACGAACACCGATTCCTTCGGCATGCCGGCGTCGCCCAGGATCGAGGGGTTGACGAAGATGATGTAGACCATCGTCAGGAAGGTGGTCAGTCCGGCCATCATCTCGGTGCGGATGTTGGTCTTGTTTTCGCTGAGTTTGAAGAGTCGTTCGAGCATGGGGGACTTTCGGGATGTGTTTTTTGCCCGAAGCATAACACCGGGACACGGCGCCTGCAGCCCGCGGCGCTACGCCAGGGCGCGCGGCGGTGTTACCATGCCGGCTCGAACCTCCATCCATTTTTTCACACCATGCCGAAGAACAAGCGTCCCGCACCCCGCACCTCGAACAACACGCGCGAACCCGACACCGATGCCCAGGCCCGGCTGATGGCCGACATGGCCCTCGAGATCGCCGAGCGCGAGGACGAGGCGGCGCAGGGCGGCGAGCAGGCGGAGGCCCTCGCCAGCCTGGTGCGCAAGGCGATCCGCAAGAAGCACGACGAGGTGCTGTACGAAGCCATCGAACTGGCGCGCTACACTGATCCGCTGGCCTGCCGCCTGCTGCGCGCGCGCGTGGAAGAAGAAGCCGCTACCCTGCGCATCCGGCGCGAAGACGGCCCCGAGTACGAGATCGACGCCTTCCTGGTGCCGCTGTTCGTGCGCAGCCGCGGCGGCCTCGATGCCCGCGAAAACTTCCAGGACCCTAGCGCCTTCGAAAGCCTTTCCGCCAGCTTCCAGTCCCATGGCCTGGACAGCAAGGGCGCCAGGGTCGTGCTGCTGCAGCATGCCTACGACCTGGCCGAGATCGACCACATCGCCTACGGCACGCTGCACCAGATGCTGCGCGAAGCCGCCGCGTCGCTGCTGGAAAAGAAGCTGCAGCCTGCGCCGACCATCGAGGCCAGCATGCGCGGTTGGACCGGCGAGCCGGTAGCGCCCGACGAGACCGCGCTCGAACTGCGCTTCCTGCTCGGCTTCTCGCTCAAGCGCGCCGACGATCCGTTCTACCGTGTGCCGCGCGACGAAGCGGGCAGCGACGCCTATTTCGCGGCGCGCATGGAGCGCTACCGCGCCTGGACCGAGGCCGTCGCCCCGCTGGTGGCGCGGGTTCTATCGTCCGACCCGGACCGCCTCGAGCTGAACTTCCTCTACCAGGACCTGTTCTATGGCGCCAAGGAGCAGGGCGTGGCCGAACTGGCGACCCTCGGCGTGCTGGCCGAGGCCAAGCGCCTGCTGGCGGCCAAGGACCTGGCGCCGGACGCGGTGCACGCCGCGGTGGCGCCGCTCGACATGGGCGAGCACGTGATCCTTCGCGCCAACCTGTATGCGCTCGACGGCGGCCAGCCGTGGGGCAGCGTCGAGAAGCCGGTCGACCTGGCCGGCGACCTGGCCGCCGAAGTCGACGAATTGTGCGATGCATTATTGTCGCTGGGCCTGGAAGGCGTCTCGATCGCCGCCGGTTTCAGCGCCGACGGTCACGCCGAAGGCGCCGAGCCCTACCATCCCGCCTGACGTTCCCTTCTGTCACCGCCCAGCGACCGGACCTTGCCGGATTCTGGCCGCGAGGGCGGTAAACAGGCGCTTTCGGCCCCCGATTTCAGTGCATACCGTAAAGTTTTTGCCGTTTTTTCGTAGTGGATTTTCCTGTGTTGGTGTAGGACGCCCCTTACAGAAAATTGCTCGATAGACGGACTCTCCCTATGAGGCCCAGCATTCGGAGGCAATATTTTGTTACATCCTGCGCAATGTTGCTTTGCACAACTGAAAATATTGGGAAAATTGCATGATACGATTCCGTGGTCCGACCGGCTTCCCGTGCAGCGCCACGGCCTTGTGAGAGAGAGAAGAAGCGGTCCGGTTTGACCTTACCAAACAACTAGAGCGCCGCCAAGGCGAAAGGAAATCGACATGCCGACCCTGATCGTGTTTTGCCACCTCCGCTGGGATTTCGTGTTCCAGCGTCCACAGCACCTGATGACCCGCCTGGCCGAACACTACAACGTTCTTTTCGTCGAGGAACCGATGCATACCGCAGGGGAGGCACGCCTGGAAAAGACCGTGGTCGCACCGAACATCACTGTGTGCCGTCCGCACACGCCGATCCAGCAGTTCGGCTTCCACGACGACCAGCTGCCGACCCTGCAGGCGCTGCTGGCCAACCTGGTCCCCGAGGACGAAGCGCCGATCGTCTGGTTCTATACCCCGATGGCGCTGCCGCTGCTGCAAGTCTTCAAGCCGTCCAAGGTGATCTATGACTGCATGGACGAACTGGCCATGTTCAAGAATGCGCCGAAGCAGCTGCTGCAGCGCGAAAGCGCACTGCTGAACATCGCCGACGTCGTCTTCACCGGCGGCCCGAGCCTGTACCAGTCTAAACGCGACCGCCACGCCAACGCCCACTGCTTCTCGAGCAGCGTCGACGCCAAACACTTCCGCCAGGCCCAGGATCGCGCCATCTCGCATCCGGACCAGGCCCACATCGCGCATCCGCGCCTGGGCTTCTATGGCGTGATCGACGAACGCTTCGACGTCGACCTGGTCTCGAGCATGGCAGATGCGCACCCGGACTGGCAGATCGTGCTGGTCGGCCCGGTCGTCAAGATCGACCCGGCGACCCTGCCCAAGCAGCCGAACGTCCACTACATGGGCCAGCGCACCTACGACCAGCTGCCGCAGTTCCTGGCCGGCTGGGACGTCTGCCTGCTGCCGTTCGCGATGAACGATTCGACCAAGTTCATCAGTCCGACCAAGGTGCTCGAATACATGGCGGCCGAGCTGCCATGCGTGTCGACCCCGATCACCGACGTCAAGGTGCCGTATGGCGACGTGGTGGAGATCGCCGAATCGCACGGCGACTTCATCGCCGCCTGCGAGCGCCAGCTGGCGCTGGGCGACGACGAACGCCAGGCCCAGGCCCGCCGCATGCGCGAAGTGGTGGCCGGGACCTCGTGGGACCTGACTGCCAGCCGCATGCACGAACTGATCGGCAGCGCCGTCGCGGGCAACAAGGTCGAGCGCTTCTTTGCCAACAGCCAGGAAGCGGTGCGCGTGCCGGCGGAGCAGTTGCCGGTGGCGCAGGTGGGTTGAATTGATCGGGCCGGTCAAGCCCGGCCTGCATGCTGAATACGTCGTTACTGCCACTGGCAGTAACGACTCCCCGCGCAGGCGGGAACAGCGCCACTGGCGCTGTTCCCCCCAAGTACTGCTAGCGCTGTCGAAATGCGCGCAAACTTGGGTCCCCGCCTGCGCGGGGACGACGTTTTTACGCTGACAAAAGAAATTGGCGCCCGTGAAGCGCCATCAAATCACACCCTCCTGAGCACGTCCTCGATCGCCTCCACCGTCGCCGGCTTGGTCAGGTGTTCGTCGAACCCCGCCGCCTTGGTCCTGGCCCGGTCCGCCTCTCCACCCCAGCCAGTCAGCGCCACCAGCCGGATTCCGGCCAGGCGTTCGTCTTCCCTGATCGCCGCCGCCACTTCGTAGCCCGACATGCCCGGCATGCCCAGGTCCAGGAATACCACGTCCGGCATCAGGCTGGGCAGCATGCGCAGCGCCTGGCGGCCGTCGTTGGCCACCGGCGCGCGGTGGCCCATCATATTGAGCAGGGCGGCCAGGGTCTCGGCCGCGTCGCGGTTGTCGTCGACCACCAGCACGTTGCGGCCCGGCGGCGCGGCATCGGATGCCGTCCCGGGCGTGCCGGCCTCGTCCGGGGGCAACCCTGCATGCGCATCGGCGACCAGCGGCAGGCGCACCGTGAAGGTGCTGCCGGCATTGGTGCCGGCGCTGGCGGCGCTCACGCTGCCGCCATGCAGCTCGACCAGGCTGCGCACCAGTGACAGGCCGATGCCGAGCCCGCCGGATCCGGGCTGCTGCGCCTGGCCGACCTGGGTGAACATGCGAAACACGTCTTCCAGCGCCTCGGGCGCGATGCCGATCCCGTTGTCGGACACCGTCACCACCGCCTGCTCGCCATCGCGCCTGGCCTCCAGCGCGATGCGTCCGCCCTTGGGCGTGTAGCGCGCCGCATTGTTCAGCAGATTGCTCACCACCTGGGTCAGGCGGGTCGGATCGGCGTCCAGCACGAGGTCTTCCTGCGGCAGGCGCAGGTCGAACGCATGACGCGCCGCCTCGATCAGCGGCATGCTGGTTTCAACCGCGGCCGCGAGGATCGTCGACAAGTCGACCCGCTCGCGCCGCAGCTCGACCTGGCCGCGCGTGATGCGCGCCACGTCCAGCAGGTCGTCGACCAGGTTCACCAGGTGGTCGAGCTGGCGCTCCATGATGTCATGCACGCGGCTGACCGCATCGAGGTCGGCGGGCGAGCGGCGGATGAACTGCAGCCCGCTGCGGATCGGCGCCAGCGGATTCCTCAGTTCGTGCGCCAGGGTGGCGAGGAACTCGGTCTTGAGGCGGTTGGCTTCGGACAGGTCGGCCGCCATGCGCCGCAGCGCGGCCTCGGACCGGCGCCGCTCGGTAATATCGGTGAACAGCACCGCGACCTGGTGCCGTTCGGGCGGCCCCAGCCGCGTCGCGTGCACGTCGTACCAGCGGTGCAGGCCCTTCGCCTCGTTCTCGAAGCGCACCGCCTCGCCAGTCTGCGCCACCTGCCCATAGATGTCGAACCAGTGCTGCTCGTGGGTTGGCACCATCTGGCGGATCGTCTTGCCCACCGCGTCGATCAGACCGGTGTGCTTGACGAAGGCCGGATTGGCCTCGACGAACAGGTAGTCGCAGGGCTTGCCGTCGGCATCGTAGATCATGTCGATCACGCACAGTCCCTCGTCGATCGAGTCGAACAGGGTGCGGTAGCGCTCCTCGGTGGCGTGCAGCTGCTGCTCGGCCTCGCGCTGGCGGGTGGCGTCCATCACCACGCCGTGCACCCCGAGCGGCGCCCCATGGTCGTCATACTCGACGTGGCCGCGCGCGATCATCCAGCGCCAGCCGCCGCCGGCGGCGCGGACGCGGTAGGTGGCGGCGTAGGCGTCTTCGCCATCGATGGCCGCGTTGATCAGGGCGACGGTCGACTCGACGTCGTCCGGGTGAAAGGCCGCCAGGTAGGCGGCCAGCGGCGCGTCGAGGCGGCGTTCCTGCGGCACGCCGAACAGCGCCGCCATGCGGGCGTCGGCCTCGACCCGGTCGGCCCCAATGTCCCACGACCAGGTGCCCAGTTCGGCGGCTTCGATGATGCGCTGCAGGCGTGAGCGGGTCTGCTCGAGTTCGGTTTCGGCGCGGTGGCGCTCGAACTGGCTGTTGAAGGCCTCGATGTAGAAGCGCGCCTTGGCGCGCAGGATCGTGGCGGAGAGCGGTTCGGTGAGCACGGCGATGGCGCCGGCGTCGTACAGCAGTTCCTGGGGGAAGGGCAGGGGTTGCGGCAGGCCCATCGCCACGATCGGGGTGCGGCTCGAGCGCTGGTTGGCGCGCACCGCGCGCACCGTCTCGAGCATGCCCTCGGCATCGCCCGAGTAGCCGACCAGGATCAGGGCGAAGTCGCCCGTGCGCGCCTGGGCCAGACCGTCGGCCGGCGTGGTGGCCCGGACGATGTCCTGGTCCAGTTCGCGTGAGACCTGGTTGACGATCGGATCGTCGATCGCGCGCTTGCAGATGAAGAGAACGCTCCTGTGGCTGCCGTGCGGTATGGTGTCATTCAAGGTGATCGAAACCCGATAGTATAGTTATTTCGGCAATCTAAGTGCGGAGCCGGGCCGTGTCAACGATTTTGCGCCATTCCGTGGCGCCGGTCTCAGGACTTGTCCGGCACCGGTTGCGAGGGTACCGGCGTGCGCAGGGCCTCGGGAACTGCATCGGCGATCCCCTGCGACGGGGCCTGGCCGATCCTGCGCGCCTCGTCCGACTGCTGGTCGAGGTTCACTTCCTCGGCCACGTCGAAGCGGCCATCTTCGGCGCCTTCGTCGCCAGGCAAGAGATTGTCGGAACGGTTTTCCTGGCCGCCGGCGGGAACCGGCACATCATTCTTGCGGTCTGAGTTTTCGGGAGTGCTCACGCCAACCTCCATGGTGTGTTTGACATGCCCCGATTATGGCGCAGCGCCCCCGCGTCAGGCGCACGCCAGCGGTAGCGGCCCGGCGTGCCGCGGCTTGCCGTGTTCATGGGCGGCGCTTCTTGCGCGGCAGGTTTTTTTCCAGGATGGCCCACAAGATCAAGCCATAGGCCAACAGCCTGATCAGGTAGTGCAGCGGAGAGTCCTCGCCGCCGCCGTCGCGCATGACCGCATACACGCGGTGCAGGCCCTCGATCGCGAACGACAGGGCGAAATACAGGAAGAAGCGGTCGCGGCTGGCGCGCCAGAAGCGCAGGAAGAACAGGGCGATGATCAGGGAAGCCATGGCGATGGCGCCGGCCAGCATATGTGTCATCGCTTCATTCCTTCTCGTAGATCAGGCCGTAGAGCAGGAGCAGGCAAGCCACCAGCGCGCTGGCCTGGCGCCACGGCAGCAAGTCGACCTGGGTCGGGAACACGACCTTGTCCAATAACAGCAAAAAATTATTCAAGGTCATGCCAGCGAAACAGGCGCCGCTCCAGAACAGGAGCCGGAGGCGCGTGCGCCGGTAGCCGGCGAACAGCAACACGGCGCAGGTCAGCGCGGTCAGCATGCAGAGGGTATAGATCACTTCGCCCATATCACATCGTCCCGAAGGTAATGCTCATTATTCTTGTCGGCGCTCGGCGCCTGCTCATTGCGTTCAGTTTATTGCATACAACCAGCTTGCCACATACCCGATTTCATTCGTCCTTGCGCAGGCGGAAGGCATCCGCGAACTGCCAGGCCTGGCGCTCCAGGCTCGAATGAATCAGGTGGGTGACTTCCACCAGGTGCCGCGCATACAAGTCGGCCAGGCGATCGATGCGTTCGCGCAGGGCGTCGTTGACCGGCTCGTAGCGGTAGCAGTGGGCGGCGGGCGGACCGCAGGATTGGGCAATCCCCGCCGTGCACAGGTCGGACAGCAACTGGCTCGCCACGCGCTCGCGGATGTAGAGCCGGCTGGCCAGCATCGCGCTTTCCCACTGCTGGGTGGGGTCGGCGCGCAGCAGCAGCAGGGCTTCCAGGAAGGGCACGGAGGGAATGCTCGTCAAGACGAAACGGCGTAGATCCTCCGGGATCGGCGGGTGGGTCATTCGTGGTGAATTTGTTTCCCAAATGGAAAATCTTATTGAGAAAGCGTTAATTTTAAAACATTCCACGTGGAATTGCTCGCGCAATCGTGCGCGCCTACGCACCCTAAATTGATACTCAGGAGCACATGCTCAGCTAAAATGCCCGCTTTCTTCACCATTGCCGTCCTATCATGCTTCGCTCCACCCTGGGCAGATTCCTCGCCCGCTTCGCCGTCGCCGGCGCCCTGCTTGCCGCCGGCGCGGCCCAGGCCGCCAGTTGCCCGGTCCATTACCTCGACGGCCGTGCGCCCGAGATCCACAACCAGAAACTGGCCACCGCCACCCGCGAACTGTGCTACGGCGTGTTCGGCGTCGTGCACTCGGGCGTGACCCGCACGCCGCTGTGGTCGGCCGAACACGTGCGCGCCGATAACCTCAAGCGGGCCCAGGGCCTGGACCGGGACGACAAGTTCCACGCCGAGCAGCGCCTGCCGCGCGGCCAGCGCGCCGAGCTGTCGGACTATGCGCGCAGCGGTTTCGACCGCGGCCACCTGGCGCCGAACGCGAACATGCCCGACCGCCGCACCCAGCGCGAGAGCTTTTCGCTGGCCAATATGGTCCCGCAAGACCGCGACCACAACCGCCACATCTGGGCCCCGATCGAGGGCGCCGTGCGCACCATGGCGAAGAAGGAAGGGGAGCTGTATGTGATCACCGGCCCGGCCTTCCTCGGCGCCAGTCTCAAGAAGGTCGGCAACGTGATCGTGCCGAGCCACCTGTACAAGGTGGTGTACAGTCCGCGCCAGAAGCTGGCGGCGGCCTGGTTCACCGAAAACCGCGCCGACGCGCCAATCAATGTGGTGCCGGTGGCAGAACTGGAGCGCATCGTCGGCATCGAACTGCTGCCGTCGCTGTCGACGAAGGAAAAGGAACGCATGCTGCGCCTGCCCAGGATCAAGCAGCGCAAGAACCGATCGTAAAGGAACACCATGAGCAAGAAGAAACCCGCCGCCTTCACCCCCTTCGCCAACGAAGCCGACGTTGCCGGCATCGGCGACCTGATGCTGGAAAACCGGGTCGACCGCATCACGATCTCGGGCGACGTCGACCTGACCGCCGACCTGCCCGGGCTGGACAAGGCGCGCCGCCTGCACGCGCTGCTGGGCGAGATCGTGACCGCACTCGAGGCGCGCGACCTGCCCGACACGCTGCCGCCGCCCGAGATCAAGACCATCGACAACCCGTTCGCCTGACCCCGCGCACCGGTTCCGGTGCGCTGTCCATGCCGGGTCACTACCCGGCATTCTCTTCCTTGTCGTCCTGAGCCTACGTGCCCATCCGTAGGTGGTCCGACGCCGAATTTCGCCTTGTTCTGACATGAATTTTCCAATGGTCAATGGTGCGCGAGCCCCATCAGTATTGGAGTAATCTTGACAACAAAGCGCACAAGTAGCGGCAACCTCGCCGCCGGCGCCAGTACCACCATTTTTCGGAGGAACGACCATGCAACATACACTTGTCGCGGTGTTCGACAACCGCACCGACGCGCAGAACGCGATGAACGAACTGCTGTCCTCGGGCTTCACCCGTACCGACGTCCGCCTGTCCAACGCCGACCCCACCGGCCAGACCGACAGCCTGACCGGCCGTTCCGACCTGAACATCGAACGCAGCCATGACGGCGATACCGGCATCACCGCCAGCATCAAGAATTTCTTCAGTGACCTGTTCGGTTCGGATAACGCCGAACACGTGAGCCGCTACGAAGGCGCCGTCACCCGCGGCCACCACGTGCTGACGCTGGTCGCGGACTCGCTGCCGGAAGTCGAGCGCGCGGCCGACATCGTCGAGCGCTACGGCCCGACCGACATCGACGAGAACGCCACCGGCACCCCGGACATCGCATCGAGCGGCATCAGCGCCGGCGCCATGCGCATGGGCAGCAGCACCGGCATGCAGCAATCGTCGTCGATGTCGGCCCAATCGGGTTCGCTCGGCAACGCCCAGGCGTCATCGACGCCAAAGCTCGACAACCCGGGCGACCGCGAGCTGTTCCAGCAAGGCGCTGTGAGCCCGGGCCAGACCGTGGGCGGCATTCACCAGGAATCGCTGGGCAATAGCGGCCTGACCGCCACCGGCGGTACCTCGCTGCAAAGCTCGACCCTGCGCGACGACCCGGTGCAGAACGCGCCGCTCGAAGGCAGCCAGCAGGGTGGTCTGTCGGCCGGCAGCGCGCAGCTGGACAACGACCGCCTCGCCACCAGCGGTGCGAATAAAGGCGCGACCGCATCGGCGGCCGGCGCCAGCCCGCTGGCCGGCAGCTCGCTCGGCGCGGCCGCGGCCGGTTCGTCGATCCAGGGCTCGGCCCTGGAAGGCTCGATCCGCAGCGACTCGCTGCAGCGTGACACCCAGACCAACTCTCTGAGCGGCTCGCTGAGCGGCGACAGCGCGAACCTGGACAAGCAGCGCAGCGGCGTGCGCATCTTCTCGCGCGGCCAGTCCGACGCCGCGCTGGGCCTGGGCGGCAGCACGGGTTCGGGCTCGAGCACCATGGGCTCGTACGACGACGACACCTATTACCGCAACCACTTCAACACCACCTACGGCGCCACCGGCGCGTCCTACGACGACTACCTGCCGGCCTACAGCTACGGCAGCGAAGCCGCGCGCAGCGGCCGCTACACCAACCGCGCCTGGGACGACATCGAATCCGACCTGCGCAGCGACTGGGACAGCCGCTACGCCACCGCCGGCGAACCGTCGACCTGGGAAAAAATGAAGGCCGCGGTGCGCCACGGCTGGGAACGCATGACCCGCGATGATGACGACGACCTGTACCGCAGTCACTACGACAGCACCTACGCGTCGAGCGGCACCAGGTTCGAGGAGCTGAAACCGGCCTATGCCTACGGCAGCGAGATGCGCCGCAGCGAACTGTATCGCAACCAGCCCTGGGACGACGTCGAGGGCACCCTGCGCACCGGCTGGGACAACCGCATCGACGGCACCCGCGACTTCAGCACCACCGGCAGCGACACCAGCGAACCGTCGACCTGGGACCGCGTCAAGAACGCCGTCCGCCACGGCTGGGACCGCATGACCGACGACAACGACGACGACATCTACTACCGCAATCACTGGAACACGACCTACGGCGCCGCCGGTGGTTCGTACGACGAGTACCGTCCGGCCTACAGCTACGGTTCGGAGATGGCGCGTAACGACCAGTACCGCGGCCGCAGCTGGGATGCGGTCGAGACCGACCTGCGCAGCGACTGGGATCGCCGCTATCCAGGCGAGCAATCGACCTGGGACAAGATGAAGTCCGCCGTGCGTCGCGGCTGGGACCGCATGACCGACGGCGACAACGACGCCTATTACCGCAACCACTGGAACTCGGTCTATGGAGCCAGCGGCGAGGCGTATGACGAATACCGTCCGGCCTACAGCTACGGCTCGGAGATGGCGCTGAACGAGAAATACCGCGGCCGTCCGTGGAACGACGTCGAGACCGACTTGCGCAGCGACTGGGACACCCGTTATCCGGGCGAGCAGTCGACCTGGGAGAAGATGAAATCGGCCGTGCGTCACGGCTGGGATCGGATGATGCGTTGAGCGTCTAAAGGCGAACTCCAGGAGTTGCGATAACTTTGAACTTCTGGCGTTGCACCAAGCACGTCGTCCCCGCGGAGGCGGGGATCCAAGTTTGCCAGCGCAGTGCCTACGTTAAATGCAGTGGGACCGCGAAAGACTTGGGTCCCCGCCTTCGCGGGGACGACGTTTACATGCCAACTTACTTGGCAAACACCTCGGCCGCTGGCGTGATGGTCACTGCCTCCGGCTTGATGTTCAACTTCATCTCACCGATCTGCTTGTCCTCGTCCAGCAAGGCCTGCGGCTTGTTGGCGTCGTACTTGATCGGCGAGAAGGCGTCGCTCACCAGCGCCTGCTTCAGCCCGGCCGCATCCTTGGTGATGATTACCACCGACAGGTTCTTGGCCGACAGGTGCTTGCTGATGGCCGCATTGACGTCGGCCGCGCTCAGTTTCGACAGGGCGTCGCGCATCATGGCCGTGAACTCCGGCGTGCCATACCATTGCGAATCGAGCGCATAGCCCAGCCGCTGGTCCTGGGTCGCGGTCATCACGAACACGTTCTTCATCAGGTAATCGCGGGTGGTCTCGAAATCTGCCTGGCTGATGCCCTCGTCGACCATCTTGCCCAGTTCGTGCAGCGCCACGCGCAGCGCGAAGTGGCCGTTCTGCGGCGCCACCGGGCGGATCCAGACCTCGAACAGCTGCGCCTTGCGGCCCAGGTTGGGGTTCGGGAAGAACTGGAACATCCCGCGCGGGAAGGCTTCGATGTACGCGTAGTCACCGTAGTTCATGCCGCGCTCTTCACGGATGCGCTGGTACAGGTGGGCGCTCGAGGAACGGTGCTCGCCGAGCCAGGTCTTGGCCAGCCACAGGGCGGCGAAGTCCGGGTGCTTGCGCGTGACTTCCAGCGGCAGGCCGAACGAAATCGCGGTGGCACGGGTGTTCTTCTCGACGATTTCCACTTCCAGGCCATTGGGCATGCGGCCTTTCGGCACGCCGGTGGCGGGTAAGCCGGCGCCTTCAGGCAGACGCGCCAGCTGCGCCTTGAGCGAGGCCGTCATCGCATCCGACACGTCGCCCGAGATGCCGACCTTCACGGCGCCGCGGGTATAGGCCTTGGCGTAGAAGGCTTTCACGTCGTCGAGGGTGATGGCGTCGATGCCGGCGACGGTGCCCAGCACCGGATGGCCGTAGGCGGTGCCGGCGAACACATTCGCTTGCAGCCGCTCCTTGCCGAATTCTTCCTCGTTGTTGTCCTTCAGGTCCAGCACCAGGGCATTGCGCTGGGCGTCCTTCAGGCGGCGGAAATCCTCCTCGCGGAAGCCCGGATCCACCAGCAGCGGCATGGCGATGCCGAGGAACTGGTCCCAGTTATCCTTGTGGATGGTGCCGGTGAAGGTCGTCATCTCCTTGTCGGTCTGCTCGGTGAGGCTGCCGGCCATCGGGAACAGCGCCTTGGTCACCTCGTCGATCTTGCGCTCGCGCGAACCGCTCGAGGCCACCATTGCGGCGGTGAGGGCGGCCAGGCCTTCCTTGCCCTTCGGGTCGTGGGCCGAGCCAGCGTCGAACAGCAGCTTGAAGCGGATCTGCGGCAGGGCCGATTTCTGCACCAGCACGTCGAATTTCGCATATCCCGCCTGCGGGGCGAACGACGCCAGCTTCGGCAACTGCTCGATGCCCTTCGGCAGCGCGTCATGCGACAGGGTGGTGACCACCATGCTGTCGTCGACCAGGTATTTGCGGGCGGCGGCCTGCAGGTCGGCCGGGCTCAAGCCATCGATCGCGCGGTAGTAGCCGTTGAGGGTATCGTACGAGCGCTCGAAGTGCACGTAGGAAGCCAGGGTCGATGCAATCGCCTCGGTATTGTCGAGCGAGCGGATCAGGCCATACTTCTGGGCCGACTTGGCGGCTTCGAGTTCCTGGCTGCTGACCGGTTCATCGCGCAGCTTCGCCACCGTCTGCAGGATGGCGTCGCGCACCATCACGGCGTCCGCCGGATTCTTCACGCGCGCGCCGATGGTAGCCAGGGTCGGATCGACCCGGTTCGGGGTGAAGTCGAACAGCTGGTCGACTTTTTGCTCATCCTGCACCAGGCGCTTGTACAGCGGCGAGGTGCGCCCGAACGACAGCGACAGCGCCATCGACAGGGCGGCTTGCTCCTTCTGCTGGGCGACGAAGCTCGGCGCGCGCCAGGCGACCGTCACCAGCGGCAGGGTCGGCGTCTGCCAGGCCACGTGGCGGTACTGGGCGCCGCGCGGCGCCGGCTCGACCGGCACGTTCGATTTAAAAGTGCCGCGCTTCCAGCCGGCCCAGTACTTCTCGACCATGGCGATCGCCTTCGACGGCTCGACGTCGCCGGCGATGATGATGGTGGTCTTTTCAGGGCGATACCAGCGGTCGAAGAAGACCTTCGAGTAATCGTACTGGTTGGGCATGTCCTCGATGTCCTTGAGGAAGCCCATCGTGGTGTGCTTGTAGGTGTGGGTCGTGTAGGCGGCGTCGCGCTGCACCTCGAACAGCTTCGACATCGGGTTGGCGCTGTTCTTGTTGTATTCGCCCAGCACGGCGCGCGATTCGGTCTTGAAGGCCTCGATCGGATACGACAGGTGCTGGAAGCGGTCGGCCTCGACCTTCAGCACCGTCTCCAGGTCCTGCTTGGCGAAGGTGGTGTAGTAGTTGGTCAGGTCATCGCTGGTATACGCGTTCTGGCGGGCGCCGGCCTTCGTGATCACTTCCTGGTATTTTTCCGGCGGGTAGGTCGGCGTACCGCGGAACATCATGTGCTCGAAGAAGTGGGCGAAGCCCGACTTGCCCGGCTCGACTTCGTTGCGCGAACCGGTCTGCACCGGGATGTGCACCGAGACCAGGTTCGGGAAGCCGGTCGGCACCACGATGACCTTCAGGCCGTTGGGAAGCAGTTTTTCGGTGGCCTTGAACGGCAGTACGTCGCCACCGGTGGCCGGCTTGGTGGCCGCAGGTGTGGCCACAGCGGCGCTGGCGGCGCTGGCCAGCAGCACGCCGGAAATCAATGTCGCGAGCGTGGTGCGCGACAGGGTCGATTGAAACACGATGTCTCCTTGGGAAATAGACAATCGCGAAGGATAGTCTATCCGCCAAGGAATGAACAGCCGCGGGACTACCGATGAATGCCGGTGTTTACGCGGCCTCCGACATCGGCAGGCTGATGCGGTTGCGCCCCAGGTGCTTGGCGCGGTACAGGGCGGCGTCGGCGATCGCGACCAGCTGGCTGGCGTGGTTGTCGGGCCCGGCGATGGCGGTGGCGGCGCCGATCGACACCGTCACGTGGCCGGCGGCGAAGCGGCACGGCAGCTGCAGTTGTTCGACCCGGCACCGGATGCGCTCGGCGACGATGGCCGCGCCTTTCAGCGACTGGTTGGGCAGGATCACGGCGAATTCCTCGCCGCCGTAGCGCGCCACCAGGTCGTTGGCACGCATTTCGCTGGCCACGGCGCGCGCCACCCGCTTCAGGCATTCGTCGCCGCCCAGGTGGCCATGGGCATCGTTATAGGCCTTGAAGTTGTCGACGTCCACCATCAGCAGCGACAGCGGCTGCATCTGGCGCAGCGCGCGCGTCCATTCCGCATGCAGGGTGTCGTCGAAGCAGCGCCGGTTGGCCAGGCCCGTCAAGCCGTCGCGCGTGGCCAGCTGCTCCAGTGCGATCTGGGCCATCTTGGCGTCGGTGAGGTCGCGCAGGGTCTCGACCACCGCCGACAGCTGGCCGCTGGCATTGAAGATCGGACTGGCGTCGGCCGCCAGGTAGCGGCGCCGGCCGGCGCGCGGCATGTCGCACCAGCTTTCGAGCGACAGCGCAATGGGAGAGCGGGCCTCCGCTCCCGGCGGCGACGGGGCCTCGTCGCGCCGGCCCTTGAGCACCATGTCGGCCAGCGTTGGGCGCTGGATTTCGTAGAAACTGCGCCAGTGGTCGCCGGTGCCGAGCACTTCGGGCGCCGCCACGCCCGTCAGCTGCTCGCAGGCGCGGTTCCAGACCATGACGCGGGCATCGGTGCCCAGTACGAAGACCGGCACCGAGAGGCTTTCCATCAACTGCCCCACGAAAGCCACGTCCTGGACCAGGGCTGTCGGGCCTGTGCCGGTGCTGGGTGCGCTCATGAGCCGTCCTCTGTGGTTGCGGTATCGGAGAGCGGCAACCGGTGAGTTGCCGCTAGGGACCGATACTGCAACATGCGCAGGCCCAAGCCATTGATTTTCAGCAAGAACAATGGCGGGGCGGTATTTTGCAACGCTGCGCGGTCAGGCCACCTTCGCGGTGATGACGGACAGGCCGGGCGGCGCGTCCGGCACCGGATCGCGCACGGCGGCGCACACCGGCACCGCGAGCGACCAGCGGGGGCGCCGCTCGGCGTTGGCGACCATCCGCAGCACGCCGCCCATGGCGCGGATATGCTCGACCAGCTCGACGGGCAGGGCGGTTACATCGTCGACCGAGCCGGCGCAGCCGTCGATCTCGAGGCCGAGCGTGCTGGCGCCTTCGAGCAGCCGCACGTGCACTTCGCGGTCCTGCGCAGCGCCGCTCCTGTTGGCGGCCCCGGCCAGCACGTCCTCCAGCACGCGGAACACGGCCAGCCGCGCCGCCCGGTCCTGGCTGGCGCGCGAACTCGGATCGACGCCGGCCTCGAAGCGGTAGCGCAGGCCGTGGCGATGGGCATGCTCGGCCAGGCAGCGCTCCAGCGCCTGGCGCAGGCCGTCGCCCGGATTGGCGCCGCGCAAGCCGCCGGCGACGGCGCGCACCGCCTGGATGGCGCCGTCGATGCCGGCCAGCGCGCGCTCCAGACGGGCGGCGAGGGCAGGGGACGCCTGGGCGCTTTCCTGCAGGCTCGCCATCTCATTGCGCAAGCTCGACAGGCGGCGGCCCAGCTCGGCCTGCAACTCGCAGCCGATCCGGGTCCGCTCGCCTTCGCGCACGCCTTCGTGCTGGCGCACCAGGCGGCACAGCACGTCGTGGTTATCGGCCAGCGCCTGGTCGGACTGGCTGCGCGCCTCGCGCTCGGCGGCGAGCTGGTGCTGCAGCGCGCGCGCCCGCTCGTCGGTGGTGACGCTGCGGCGCAGGCCGATATAGGCCAGCACCAGGGCGGCAAGGGTGACCATGACGCAGGCCAGCACTTCCGGCGCCGCACTCCGCCACGGCAGGGGCACCAGCGCATGCGTTTCGCTGGCCTCGGCGGCGGGCGAAAGAATGGATAGGAAAACTAGGAAAACCGAAGACTTTATCATGGTAGCCCTCTTACCGGATTCGGAACATTCCGTAGGACGATACCGCCGGGTGGCTGTAGGAATATTGTTTCTTCTCAAGCCCCCTTTGTGCGACATGTTTTGTGGAACGGCCGCAACCGCAGCGCGGCGCTACCCGCCGCACGACGGGCCGCGCTATAATGGAAGGTTGACGAGAGGCTTACCGTGACTTACAGCATCAAAGAGATCTTCTATACCTTGCAGGGCGAGGGCGCCCATGCGGGGCGGCCGGCCGTGTTCTGCCGGTTTTCCGGCTGCAACCTCTGGACCGGGCGCGAAGCCGACCGGTCGAGCGCCGTGTGCCAGTTCTGCGATACCGACTTCGTCGGCACCGATGGCGAGCGCGGGGGCAAGTTCAAGGAAGCGGACTTGCTGGCGGCCGAGATCGACAGCCTGTGGCCGGCCACCTATCCGGCCAGCAAATACGTGGTGTTCACCGGCGGCGAACCGCTGCTGCAGCTCGACCGTCCCCTGATCGACGCCATGCATGCGCGCGGCTTCACCATCGCCATCGAGACCAACGGCACCCTGCCGGTGCCCGAAGGCGTGGACTGGATCTGCGTCAGCCCCAAGATGGGCTCGACGCTGGTGGTGCACAAGGGCAGCGAAATCAAGGTCGTCATCCCGCAGCTCGGGCAAGACCTGGCCGCCTATGAAGGGCTCGACTTCGAGCACTTCTACCTGCAGGCGATGGATGGACCGCTGGCCGGCCGCAACCTCCAGCTGGCGATCGAGACCTGCCGCGCCAACCCGAAATGGAAGCTCAGCCTCCAGACCCATAAACTTCTTCAGATTCCTTAAAGATCCACACGCAGCATGTTGACCATTACCCGCAAGCTCGAATTCGATGCCGGACACCGGATTCCCGACCACAAAAGCCAGTGCCGCAACCTGCACGGCCACCGCTATACCCTTGAGATTACTCTGACAGGCCAGGTAATCGATTCCGATGGCAATTCCGACAATGGAATGATCATGGATTTCTCCGACGTGAAGGCCCTGGCAAAACAGCACCTGGTCGACGTATGGGACCATGCCTTCATCGTGTACGAAAAGGATGACAAGGTGCGTGAGTTCCTGGCCTCGCTGCCGGACCACAAGACGATCGTGATCGACCGCATCCCGACCGTCGAGAACCTGGCCCAGGTGGCGTTCGACATCCTGAAGGCCGTGTTCATCGACCGCTACGGCACCGGCCTGCGCCTGCACAAGCTGGTGCTGCACGAAACCCCGAACTGCTGGGCCGAGATCACCGAATGATGCCGGACCAGACCGTCCAGGCCGTCCAGGAAGCTCCCGCCGAGACGGCGGAAGGGCGCTATATGGGCCTGGCCCTGGCCCAGGCGCAGCTGGCCTGGGACCGGGGCGAGGTGCCGGTCGGCGCCGTCGTGGTCAAGGACGGTGAGGTCATCGCGACCGGCTTCAACCAGCCGATCAGCGGCCATGATCCGACCGCCCACGCCGAAATCGTCGCCCTGCGCGCGGCCGCCGAAAAGCTGGGCAATTACCGGCTGCCGGGTTGCGAGCTGTACGTGACCCTGGAACCCTGCATCATGTGCTCGGGGGCGATGATGCATGCACGCCTGGCCCGGGTCGTCTACGCGGCGACCGACCCCAAGACCGGCGCCTGCGGCTCGGTCGTCAATCTGTTCGACGAAGACAGGCTGAACCACCACACCGAGGTGGTCGGCGGCGTCATGGCAGAGGAGGCGAGCGCCTTGCTCAAGGCCTTTTTCGTGGAACGCCGCAACGCGGCGCGCAAGCCGGCCGCAGTCCAGGAGTAAGCGGGGAGGGCGCCCCGGGCACATTCCATCAGGCTGAGCGCCATAAGCGCCAATAAGCTGTTATGCTGTTTTCAAGTCATAGGGATGTGAACCACGAACAGCATCGGCGCCAGGCTGGCGCCAAACATTACGCGCTCCTGAACGCCGCTATGCCCACCCTCCACGCCAACGGACTGCGCATCGCCTTCGACACCGCTGGCGACCCGAAAGCCGCGCCACTGCTCCTGATCCACGGGCTCGGCATGCAACTTACCAATTGGCCGGACGAATTCGTCGAAGGCCTGGTCGAGCTCGGCTTCTACGTGATCCGTTTCGACCACCGCGACAGTGGCCTGTCGACCAAGTTCGAGCAGGCCGGCACCCCGAATCTCACCGTTGCGCGCATCAAGGCGGCGCTCGGCTGGCCGCTGCGCTCGCCGTATGGCATCGACGACATGGCGGCCGACGCCCTCGGTGTGCTGTCGGCGCTGGGCGTGGCCCGGGCCCACTTGGTCGGCGTCTCGGCGCTGGGCGGCATGATCGGCCAGCAACTGGCAGCGCGCCACCCGCAGCGGGTGCTGAGCCTGACTTCCATCATGTCCACCAGCGGCCGGCGCGGGCTGTCCAGGCCAAGCGCGAAAGTAGCCAAGGCGCTGGCCAGCCGTCCCGCCAACCCGGCCGATCTCGACAGCGTTATCGACCACGCGGTGGAGCTGCTGCGAGCGCTGGGCAGCCCATCCTATCCGACCCCGGACCGGCAATTGCGCAAGCGTGTCACGCGCTCCATGCGGCGCTGCTATTGCCCCAGCGGCAGTGCGCGCCAGATGCTGGCGCTGCTGGCCGCCGGCGACCGCAGCGCGCTGCTGCCGGCGATCGCGGCGCCGACGCTCGTCATCCACGGCGCCGCCGATCCGCTGCTGCCGGCCGCCTGCGGCCAGGACGTGGCAAGCCACATCGACGGTGCGCGCCTGGAAATCATCGAAGGGATGGGCCACGATTTGCCGCCGCAGCTGGTCGAGCGCATCCTTGCCTTGATCGACTCCCATGCGCGGGGTAAGATGTTGCCAGATTCCACACCCCGGCTCTTCGTCAAACAGTGATCATCTCCCGTCCCGGCATCGCCATCGTGGCGCCAGCCGGCTGCATTCCCGAACCATCGGCGCTCGAACGCGCCATCGCGCGCCTCGAGGAGCAGGGCTTTTTGGTGCGTAATTACTACGACCATAGCTGCTCCTACCTGCGCTTCGGCGGCACCGACGACGCGCGCCTGGAACAACTGCACGCCGCCGTGGCCGACCCGGACGTGCACCTCATCATTGCCCTGCGCGGCGGTTATGGCATCAGCCGCCTGCTGCCGCGCATCGATTTCGAGGCGATCGCCGCCAGCGGCAAGATCGTGGTCGGGTTTTCCGACCTGACGGCCCTGCACATGGGCCTGATGGCCAGGGCAGGCGGCCTCAGTTATGCCGGGCCGATGATCGCGGGCGACTTCGGCGCGGTCGAACCGGTCGCGTTCACGCTCGACGATTTCTGGTCTTGCCTGGCCGGCCCCACCCATACCATCACCGAGCGCGCGGCCGGCAATCCGGCGCTCGACGTGCGCGGCACCGTCTGGGGCGGCAACCTGGCCATGATCGGCGCCATGGTCGGCACGCCATACTTTCCGCGCATCGACGACGGCATCCTGTGGTTCGAAGATATCGCGGAACATCCGTACCGGGTCGAGCGCCTGCTGCTGCAACTGATGCAGGCGGGCGTGCTCGAGCGCCAGCAAGCCGTGGTGCTGGGCGACTTTTCCGGTTATCGGCTGGGGCCGCTCGACAATGGCTACGATTTCGACGCCATGCTGGCCTATCTGCGCCAGACCCTGCCGCTGCCGGTATTGACGGGACTTTCCTTCGGCCACATCGAGCGCCGCGTCACGATCCCGTTCGGCGCCCAGGGGCACCTGGTGTCCGATGCCGATGGCTTCCGCCTCACCTTGTCCGACTATCCGACGCTGGTTCGCGCCTGATCTGCGCGCCTGACGCGCCTGCCACTGTCCGGAATCCACCCTTATTCGCCTGGCAAGGCGCAGAATGGTAAAATAGCCGGTTAATCAAATATGCTTTTTGGGGTAATACAGTGCTATCCACAGCCAATATCACGATGCAATTCGGCGCCAAGCCGCTGTTCGAGAACATTTCCGTCAAATTTGGCGAAGGCAACCGTTATGGCCTGATCGGCGCCAACGGCTGCGGCAAGTCGACCTTCATGAAGATCCTGGGCGGCGACCTCGAGCCGTCCGCCGGCAACGTCAGCCTCGATCCGGGCGAGCGCCTCGGTAAGCTCCGCCAGGACCAGTTCGCCTACGAAGACGTGCGCGTGCTGGACGTGGTCATGATGGGCCACACCGAGCTGTGGAACGCGATCGCCGAACGCGATGCGATCTACGCCAATCCGGAAGCGACCGACGACGACTACATGAAGGCGGCCGAGCTCGAAGGCAAAGTGGCCGAATACGACGGCTATTCGGCCGAGGCGCGCGCCGGCGAACTGCTGCTGGGCCTGGAAATCGGCACCGACCTGCACCAGGGGCCGATGAGCGCCGTGGCGCCGGGCTGGAAGCTGCGCGTGCTGCTGGCCCAGGCCCTGTTCTCGAATCCGGATATCCTGCTGCTCGACGAACCGACCAACAACCTGGACATCAACACGATCCGCTGGCTGGAAAACATGCTCAACGAGCGCAACTCCACCATGATCATCATTTCCCACGATCGTCACTTCCTGAACCAGGTCTGCACCCACGTGGCCGACATGGACTACGGCACGCTGAAGGTCTATCCGGGCAACTACGACGACTACATGCTGGCTTCGACCCAGGCGCGCAACCAGCAGCTGGCGAACAACGCCAAGGCCAAGGAAAAAGTGGCCGAGCTGCAGGACTTCGTGCGCCGCTTCTCGGCCAACAAATCCAAGGCGCGCCAGGCGACTTCGCGCGCCAAGCAGATCGACAAGATCAAGATCGAGGAATTCAAGCCTTCTTCGCGCGCCTACCCGTTCGTGCGCTTCGAGGGCGAGAAGAAGCTGCACCGCCTGGCGGTGGAAGCCGAGAACATCTCGAAGGCCTACGAGCGTCAGTTATTTAAAAACTTCTCGATCATGGTCGAGGCCGGCGAACGCATCGCGATCATCGGCGCCAACGGCGCGGGCAAGACCACGCTGCTGCGTTCGATCGGTGGCGACCTGTGCGGCCTGCAGCCGGACACCGGCCGCGTGAAGTGGGCCGAGAACGCCAATCCGGGCTATATGCCGCAGGATCCGACCGAGGAATTCGCCAGCGGCGAAACCCTCACCGACTGGATGGGCAAGTGGACGCAAGAGGGCGACGACGACCAGGCCGTGCGCTCGATTCTGGGCCGCCTGCTGTTCGGCGGCGACGAAGTCAAGAAGTCGGTCAAGGTGCTGTCGGGTGGCGAGAAGGGCCGCATGATGTACGGCAAGCTGATGCTGGGCCGTCACAACGTGCTGCTGCTGGACGAGCCGACCAACCACATGGACATGGAATCGATCGAATCGCTGAACATCGCGCTCGACAAATACGCCGGCACCCTGATCTTCGTCTCGCACGACCGCGAGTTCGTGTCCTCGCTGGCCACCCGCGTCATCGAGATCCGCGAGAACGACGTGGTCGACTTCCAGGGCAACTACGAGGAATACCTGCGCAGCCAGGGCATCGACTGATCGACAGCCAGACATCGGTTCGAAGGAGGGCGGGGCCCCGGCCCCGCTAACGCGAGGAGACGCGCGAGCATGAATGCCGTAACAGTACCAATCAAGACCTATGAATACGACCGGCCCCAGGCCGGCATGGCCTGCACCGCCGAGGCCTGGGCGAAAGTCCCGAGCGCGCCCGAGATGGCCGAGCGCGCCGAACTGAAGGAACGCATCCGCCGCCTGCTGAAGGAAAAGGGCGCCGTGCTGGTGGCCCACTACTACGTGGACGCCGACCTGCAAGACCTGGCCGAGGAAACCGGCGGCTGCGTCTCCGATTCGCTGGAGATGGCGCGCTTCGGCCGCGACCACCCGGCCCAGACCCTGGTGGTGGCCGGCGTGCGCTTCATGGGCGAGACCGCCAAGATCCTCAGCCCCGAGAAAACCATCCTGATGCCGGACCTCGACGCGACCTGCTCGCTCGACCTGGGTTGCCCGGCCGACGAATTCGCGGCCTTCTGCGACCAGCATCCGGACCGCACCGTCGTCGTGTATGCCAACACCAGCGCCGCCGTGAAGGCGCGCGCCGACTGGATGGTGACCTCGTCGATCGGCCTGGACATCGTGGCCGAGCTGCACGCCCAGGGCAAGAAGATCCTGTGGGCGCCCGACCGCCACCTGGGTTCCTATATCCAGGCCAAGACCGGCGCCGACATGCTGCTGTGGCAGGGTTCCTGCCTGGTGCACGACGAATTCAAGGGCATCGAACTCGACCTGCTGAAGGCCGAATACCCGAATGCGAAAGTGCTGGTGCACCCGGAGTCGCCCGCCAACGTCGTGGCCCAGGCCGACGCGGTCGGCTCGACCACCCAGCTGATCAACGCGGCCCAGACCATGGACGCGACCCATTTCATCGTCGCCACCGACAACGGCATCCTGCACAAGATGCGCATCGCCGCCCCGGGCAAGACCTTCATCGAGGCGCCGACCGCCGGCAACAGCGCGACCTGCAAGAGCTGCGCGCACTGTCCTTGGATGGCAATGAACGGCTTGCGCAATCTCGCCGAGGTGCTGGAATCGGGCGCCAACCAGATCCATGTCGAGCCAAGCGTCGGCCTGCAGGCGAAACGCGCCATCGACCGCATGCTCGATTTCGCCGCCGCCAAGCGCGCCAAGGCGCTGCCGAACGGCAAACTGGAAAACAATGCCCCGATGTTCTCGGGGGTAGGACCCGCATGACCACACTGAAGAACCCCCACGCCCAGTTCGACGACAAGCTGCAGGCCGCCTTCGAGCAGAACATCCTGGCCGCGCTGCTGGAAGACGTCGGCACCGGCGACCTGACCGGCAAGCTGGTCCCAAGCGATACCCTGGTGACGGCCCGCGTCATCGTGCGCGAAGCGGCCGTGCTGTGTGGCGCGCCATGGTTCGAAGGCCTGATGCTGGCGGTCGACCAGGACACCGAGATCGACTGGCACTACGCCGAGGGCGACTTCATGACGCTTGACTCGACGGTGTGCACGATCCGCGCCAATCCGCGCTCGCTGCTCACGGCCGAGCGCGGCGCGCTGAATTTCATGCAACTGCTATCGGGCGTGGCGACGGCCACCCGGCGCTACGTCGACGTCATCGCCGGCACCAATGCGGCGATCCTCGACACCCGCAAGACCTTGCCGGGGCTGCGCCTGGCGCAAAAATATGCGGTCCGTGTCGGCGGCGGCAAGAACCAGCGCATGGCGCTGTATGACGGCATCCTGATCAAGGAAAACCATATCGCGGCGGCGGGCGGAGTCACCGCCGCGCTGGAGGCGGCGGCGAACCTGAACTCCGGTGCGCCGGTGCAGATCGAGGTCGAGACCATCGCCCAGCTCGAAGAAGCGCTGGCCGCCGGCGTCAAGTCGGTCCTGCTCGACAACTTCGACCTGGCGCGCATGCGCGAGGCGGTGCAGGTCAATGCGGGCCGCGCGCTGCTCGAGGCATCCGGCGGCATCAATATGGAGACGGTGCGTGCAATCGCCGAAACGGGCGTCGACCGCATCTCGATCGGCAGCCTGACCAAGGACGTGCGCGCGACCGATTACTCGCTGCGCATCATCTGAACCATCATTTTTTCAGGATTTCATGACCACTTCCGACAAGTTGAAACGTTCGCTCGGCTTTCGCCTGTTCTGGCTCGGCTTCGGCCTGCTGCTGGGCGTGCCCCAACTCCTCGACGGCATCATGTACGGCATGAAGGGCGAACTGTTCTTCGGCATCGGCATGCTGCTGGTCGGCATCCGCGGCTTCCTGCGCCCGGTGGTGCTGGGCCGCGCGATGGCGCTCAAGCGCGACGACTCGGCCGAGGCTTCGTCGATCGGCTCGACGGCCGTGCATGGCGTGCTGTCGCTGGCGATGGCGGCCAGCCTGTTCGCCGGCCTCGCGATCAAGCTCGGTAACAGCTAAACCCCGCTTTCGCCCGCCGCCGCTACCGCATTCTCACGCGCACTCGGCAGGTGGGCGGGCCCGCCGACCTGGGACGCGATCGCATCGATCGCCCCCAGCACCTTGCCCGGCTCGGCGTCATGCAGCATATGTCCCACACCAGGCGTGACCGACAGCTCGCTGTGGCGTAACGCCGCATGCAAACGCTCGGCATTGTGGGCGCAGTCGCACACCCCATCCTGGGTCCCGGACAGGATCTGCACGGGCACCTTCAGCCTTCCAAACCGCCGCGCCAGGGACATCGCGGCCGGCACCATCAGGCTGCTATCGGCGGCATTCGCCCGCAATTGGCCGGGACGCAGGGACATCCACGGCGACACCGCGCGGAAGCGCTCGGGCACCGGCAAGGGCGCGAACGCGCGCCCAACCGCGGCTGGCCAGATCAGGCGGCCGGCGAGCGGGGCCACGGTGTAGCGCAAGGCGTCGCCCACCAGCGGAATGGCCGGCGGCGCGCCGACCATCACATCCATCCGCACGCTCGGATAGTAGTAACCCGAGACCAGCACAAGCCCGCGAACGAAGTCCGGCACCTGCAGTCCCATGTTCAGCGCCACCAGCGTGCCCCAGGAATGGCCGGCGACGATGGCGCTGTCCACGTTCAGTTCCTGCAGCGCGTGATGCAGCAGGCGCGCCTGCCGGTCCGGGGTCCAGACCGTGCTGCGCGGCCGCTCGCTGTAGCCGAAGCCGGGGCGGTCGAAGGCGATCACCCGGTAGCGTTCGGCCGCGGCGTCCAGCAGGCCGCTGTGTTCCCAGTCGGTGGCGTCGACGCCGTTGCCGTGCAAGAGCACCAGCACCGGCCCCTCGCCGCGTTCCAGGTAATGCAGCTTGACGCCGTCGACCGTGATGAAGCTGCCCGCCGGCGGGTGGTCGCGTTCGGCGCGCCGCGACTTGGCGCGTACCACCAGCCAGGACGCCAGCAGGCCCAGGCCGGCAATGGCGACGCCGGCCGACAGGCGGCGCGCCGTGCGCGAGTTTTCGCTGGTGCTTCGATATGTGCTGATCACATGGTCCCCCTATGGTCGATAAGGTCAAGTGGCGGCGCTGGCCGGTTCGCGTCCAGCAGCCGCGCCACCTGCGGCAGGATCTGTTCGGCCGAGGCCTCGAGCTTGAGCGCCAGCATGTCGTCGGCGCGGGTGCGGCCGAGGTTGATGGCGGCGATCGGCTTGTCCGCCGCCTGCGCCAGCCGGCAGAAACGGAAGCCCGAATACACCATCAGCGATGAACCGACCACCAGCAGCGCGTCGGCCGCCTCCATCTGGGCCAGTGCGCAGGCCGTGCGGCTGGGCGGCACGTTATCGCCGAAGAAAACGACGTCGGGCATCAACACCCCTCCACAATGGACGCAGGCGGGGATGGCGACACCGGTAACCGCGTCGGGATCGAGCGCCGCGTCGCCGTCCGGCAGCGGCGTCGCCATCGCCTGCAGCAGGGCCGGATTGGCGAATTCAAGCTGGGTCTGCACGAAAGCACGGGGGAAGCGCGCATGGCAGGCCAGGCAGCTCACATAATGGATATTGCCGTGCAATTCGAGCAGCGCGTGGCTGCCGGCCTGCTGGTGCAGGCCGTCGACGTTCTGGGTCAGGATGAAACCGAGCTTGCCGGCCGCTTCGAGGGCGGCGAGCGCCCGGTGCCCGTCGTTGGGCCTGGCGCGCGCCAGCAGCGGCCAGCCGACCATGCTGCGCGCCCAGTAGCGGCGCTGGATCGCCACGTCGCGCCGGAATTCCGGGCCCTGGATCGGCAGGCGGCCGCGGCGCACGCCGTCACGGTCGCGGTAGTCGGGGATGCCGGAGGCGGTCGACAGGCCGGCGCCGGTCAGGACCAGGGTACGAGGGTGCCTTGCCAAAAAAGAGGCCAGCGCGTCGACGCCGTCGTGAATGCTGAGACCTTCTGCCATGCCGCTTCTTCCTCCCATGCATGGGATCGTAACATCGGCAATCGGAACACCACACACGATTCCCCGCGTCAGCGCCGCTTATCTGGCAGATACCGCGATCCCGCCCACGATCATGCCGAATGCCACCACATGATACAGGTGCGGCGCCTCGCCAAGAAACGCCGACGACAGCAGCGCCGTGAACAGCGGCGTCAGGTTGATGAAGAACGCGCCCAGGCTCGGCCCGGCGCGCTGCACGCCGGCGCCCCAGCAGCGCATGGCGATGATGGCCGGGCCGATCGCCACGTACAGCAGCGCGGCGACGACCGGCCAGCTCCAGGCGATGTGCACGTCCCTGATCGCCCATTCGCCGCCGGCCAGCGCGCCCGACCACAGCACGCCGAACCCGACCTGGGCCAGCAGGAAGGCGGCCCAGTCCGCACGCAGCGCCGGCACGTCCTTTTGCTGCATCAGCAGCCAGCTATAGAAGGACCAGGCAATGGTGGCCAGGATCATGTACAGGTCGCCCGCCACCAGCCGCAGCGCCGCCAGCTCGGCCAGCGAGCCGCGGCACATCACGACGAGCACGCCGGCGATCGACAGCACCGCGCCGGCGACCTGCTTGCGCTTGACCGGCACATTGAAGAACAGGCGCCCGACCAGCAGCATCCACACCGGGACGCCGGAAGCGACCAGGGTCACATTGATCGGAGAAGAACTCTGCAGCGCCAGGTATTGCAACGAGTTGTACAGCCCGACCCCGAGCAGGCCGAGCATGCTGTAGCGCTTCCAGTTGGCCAATACACCGCTGCCGGCGCGCAGGGCGGCGCGCCCCAGCGGCAGCAGCACCGCCAGCGCGATCGACCAGCGGATCAGGTTGAGCGTCATCGGCGGCACCGCGTCGCGCACCAGCCGCCCGACGATGGCGTTGCCGGCCCACAGGACGGGTGGGATGGTCAGGAGCAGGGCAGTGGCCGGGGTCAGCCGGTAGCCAGGTGTCGACATCTCAGCGGCGGCGCGGCGTCAGGACGCTCGGCAGCGCCTTCGGCAGCGTGTCCGGGAAGTCGCGCGAATAGTGCAGGCCGCGGCTTTCGTGGCGCGACAGCGCGCTCTTGACGATCAGGTGCGCCACCTCGACCAGGTTGCGCAGTTCCAGCAGGTCGGGCGTGATGCGGAAGTTGCGGTAATACTCGTCGATCTCTTCCTTGAGCAGCTTGATGCGGTGCTCGGCGCGCTCGAGGCGCTTGGTGGTGCGCACGATGCCGACGTAATTCCACATGAAACGGCGCAGCTCGTCCCAGTTGTGGGCGATGACCACTTCTTCGTCCGCGTTCGTGACCCGGCTTTCGTCCCAGGCCGGTAGCGCCGGATGCTCGACCGCGCTGCTCCCCGCGATGTGCTCGGCGCAGGCGCGGCCTACCACCACGCATTCCAGCAGCGAATTGCTGGCCAGGCGGTTGGCGCCGTGCAGGCCGGTGCAGGCGGTCTCTCCCACAGCATATAGGCCGGGAATGTCGGTGCGTCCGGCCAGGTCGGTGACCACGCCGCCGCAAGTGAAGTGCACGGCCGGCACCACGGGGATCGGCTCGCGCGTGATGTCGATGCCCAGCTCCAGGCAGCGCGCGTAAATAGTCGGGAAGTGCTCCTTGAGGAACTCAGGATCCTGGTGGCTGATGTCCAGGTCCACGTGATCCAGGCCGCGCTTCTTCATCTCGAAGTCGATGGCGCGGGCGACGACGTCGCGCGGGGCCAGCTCGCCGCGCTCGTCGTGGGCCGGCATGAAGCGGGTGCCGGCCACGGCGCCGGCTTCGCGCGGCAGCTTGAGCAATCCGCCTTCGCCGCGGATCGCCTCGGTGATCAGGAAGGATTTGGCGTAGGGGTGGTACAGGCAGGTCGGGTGGAACTGGATGAATTCCATGTTCGACACCCGGCAGCCGGCGCGCCAGGCCATGGCGATGCCGTCGCCGGTGGCGGTGTCGGGATTGGTCGTGTACAGGTAGACCTTGCCGGCGCCGCCGGTGGCCAGCACCGTGTGTTCGGCCTCGAAGGTCAGCACCTGGCCGCTCTCGATATCCTGCACATACAGGCCGTAGCAATGCGGCTGGCCGACCAGCGCCGGCGCGCCCAGCTTGTCGGACGTAATGACGTCGATCGCCACGTGGTGCTCGAACAGCGCGATATTCGGATGCGCGCGCACCTTCTGTTCCAGGGTCACCTGCACCGCGTGGCCGGTGGCGTCGGCGGCGTGGATGATGCGGCGCTGGCTGTGGCCGCCTTCGCGGGTCAGGTGGAAGCCCAATTCGGCCGTGGCGTCGCGGGTAAACGGCACGCCTTGTTCGATCAGCCATTCGATCGCGGCGCGGCCGCCCTCGACGATGGTGCGGGTCGCGCCTTCGTCGCACAGGCCGGCGCCGGCGACCAGGGTATCGTCGATGTGCTGGTCATGACTGTCGCCCGAATCGAGGACGGCGGCGATCCCGCCCTGGGCCCAGCTGCTGGCGCCATCGCGCAGTGCGCGCTTCGAGATGATGGCGACCTTGCGGGTCTCGGCCAGGTGCAGGGCAACGGACAGGCCGGCCAGGCCGCTGCCGACGATCGCGACGTCAAATTTCATGGCAATGTCATATTTGTACAGAGGCATCACTATAAGCCATTTGTGGTCTTTACGTCAGGCCCGGGGGAAGGTGTCTACCTGGGTTGGCACTGTACGGCCGCGCACCGAGAAGCACCCGACAGGCGCGTTAGGATAAGGTTTTAGTCACCCATCAAGGACATACCATGACCGCAGACCGCCACCACGCAGCCGCGCTCGCCGACCGGATCGGCTCGATGCGCTTCGCCATGTTCACCTTCCGCGACGGGTACGACCACCTGGTCAGCCAGCCGATGACCAAGCAGGACATCGATGCCGAAGGCGGCCTCTGGTTCTTCGTCAACTCCACGACCGAGCTGTGGGACAGCATTGCGCACCAGCCTGAGGTCAACGTCAGCTTCGCCGACAACGAGAACAGCACCTATGTCTCGGTCAGCGGCCGCGCCGAGCGGGTGGTCGACCGTGCGCAAGTCCAGGCCCGTTGGAACCCAATGGTGCAGGCCTGGTTCCCGGCCGGCCCGGACGACCAGCACGCCGTGCTGGTACGGGTCGATCCTCACGCGGCCGAATACTGGGATTCGAACGACAGCAAGATGGTGCGCCTGTTCGCCATGGCCAAGGCGGCCGTGACCGGCACCCAGCCGGACGTGGACGGCGAGCACGGTACTATTAAACTGTAATTCTTGCAGTAGGGCACATGCGTGCCTTACAGTAGCGCTCCCGAATCCTGGAGCGCACATGATCCCGAGCCCGCTCGAACTGGCGGCCAATGCCTTCACGGCCGCCGCCATCCTGCTGGCTGGCCGCAACAACGTCCACACCTGGTGGACCGGCATCGTCGGCTGCACGCTGTTCGGCGTATTGTTCGCCCAGAACCATTTGTATGCCGACGTCGTGCTGCAGATGTTCTTCGTCGGCACCGGGGTACTTGGCTGGTGGCGCTGGCTGCACGGCAACAACGGCGCGCCGCTGCCGATCACCCACGCCGGCTGGCGCAGCCTGGCATGGATGATACCGGCCGGCATCGCCGCCACCGCCGCCTACGGCGCCTTGCTGCATTTCTATACGAATGCCTACGCGCCCTTCATCGATTCGGCGGTGCTGGTGTTCAGCGTTATCGCCCAGCTCCTGATGATGCAGCGGCGCATCGAGAACTGGCCGGTCTGGCTGCTGGTCAATACCATCGCCGTGCCGCTGTACTACAGCCGCGGGCTGTATCTGACGGCCTTTCTTTACCTGTGCTTCTGGATCAATGCGATCGTGTCCTGGGTCTGGTGGACCAGGCTGGCCCGCCGCCAGGCGGGCGCTTGATCAAGGCAGGGCCGGCGGCAGGTCCCGCTCGTCCTGGTTCCCGCCCGTCTCGGGCGTCCCCAAGCCGGTCTCCCTCGGCCCAGCCTGGCTGGCGCGGGTATCCTGGGCGCCCGGATTGGCATGGGTCATCGCCGCATCCACCGATTCGGTGCGCGGCGCCGCATCGAGCGTCTCGACATTGACCTCGGCCGCGCCCGGCGCGAGTTCTTCGGCGCCGTCCGGCGCGTTGACGTAGGGGCCGGACTGGTTGCGGGTCAGGCCCGGCCCGCCGTTGCCGCCGGTCTCGGTCTGGCTCTCGTGGCTGGGCGTGGCGCCTTGCTGGCCGCTGGTCTGGCCGCCGACGCCAACGGTCACGGCGCCGTCGTCCGGTTTGCCCTGGGGTGTCGATGTGGATTGGGTCATCTGCGCCTCCTGTCGTGTTGGGGTGTGATCCGCCGATTGTGGCCGCTCGGGGGCGGCACGGGTATCGGCGGCGGTGGGCAGTCGCTGTAGGAGCTTGGCGCATGAGCATGCTCGCCGGTATCGTGCGCGGACGGCGCCGGTCGAATGCTAGGGTAGGTCCATCAACCATTTCTGGAGGCTGCCATGGAAAGCCCCGACTACGCCGCCTGCATCGCGGCCTGCAATGCCTGTGCCGACGCCTGCGACCGCTGCGCCGGCGCCTGCCTGGGCGAGGAAGACGTCAAGATGATGGCGCGCTGCATCGCCCTCGACATCGACTGCGCCCAGCTGTGCCGCCTGGCGGCGGCGGTGATGGCGCGCGGCGGTGAGATCGCCACCGCCCTGTGCGGCGTCTGCGCCGAGGCCTGCGACCGCTGCGCCGAGGAGTGCGCAAAGCACCCGATGGACCACTGCCAGGCATGCGCAGCGGCCTGCCGCGAATGCGCCGAAGCATGCCGGCGCATGGCCGCGGCCGCTTGATACGGATCTGTCCGATATCCCTTCCTGCGCCGGAGACGTGGTGCTATACTGTATATCCATACAGTTCTTTATCGCACCACCATGCCCGTCTTCCTCCCGATCGACCTCGACCCGCTGCCCACGGAACATCCCGACCGGGCGGCGGCGAGTCGTCCGGATACGGGCATCTTCTCCGGCCTGCACGACGAACCGGTCACCTCGGCCCGCAACGACGCCGAACTGGCGCGCGAGTATATATCGCACGGCGAGCTGAGCCCCAAGTCGATCGCCAACCTGCAGAAGGAGCTGTATCGCTTCCTGACCTGGTGCCGCGAAGAAGCGAAAAAGACCTTCCAGCAGCTGAACGTGGCCGACCTGAACGCCTACAAGGAGTTCATCCGCAACCCGCCAGCGGAATGGGTATGCACCACCAAATGGCCGCGCAACGATCCGCGCTACCGCCCATTCTCTGGCCCGCTGTCCGACACCAGCCGGCGCCAGTCCATGATCGCCATCAAGGGCTTGCTGGCATTTGCCGAGCACACCGGCTATCTGCGCCGCAACCCGGCGCGTCTGGTGCGCAATGTGCGGGCGCCGCATGTCGGCCGCATCACCCGCTACCTGACGCCGGCCGCGCTGGCCTATGCGCTGGCCGCGGCCGAGGCGCGCGACGCCGATTCAGAAGCCGCGGCGCGCCAGCGCGCCCGCGACCGCTTCCTGCTGATCGCCTTCGCCCAGACCGGCGCGCGCCTCAACGAGATCGTCAGCGCCCGCATGGGTTCGATCTACAGCGAGGGCGACGGCCGCTGGTGGCTCGACGTCCTGGGCAAAGGCAACAAGCCGCGCCGGCTGCCGGTGCCGCCGGCCACGCTGGCGGCCTACCGCGACTACCGGCGCGCCTTCGGCCTGCTGGAGCAGACCAGCCGCGGCGACCACATGCCACTGGTGCTGTCGAGCCGCACGCGCGACCACGTGCGCGTCACCGACGAGGCGGCCTCCGAGGCGCTGAAAGCGATCTTCCAGCTGGCCGCCAGCGAGGCGGCAGCCCGGGGCGACGGCGACAGCGCATCCATGCTGCGCCAGGCGTCGCCGCACTGGCTACGCCACAGCATGCTGACCAACCACGCCAACAGCGGGGTGCAGCTCAAGACCCTGCAGGACACGGCCGGCCACGCCAATATCGCCACCACCGCCGGCTATCTGCACAAAACCGACAAGGAACGCCACGACGAAATCCTCGGCGCCGACGGCAAGGGCATCCTGTAGGGTCAGACCGGAATCGACGAGGTCCCGCCATCCGAGCTGCCGTAATTCTGCAACTCGTCGAGTGACAGACGACGCTCGTTCAGCGCCGCCACGATCGAACCCAGCTGCTCGTCGTCGGGCTGGATATAGATGATGCGCTGCTCGAGCAGGTTGTCCCAGTAGGGCGTGTAGGGCACGGCGGTTTCGGTCATCACCTTCGCCTTGAAGCTGCCATCGTGCAGCTCGCCGACCAGGGTGATGCGCGCGGTATCGGGGACGGTATTCTGGACCGTGATGTTCATGCTCTTCCTTTGAATGATCAGTTCGTGTGAGCCATTGTCACGCAACGGAGGATTGCGTGCACGCCGCCGGACGCCTGCCGTGCGCACCCCGTCGGCCGCGCAGGAACGTCGATGGAATCGAATGCCATCGTCAAAATTATCCGCTTTTCAACATTGGCGACGACGACCGATACTGGACGCTGTCCAACCAACACGGAGTCAAGCAATGAATCAACTCGCTCTCGCACTGTTCGCCGCCGGCATCCTGGCCGCGTCGACCGCCCGGGCCCAGGCCGACCTGATCATCACCAACGGCAAGATCGCCACCATGGCCGGGGAGGGCGAATTCGTCCAGGCGCTGGCGGTCAAGGACGGCAAGATCGCCGCCACCGGCAGCAACGAGCGAGTATTGCGCCTCAAACAGAAGGACACCCGGGTCGTCGACGTCGGCGGACGCACCGTGATCCCGGGCCTGAACGACTCCCACACCCACGTGATCCGCGCGGGCCTGAACTACAATATGGAAGTGCGCTGGGACGGCGTGCGCAGCCTGAAGCGGGCGATGGAAATGCTCAAGGAGCAGGCGGCGCGCACGCCCGAGGGCCAGTGGGTCAAGGTCGTGGGCGGCTGGACCGAACACCAGTTCGCCGAGAAACGCCTGCCCACCCTGGCCGAGATCAATGCCGCGGTGCCCGACAAGCCGGTCTTCATCCTCTATTTATATGGCAAGGCCTTCCTGAACAGGAAGGGCATCGAGACGCTCGGCTATACCAGTGAGACGAAATATCCCGAGGGCGAGCTGGAACTCGACGCCGCCGGCAAGCCCACCGGCCTGCTGCTGGCCAAGCCGAACGCCATGATCCTGTACTCGACCCTGGCCAAGACCAACAAGCTCGAGCGCGCCGATCAGCGCAACTCGACCTTGCACTTCTACCGCGACCTGAACCGCCTGGGGATGACCAGCGCCGTCGATGCCGGCGGTGGCGGCCAGGCCTATCCGGACGACTACGGCGTGACGATCGAGCTGGCGAAAGAAGGCAAGCTGACGGTGCGCACCGCGTATTACCTGTTCGCCCAGAAGGCCGGCAAGGAGCTGGAAGACTACGAGCGCTGGATCAGGATGACCAAGCCGAACCGCAACGACCACCTGTTCTACGCCAACGGCTTTACCACCGAAGGCGCAGGCGAGAACCTGGTCTCGAGCGCGGCCGACTTCGAGAACTTCCTGGAGCCGCGTCCCGAGCTGCCGCACCATATGGAAGACGAGCTGGAGCGCGTGGTCACCCTGCTGGTCAAGAACCGCTGGCCGTTCCGCATCCATGCCACCTATGGCGAAAGCATCGAGCGCGACCTGGCCGTGATCGAAAAGGTCAACCGCAGCACGCCGCTGGCCGGCCTGCGCTGGATCGTCGACCACGCCGAGACGGTGACCGACGACCAGCTGAAGCGCATCAAGGCGCTGGGCGGCGGCGTGGCGGTGCAGAACCGCCTGTACTTCCAGGGTGAAGCCTTCCGGGAACGCTATGGCGCCCAGACCCGGCAACTGCCGCCGATCCGCAAGATGCTCGAGCTCGGCCTGCCGGTTGGCCTGGGCACCGACGGCACGCGGGTGAGCAGCTACGGCCCCTGGCCGTCGATCTATTGGGCAGTCACCGGCAAGACCGCCGGCGGCCTGGCGACCTGGCAGGCCAGGGACGTGCTGTCGCGCCACGAAGCCCTCCAGCTCATGACCCGCGGCAGCGCCTGGATGAGCGGCGAAGAAGACGTCAAGGGCCGGCTGGTCGAAGGCCAGTACGCCGACTTTGCGGTGCTGCCGCAGGATTATTTCACCATGGACGTGGAGAAGATCAAGGACCTGGAAAGCGTGCTGACGGTGGTGAACGGGCAGGTCGTGTATGGCGCCGGCCAGTTCGAAAACCTGTCGCCGGCGCTGCCGGCGGTGTCTCCGGCCTGGAGTCCGGTGCGCCAGTTCGGCGGCTACCAGAACCGCTGACCCTGCTTGTATCGGGAGGCGGGGCGGCGTAGGGTGAGGGCGTCAGGAGGGCATCCCCATCGCCCCGTACACCATCCACCGCCGCGCCCCGACCATCCGACAATGGCTGGCGCTGCTGCTGGCGGCCTTCATTGTCCCGACCACGATCGCCGTGGTCGCGCCTTTCCTGCACTCCTACGGGCGTGAGCGGGCCGGGATCGAACGCTCCTCCCAGGACATCTCACGGGCGCTGATGCAGGCCATCGACCGCGAGCTGAGCAGCGCACAGGCCGCGCTCCAGGCCCTGGCGACCTCGCCCAGCCTGGATGTTCACGACCTGCGCGCCTTCCACGCCCAGGCGATCGAGGTATTGCACTCGCGTCCGGGCAATGTGCTGGTGGCGTCCGATCCGGGCCTGCGCCAGGTGATCAATACAGGCCAGCCCTTCGGCGCGCCGCTGCCTCGCCACGGCAACCCCGCTCAGATCCGCAGCGTGTTCGAGACCGGCCGCCCCATGGTGTCGGACCTGTACCTGGGGCCCACCCTGAACCGCCTGCTCAGCAGCGTCGACGTGCCGGTGGTGCGCGCCGGCCGGGTGCGCTACGTGCTGTCGATGCAATACTTCGGCGAGCGCCTTGGGGCCATCCTCGAGCGCCAGCAGGCGCCGCCGGGCGCCACCGTCACGATCTACGACGGCAAGGCCCGCAACCAGCCCCGGCGGCGCGCCGGGGATGCGGGTATTCAGGTCGACCACACCGCCAGCCCGGGTCCAGACGAAGGCCCGGCTTTCCAGGTCGCCGACGACCTGGCCGGCATTGTTGACGTCGCGCGGGACGCCATCGACCCCGGCCCCGGCGAATTCGACCAGGCCGCCGGCGCGGGTCCAGGCCAGCGGGCGCGTGGATTCGAACGGGTCTTCGACCACGCCGATCACCAGTCCCTTGTCGTTCAGGCGGCCGGCCTCGGATTGCTGGCCGCTGCCGCTGCCCAGGTTGACGATGCCGTCCTGCCGGCTCCAGAAGAAGGCGCGGTCGCCATCCTGGCCGGGGAAGGTCGACGTGCCGGTGATCTGGCCGACGGCATTGATGTCGGTCGCGTCCGACCCGCGGCTGGAGAAAGTCGTGAGCGGAACCACGCCCTCGCTGCGGGTCCACCTGAATGGCAGGCCTTCCGGGTCGCCGCTCGGCACGCCGACGAAACCCACCGCCGTGCCGGCGTCGTTGATGTCGTTGGCGCTCGAGACGCTGGCGCCCGGCGTCAGGTCGACGATCCCGGTCTGCGGCGTCCAGTGGAATGCATGCTGCGCCGTCTGGCCGGGCTCGCCGAACCAGGCGCGGCCGACCACATTACCCTTGTTATTGATCGCAATGGCCACCGAATCGGCGCTGCCGGCCGGATCGAGGTCGATCATGCCGGCGCCCCTGGTCCACCTGAAGGCGTGGGTCGTGGCGTTGCCCGGGCTGAACTCTGACGCGCCCACGACCTGCCCATGGTCGTTGAGGCCCACCGCATAGGCATTGGTCCCGCCCAGCGTGCCCAGTTCGCGCACCCGTCCGGCATCGTACAGGCGCGGGCGGAACACGCCGTCGCGGGTCTCGGTGAACACGAGCTGGTCGCGGTTGTTGATGAAGCCCGTCGCGCCGAGGTCCGGCGAAAGCTGGATCACCTGGTAGGTAATGCGCGCCGCCGGACCGCCCGTCGCGGTGCCGGATGCCACCGCCGCCACCGTACCCGCGACCAGCACGAACAGGACTCCCAGGCGCCGCGGCAAGGAAAGCAGGGGCGACACGCCCTTGCGGCAAGCTGCAGTCAGGCCTTCGAAGTTGTCAGTCCTCATGGAATTCTCCTGAATGGTTGAGAGGGTCAAACCTCGACTGGGCAACGAACGACAGCAGGGCATTGACCCGCGGCGTGCCGCCGTACCTGATCGGTGCGACGACCTGCCTATTACAATTGGCGGCCTGGGGCACCAGCGATGAGTGGGCTGGCCATGCCACGCAACCCTCGCGCGGCGGTGGAATGCGTCAATATTCTCGATCGCATTTGTTCCTCCTGATCAGTTTGATGCGTCAGGTCAAGATGCTGCTCGGGAAGAAGTGCTAGACGGGATGTACCAGATCAGCTTAGGAGGTTCGACGGGCTCGCTTCTGGCCGATATCAATTGCCGTGCTCATGGGCGGGAGCCTGGACGAGGAGCCATTGATGTAATGAGGGACTTGGACTGAACCTTGCCAGGTTCCGCGCCGTGTCTGGGCTTGAATTCTTAAGACCGAATCATCCAATTCCTACTCGGGCTGCGAATCCGCCATGTGAGAATGGTTTGAATCGCGAGGTTGGAAGTGACTGTGGTGAGGTGGACATCATGAGCTTGCGCGGCGGCTGCATCGGCGCGATGCTGGCCCTGCCGATCCTGGCAGCCGCCGCGGTGCCAGAGCATTACTCGTTCTCTCCAGCGGCCGGCAGATATTCCTGGGCGACTGCGCTCAATGACGAGGGACACTACGGCGTCAACAGCGCCGCCCCGGACATTCCCTATCAGGTCGCCTCGATCCAGGGCGGCCAGACAGTGGAATCGCTCGGCAGCCTGGGCGGCAGCATCACGCGGATCAGCGGACTCAACAATTTGGGTGAAGCGGTGGGCATGTCGACCACCGCCACAGGGGCCACCGCCGCTTTCCTGTATTCCGCCGGACGCATGGACGACCTGACGGCACGTTACGGCATTGTCGAAGCAAGCGACATCAATGACCGCGGAGAGATCGCGGCCCGGACCGCGGACGGGCGCGCCCTCGTGCTCCGCAACGGTGTCGTCGACGACTTCGGCCCTCCGGACAGCATCCCGGGCGACCTGAACGACCGCGGCGAACTGCTGGTCTCGTACCTGGCGGAAGGAGAGGGCTATCGCACCGCGGTGTACAGCAGTGGAGCGCTGACCGACCTGCCTCGCTACGGTGGCCAACAGTTGTACGGCAACGCGATCAACGATGCCGGCTGGATCACCGGCTACTTCATGACCGCCGACGGCCGCACGCATGCCTTCCTCCACGACGGCGCCACGACTACCGACCTCGATCCCGACGCGGCGAACGCCACGGGCTATGACATCAACGACCTGGGGGAGGTCGCCGGCGTCGCTGACGATCGCGCCGTTATGTACGCGAACGGCGAGGTGATCGACCTGAATACCCTCATCGATCCAGAGGCCGACCTGTTGCTGAAGTCCGCCGACGGGAACAACGACCGGGGGCAAATCCTCGCGCACAGCTGCGACCGTTCCGGGGTATTCTGTTACGGCTCGGTGTTGCTGAGTCCCGTGCCGGCCATTCCCGAACCTTCCGCAGCCGTGATGCTGCTGGCGGGGCTGGCACTGGTGGCGAGGCGCCGACACGGTGGAGGTGTCCTCAGGTATAAAACAGGGTAATGTTCAGGTCTGGCTCGGGTGGCGAAAGCTATTGCATCCGGCGCAGTTCTAACTCGACATTAGCATATATATTGTCGAGTTAAATGCGAGGGCGAGTCGATGCGCTTGTCTTCCACTTCCAGCGCGGGTAGAGTCCTCCGACACATCATGATCCGGGCACATCCGTGAAGATCCAATATATCTCTGCAGGAGCAACCTCACAACGCAATGACGACCACGTGGCCGTCTTCAACCACGCCAGCACCACCGACATCCTGGTGATCGACGGCGGCACCTCGGTGGCCGAACGCGACTACCTCGATCCTGTTCATGGCGACGTGACCTGGTTCGTCCACGCATTCACGGCGGCGTTGGAGCAGGAACTGGCGCCCGGGCGCGGCCAGCAGGAATGCGTACACGCCGCGATTGGCGTGGTCCGCACCGGGTTCGAGCAGATGGCTGGACATAGCGCGATACCGCTTCATGCATGGCCGATCGCAGCCGTGACCTGGCTGCGCGTCGACGAGCGGAACGGCATCCAGCGTGCAGCGTTATACGGCCTGGGCGACTGCAAGACTCTGCTGCACACGGCGGCCGGCGGCTGCATCGATCTCGACCCGTTCGTGAATCCGCAGGACGCCGTACTGCAGGCCCGGATCGAGAAATTGCGCGCTGAAGGCGTTACCGATCCCGAACAACGTCGCGAACGCATGCTGCCGATGCTGCGTGCACGGCGCGAGTTCCAGAATACCCAACCGGCGCCCACAGTCCTGTGCCTGCATCCGAACGGCGCATTCGAGGCGCGCGTGCAAAACGTCGAGCTGGCGCCGGGAACGAGCTTGTTGATCATGACGGACGGCTTTTATCGGCTGGTCGATCCTTATAGGCGCTACACTGATCGCGCGCTGGTGGAGGCATGTCTCGAACGGGGATTGCCGGCGATGCTGGACGAATTGCGGACGCATGAAGCAGTCACCGGTGGAACTGGAGCACGTGCGGTCAAGGCGGCGGACGATGCGTCGGCGGCGATCAGGATCACGTAGTGGATGGTCGTCGATAGGCCGACGATGACACGTGTATTGACGCTGTGGAGCGGGTGCCCCGGTTTTTGGTAGGTTTCCGGCTGGTGGCCATAGAACGTATTTAACATAATATAGATTATGCGAAGGACTGGTACTTTGTGGAGTGTTGCGACCCAAGTGCTCCTAACGATGAGGAAGCTCTCGGAGCGCTCGTACCTAAAACTCCGTACTCGGGGCACCTTAATCTACCGACTCGGTGTCAAAGCCCCGTTTTCCCCGTCGAGTCTATATGTTTAGGTAAATCTTCATGGCCTACTCATCACGTCAATAGCTTTAGGTACAACGGAAGTATTTATGGATACGGAATCGCGTCGGATGTTCAGTGATGACAGACGAGACAACTGGCTGCAGCTCGCGGATCGGCGTGTGGGACTCGGGCCGCTGGCGTCAGGCCTGGCCTATTTGTCTGGCTTGCTTCGTGAGGGTCGCCGCTGACGACGCGCTGCCCGTGCCAAACCCAACTCCTCGCTGGCCGATTCCGATTTCGGCGCTGTTCGCTCAAGCCGTCCGCGAAGCTCAGTCACCCTGGCGCGCTCGGCGGCAAGCTGGCTACCCAGCTCCGCACTCTGGTGCGCGCTTTCCGCAGCCTGGCGGGCGGCTCGGTCGCGTTCGTCGGCCAGTAGTTCGGTCTTTGCTATATAGCAGCGCTCCGAAGTAAATCGTGGAAGTTTTCGGAACTAATTGTTTGAAGTCTGCCGCGTCGCATAGGTGTCCAAGTTTTACTTCGTATCTTGCCGCCTGTGCTTCATCCTAGGCTCATAGCGGTCTAACCTGTGGCTTTCTTGGTTTTACCGGCGAGCTTTACGTAACTCGTCGTGCAGTCCCGATTTTTGCGGTAACCGTTAGGTAATACGCGCATGCGTCGGAAGTATGGCCGGGATACCAGCCGACTGCCATGCCACCCTGCAAGGATCCTCATTTGCGTTCGATTCTCTTGCAGTACGGCGGGACTGCTGCCTTTCGAGCCATCCAGAATCCCATACGTTTGCTTACCGCGAATCGCAACTGTCGTCCTAATCTTCGAACGATTTCAGGTCAGCTATTACCTGAGAAAAAAGTTTCTTTCGCTCCGCAATGTCCTTCGGCAGATACGCGAACGCAACGAGAGACAACGGATGTACACCCAGCACCGCTGCGATGTCGTCGATCTTTGTAATCGTAGGGGCTTTGATCCCGCGTTCCAGGCTGCTGAGATAGGTTCGACTCGAAACTACCGAAAAATCCTCTTGTGTCAGACCTCGACTCTTCCTCGCCTTCTGCAGTCCTGTTCCAAATTGTTTGAGCAACCCCACGAGCACCTCCGCATAAAATGCACGATGTACTCATGGCGAACACTTTAGGACTACAATCTATAGTGTTCATTTCGTACTGCAGAGGCATTCAAGTGATTACTACAGACAAAGCACATGAGGCGCCCATGTTTTCGATGGGGCCAGGGATCGCGACCTGGCGTGCAGCTACGCTAAGCCTAGGTATGCTCTACGTGTTCATCACCTACGCATTTAAAGAAGAGCGTCGCTGGGTCCAACAGACGACGATCCTCTGGGATCCTCGCGACGTACTACAGTTCTGCCGCACTTGCAACGGCAACAAGTTACTTTAAATTGTTGAGATTTCCCTACTTGAGCCTTACCGCAAGGAGAAAGTCAACACTTGGCGCTGGACATCGGTTTTGAATATTCGGCTATACGTCGAAGATGATGTCGAGATACCCGTCTACTTTACTGATGCCGGTGAAGCCGTTGGTCTGACTCGAGAAGGTAATCCCCCCACAGAAAGAGCGCGTTTAGAAGTAGAATTTTCTACTTAAGAACAGAAAGCTCTACATGAAGACGTCCCGTTTTACCGACAGCCAGATCATCGCCATCCTCAAGCAAGCCGAAGGCGGCAGCCCGGTCCCTGAGCTGTGCCGCGAGCACGGCATCAGCAACGCCACGTTCTACAAGTGGCGGTCCAAGTTCGGCGGCATGGACGCGTCGCTCATGGCGCGCATGAAAGAGCTCGAGGACGAGAACCGGCGCCTCAAGAAGATGTATGCCGAGGAGCGCCTCAAAGCCGAGATCGTTGCGGAGGCACTCACAAAAAAGTGGTAGCGCCATCTCAGCGGCGGGAGATGGCGCAGTGGGCCGTGGCGAACCGGTCAGCCACGATAGGCCTGGCATGCCAGGCATTTCACATCAGTCAGACCTGCTATCGCTACAAGGCCAAGCTCGATGCCGAGAACGGCGTGATCGCGGACTGGCTGGTACGGCTGACAAATAACCAGCGCAACTGGGGCTTTGGACTGTGCTTCCTGTACCTGCGCAACGTGAAGGGCTTCAAATGGAACCACAAGCGCGTCTACAGGATTTACCGCGAGCTCGAGCTGAACCTGCGCATCAAGCCGCGCCATCGACTGGT
>NZ_JAFVIM010000080.1:0-1426 GCF_017582745.1 Massilia oculi
TAAAGTGGACCCATCGGTCAAGACAGTTTTTCAGCGAGTTTAAGCTGCGTCGTTTTCTGTCATCGCAGCTGGTCGGCGCTGCCCCGTGATACCCCCTCCTTGCCGCTGGAGAGCCTTACCCTCCAGTGGCCGCCGGCGGCAAGCCAGACGGCGCTTATGCCGCCTCCAGTTCCGGCACTTGCGCACTGCCGTACTTATCGACGATCAGCGCACCGCCGCCGATACCACTGCGGTAGACGCTGGCAGGCGTCTGGTAGCCAAGCGACTGGTGCGGCCGCTCGGCGTTGTAAAAAGCGAAGTACTGCGCCAGGCCGACCGTCAGCTCGGCCATATTGGCGTAGCCCTTCAGGTACACGTCCTCATGCTTGACGTTGCGCCACAGGCGCTCGACGAAGATGTTGTCCAGGGCGCGTCCGCGCCCGTCCATGCTGATGGCCACACCTTCACGCTTGAGCACGTCCGTGAAGGCCGCGCTGGTGAACTGCGATCCCTGGTCGCTGTTGAACACCTCGGGCCGGCCATGCTCGCGCAGGGCGTCCTCCAGGCAGTCCACGCAAAACGACGCGTCCATGCTGTTGCTGAGCCGCCAGGACAGCACCTTGCGGCTGTACCAGTCGATCACGGCAACTAGGTAGGCGAAGCCGCGCGCCAGCCTGATATACGTGATATCCGTGCTCCACACCTGGTTTGGCCGCGTGACCGCCACGCCGCGCAGCAGGTACGGATAGACCTTGTGCTGCGGCTGCGGCTTGCTGGTATTCGGCCCCGGCGCCATGCCCGCCAGCCCCATGCTGCGCATCAGGCGCTGCACGCGCTTGCGATTGACGACATGGCCTGTCCCCTTCAGGAACACCACCATGCGCCGGCTGCCGTAAAACGGTCTGCTCGTGTACTCCTCGTCGATCAGCTTGCACAGCAGCAGATCGTCGGCGCACGCTTCTTCCGGCACCGTGGCGGTGAGCCGCCGGTACACTGTCGCACGCGGCACTTCGGCCAGCTCGCACTGACGGCTCAAGGACAACTCGTCGGCGCCGTCGACCCAGCCGACCCGCGCATCCAGGCTCACACTCCCAACTTTTTTTTAAGCCAGTCGTTCTCCATCTTCAGCCGCCCGATTTCTCCGTACAGCCGATCCTCGCCGCTCTTGTCCTCGGCCGGCTTCGGGCCCCGCTTGGTCTCGAACAGGGCGCCGGCCGATTCCAGGATCTCCTTCTTCCACTGCCCGACCAGCTGAGGATGCACGCTGTACGCCTGCGCAATCTCCGTGATCGTCCTCACCCCGCGCACCGCCTCCAGCCCTACCTTGGCCTTGAATTCGGCCGTGTGCACCTTGCGTTTCTTTGCTTCACCCATTTGCTGTCATCCTTTCGTGGACGACAGCTTAAACTACCCCGTGGCCGCTGTCTCAAAAGGTGGATCCACTATA
>NZ_JAFVIM010000081.1:0-1404 GCF_017582745.1 Massilia oculi
GCGCTGCTGGCTGGCCGACATGATCTTCGTCACGCCGGTGGCGGTCTTGTTCAGGCTGTCCGCCTCGAGGCCCTGGTTGTACCTGGTGATGCCGGTCCGGATTTCGCGGCGCGTGTCCATGAATTCGATGCCCTGCAGCGCCGGCGCGGCCACCACGTTGGTGACCAGCGGCGAGACGGCTTCCATCATCGGCTTCTTGCCCCGGACGATGCCGCCGATCCGGTTGTCCAGCAGGTCGGCCAGGTTCACGCCGGCGTCCACGTTCACGTAGGTGCGCGGGTTGTTGGCCAGGTACAGCGAATCCAGGTACTGCCGGGTCAGGGCGGTGTTGGTCGCCTGGATCGGCGCCGTGACGTCGGCCAGCGCCAGCCCGTGCACGCGGTGCGGGATCGGAATCGGCGTGATGACGCAGTAGTCGTGGCCGTCGGCCTCCTCGTTCTTGAGGGTCATGTTCGCGCCGCGCAGCACGTACCGCCATTCGACGATGCCGTCGCCGTCGTGGTCGCACTGGATGTAGCCCTCGAACAGCGTGACTTCCTCCATGGCCTTGTCGAAGGCCTGGTGGTCATCCAGCACCTCGGTCTCGTCGTCGGCCATCGACTTCAAGGACTCGGCGCCGTCGACGTGGGTGTTCATGTCGTAGCTCTGGACAGCAAACGCATCGGCCTTCGGGATGCCCATCTCCACCAGGTCGGAGCGGCGCAGCACGGCGTACTGGCCGACCAGCGGCGATTCGTAGATCGAGCAGGCCCGGCGCGATACCAGGAAGGTTTCGGGCCGCACGTTGCGGATGCATACCTGGCCCTTCTTGCGGGTGACCTTGAGGTCGACGTCGAACAGCATCTTCGGCGGCTGGGCCAGCTGGGCCTGCGCCTGGGCGGCCGCTTCGGGTGCCATGGCCATAAGGCCGTTGGCCAGCTGCTCACGCTGCGCCACATCCTCCGGATCCGGATAGGTGTTGTGGCCCAGCACCTCGATGCCTTCCTGCTGCATAAGCAGGGCCACCTGCATCTGGTCGAGGCCGGTGTATGCCTCGCGCGTGACCTTGTCGGCGTCGTTCCAGAAGGCGCGCACGATGCCGACCTTTGCCAGCAGCGCGTCCTTGAACCAGGTGTTGAAGATCAGGAAGCCCGGGTTCTGCTTCTTGACGATGTGGTTGATGTAATCGGTGGCCTGGCCAGCGAATTCCTCGTCCTCGACGCCGACCGGCTCGAACTCGCCGATGTTGTCGCCCGACAGGAAGACATCCAGCAGCGAGGGTAGGGCGCTCTCGACCACCTCGAACACGTCCCAGCTCACCACCTGGGACCGGCCCTCGACTTCCTTCCCGTCCGGCAGGCCCAGGTACAGCGCGTAATTGCGCTCGCGCTCCGGGTTGATGGCGTGGTTCTGCCAGGTGGTGGC
>NZ_JAFVIM010000082.1:0-1339 GCF_017582745.1 Massilia oculi
GGGGTCAGGTTGAGATGATCCGGGTTTCATGGACTTCCGAATAGGGGACAATATGCCCCGGGAGGATTTACATGACAAACAAGAAGTTGCCATCGAAGCGGGAGATCGTTCCCGCTTCATCCGAAGCCACCCCTCGCAAGCGGACCACTTATACCGATGAGTTCAAAAGGACGACGGTAGCGCGGCTGCATTCGGGAGAGCAAAGCGCCACCGACTTGGCCATCGAACTGGGTATTCGCCGCAACATGCTCTACAAGTGGGCCGACAAGATCGAGAAGCAAGCGCCAGACAAGGCGCTGCGCGCGCCTGGCAGGCCAGCCACTGACGAGCTGAGCGAAATCAAGAAGTTGCGGCGTGAATTGGCCAAGACTCAAGAGGAGCTGGCCATCCTAAAAAAGTTCGATGCGTACTTAACTCGCCTAAAGAAGTAAAGTACGCATTCATCGACGAGCATCGCAGCGAGTCTCCTGTGAAGTCGCTATGCCATGGTCTCGAAATCAGCCGCAGTCTGTACTACGCGTACAAGAAGGCTACGCCAAGCCTTCGTAGTCAGGAAGATCTGGCCTTGCGCGCCGAAATCGTCAGGATCAACACAGCGCATCGCTGGGCGCCTGGCGCAGTGAAGATGTGGCGTTTGCTCAATGCCGAAGGCATCAAATGCGGCAAGCACCGCGTCAGAAGGCTGCGCAAGCTGGAGAATATCCAGACGTCCCGCATCAAGCGCTTCCGCGCCATTCAGGCGATGCAGCGGGTGCAACCGCCAGCGCCGAACCTGGTCAAGCGTCGCTTTGACGTCAAGGCACCGAATACGGTTTGGGTCGGCGACATGACAGCCATGCGCACCAAGGAAGGGTGGCTTCATCTGGCCATCGTACTGGACCTGTTTGCCCGTCGTGTCGTCGGTTGGGCGATGGATGCCACGCAAGCGACGACCTTGCCCATGGCGGCCCTGAACATGGCGCTGGCACAGCGAAAGTCTCGGGCAGGACTGATCTTCCACAGCGACCAAGGAACCGTCTATGGATCGAACGATTACCGTCAATTGCTGGAAGCGAACGGAGTGGTGCCGAGCATGAGCCGCAAAGGCAATTGCTGGGATAACGCTGTTGCAGAGAGCTTTTTCTCGAACCTGAAGAACGAGGCAATGCACGACCGCCTCTTTGCATCCAGGGCCGAAGGAATGGCAGTGGTGAACGACTACATCGAGACGTACTACAATAAGCAGCGGTTACATCAAACCTTGGGCTATCAAACGCCTGCCGCCGTCGAAGCCGCATTCCGTGTGCCTAAATAACTGTCCAGAAAGTCCGGACCACCTCAGGTCTGACATTCGGACACG
>NZ_JAFVIM010000084.1:0-1052 GCF_017582745.1 Massilia oculi
GGCTTTGTTGCATAAATCAATTGAGCGCGTAGTACCCCAAACCCCAGACGGATTTACGGCATGGTCACCGCTACGGTCGTGGGCGTGCCCAAGCGCGTGAAGCGATTGAGGATGGCGGCACGGACCTGCAACTCGGCGACCTGACGGTCGAAGTCGCGCGCCATGACGCGTTCACCAAGCAGCTTGAAGCAACGCATTTTGGTCTCGACAAGGCTGCGCCGGTGATACCCGCTCCACTTTTTCCAGATCTTCCGGCCAAGCCGGCGGGTGGCCGCCAGGATGGCATTGCGCGCTTTGGCACCGGGACGCTGGTCCTTCCATGGCTTGGCGTTCTTGCGTGTCGGAATGAGTGCCTGCGCTCCGCGTTGTGCAATCGCTTCGTGGCAGCCTTTCGTGTCGTAGGCGCCGTCGCCACTGACGCTCGCGACAACCTCCTCGGTGGGTATCTGGTCGAGCAAGCACGGCAGCATTGGGGCATCGCCGGTGGCATTGTCGGTCACCTCGATCGCCCGGATTTCCAGCGTGGCCGCGTCAATGCCAAGGTGGATCTTGCGCCATTGGCGACGGTAGTCGGCACCATGTTTCTTCGTCTTCCACTCGCCTTCGCCCAGCATCTTGATGCCTGTACTGTCGACCAGCAGGTGCAATCCCGTCGTCGTCGGCTGCGCTCCGATCGTCACCGAAAGACGCTTCTGGCGCCGGCTGACCGTGCTGAAGTCGGGCACTTGCCAGTCCAGTCCGGCCAACCCGAGCAGACTCTGCGTCATACCCATGGCCTGGCGCAAGGGCAGATTGAACAGGCCCTTAACGGTCAGGCAGAACTGGACCGCCGCCTCGCTGTACTTCGGACTGCGGCCCCGCTTGCCGCTCGCACTGCCGTGCCAGCACATGTCCTTGTCCAGCCAGATCAGCAGCGAGCCGCGGGCTTTCAATGCCGCGTTGTAGTCTTTCCAGTTGGTCGTTCGGTACTTCAGCTTTACGGGAGCAATCATGCCGTCAGTTTACCCGTGCTGCGCCTCGGCCGCTGATGGGCCGATTTGTGCAACAAAGCC
>NZ_JAFVIM010000009.1:0-206309 GCF_017582745.1 Massilia oculi
CGTGCCGCCATCCTCAATCGCTTCACGCGCTTGGGCACGCCCACGACCGTAGCGGTGACCATGCCGTAAATCCGTCTGGGGTTTGGGGTACTACGCGCTCAATTGATTTATGCAACAAAGCCGCTTGAGGGACCCGATTTTACCCCCAGGCGGCGACGTACTATTACAACACTAATAACTAATGAGTCAGCTAATTCCGCTCATAAGCCATTGTTTTTGTTAAGATATGTATGTTTCACAATATTGGCATTCTTGAATTGTATCAATAAGCTGCATCCAAAAAACGCCCGAAGGGGCTGGTTTAAGCCCCTCCTAATTACTGGCCCGGTAAGCCACGCTTTTTGCGCCGCACCATAATCTGGGGCCGATGTGACGAAATAGCAAGTGACAGAATATGCAATACTCTGTCGCCATTTTGTCAACGCAAGCTACAACCCGGATCAGCCGCCGAAATGGCGCGCCACCTCGGCCCAGGCGCGCGCGCGTCCCTCGGCGGCCCGCTCCGCGCCCAGCGCCAGCCCTTCGGCCGAAAACACCGTCACGTCCTTCAGGCCGATCATGGCCAGGATGGCGCGCAGGTAGGGTTCGAGGAAGTCCGGCTGGCGCGCCCGCTCGCCGGTGCGGATGCCCCCGCTGGCCAGCGCCAGGTACACCGGGCGGTCGGACAGGTTGCCGACCTTCCCTTCCGGCGTCGGGCGCATGGTGCGGTTGATGCGCACCACGTGGTCGATCCAGGATTTCAGGGTCGAGGGCACGGTGAGGTTGTGCATCGGGGTGCCGATGACGACGATGTCGGCGCGCACCAGTTCCTCGATCAGGCCGTCGGAGCGCAGCTGGGCGCCGTCGACGCCCGGCTCGTTGGCGGCGCTCGACAGGGCCAGCGCATAGCCGGCGTCGATGTGGGGCAGCGCCGGTTCCTCGTCCACGCCCGCCAGTTCGCGCACCGTGACCGAGGCGCCGGGATGGCGCGCCAGCAGCCGTTCGACGACGTGGTTGGACAGTGCGCGGCTGGCGGCTTGCGGGCCGCGCGGGCTGGCGCTGATGTGCAGGATGTTCATGTGTGCTCCGGGTCAGGATAAAAACGTCAGGCGAAGGACAGGCGCAGGCCGCACATCGCGAGGATGATGGTGGTGGCCAGCAGCGCGGCGAACACGGTGCCGCCCACGAGCACGCGGTCGGCGCTGGCGCGCGGCGCATGGTGCGCCAGCATCACGATGCGCAGGCCGCAGAAGGCATGCGCCACCACGAAGAATACCGCGCCCAGGTAATAGGGCAGCAGGCGGATGCTCCAGGGATCGAGCAGCATGCCGACCGGGGCGCCGACAGCAAAACCCCAGTCGGTGTCGATCCCGAAGTGCACGCGCGCCAGGTACAGCACCGCGTTGACGTGGCTGATCACGGCCCACACCAGGAACACGCCGCCGGCCACCTGGAAGGTGCGCGCCGCATCCATCGGCCGCGCGCTCCAGCGCCAGGCCAGGCGCGCGCCGGTGACGATCATGAAGGCGAACACGCCGATCAGGAGCGGCTCGATCACGGGCGAGCGGTACACGACGCGCAACACCTTCATCACCGCCATGTGGGCATCCGGCCCCGCCAGGCCCACCAGGTGGTTACTGAAGTGGAAGGCCAGGAACAGGATCGCCAGCACGGCGCCGACGCCATGGGCCTTGCGCCAGTTGCCGATCGCGCCCTGGACCGCCTGGCGCCGCGGGGTGCGGCCGGCGGTCGCGATGCGCAGCGCCAGCGCGGCCCACAGCGCCAGCATGAAGCCGATGTCCCAGCCGGGATGGCCGAGCAGCAGCGCGCCGACGCCCACGAAGGTGAACAGCGGCGGCACGGCCACCGCCAGCAGCGCCGTGCGGCGCGCCGCCAGCTCGGCTGCGCTGGGTTCGAGGATGCGGCCGAGGCGCAGCGCGGCGCCGAAGGCGATCGCCGGCATCGCCAGCGCCGCCGCCAGGGCCAGGCCGGCGCCGATCCAGGCGCCTGGGCCGTCGCCGCGCTCGACCTCCCTGGCCGCGGCATGGTACAAGGCCAGCAGCCAGGGATAGATGGCGGCCGCCAGCGGCGCCGCGAACCAGTGCGCCTGCAAGGCGGTCGACGTCGGAATTGCGCCGCGCCGGGTCAGGTCGATGCCGTTCATGCCTCTCCCCTTCACGGAACGATGACGTGGTCGGGACGCGCCAGGGCGAAGGCGGCGTCGCGGTCCGGGGCCGGCGGATAGATCCACTCGGTGTTGATGGCGCGCTTGAGCGCCTTGCCCTCTTCGCGCGTCAGCTTCACCTGGCGATCCCAGCCCTCGGTGTACAGCGCGCCCCAGGGGCCGAGATCCAGGCAGGTCACGTACTTCGGCTGGCTGTAGGCGTGCAGCGGCAATCCCACCAGTTCGGCCACTGCGTTGTAGCCGGCCACCCGGCCCAGGCTCAGCGCGTGCTGGCACGACATCGCTGCCACATTGCCCTCGTCGTCGGTGGCGGCGCGCGCCACGTCGCCGGTGACGTAGACGCCGTCCGCGCCCGGCGCCCGCAGGTAGGGATCGGCGTGGACGCGGCCGAAGCGGTCGACCTCTCCACCCAGCTGCTCGGCCAGCGGGTTGGCGCGCATGCCGGCGGTCCAGATCACGGTGGCGGCGGGGAAGCTGCGGCCGTCGGAGGTGACCACGCCGCCGGCGCCGATCGCGGCCACGCCGGCCGAGGTGATGGTCTCGACGCCGACTTCGCGCAGCGCTTCCTCGATCACCGGACGCGGGCCGGCGCCCAGTTCGGGGCCGACCACCGGCGCGTGTTCCAGCATCAGCACCCGCACCTTTGCGTCCTGGCCCAGGATGGCGCGCAGGCGCTCCGGCATCTCGGTGGCGGTCTCGATGCCGGTGAAGCCGGCGCCGACCACCACCACCGTGTCGCGCGCCTCGCTTTGCGGCCTCGCGGCCAGGCCCTGCAGGTGCCGTTCCAGCCTTTCGGCCTGTTGCAGCTGGTCGACGTTGAAGGCATACTCGGCCAGGCCCGGCACGTTCGGCGTGACGACCTGGCTGCCGGTGGCCAGCACGAAGCGGTCGTACGGCAGCGTGGCCTCGGTCCCGTCGTTCAGCGCCACCGTGACCTGGCGCTCCCCGGCATCGATCTTTTCGATGCGGCCGGCCACGTGGCGCACGCCGACGGCGGTGAACAGCGGGCCCAGCTCGGGCGCCATATTGTCGAGGGTGGCCTCGTACAGGCGCGGACGCATGTGCAGCGCTGCGACTGGCGAGACCACGGTAATCGCGAGTTCGTCGGACTTGCCGGCCACGAAGGCGGCGCGGGCGGCGGCGATGGCGGCCCACAGGCCGGCGAAGCCGCTGCCGGCGATGATGACGTTCTGGATCATGATGTCTCCTGGTTGGGTTGTCGATGGATGGATTGTCGCGGTAGACTGGACTGATGTATTGAGCCAGTCTTCTTTCAAACGATTGATCCACTTCCCATGACAGAGGCTTCTTCGACACGATCGAGCCGCCGCGCGCTGGCGCTCGGCGCGCCGGCGCCCGGCGAGACGCTGCAGCGCTGGCTCTACCGCAGCCTGCGCCAGGCCATCCTCGATGGCCGTCTTGCGGAAGGCGCCCTGCTGCCAGGCACGCGCGCGCTGGCGCGGCAATACACGATGGCGCGCGGCACCGTGCAGCTGGCCTACGACCAGTTGCTGTCCGAGGGCTATCTGCAGGCGCAGCGCGGCAGCGGCACCCGGGTCAGCCGGGTGCTGCCGGACGCCAGCCTGCAGGCCGGGCCGGCCCCGGCGCGGGAACAGGATGCGGCGGCGCCGGGCGTGCAGCCGGACGGCCCCTGGCTGCGCAACGTCGGCGACCAGGTCCCCGCCTTCCCGCTGCGTCCCGGCAGCGGCCTGCCGCCCGCCTTCCACCCGCACCGCTGCGACGTGCGCGGCTTCCCCATCGACCTGTGGCGGCGCCTGCACGGGCGCCACCTGCGCGCGTCGAAACTGGCGATCCTGTCCGAGAACGAAGCGGCCGGCCTGGCGCCGCTGCGCGCCGCGATCGCGCGCCACCTGGACCTGGCGCGCGGGGTGGCGGTCTCGCCCGACCAGATCGTGATCCTGGGCAGCGTGCAGCAGGCGCTCGACATCTGCCTGCGGCTGCTGGTCGCGCCAGGCGAGGCGGTGTGGATGGAAGACCCCGGCTATCCCGGCGCGCGCCAGGCCATGCAGGCCCACGGCGCGCGGGTGGTCGACGTCGCGCTCGACGAGGACGGCATGCGGGTGCACGAGGCATTGGCGCAAGCGCCGGACGCGCGCCTGGCCTATCTGACGCCGGCGCGCCAGGCCCCAATGGGCATGGCGCTGTCGCCGGAACGCCGGCTGGCGCTGCTGCACTGGGCGCGTGAACGCGGCGCCATCGTGTTCGAGGACGACTACGACAGCGAATACCGCTTCGCCGCCAAACCGGTGCCGGCGCTGCGCAGCATGGAAGGGGCGGAATCGCACGTGGTCCTGGCCGGCACCTTCAGCAAGCTGCTGTTCCCGGCGATCCGGCTGGCCTTCGTCGCCCTGCCCTGGCAGCTGGTCGACCCGTTCATCCGCGCCGCCTCGCTGGCCGCGCGCAATGCCAACGCCCTGTCGCAGGCGGTGCTGGCCGACTTCATCGACGACGGCCACTTCGACCGCCACGTGCGGCGCATGCGGCGCGTGTATGCCGGCCGCGCCTCAGCTTTCGAGGAAGCGGCGCAGCGCCATTGGAAGGGCTTGATCGAGGTGCCGCCGGTGACGGCGGGGCTGGATGTGGCGACGCGGCTGTTGGCGCACGAAGAACGCGAGGCCTGGCAGCGCCTGAACGCGGCCGGCCTCACGGCATTTCCACTGGAGCGCTATTGCGCGCAGGCGCGGCTGGCGCCGTCGCTGGTGATGGGCTTCGCCGCCTTCGACGAGGCACAGATCGATGCGGGAGCGAAGGCAGTGGCGGCCGCCTTGCGCGACCGCCACCAGGTCTCATTGCGTGATTAGCGCGGCAGGCTCGAGACGCCCATCAGGAACTCGTCGACCGAACGCGCGCACTGGCGGCCTTCGCGGATTGCCCACACCACCAGCGACTGGCCGCGGCGCATGTCGCCGGCCGCGAACAGCTTCGGATTCGAGGTCTGGTAGGCGTTGTCGCCCTCGGTGGCGGCGCGCACATTGCCGCGCGGGTCCTTCTGCACGCCGAAGGCGTCCAGCACCTGCTGCACCGGCGAGACGAAGCCCATCGCCAGGAACACCAGGTCGGCCTTGAGTTCGAATTCGCTGTCCGGCACTTCCGTCATCTTGCCGTCCTTCCATTCGACGCGGCAGGCGATCAGCTTCTCGACCTTGCCGCCCTTGCCTTCCAGGCGCTTGGTCGCCACCGCCCAGTCGCGCTCGCAGCCTTCCTCGTGCGAGGACGAGGTGCGCAGGCGGGTCGGCCAGTAAGGCCAGACCAGCGGCTTGTTTTCCTGTTCCGGCGGCTGCGGCATCAGTTCGAACTGGGTCACGGAAAGCGCGCCGTGGCGGTTCGAGGTGCCGACGCAGTCCGAACCCGTATCGCCGCCGCCGATCACCACCACGTGCTTGCCGGTGGCCTTGATCTGGTCCTTCAGCTTGTCGCCGGCATTGACCCGGTTCTGCTGCGGCAGGAAGTCCATCGCGAAGTGCACGCCCTTCAGCTGGCGGCCAGGCACCGGCAGGTCGCGTGGCTGCTCGGCGCCGCCAGCCAGGATCACGGCGTCGAAGTCCTTTTCCAGGTCTTCCGGGAAGATCGTGTCGCGCGCCATATTGCTGACCGTGGCCGGGAAGTCCTTGCCGATCAGGACACCGGTGCGGAAGGTCACGCCTTCCGCCTGCATCTGCTCCACGCGACGGTCGATCAGGTCCTTCTCCATCTTGAAGTCGGGGATCCCGTAGCGCAGCAGGCCGCCGATGCGGTCGCTCTTCTCGAACACCGTCACGTCGTGGCCGGCGCGCGCCAGCTGCTGGGCCGCGGCCAGGCCGGCAGGACCCGAGCCGACGATGGCAACCTTCTTGCCGGTCTTGACGCTCGGCGGCTGCGGCACCACCCAGCCGTGTTCCCAGCCGGTGTCGATGATCTTGCGCTCGATCGACTTGATGCCGACCGGGTCGTTGTTGATGCCCAGGGTACAGGCCGATTCGCACGGCGCCGGGCAGATGCGGCCGGTGAACTCGGGGAAGTTATTGGTGGAGTGGAGATTGTCCAGCGCATGGCGGTAGTTGCCATGGAAGACCAGGTCGTTCCAGTCCGGGATCATATTGTTGACCGGGCAGCCCGTATTGCAGAAGGGGATGCCGCAATCCATGCAGCGCGCGCCCTGGACCTTGGCCTGGCCATCGGTCAGGGTGACGACGAATTCCTTGTAGTTCTTGAGACGGACGGGCGGGTCGAGGTATTCCTCTTCCTGCCGTGCGAATTCCATGAAACCGGTGATTTTGCCCACAATGTTTTCCTTTGCTTACGGCGCTTAAGCGGCCAGTTCGATCTTGTCGTTCGCTTCTTCCATGCTCGAGTTGTGCATCTCCTCGAGGGCGCGCTTGTAGTCGGTCGGGAACACCTTGACGAACTTGCCGCGGCTATTGGCCCAGTCATCCAGCAGATTGCGCGCGCGCGTGCTGCCGGTGTGCTTGAAGTGACGCTCGATCAGGCGGCGCAGGATGATCTCGTCGCATTCGCGCTCGCCATTGCGGGTCTGGCTGTGCCAGGCCGCCGGGTCGCACTGCTCCTTCGCCGACAGCACCGGTTCCAGGTTGACCATCGTGGTGTTGCAGCGGCCCGCGAACTCGCCTTTCGGATCGTAGACGAAAGCCACGCCGCCCGACATGCCGGCCGCGAAATTACGGCCGGTCTCGCCCAGCACGACGACGGTGCCGCCGGTCATGTATTCGCAACCGTGGTCGCCGCAGCCCTCGACCACCGCGACGGCGCCCGAGTTACGCACCGCGAAGCGTTCGCCGGCCACGCCGTTGAAGAAGGCTTCGCCCGAGATCGCGCCATACATCACGGTATTGCCGACGATGATGTTGTCTACCGCCCAGCCGCGGAACTCGGTGTTCGGGCGCACGATGATGCGGCCGCCCGACAGGCCCTTGCCGACGTAGTCGTTGCCTTCGCCGACCAGGTCGATCGTGATGCCGCCGGCCAGGAAGGCCGCCGCCGACTGGCCCGCCGTGCCCTGCAGCTGGATGTGGATGGTGTCGTCCGGCAGGCCGGCGTGGCCGTAGCGCTTGGCGACTTCGCCCGACAGCATGGCGCCGACGGTGCGGTTCAGGTTCTTCACCGGCGAGATGAACGAGACGCGCTCGCCCTTTTCCAGCGCGGCTTTCGCTTGCGCGATCAGCTTGTGGTCCAGCGCCTTGTCGAGGCCGTGGTCTTGCTCGCTCGTGTGGTAGAGCGCGGTGCGACAGTCGACCTGCGGCTGGTAGAAGATGTTCGAGAAGTCCAGGCCCTGCGCCTTCCAGTGCCCGATCGCCTTCGATTTATCCAGCAGGTCGGCGCGGCCGATCAACTCGTCGTAGCTGCGGATGCCCAGCTGGGCCATGATCTGGCGCGCTTCCTCGGCGACGAAGAAGAAGTAGTTCACCACGTGCTCGGGTTTACCCTGGAACTTGGCGCGCAACACCGGATCCTGCGTGGCCACGCCCACCGGGCAGGTATTCAGGTGGCATTTGCGCATCATGATGCAGCCTTCGACCACCAGCGGCGCGGTGGCGAAGCCCACTTCGTCGGCGCCCAGCATGGCGGCGATGACGACGTCGCGGCCGGTGCGCATCTGGCCATCCGCTTGCACGCGGATGCGGCTGCGCAGGCCGTTGAGCACCAAGGTCTGCTGGGTCTCGGCCAGGCCCAGCTCCCATGGCGTGCCGGCGTGCTTGACCGAGGACAGCGGCGAGGCGCCGGTGCCGCCGTCATGGCCGGCCACGACCACGTGGTCGGCCTTGGCCTTCGAGACGCCGGCGGCGACGGTGCCGATGCCGACTTCCGACACCAGCTTGACCGAGATCGAGGCGCGCGGATTGGCGTTCTTGAGGTCGTGGATCAGCTGGGCCAGGTCTTCGATCGAATAGATGTCGTGGTGCGGCGGCGGCGAGATCAGGCCGACACCCGGCACCGAGAAGCGCAGGCTGGCGATGTATTCCGAGACTTTATGGCCCGGCAGCTGGCCGCCCTCGCCCGGCTTGGCGCCCTGCGCCATCTTGATCTGGATTTGATCGGCCGCGTTCAGGTATTCGGCCGTGACGCCGAAGCGGCCCGAGGCCACCTGCTTGATCTTCGAGCGCAGCGAGTCGCCTTCTTCCAGCGGGATGTCGACCATCACGCGGTCCTTGCCCAGGACCGAAGACAGGCTCTCGCCCTTCTTGATGGCGATGCCCTTGAATTCGTTCAGGTAGCGCGATGGATCCTCGCCGCCTTCGCCGGTATTGCTCTTGCCGCCGATGCGGTTCATCGCGATCGCCAGGGTGGCGTGGGCTTCGGTGCTGATCGAGCCGAGCGACATCGCGCCGGTGGCGAAGCGCTTGACGATCTCTTTCGCCGGTTCGACTTCCTCGATCGGGATCGCCTTGTCGCGGTCGATGCGGAATTCGAACAGGCCGCGCAGGGTCAGGTGACGGCGCGTCTGGTCGTTGATCAGCTGGGCGTACTCTTTATAGGTCGAGAAGTTGTTGGCGCGGGTCGAGTGCTGCAGCTTGGCGATCGCGTCCGGCGTCCACAGGTGGTCTTCGCCGCGCACGCGGAAGGCGTATTCGCCGCCGACGTCCAGGCTGTTCGCCAGCACCGGGTCGTTGCCGAAGGCCAGGGCGTGCAGGCGCAGCGCTTCCTCGGCCACTTCGAACAGGCCGATGCCTTCCACGTTCGACGAGGTGCCCTTGAAGTACTTGTCGACCAGCGACTTGTTGAGGCCCACGGCCTCGAAGATCTGGGCGCCGCAGTAGGACATATAAGTGGAGATGCCCATCTTCGACATCACCTTGAGCAGACCCTTGCCGATCGCCTTGATGTAGTTGTAGCTCGCGGTCTCCGCCGACATCTCGTGCGGCAGGCCGTGGGCCAGTTCGGCCAGCGTTTCCAGCGCCAGGTAAGGGTGGACGGCTTCGGCGCCGTAGCCCGCCAGCAGGGCGAAGTGGTGGGTCTCGCGCGCCGAGCCGGTCTCGATCACCAGGCCCGTCGAGGCGCGCAGGCCCTTCGCCACCAGGTGCTGGTGGACGCTGGAGGTGGCCAGCAGCGCGGGGATGGCGACCAGGTCGGGCGACAGGCGGCGATCCGAGACGATCAGGATGTTGTGGCCCGACTTGACGGCGTCGACCGCTTCGGCGCACAGCGAGGCGAGCGAGGCTTCGATGCCTTCCTTGCCCCATGCGACCGGATAGCAGATGTTCAGCTCATAGGCCTTGAACTTGCTGCCGGTGTGCTGGCCGATGGCGCGCAGGCGCGCCATGTCGTCGAAGCCGAGGATCGGCTGCGACACTTCGAGGCGCATCGGCGGGTTGACGTTGTTGGTGTCGAGGATGTTCGGCTTGGGGCCGATGAAGGACACCAGCGACATCACCATGCTTTCGCGGATCGGGTCGATCGGCGGGTTGGTCACCTGGGCGAACAGCTGCTTGAAGTAGTTGTACAGCGGTTTCAGTTTATTGGAGGTGACGGCCAGCGGCGAATCGTTGCCCATCGAGCCGGTGGCTTCCTCGCCCAGCACGGCCATCGGCGCCATCAGGAATTTCAGGTCTTCTTGCGTGTAGCCGAAGGCTTGCTGGCGGTCGAGCAGGGTCAGGGGCTGCTTCTCGCCCTGCGCGTCTTTCGCGCGCGCCGCCATCAGCTGCGATTCCGAGAGCTTGATCTCATTGAGCTTGATGCGCACCGACTTGATCCAGGCTTTATACGGCTTGGCGTTGGCGAAGCTGTCCTTGAGCTCCTTGTCGTCGATGATGCGGCCGGCCTCGAGGTCGATCAGGAACATTTTGCCCGGCTGGAGGCGCCACTTCTTGACGATGCGCGATTCGGGGATCGGCAGCACGCCCGATTCGGAGGCCATCACGACCAGGTCGTCCTCGGTGATGACGTAGCGCGCCGGACGCAGGCCATTGCGGTCCAGGGTGCCGCCGATGTGGCGGCCGTCGGTGAAGGCCATGGCGGCCGGGCCGTCCCATGGTTCCATCATCGCCGCGTGGTATTCGTAGAAGGCGCGGCGGTTGTCGTCCATCGCGGTGTGGTTTTCCCAGGCTTCCGGGATCATCATCATCATCGCCTGAGCCACAGGATAGCCGGCCATCACCAGCAACTCGAGCGCATTGTCGAAGCAGGCGGTGTCGGACTGGCCTTCGTAAATCAGCGGGAACAGCTTGTTCAGGTCTTCGCCCAGCACGGCCGACTTGAGCATGCCTTCGCGCGCGCGGGTCCAGTTGAAGTTGCCCTTGACGGTATTGATCTCGCCGTTGTGGGCGATCATGCGGTAAGGGTGGGCCAGCGGCCACTCGGGGAAGGTATTGGTCGAGAAGCGCTGGTGGACCAGGGACAGGGCCGAGATGCAGCGCGGATCCTGCAGGTCCTTGTAGTAGACGCCGACCTGGTCGGCCAGCAGCAGGCCTTTATAGACGATGGTGCGCGCCGACATCGACGGCACGAAGAATTCCTTGCCGTGCAGGAGTTTCAGGGCCTGGATCGCGTGGCCGGACGACTTGCGGATGACGTAGAGCTTACGTTCGAGCGCATCGGTGACCATGATGTCCGGGCCGCGGCCGATGAAGATCTGGCGGATCACGGGTTCCTTGGCGCGGACGAAAGGCGACATCGGCATGGTCTCGTCGACCGGCACGTTGCGCCAGCCCAGCACGACCTGGCCTTCGATGCGCACGGCGCGTTCGATTTCCTGTTCGCAGGCGATGCGCGAGGCGTGCTCTTTCGGCAGGAACACCATACCGACGCCGTATTCGCCGGGCGGCGGCAGTTCGACGCCCTGCTTGGCCATCTCGTCGCGGAAGTACTGGTCCGGGATCTGGATCAGGATGCCGGCCCCGTCGCCCATCAGCGCATCGGCGCCGACGGCGCCCCGGTGGTCGAGGTTCTTCAGGATCTGCAGACCCTGTTCAATAATCGAGTGACTCTTGTTGCCCTTGATATGGGCGATGAAACCGACGCCGCAGGCATCGTGTTCATTGGCGGGATCATACAAACCTTGGGCAATCATGAGGCATTCTCCACAACTTTTCGGGGGTCGAACGCCGAGAATAGTGCACTGCAAAATGCGCCGTCAACCAGAATAATTAGGGTCAGAGTCGAATTGTTTGACAACTTCTTGTCTTGGCGATTAATTGGGGACAGAGTAAATCGAAGCTGTTCGATATCAGTTGACTCGATGCTAAGTCATTGATGTAGCGGAGGTTTTTGACAAAAAAAACGGCACGAATAACCGTGCCGTTGTGTCAGGAATTATGCGCTTCAGGCTGCTGAAAGCGGCGGTAGTGGAGGATTGAAGGGACGTCCGCGCTTCGCCGGCAAGATCTGGCGTTGCGTTTTTTGCTCGAGTTCGGTCTTGAAGCTGAGCGAGCCGAGGGGCTGGTTCTTGAGGATCGCGATCGTGATGAAATCGACCTCTTCGGTGCTGAGGCCTTGCCGGACCATGTCGATATAGGCCGCCTCGCGCTGGAACGGCGTGTTGCCCAGTGCCCAGAACAGCGGATGATCGGCGACCAGGGTATCGGTGCGGATGCCGGCATGGTGGGCGTAGCTGGACCAGGGATAGTCCTCCGGCGCCACCGAGAGCTGCGCGCGCACCGGATTGAGCTCGATATAGCGGCTGCAGGTCATGAAATAGCGGTCCGAATCGATCAGCGAGGTGCGGAAGCGCCCTTCGAACAGGCCGCCGCTGCGCTCGTACTTGTGATTGAACCAGGGAACGTAGAGCCGGCCCACCTTCTGCATCATCAGCGCCAGGCTGTTGGCATTGCTGGGCGTGGCCAGCAGGTGCAGGTGGTTCGGCATCAGGACATAGGAATGAATTGCCACGTCGTAGAACTTGGCGCCTTCCTTGAGCCACACCAGGAAGCGCTGGTAGTCGGCCTCCTCGCGAAAGATCACCTGGCGGTTATTGCCGCGCTGGATGACGTGATGCGGTTGCTCGGGAACGATGAGTCGGGGTTGGCGTGCCATGGCGTCTGCTCAAATGTTGAGCACGCGATTCTACAATAGAAATCGACTCTGTCCCTAATTAATCGCAAGCTGCGGCAAAAATGTGCTGACTCTGTCCCCATTTATTGTAGACACAAGCCAGCAGCAATCGAAGCCGGACAATTTTGGGTAAAACTGAGTAAAAACGGCAAGGTTGCCAAAGAAATTGGCCAATAATTCGACTCTGACCCTAATTAGGAGAGGGTGAAGCCGGCGGAGAGGCTGTAGCCTTCGCCGTAGGCGCTGCGCAGGGGGAGGTCCTGGCCGAGGCCGGAGCGGGCTTTCTTGCGCAGGCGGTAGACCAGCATGTCGACCCGGCGGCTGGCGTCCGGGTCTTCGCCGCCCATGCCGGCCACGATCACGTGGCGTGGCACCGGACGGGTGTTGATCGTCAACAGGTGCAGGAAATTGCACTCTTTTTCGGTCAGGTCGATCACCTTGCCCATCAGCTCGAGCTGGCGCGCGCTCACGCGCAGGGTCCACTTGCTCGGGGTCGGGGCCGGATCGGGCGGACGCACGCGGCGGTCCAGGGCTTCGATGTGGGCCGCCAGTTCGGGGAACTTGATCGGCTTGGTCAAATAATGGTCGGCTCCCAGGCGCAGGCCCAGGATGCGGTGGTCGAACGCCACCCGGCCCGTCAGCACCAGCAGGCCGATCTCGGGATACAGCTGGCGCATGCGCGGAATCACGTTGAAACCGTCCTCGTCCGGCAAACCAAGGTCGAGCACGACCACCGCGGCCGGGGTGCGCGTCAGCGCCGCCCACATTTCGCTGGCGGTCCTGGCGATCGTCACTTCATGGTCGAGCTCCTTCAGGAACTCGGCCATGTCGTCGGCGTATTCGCCATTGTCTTCAACAATCAGTATCTGGGTCATGCCTTGGCCATAGTGTTCTTTAACCCGACAATGATACCAATGGTAGCGTTATCCTTGCCGGGTTGCGGTCCGATTATCGTTGCTGAGCCTGTATGAAGCAAGGAGTTGTTCCTCTATAAGGCCAAAGCAGGCATCCACAGGCGGAATTCGGCGCCCGCGCCTTCCTCTCCCGGCGCCAGGCTCAGCACACCGCCATGCACCTCGACGATCGAACGCGCCATGTACAGACCGAGGCCGCTGCCAGCCAGGCCGGCGGCGTTGCGGCCGCGGTAGCCCTTGTCGAAGACCCGCGCCACGTCTTCCGGCGGCACGCCGGCGCCGCCGTCGATCACCGCCAGCTCGACCCCGCCGCCGCTGCGCCGCGCACGCAGGATCACGGGCGCCGACGGCGGCGAAAACGCCAGCGCATTGTCGATCAGGACCTTCAGCGCCAGCCGCAGGCCTTCCGGCTCCCCGCGCAGGGTCAGCGGCAGTTCCTCCAGCCGCAGCGCGGCTTCGCGGCCGGCCGCGCGGATCTGGGTGGCGCCGCTCTCGACCAGGTCGCGCACCGTGATCGTGTTCGGCTGGCGCGCGCGGCCGAGCGCGGCCATGCGGTCCGGCGACAGGTATTCGTCGAGCATCGCGATCAGGCGGTCGACCGCGGCGCCGATCTTGCGATAGCGCGTGCGCGTGGGCTCGTCGGCGTGGCTCGAGGTCGCCTCCAGGCGCTGGATGGCGCCGTCGATGGTGGCCAGCGGGGTGCGGAATTCGTGGTTGAGCATGCTGGCAAAGCGCTTCTGCTCGCTTTGATGGGCGCGCCGCGCCGACAGGTCACGCAGCAGGCCGACCAGGGTCGGGGCAGGATCGGCCTGCACCGTGGCCAGTCCTTCCAGCGCCAGCGGCCGGCCTTCTGCGTCGAACAGGTCGAATTCGCGCTGGCTGCGCGCGCCGGATTCGCCGCCGGCCGCCTCGCGCAGCCAGGCCGCGAGCGGCGCCAGGGGCGAAACGCCGTCGCCGTCGAGCGCACGCTGCAGCGCCTCGCGGTCGAAGCCGCTCAGCGCGCCGAAGGCGGGGCTGAGATACACGAGGCGGCGCACCGGCAGCGCGATGGCGAAGGCCACGTCGCCGCCCAGTTCGGCGATCACGCGGAGCTGCCGCGCCGGCAAGGCCTCGTCGTCTTGGCTACCCAACACGGAGGATTGGACGGCGGTATCGGGGCTGGACATGATCGGGATCTTTCTTAACCAACTAGCGAGTATTCGAGGTTTACCACGAAGTATATAGCTGTGGGACAATATTTGTGAACTATATCGCCAAGATCATTTCATGATCTGCTCGGATAGATATTGAACACCAGGCGCCAGCTTAAGCGGAATATAAACAAATGCGCCACGCAGATGGGAGTTGAGGGATAATTCGCGCACCATGAACGATACCGCAACCCTCCCCCCGCTTCCAGACCGGCTGTCGATCGACCCGAGCAGCCCTTTCCACAACCGTGACGTGTTCCAGCGCGAGATCGGCATTCGCTTCAACGACAAGGATCGTTACGACGTCGAAGAGTATTGCCTCAGCGAAGGCTGGATCAAGGTCGCCGCCGGCAAGACCCTCGACCGCAAGGGCAAGCCGATGCTCATCAAACTCAAGGGCAAGGTCGAAGCCTTCTATAAATGATCCAAGGGCCGCATGCGGCCCTTTTTTCATCCACCACGCCAGCGCTCAGGCGAGCGAGCGCGACGCCAGCTCCAGCCCCAATCCGATCAGGAACGCCAGGAAGCACTGCCTGAAGCGTCTGGCGCTGATGCGCGCCCGGATCGCCTGTCCAAGCCACATTCCCAGCAGCGCCGGCGCGATGGCCAGCGCCGACAGGCCCAGTTGCTCCAGTTCGAAGGCGCCGTGCGTCGCCAGGCCGATCGCCAGCGCCACGGTCGATACCGTGAACGACAGCCCGAGCGCCTGCACCAGTTCATCCTTGTCCAGCCGCAGCGCCTGCAGATAGGGTACGGCCGGCACCACGAACACGCCGGTGGCGCCGGTGACCAGCCCCGTCGCCACGCCCACCACCGGTCCCAGCCACGATTCATGACGCCGCGGCAGCGCCAGGTTCGGCGCCGCCAGCGCATAAGCGGCGTACAGGATCAGGGTCAGGCCCAGCGCCAGGCTCGCCGTCTGCGGATCGACCCGCGCCAGCAGCACTACGCCGCCGGCCGTGCCGACCACGGTCCCGAGCAGCATCGGCCACAGGCGCGCCATCAGCCGCAGGGCAGCCGGCCCCGCCGTCATCTGCAGCACATTCGTGACGAAGGAAGGCAGCACCAGCAGCGCCGCGGCGGCGGCCGGCGCCATGGCGGTGCCCAGCAAGCCCATGGCCACCGTGGGCAGGCCCATGCCGGTGACGCCCTTGACCAGGCCCGCGGCCAGGAAAGTCCCGGCCAGGATGGCCAGCAGTGAAGTAGATTCGTCCATGGCGCGTATTGAACCAGCGCGCCAGGCCCGGCACAATGCGGTTTTCACGTTGATGCCTTCGGCCGTTCCGAAGGCAATGAATGTACGCAAAGAAGGGCATCCCATGCGCCTCGACCTGGCCGACCTGCAGCTATTCCTGTGCATCCTCGACGCCGGCAGCATCTCGGCCGGCGCCGCGCGCGCCAACCTGGCGCTGGCCTCCGCCAGCGAGCGGCTGCGCAGCATCGAGCTCGATGCCGGCGTGGCGCTGTTCGAACGCCGTCCGCGCGGCGTGGTCGCCACCCAGGCCGGCGAGGCGCTGGCCCACCACGCGCGCCTGATCCTGCGCCAGCAGGCGCTGCTCAAGGGCGAGCTGCGCGACTTCGCGCAGGGCGCCCAGGGCACGCTGCACCTGCATGCCAATACCGCCGCGCTGGCGGAATTTTTGCCGCGCCGGCTGGCGCCCTGGCTGGCCGAACGTCCGCGCCTGCACGTCGCACTGAAGGAGCGCACCAGCGCCGACATCGTGCGCGCGATCGCGGGCGGGCTGGTCGAGGCGGGCGTGGTGTCGGATGCGGTCGAGGCGCCGGGCCTGCACCTGCAGCCGATCGAGCGCGACCACCTGGTGCTGATCATGGCGCCGGAACACCGGCTGGCGGCAGCGAACGCGCTGCGCCTGGCGGACGTGCTGCACGAAGCCTTCGTCGGCCTGACGCATGGCAGCGCCTTGCAAGACTATATCGATGCGCAGGCGCTGGACGCCGGACGCGCGCTGGCGCTGCGCATCCGGATGACGACGTTCACGGGATTATGCGAGATGGTGGGGCATGGGGTGGGCATCGGAATCGTGCCGCAGAACGTGGCCACTCGCAACCGGCGCCGCCATGGCCTGCGCACGATCGCGCTGGACGAGCCGTGGGCGCGACGCCAGCTATGCCTGTGCTGGAAGGACTGGGACAGCCTGGCCGCGCCGATGCGCAGCCTTCTGTCCCATCTGGGCGCAACGAATTAATCGTCCAGCGGCGCGAAGATCGCCTGCAGGTCTTCCTGCGTCAGCGCCATCTTTTGCGATTCGCCTTCGGACAGGATCGACTGCGCCAGCTCCGACTTCTTCTGCTGCAGCAGCTGGATTTTTTCTTCCAGCGTCCCTTTTGCGATCAGTTTATAGACGAACACCGGCTTGTCCTGCCCGATGCGCCAGGCGCGGTCGGTCGCCTGATTTTCGGCCGCCGGGTTCCACCACGGGTCGTAGTGGATCACGGTGTCGGCCGCGGTCAGGTTCAGGCCCACGCCACCGGCCTTCAGGCTGATCAGGAAGATCGGCACCGCGCCCTGCTGGAAGGCCGCCACCTGGGCCGAGCGGTCGCGCGTCTCGCCGGTCAGGATCGCGTACGGGATGTTGCGCGCGTCGAGTTCTTCCTCGATCAGGCCGAGCATGCTGGTGAACTGCGAGAACACGAGGATCTTGCGGCCCTCGCCCAGCAGGTCTTCGACCATCTGCATCAGGTCGGTCAGCTTGGCGGACACCGCCGCCGTGTTCTTCTTCGACGGCATCGCCTTCACCAGGCGCGGATCGCAGCAGACCTGGCGCAACTTGAGCAGCGCCTCGAGGATGACGATCTGGCTGCGCGCCACGCCCTTGCGGTCGATCTCGTCGCGCACCTTCTTGTCCATTGCCAGGCGCACGGTCTCGTACAGGTCGCGCTGCGGGCCGGCCAGCTCGATGCGGCGCACCATCTCGGTTTTTTCCGGCAGCTCCTTGGCCACGTGGTCTTTCGTACGGCGCAGCAGGAAGGGACGGATGCGGCGATTGAGAAGGGTGCGGCGCACCGGGTCATCCTGCCGTTCGATCGGATGGCGGAACTGCGTGTTGAAGGTCTTCTCGTCGCCCAGCAGGCCCGGGAGCAGGAAGTGGAACTGCGACCACAATTCGCCCAGGTGGTTCTCGAGCGGGGTGCCCGACAGGCACAAGCGATGGCGGGCGTCGAGCGAGCCGGCCGTCTGCGCCGCCTTGGAGCGGGTGTTCTTGATGTAATGCGATTCGTCCAGGATCACCAGGTGATAGTGGTGCTTGCGCAGTTCTTCTTCGTCGCGCGGCAGCAGCGCATAGGTGGTCAGGACGATGTCGGCGCCGTCGATCTGGTCGAACAAGTCCATGCGCTCCTTGCCCTGCAGGAGCAGCACCTTGAGGCTCGGCGCGAAGCGCGCGGCTTCGTCGAACCAGTTGGCCATCAGGCTGGTCGGGGCGATCACCAGGGCGGGGCTGGTAAGGCGGCCGGCTTCCTTCTCGGTGAGGATGTGGGCCAGCGTCTGCACCGTCTTGCCGAGACCCATGTCGTCGGCCAGGATGCCGCCCAGGTCGTACTCGCGCAGGAACTGCATCCACGACAGGCCGTCGAGCTGGTAATCACGAAGGGTCGCTTGCAGGCCCTTGGGCGCGTCGACCTTCTTGACCGCGCCGAACTGGCTCAGCTTGCGGCCGGTCTCGCGCAGGCGCTCGCCGCCGGTCCAGCGCAGCTCGACGCCGCGCGCCAACTCTTCGAGGCGCGCCGCGTCGAGCGTGGACAGGCGCAGCTTGCCCTTGATCTTGTCGTTGAAGTACAGCTCGCCCAGGGTGGCGAGGATCGGCTTGAGACGGCCCCACGGCAGCGCCACCCGCACGCCGTCAGGCAGGACGGCCAGCATCTGGTCCGCCTCTTGATGGGCGGCCAGCACGTTTGGATCGAATTCGAGCGGCGCGCTGCGGATCAACTGCACCAGCACCGGCAGCAGCGGCACACGCTTCTTCGCCACCACGATGCCCAGCTCCAGTTCGAACCAGGCATTGCCTGCCTCGGCCGGTTCGTCGATGTCGGCGTACCAGTCTTCGACCGGCACGACGTCATACCGGTACTTGTTCGATTTCTGCAGGTGCCAGCCGGCGTCGGACAGCGCGTCGACGTCGTTCTCGGCAAAGCGCAGCCAGTGCGCCTGGCTTTCGAGCTGCAGCGCGCCGGCCATGGCGTTGAACGGGGCGGTGGCCGGCTTGCGGAAGCCGATCTCGCCCAGCTTGTCGAGGGCGTCGCTCTCGGCCTTCGGGTCGCGTTCGATGATTTCGGTGAGGTCGCCGATCTGGCGCACCACGCGCTGCGACGGGTCGAACGAGACGCGCTGGCCGTCGTAGTCGAAGGCCAGCACGGCGAAGTCCTGCCAGCGCGTGACGTTGCCGTCGGCGAGCTGCACGGCATCGAGCAGCAGGTGCGGTATTGGTTTTACATCGTTGCGCAGGCGCTGGGTCAGCGGCTGCGGCAGTGGCATCAGCCCCTGCAGGCCGTGGGCCAGCAGCAGCTGCGAGACGCGTTTTTTATCGGTGCCGGTCAGGGCCGGGGCTTGCGCCACCAGGGCCTGCAGTTCGGCCAGCGAGATGTCGATGCCGCCGCGATTGAGTTCGAGCGGCCCGCACGACAGGTTGTCGATGTACCACGGCGGATCGGTCGGCAGCATGTAGTCGATCTGGTCGGCCGCGCTGTGGGTGGCGGCGCCACCGACCGGCTCCACCGACCATCCGAGCTTGGACACGCGGCCTTCGTCGCGCCACGCCAGGCTGGCCAGGCGGGTCGGGCCGCCCTGCAATGGATACACAAGGCCGCTCGACATGTCGGACCACGAGTTCGCCCACAGCAGCTTGCCCTGATCGAGCAGCATCTGCAGCAGGATCGCGCCCACCTTGCCCTTGGGTTCGGTGGCGCTGGTGCCCTGGGCCGACCCGCTGCGCATGGCGATGAAGAAGCGCACGAGGTCGACGTCGTCGCCTTCGAGATAGCTAGGAGGCGCCGACAGCAGCGAGAACACTTCGCTGACCGGGCTGGCCGCGGCCACGTCGCCGTTCGGACGCAGGCGCGCCTTGCACAGGCACAGCGCGACGTGGCGGCCACCGCTGGTGGGCGCCATGACGTAGACGAATTTGTACTGCGCGGCCTTGGGGTCGACGACTTCATCGGTCAGCTTCGGCTGGGGGTGGGCCGCGGCCTCGACCCGTTGCAGCCAGCTCACCACCGGCGCCGGAAGGGCCGGGGAACGTGCCGGAGCGCGGACCGGAGGTGCGTCGCTGGCTTTCTCGCGAAGATAATCGACTGTGGTCATTGGGTCTCGTGGCTTCGTATCAAAAAAGGCAATAAACGGCATTATCTCGCATACGAACACTTCCGTTTTGTTCGGAATCGCACGTAGCGGACAAATCTCATCCGTGCGCACTGCGCACGCTTTCTCGTCAACCGGTTGTTCTCTCATGTCCGCGACACGCTGTCAAGACTGGCGCATCGTCGATGAGGGCGTATCATTGGCCGCTTGATCTTTGATACAACGATTCACGATCCATGCTGCCCTCCATCGAACAACGCCTCGCCCAAGAACTCGCCGCCCGCCCGGCCCAGGTGGCCGCCGCCATCGCCTTGCTCGACGAAGGCGCCACCGTGCCCTTCATCGCCCGCTACCGCAAGGAAGCCACGGGCGGTCTCGACGACACCCAGCTGCGCCTGCTCGAAGAACGCCTGCGCTACCTGCGCGAGCTCGAGGATCGGCGCGCCGCGATCGTCGCGTCGATCACGGAACAGAACAAGATGACGCCCGAGCTGATGCAGGCCATCGCCATGGCGGAAGATAAAACCCGCCTCGAAGACCTGTACCTGCCCTACAAGCAGAAGCGCCGCACCAAGGCCCAGATCGCGATCGAGGCCGGCCTGGCGCCGCTGGCGGAGACCCTGCTGGCCGACCCGACCCTGAACCCGGAAGACGTCGCGAGCGGCTACCTGCGCGAGGCGTTCACCAATGCCGACGGCGGCGCCAACCCCGGCGTGGCGGACACCAAGGCGGCCCTCGACGGCGCACGCCAGATCCTGATGGAGCGTTTTGCGGAAGACGCCGAACTGCTGCAATCGCTGCGCGAATACGTGCAGGAGCACGGCGTGGTCGAATCGAAGGTCGTCGCCGGCAAGGAAGACGAGGGCGAGAAGTTCGCCGACTACTTCGACTACAACGAGCCATTGAGCGCCGTGCCGTCGCACCGCGCGCTGGCCCTGCTGCGCGGCCGCCGCGAGGGCGTGCTGGACGTGAGCCTGCGCCTGGATTCGGAACCCGAGAAGCCGAAGTGGGACGCGCCGCTGAACCCGTGCGAGGGCCGCATCGCGGCGCGCTTCGGCATCAAGGCGCAGGGACGCCCGGCCGACAAGTGGCTGCAGGACACCGCACGCTGGACCTGGCGCGTGAAAAGCTTCATGCACCTGGACACCGAGTTGATGGGCGCGCTGCGCGACAAGGCGGAGCTGGATGCGATCGGCGTCTTCGCGCGCAACCTGAAAGCCCTGCTGCTGGCGGCGCCGGCCGGCCAGCGCGCCACCATGGGCCTCGATCCGGGCCTGCGCACCGGCGTGAAAGTGGCCGTGGTCGATGCCACCGGCAAGGTGGTCGATACCGCCACCGTCTATCCGCACCAGCCGCGCAACGACTGGCATGGCGCGCTGCACACGCTGGGCCAGCTGGCGGCCAAGCACAAGGTGTCGCTGATCTCGATCGGCAATGGCACCGGCTCGCGCGAGACCGACAAGCTGGCGCAAGACCTGATCAAGCAGAACCAGGAACTCAAGCTGACCAAGATCGTCGTCTCGGAAGCAGGCGCCTCGGTGTATTCGGCCTCGGAATTCGCCTCGCGCGAACTGCCCGACATGGACGTGTCGCTGCGCGGCGCGGTCTCGATCGCGCGCCGCCTGCAGGATCCGCTGGCCGAACTGGTCAAGATCGATCCGAAATCGATCGGCGTCGGCCAGTACCAGCACGACGTCTCGCAGACCCAGCTCGCGCGCTCGCTCGACGCGGTGGTCGAGGATTGCGTGAACGCCGTGGGCGTGGACGTGAACACCGCCTCGGCGCCGCTGCTGGCGCGGGTGTCGGGCCTGTCGAACACGGTGGCCCAGGGCATCGTGGCCTACCGCGACGCCAACGGCGCCTTCGCCTCGCGCGCGGCGCTGAAGAAGGTTCCCCGTTTGGGCGACAAGACCTTCGAGCAGGCGGCGGGTTTCCTGCGCATCGTGAACGGCGCCAATCCGCTGGACGCGTCGGCGGTGCACCCGGAATCGTATCCGGTGGTCGAGAAGATCCTGGCCGACGTGAAACGCGACATGAAGGCGGTGATCGGCGACGCCGGGCTGCTCAAGGGCCTCAATCCTTCGAAGTACGCCGACGATAAATTCGGCGTGCCGACCGTCAGCGACATCCTGAAGGAGCTGGAAAAGCCGGGCCGCGACCCGCGTCCGGAATTCACCACCGCCACCTTCAAGGAAGGCGTGGAAGAAATCTCGGACCTGCGTCCGGACATGATCCTGGAAGGCGTCGTGACCAACGTCGCGGCCTTCGGCGCCTTCGTGGACATCGGCGTGCACCAGGATGGGCTGGTGCACATCTCGGCGCTGTCGAACACCTTCGTGAAGGATCCGCACACGGTGGTCAAGGCCGGCCAGGTGGTCAAGGTCAAGGTGCTCGAAGTGGACCCCAAGCGCAAGCGCATCGCGCTGACCATGCGCCTGGCGGACAGCGCGCCGCAGGCAGGTTCGCGGCCGGAACAGCGCGGCGATCGTATCGATGCCAAACGCGTGGCCCAGCATCAGCGCCAGGAACGTTCGGCGCCGCCGTCCAACAACGCGATGGCAGACGCCTTCGCCAAGCTGCGCGGAAAATAAGCAGATGCTGCGGCTGGCCAGCGTCGATCCGGACAGCCTTGACGCACGGCGGCTGGTCGCGGAACTCGATGCGGCGCTGGCCGCGATCACGGGCGACAGCGGCGCCTCGTCGTTCGACCCGCAGGATTGCCGCGGGGCCGGCGCGGTGTTCGTGATTGCCTATGACACGCAAGGCGCCGCGGTCGGCTGCGGCGCGCTGCGTCCGCTCGAACGAGAGGTAGGTGAAATCAAGCGGATGTATGCGCGTCCCGGCAGCGGGGCCGGCGCGGCTATCCTGGACGAGTTGGAACGGCATGCCGCTGGCTGCGGATACCGCCGGATATCGCTGTCGACGCGGCGCGTGAACGTGCGCGCGGTCGACTTCTATGCACGGCACGGTTATCTGGAAGTGCCGCCTTACGGCCGCTACGTCGGCCGCGCCGTGTCGATCTGCCTGGGAAAAACGTTTATCCGCTGTGCTTCATGAACATGCCGATCAGGTAGACCGTCAGGCAGCCGAAGCCGATCAGCAGCATGCGCGCCTGCGGGATGGCCGGCAGGCCGGTCTTCTTGATGTGCACGGCGTCGCGCACCAGCAGCGCGGCGTACACCAGGGCCGCCACCCCGGACAGGATGTCGCCCACGCTGGAGCGCGTGATGCCGCCATAGATGTTCAGCAGGCCGGGAATGCCCAGCAGGGCGGCGATCACGAAGTTCATGTTCGGCGATGGTACGCGCGGGCGGGGTTGCTGCATCTTTACTCCAATAATCGAATGACAAACCGGACGATCATACCGCAATGCCGGCTGCATACCGTCACATTCCGGGCAGTCTCAGGGTCAAGCCCTGGCTCATGATCTTCACCAGGAAGCTGCCGACGAAGGCGCCGAAGCAGATGTAGCCGATCAGGGTGACGCGCGGCGACTCCAGCAGCGCCGTGCGGCCGGCCCGACGCTGCAATGCGCACCAGGCCAGGTACAGCGCCATCATCAGCGGGCCGAGCGCGAAGAAGATACCGGCGAACCAGCCACGCGAGAGAGCGCTGGCGATATCGAACAAGGCTGGCAGCCCGAGCACGGCCGCGAATACCCACATGGCCACTGGGGGCAAGGTAGCAAACGTCTTCATCGTGTTTCTTGATAATCTTGAACTGGTCGATGATACCGCAGACCATCGGCGGTCGACGCCCATGCTTCGCACATCGATTTCTTATAGAATGTCGCCATCTACTTATTCCTTTTCTTTAAAGGCAGAATCAAATGAGCGACGTGCAAACCTGGATCAAAGAAACCGTGACCTCCACCCCGGTCGTGCTGTTCATGAAGGGCACCGCCCAGTTCCCGCAGTGCGGCTTCTCGGGCCGCGCCATCCAGATCCTGAAAGCCTGCGGCGTTGACAACGTTGCCACCGTCAATGTGCTGGACGACGCCGAAGTGCGTCAGGGCATCAAGGACTACTCGAACTGGCCGACCATTCCACAGCTGTACGTGAAAGGCGAGTTCATCGGCGGCACCGACATCATGAACGAGATGTACGAATCCGGCGAACTGCAGACCCTGCTGAAAAACGACTGATCGGATGGCTGATCGCCCGCGCGGCGGCGACCGCCGCCGGATCATCGTCGCCATCACCGGCGCGACCGGCGCGGTCTATGGCGTGCAGCTGCTGCGGCGGCTGCATGCCACCCCGGGCGTCGAGACCCACCTGGTCGTTTCCGACGCCGCCTCCCTCACCCTGCACCAGGAGCTCGGCCTGCAGCGACGCGACGTCGAGGCACTGGCCCACGTCGTCCACCGCAACCGCGACATCGGCGCCTCGATCGCCAGCGGCTCGTACCAAGCCGACGGCATGGTGATCGCCCCCTGTTCGATGAAAACGCTGGCAGCGGTCGCCCATGGCTTTTCTGATAACCTTGTGACACGCGCGGCCGACGTGATCCTGAAGGAACGCCGGCGCCTGATCCTGATGGTGCGCGAAACGCCCTTCAACCTGGCCCACTTGCGCAATATGACGGCCGTGACCGAAATGGGCGGCATCATCTTCCCTCCCCTGCCAAGCTTCTATCACCGGCCGGCCACGATTGCGGACATGGTCGAGCACACGGTGGACCGTGTCGTGGATTTATTAGGGATAGAGAATGCCCAGGCCGCCCGCTGGGGTGGCATGAAGGGCGAACAAGACGCCTGAACGCGCGCCAGCGTCCTGCCGGCGCACGCGTTCAGCGTTTGTCGTCGTACTGCTTATCTTCGGACTTCTTCAACTCGCGCGCCTCTTCAAGCATTCGTCGCCGGGCATTGCGTTCTCGCATGACCTCGGCATGACGCGCTGCCGTCATGGGCGGCGCCGTCATCAAATCCTTGAGCTGGGCGGTATTGGCGTAGTTGTTTCGCATGCGTCAGCTGCTCCTGGGTGGACCTGGGGCGGTGGCGGACATGCTGCCACCTGAACAGATTATGACCCAGCTGCGGCCGTTTGTGCGGCCCGGCATGACGAAAAGTGCAAGCCCCTGCGGAGCAGGCTTACTTCGCTTCCGCTTTCTGGTGGTTCATGCGCACCAACATGCGGATGAACTCGCGCGCCAGCTGGCGGTGGTGTTCATCCAGGCGCTGCAGGTCGGCGATCAGCTTGACGTCGGCCGATTCGAAGCGGGCGCCACCACCGTTGGCGGCGTCAAGGCTGGCGGCCTGCTCGGCGCCGCCAAAGCGCAGCCAGTCGGCCGGCACGCCCAGCCACTGGGCGATCATGCGCAGCTTTTCCTGGGTAGGAATGGCTTCGCCTACCAGCCATTTGCGGGCCGCGTGGACCGTGATCGGACGGCCTTCGAAGCGGATATTAAATTCTCGGGCGAGGCGGGTGGGGCTGTCGGGCGAGTAGTGTGCGTTCTTCAGGGCCTGCTGCAGTCGCTCACTGAAGCTCTCCCGTTCATTCGTTGAATTCATCGTGATACTGGGTTGTTGAGACTGGACGGGCGGCTTCCTCTCCCTTGTGGATGAGAAGCCAAGGGTCCAAATCATACAACTAAAATGTAACAATGATGTGGTTTTTTAAGAGTTTTTACGCTCGGTGCAACTAATACCCAACAGCAATACAGAAAAGTAGGATTCTTACAAAATATTCTATTATTCGAAATGAATAAGTGTACGCACCATTACTTAGACAGGATGACTGGAATGCATGTACCAAAAAAATTGTATCCAATGGTTACAATTCAGCTGTTAGATTTGTTGAAATCTCACCACGCCGTCGTTAGCAATTTCTCTGCGTAAACGGCCGTCGCGCCAGAGCTTGTGCAGATGGGCCAACGCCTCGCCCAACGCAAAGCTGAGCTGGTGCGCGTCGAGCGGCCGCCGGAACATGATCGGCACGATATCGGTCGCCGAGCGTGGCGTGACGCAGGCCTCGATCACCTCGGCCAGGCGCGCCACGTGGTGCTCGCGCAGCTGGGCGATGCGGGTATGCAGGCCGCGGAAGGGCTTGCCGTGCGACGGCAGCACCAGCACGTCGTCGGGCAGGTCGGCGAACTTCGACAGCGAATCGAGGTAGAGCTGGAGCGGATTGCCCTCGGGCTCGACCGCAAATACCGAGATATTGGTCGAGATCCGCGGCAACACCATATCGCCTGAAACCAGCACGTTCAGCGCCGCGCAGTAGAGCGAGGCGTGTTCCGGCGAGTGGCCGAAGCCGGTGATCACACGCCATGCCTGGCCGCCGATCGTGACGAGCTGGCCATCCTGCAGCCGGGTATAGGCTTCCGGTACCGACGTCACCAGCGACGGATAGTAATTGCGGCGGCTGCGCATCTGGTCCAGCATCGCCGCATCGACCAGGCCGTGGCGCTCGAAATGGGGAATGGCCGACGGCCCGTCCACGCCGGGCAGCGCCGCCGCCATCATGCGCATGAAGCCGAACTCGCCGGTGGTGGTCCAGAACGGCGCCCCGAAACGAGCACATAGCCAGCCGGACAGGCCGACGTGGTCGGGATGGCAATGCGTCGCGATCACGCGCACCAGTGCTTGGCGGTCCAGCCCTTGCTCCAGGACCTGTTCCCAGGCGGCGCGGGTGGCGTCGGTGCCGGCGCCGGTATCGACCAGGCTCCAGCCGCGCCGCTCCTCGAGTTCGTCGTCCAGCAGCCACACATTGATATGGTCCAGCGCGAACGGCAAGGGCATGCGCGCCCAGCGCAGGCCCGGCATGACCTCGGGCACGGCGCCAAGAGCGGGGATGGTGTCGCCAAATGGATAATCCAGCTGGGCTTCGAGGGCATTCATGGCAATCTTTCGTTTTCCGGGTCGATGGACCGCGCTACAATGTGGCGAAACTGACAGTTAACGTAAACGGCAATCACAGTATCAGTTTTCGATTCTAAGCGATACCCGCGAACGTTTCCCAACCGCCTCGAAACCCATGCCCACTACTTATACCATCGCCGAACTGGCTCGCGAATTCGACATCACCGCAAGGGCGATCCGTTTTTATGAAGACCAGGGCCTGCTCAGCCCCAAGCGCGAGGGCGTGGGCGGACGCAACCGCGTGTACACCCCGCGCGACCGTACCCGCCTGAAGCTGACCCTGCGCGGCAAGCGCCTCGGCCTGACCTTGTCCGAAATTAAAAGCATCGTCGACATGTATGAGTCGCCGCGGGACACCGTGGCCCAGATCAACCGCTTCCTGGGCGTGCTGGCCCAGCAGCGCCTGACCCTGGAGCAGCAGCGCGCCGATATCGAGATGGCGCTGGAAGAAATCTCGGCCCACGAGGAAGAATGCCGTCGCCTGCTGAGCGAGGACGAGACGGCGCGCGACATGGCGTGAAGTTCTCCTTGCCATGCCGGTGGCAAGGCCTGCAGCAATGAAGGCATTCAATCCGCAATGGCGATGGGCGCCGTGCGGATTGAATGCATGCCGGGATCAGGTCCTGATTCCGGGGAGCGAAACGATATCGCGGACTAGATATTGAAACATCCTCCCGTCCATCCGGAATTGGTCTTCCGGAACTCGGCGAGCGCCGTCCGGCATTGACCTAATGTCGCATATTTCCCGACACTCTTGAGATTCTGATTATTGCTCTGCCAAACCTTTAATTCGTAATGTGCCGTATTGGCGAACGCAAAGGTGGCACTCGTTGACAGCAGTATTATAAGCAATAGCGTTTTCATGGTTTTGTCTCCAGCTATGATTGGCAGCCATCAGAACTTCATGTGCGACAGAATTTCCTCGACCTCCTTCCCGTTATCTCCTCTTGTTCGATCCCGAACTGGGGCATGGTCCGGGCCATGTTTCGCCCTGTCGAGCGCATTGGATGCGATTAGTCCGGTAGTAAATCCAGCAACGACAAGCAATTTGAATATTGCCAGGGAAAATCTTTATTTTTCACCGCTGGCGATAACATGCAAATGCGTTTTTTGAGGATAACAACAAAGGTAACTTAATGGCTACCTTATGGTGCAAATACAACATTTAGCATATATCAATCACCTCTATAGTTTTTATGCTTCGTAAGGATCGTAGAACCACTATTCCCTTCCCTATCCAATAATTGGATATTTATGCTTGATGAGGTACCTTTATTGTCATTCTCATCAGCATGACGTCCGTTCCGGTGCGGCTGGCGTGTCGCCGGGTGAAGAGGCCGTCGTAGCCGATCTCACTTTACGTTTACGTTAACGTAACAGGCGAGTATGATATTCGTTCACTGGCTGCCCACTCTGCCCAACCACCGTTCACCGTGAGGACGACATGCTGCATCTCCCAGGCTTGACCTTTGACCATGGCGAAGACATCGCCGCGCTGCGCGAAGCAGTCCAACAATTCGCGGCAAGCGAAATCGCCCCGCGCGCGTTTGAAATCGACCGCAGCGACCAGTTCCCGATGGACTTGTGGAAGAAGATGGGCGAACTGGGCCTGCTGGGCATCACCGTCGGCGAGGAATATGGCGGCGCCAATATGGGTTATCTGGCCCACATCGTGGCCATGGAAGAAATCTCGCGCGCCTCGGCCTCGGTCGGCCTGTCCTACGGCGCCCACTCGAACCTGTGCGTCAACCAGATCAAGCGCAACGGCAATGAGGAACAGAAGCGCAAATACCTGCCCAAGCTGATTTCGGGCGAGCACGTCGGCGCGCTGGCGATGTCCGAGCCGAACGCCGGCTCCGACGTGGTCAGCATGAAGCTGCGCGCCGACCTCAAGGGCGACCACTACGTGCTGAACGGCAGCAAGATGTGGATCACCAACGGTCCGGACGCCGACACCCTGGTGGTGTATGCCAAGACCGACCTCGAGGCAGGCCCGCGTGGCATGACCGCCTTCCTGATCGAAAAAGATTTCAAGGGTTTTTCGGTCGCGCAAAAACTGGACAAGCTGGGCATGCGCGGCTCGCACACCGGCGAGCTGGTGTTCCAGGATTGCGAAGTGCCTGTGGAAAACGTGCTGGGTGGCGTCGGCAAGGGCGTCAACGTCCTGATGTCGGGCCTCGATTTCGAACGCACCGTACTGTCCGGTGGCCCGCTGGGCATCATGTCGGCCTGCATGGACGTCGTGGTTCCCTACATCCACGACCGCAAGCAGTTCGGCCAGGCGATCGGTGAGTTCCAGCTGATGCAGGGCAAGATCGCCGACATGTATTCGACCATGATGGCTTGCCGCGCCTATGTGTATGCCGTGGGCCAGGCCTGCGACCGCGCCACCGCGCCAGAGCAGGTGCGCGCCCTGCGCAAGGACGCCGCCGGCGCCATCCTGTACAGCGCCGAAAAGGCCACCTGGATGGCGGGCGAAGCGATCCAGACCCTGGGCGGCAACGGCTACATCAATGAATATCCGGTTGGCCGCCTGTGGCGCGACGCCAAGCTGTACGAGATCGGCGCCGGCACCAGCGAAATCCGCCGCATGCTGATCGGCCGCGAGCTTTTTGGTGAAACGATGTAAAACTTGGGTTCCCGCCTGCGCGGGAAGTCATTGCTGCCAGTGGCAGCAGTGACGATTCACAGCTACCTATTTCGGAGACTCTACAATGAATGATCCAGTCGTCATCGTCGGCGCAGCGCGCACCCCGATGGGCGCCTTCCAGGGCGATTTTTCTTCCAAGACCGCGAGCGACCTCGGCGCGGTGGCGATCAAGGCGGCCGTCGAGCGCGCCGGTGTCGCCCCTGACGCGGTCGAGCACGTCTACTTCGGCAACTGCCTGATGGCCGGCCAGGGCCAGGCTCCGGCGCGCCAGGCGCTGATCAAGGCCGGCCTGCCGCTGTCGACCGGCGCCGTCACGCTGTCCAAGATGTGCGGTTCGGCGATGCAGGCCGCCATCTTCGCCCACGACCAGCTGGTGGCCGGCAGCGCCGACATCGTGGTCGCCGGCGGCATGGAGTCGATGACCAATGCGCCCTACCTGATCCCGAAGGCGCGCGGCGGCTACCGCATCGGCCACGCGCCGATGTTCGACCACATGATGCTCGACGGCCTCGAAGACGCCTACTCGCGCAACGAGAAGACCGGCGAAGGCCGCTCGATGGGCACCTTCGCCGAAGAGTGCGTGGCGACGTACCAGTTCACGCGCGAGGAGCAGGACGCGTTCGCGATCGCCTCGGTCAAGCGTGCGCAAGCCGCCAGCACTGAGGGTGGCTTCGATTGGGAAATCGCGCCGGTCACCGTCACCAGCCGCGCGGGAGACACCGTGATCGACAAGGACGAAGGCCCGCTCAAGGCCAAGGTCGACAAGATCCCGTCGCTCAAGCCGGCGTTCAAGAAGGACGGCACCGTCACTGCCGCCTCGTCGTCGTCGATCAACGACGGCGCCGCCGCGCTGGTGATGATGCGCGAATCGAAGGCGAAGGAGCTCGGCTTGACCCCGATCGCGCGCGTGCTGGGCCACGCTACTCACGCGCAAGAACCGAACCTGTTCACCACCGCCCCGATCGGCGCGATGCAGAAGCTCTTCAAGAAGACCGGCTGGACGGCCGGCGACGTCGACCTGTTCGAGATCAACGAAGCCTTCGCCGCGGTGCCGATGGCCGCCATGCGCGACCTCGACATCCCGCACGGCAAGGTCAACGTCCACGGCGGCGCCTGCGCGCTGGGCCACCCGATCGGCGCTTCCGGCGCGCGCATCATCGTCACCCTGCTCGGCGCGCTCAAGCGCAGCGGCGGCAAGCGCGGCGTGGCCTCGCTGTGCATCGGCGGCGGCGAAGCCACCGCGATGGCGATCGAGCTGGTGTAATCCTTCGACCGGTGCGCCGCAGTGCTGAACACCCATGATGAACGAACCATGCGAACATTGAGGATTCAACCGTTCACAGGGAGTTCATCATGCCAACCGCACTGATCATCGGCGCCTCGCGCGGCATCGGCCACGAGATGGTCCGCCAATACCGGCTTGAGGGCTGGCGCGTCATCGCCACCGCGCGCAAGCAGGAAGACTGCGAGGAACTGGTCCACCTCGGCGCCGAGGCCCACCAGCTCGACGTCACCGTGGCCGATTCGATCGCGGCGCTGGCCTGGCGCCTCGACGATGAACAAGTCGACGCGGCCTGGCTGGTGGCCGGCGTCTATGGCCCGACCCACGGCAGCTTCCCGACCGGTCCCGAATTCGACACCGTCATGCACACCAATGTGTTATCAAGCATGCGCCTGATCCCGATCATCGGGCCGCTGCTGGCCGACACGCGCGGCAAGCTGGCGGTCATCTCCTCGCGCATGGGATCGATCGGCGAACGCTCCGACACCCAGGGCACGCTGTACCGCGCCAGCAAGGCGGCGCTCAACTCCGTGCTGAAGGACGCGTCGATCACCTATGGCGCGCAAGGCGTCACCTGCGTCGCCTTCCATCCGGGCTGGGTCCAGACCGATATGGGCGGCTCCAGCGCCAGCCTCACGCCGGAGCACAGCGTTCGCGATATGCGCGCCACCCTGGCACGTGTCAACGCCAGCGCCAACGGCAGCTTCCTGAACCACGACGGCGCCGCCATCGCCTGGTAGGCCATCCCCACACATAAAAAACACACGAGACACCATGATCCTGAGCGAAGAACACCAGATGATCCGCGACGCCCTGCGCAGCTTTGCGCAGGAGCGCCTGGCCCCCAACGCCGCGCGCTGGGACCGCGAACACCATTTCCCGAAAGAGGAACTGAAGGAACTGGCGGCCCTGGGCGCCTTCGGCGTGGCGGTGCCGGAGCAGTATGGCGGCGCGGGCCTGGACTACGTGTCGCTGGCGCTGGTGCTCGAAGAGATCGCGGCCGGCGACGGCGGCACCTCGACCATCATCTCGGTCAACAACTGCCCCGTGTGCAGCATCGCCATGATGTACGCGAACGAAGAGCAGAAGCAGCGCTGGCTGCGTCCTCTCGCGCAAGGAGAACTGCTGGGCGCCTTCGCCCTGACCGAGCCGCACACCGGCAGCGATGCGGCGGCGCTGCGCACCACCGCCACGCGTGAAGGCGACAGCTACGTCATCAACGGCACCAAGCAGTTCATCACCAGCGGCAAGCATGGCGACGTGGCCATCGTCATGGCCGTCACCGACAAGGCGGCCGGCAAGAAGGGCATCAGCGCCTTCTGGGTGCCGACAGATACGCCCGGCTACATCGTGGCCGGCATCGAGCACAAGATGGGCCAGCACTCGTCGGACACGGCGCAGATCGTGTTCGACAACTGCCGTATCCCGGCGGCCAACCTGATCGGCGAGGAAGGCATGGGTTACAAGATCGCCCTGTCCGGGCTGGAGGGCGGCCGCATCGGCATCGCCTCGCAATCGGTCGGCATGGCGCGCGCGGCCTACGAGGCGGCGCTCGACTATGCGAAGGAGCGCGAGAGCTTTGGTAAACCAATCTTCGAGCACCAGGCGGTGCAGTTCCGCCTGGCCGAGATGGCGATGAAGATCGAGGCCGCGCGCCAGCTGATCCTGCACGCCGCCGCGATGAAGGATGCGGGCCTGCCCTGCCTGAAGGAAGCGGCGATGGCCAAGCTGTTCGCTTCCGAGATGGCCGAGAACGTCGTGTCGAGCGCGATGCAGGTGTTCGGCGGCTATGGCTACGTGGCCGACTTCCCGGTCGAGCGCATCTACCGCGACGTACGCGTGTGCCAGATCTATGAAGGCACGAGCGATATCCAGAAGCTCCTGATCGCGCGCGCGCTGTGATGGCGCAGTGATGGAACCTGTCCTGCACATCGTGGCGCTCGAGCCGGAACGGCTGGCGCAGCTGTTCCTCTACCTCGACGACCATCTGCAGGACAATGGCCGCGCCGGCACGCCGTTGTTCCAGCCGCAGTCGCGTGAACTATCCCGTTTTCCACCAGAGAAGGCCGCCGCCTTCGCCGGCGGTCTCGATACGCCTTTCGGCCAGCCGGGCTGGCGCCGGGTCTGGATCGCGCTCGATGGCGCCGGCAATATCGCTGGCCACGTCGACCTGCGCGCGCGGCCCGAGCCGGCGGCCACCCACCGCACCCTGCTCGGCATGGGCGTGCACCGCGATGCGCGGCGCCTGGGGCTGGGCATGGCCCTGGTGGAGAGCGCACTGGCCTGGGCCGGCGCCACGCCGCCGCTCGAATGGGTCGACCTCGACGTGCTGTCGGTGAACCTGGCCGCGCGCCGGCTGTACGAGCGCGCCGGCTTCGTCGTCACGGGCGAAGTGCCGGACCTGTACCGCATCGATGGCGAATCGCACGGCTCGGTCACGATGAGCCGGCGCGTCAGGTAACGGCGGACTCCAGCAGCGTGATCGTCTGCGCCCTGGTATCGATCCGCGCCCGGATCCCCATCGGCAGGGTGAACTGGTTGCGGATATGCCCGATCGAATAGCCCGACACCGCCGGGATGGTCAAGGGATGCAGGTGCAGGCCCAGCGTGCGCTCCAGCGTCAATGAAATGTCTTCATGCTCCGGCCCGCAGTTCTCGCAAATGCCGACCACCAGCGCCGCCGCATTCCTGAAGCCGCCCGCCAGGTCGAGCTGGGTCATCCAGCGGTCGATCCGGTACGGCGCTTCGTTCACCTCTTCCAGAAACAGGATGCTGTCCCTGATGTCGGCCGCATACGGCGTGCCCGCCAGCGCCGCCACCAGCGACAGGTTGCCGCCAATGAGCGGGCCGGTTGCCACGCCGTGGGTGAAGGTGTGGACGCCGAAGTGCGGCTCGCTCGCGGCGCGCTGCGCGTTCTCCTGCGACATCGGGATCGTGTAGCTGGCCTGCGGCTCGGTCAGCACTGCCATCATATGTTCGGTCGAGTATGGCGTCATCGTCGACGAGGCCACCGGGCCGTGGAAGGTCACCAGGCCGGTCTGCTTGAGGATCGCGAGATGCAGCGCCGTGATGTCGGAATAGCCGACCAGGACCTTGGGGTTGCGGCGAATGAGGTCGTAGTCGAGGCTCGAGACCAGCGAGATGCAGCCCGAGCCGCCGCGGATCGGCCAGATCGCCTTTACTTCCGGATCAAGAAACATCGCATGCAGGTCGGCAAGGCGTTGCTGGACCGAGCCGGCATAGTTGCCGAACACCTCGCGCAGATAGGCGCCGGTCTTGACCTTGAAACCCAGCGCTTCGATATTGCGCACCGCCTTCTCGATGGCGCGGTCGGTGGTGTAGCCGCCGGGCGCGATCAGGCCGACGACGTCGCCGCGCTTCAGGCGCGGCGGTTTGATGAGTTTTTTCATTGGACGTGGGGACGGCGTACGCGCTGCGGCAACGCCAGGCAAGGCAAGGGACAAGGCGGCGGCGATGGCGCCGAAGCTGCGACGGCTGATCTTCATGCGTGAGGCAAGACTCCAGATGAAAAAAGGCCCGCGCCGGGAGGCCGAAAACCTCCATGGCGCGGGCCCTCAGTGTAGAGCAATCAGAAGAACTTGTAGTTCGCCATCAAGGTGAACGAGCGGCCACGCGGATCGGCGACGCGCGGTTCCCAGCTGCTGCCGGCGCCGGTGTTGCTGTCGTAGGTGATCGCGAACGGCGGATCTTCATCGAACATGTTCTTGACGCCCGCGGTCAGGGTCAGGTTCTGGAAGCCCGTGTAGTTCACCGACAGGTTGAAGATCGAGTAGTCGTCGACCTTGCGCTCGTAGTTTGATGGCGTCACACGGCCGCTGGCCACGCCCGGCAGCACCTGGTCGTCATAGCCCGACCGGTAGATGTTCTGCAGCATGCCACTCCAGTTGCCGTACTTGTAGGTCGCATAGGCGCTGTGCTTCCACTTCAGGCCCAGGTCGCCGGTGAACAGGAAGCGGCCCACTTCGCTCTCGCCGAATTCGGCGTTCCTGGTGGCGCGCGACTTCTTCTCCAGCAGGCGCGAGCCGTCCAGGCCCACGCTCCACACGGCGCCGGTGCTGAACTTGCCGTTCAGGCGGGCGCCGACTTCGACGCCGCGCGTGATGCGTTCGCCGGCATTGATCCAGCGCTGGTCGACCGCCACCAGGGTACCGGCCGAATCACGGAAGAACTGGTCCTGGAACAGGTTGTAGTTCTCGACCATGGTCGCCAGGTTGAACGAGTCGATCGTGTCGTACTTGCGGATTTCCCACAGGTCGGCGTTGGCCGAGAAGTAGCTGGTCGGCTCGAATACCACGCCCAGGCTGCCCTGCTTTGCCGTTTCCGGCCCCAGCGTATCCTTGCCGCCGGTCAGCGTGATCGGATTGACGGCATCGCAGCCCGGCACGGTCGAATCGACGCGCCCGATCGGGCAGGTAGCCGGGTCGGCCAGGTCCTTGCCGGCATACGGCGACTCGGTCACGCCGTTGAACAGCTGGTTGAACGACGGCGCGCGGAAGCTTTCGTTGTACGAGCCGCGGAACATCAGCTGCGGGATCGGCTGGTAGCGGAACGACACCTTCGGATTGGTGGTAGCGCCAAAGCCCGTGTAATCGTCGCGGCGGATGGCGAAGGTCAGTTCCAGCGCCTGGGTCACCGGCACCAGCACCTCGGCGTAGATCGCCTTGATGTCGCGCTTGACCTTGTCCAGCGCGTTGACGTCGTCGAACGGCGCGTTCAGGATCGCCGGGCGCTCATTGGCGGCGCGGCGGTCGCCGTTGAACTTGTATTCCTCGCGGCGCAGGTCGGTCCCCAGCGCGGCCAGCACCGGGCCGGCCGGCAGGTTGAACAGCTCGCCCGAGATCGCGGCATCGAACTGCGTCATCGTCACTTTGCCGCCATACATCACCACGCCGGCGGCCGAGGTGGCGCGGATCGCGTCGATCGCTTCCTGGCTCTGGGTCTGGCCCGGCAGCAGGAAGGGATTCACGATGCCCGAACCCAGCACGTCGGCCAGGGCGCGGGTGTAGTTGTAACCGGTGCCCAGCGTCGATTCCGATTCGCTGAAGGCGCGCGACAGGCCGACGCGGTAGTCGTAGCGCTTGCCAAACAGGGTCAATGGACCGTCGGCGCCGACCAGCACGCGGCCGGCCTTGGTCTCGGTCTCGATCTCGCGGTTGCCGCACTCCATGCAGCGCCAGCGATAGGCGATCGGCAGGCCGTAGTTGGCCGAGATGCTCGGGAAGACCTTGACCAGCGCGTTATAGACGTCGTCGTAGGCGGCGCCGGTGCTCGGATAGAACGAGGTCGGGCCGAAGGTCGAGGCGGACGGCGAGATCTGGTTCGGCGAGAAGCGCTTGGCCACTTCGACGCGCGAGCCCACGCCTTCGGCGAAGAACTCGTGCTCGCCCATGCGGAAGGTGGCGCGCGCCAGCGCGTTGGAATTCTTGACCGGCTGCTGCAGCACGGCGGCGCGGCCGGTATCCCAGGCGCAGCCATAGGCCGAGCCGGGCGAATTCCACAGCTTTTCGTCGTAGGCGCCCATGCCGTCGATGCTGTCGCAGCCCGGGCCGCCCGGCAGGTCGAGCAGGCTGATGCCGTTGTAGGCCACGCTGCCGCCTGGCAGGGTGGGCCCGGTGCCGGTGCGCGACAGCAGGGATGGGCCCAGCGTCGTGGCGAAAATATTGCCGCTCGGCGTGCCGCGCGTATCGACCGACACGCCGCGGTTCGGCTGGAAGGTGTTCACGAAATCGCGCTGGTCGCCGCGCAGCGCCTTGTTCTCGCTGTGGGCGGCCGTCACCAGCACGTTCCAGCCCTGGGTATCCAGATCGCCCCAGCCGCCGGTGATGGTGGCGCGGCCGATCTCGCCGCCGCTCTCTTCGGCGACATCGGTGAAGGCCTGGACTTCCAGGCCATTGTAGTTCTTGCGCAGGATGAAGTTGATCACGCCGCCGATCGCGTCGGTACCGTACACGGCCGAAGCGCCGTCCTTCAGCACTTCGACGCGCTCGACCGCCGCCATCGGGATCGAGTTCAGGTCGACCGCGGAACCCTTCATGCCGTGGGTCGCGACGCGGCGGCCGTTGAGCAGCACGAGGGTCGAATCGGAGCCCTGGCCGCGCAGGTTGGCGCTCGATGCGCCGTTGTTGCCGCGCTGGGCGCCCGAGGTGACGTCGGCGTTCGACGCCAGGTTGTCGGAACCGTTGCCGTTCACGTTCAGGGTCGCGATCAGCTGCTCGGCCGTCACGATACCCTGGTCTTCCAGCTGTTTGCGCGAAATGATTTCAACCGGCAGCGCACCTTCCTTCGCGATGCGCTTGATGCTCGAGCCGGTGATTTCCACCCGCTGCATCGATGCTTCGCTTTGCGCCTGCGCTTGTACCACGATCGGGGCGGCCACGCCCATGAGGGCCATCAACTGTGCCAGTTTTTTCAATTTCACCGTGTTTCTCCTAACGTTTCCCTTGGCGGTCTTGGGCCAGATTGGTGCACTGCATCGCACACCCCTGGCCTGCTCTGTTCGTAATGGCTAGTTCGCTCTTAGCATTACGTTATGTTCTGAATTCAGAGTACGCCCACAAATTTCGCAGGTGCCAATGAATTAACCGGAGGGCAGTATAACCAGCAGGAATATTTAATTTAGGAAAAACTCACGAAATCTAACGTGTAGCTCTGGCGGAGCGTGCTCTTTGCGCAACATCGACATCGAGGTAACGCCAGGTCGTGAATTCGACAGGATGCCGTTTGTAGTTTTTCAGCCACGGATGGCGCAGGTCGCCGGACAGCACATGGGTCAATGGCACCCATGGGTTATAGGCGTGCAGCAGCTGGTTCATCTCGATATACAGCCTGTTGCGCTCCGCACCATCGGTGAGCAGGCGCGCACGTTCGTAGCGCACGTTGTACTCCGGCAGGTTGAAACGGGAGTAGTTGGCGCGGCCCGCATTCGGGCCGTACAGCAGCTGGTAAAAATTGTCGCCGTCGGGGAAGTCGGCGATCCAGTTACTCTCGAACATCTGCACCGTGCCCAGCCGCGAAGCCTTGATGATCTCGGTCTTCTTGTCCGACTTGAACACGACGCGCAGGCCGATCGCGTTCAGGCATTTTCTCCACAACTCGTCGCGCAGGCGGCCGCCGACGGTGGCTTCGCTGTGCATCGTGAGCGTTAGCGGCTTGCCGCCAGGCGCGCGCCTGAAGCCATCGGCATCGCGCTTGTCGTAGCCATGGCGGTCCAGCAGCGCATTGGCCAGCGCCGGGTTGTAGGGCACCGGGCTGCGGTAATCCGGGTCGTAGCCGAGCACGTTCGGCGGCAGCGGCGACTCGGCCTTGATCGCGAAGCCCTTCTTGAGTAGCGCGATGTCTTGGGCGCTGTTGTACGACATCGAGATCGCGCGCCGCAGCGCCACCCTGTCCTTGCCGTAGCCGCCGACCACCGGGTCGTCCATATTCATCCACATGTAATAGGTCTGCAGCACCGGGAAGCGCGACAACACGATGCCGCGCGCCGCCAGCTCCGGTTTCAGTTCGCCGTCCTGCACCACCATCTCGGTCATCGATTCGGGAATCTGTTCCAGGTAATCGTATTCGCCATTCAGGAAGCCCAGCATGCGGCCCTGGAATTCCTCGGCGATCTTCACGTCGATCCGGTCCACCAGCGGCAGGCGCTTGCCCTCCAGGGCAGCGGCAATCGCCCGGTCTTCCGGGTCGCTGCCTGGCGTGGCGCTGAACACGGCCGTCGAATACGGATTGGCCAGCAGGACGATGCGGTCGCTGCGCTTCCACTCGCCGATCATGAAGGGACCGGTACCGACCGGATGGTTGCCGGCCTGGCCCGGATAGGCCTCGATCACCTCGCGCGCCACCACGCCGGTGGCCGGGGTCGCGAGATAGAACAGGAAGTTGTTGTCGGGCGCGGCCAGGCGGATGCGCAGGGTGTAGCGGTCGACCGCCTCCACCCGAGTGCCTTCGACCATATACGACCAGGGCGACCTGAGCGATGGATCGCGCAGGCGACCGAGGCTGTAGGCATAGTCGGCAGCGGTGACTTCGCGTTTCACGCCCTTGAAGGCCGGGTCGGGCGTGAAATAGATGCCGGGGCGGATGCGGAAGGTATAGGTCAGGCCGTCGGCGCTCACTTGCGGCATTGAAGTCGCCGTGTTCGGCCGCAGCTTCGCCGGCCGCGCCAGGTAGTCGTAGCGCAGCAGCGGATCGAACAGGTTTTCCAGCAGCGACAGGGTGGCGTTGTCGGACGCCGCCGCCGGGTCGAGCCCCGTTTCGCTGGTGGACAGGAACATGCGCAGCACTTTTTGCTCCGACTGCGCCGGCGCCTGGGCCTGCGCTGCCTGCGCACCGAGGCAGGACAAGGTTAACACGAGGGCGGCGGCATAGCGGAATGTCATGACAAGCAGGTCCTGTTGGGCGTTGCGTATCATAGGCCGCCGCCCATCCCGAGGCAACGCTCATAACTTTTGCACATGGTGCGGCTGCATTCTTTCATCCACGCGGCTTGCCCTCAGCCCCTGTCCACTGCACAATCGTGCGATACCCAGCAGCGACTCATTACATGGCACTCAATTACATCTGGACAGGCTTCTTCCTCGTCGGCTTCCTCGCAGCGATGTTCCAATGGCTGTTCCTCGGCGACACAGAGATTTTCAAGCGCATCATCGACGGCACCTTCGACTCGGCCAAGATGGCCGTGATGGACATCGCCCTGCCGCTCGCCGGGGTGATGACCTTCTGGCTCGGGATCATGAACGTCGGCGAAAAGGCCGGCGCCATCAACCTGTTCGCGCGCGTGATCGCGCCCTTCTTCTCGCGCATCTTCCCCGGCGTGCCGAAGGACCATCCGGCCAACGGCCACATGGTGATGAACTTCTCGGCCAATATGCTGGGCCTCGACAACGCCGCCACGCCCTTCGGCCTGAAGGCGATGGAGAGCCTGCAGTCGATCAATCCGAAGAAGGACGAGGCCAGCGACGCCCAGCTGATGTTCCTGGTGATCCAGACCTCCGGCCTGACCATCATCCCGCTGGCCGTCATGGCCCAGCGCGCGGTGCTGGGCGCGGCCAATCCGGCCGACATCTTCATCCCGACCCTGATCGCGACCTATACCGCGACCATCTTCAGCATCATCGCGGTGGGCATCCGCCAGCGCATCAATATGTTCGATCCGGTGGTGTTCGCCTGGATCGGCGGCACCGCCGCGCTGATCGCATCGATGGTGTTCAGTTTCACCTGGTTCCTCGATAAATCGCAGATCCAGCTGGTGTCGACCGTGGTCGCCAACCTGGTGCTGTTCTCGGTCATCGCCGCCTTCATGACCGGGGCTGTGATGAAAAAGGTGAACGTGTTCGAAGCCTTCATCGAAGGCGCCAAGGGGGGCGTCGAGACCGCGATCAAGATCATCCCCTACCTGGTCGGCATGATCGTCGCGATCAGCGTGGTGCGCAATTCCGGCATCCTGGGCCTGATCGTGAACGGCTTCGCCTGGGTATTCGCCTCGCTCGGCCTGCAGACCGATTTCGTCGGCGCGCTGCCGACCGCGCTCATGAAGTCGCTGTCGGGCAGCGGCGCGCGCGCCATGATGATCGATGCGATCAACACCTATGGCGTCGACTCCTTCGTCGGCCGCCTGGCCAGCATCCTGCAGGGCGCCTCGGACACGACCTTCTACATCATCGCCCTGTATTTCGGCTCGGTCGGCATCCGCAAGACCCGCTATGCGGTCAGCTATGGCCTACTGGCCGACCTGATCGGCATCATCGCGGCCATCTTCGTCGCCTATCTCTTCTTCGGTTAAGGAACAGCATGCTCAAACGCTCCGCCCTCGCGCTCGCCCTCTGCACCTGCATCTCGTTCGCCCACGCCCAGCTGCCGCCAGCGGTGACCCAGGCGCTGCAGCAGAACGGCATCGGGCAGAACGAGATCGGGGTGCTGGTGCTGCGCGGCGACGCCGCCGTGCTGGAACACCGGGCCGGCCTGCCGATGCAGCCGGCATCGACCATGAAGCTGGTGACGACGCTGGTCGGCCTGGAACGCCTGGGGCCGGCCTTTCGCGGCCGCACCGAGCTGCGCACCACGGGCCAGGTCGAGGACGGCGTACTGCGCGGCAGCCTGTACCTGAAGGGCGGCGCCGATGCCGATCTCTCGGGCGAGCACATCGCCGACATGCTGCGCGCGCTGCGCTACGACGGCATCGAGCGCATCGAGGGCGACCTGGTGCTGGACCGCGGCCTGTTCCAGCCGGCGCGCACGGACCTCGGCCTGCCCCCCTTCGACGAGTCGCCGGAAGCGTATTACAACGTGATCCCCGACGCCCTGCTGGTCAACAAGAACATGCTGCAGCTCGACATGCGTTCCACCGCCTCGCGCCTGCAGCTGCGCATGCATCCGGAGCTCGAGCGGGTTTCGGTGACGTCCGAGATGACCCTGGTCGACGCCGACTGCGCCCAATGGGAAGCCGGCTGGAAGCTGCCCGAGGCGCGGCGCCAGGCCGATGGCCGCATCAAGGTGGTCTTGCGCGGCACTTTTCCGAAGAACTGCAACCGCAGCTACGGCGTCAACGTGCTCGACCGCGACGATTATGTCGGCCGCCTGGTGCGTGAGATTTGGAGCGACCAGGGAGGCGTGCTGAGCGGCCGCACCATCACCGGCGCCACGCCCCTCGACGCGCGCCTGCTCGCGGCCCATGTGTCGCGCCAGCTGCCGGAACTGGTCCGCGACACCAACAAGCCATCCGACAACGCGCTGGCGCGTACCCTGTTCCTGAGCCTGGGCAGCCTGCAGGCCGACCCGGTGGCGGGCAGCCTGGCGCTGCCGCAGGCCGAGGAATCGACCTTCGCCCGCGCCGACGCCGCCGTACGCGGCTGGCTGCGCGAAAAGCAGATCGACGACACCGGCTTCGTGATCGACAACGGCTCCGGCCTGTCGCGCATCGAGCGCATCAGCGCGCAGCAGATGGCCCAGCTGCTGCAGGCCGGGCTGCGCAGCCCCTGGGCCCCGGAATTCCAGTCCAGCATCCCGATCGGCGCGGTCGACGGCACCATGCGCCGCCGCCTGCAGGACAGCCCCGCCGCCGGGCGCGCGCGCTTGAAAACGGGCTCCCTGCGCAACGTCACGGCGCTGGCCGGCTACGTGCCGGATGCGAACGGCACCCCTTGCGTGTTCGTGGCGATGATCAATAGCGAGCAAAGCGGCAACGGCCGCGGACGCGCCGTGCTCGACACGCTGGTGGATTGGGTGGCGCGCTCGGGCGCGCCGGTTTCCGCCACGCCCTGAACCGGGAATGCCCAGGTAAACATTGCTATCGAAACAAGGTTACTGACGAATTACTATAATTCGTTAGTTTTCGATAGCAAAAGCTGACACAATAGCGGGCTGGCGCGTGTCTCGCGCCACCGGTTTCCGCCTCCGCAGGACGCGTTGCCGACCGTCAAGTTTGGCCGTCCTGATCATTCATGAAATTCCATCCCCTGACCGGAGAATTCGCGCGCGCCGCGGACGAGACCGAATTCCTCAATAGCCAGTTATCGCGCACACGCTCGCTGTTGGGCTTCACGCTGCTGTTCTGCGTCATCTTCTTCCAGCTGTTCTTCCTGACCGATATCGCGGCGCTGGGGCTGGACGCCGCGCTTCGTGAAACCCTCCCTGCGCGGCTGGGCGTGGCGCTCATTGGCGGCACCGGCGCCTGGCTCGCCTACCGGCGTCCGCTGTCGGTACGCGGCACGCGGCTGGCCGCGTCGAGCGCCGAAATCCTGTCGCTGGGCTGCTTCATGGTGGTCGCGCTGGCCCGTCCGAACGAGGTGCACTGGCATGCGCTGTCGATGGTGGTGATCCAGGTCGTGATCTACCTGTACATCCCGAACCGGCTGGCCTATGCCACCGCGATCGTGAGCGGCGGCGTGATCGTCTTCCTGGCGCTGGTGCACTACCTGCTGCCGCCGCGGCCGGTGGCCGACCTGCTCACGATGGGCATGCTGCTGGCGATGATCAATACCTTCGGCATCCTGGCGGCGCGCCGCTTCAACCGGGTGGCGCGCGAGGAATTCAGGCTGCAGACGCAACTGAAACGGCTCGCCGAGCGCGACCAGCTCACCGGCTGCTACAACCGCCATTACCTGAACGACCACCTGCTGGGCGCCGAGCTGGCGCGGGCGCGGCGCTTCGGCCATGCGGTCTCGGTCGTGCTGTGCGATATCGATCACTTCAAGCACATCAACGACACCTTCGGCCACCACCAGGGCGACCACGTGATCCAGAACTTCGCCACCCTGCTGCAGGGGATGACACGCCAGGGCGTCGATGCGGTGGTGCGCTACGGCGGCGAGGAATTCCTGCTGATCCTGCCCGTGACCGGACTGGCGGGAGCGGCCGCCCTGGCCGAACGCCTGCGCGAAGCCTTCGCCGCCAGCACCTTCACGGTCGACGGCGAACCGGTGCCGACCAGCGCCAGCTTCGGCGTCGCCGCCTTCGATTTTTCGAGCAAGGATTTGCGCGTCACCCTGCCCGACCTGATCGTGGCGGCCGACAAGCAGCTGTATGCGGCCAAGCGCAACGGCCGCAACCGGGTCGAGTCGGCCGAGCTGGCTTAAGCCTTACAGCACCCGGCGGAAGGTCGCGCGCACCAGCTCGCGGTCGCCGCAATCGAAGTGCCACCACTCGGTCTTGATGCCGAAGAAGCCGGCCTGCAGCATCGCCGCGCGCAGCAGGCGGCGGTTGGCCAGCTGATGCTCGCTCAGTTGCCCGGCCAGCACAAATCCTTCTTCCAGCGCGGGATGCGACAGCTCCGTCATGTCGTCGAAGCCGGTGCCCATGTCCAGCTCGCGGCCATCGGCATCGAGCAGCGTGATGTCGAGCGCCATGCCATAGGAGTGGATGGAGCCGCGCGCCGGGTTGGCCAGATACAGGCGCAGGTCGGTGCCCTCGAGCGCATCCCACAACTGCTGCTGCACGCGCTGCGGACGCAGGGCGTCCAGCACCAGCGGCCGCAGGCCGGGAGCATGCACCGCCAGCCAGGCCACCGCGCGTTCCAGCGCGGCCGCCGCCTCGACGTGCAGCCAGGCGCAATCATAGGGTGAATACAGGTCGCGCCCGACGAAGTTGTTGGGCGTGGCATAGCGCAGGTCGACGTCGATGCCGGCGATGCTGTCCAGGTGGCGGAAATCCGGGCTGCTGGCGATGTCCTCGCTGGCGAGGGTAAGGTTCATTTACTTATTTTCAAGACAGGCGCGTGCGGTCGCGCCGATGCAGTTGGCCAGCTCGCGCGCCCCGTGCGACAGGGGCGAATGGCTGGCAGTGAGCAGGTACAGGTGCACCGGGATCGATGGCGACCACTGGCGGCACTGCACCTTGCTTGGCGCCGCCGAAGCGGCGGTGAACGGGTCGAGGATGGCGGTGCCGGCGCCGGCCTCCACCAGCGAGCGCGCGATCTGGTAGGTCTGCACCACGGTGCGGAACACCGGCTGCACATCTTGCGCCTCGCAGGCGGCGACGACCATCTCGCCCAGCGGATCGCGGTCGGCCAGGCCGATCAGTTCGCCGCTCAGGTCTTCGGCCGAGATCGGCTTCTTGCATTCGTCGTCGGTCCAGGTGCCGGCGGGCGCCACCACCGTCAGCAGGCCGTGGGCGATCGGTTCGGCCACGATGCCGGGATGGCGCGGATCCTGCAGCGACAGAGCGACGTCGGCTTCGCCCAGGCGCAGCGCATTGACGATCTCGCTCGTGTGATGCGTTGCAAGTTCACAACGGGTATCGGGGAAATCGCGGCGCCATGCCGTCATCCCGGCCGGCAGCACGCTGACCGCGATGGTGGGCGTCGACACCAGGCGCACGGTCTCGACCGCGCGGCCCTTGAGGCTGGCTGCCAGGCGGCGGATGCCCTGCAGGTCGCGGTTCAGTTTCTCGGTTTCGGCGAACAGGCGGTGCGCTTCCGGCTTCGGATACAGCTTGCCGCGCACGCGCTCGAACAGCGGCATGCCCAGCTGCAGCTCGGCGTGCTGCAGCACCTTGGTCACCGCCGGCTGGGAAATATGCAGCACCTGGGCGGCGCCGCTGATGGTGCCGACTTGCATGATGGCGTGGAACACCTCGATATGACGCAGACGCATTGCTTCACCCTTCAGTAGAAAACCCACCCCGCATACGCACGGGGTGGATGGGCGAAGGATACAGCGAAAATTGCTGTACGGCGATGGTCACGGCGTGTTCACTGGCGGCGTGGCGGGCACGGGCGCAGGCACCGGGGCGGTCGGCGGCACGTTCTCCAGCGCGCCCGGCAACGGTTCGGCGGTCGGGGCCGGCGCCGATGGCGGCACCAGCGTTGGCGCTGGAGTCGGTGCAGGCGCCGCAGGCTGAGCCGGCGGAAGCGGCTGGCCGGGCACGGCCTGCCAAGGCTGCGGAAGCGCCGGGATCACCGGCATCGGCGGCGGAGGGGTGCCGGCCGGCGTGGTCAGCACCTCGAGCAGCGCCGCCGTCTCGGCGTCCGGATTGCCGGAAATGTCCAGCGGGCGGTATTTCATCTGGAACGCCGCCAGCGTGGTGCGGGTCGGTTCGTCGTACACGCCGCTCTGCACGATGCCGAAGCCGTGGGTGGCCAGCTTGCGCTGGAACCAGCCGACGTCCGGCAGCAGGGCGTCGAAGGCCGGGCGCACGGCCGCCACGCGGGTGGCGTCCGGCCACAGCACCAGGCCCTCTTGCGCCAGGCGCTGCCATGGGAATTGCGGCCCCGGATCCTGCTTCCTCAGCGGCGCGATGTCGCTGTGGCCCAGCACGTTCTCGGGAGCGATGCCGTGGCGCTGGACGATGTCCTTCACCAGCGGAATCAGGGCGTCCACCTGCGATTGCGGGAACGGCGCATAGACGCGGCCGGTCGGCGTGTCCTTCCAGCCGGCGTTGACGATCTCGATGCCGATCGAGCTGTTGTTCAGCTGGGTGAAGTTCTTCCAGCTCGAGTTGCCGGCATGCCAGGCGGCGCGGTTCTCGTCGACCAGGCGATAGATCTTCGGCGTCGCCTCGTCGGTCAGCAGGTAATGCGAGCTGACCTCTTTCTCGGTCAGGATCTTGATCGAGCTCGGCGTGTTGGCGACCGTGTAATGCAGCACCAGGAAACGCGCCCGGCTCGACTGGCCCTTGGCGGTATAGGTGGTGTCATAGCTCGGGACGGTGGAGCAGCCCGCCAGTACGGTCAGGGCAAGCAAGGCGGCGATCGATTTCATATTGTTCTCCTTGGTGGTTTCTTGTTGTTCAACCCAACGCCAGGCGCGCGGCCGCGTGGTGGGCGCGCGAGCCGGTCCGCGTGAAGGCGATATCCGACGGCAGCGCCGCGCGCATGGTGTCGGCGATCAGCGGATGCAGTTCGGCGGCGCGCCCGGACAAGGCCACTGGGCGGACGCCGAAGCGCGAGGTCAGGGCCGATGCCAGGCGCGCCAGCTCGCGGCCGGCATCGACCAGGATGGCGCGCGCCGCTGGATCCTGTTCCGCGCTGGCGGCGACGGCCAGCGCCAGCTTGCCGACCGTCCCGCGTTCGCTTTGATAGATGAACTGGCGCGACTGGGCCCAGTCCGATCCGCCGACGTGTTCGAACACGGCATGCGCCATCGGCGACTCCCGCCAGCAGCCGGGACGCTCGTCTTCATTGCGCCAGATATGGCGCAGCGCTTCGCGCGCGATCCAGAAGCCGCCTCCGCCATCGTCCAGCACCACGCCCCGGCCGCCGGCGCGGTGGAACACGTCGTGCTCGTCGATGAAGGCCCCGATCGAGCCGGTGCCGGCATAGACCAGGTAACCCTCGCCCGGCGCGAAGCTGGCGCGGTAGGCGATCTCGATGTCGTTGCAGAGCATGACCGCGCCAGGCGCCACGCCCAGCAAGGCGGCAAGCCAGCCCTGCAGCAATTCGCCGTCGCCGCCGAAGCCGGTCAGGCCGGCCTGTACCCGCACCGGATGCGCATGCTGCAATACCTCCGCCGCCAGCCGTTCGAAGGTGGCGCGCACGGCGTCGCGGCCGTGGGGCGTGGCCATCTGCAGGGCGGAGAGACCGTCGACCGTGCCCTCGGCCAGGATCGCGCCGCCGGGCGCGGCAAGCGCCCAGCGGGTCTGGGTGCCGCCGGCGTCGATGCCCAGGCCGGGGCCTGCTACGCGCAGATTGTCTTGATCAGTCGGCATACCGTGATGCTACCCGCATTATGGTTTCGACCACACACGCACGCGCTCGCCCTCGTTGCCGAGGCGGTCGACCGCGCTCACCACCACGATCTCGGCCGGGCCGAGGCGTTCGTCGTCGGAAATAGTCCAGGTCGCGCGCGCCGCCGGCGCCACGGCGAAGCGCCATTCATTGCCGTGACGGGCCCAGATCGCATACAGGGCATTGCCCTTGCCCGCCGTCAGGCTCAGGTCGACCGACCTGGCGCCGCGGACGGCCTTGATCGTGGGCGTGCCGGGACGCGTGCTGCCCAGCCACGGCGTGGCCGGCACCAGCGCCTGGCCGGTGTAGCGGCTTGCGCGCAGCTGATCGCTGATGCCCTTGCGGTTCTGCGTCAGGGCCACCATGCTGAAGTGGATGTGGCCGGTGGCCTGCGGACGCGATCGGGTCACGCTCACCTGCTGCAACACTTCGTCCGGCTCGTAGTCGCGGGTCGGCGCGCCGATGCGGCTGGTGAACAGGCCAGGCCAGATATGGCGGCCCAGCGGGTTCTGGCCGATCCAGTAGTCGAGCAGCACGTCATAGGCTTGGCCCGGCGCCTTGATCGGCCAGTACAGCTGCGGCACGAAATAGTCGAGCCAGCCCTCCTGCAGCCACAGTTCGGCGTCGGCATACAGCTTGTCGTACTGCGAGAAGCCGACGATGCCTGGCGGACGGCGGTCGGGCCGGCCCAGGCCGAAGGGGCTGATGCCGAAGCGCACCCAGCTCTTTTCGGCATGGATGCCCTTGTACATGGCCTCGATCAGGCGGTTGACGTTGTCGCGGCGCCAGTCGGCGCGCGCCAATGTGCCGCCGCTTTTCAGGTAGCGCTGCCAGGCCGGATCGTCGGGGAAGTCCAGCTCGGCCTTGGCCGTGCGGCCGTCCAGCGCGGCGGCATTGCCGGCCACGGCCGGCGTGGCCTCGATCGGATAGGGATAGAAGTAGTCGTCGATGTGCACGCCGTCGATGTCGTAGCGGCGCACGACGTCGAGGATCACGTCCATGGTCTGCTTGGCGGCGGCCGGCTCGCCCGGGTCCATCCACATGAACTTGCCGTAACGCTTGACGATGTCCGGATTGGTGTTGGTGATGTGGTTCGGCGCCGACTGCGAGCGCGCCGCGTCCATGCGCGCGCGATAGGGGTTGAACCAGGCGTGCAGCTCGAGACCGCGCGCATGCGCCTGGTCGATCCAGAATTTGAGGGGATCGTAGGCCGGCATCGGCGCCTTGCCTTGCGCGCCGCTCAGGTATTCGGTCCATGGCTCGAGCTTCGACGGATAGATCGCATCGGCCGAAGGACGCACCTGCAGCACGATCGCATTCAGGTTCAGCGACTTGGCGCGGTCGAGGATGGCGATGGCTTCCTTCTGCTGCACGGCGGACGACAGGCCTGGCTTGCTGGGCCAATCGATATTGGCGACGGTCGAGACCCAGGCGGCGCGCAGCTCGCGCGGCGCGGCGGGCGGATCGTCGCCGCCGCTGGTTTCGGCAACCGGTACACCGCGGGTGAGCGGCTTGGTGCCGCAGCCGGTCAACAGGCCGCCGAGGGCGAAGGCGCTGGCCAGGCCGAGCGTGAAAGCGCGTTTGTTCATTTTGGGAAGCAAAGTGGCTCCTTTGTGTTCTGTTCAGACTTTGACGAACCAGCGCTTGCGCCACATGCACCAGGCAATGGCAAACATGCAGGCGTTGAAAGCGATGGCGTACAGTAATGAGGTGTTGCGTGGGTCCAGCGGCAGCGCGGCGAACGGCGCGTACAGGAGTCGGCCGAGCGCGAGCTGGCTGCCGTCCGGCTGGGTGAGTTTGATAAAGCCGAGCATCTTGGCGATCAGGCCGGATAAAGCGAAGATGAACAACGCGTTCATGCCGTAGATGACGAAGGGCGTGCCCAGGCGCTGCATGCGCTCGCGCAGCGCCGTCGACGGCGCCGCGTCCAGCAGCCAGTAGCTGGCGCCGAAGGCCAGCAGCGCCCAGCCGCTCATCAACAGGCAGAACGAGGGCGTCCACAGGCTTTTATTGATCGGCATGAGGACCGCGTCGAGCGTGGAACCCAGCGCCAGGCAGGCCAGGCCCGCCAGCATCAGCCATACGACCTGCTCGACCCGCGGAAGTGTCGAGAGCAGCAGCCGGCCGGCCAGCACGCCGAACAGCAGGCTGCACACTGCCGGGAGCGTGGACACCAGGCCTTCAGGATCCCAGGTCTTCGCTTGCGCCCACAGGTGACCGTCCATCAGCGCGCGGTCGACCCAGGCGCCGAAGTCCTGGCCCGGTTCCAGTACGCCGGCGCCGATGCCGGGGACCGGCACCAGCAGCATCAGGACGCTGTACAGCGCCAGCAGTAGGAAGATGGCAAGCGCCTGGCCGCGCCAGCGCAGGTAGACCACCAGCGGCGCCGCCACCAGCGTGCACAGGGCGATGCGCTGCAGCACGCCGGGAATGCGCACGCTGCCCCAGTCGAAGCGCGGGATCAGGTTGAGCAGGAAGCCGATCAGGAAGATCAACGCGGCACGCCTGGCCAGCTTGACGAGCAGCTGCGGCTTGTCCGCGCCGGCGGCGGCCAGGCGGCCCAGCGACAGCGCCATCGCGACACCGCCGATGAACAGAAAGAAGGGGAAGATCGTGTCGGTGAACGTCCACCCATGCCAGGCCGCATGCGCGAGCTGCGCATGCAGGTGGCCCCAGTCGCCCGGATTATTCACGAGCACCATCGCGGCGATGGTGAAGCCGCGGAAGGCGTCGAGCGATGTCAGGCGCACCGGTGCGTCGATCATGGCCCGTTATTTTTTCCCGAATTCGGGATCGATCTTGACCAGCGCCGCCACGATGAACGCGGGGATCGTCGCCAGGCAGGTCCAGATGAAGAAATGCTTGTAGCCCAGGTATTCCTGCAGGTCGCCGCTCCACATGCCCGGCACCATCATCCCCAGCGCCATCAGGCCGGTGCAGATCGCATAGTGCGCGGTTTTATTGGGACCGTCGGCCACCATGATCATGTACATCATCATGGCGGTGAAACCGAAGCCATAGCCGAACTGCTCGAGCGCCAGGAAGGCGGACACCGTCACCAGGTCGGTCGGCTGGGTCTGCGACAGGTAGACGAACACCAGGTCTGGCAGGTGGATCGCGAACACCATCAGCCACAGGCAGCGCTTGAGCCCCAGGCGCGAAATCAGCCAGCCGCCAGCCAGGCCGCCCAGGGTCAGGGCGATGATGCCGACCGTGCCGTAGGCGATGCCGTATTCGGCGGTGGTCAGCCCCAGGCCGCCTTCGCTGACCGGGTCCTTCAGGAACGGCGCCACGAGTTTCAGCAGCTGGGCCTCGCCCAGGCGGAAGGTCAATATGAACGCGACGATCATCCAGATGTCGCGCTTTTTAAAGAAGGCGGCGAAGGTGCCGAAGAAGTCGCGCAGCGGATTATTGGTGGTCGGGGCGGGACGGTCGTCCTCTGGCACCGGCAACACGAACTGGTGCCAGGCAAACGCGGTGAAGAAGATCGCGGCCAGCACGTAGAACACGATCGCCCAGGCTTGCCTGACGTCGCCCAGGCTCACGGCCAGGTAGCCGGCGAGGACCACCAGCGGACCTTGTCCGACCAGGGTCGCCAGGCGATAGAAGGTGCTGCGCACGCCGACGAAGGCGGCCTGCTGCTGCTGGCGCAGGCCCAGCATGTAGAAACCGTCGGCCGAGATGTCGTGGGTGGCCGAGCTGAACGCCATGATCCACATGACGGCCAGGCTGACGGCGAAGAAGGCCGGCGTGTGCAAGACGGTGCCGACCGCGATCAGCGAAGCCCCGACCACGACCTGCAGCAGCACGGTCCAGCGGCGCTTGGTGCCGAACATGTCGACGATGGGCGACCACAGCGGCTTGACCACCCATGGCAGGTACAGCAGGCTGGTATAGAAGGCGATGTCGGAATTCGAGATCCCCATGTCCTTGTACATGATGACGGTCAGGTTCATCACCACGACATAGGGGATGGCCTGGGCGAAGTACAGGGATGGCACCCACAGCCACGGGCGGTTCGCTTGCGGTTTCTGCATGTCTCTTTCTTGTGCCTAGAAGGCCAGGGGCTGCGGAAACGCGCTTACGCGAGCGCCTGGCGCACGCTGCCGCGCGCCGCTTCCAGCAGCGCTTGCGCCTGCTCGACACTGGTTTGTTTGGACAAGGCCACGATGGCGGTCTTGACGTGGAATCCGCATTGCTCCAGCACCGCCCGCGCGGCCTCCTCGTCGGCGCCGGTGGCGAAGCTGGTGAGGCGGATTGCACGCCGTACCAGTTTGGCATTGGTAGCCTTCAAGTCTACCATCAGGTTGCCGTAGACCTTGTTCAAACGCACCATCAGTGCGCTGGAAAAGGTGTTCAGCGCGATCTTTTGCGAGGTGCCGGCCTTCAGGCGCGTGCTGCCCGAGACCACTTCGGGGCCGGTGTCGAGCGTGACGCCGATTTCGGCTTCCTGCGTGACCGGCGCGTCCGGGTTGTTGGCGAAGCCGATCGTCAGCGCGCCGACCGCGCGCGCGGCCTGGATCGCGCCCAGCACGTACGGCGTACCGCCCGATGCGGCGATCGCCAGCACCACGTCGTCCGGCCCCACGTTCACGCCCTGCAGGTCGGCAGCGCCCTGGGCGAAATCGTCTTCCGCCCCTTCGACCGCGACGAACATCGCGTCGCTCCCGCCGGCCAGCAGCGCCACCGCGCGTCCATGTGGCCAGGAAAAGGTCGGGTACAGCTCGACACTGTCGAGCACGCCCAGGCGGCCCGAGGTGCCGGCGCCGACATAGATCAGGCGTCCGCCCGCTTCCATGCGCGGCAGCGCGGCGGTGACGGCGGCGGCGATGCGCGGCGCGGCCTTGCGCACCGCCTCGACGGCCTGGAACTGGTCGTCGACGAAGACGTTCACCAGTTCGGTGGTCGGGTACTGGTCGAGGGCGGCGTGCGCCTGGGAAGGGGTTTCGGTATTGAGCATCGCCGTGTCTCGAAAATGGTTTTTTGATGAAACCAGTGTAATACCAATTCGGCAAGCCATCCCATGAAAGGATCGGCCGCCGCCATGCCGCGAGGTTATGCGGGCCTGCGCAGCTCAGCCACGAAGTCGTAATGGTCGCTGCGGCAATAGGAATGGGTCAGCTCCACCGGCTCGCCCGATTCCAGGTAGCCGATGCGGGTGATGAACAGTACCGCGCGGCCTTCCGGCACGTCCAGGCGCGCCGCCAGTTCGGCGTCGGCGTTCATGGCGCGGATGTGCTGCAGCGCGCGCACCGGCATGTGGCCGCTCTTGCCCAGGTGGGCGTAGAGCGACGCGGCCACGCCGTCGGGACGCGGCAGCACCGTGGCCGGGATCACGCTGATCTCGTAGGCCATCACGACGTCGTCGGCCAGGCGCAGGCGTTCCAGGCGCGCCACCCGCGCGCCGGGCGAGAGGCCCAGCGAGAGCTGCTCGTCGGCGTCGGCCAGTACCACTTCGCGCCGCAGCCACTCGGAACGCGGGGTATAGCCGCGCTGCTGCAGCTGTTCCGAAAAACTCGACAGGTTCGACAGCGGCTGCTCGATGCGCGGGGCGATATAGTTGCCCGAGCCGCGGCGGCGCACCACGAGACCCTGCTCGACCAGCTGGTCGATCGCCTTGCGCGCGGTGACGCGCGAGACGTCGAGCTGTTCGGACAGCATGCGTTCGGAAGGCAGCGCCTGGTCGGCCTGGTAGCGGCCGTCGCGCACGTCCTGCGCCAGCTTGCGCGCCAGCTGCATGTAGAGGGGAGAATTGTCGTCCAGGTTGACCTGGAATCCGGGACCGGGGGTGTTCATACCGTGGAAGCATACCACTTGAGACCAATACAAAAGAGTTATGACTTGCCTACGGCTATTCATTAGGCAAGGGTTTCGGGCTTTCCGTATGCTGATCCGGCAAACACGATAAAAAGGGAATGAAATGAATCACGGCAGGCGATCCCTGCTCGGCATGGTCATGCTGGGCGCGATGGAACCGCTGTTCGCGGCGATGCCCGTGGGCGCCGGCGGTGTGGCGTCTTCGCTCGACGCCGAGCTGGCCGCCGTCGTCGACGACCCTGCATTTCCCCTCGCCAGCCTGTCGGTGGTGGCCCTGCGCGCCGGTCGGCCGGTCTATGAAGGCGCGTTCGGACGCCGCACCATCGGCAACGGCGCCGTGCCCGACCGCCCGGCCACGCCCGACACCTTGTACCGCATCGCCTCGATCTCGAAACTGGTCACCACGCTCGGCCTGATGCGCCTGCTGGAAGACGGCAAGGTCGATCTCGATGCCGACGTCTCCGCCTACCTCGGTTTCAATTTGCGCAATCCGCATTTCGCCAGCCAGGCGATCACCCTGCGCCACCTGCTGCTGCATACCTCTTCGCTGCGCGACGACGGCGGCTACTTCTGGCCGGCCACGACGGCATTGAAGGACGTGCAGCCGGCCTGGTCGCAGCTCGCCGGCCCCGACGGCGCCTATTACAGCTATTGCAACCTGGGCTTCGGCCTGATCGGCACGATCATGGAGCGCGTGACGGGCGAACGCTTCGACCGCCTGATGACGCGCCTGCTGCTGCAACCGCTCGGCCTGCAGGCCGGCTACAACCCGTCCGAGCTGCCGAAGGCGGCGCAGGACCGGCTGGCGACCATCTACCGCAAGCGCGCCGTGGACAGCGAAACCTGGCAATCCAACGGCCCCTGGGTCGCGCAGGTGGACGCCCCCGGCATCCAGCCGCCCCCTGGCCTGGCCGGCTACGTGCCGGGCACGAACGCCACGCCGTTCAGCCCGACCGGCGGCCTGCGCATCTCGGCGCGCGATCTGGGCATCCTCATGCGCATGCTGATGGCGGGCGGCGTCCATGATGGCAAGCGCCTGCTGCAGGCGGCGACGGTCGAGCGGATGTTCGCCCGCCACTGGAGTTACGACGGCGTCGGCGGCAACGGCAACCCGCTGGGCAGCATCCTCAGCCCGCGCGGCCTGGGCAACGCCCATTATCCCGACCGTCCCGGGATGTGGCTGACGCCCGGCTTCGACGCGGTGGGCCACCTGGGCGATGCCTATGGCCTGCGCTCGATCTTCGCCATGGACCGCGCCAGTGGCAACGGCATCGTGGTGCTGGCCGGCGGCAGCGCGCGCGACCCAAGCGACCAACCCGGCCGCGACTCGTCGCTGGCGCGCTACGAAGAGCGCGTGCTGGCGAGCGTCTACCGGCGCGCCATCCTCGGCCAATCTGCCTGAACGGCCCAGCAAATGTGTACATATATGCCGGTTATGACTTCGCTCCCACGATTCATTGGCGGCCTGTCCGTACAGCCTCTAAGCTCCTTTCCCCTATTTGAACAAACGAGTCTGGCATGCAGCACATCATCGTGATCGGCGGCGGCGTCGTCGGCCTGGCGTCGGCCTGGTGGCTGGTGGAAGCCGGCTATGGCGTCACCCTGCTGGAGCGCGCGCCGGAAGTCGGCAGCGGCGCCAGCTACGGCAATGGCGGCCAGCTCAGCTACCGCTACGTCTCGCCGCTGGCCGACGAGGGCATACCGCTCAAGGCCGTCAAATGGCTGTTCCAGGCCGACGGCCCGCTGCGCTTCAAGCCCGAGGCCGACCTGCGCCAGTACCGCTGGCTGGCCAGCTTCCTGGCCCACTGCCGCGCCGACGTCAACCGCCGCACCACGGCCAAGCTGCTCGAGCTGGGAGAATGCTCGCGCCGCGCCATGCAGCAGCTGGAGCTGGTGGTGCCGCCCGAATCCTTCCACTGGCGCGACGCCGGCAAGCTGGTGGTCTACCGCTCGCGCGAGGTGTTCGAGGCGGCCGCGTCGAAACCTGGCGCCGGCCAGATCTGGACGCCCGAGGAATGCGGCGCGCGCGAACCGGCGCTGGCGGCCAGCCAGCATCTGCTGGCCGGCGGCATCTACAACGCCGGCGAGGCGGTGGCCGACTGCCACGCCTTCTGTCTGGCCCTGGCCGAACGCCTGCGAGAACATCCGCGCTTTCGCGGCTTCGTCCATGGCGAGGCGACCGGACTGTATGCCGAGCGTGCGCGCATCCGCGGCGTCGAGACGGCCGGCGGCCTGCTCACGGCCGACGCCTACGTGCTGGCGGCCGGGATCCAGAGCCGCGACCTGGCCGAATCGATCGGCATCGACCTGCCGCTGTATCCGCTCAAGGGCTACAGCCTCTCCGCCCCGATCCGCCAGGACGACGTGGCGCCCGAGATCAGCGTCACCGACTTCGAACGCAAGGTGCTGTATGCGCGCATCGGCGACCGGCTGCGGGTGGCGGCCATGGTCGACATGGTGGGCGAAGACCTGCGCCACGATCCGAAGCGGGTCGAGGGCCTGACGCGCCAGGTGCGCGAAACCATGCCGCGCGCGGCGGATTATTCGCAGGTCTCGGTGTGGGCGGGCTTGCGGCCGGCGACGCCGAGCAGCGCGCCGATCATCGGGGCGACCCGCTACGACAATCTGTGGCTGAACGTCGGGCACGGGCCGTTGGGGTTCACCTTTGCCTGCGGGACGGCGGCGGTATTGGCTGACCTGGTGCAGGGGAAGGCGCCGCCGTTTGGGTTGGATGGGTTGACGCTACGTCAATAAAGCCAGATTGCCTTTTCACTAATGGGGCGAACCGTCATGCGCCCCGCATGACCGGCGTGAGAGAAATCGCGGATAATTGCCGCCATGTCCACCCGTCCCACCTCTCCCTGCCCCTGCGGCGGCCCCGCGCTCGAGCAATGCTGCGGCCCTTACCTGGCCGGCGCGGCCCTGCCGCCGACCGCCGAAACCCTGATGCGCTCGCGGTACACCGCGTTTACGCTCAAGGACGAGCCGTATCTGGTTGCCACCTGGCATCCCAGCACCCGCCCGCAGGAAGCGATCATCGACGAGTCCGAGCCCATGCGCTGGCTCGGACTCGAGATAAAAACTGCTTTACGTTTACGTCAACGTAAAGCAGAATTGCCGGACGATCCAGAGCAAGACCCGAACCGTATTAACGAGGATAGCGTCGAATTCGTCGCCCGCTTCAAGGTCGGCGGCCGTGCGCACCGCCTGCACGAAGTCAGCCGCTTCGTGCGCGAGCCCGGCCCGGATGGCGCGCTTCGCTGGTTCTATCTGGACGGCAGTTTCCCTGACAAGAAGTGACCGCCGGGAGAGGCGGACGAACAAGAGGACGGCACATGCCCCAGATCGAGAGCAAACTGAACCCGCGCGGCGAGGACTTCAAGACCAATGCCGCGGCGATGCAGGCGGTGGTGGACGACTTGCGCGCGCGCGTTGCGCAACTGGCCCAGGGCGGCGGTGAAGCCGCCTGCGCCAAGCATATTGCGCGCGGCAAGCTGCTGCCGCGCGAGCGCGTCGAACATCTGCTCGACCCGGGCACGCCCTTCCTTGAATTCTCCCAGCTGGCCGCCTACGAGATGTATGACGGCGCCGCGCCTAGCGCCGGCATCATCACCGGCATCGGCCGCGTATCGGGCCAGGAGTGCGTGATCGTCTGTAATGATGCCACCGTCAAGGGCGGCACTTATTACCCGATGACGGTGAAAAAACACCTGCGCGCGCAGGAGATCGCCGAGCAGAATAACCTGCCCTGCATCTACCTGGTCGACTCGGGCGGCGCCAACCTGCCGAACCAGGACGACGTCTTCCCCGACCGCGACCACTTCGGCCGCATCTTCTACAACCAGGCCAACCTGTCGGCCAAGGGCATCCCGCAGATCGCGGTCGTCATGGGTTCGTGCACCGCGGGTGGCGCCTACGTGCCGGCGATGAGCGACGAGTCGATCATCGTCAAGGAACAGGGCACGATCTTCCTCGGCGGCCCGCCGTTGGTGAAAGCCGCGACTGGCGAAGTGGTCAGCGCCGAAGACCTGGGCGGCGGCGACGTTCACACCCGCCTGTCGGGCGTGGCCGACCACCTGGCCCAGAACGATCCGCACGCGTTGGCGCTGGCGCGCACCATCGTCTCGAACCTGAACCGCGTCAAACCGGTGCAGGGCGCGCTGCGCGACAGCGTCGAGCCGAAATACGCCCCTGAAGAACTGTATGGCGTGATCCCGGTCGACACCCGCAAGCCCTTCGACGTGCGCGAAGTGATCGCGCGTGTGGTCGACGGGAGCGAGTTCGACGAGTTCAAGGCCCGCTACGGCACGACGCTGGTATGCGGCTTCGCCCATATCTACGGCATGAAGGTCGGCATCATCGCCAACAACGGCATCCTGTTCTCCGAGTCCGCCCTGAAAGGCGCCCACTTCATCGAGCTGTGCTGCCAGCGCAAGATCCCGCTCGTCTTCCTTCAAAATATCACCGGCTTCATGGTCGGCCGCAAGTACGAAAACGAAGGCATCGCGCGCAACGGCGCCAAGATGGTCACCGCCGTCGCCACCGCCTCGGTGCCGAAGTTCACCGTCATCATCGGCGGCTCCTTCGGCGCAGGCAACTACGGCATGTGCGGCCGCGCCTTCTCGCCGCGCTTCCTGTGGATGTGGCCGAATGCGCGCATCTCGGTGATGGGCGGCGACCAGGCGGCGTCGGTGCTGGCGACCGTCAAGCGCGACGGCATCGAAGGCAAGGGTGGCCAATGGTCGCCAGAGGAAGAAGCCGCGTTCAAGCAACCGATCAAGGACCAGTACGAGCACCAGGGCCACCCTTATTACGCCAGCGCGCGCCTGTGGGACGATGGCGTGATCGATCCGCGCGACACGCGCATGGTGCTGGGCCTGGGCTTATCAAGCGCGATGAACAAGCCGATCGAGGACACCAAGTTCGGCGTGTTCCGCATGTAAGGAGAGATGAACATGGATTATCAGACCCTCACCATCGCGATCGCCGACAAGGTAGCCACCGTCACCCTCAACCGCCCCGAGTTGCGCAACGCCTTCAACGAGCACGCGATCGCCGAACTGGCGCTGGCCTTCGATGAACTGGGGCGCAACGAGATGGTGCGCGCCATCGTCCTGGCCGCGAACGGCCCGGCCTTCTGCGCTGGCGCGGACCTGAACTGGATGAAGAAGATGGCCGGCTATTCGCATGAAGAAAACCAGGAGGACGCGCTGCGCCTGGCCGATATGCTGCGCACCATCTACCTGTGTCCGAAGCCCACCGTGGCCAAGGTGCAGGGCGACTGCTACGCCGGCGGCATGGGCCTGGTGGCGGCTTGCGACATCGTCGTCGCCGTCGACACCGCCGGTTTTTGTCTGTCCGAAGTGAAGCTCGGCCTGATTCCGGCTACCATCTCGCCTTACGTGATCAAGGCCATGGGCGAACAGGCCGCGCGCCGCTACTTCCTGACCGCCGAACGTTTCGATGCGCTTGACGCGCGCCGTATCGGTTTCGCGCATGAAGTGGTGGCCGCCGACGCGCTTGACGCGACTGTCGCCGGCATCGCCCGTGCCCTGGTCAACAACAGCCCGAACGCCGTGAAGGAAGCCAAGACGCTGGTGCGCGACATCGTCGGCAAACCGGTCGACGATGCGCTGCTGGCGGACACCGCCGGCCGCATCGCCGCCATCCGCGCCTCATTGGAAGGGCGGGAAGGCGTGGCTTCCTTCCTTGAAAAACGCAAGCCGACATGGCTTCAATCATAGATATTGGAAACCTGAAGTGACACAATCGACCTCCTCCGAGTGGATCGCGCGCAGCCTGCGCAGCGTATGGCATCCCTGCACGCAAATGCAGCACCACGAGGAGGTGCCGCTGATCGCGGTCAGCCATGGCAAGGGGCCGTGGCTGGTCGACTATGACGGCAAGCGCTACCTGGACGGCATCAGCTCGTGGTGGGTGAATATGTTTGGCCACGCGAACCCGCGCATCAACGCCGCGCTGAAAGACCAGCTGGACAAGCTCGAACACGCGATGCTGGCCGGCTTCACGCATGCGCCGGTGGTCGAGCTGGCCGAACGGCTCTCGAAGCTGACCGGCCACGCGCTGGGCCACGCCACCTTCGCCTCGGACGGCGCTTCCGCCGTCGAGATCGCGATGAAGATGAGCTTCCACGCCTGGCGCAACGCCGGAAAGTCGAGCAAGCAGGAATTCGTCTGCCTGCAGGGCAGCTACCACGGCGAGACCATCGGCGCGCTGTCGGTCACCGACGTCCCGCTGTTCAAGGATGCCTATGGCCCGCTGCTGCGCGCCTCGCACGTCGTGAGCGCGCCGGACGCGCGCAACGCGGCGGAAGGCGAGACCGCCCAGGACGTGGCGCGCCGCGCGATCCTGGAAGTGAAGGAGCTGTTCGAACAGCGCGGCGACAAGATCGCCGCCATCATCGTCGAACCGCTGGTGCAGTGCGCGACCGGTATGGCGATGTACGATCCGCTCTACCTCAAATTGCTGCGCGACCTGTGCGACCAGCACCATGTGCACCTGATCGCTGACGAGATCGCGGTCGGCTGCGGCCGCACCGGTACCTTCTTCGCCTGTGAGCAGGCGTCGATCTGGCCGGACTTCATGTGCCTGTCGAAAGGCATCAGCGGCGGCTACCTGCCGCTGTCGCTGGTGCTCACCCGCGACGACATCTACCAGACCTTCTACAGCGAAGACATCACGCGCGGCTTCCTGCACTCGCACTCGTACACCGGCAATCCGCTGGCCTGCCGCGCCGCTCTGGCCACGCTCGACATCTTCGAGGAAGACGATGTCTTGAACCGCAATCGCGAGCTGGCGACGAAGATGACGATCGCGCTGGCGCCGCTGGCAGAACATGAACGCGCGCGCCACTTCCGCCAGCGCGGCATGATCTTCGCGTTCGACGCCATCGAACCGGACAAGGATCGCGCCTCGACCTTTTCGCGCCGCTTCTTCTCCACCGCGGTGGAGAACGAACTGCTGCTGCGCCCGATCGGCCGCACCGTTTACCTGATGCCGCCCTACGTGCTGGACGACGAGGACGTCGCCGGCCTGGCCGCGCGCACGCTCAAGACCTTTGAGTCGGTGATCTGACCATGGACCTGATCGCCGCCATCGACCGCAAGCTCGACGCGCTCGCCGCCCACAGCCTGGTGCGCAAGCGTCGCGTGACCGACGGCGCCTGCGCGCCGCGCCAGATCGTCGACGGCCGCGAACTGCTCGCCTTCTGCAGCAACGACTACCTCGGCCTGGCCGCGCACCCGCAAGTGATCGCGGCCCTGCAAGAGGGCGCGGCGCTGCATGGCGCCGGCAGTGGCGCCTCGCACCTGGTGTCGGGCCACGGCCGCGCGCATCACGTGCTGGAAGAGCGCCTGGCCGAGTGGATGGCGCCGCACCTGGAACAGGCGCGCGCGCTCACGCTGTGCACCGGCTATATGGCCAACCTGGCGATCTTGACCGCGCTGGGCCAGGATGCCGACGCGACGATCTTTTCAGAGGAGCTGAATCACGCCTCGCTGATCGACGGCGCCCGCCTGGCGAAGGCCGGCGTCATGGTCTATCCGCATGGGGACGTCGACGCGCTCGAGGCGCAACTGATGGCCAGCAGCGCCGCCACGAAGATCGTCGTCACCGACAGCGTCTTCAGCATGGACGGCAACCTGGCCCCGCTGCCGGCGCTGCTGGCCGTGTGCGAGCGTCACGGCGCCTGGCTGGTGGTCGACGACGCCCACGGCTTCGGCGTGCTGGGGGCGAACGGCCGCGGCGCGCTCGAGCACTTCGGCCTGCGCTCCCCCAACCTGGTGTATATGGGCACGCTCGGCAAGGCGGCCGGCGTCGGCGGCGCCTTCGTGGCCGCGCACGCCAGCGTCATCGAACTGCTGGTGCAGCGCGCCCGTCCGTACATCTACACCACGGCCTGCCCGCCGGCCCTCGCGCACGCCCTGCTCGCCAGCCTTGATATCATTGGCGGCGCCGAAGGCGAAACACGACGCGCCCACCTGGCGGGGCTGATCAAGCAATTGCGCGAATCGCTGGATTTCCAACGTTGGAAACTGGTCGAGTCGCACACCGCGATCCAGCCCGTCATCATCGGCAGCAACGACGACGCGCTGCGCGCCTCCGCCGCCCTGCATGAGCAGGGCCTGTGGGTGCCCGCGATCCGCCCGCCGACCGTGGCGCCGGGCACGGCGCGCCTGCGCGTGACCCTGTCGGCCGCCCACGGCATCGACGACGTCGCGCAGCTGGCACAGGCGCTCAACAGACTGGAAAAAGCCTCATGAAAAACCTGAACGAGACGGACGATCCGATCGCCGCACCGCCGCCGGTGCTGCCGGAGGTCGAGCTCGACGAACCGGCGCTGGAGCCCGAGCTCGAGGCGCGCGCCATCGACGGCCTGCCCTCCCGCTTCGCCTGCTTCGTCACCGGCACCGACACCGAGATCGGCAAGACCCTGGTCTCGAGCGCCATCCTGCACAAGCTCGCCGCCAGCGGCGTGCGCGCCTGCGGAATGAAGCCGGTGGCGGCCGGCGCCGAACTGCGCGACGGCGAACTGCATAACGACGACGCCGACATGCTGTTCAACGCCGGTAACGTGCACCTGCCTTCGTCGATCACCACGCCGTACATGCTGCGCGAACCGGCGGCGCCGCACATCGCCGCCGCGCTGGAGAATGTCACCATCGAATCGGCGCCGATCATCGCCGCCTTCGCCGAGATCCAGGCCGCATCCGACGCGGTCGTGGTCGAGGGCGTGGGCGGCTTCCGGGTGCCGTTCAACGACAATTTCGATAGCGCCGACCTGGCCGCGCAACTGAACCTGCCGGTGATCCTGGTGGTCGGCATGCGCCTGGGCTGCATCAGCCATGCCCTGCTCACGGTCGAAGCGATCGTGGCGCGCGGCCTGGTGCTGGCCGGCTGGGTCGCCAACACGGCCGATCCCGATATGCGCTTCGAGCGCGAGAACATCGAGGCGCTGGCACAGCGCATCCCGGCGCCGCTGCTGGGTCGCGTGCCGCGCCTGCAAACACCGACGGCCGCCGCGGCGGCCGAATTCATCGATCTCGCTGGACTGCCGGGATGGCCGTCCACGCGAGGCCAGTCCTGAAGGAACCACTATGTCCGATATGAATACCATCGCCCTGCACCGCCCTGCGGCCGCCATCAAGCCCGCGGAGAACGCCACCTGGCCGCTGGCCGACGTGCTCGCGCTGTTCGAGCTGCCTTTCCCCGAACTGATGCACCGCGCCTCGACCCTGCACCGCGAATACTTCCCGGACGGCGACGTCGAACTGGCGACCCTGCTGTCGATCAAGACCGGCGGCTGCGAGGAAGACTGCGGCTACTGCCCGCAGGCGGCGCGCTACGATACCGGCGTCGAAGCCAAGAAGATCCTCGACATCGACACCGTGCTGGATGCGGCGCGCGCGGCGAAAGCCAGCGGCGCGACCCGCTTCTGCATGGGCGCCGCCTGGCGCAGCCCGAAGGAGCGCGACATGGAAAAGGTCGAGACCATGGTGCGCGAAGTGAAGGCGCTGGGCATGGAGACCTGCGCCACGCTGGGCATGCTGGAGGCCGGCCAGGCCGAGCAGCTGAAAAAAGCGGGCCTGGACTACTACAACCACAATATCGACACCGCGCCGGATTTCTATAACAACGTCATCTCCACCCGCGAATACCAGGACCGCCTGGACACGCTCGGTCGCGTGCGCGAAGCGGGCCTGAAGGTCTGCTGCGGCGGCATCGTCGGCATGGGCGAGACGCGCGAGCAGCGCGCCGGCCTGATCGCCCAGCTGGCCAACCTGAACCCATATCCGGAATCGGTGCCTGTCAACCACCTGGTGCAGGTGGCAGGCACGCCGCTGCACGGTATGGAAAAGCTGGACCCGATCGAATTCGTACGCACCATCGCGGTGGCGCGCATCACCATGCCGCAAGCGCGCGTGCGCCTGTCGGCGGGCCGCCGCGAGCTGGGCGAAGCGGTGCAGGCGATGTGCTTCATGGCCGGCGCCAACTCGATCTTCTACGGCGACAAGCTGCTCACCACCGACAATCCGGAAGCCGACGACGACCGCGTGCTGCTCGAAAAGCTGGGCCTCAAGACGCGCGCCGCCACGCTCGATTCGGTGCAGAAGGAAGCTTGCGGCTGCTGATGTAGCACCCTGCGCGGCCGGGGAGACACGGCCGCGCGCACAACTCGTTCGAACAACCATAAGCGAAAGATAAAACGCATGTTCACCAAGATCCTCATCGCCAACCGTGGCGAAATCGCCTGCCGTGTGGCCGCCACCGCGCGCCGCATGGGTATTCGTACCGTCGCCGTGTATTCCGAGGCCGACGCCGGCGCAAAGCACGTCGCGGTATGCGATGAGGCGGTCTTGATCGGCCCCGCGGCCGCCAAGGACAGCTATCTTCGTGGCAGCAAGATCATCGAGGTGGCCAAGGCTACCGGCGCCCAGGCGATCCACCCCGGCTACGGCTTCCTGTCCGAGAACGCCGAGTTCGCGGATGCGGTGCAGGCCGCCGGCCTGGTGTTCATCGGCCCGCCGGCATCCTCGATGCGCGCGATGGGCTCGAAGTCGGCCGCCAAGCAGCTGATGGAGAGCGCCAACGTGCCATTGGTGCCGGGCTACCACGGCGACGAGCAGGATCCTGGTTTTCTCCGCCAGCAGGCCGACAGCATCGGTTACCCGGTGCTGCTCAAGGCCAGCGCCGGCGGCGGCGGCAAGGGCATGCGCGTGGTCGAGCGTTCGGAAGATTTCGAGGCCGCTCTGGCCTCGTGCAAGCGCGAGGCGATCTCCAGCTTCGGCGACGACAAGGTGCTGGTCGAGAAATACCTGATCCGCCCGCGTCACATCGAGATCCAGGTCTTCGCCGACAGCCTGGGCAACTGCGTCTACCTGCACGAGCGCGACTGCTCGGTGCAGCGCCGCCACCAGAAGGTGCTGGAAGAAGCGCCGGCCCCGGGCATGCCGGCGGACCGCCGCGCGGCCATGGGCGAAGCCGCGGTGAACGCCGCTCGCGCGGTCGGCTACGTCGGCGCCGGCACGGTGGAATTCATCGCCAACCAGGACGGTTCGTTCTACTTCATGGAGATGAACACCCGCCTGCAGGTCGAGCATCCGGTGACCGAGATGATCACCGGGACCGACCTGGTCGAATGGCAGTTACGCGTCGCCTTTGGCGAACCGCTGCCGAAGAAGCAGCATGAGCTGGCCATCCACGGCCACGCGATCGAGGCGCGCGTGTATGCGGAGAATCCCGAGAAGGGCTTCCTGCCGTCGATCGGCACCTTGCGCCACATGGACGTGCCGCAGGCGGTGGCGTTCGAGCTGGGCGCGGATGGTATGAACCCGGCAGCCGTGCGCGTCGACTCCGGCGTGCGCGAGGGCGATGCGATCTCGCCGTTCTACGATCCGATGATCGCCAAGCTGATCGTCTGGGGCGCGGACCGTACGCAGGCGCTGGCGCGCATGTCGCAGGCGCTGAGCGAGTTCCGCATCGTCGGCCTGGCCACCAATATCGCTTTCCTGAAACGCCTGGTCGAAGGCCAAGCGTTCGCGAGCGCCGACCTCGACACGGGTTTGATCGAACGCAAGCAATCCTCACTTTTCCCGCCCGCGGCCCCTGCCCCGCTCGGTGCGCTGGCCCTGGCCGCGCTCGCCCTTACCAACCACGAAACCGTGCACGGCGCCGCCAACGACGCCGACCCATGGAGCCAGGCAAGCGGCTGGCGCATGAATGGCGACTACCGCCGCACCCTGTCCTTCAGCGATGAGTACGGCGACTATCGCATCGGTCTGACTTACCGCAATAGTGGGTGGGAAATTGACCTTGATAAGCAGCGTCAGCGCATACAACTAGTATCGCAGAACGATGCCGAGCTGGCCCTGCGCCTGGGCGAGACCGCCCTGCACGGCTGTGTGCGCCGCGACGGCGACGCATTCCACGTGTTTACCGGTGGCCGCCATCACACCCTGACGTACAATGACCCGATGGCACATGCCGGTGAGATTGAATCGGCGGGCGGTCGCCTGACGGCGCCGATGCCGGGCAAGGTGGTCGCGGTGCTGGCCCAGTCCGGCAAGACTGTTGCAAAGGGCGAGCCGCTGGTGATCATGGAAGCGATGAAGATGGAACACACGATTTCCGCGCCGAGCGACGGCCTGGTGGAAGAAGTGCTGTACGAGGTCGGCGACCAGGTGGCCGATGGCGCGCCGCTGCTGGCTTTCAAGGCAGCATAGACAGACACATACAAGAACCACCCTGACAAAAACGAGGGGGAGACATGCGCATTGTCCTGTACCGGGGCGATGGCGTCATCGAGCCGTGGGAACGCGAGTTCTCGGCCGTGATGCCAGGCGTCGAGACGGTCACCTGGAAGGAGGGCCAGCTATTGCCCCCCTGTGATTACGCGGTATTGTGGAACCCGGCACCCGGCCTGCTGGCGCAGCTGGACGAGGTCAAGGCGATCTTCCTGATGGGCGCCGGCGTCGACGCCGTGCTCAAGTTCGGCGAGACGCTGCCGCGCGTGCCGCTGGTGCGCCTGGGCGACGCCGGCATGGGCGTGCAGATGGCCGAGTACGTGGCGCACGCCGTGCTGCGCTACTTCAGGCGCTTCGACGAATACGAACAGCAAGCGCGCCACGGCGCCTGGAATCCTCTGCCCCAGCATCCGAAAGAATCGTTCACGATCGGCGTCATGGGACTGGGCAAGCTTGGCATGCCGGTGGTCGAGGCGATGCGCCATTTCGGCTTCCCGGTGCGCGGCTGGAGCCGCAGCCCGAAGGATATCCCCGGCCTGCCGACCTATGCCGGCATGGAGCAGCTCGACGAATTTTTGCATGGCACACGCGTGCTGGTCTGCCTGCTGCCGCTGACCGCGGACACGACCAACCTGCTCGACCGCCACCGGCTGGGCAAGCTGGCGCCCGGCGCCTACCTGATCAACGTCTCGCGCGGCGCGATCCTCGCCGAGCCCGACCTGATGACCCTGATCCGCTCGGGGCACATCGCCGGCGCCACGCTCGACGTGTTCCGCCACGAGCCGCTGCCGGCTCCGCATCCGTTCTGGAACGAACCGCGCATCGCCCTCACCCCGCACATCTCGGCGCTCACCATGCGCCTCGACGCCGTGCGCCAGATCGCCGACAAGATTGGCGCCCTGGAAGACGGCCAACCGGTCGACGACCTGGTCGACCGCCAACTTGGATACTGACATGACCCACCAGCCCGCCCTGCCTGCGAAAGTAAAAATCGTCGAAGTCGGCCCGCGCGACGGCCTGCAGAACGAGAAGGAAGCGCTGAGCGCCGACGTGAAAGTGGAACTGGTCGAGCGCCTGGCGCGCGCCGGCTTCGTCAACGTGGAAGCGGCCGCCTTCGTCTCGCCGAAATGGGTGCCGCAGATGGCGACCAGCGCCGAGGTGCTGGCGCGCATCGAGCGCCTGCCAGGCACCATCTATTCGGCGCTGGTGCCGAATATGCAGGGCTTCGAGGCCGCCCTGGCCGGCGGGGCCGACGAGGTGGTCGTGTTCGGCGCGGCCTCGGAGGCCTTCTCGCAAAAGAACATCAACTGCTCGATCGCCCAATCGATCGCCCGCTTCGAACCGGTAGCGCGCGCCGCGAAGGAACACGGCCTGCGCCTGCGCGGCTCGATCAGCACGGCCTTCGGCTGCCCCTACCAGGGCGAGGTGCCGCTCGATGCGGTGGGCGACGTGGTGGCGCGGATGCGCGACCTGGGTTGCGACGAGATCGACATCGCCGACACCATCGGCGTCTCGACCGCCCGCAAGACGCAGGCCGTGATGCTGCGCGCGGCGCGGGAATTCCCGATCGGGCAACTGGCAGGCCACTTCCACGACACCTACGGCCAGGCGCTGGCCAACATCTATGCAGCGATGGAAATCGGCGTGGCGATCTTCCACTCCTCGGTGGCCGGCCTGGGCGGCTGCCCCTATGCCAAGGGCGCGACCGGCAACGTGGCGACCGAGGACGTGCTGTACCTGATGCAGGGACTGGGCATCGAGACCGGCATCGATCTCGACCAGGTGGTCGACGCCGGCCTGTTCATCTCGCAGCAGCTGGGCCGCAAGAGCATTAGCCGCGCCGGGAATGCGATCGCGGCCAAGCGCGCCGGATAAATCGTCGGGGTGGACGACACCCCACAACGAAAAAAGCCGACAACTCACGTTGTCGGCTTTTTTCTTAATGCTGGTCGGAGTACAAGGATTCGAACCTTGGACCCCCTGGTCCCAAACCAGGTGCGCTACCGGGCTGCGCTACACTCCGAAGAAGCGAGATAATATCGGTTTCGCGTGACCTGGTCAAGTTTTCGTTGCAAAATAGCGAGCTGGTAGCTTTCTAAAGTTAAGTTGAGGTATGTATGTCATGCATATGGCTCTAAACTTTGGCGAGCCGGTCAGCCTGCAACGAGACAACCGGCGCATCGTCATCGGCGTCGCGGTATCGATCGCGGTGCACGCATTGTTCCTGCTGGCGTACCGGAACACGACGTTCAAGACCATGGAGATCGGGCCGGCCGAGCCGACGGTGCTCTCCGTCATGATCGCCCCTCCGGCGCCGCCACCGCCGCCACCCGAGCCGGAAATCGTTCGTCCCGCAGCGCCGGCCCCGAGCGCCCCCACTGCACCACGCACGACCCGGCCGGCGCCACCGCAGGCCGTGATCGCAGTGCCGGAAAGCGCAAGCGCCACTCCCGATCCATTCGTCGTGCAACAGGACGAAACAGCTGAACCGGCGCCGAAGTTCGACATGAACGCGGCGCGCGAGACGGCGCGCGCGAACGCCCACCTGCGCGACCCGTCGAAAGAAGGCACGGCGCTGGCGCAATTCCCCGAGCCGGCCCTGCAGACCGAATCGAAGCTGGCGCGCGGCATCCGCGAGGCCAAGCGCCGCGATTGCAAGGACGGTATTCCGGGCGGGCTGCTGGCGCCGATTTACTTATTGATGGACAAGAAGGATTCGGGGTGCAAGTGGTGACCCCTCATTCGCCCTTGATCTGCAGCGCCCGCTCGTAAAGCGCATTCTTCTTGCGGCCAGTGATCTGCGCCGCCAGGTTCGCCGCCTGCTTCACGCTGCATTCGCTCAGGAGAATCTGCAGCACGCGCTCGGCCTCTGCGTCTTCCGCGTCCGTGGCTTCGACGGCGCCGGCCACCAGCACCACGAATTCGCCGCGCTCGCGGTGCTGGTCGGCCTTGACCCAGGCCAGCGCATCTTTCAGTTCGCAGCGGTGCACTTCCTCGAACATCTTGCTCAGCTCGCGGGCGAACACCACTTGCCGGGTCGGCTCGAACGCCGCCGCCAGCGCCTCGACGCAATCATTGATGCGATGCGGCGCCTCATAGAACACGAGGGTCGAGGTCTCGCGCACCAGCGGCGCCAGCGCCGCCTCGCGGCCCTTGGCCTTGGCCGGCAGGAAGCCGACGAAGTGAAAACGGTCGTTCACCAGGCCGCTCGCCGACAGCGCCGCGATCGCGGCCGAGGGGCCGGGCAGCGGCACCACGTTCAGGCCGGCATTGCGCACCGCGTCGACGATGCGGGCGCCGGGATCGGACACGCCGGGCGTGCCGGCGTCGGACACCAGCGCCACGCGCTGTCCGGCGCGCAGGCGCTCGACGATTTTATCGGCCACTTCACGCTCGTTGTGCTGGTGCGCGGCGATGGTCGGCTGGGAGAGGCCGAAGCGCTGCAGCAGCGCGCCGGTCTTGCGCGTGTCCTCGCAGGCGACCACGTCGGCCAGCGCCAGCAGGTGTAAAGCACGCAGGGTGATGTCAGTAACGTTGCCGATCGGAGTAGCCACGACGTACAGCGTTGCGGTAGGATAGGACTGCTGGGCCGCCTCGCCCATGACGGGAAGTCGGGCGATGTCGATGGTCTGCTGATCTGTCATAAAGGGTTCCGATGCTGAAGAAAAAAAATCTACCGGGCTTGCTCGCGGCCGCCGTCATTACACTATTAGCCGGTTGCGGCAGCACGCCGCTGCCTCCCGATACCGGCTGCGGCATGCCCGGCGGAGTATGCGGTCCCGCGACGCCGGTGACGAATGCGCCGCCGCCGGCGCCAGCTTACACGCCGCCGCCGCGTGACGAAAGTGGCGTACAGACCAATCCGGTCGAACTGCCGCCGAGTGCCGGCGGCAGCCCGCGCGCCGCGGCGCCATCGTCGGCGCCCTACAGCGGCCCGGCCGTGCGCGTGGCGCTGCTGCTGCCGCTCGACTCGCAGGCGCTGGCCCAGCCGGCCGAGGCGGTGCGCGCCGGCTTCATGGCCGCCCATGAACAGCAGCGCGAGGGCGTCACCGTCAACCTGGTGCCCACCGGCGACTCGGCGCAGGCGGCGCTCGACGCCTACCGCAGCGCGGCCGAACAGAACGATATCGTGGTCGGCCCGCTGGCGCGTTCCGCCGTGGTGTCGCTGGCCACCAGCGGCGCGGTCAACAAGCCGACCATCGCCCTGAACCACCCGCAAGTCAACTCGCCGCTGCCGCGCCAGATGCTCGTCATCGGCCTGTCGCTCGAGGACGAAGCGCGCCAGGTGGCCGACTGGGCCGCCGGCGAGCAGCCCGTCGGCCAGGCCCTGGTGCTCACCGGCCGCGCCGCCTGGCAGCAACGCCTGTCGGGCGCCTTCAGCCAGCGCTGGGCCGAACTCGGCCGCATGCACGCGACGGTCGAACTGCCGGCCGAAGGCGGCTACGTCGACGGCAATGCGCTGGCCGAGCTGCGCGCCCGATTATCAAGCGAACCGCCGCAGCTGGTCTACGCCGCGCTCGACGCCAACGGCCTGCGCCAGGTGCGCATGGCGATCGGCACCTCGCTGCCGACCTATGGCACCGCGTCGATCAACCCGGGCCGCGATCCGGCCAGCGTGCCGTCCGAACTGGTCGGCGTACGCATCCTCGACCTGCCCTGGACCGTGCAGCCCGATCACCCCGCCGTCGCCGGCTATCCGCGCTGGAGCAGCGGCAGCGAAGCGCTCGACCTGCAGCGCCTGTACGCGCTCGGCATCGACGCCTTCCGCATCGCGCGCGAACTGGCGCAGCGCCCTACCGGCTCGTTCGAGCTCGACGGCGCCACCGGCCGCCTGTCGGTCAACATGGGGCAAGGTGAACGCGCCTTCCGCCGCGTCGAGACCGGCGTCGTCGTGCGCGACAACGGCCCGACTGAACAAATCCTCACCGACGACGCCGGCGGCGACAGCGTCCCGCCTCCGCGCCGCGTGTTCGAACCGGTCGCGACCGGCGTGACCGGCCAATGAGATGTGGCCCTTGCGCCTGTCCCGACGGCAGGCCCAGGGCCAGCAATGGGAACGCGCCGCCCTCGATTACCTGCGGCGCCATAAACTGTCCCGGGTCGAGGAGAATTTTCGCTGCAAAGGCGGCGAGATCGACCTGATCATGCGCGATGGCGCAACCCTGGTGTTCGTCGAGGTGCGCCAGCGCGCCGACCGCGAACACGGCGGCGCCGCCGCCAGCATCACCCCTGCCAAGATCCGCCGCCTGGTCTGTGCGGCGCAAGTCTATCTGTTGCGTTTTCCCATCACTCCTCCCTGCCGTTTCGACCTGGTCGCCATCGATGGCGAGCAAATTGAATGGTTGCGGAACATCATTGAAGTGTAAGCAATTTTTACTGCGCTTGCTCAGGTGGGGTTGCCGCTGCACTATAATCCTCGGCTATGAATACTCAACGCATCCTCGCTCACTTCCAGGAGAGCGCCGACCTGAAGATGAAGTCGGCCGCCACCCTGGCTCCTTCCATTTCGGCGGCGGTAGAACTCATGTTCAGCGCCCTCTCCAACGGCAACAAGATCCTGGCCTGCGGCAATGGCGGCTCGGCCGCCGACTGCCAGCACTTCGCGGCCGAGCTGGTCGGCCGTTTCGAGCGGGAGCGCTTCCCGCTGCCGGCGATCGCCCTGACCACCGACACCTCGATCCTGACCGCGGTCGGCAACGACTACAGCTTCAAGGAGATCTTCTCGAAGCAGGTGCAGGCATTCGGCCAGGCGGGCGACATCCTGCTGGCGATTTCGACCTCGGGCAACTCGGCCAATGTGCTGGCCGCGGTCGAGGCGGCCCTGGAGCGCGAGATGCGCATCGTGGCCTTCACCGGCAAGGACGGCGGCCAATTGGCTAAGCTGCTGACCGATGCCGACGTGCACATCAACGTCCAGCATGCACGCACCGCGCGCATCCAGGAAGTCCATCTGTGCGCCATTCACTGCATCTGCGACGGCATCGACGTCGCGCTGTTCGGAGGAGACGAGAATGCGTAACACCCGCCGGCCCATGGCCGCGCTGCTGACCAAGACGCTGTTGACCAAGATCGTACTGGGCACTGCCCTGGCCGCCTCGCTGTCGGGCTGCTTCGGCCTGGTGGTCGGCGCCGGCGTGGCGGGTGCCGTTTCGACGGTCGACCGCCGTACGCTGGGCGCCCAGACCGAGGACAAGTCGATCACGGTCAAGGCCGAGCTCGAAATGCGCAAGGTCACCGGCGACGCCGGCAACGTCAACGTCACCAGCTTCAACCGCCGCGTGCTGCTGACCGGCGAAGTGCGCGACGAAGCGATGAAGCAGGCGGCCGAGCGCGAAGTGCGCAAGATCGCCAACGTGGTATCGGTCATCAACGAACTGCAGGTCTCCGGCTCGTCGAGCTACACCTCGCGCTCGAACGACGCCCTGATCACCACCAAGGTCAAGGCCAGCCTGGTCGACATGAAGACCGTGTCGGCGATCTCGTTCAAGGTCACCACCGAACGCGGCGTGGTCTACCTGATGGGCCTCGTCACCCCGCGCGAAGGCAATATCGCCGCCGACGTCGCCAAGGGCGTCTCGGGCGTGACCCGCGTGGTGAAGATCTTTGAATACATCAACGAAGAAGATCCACGCGTGCGGCAGAACAGCCCCGTGCAGGCTTCGCTGGACTAATCCGGAGGTCTCACTGACCATCCAGGACGGCAGGACTATAATGGTCCTGCCGTTTTTTTATATCGATCGACCATGACCGCTCCCACCTCTTCCCGTTCCTGGTTCAAACCCGCCGCCATCGGCGCCGTGGTGCTCGCCCTGGCCGGCATCGGCTACGCCTCGTTCAGCAGCACGACACAGGCGCCGGACGTCACCTTCATCAGCATCGCCGGTGAAAAGATCAGCACCCAATCCTTGCGCGGCAAGGTCGTGATGGTCAACTTCTGGGCCACTTCCTGCGTCACCTGCGTCAAGGAGATGCCGGACATGGTCGCGACCTACAACAAGTACAAGGACCAGGGCCTGGAATTCGTCGCGGTCGCGATGCAGTACGACCGCCCCGACTACGTGCTGAACTTCACCGAGCAGCGCAAGTTGCCGTTCAAGGTGGCGCTGGATTCGGCCGGCGACATCGCGCGCCAGTTCGGCGACGTCACCCTGACCCCGACCACCTTCCTGATCGACAAGCAGGGCCGCATCCTCAAGACCTATGTGGGCGAGCCGGATTTCGCGGCCGTGCACAAGCTGATCGAGAAAGAACTGGCGGGCTGATTCTTTACGCTTTTGGGTAGAGGATCATCTGGGTGCAGCGGAACAGGGCGATGGTCTTGCCGCTGGCCTGGTCCGTGACGGTGGCGTCCCACACCTGCGTGGTGCGGCCCAGGTGCACCGCAGTGGCGGTGCAGGCCAGGGTGCCTTCGCGCGCGGTGCCCAGGTGGTTCGATTTCAGTTCGATGGTGGTGAAGTTCTGCGCGCCTTCCGGCAGGTTGCTGACGCAGCCATAGCCGGCGCAGGTGTCGGCCAGGGTGACCACGCTGCCGGCGTGCAGGTAGCCATTGGGCGCCAGCAGCTGCGGCTCGACCTTCATCTCGGCCGACAGCTTGCCGGGGCTGACTTCAGTAATGCGGATGCCCAGGTGGCCGGGGAGGAACTTGGCGCCGAATTCGTTGAAGGCTTCCGGGATGTACTTGGTATTCACGTATGTCTCGATGTTGTTGTAAAAAACGGCATCGTACACCGGTAACGCCCCGCCGGTTCGAGTGAAGCTTCTATTCAGGCAGAATCAACGGCGCTTGCCGCCCTGCCTGTTGCCTGGCTTGCCGCCCGGCCGGCCGCCCTGCTTGCCGCCACCCTGCCTGCGGCGCGCCGCCGAATTCTGCTGCTGCAGCACTGCATCGACCCGCTCCGCCGCCTCGCGCGCCAGCTCCTGGGCCAGCGCGATGCTCGGGAAGTACTCCGGTTCGCGGTAGCCCAGCCAGGCATAGGCCGAATAAACGCGGCAGGTATCCTCGACCTCCTGCAGGTTCATGTAGAACAGGTGCTGCGGATTCGGATGCGGCTGCAGCTTGACCACCTTCTTCTTGGCCAGCGACAGCGCCCAGTGTTCCCAGGCGCTTTGCAGCACCGGCACGCGGCTCGAGATCGGCACCAGCGACAGCATGAATTTTTCAGCCACCGACAGCGGCAGCGTGTCGAGCCATTCGGCGCGCTCGTTCTGCTCCTCGGTGATGCGCGGATAGAAGAAGCCGTCCGGCACGTCGATATTGTGCACGAAGCGTTTCAGGAGCTTGACCAGCGAGGTCTCGCCGGTCACCGCCGCGATGCGGTGCAGCTGCTCGAGCGACGGCGCGACCGCGAAGCCGGTGGCGGCCACCGGCGGGATCTTTTCCTTCATCAGTGCGCGCATCACCTGGTGGGTGTCGTCGTCGTAGCCGGCGACGAAGCCTTCCTCGTGCACGCCATAGCGCCCTGCCCGGCCCGCGATCTGCTTGGCCAGCGCCGCCGGGATCTCTTCTTCCTCATAGCCGTTGTACTTGACCGTGGTGGTCATCACGATGCGCGCGATCGGCATGTTCAGGCCCATCGCCAGCGCATCGGTGCCGACCACGATGTCGGCCTGCCCCTCGCGGAAGCGCTCGGCCTGGGCCCGGCGCACCTCGGGCGACAGATTGCCGTAGACCGTCGCCACCGACAGGCCCTTCTCGGTGATCATGTCGCGCCACATCAGGACCTCGCGCCGCGAGAAGCAGATCACGGCGTCGCCGCGGCGCAGATTCGACAGCTTGCGCACGCTGGACGGCTCCATCGACAACGGCCCCATACGCTTGAGCACATGGACTTCGAGCGGCACCTCCAGGCGCTCGGCCAGCGCCTCGATCGCGCGCCGCGCTTCCACCGCGCCGACCAGGTAGACGACGTTCGCCGGCGCGCCGCACACGGCGGTGGTCCAGGCGGCGCCGCGGTCGCGGTCGGCCAGCATCTGGATCTCGTCGATCACGGCGACTTCCACCGGCGTCTTCGTGTCGAGCATCTCCACCGTGCTGGCGACGTGGGTCGCGCCTTCCTCGAGGCGCCGTTCCTCGCCCGTGACCAGGCTGACCTTGATCGGCTCACCGTGCGGCCGTGCAGCCTGCAGGCGCTCGTAGTTCTCCAGCGCCAGCAGGCGCAGCGGCGCGAGGTAGACGCCGCTGCCGGCCTTGGCCAGCGCTTCCATCGCGCGGTGGGTCTTGCCCGAGTTGGTGGGCCCCAGCAGCGCGATGAACTTGCGCTGCATGCGGCTGGCCACCTCGAACGAGCGCGGGTACTCGGCCAGGTTGATGCTTTCCTTGGTGCGCGCCGCGTGGCGCTCTTCCTCTTCGCGCTCGGCCGCGTGGGTCAGGCGCTGCGAGATGCGCTGGAACACGTACTCGGCCGGCTCGGAGGTTTCCAGCTCGTCGAGCACGTCGAGGAAGGTCATCGGATCCCAGCCGAATTCGTCCGCATCCTCGGCGATATCGCGCACGAATTCCTTGGCTTCAAGGTGCAGGCGCTGCAGGTCTTGCTCGTCGGTGCGCTCCTCGATCAGCTCGCGCCGCGCCAGCAAGTCCATCTTGCGCCACTTGCTCGGCTTGGCCAGCACGCCGCGCGCCGGCACCAGGCGGTAGGGCACACGCAAGCCTTCGTACAGGACCTCGCCGGAAAAGCGCAGGAAGACGCGGCCTTCGAGCTTGACCAGCTCGATGCCGCGCGCGGCCAGGCCGAGTTCGCGCTCGAGGAAGGCGTCGTCGGGCTCGGTGTTGTCGGAAGGAAGTAGATCTCTGTGGTCGGTCATGATGTCAGGCAGGATGTCTTGTTGCCGCCACTATATCGTGCGGAGACCCCAGGCATCGCGCGGGGTGCCGGAACGCAAAGCGAGGACGGCGCCATTCCCGCTCTGCTTTCCGGCGATAGGTCAACGTTTACGACATTTTCTCCTCGACGGCTTCGACGACTTTGGTAGCGACCTGGGTGACGACGGCAACGACGATAGTCTTGAGCAAAGTATCAAACATGGCATTCTCCTGAAAAATCAAAAAGACAGCGGAACCGCCGCTGCGCCGGTAAAAATTCAGTGCAGCGGACGGCCGATCAGTTCGCGCAAGCCATCGATGTTGGCGTAGGCGCTGGCCGCTTCCGCGAGGGCGGGATGCAAGGTGCCATCCCAAGCCAGCACCACCACGTTCTTGCCGGCGCGGCGGGCGTCATGGACGGCATTGGTGAAGCCGCCGTCGCCGCTCAACACCACGATGGTGTCGCAATGACGGAACGCGGCTGCGGCGCGGATCTGCTTCCTGACGTCGCCATCGACCAGACGTTCGTTCTCCATCGGGTGGCCGGCCTCGTCATACAGCAGCTCGAAGCTGTTCACCTTCCAGCCGAGACGCCTGGCCAGCTCATAGTAGGCGGTCTGGCTGGGACGATCGTGTGCGGCAAGGCTGACCGACATCGTGGCCGCCACCAGCTTCTCGCCGCTCAGGTGTTCCAGTACCAGAGCCGGGTCGACCCGAAAGTCCCAGCCCAGGCCGCCACGCAGGATGTTGGAGTTGTCCATGGCGATGCAAGTGTGACCGATGATCTGGCTGCGGATATCGACATGACCAATGCCCACTCCTAGGTTGGCCGGACGATGAAATTTTCTTGGCGGCGTGCGCAACGGCAACAGTACAGGCATCATATGTATCATCCTCACATCCTCGTTGATCGGAACAGGAGCGATGAACGGTGGCGGTGTAGCGGTGTTCAGCGCGTGGACCGAACTATGAAACCACTTCGCGCAGGATGCAATTTTTCAGCGATTTTTGCGATAATCGCAAAATTCGTCGCAGTTGACTAAGATTTTTTGAACGCCTATGATGGTTTCATCGATTGATGGAGCCTTTCATGCGTAATCCTGTTCAAGCTTCGCCGCGCTTTGGCGAATTCAAGTCTTACGACAAAGTCGCCTCCAGGTTGCTCGCTTCCCACCCGGATGTATTCTATAAGCCTGGCAAGAGCAAGGAAGTCCTGGTGCGCTCGCTCGGCGCCAAGATCGGTGAGCTCGACCGCGGCAAGACGGCCTGGTGGCTCAAACGCGAAAGGGAAATGCAGTGCCTGATCGACTTGCTGGAAATCGAGCGGGATGACCTAGGCCTGTACCAGAAGAGTGGCAAACACATTGTTGCCCTGCCCGTCTTCCCCGACTTCCCGCCGCTCGATCTGCAGCGTGAGAACTACTGGAGCATCGCTGCGCCCCAACTGCTATCGAAAGAACAATACGACGACAGCCGTTATGCCGTCCGCTCCATACCGAAGCTCGATGCTTGGTTCTCCGCACGCGGACATATCAGTTCGGACAAGACCATGGAATGGCTGCATGTGCCTGATAAAACCGAATACCAACTGCTGACCGAGAAGCTCGATGCAACAGGCCGCCATCAGTTCATTGGGCATCCTTCCGTGCGGGAAGCGCTCGTCAACGATATCGAGCACGTGCACAGCCAGCAGCCCTTGGTACTGGCAATCCATGAGAACCCCGAGGCAGACCACGTGAACGTCTTGCTCGGCTACCGTCAGGGTGCACCGCTGCTGGTGATCTCGCCATTTCCCATGCCGAACCTGTGGACGAAGGACGCCGAGGAGGACGAGAAAGACGGAAAAAGCACCGAGCCTGCAAGTCCGGAAAAGGACATACCAGCCGGGCCGGATGACGTACGCAACTGGATCTGGACCATGCTCCCTGACTGGCGCATGCGCTTGCTGGACTGGCTCGAGAAGCGCATGACGAAGCTTGAGGTCGACAGCTTCTTCACCAGTGGAGCCGCAGATGGCGTGCTCCAACAATTTGACCCGAGCGGCAAGTGGTTCGCCAGCGTCGAAGATGTGCTGGTACTGTGCCAGGCCGTGAGCGAAAAGCGGGAGAAGAAACTGCAAGCGAGTGCGGGCAGCAGTGCCGACGTCAATGAACTGCTCGCTTTGCTATTCAACGACGACACCTCGGGCGTCCATCTGATCCGGCCTTTGGTAGAGCGACGCTGGAAACGCTGGGATCTCGCCTGGGAAGGCGAGTTGGATCAGCAAACGTGGAACAGGCTGGTAGACAATTTATCCTCGTTCGAGTCGTTGCTAAAGCAAAAAGTGATTGTCCAAGGCATGAAAGGATTCGATTTCCGGCGTCCGATCCTGACCCGCTTGCTGTTGCGCAGCCACTTGATGGCGGCAATGAAGGAAGGCGACCTGACGTCATGGGCGCCGGCGTGCTTCGACAACCAGCGTCGTCCGATGGTGGACGCGGCGCTCGACGTACTCGATATTAACGAGCTGGAACTGATCTCTAGCCAACTACGCGAAGCCCCCGCGTTGGCTGACACGATCGGCGCCAGTGAAGCTGTATTCGCCGCCATTGGCCGCCGCATCATTCGCGAAGAAGACATCGGCAGCGAGCTTCCTTTACTGGCCGACCAGGTATTGGCTCACCTGACCTTAGAAAAAGACCTGCTTTTCCCTTGCTCGCGTCCATTGAACGATATGGCACAACAGCTCGAGTGGATCGGTGCCTGCTGGGCCTGGAGCCTGACGCCCGCGCCAGATTCGGAACACCGACACAACTGGATCTTCCCTGGATGGAATACTGCGCCTTCGGAAACCCTGCCGAAATTGATTGACTTCTACGCGAGCAGCACTTCCACCCACCATTGGAGCCAGATGGCGGTTCCGGTACGCGATTTCCTCTCGGTCGTCACCCGCTGGCTGGCGCGCCATGATTCCCCGCCCATGTACAAGCACATGCCGTTGCTGTTCAACGCGGGACTGCTGGCATGTGCGGCGGCAAACCAGTGGGAAGCTCGTGATTACTGGTGGCATGGCCTGCTCGGTTCTCCTGTCCCTGAGCAGACCTTACTGCGCCAGGTCGAGTCGGCAGACCCCGCGGTGAACCGGCGCACTGCGCTGGCATGGTGGCCGTCCCTGGTCAAGCACCGTCGCGAGGAATTCAATCGGAAGCTCGCGCAAAGCCAATTTGTGGGGTCTGGCTTGTTCACGCGTAACCCCAGGGAGCCTGGCTACTCGGCCCTGCTTGGCTGGGTAATGGAACAAATGGACAAACACGGTGAACAGGCATTGCGCGGACTGGATGACGAAGACCGCCAATTCCTGATCAGGCATCCTGCCGCCCTGTCGACACCGGTCAAGCGTCAGCTCCTGAAATCGTTGGCAAAAGACTTTCCGAAAGACTGGCATCCCATCCAGTTCATCAACCTGCTGCTGCACTACGGGCCAGAGACCGCCGCCGAAATGGAAGCCTTCCTCGACAGAAACGAGCTTGGCGATCAGGCCGCCGGATACCTGTGGGAATGGGCGCCGCGCAGGGCTGAAGAACTGCTGCGCAAGAGCCAGGTCAGCCACGACGCTTTGCGCCGGCTGGTGCTGGCTTCACCCGACTTCGCCATCGGCAACGCGGTCGCCCTGCTGAAACAAGAACCCGCGCTGCTCGAGCCGCACCGACTGCAGCAATGGGCCCGGGCCCGCCTGCCCAATGCGCGCTTGCACGCGCAAGACCTGATGTATTTTCTGACGTCCACCAGGGAGAAGTGATAACAATGAAATCGTATAAAGCGTTTACCTTGGGAACCAGTCCCTTCGTCGGACCGCTGGAGAACCGTATTCTGCACCAGCACAAGGAACAAGGCTGGGATGGCCTGGCCGACCGAGTGGCCGCTCTGGCCTTACAGGCCGAGGCTTTGCGCCCTGAGCCCGACCGTGATGCCTTCCCGGAACGCGTACGCGACGCCATGATGAACGGGAAAATGCTCCCCAACAGCCCTTTGCTGGTGAATGCCGGACACAACGAGCAACGGATCTTTGCCTGCTTCGCCGTCGATGTGCGCCGTCCGCTCGAAGATGCGCTCGCCACGTTCCGCTACATCCATGACGGCATGGGCGGGGTGGGCTATGCGGTCAGCGGCAAGGAGCTCGACTTTCCCGAGCTCATCCGCTCGATCGACGACGACACCGTCCAGCACCAGGCCGGCCGTCCACGTCCCGCTTCGAACGCCGTGACGATGCCGATGAGCGGCCGTCTGGATGATTATCTGGACCTGGCTGGTACGCTAAAAGTGACCAATATGAACGTGGCCCTGGATGACGGCTTCATGGCCAGCGTCCGGCACGACAGCGCCAGCTTGGAACGCCTCGAACGCGTTGCGCAGTCGATCCACGCCACCGGCCAGCCTGGCGTCATCTTCCCGGATCGTATCGCCCGCATCGCCAACACCGAGGCGCCAGTGATGGCCGCCAACGTGTGCGGCGAAGCGCCGCTGGCGACCGACGAATCTGCGCTGCTGGCCTCGCTCAATCTGGTCGCCTTCTGTCATGCAAACGACGATGGCATTGTGCGTTTCGACGAAGCGGATTTCCAGGCCCATGTGAAGCTTGCGGTGCGCTTCCTCGATGGCATGCATGATGTGCACTGCCACGCCAACGAAACACTACGCCGTAACACCGAAGCAACCCGCAAGATCGGCGTCGGCATCATGGGCTTCGCCCACGCCCTGATCCTGTGCGGCATGCGCTACGGCGACGAAGCCAGCGTGGCATTCGCCGAGCGCCTGGGACGGCTCATGATGGATGCCGCCAGCACCGAATCCGAACGCCTTGCGGCGCTGCTTGGCCCCTATCCCGCCTGGCAGCCCAGCCACGGTCCGGCACGCCGCAACGGTGCGCTGGTCGCCATCGCCGGCACCGCCACCATCGCCCTGATCGCCGGCGCCTCGTGCGGCGTCGAACCCTTGTTCTCGCACGTATGGAACCAGATCGTCATCGGCGAACATATTCGCATCCTGGATCCTGTGATTGGCTTCGTGCTGGAGCAGCACGGCATCGACAGCCGCCAGGCGCTCGCGCGCCTTTTGATCGGCGAGAGCCTGTCCGCGATCGCCGGCCCTGCGCTGGCAGCGTTGATGCCGGCCGCAATCGAGATCCCAGGTACGTCGCATATCAAGGTGCAGGCGGCGTTCCAGAGACACATCGACGGCGGCATCACCAAGACCATCAACTGCGTCAGCGAGACCAGCGTCGGGCAGATCCGCGATTGGCTGATGGACGCGCACGAAGCCGGCTGCCTCGGATTGACGATCTACCGGGCCGGCTCGCTCGACGGCCAACCCATGGCGGGAGTGTGAAATGGCGCTGATCGTGAGTTTCGACGGTCCCAAGGCGGTCGGCAAGACCACGCTGATCGAGCGGGTGCGCGAGCGCCTGACCGGCGCCGGGCACGAGGCCGCCGTACTGGTGGAAAAAGAACTACTGCCGCCCGCGATCCAGAACCAATTGGCCTCACTGTATGCGACGTTTCGAGCAGCCCCGACGGCCGCCGCCGACCAGGCGATCGCCGATGCCCTGCGCGCCGGCAGGGCCGACATCAGCACGCGCCACTTGGCCGCGCGCGGCGGCATCGTGTTGCTCGACCGCTGGTATCCGTCGGACGCCGTGTTCCGACGCTACCTGTCCGCACAAGACCTGGTGGCGAACAATATCGCCGCCGGCGCGCGGGTGCCGGACCTGGTAATTGCGCTCGTGTGCGCCCCCGAGGTCTCCTGGAAGCGAGCCCATCAGCGCCAGCGCTCGCTGGACAGCAAGGTCATCGCAGACTACGACAGCCACGCGGCGTCGACCGACAACTTCAGGCAGGCGGCCGCAACGTTCGATTGGATGCTGATGGAGTCGGATCGGCGCACGCCTGACGAGCTGGCACTCGCGGCCTGCAAGGCGATCACGGCAACAGCGCAAAACCTTCATCCAGCCAGCCCGTGACGCCGCCGATCATCAGCTTGACCGGCCGCCCCAGCCGGGCCAGGCGCTCGGCGCCGCGGTGCGCCCCGTTGCAGTGCGGCCCGGCGCAGTAGACGACGAACAGGGTATCCATCGGATAGTCGCGCAGCTTGGCCTCGACCAGCTTCGCATGCGGCATGTTCAGGGCCCCGGGCACGTGGCCGGCCGCGTACAGGGCAGGGCCGCGCACGTCGAACAGGACGAAATCGGGTTGTCCGCCCGCGAAGGCTGCATGCACGTCGGCGCAGTCGGTCTCGTATTCGAATGCGGCGCCAAAATGCGCCAGCGCCCTGTCGCTCGGCGCCGCCGGAACCGCGGAAACGGGTGTAGTCATGGTGCTTGCTCCTCGTTGAAAAAGAGCCTCGAGTGTGGCAGCGAAGGCGGGCCGGGGGCAGGGGCCGGGATGACAGAAACTGGTAACATCGCGCCATGCCCCACCACGTCGCCATCCTCGCCTACGACGGCCTGTGCACCTTCGAATTCGGCTGCGCGGTGGAGCTGTTCGCCCTCGAGCGGCCGGAGCTCGGCGTGCCCTGGTACACGCATGCGGTGTGCGCCGTCGAAGCCGGCCCGCTGCGCGCCATGGGTGGCCTCTCCGTCGTCGCGCCGCACGGACTGGAGGCGATCGACGCCGCCGACACGATCGTCATCCCCGGCTGGCGCGACGCGGCTGAGCCGCCGCCCCCAAGCCTGGTCGACGCGCTGCGCCGCGCCGAAGCCCGCGGTGCGCGGCTGTGCGCGATCTGCTCCGGCAGCTTCGTGCTGGCCCATGCCGGGCTGCTGGACGGCCGCCGGGCGACCACCCACTGGCGCTACCTGGAACGGCTCGCGAACGACTTCCCGACAATCGAGGTGGAGCAGGGCGTGCTGTACGTCCAGGACGGACGCATCGTGACTTCGGCCGGCTCGGCCGCCGGCCTGGACATGCTGCTGCACGTAGTGCGCAGCGACTTCGGCGCCGAGCTGGCCAGCCGCGTGGCCCAGCGCCTGGTGATCCCGGCCCACCGTGACGGCGACCAGGCCCAGCTCGTGGCGCGCCCCTTGCCTTCAGCCGAGAGAAATGCGGTCGCGCAGCTGATGGATTGGGTAAGAGAAAACGTGCGGGCCGGGCACACGGTGGAGTCGATGGCGGCCCGGGCGCGGATGACCAGGCGCACCTTCCAGCGCCGCTTCAAGGACGCCACCGGCGTGACGCCGCTGGCCTGGCTGGTGCGCGCACGGGTCGCGCTGGCGGAACGGCTGCTGGAAACGCGGCCGGCGCTGACGATCGATGCCGTCGCCGACCTGGCCGGCCTGGGGTCGGCCGAATCGCTGCGGCGGCATTTCAGGAACCATGGACTGCCGCCGCCGGCGCGCTATCGCCGGCTGGGCAGGACGGCTGCCGGGGCAGCCAGGGTAGCCGAGGCGGCTTAGGCGGCTTAGGCGGCGACGCCTGCGTTATGCGCCTGCTGGTCGGCGTGGTACGACGAACGCACCATCGCGCCCACGGCCGCGTGCACGAAGCCCATCTCGTACGCCTTCTCTTCGAACATCTTGAAGGTGTCCGGGTGCACGTAGCGGCGTACCGGCAGGTGCGAATTGGTCGGCGCCAGGTACTGGCCGATGGTGAGCATGTCGATGTCGTGCTCGCGCATGTCGCGCATGACTTCCAGGATCTCTTCGTCGGTCTCGCCCAGGCCGACCATCAGGCCCGACTTGGTGACCGCGTTCGGGTACATCTTCTTGAAGTCGCGCAGCAGCACCAGCGAGTGCTTGTAGTCGGCGCCCGGACGCGCTTCCTTGTACAGGCGCGGCACGGTTTCCAGGTTGTGGTTCATCACGTCCGGCAAGCCGTCGGCGAAGATGTTCAATGCTTTTTCGAGGCGGCCGCGGAAGTCGGGCACCAGCACTTCGATCTTGGTGTTGGGCGACAGCGCGCGGGTCTTCTGGATGCACTCGACGAAGTGGCCGGCGCCGCCGTCGCGCAGGTCGTCGCGGTCGACCGAGGTGATCACGACGTAGGACAGGCGCAGGTCGGCGATGGTCTTGGCCAGGTTGCCCGGCTCATTGACGTCCAGCGGATCCGGACGGCCGTGGCCGACGTCGCAGAACGGGCAGCGGCGGGTGCACTTGTCGCCCATGATCATGAAGGTCGCGGTGCCCTTGCCGAAGCATTCGCCGATGTTCGGGCAGCTGGCTTCCTCGCACACCGTCACCAGCTTGTTGGCGCGCAGGATGTCCTTGATCTCGTAGAAGCGCGACGAGGCGGTGGCGGCCTTGACGCGGATCCAGTCCGGCTTTTTCAGGCGCTCGACGTCCGCGATCGGCACGATCTTGATCGGGATGCGCGACGTCTTGCTGGCGCCTTTCTGCTTTTCGCTGGCGTTGTAGGCGGATGCGGAGGCGATGCCGGTGTCGATTTCGGAAGTCATTTGGCTCGTTGCCCCAGAAGGGCGTCAGTTGGTTTGTTCGGTTCGGACCTGGCTGGGTTCGATCTGCGGGCCGAGATGCAGGATCAGGGCCTGGGCCAGCGCCTGCTGGACGTCTGCCAGCGGCGCCTCGACGCCCATGGTGCGCATGTCGACCGTGGCCAGTCCCGAATAGCCGCACGGGTTGATCCAGGTGAACGGGGCCAGGTCCATGCCCACGTTCAGCGATACGCCGTGATAGGTGCAGCCGTTGCCGCGCACCTTGAGGCCGAGCGCGGCGATCTTGGCGCCCTTGCGCGGGCCTTCGGCGATATAGATGCCGGGCGCGCCGGCGATGCGCTCACCGGCCAGATTATACGCCCCTAATACGTCGATCACCGCCTGTTCGATTTTTTCCACAAACTGGCGCGCGTACAGCTTGCCGCCCGGCTTGTTGCGGCGCAAGTCCATCAACAGGTAGATCACGACCTGGCCCGGGCCGTGGTAAGTGACCTCGCCGCCGCGGTCGGTCTGGACCACCGGCACGCCCTGCGGCGCCAGCACGTGGCCCGGATCGGCGCCCAGGCCCAGAGTGAACACGGGCGGGTGCTCGACGACCCACAATTCGTCCCGGGTCTCGGGCGTGCGCGCGTCGGTGAAGGCGCGCATGGCGGCGAAGGTGGGTTCGTAGTCGGCACGGCCGAGTTCACGGATGAGCGGCGCGGCGGGGTGGATCGAAGACATGGAATCGGGGCGAGGCATCGGGCCATAGTATGGACAGCCCCGTCATTATAAGCCAGCACGATGGGGCGTGCCTGCCGAACAGGCAGCCTGCCCCGTTGACGAGATGGCAAGCCGCCCTTACAGGACCATCTTGACCATCGGGTGGGTCGACAGGGTGCGATACACCTCGTCCAGCATCTCGCGGCTGGTGGCGGTGACGGTGACGGTCAGGCCGGTGTAGTTGCCCTTGGCCGAAGGACGGGATTCCAGCTTGCCTTCATGGAAAGTCGGATCCAGCTGGGTCACCAGCGCGACGATGGTGGGAGCGAAATCGATATGGGTCGCGCCCATCACCTTGATCGGGAATTCGCTCGGGTATTCGATGAGGGATTCTTTCGGGTCCATGACTAATCCTGTGTAAATGCGCATTGTAGCCAATGCCGGCGTTTTCCTCAGCGTTCCTGCATGCGTTGGCCGCGCGCATCGGTATGGGCGCGCTGCTCGCCGCCGCCACGCGGCGTGAACGCGGGCGTCGAAGGTTGCGGGCGCGGCGCGGGCGGGGCGACCATCTGCGGCGGCGGGGCGGGACGTGGCGGCGGGGCGGTCACCATCTGCGGCGGCGGACGCACATCGGGCCGCGGCATCGGACGCGGCTCGGGGCGTGAAAAGGCCGGCGCCGGATTGGTCGCCATGGCCGGCGGCCGCTGCTGTTGCAGTTGCTGGCTGCGTTCGGCCCGCTCGCGCATGCGTTCGCGCTGCTCGCGTTCGCGCTCGGCGTGGCGCCCGAAACTCATGCGGTCGGCCTGCATGCGGTTGTCCAGGTCGCGCTGCATGCGGTCGCGTTCTTCCTGCTGGCGCACGACGCGCTCCTGCTGCTGCATGCGCTCGCGCGACAGGCGCTCGTTGCTCTCGCGCTGGCGCGCCATCGGGTCCGGCTCGAGGCGGCGATCCTGCACGAAGCCGTCGCGCGTCACCTGGCCGGTCTCCAGGCGCTGGCGCACCTCGCGCCGCTCGAGCAGGTCGCGCCGCGCGTCGTTCCCGCGGTTCCAGTCGGCGCGCGTCACCAGCGGCGGCGGCGGGGCGCTGCCCTGTCCGCGCGGCAGCGCGAAGTTCGCGCGGTCGGGGCGCGGCGCGCGTGGCACGACCACCGGACCACGGCCGCCGAAGTGCTCGCGCGGCACCACGGTCAGGCCGTGGTGTCCCGGCCGCTGCTGGGCCGCGCGGCGGGTGGCGTGGCGCCAGTCGTTCAGGCGCCGCAGGCGCTCGCTGGACAGGCGATAGCCGGGCACGTAGCGGTCGTAGGGGCTGAGCGGATACCAGCCGTGCGCGTGCAGGTCGTGCGAGGCGAAGCCGACGCTCCAGTTGCCGCCGCCGACCCAGCCGACCAGCGCCGGCGACCATACCGGCCGCCGCTCGAGGCGGCCCGGGGCCCAGGCCCAGCGGTTGTGCACCTGCACCCAGCGGCCGTAGTGGAAGGGCGCATAGCCCCATGGCGCGTTGTCGACCCAGGTCCAGCCCCAAGGCGCGATATAGCTCCACTGGCCGTCGCGGTAGGGCGTCCAGTCGGATGCCACCACGGTCGGCGTCCACAGGGTGCCGTAATCGGAATGGGTGCTCCAGCTGCCGTAGCGGTCGAGCTCTTCGTAGCCGGTCATCTCGGTGCCGATGTGGCGCGAGGACTGCTCGGCCACCAGGGTCTGGTCGCGCGTCAGGGCCCAGTCGTCGAATTCGTCGCGCCGCGCCTGCTGCGTACGCACGTCCTCGTCGCGCACTTCGGCGGCGCGGCCGGTGCGGACGGTGAGGCTGGCGCCGGCGCCGTCGACCTGGGCCTCGCCATCGAGCACGCTCACCAGGCTGGTGTCGGGCACGCGGTCGGCATCCACGCGCAGGCGGCCGGGCTGGGTCAGGCGCACGGTCGCCTGGGCCGTACGCAGCTCGAACTCGGGCACCACCTCGCTGTTCATGACGCGGATGCTGGCGCTGCCGAAATGCAGGCGCAGGCGCAGGCTGTCGTCGTCCAGTTCGGTAAACTCGAGCGAGCTGTCGCCATCCAGGCGGATCGAGGTGGAGCCGATCCGGATCTCGGTGCGGGCGCCGGGCGAGGTCGTGACGAGGTTGCGCGTGGTGACCGGCCAGTTGACCACGGCGGCGCTGCTCTCGCTGCCGACGTCGCCGCCGATCTCGACCTGGCCCTGGACCAGGGAGACGCGGCCCACCCGGCCCGGCGGCTCGGTCTCCATGACACCGTTGCCGGTCGCCTCGGCCTGGCCCGGCGGGTCGGTCTGCAGCACGGTCTGCGCGGACGCGCCTGTGGAAAACGCGGCCAGGGTGGCCACGGTCAGCAGGGCGGCAGTATGGGCGAGGCGATGGGTCATGACATGCTCCAGGATGGAACGCGGACGGGGTGGCTCAACCTCATTACAACGCCCGAGCTCCCGCACGGACAACGCGGGTAACACAAAGTTGCATCTGCCGGCGTAACAGAAATAGTAGCCGGCCTCATGGCGCATTCAGGCCGGCTGGCGCTTGACGAAGAATAGCATCGAGCCGATCAGCACCAGCACCGCGCCGAACACGCGGTTCTGCAGGCGCATGTGACGTGGATCGCGCATGAAGCGCTGCATCGAGGCGGCCAGGGCGGCGTAGCCGTGCATCACGATCGAATCGATCGCCACCATGGTCACTCCCAGGATCGCCAGCTGGGTGAGCAGCGGCGCATCCTTGGCGATGAATTGCGGCAGCACCGCGACCATGAAGATGATGCCCTTGGGGTTCGTGGTATTGGTGAGAAAACCGGTCAGCACGCGCTTGCCGAACGACGGATGCGCTTCCAGGCCGGCGGTCGACGCCGTCGGGCCGGGCGCCGGGGCGGCGCGCCACTGGCTGACGCCGAGGTAGATCAGGTACAGCGCGCCGATCACCTTGACCGCCGTGAAGGCGACCGAGGACGCCAGCAGCAGCGAACCGACGCCGGCGCCGGCGATGACCAGCACCAGGACCAGGCCCAGCTGCAGGCCGAGGACGGTCGCGCTGGCCTTCCTGAGGCCGTAGGCCAGGCCATGCGACATCGACAGGACCGCGCCGGAGCCGGGCGAAATGGCGATCAGCGAACCGGCGATGACGAAGGCGATCCAGGTAGCGAAGCTCATGGTGGCGAAAAAATGAAAGTACTGCGGAGGAGAAGCGGGGAAACTACGGCGGAGACGGCAAATAAACGGCAAATTCAGCCAGCGCGCGCGACCCGTAGACGGGCCGCGACGCGAGGCCGGGGTATTGATTACTTCTTCTTGGTCGGGTTGACCGCTGCCTTCAGGGTCGCGCCAGCCGAGAAACGCGGGCTCTTCGATGCCGCGATCTTGATCACTTCGCCGGTGGCAGGGTTACGGCCCTTGCGTGCGGCGCGCTTAGTCACCGAGAAGGTGCCGAAGCCGGTGATGCCCACCGTGTCGCCCTTTTTCAGGCGCTCGGTGATGATCTCGATGATGGTGTTCACGGCGTCGCCAGCGGCAGCGCCCGACATCTCGGTGCGCTTCGCGAATTCTGCGATCAGTTCGCCTTTTTTCATAAATCCCTCCGGGGTTAAAAGAGCGGGAAGATTAGCATAAATATTGCTATGTGTAATGCCGCTCCCCGAGGGAAATTTGAAAGGAAGCCTTATGCGACGCCAGATTCGATGACCGGACCGCCCAAACGGTTGCGCAGCGCGGCGTTGATCAGGGTTTGGTAACCGGTGCCGCAACGCTCGGACAGGTTGCGGAATTCCTTCAGCACCTCGTCGTCGAGATAGATCGTGATGCGGGTCTTGCGCTTCGGCGGGCGGGCGCGGCGAACCGGAGCGGAGGTGGCGGCGGAAACGGAAGCGGCAGGCTGGATCGACTCGGTATTCATTGGATGATCTCCTTCGTTTGGGGGGACGAGGCTGCAGTGCCGCAACCTTCAGCGTTGCACTATACGTATGCAGACCGCTGGTCACACGTCAAAAGCGACGAGATGCAGATTTCCAGGCATGAAACGCAAAAAGCCGCGCCGAACGGCGCCGCGAACCGTGTAGCCAGCATTTGGCGGCTCGGTTAATATCGTATCAACTTGACATGAAGGAGCAGAACCATGGCTGGAGTCGGATTACTTGCACTCTTGGACGATATCGCCACCATCCTGGACGACGTCGCCGCGATGAGCAAGGTCGCGGCCAAGAAGACCGCTGGCGTGCTGGGCGACGATCTGGCGCTCAATGCGCAGCAGGTCTCCGGCGTGAAGGCCGATCGCGAGCTGCCGGTGGTGTGGGCGGTGGCCAAGGGATCGATGGTCAACAAGGCGATCCTGGTGCCGGCGGCCCTGGCGATCTCGGTCTTCCTGCCCTGGCTGATCACGCCGCTCCTGATGATCGGCGGCGCCTTCCTGTGCTTCGAGGGCTTCGAGAAGCTGGCGCACAAATACCTGCACAGCGCGCGCGACGAGGCCCAGCACAAGGCGCAGCACGAGGCAGCCGTGGCCAACCAGGCGGTCGACATCGTCCAGCTCGAAAAGGACAAGGTCAAGGGCGCGGTGCGCACCGACTTCATCCTGTCGGCCGAGATCATCGTGATCTCGCTCGGCGTCGTGGCCGGCATGGCGCTTGGACAGCAGGCCCTGGTGCTGACCATCATCGCGGTGGTGATGACGGTCGGCGTCTACGGCCTGGTGGCAGCCATCGTCAAGATGGATGACGCCGGCCTGCACCTGAGCAAGAGCCAGAGCGGCGCCGCGCGCGGTCTGGGCAGGGGTCTGCTGGCCGCCGCGCCACGCCTGATGAAGACGCTGGCGGTGGTCGGCACCGCCGCCATGTTCCTGGTCGGCGGCGGCATCATCTCGCATGGCGTGCCGGCGCTGCACCACTTTTCGCAAGGACTGGCCGCATCGGTAGCCGATGTGCCGGCGGTTGGCGGGGTGCTGGCCTTCCTGGCGCCGATCCTGTTCGATGGCCTGGTCGGCGTGCTGGTGGGCGCCGCGGTGCTGGCCGTGGTGACCATGGTGCAGCGCATGCGCGGCAAGAAGGCGGCCGCACACTGATGTTCCCGTCGGCGCGGGCCTCCTGCCCGCGCCTCTCATCCTGGTGTCAAAGGCTGATCCTTGCGCGTCAGGACCGCCCCGATCGCCAGGCCAATCGCAAACCCCACATACACCACGCCCAGCGCATTGCGCGACAGGCGCTTTTCATACCCCGGCTGCAAGGACCTGGGCGTCAGCTTGTAGTCGGTGAAGGCGGCGAATGCCGACGTTGCCGCCGAAGCGGCGGCGATGGCCATCGGATTCTTTCCATCCATTACGCCCCCCAGGGCGCGTTCGAACACGAAGGACCAGAAGGTCGCGCTGGCATGATGGATCAGGTAGCCGGGCACCGTGTAGCGCAGCGAGAAGCGGTCGCGGTAGCCTGCTTTATCACCATGGACATAGTGGCTGACGGCATTGGTTGGTGCGAAAGCACTGCCGGCCTGGATCTTGCCGACCAGCGCCATCGCCACCGTGGAGAGCACGCTCGAGGTCGCACCAGAGATGAGTGCGCGCTGTAATGCCGAATTTTCCATACAATCCTCTTTTACTTGATGTGAAGGGAAGCACGGATGCGGATTTTGCTGACGGGGGCAAGCGGTTTTATCGGGCAACATCTGCTGCAGGCCTTGCTCACCGAAGGGCACCACGTCGTGTGTGCGCTGAGAGCACCCGAAGCGAAGCTTCCGAAAAGCGATGACCCACGCCTAAGCACTATCCACGCCGATTTTTCCAAAGATACCGATAAATCCACCTGGCTGGCGCGCCTGTCGCACATCGACGCCGTGATCAACACGGTGGGGATTTTCCGCGAAAGCGGACGCCAGGATTTCGCGCGCCTGCACCGCGACACGCCGCGCGCGCTGTTCGCGGCCTGCGCCGAATCGCACGATGTGCAGATGGTGATCCAACTGTCGGCGCTGGGCGCCGACCGCGATGCCCAATCGCCCTACCACCTGTCCAAGCGCGATGCCGACGACTACCTGGCCGGTTTGCCGCTGCGCTCCTACATCGTCCAGCCCTCGCTCGTGTATGGCCGCGATGGCGCCAGCGCGCGCACCTTCCGCACCCTGGCCAGCATGCCGTTCACCGTGCGCTTCGGCGGCAAGCCGCAGCTGGTGCAGCCGATCCACGTCGACGACCTGGTGCTGGCCATCGTCGGCCTGCTCAAGCACCGCCTGCCGATGACGCCGGGGGCCGGCACCTCGATGCGGGTGCCGCTGGTGGGGCCGCAGGCGATGCCGTTCACCGACTATCTGGGCCTGCTGAGATCGAGCATGGGCATGGGGCGCCAGCGCGTGTTGCCCCTGCCGGGACCGGTAGCGCGGCTGGCGGCCGCCATCCTGCCCGGCACATTGATCAGCCGCGACGCGCTGAGTATGCTGGACCGCGACAACACGGCCGACGTCATGCAAACGGCGATGCTGCTCGGCCATCTGCCGCGCTCACCGAACGAGTTCATCGGCGACCCGGACGGCGAACGCGCGCGCGCCAAGCTCGGCTGGCTGCTGCCGATGCTCCGCTACAGCATCGCGGCGGTCTGGATCCTGACCGCGATCGTCTCCTTCGGCCTGTATCCGGTCGAGGCCAGCTACGAGCTGCTGGCGCGCACCGGCATTCCTCCCGACCTGCAACCATTGATGCTGTATGGCGCCGCCACCTTCGACCTGCTGCTGGGACTGGGCATCCTGTTCCTGGCGCGGCGGCGCTGGCTATGGCTGGCGCAACTGGGCCTGATCGGCTTTTATACGATCGTGATCGCGGTCAAGCTGCCTGAATTCCTGCTTCACCCCTACGGGCCGCTGACCAAGAACCTGCCGATGCTGGCCGCGATCTGGCTGCTTTACCAACTCGAGGAAAAATGATGGATTACGTGGTGCTGAAGTGGCTGCATATCGTCTCGTCGACGCTGCTGTTCGGCACCGGGATCGGATCGGCCTGGTACATGCTGTTCGCGAACGTCAGCCGCGACGTGCGCGCGATCGCAGTGGTGGCGAAATACGTCGTCATCGCCGACTGGCTGTTCACGGCCACCACTGCCATCCTGCAGCCGCTGACGGGCTTCTACATGATCCACCTGGCCGGCTATCCGCTGCACAGCAAGTGGATCATGTGGTCGATCGTCCTGTACGTGATCGCCGGCGCCTGCTGGCTGCCGGTGGTGTGGCTGCAGATCCGCATGCGCGACATGGCTACGGAGGCGGCCCGGCTCGATACGCCATTGCCGACGCTGTACTGGCGTTATTTCAGGATCTGGGTGACGCTGGGCGTGCCGGCGTTTGCGGCGTTCATCGTGATTTTCTGGCTGATGGTGGCCAAGCCGATGTAGCGGGTTGAATCCTTCATTTCAAAATATGTTTGCGCCATGGCCCACCCACCCCGGACGCCCATGCCGAAGGCGATCAGACAGGCTACCACGAGGACTGCTTTAAGCACTTTCCAAGCTGCTTGATCTTTCATTTTTCCCTCTGCGAGTTACAACCAAGAATCCTAATTTATCATCAACGCCGGCACCCGGATACGAAACTAGCGAGCGTCCCGCCCTTGGACAGCCGCGTACAATGGCCCGCGTACCGACCAACCAGAAGGGGATTACGCATGCGGGCTTACCAGATTCTTCACGGCGCAAACATCGACGGCCTCCAGTGCATCGACTACCCGGAGCGCGACCTCGGCCTGGGCGAAGTACGCATCCGCGTGCATGCCGTCTCGCTCAACTACCGCGACCTGATGGTCGCCGGCGGCAACTACCTGGTATCGGTCGAGGATCCCATCATCCCGTGCTCGGACGGCGCCGGCGAAGTGCTGGCGGTCGGTCCCGGCGTGACCCGGGTGCAGGTGGGCGACCGCGTGGCCGGTTCCTTCTTCCCGCACTGGCTGGAAGGCGGGCCTACGCCTGATAAAGTGCGTCACGGCCTGGGCGGCGACATCGACGGCATGCTGGCCGAGGAAGTCGTCCTGCACGAGGACGCGCTGGCCATCGTCCCGGCCAGCCTCTCCTTCATCGAGGCGTCCACCATGCCGTGCGCCGCGGTCACCGCCTGGAACGCGATCTTCGTCTCCAGCAATCACGTCAAGCCGGGCGATACCGTGCTGCTGCTGGGCACCGGCGGCGTCTCGATCCTCGGCCTGCAACTGGCGCGCGCGGCGGGCCTGCGCACCATCGTCACCTCGTCCAGCGACGAGAAGCTGGCGCGGGCGCGCGCGCTGGGCGCCCACCACACGATCAATTACCAGGCGATTCCCGAGTGGCACGACGAGGTGCTGCACCATACGCACGGCGTCGGTGCACAGGTGGTGCTGGAGGTGGGCGGCAAGGGGACGGTGAACAAATCGGTATCGAGCGCCGCGATGGGCGGCACCGTCGCCGTCATCGGCGGCGTCAGCGGCTTCGGCGGCGAAGTCAATCCGGCTTCGCTGCTGTCCAGCGCCAAGCGCCTGGTGGGCATCTATGTCGGCAGCCGCGCCATGCTGGAAGACGTGATGCGCTTCGTGGACGTGGGCGGCGTCAAGCCGGTGATCGACCGCGTGTTCCCGTTCGGCCAGGCGCGGGAGGCGTATCGCCACATGGCGTCCGGCGCGCACTTCGGCAAGGTGGTGATCGACATAACCGACCGCTCCTGATCAACGTCGAAGCTTCGGCACCAGCTCGATCTCGAACAGCTTGGGCCACAGCTTGCCGGTAACGAACAGGCGCTTGCCCTTGCCATCCCAGGCGATGCCGTTGAGGACGGCGTCGACTTCCTTCGTGCCGCGCTGGTCCGGCGGCAGCAGCCCGGTCAGGTCGATCACCCCGAGCACCTTGCCGCTGTCGGGATCGATGCGGGCGATGAGTTCGCTGCCCCAGATGTTCGAGTACAGCTCGCCGTCGACCATTTCCAGCTCGTTCAGGCGGTCGACCGGGCGGCCCTCGGCCGTCACCTGCACCCGGCGCAGCTCCTTCATCGTCTTCGGATCGAGGATGCGGATGAAGGAACTGCCGTCGCTCATGTACAGCTGCTTCGCATCGCTGGCCAGACCCCAGCCCTCGCCCTCGTACTTGAAACTCTGCTTGAGCTTGAAGGTCTTGAGGTCGAACACATAGCCTACCTGCGAAGTCCAGGTCAGGCCGATCAGGTTGTTGCCCACCGCGGTCGAACCTTCGCCAAACACCTCCTTCGGCAAGTCGGCCTTCTGCACCACCTTGCCGGTCTTGAGCTCCACCTTGCGGATCGTCGAGCGGCCATACTGGCCGGTGCTTTCGTACAGGTGGCCGTCGCGGTAGAACAGGCCTTGCGTGAAGGCCCCGGGATCGTGGGGATAGGTATTCTTGACAACAAAACCGTAGACCGGCAGCGCGGCCTGGGCGGCGCCGGCGCTCACGCAGGCGATGGAGCAGGCGACGGCGAAGGTGGAGATCTGTTTGAGCATCATGGTTGGCTGAAAAAGCGGCAACAGACTGTAGCACGATAGCCGCCGGTTCGCCCTCGAGTGCGCATCAGACATAGGCCAGCAAGCGCCCGCAGGCGATCACGGCGATCCAGAGCAGCAGCGACAGCGCCGCATGCAGCCTGGCCCAGGCCGGCGCGCCAGCCGGCCAGTCGGCGGCCCCGCGCCAGGGGCCGGCATGGAAGACGAGGGCATTCACGCCGGCCGCAGCGATCAGCGCCAGCTTGAGCACGAAGACATCATTGTCCAGCAGCTCGGGCTGGGTCGAGAACATCAATAGCCCACTCGGCACGATCAGCAGCAGTCCGAACCAGGACCACGGAAGCAGGTGGCGCGCCAGCGCCTGCACGGGAAGCGTACGGCCGAAGCCGAGCAGGCGCAGGTCGAACATCGCCGCCGCGCCCACCAGCACCGTGAAGCCGACGATGTGGACGATCTCGACGACCGGATACAGCCAGGCATCGTCGCGCAGGGCCTGGGCCAGCGGCGTCGAGGCGGCCCAGGCGGCCGCATCCTTGATGACGCTCAGCGCAGCTCCGTGACCTTCTCGCCGACGGTGATGCGCTCGGCGCGCAACTCATCGGGCTTGCTGCGATTGGGATAGCCGTAGACGGTAACCTTGTTGCCGACGGCCAGCATATCCTTGGCCAGGCCGCGGTTTTCCATCCGTCCGGGAGGCGCCAGCACTACGAGCCAGGTCTTGTCGGCCGTCTTCAGGCGCACGAAGCCGTGCGGCTGCTGGTAACCGGATTCTTCGATGGTGCCGGTCAGCTGTTGCGGTTGCTTGGCATCGTATTCGCTCCACCCGTGGTGGGCGGAAGCGGTGGCGGCCACGATGGACAATACGGCGGCCAGGAGTGTGCGTTTCATTGTGTTCCTCCAGGGTGAAGAAATCCATGATGCATGCGGCAAGCATATCCTTGAACAGGGAGTGAAGCGCGCACGACTGCTCTACGGGAATGGCTATCCCGGCGGCGGTATAGTATGCATTTATTGCCCGCATTCAAGGAGACGCCATGCCATCGCGCCGCCCGGCCACCCTGGCCGACCTGTCGACATTATGGGAATTGCGCACCCGGGCGGTGCGCGCCGGTTGCGCCGACCATTACCCGGCCGCGGTGATCGACATCTGGTGCGCCGCCCCGGCTCCCGTCTCGCTGCCGCTGCTGGTCCAGGCCGGTGGCGCCGTCGTGGCGGAGGAAGAAGGGCATATCGTGGGCTACGCCGTGCTGAACCTGGATACCGGCGAAATCAATGCCGCCTTCGTCGAGCCGAGCCACCAGGGCCGCGGCATCGCCCTGCAACTGCTGCAGCAGCTGGAATCGATGGCGCGCGAACGCGGACTGGCCCGCCTGTTCCTGTCGGCCTCGCTCAATGCCGTGCCGTTCTACGAACGCGCCGGCTTCGTGTCGCTGCGCGAAGAGTTGTATTCGCACCGATGCGGAGTCGATCTCGCATCGGTATTCATGGAAAAGCAGCTAGCCCGGCCTTCCTGAGACAGCGGCTCATGCAGGACGAATGGACCGGTGCGCCGGCGCCGCTTACACTCAGCCATTCGTCCACTTCGCCCAAGCGCCGATGCACCGTTTTCCTGCAACCCTGGGGATCGCGATTTCCGCCATCCTGACCGTCCTGCCAGCCCACGCCGCCTGCGACAACTATCCGCAAGAACTCGCCACGCGAGTCAGCGCCGACCAGGCCTTGCGCTCGCGCCTCGATTTCAGCAGGATGAACGATCCCGACCAGAAGAAACTGATGCAGCAAATGGGCATCGTCGACCGTGCCAACACAGCGTGGCTGAAAGCCGCGTTCGAGCAATGCGGTTTTCCGGACAAGGACAAGCATGGCGAGAAGGCCCAGGGAAACGCCTGGCTGCTGGTCCAGCATGCCGACCACGATGTGGCGTTCCAGAAGCACACCCTGTCGCTGCTCGAAAAGATGGCCGCGCAGCGCGGCGAACCGGTGCGCCCCAGCTTCGCCTACCTGGCGGACCGGGTCGCGGTGGCCGAAGGGCGGCCGCAGCTGTACGGGACGCAGTTGATGGCGCCGGCCGAGCAGCCCTGCAATTTTGACTTCAACACGATGGACGAGCGCGAGAAAGTGGAAGCGCGGCGCGCCGCCCTGGGGCTGCCGCCGCTCGACATCTACAAGGAGATGGTCCTGGAGAATTCGAACTGCGCGCCGCCTAGTGCGTCGGAATCGGGTTCGCCACCAGGTAGGCATTGAACTCGTTCACCAGCTTGTGCTCGCCCGGCCCCGCGTTATCCCGCATCGGCTGGGCCGACTCCACCACCACCTCTTCCTTGCCGGTCGCAAGACCCTCCATGGTCTGGGCGATGAAATCCTCCAGCGGCATGGCGCGCGGATCGTCGCCCTTGTGGATCAGATCCGTGTTCACCCATGGCGGGGCGATCTCCTGCAAGCTCACCGAGGTATCGCGCAGCATGAAGCGCTGCGACAGCGTGTACGAGTGCAGCGCCGCCTTGGTGGCCGAATACACGGCGGTCGAGGCCAGCGGCACGTAAGCCAGCACCGAGGTGTTGTTGACGATGGTGGCGCGCGGCTGGCGTTTCAGGTGGCCCAGCAGCGCGGAACTCATGCGGATCGGACCCAGCAGGTTGGTGGTGACGGTGGACAGCATCACGTCTTCGTCGACCGCCCCGGCCGCATCGTCGAAGGGCATGATGCCGGCGTTGTTGACCAGGACGTTCAGGTTCGGGAAGTCCTGCGTGAGCCGGGCCGCGACCTGTTTGATGCTGGCGGGATCGGCGATGTCCAGCTCGACCGCGTGCATTCCCGGGTTGGCCTTCACCACCTCGTCCAGCAGCGCCTTGCGGCGGCCCGCGATGATCACGGTATTGTCCAGCTTGTGGAAGGCTTCCGCCAGGCCGCGGCCAATGCCCGAGGTGCCGCCGGTGATGAGGATGGTGTTGTTGGTCATTTGCATGGTGTTCTCCTTGAGATAGCGGTGATCAGGCGGCGTTGGACAGGACTGTGGCGTAGCGTGCGGCGGGCTTGGTATGCGACAGGTTCGGCCCCAGCGCGCGGCGGGCGCTTTCGAAGGCGTCCCAGTCGGCGCTGTCCGGCAGGGCCGGGATGGTGATGATTTCGCCCTGGTCGAGCCCGGCGAGCGCGGCATCGACCATGTCGTCGACGCGCATCACGATCTCTTGCGGCAGGTGCGCGACCGGCACCCCGGCGTGGTCCCAGAATTCGGTGGCGGTGGCGCCCGGCAGCACGGCCTGGACCCGGATGCCCTTGCCGCCGACTTCGTGCTGCAGCGACTGGGTGAGCGCCAGCACGAAGGCCTTGCTGCCCCCATAGGTGCCGTTGAGCACCTCGGGAGCGATGGCGGCGATCGACGAGATATTGATGATGGTGCCCTGGCCGCGCGCCACCAGGCGCGGCACGACGGCGCGCGTCAGGCGGGTCAGCGCCGTCACGTTCAGGGCGATCATGCGGTCGAGGTCTTCGACGCTCGAATCGAGCATGCTTGCGGTGGCGCCCAGGCCGGCGTTGTTCAGCAACAGGGTGATCGACGCATCGCTTGCCAGGCGCTCTTCCACGCGGCGCAGGTCGGAAATTTGCGTGAGGTCGGCAGGCAGGATGTCGACCTTGCGGCCGGTCTCGGCGCGCAGCCGCGCGGCGACCTGCTCGAGGCGCTGCTGGTTGCGCGCCACCAGCACCAGGTCGTAGCCGCGTTCGGCCAGGCGTTGGGCGTAGCGGGCGCCGATGCCGGTCGAGGCGCCGGTGATCAGGGCGGTGGTGGCTTGTGCGGTCGTGGTCATGTCGTTCTCCTTGTTGGTGTTTCGTTGTCGATGGAAACAGTCTACGGAGACAAAGCATGTCCTGTTGGTCGTATATCCCTCAATTTCAGCCATCATGCGTGTGGCCGAATCCGAGGGGCGGACGCAAAAAAAACGGCGTGCATCGCTGCACGCCGTTTTCACGCACCACCCGCAGGTGGCAAACCTCACGCGATCAGATGAAGGTGAACGTCGCTTCCTGCGTCAGGCGCGATTTAGGCAGGCCGGCATTGAAATCGCTTTCCGACGAATAGCCGAAGCTCACCAGCACCAGGCTGGTCAGGCCTTTCGCGTTCAGGCCGAATTCCTCGTCCAGGATCTTCTGGTCGAAGCCTTCCATCGGGGTCGCGTTGATCTCGAGCGTGGCCGCGCCCAGCAGCGCGGTGCCCAGCGCCAGGTAGACCTGCTTTTCGAGCCACTGCGCCACGTCCTTGCCGCCGAAGCGGTGCTGGTTGACGTAGCCGCGGCGGGCGCCGTCCTGGCCGGCACGCGCGGCGGCGTCGCGGAAGCGGCCATCGCGTTGTTCCTGGTCCAGCAGCGCTTCCAGGTGCGCCTCGTCCATGTCGATGCGCGAGCACAGCACGATTACGTGCGAGGCATCATTGATCTTGGCCGCGTTGTAGGCATAGCCGCCCTGCGCCGCCTTGGCGATGCGCGCACGGCCTTCCGGCGTGTTGGCGACGACGAAGTGCCACGGCTGCGAATTCACCGACGACGGGCTGCTGCGCAGCAGGTCGTACACTTGCTGCATCACTTCTTCGGGAATGCGGCGCTCTGCATCGTAGGCTTTGGCGGTATGGCGTTTTTGTGCGGCCGACAGGATATTCATGGTGCTCCTTCTGATGGACAATCCAACGATCTTAAGCGATCTGCGTCTTAAAAGTTTTCGAGCACGATTTTTCCGATCGCGCGGTTGCTTTCGATAAGGGCGTGGGCGCGGCGCAGGTTGGCGGCATTGATGGCGCCGAAGTGCTCGCCCAGCGTGGTGCTCAAGGTGCCGTCCTCGATCATCGCGGCCACCCGGTTCAGGAGCTCGTGCTGGCGCACCATGTCGGCGGTTTCAAACATCGAGCGGGTGAACATCAGTTCCCAGTGCAGCGAGATCGACTTGCGCTTGAGCGGCACCGCGTCGAGCGTGGCCGGATCGTCGATCAGCGCCAGCTGGCCCTGCGGCGCCAGCGCTTCGATGATGTCCTGGTAATGGCGGTCGGTGTGGGTCAGGCTGATCACGATGTCGACGTTGGCCAAACCCAGCTCTTCGAGCTGCGGCTGCATCCGGCGGGTGTGGTCGACCGTGTGGTGGGCGCCCAGCTTGGTCACCCATTCGCGGGTGGCGTCGCGCGAAGCGCTGCCGATCACGGTCAGCTTGGTGAGCCGACGCGCGAGCTGGGTCAGGATCGAACCGACGCCGCCGCCGGCGCCGATGATCAGCAGCGACTTGCCTTCACCGCCGCCTTCCGGCACGCGCAAGCGGTCGAACAGCAACTCCCAGGCGGTGATCGAGGTCAGGGGCAGGGCGGCCGCCTCGGCGAAGCCGAGATTCGCGGGCTTCCTGCCGACGATGCGCTCGTCGACCGTCTGGAACTGGCTGTTGGAGCCGGGGCGGACGATCGAGCCCGCATAGAACACTTCATCGCCCGGCGCGAACAGGGTCACGCTGGCGCCGACGGCGCGCACGATGCCGCTGGCGTCCCAGCCCAGCACGCGCGGCTCGCTGACGGCGGAACCCAGGCGGATCTTGGTGTCGACCGGATTGACGGACACGGCGCGCACTTCGACCAGCAGGTCGTGCGGGCCGGCCAGCGGCATGGGCAGCTCGGTGTCGACCAGGGCCTGCGGGTCGTCAATGGGCAGGCCGTGTTGGGTATAGACTATCGCTTTCATTTTCTTCTCCAGGGACAAAGTGGGGGCAATACAGTGACGACGATTCTAGAGAAGAGCCGGCCGGCGAAACACCGCCACGGCAGGGTTTCACTTTCACTGTGGGAGAGAAAATGATCCGTCTCGACGACCTGTCGCTGTTCGTGCGCGCCGCCGCCCTGGGCAGTTTTTCGCAGGCCGCGCGCGAAGTGAACCTGCTGCCCGGCCAGGCCAGCGCGGCGATTGGACGGCTCGAACGCGAACTCGACGTCCGCCTGTTCGCACGCTCGACGCGCAGCCTGCGCCTGACCGACGAGGGCAAGCGCTACCTGCCCTTCGCCCAGGATGCGCTGCAGGCGCTGCGCGATGGCCATGACGGCATGCGCGGCGAGAATGCGTCCCTGTCCGGCACCTTGCAGGTGGCGGCGCCGTCCGACTTCGGCCGCAACGTGCTGCTGCCGTGGATCGCCCAGTTCCGGTGCGCGCACCCGGGCCTGGACATCCAGCTGCTGGTGTCGGACCAGGTGGCGGACGTGTTCCGCGATCCGGTCGACATCGCGCTGCGCTACGGCCAGATCGACGACGCCAGCTTCATCGCGCTGCCGGTGGCGCCGGAGAACCGGCGCGTGCTGATCGCTTCTCCCGCCTACCTGGAACGGCATGGCCGCCCGCGAACGCTGGCCGACCTGGCCTCGCACTGCTGCCTGGCCTACCGCCTGCGCGGGCGCATCTATGACCGCTGGTGCTTTCCCCTGCCTGAAGGTGACCAGGTGGTGCAGGTCAAGGGGTCGCTGGTGAGCGACGACGCCGACGTGGTGCGGCGCTGGGCCGTCGCCGGCGAAGGCATCGCCTATAAATCCTGGCTCGACGTCTATGCCGACGTGGCGGAGGGAAGGCTCGAGGTGGTCTTGCCGGAAGTCCCCGGCGAAGCCACCCCCTTGAACCTGGTGTGCCCGCACCGCAAGCAATTCTCGCCCGCGGTGAAGCTGCTGCATGCGCTCGTGAAGGACCGCTGCGCTCCATTGCTGGAGCGCTTGGGCAGCCTTTAAAGCGCGCCGCCCTTGACGATGGCGCCGCCCTGGATCACCACCGCCGGCGCTTCCAGCAGGGTGACGTCGACAGTCGGATCGCCCTTCACCGCCACGATGTCGGCATAGCGGCCCGGTTCGACCACGCCGACGTCCTTGCGCGCCAGGGCCTCGGCCGCGTTGACGGTGGCGGTCTGGATCGCCTGCAGCGGCGTCATCCCGTACTGGACCATGACGGCGAACTGCTTGGCGTTGCCGCCGTGCGGGTGCACGCCGGCGTCGGTGCTGAACACCATCTTGACCCCGGCCGCATGCGCCTTCTTGAAGTTCTGGCGCTGCAGTTCCGTCACTTCGCGGTCCTTGCGCAGATTATCTTCCAGCACGCCGTTCTTCTTGCCCTCGGCCGCCGTGTAGCTGCCGTTATAGATGTCCATGGCCAGCCAGGCGCCGTGTTTCTTGGCCAGGGCAATGCCTTCGTCGTCGATCAGGCTCGCATGCTCGATCGTGTCGATGCCGGCGCGGATCGCGTCCTTGATGCCGGCCGCGCCGTGGGCGTGGGCCGCCACCTGCAGGCCCCACTGGTGCGCTTCGTCCGCCGCGGCGCGCAGCTCGGCCAGGGTCATCTGCTGCTGGCCCGGTTCGGTATTGCGCGAGAAGACGCCGCCGGTGGCGCAGACCTTGATCACCTGGGCGCCGTACTTGCGCAGTTCGCGCACCGACTTGCGCACTTCGTCCGGGCTGTCGGCGTTGTACTTGTTCTTCTCTTCCATCGACGGCGGGAAGTAGGTGCTGTCGCAATGGCCGCCGGTCGCGCCGAATGACCAGGCCGCGGGCACGATGCGCGGGCCGCGCACCTTGCCGGCGGCGATCGCCTGGCCCAGGCCGACGTCGTTCCAGTCCGACGCGCCGAGATTGCGCACCGTGGTGAAGCCCGCGTCGAGCGTCTTGCCCGCATGGGCCACGGCCAGCGCCGACCAGAAGCGGTCGCTGTATTCGAGGCCCTTGTAGCCGCCGTAGGTCGGGTCGGCATCGAGGTGCACGTGCATGTCGATCAGGCCGGGCAGCAGGGTCATGCCGGGCAGGGCGATGCGGGTCGCGTCGGCGGCGGCCGGCGTGGCGGCGTCGGGCTTGAGGCTGACGACCTTCCCGTCGCGCACCAGGATCTCGGGGTTCTGGATCATGCGGCCGCTCTTGACGTCGAGCAGGCGGTCGGCGGTGATGACGACATCCGCGGCATGGGCGGCATGGACGGAGCAAAGGCCGGCGGCGGCCAGGCACAGGGAGAGGACGTTCAGGGTCAAGCGGTTCAAGCAGCCTCCGGGCGGTGAGATGGGCAAATGGCAACTTTACACCGGACAACATCTCACCTACCCATTTTTTTGCTTAGCTGTCTATCAGCAGCAACGCTGCCAATACCAGCATCATGGCGCCGGTGAGGGCCTCGAACACGCGCCATACCGCAGGCCGCGCCAGCACCGAGGCGAATCTCTGCGCGCCAACGCCGATCGCCGTGAACCACAGGATCGAGGCCGTGATGGCGCCCAGCGCGAAGGAGCTACGCTGCTCGGCAGCCAGGCTGCTGCCGACGGCGCCCAGCAGCACCACGGTGTCGAGATAGACGTGCGGGTTGAGCAGCGAAAGCGCCAGCACGGTCGCCAGCGCCGCGCCGAGGGTCTGGGCCTGCGCCGACGGGTCGGCCGCCAGCGAAGCGCCGCCGCGCAGGCTGCTGCGCCAGCAGCGCAGGCCATACCAGAGCAGGAAGGCGGCGCCGCCATAGCGCGCTACTGCCATCATGAGCGGCGACGCCTCGATCAGGGCGCCCAGGCCGGCAGTGCCGGCGGCGATCAGGATCACGTCGACCACGATGCAAGTGACGACCGTCGGCAGCACGTGGCGGCCGCGCACCGCCGTGCGCAGCACATGGGCATTCTGGGCGCCGATGCCCATGATGAGGCCGGCGCCCAGGCCCAGCCCCTGTAGATAAACCTGATGCGAGAACATGGCCGCCTCCTTTCGTAAAGGCGTCACTATCCCAGCCCCGCGGACCCGATTCAATTATATTCATGATTATTCAAGCTACTTAAGAAAATCTAATCCATGACGATCGATCCCCGCCGCAGCGCAGCCTTCCTGGCCGCCATCGATTGCGGCAGCCTGGAAGGCGCCGCCGCCCAGCTCAAGGTGACGCCGTCGGCGATCTCGCAACGCATCGCGGCCCTCGAGCAAGAGCTGGGCACGCCGCTGCTGGTGCGCAGCCGCCCCTGCCGCCCGACCGCGCCCGGTACGCGGCTGCTGCAATACCTGCGCCGCTCGACGCTGCTCGAATCGGAATTCCTGGCCGGGATGAAGGATGACCCCGGCCCGGCCCGGGTTGCGCTGGCCGTCAACAACGACACGCTGGCGACCTGGCTGCTGCCGGTGCTGGCGCCGATCCTCGATGCGGAAGGACTGCTGGTCGAATTCGTCCTCGACAACCAGGGCCATACCTTCGCGCTGCTGGAGGGCGGCCATGCGGTGGCCTGCATCTCGGGAGAGACCGAGCCGATGCGCGGCTGCAGCGCCAGCCCGCTGGGCGTGATGCGCTACCGGATGGTGGCCTCACCCGGCTTCGCGCGGCGCTGGTTCCCGGACGGGATGACGCGCACGACGGCCCAGCGCGCGCCGCTGGTGGTGTTCGACCGCAAGGATGCGATGCAGTCGGCTTTTCTACTCACCCATTTCGGGCTGCCGGACGGCGCCTATCCGTTTCACTACGTGCCGGCCAGCGATCCCTTCGTGCACGCGGTACGCCACGGCATGGGCTACGGCATGCTGCCTGAGGAGCAGTGCGGGGCGTTTCTCGAGAGTGGCGAACTGGTCGACCTGGCCCCGGCCCTGTTCCACGACGTGCCGCTGTACTGGCACGCCTGGCGCATTCAGCCGCCGCGGCTGGAGCGCATGGGAACGGCGCTGGTGAAGGCGGCGCGCGGCGTGCTGCTGCCGCTCGCCTGAGCGACCGGCCACCACTGCGCCACGCCCCACAGCAGCTCGGGCACCAGGAACAGCCACAGCACCGGCAGATCCGCCTTCAGCGTCGCCCAGCCTATCCAGAACGCGAACAGCAGCCGTCCGAGGCCGTCGAAGCGGCCCAGGCGCAGGCTGGGTTCCTTCAGGCGCACGGCGCACCACAGCAGCACCAGGGTGCCGAGGAGAGACGACAGCAACAGGTGCAGCGGCGCGAACGGCGGCAGCGGCGCGCCGCCCAGCCACACGTTCAGCGCCGACAGGCGGTCGAGCAGCAAAACGAAAGTCCAGGGCGTGGCGAAGGGCAGGATCTGGATGACGTCATAGGCGGCGCTGGCGCGCGCGAGGCGCAGGTAGGTCGATAGCGGCAGGACAGGCATGGCGGGCTCCCGGTTGAACGATCCGCTTGATGCTGACACGAGCCGGGCTGGCCCATCTTGCGCGCAATAAAGAAAGGGCCGGCTGCGTGTGCAACCGGCCCTTTCAAGCCTTACGGCTGGGAGGACCTTACATTACGAACCGATGCGACCGCCGTCGTTCTTGGTGATGACCAGGGTCGCCGAGCGCGGACGCTTGCCGGCGCCGTAGCCCGCGTTCGCCGGCCACTGGCTGGTGTACTTGCTGGCGTCGCCGATGTTGGCGGCGGCGGTGGTCTCGCCCGGGTGCTGGATGTTGACGAACAGCGCCTTGCCGTCCGGGGTCTCGGTGATGCCGGTCAGTTCGCAGCCGACCGGGCCGACCAGGAAGCGCTTGAGCGTATCGGCGCTGGCGGCCTTGCCCACGAAGGTGTCGACGCTCAGGGTCGAGCCGTCGGTCTTCGGATAAGTCAGGGTGACCTTCTTGCCGTCGCCCACCTTGCCCGGCAGGCCGGCCACCATCATGCAGTTGGTGACGTCGGTGTAGGCGCCATCGTCGGTCTGGAACCAGCAGATGCCGGTCGAGGTGCTGAAGGCCAGGCCGTCCGGGCTCGAGAAGTCCTGGTCGGCGGTCAGGCCCGACAGGTTGATGCGGGCGGCATCGGCGGCGGCTTCGGCGCCGAACAGGTAGACGTCCCAGGCGAAGCCGGTGGAGGTCGAGCCGGCGTCTTCACGCACGCGGATGATGTGGCCGTTCGAGTTGCCCAGCTGGGCGGTCGAGCCCTTCATGTCGGTGTACGAACGCGGGTTGGCGGCGTCCGGAGCGACCTGGCTCGAGCTGCTCGGCTCGACGCGACGGTTGCTGTTGTTGGTCAGCGTGTAGTAGATCTCGCCGGTGGCCGGGTTCACCGCGCACCATTCCGGACGGTCCATCTTGGTCGCGCCGACGGCGTCGGCGGCCAGGCGGGCGTTGACCAGCACGTCGGCCTGGTCGGCGAACTTGTAGTTCGCGTAGTTGGCGATGACGCTGTTGGCGATGGTCAGTTCGATCCACTGGCCCTTGCCGTCGGCGTTGAATTTGGCGACGTACAGCTTGCCGCTGTCGAGGTATTTGTCGCCGGTGGCGATACGGTCCGTGGCGGCGGCGTCGGCCGGGTTCCACGGTGCGGAGGAGACGAATTTATAGATGTATTCGCCGCGCGAATCGTCGCCCATGTAGACGGCCAGCGGCTGGCCGGCGGTCAGGCGGCCGAACGAGGCGCTTTCGTGGGCGAAGCGGCCCAGCGCGGTGCGCTTCTTGATCGCGCGGGTCTTGTCGTAGGCGTCCATCTCGACGATGTAGCCTTCGCCATTCAGTTCGTTGCGGTAGTCGTCGCTGCCGTCCGTCGACGTGCCCTTTTTGCTGATGTCCCAGCGCTGGTACTTGTCGTCCGCGCCGCCGGTTTCCCAGCCGTGGCGCGAGGCCGCGCCCTGCGAGACGCCATAGCGGTTGAGCGAAGCGACGCTCTTGTCGCCGCGCGCCGCGTTGTCGGTGCTCGAACGGGTGAAGTAGCCGGCCCAGTTTTCTTCGCCCGACAGATAGGTGTTCCATGGGGTGCGGCCAGTGCCGCAGTTGTTGATCGTGCCGCGGAATTTGGTTCCGTCCGGCGAGTACTTGGTCTTGACCAGGGCATTGCCGCGCACCGGACCCGACAGCTGGACTTCGGTCTGCTGGTGCACGCGGCGGTTGAAGGTCGAACCCGGCAGGTATTCCCACTTGCCGTTGTTGCTGCGCACTTCGAGGACCGACAGGCCATGCAGGGCCATTTCCTTGTCCACCTCGAGGGCAGGGCGCGGCAGCGAATTGGTGCCGCCGTTGGCGTGCACGAAGTACGACGGCAGGCCTTCGTTGGTGGTGGCTTCGTGGTTCATCGCCAGCAGGCCGCGGGTGGCGCCGCTGGTCGAGACGCCGCCGCTGTCGGACAGCGAGAAGAATTCCATGCCGTCGTGGTGGTCGCCCGCGCGGTTCTCGAAATCGGTATCGGTGCCGTCGTTCTTGTAGGCCGGGGTGCTGCTCGTGAGCGGATCGCCCAGCGCGTACAGGACGGTGGCGGTATAGCCGGCCGGAACGACCACTTTGTCGGCCAGGCTCTTGCCCACGGCGGTGAAGCCGAGCAGCTTTTCGACCGGCGCCGGCGGCGGGTTGGTGTTGGTTGGCGGGTTGGTCGGTGGGGTGACGGGATCGTCGTCCGAACCGCCGCAGGCGGTCAGGCCGAAGCTGCCGAGCAGGGCGGTCGCGGCCGTTGCAGCGCTGCCGCGCAACATGTTGCGGCGGCTGAGGCGGGTCTGGAGAACGGTGCTGAAGTGTTCGTTCGACGAGTTGTTCGAATCGATGTCATCGTGGTCGACGGGCATGCGGGCGAGATCGGTCGGCTTGTTCACGGAAGTGGATCCTGTTTTCTAGTGTGGGAAAGGAAAGCCACTGAATAGTAGTAAGGCAACATGACCACTTTGTGACGGTTTGATCACAGTTTGATGACAGGGGAGCGGCACGCTTGTGCTTTTCTCGGCGGCATTTGCAAGATTCCCGTGTCATTCACCGGACGCGGACGCTATCAGCACGGCCGCTGTGGTATAGATGAGTTTTTACCGGGAAACAGACAGATGCAGGAAAACCGCGCCACCACGACGCAGCAGGACACGATCACCCTGGGATGGACGCTGTTCGAAGCGATTCCCGATTGCGTGAAACTGCTCGACATGGACGGCATGGTGTTGGCGATCAACCGCAACGGCCTGCACTCGATGGAGATCGACGACATCGAGACGGTGCGCGGCAAGCCGTGGACGGCCTATTGGCCGCAGCCGTCGCACGCGGTCATCGACGCTGCCCTGGACGCGGCGCGCGCCGGCGGCACCGGGCGTTTCAGCGCCGCCTGCGCAACGCTCAAGGGCAGGCTCAAATGGTGGGACGTGATGGTCACCCGCACCGCCGCGAGCGACGGCCAGGAGAAACGCTTGCTGGTCATCTCGCGCGACATCACCGAGCAGGTGCGGCTCGATGCCGAACGCAAGGAGGCCGAGCGCGCGCTGCACGCCAGCCGCGAGCGCTTCGAGAAGATCGTCAGCCAGGCTTCCACCGGGGTGGTCCAGATCGACACCGCTGGCCGCATCGTGCTGGCGAACCAGAAGTATTGCGCGATGGTGGGCCGCAGCGAGGCCGAGCTGCTCGGCATGAGCGTGACCGAGGTCACCGCGCCGCAGTCGCGCGCCCAGACCCACGATGCACTCGAGCGCCTGAAGGCCGGCGCCCCCGGCATGGCGCTCGACAAGTACTACCTGCACAGGGACGGTTCGCTCGTCTCGGCCACCAGCAGCGTCAATGCCCTGCGCGGCCCCGACGGCGAGTTCGAGGGCCTGGTCGCGATCGTGCTCGACACCACCGAGAGCAAGCAGGTGCAGGAGCGGCTGCGCGCCAGCGAGGAGCGCTACCGCACCCTGTTCGAGTCGGTCGACCAGGGCTTCTGCATCTTCGAGATGATCTTCGACGACGGCGGCAAGGCGGTCGACTACCGCTTCCTGGAGATGAACCCGATGTTCGAGCGCCACACCGGCCTGGAGGACGCCGTCGGCCGCACCGCGCGCGAGATGCTGCCCGCCCTGGACGACTTCTGGTTCGAGACCTATGGAAGGGTGGCGCTGACCGGCATCCCGGCGCGCTTCGAGAACGAGGCGCCGGCCATGGGCCGCTGGTTCGACGTGTACGCCAACCGCATCGGCGGCCCGGACAGCCGCAAGGTGGCGCTGCTGTTTTCCGACGTCTCGGCGCGCAAGCGCGCCGAGAAGGAGCTGCGCCGGCTGGCCGACGACCTGGCCGAGGCCGACCGCCGCAAGACCGAGTTCCTGGCCACGCTGGCGCACGAACTGCGCAACCCGCTGGCGCCGATCCGCAACGGCCTGTCGGTGATGCGCCTGGGCGGCGACGATCCGGCGGCGGTCGGCAAGGTCAGGGAAATGATGGAACGCCAGGTCGGCCACATGGTGCACCTGATCGACGACCTGCTCGACGTCGCCCGCATCAGCGGCGGCAAGCTCGAGCTCAAGCGCCAGCGCGCCGACCTGCGTGCGATCCTGGCCAGCGCGGTCGAGACCAGCCTGCCGCTGATCGAGGCCGGCCAGCACGCGCTGGAGGTAGACGTGCCCGACCTGCCGCTGCTGGTGGACGCCGACGCCACCCGCATCGCCCAGGTGGTGGCCAACCTGCTCAACAATGCCGCCAAGTACACGCCGGCGCGCGGGCGCATCCGGCTGTCGGTGCGGCGCGATGGGTCCGAGGCGGTGGTTGCCGTCAGCGACACCGGGGTCGGGATCGCCGGCGACGCGCTGGCCGGCGTGTTCGACATGTTCAGCCAGATCGGCCGCACCGTCGACCGCTCGCAGGGCGGGCTCGGCATCGGCCTGTCGCTGGTGCGGCGCCTGGTCGAGATGCATGGCGGCAGCGTGGTAGCCGAGAGCGGCGGCGCGAACGCCGGCAGCGTGTTCACGGTGCGCCTGCCGCTGGCCGAGCTGGCCGACAATCAGGCCACCCACCCGCCGGACGTGGGCGCCCCGGCCAGCGACGGCGGCGCCGGCCTGAAAGTGCTGGTGGTGGACGACAACGTCGATGCCGCCCTGACGCTGTCGATGATCCTCGAATCGTCGGGCTACGTCACCCGGGTGGCGCACGACGGCCACGGGGCACTGGAGGCGGCGCGCGCGTTTCGCCCGCGCGTCGCCTTTCTCGACATCGGCATGCCGGGCATGAGCGGCTACGACACGGCGCGCGCCATGCGCGCCATGGAGGAACTGGACGGGATCGTGCTGGTGGCGCTTACCGGCTGGGGCGCCGAGAGCGACCGCCGGCGCTCGAGCGAGGCCGGCTTCGACCACCATCTCACCAAACCGGTGCAGCTGGAGGTGGTGGTGGAGTTGCTGGAGCGGGTGTGAACCCTACGTCCTCCTCAGTTCATCTTCGAGGTCGCCGATCAGCTGGACCACGCTGGGCGTGATGCCCTTGTCGCCCGGGGTATAGAACACACCCGGCAAGACCCGGTCTTCTTCCAGCTGCGGCAGCAGTTCGTCGATCAGCTCCTCGAGCGAGAACGCCTGGGCGTCATAGCCGTCCCATTCGTATTCGGCGCACAGGCTGGCGTAGTCGCTCGCCGGCCACATCGGAAACACCAGGGTGCCGTCGTCCGTCTTGGCCAGGGCCCAGCCGTCCTGGTAAAGCCCCCACACTTCGCGCGCGTCGGCGACGCGCTTGATGAAATACTCGTAGCGCTCCGGCCCCGGCAGCGTGACCACGGCGGCCAGCTGCTGCCCGCCCAGCTTGATCGCCGAGATGATACGTTCGCTCATCACCATTCCCGTTCATTGAGGCGCAAAGCCTGACATCATCAGGATACGCCATCGGCGCCGGCAGGTGCGTTCAGCAGGCGTGCGGCGGTGTTCCGGCCGCGTTCAGCGCATAGCGCACGTCATGGCGGTCGCCCGGCGGGGCGTCCAGCACCAGGAAGGCGTCCCAGCCGAGGCGGCCGGGATGCAGGTCGTCCAGCGTGGTGTTGTGGACGTCGGCGGCGCGCAGCACCACCTCGACCTCGTATTCGAGCACGACGCCGGTAAACAGCGCCAGCACGCTGCCGAGGGCCCGCGCCGCCAGGCCACCCGGCAGGAAGCCCTGGAAGCCGGCATGCGCCAGCGGCCCCACGACCAGGCGCAGGCGCAGGCTGCGCTGCCAGACGCGCGCGCCGGCGATCGCGCGCGTGCCGAGAACGGCGCTGTCCTGGCCCAGCGTGGTCTGCTGCGCCGGCGGCACGTCGTACCAGGAACCGATGAACTGTTCGGCCTCGATCCGCTCGCCGAAGTATTCCGACAACACCCGCGCCAGCTGCACGGCGGACACCGGCCTGTGCCGGATCGCGGCCGCGAAATACCCGATCGACTCGTCCAGCACGGCGCCGTCGGCTTCGCCGGCCAGGCGCCGGCGCAGCGCGGCGTCGCCGAGGCCGGCCAGGGACAGCAGCAGGGGCAGGAAGGCATCCTGGCCGTCCAGCTGGTACTTGAACGGCAAGCGGTACTTGCGCCAGGCGCCGTAGAACAGCGCCAGCGAGCGGTTCGAGAACGCGTCCAGGAAGGCGCGCGGGCCCTGGTCCTCGTCCTCGTTCTTGTGGCGCGCCGCGTGCTCGGCGATGCGCTCGGTGTAGTGGGCCGGCAGCACGCCATGCCCTCCCAGCAGGCCCATGAAGGCGGGGGTCAGGTGCACACGGCGCAAGGTCCCTTCCCGCACTGCCTCGCCCAGCGCGGCGGCGTCGATCGGCAGCTCGAAGGGCATGCCGACTTCGAGGTCGCGCAGCTCGGGCTCGATGGATTCGATCTGGCTGGCCGGGAAACCCAGGGAGAGGGTGTTCCGGAAGCGCAGCATGTCGGCCACCAGGCCGTGCGGCCCCCGGCCGCGGCGCTTGAGCCACAGCTCGAGCACGCGCACCGCCTGGAAGAACTCGAAGCGCCACGGCTCGCGCAGCAGGCGCTCGATTACAGGAGACTCAGTTCGCCGCTTCTCGGCCCGCATCGCAGCAGCTCCTCTCCGGATTGGTGGGACACGATCACCAGCTGGGTGAAGCTGTTGGCGTGCACGTACAGCGCCAGGAAGCGCTCGACGATGTGGGCGAAGGCATGGATGCCGCTCCCCACGAAGGCTTCCTCGTCGATCGCGATCCTGACCTCGACGCCGCGCACCAGGCAGTTGAAGGGGTTCCCGGACAGCCAGGCGCTGGTGGGCACATAGGCGATCGCATTGACGCCGCCGACCTGGCGCGTCGACGCCGCCGAACGCGGCAAGTCGTGCAGGGCCAGCATCTCGCGGAAGGCGTCGACGCCGCCGTCGGCCAGCGACAGGTGGTTGAGCGAGAGCAGCGAGATCAGGCGCCAGTGCGCGCTGCGTCCGCGCGCGAAGCGCCAGGTGGGGCTGGGTTTGCGCAGGAAGGAAATCTCGCGCACGCCCGATCCGCCTTCGAGGAACAGGTCGCCGCCCGGCTGGCCGTAGCTGAGCAGTTGCGGCAAGTCGCGGTTGGTGCAGGTCAGCTCCAGGTTCAGGGTCGTGGTCTCGACGTCGGCCGGGTCGAAGTCGATGTCGACGATCGAGATCTGGGTCTCGAAGCCCGGGCTGCGCTCGGCCATCGTGTCGTCGCGGTGCATGGCCCAGTAATGCCCGTTCTGCTCGGGCGTCTGCGCATGCTTGAGCGAATAAAAGGGCTGGAACCGCACCACCGTCTCGCCCTGCGGCGTCTGGCGCACCAGGTTGACCTCGTCGATCGCGTTGACCTCGTAGGCATAGGCGCGGCGCGCATCGGCCAGCACCGGATAGCTGGCCGTGGCATGGGTCAGGCGGATCGGTTCGCCGCGCTGGGCGAACAGGTTGATCACCGGCGTGCAGCCCGCCACCAGGTTGTTGGTCGACAGGGTGGACAGCATGCGCGCCAGGTTCGAGTCGCTGCGGATCCCGTTCAGGGCCAGGTGCACGGTGAGGCGGCGCGTGCCCGCGGGCAGGCTGCGCGCCAGCAGCGCCAGGTCGAGGTCGACGAAGTTGAACTTCTCGGGAAAGCAGAAGTATTCGGTCAGCAGCCGGTAGGCGGTGTGGGAACGGGCCGGGAAGTCGATCAGCGCGTCTTCCTCGACGAAGCCGGCGGCGCGCACCGGCAGCGCCGGCAGGGCGATCCAGTGGCCGCCCTCGGGCTGCGCATAGGCGGCGACCGTGCGCGCCAGCAGCGCGTCGCGCATGGCCGCGCAGAACGAGGGTTCGCCATCGAGGAACAGGCGCAGCGCCGGCAGGTCGATCGCCTCGAGGCCGCCCCCTTCGCAGCTGACGTTCAAGGACAGGCTGATGCTCGCGCTGGCGCCGGGCGGCAGGCGCACCGCATCCGGCGCGTGAATGATCGGCGAAAACACCGCGCGGCTCAGGACCAGCGGCGCCATCGCGACCGGGTACACGGTGCGGAAGATGCAGGTCACGCCGCGCACCGGGCGCGTGGTCAGCTTGGTGCCGCGCGGGATGGTGCTCACCGTGGTCTGCTGCTTGGCCGCGGCGGCGACGTCCAGGCGCGCGATCGAGCACGATGGAAAGGGCCGCAGGTAGTGCGGATACAGCACGTCGAACAGCGCCTCGGTGAACTCGGGATAGTCGTCGTCCAGGCGCTTGGCGATGCGCGCGTTGAGGAAGGCGAACGACTCGATCATGCGTTCGGTATGCGGGTCTTCGCATACTTCGCCGCTCATCGACAGGCGGCCGGCGATGCGCGGATAGCGCTCGGCGAATTCGCGCAGGTTGCGCCGCAGGTAGGCCAGTTCGCTTTCGTAATAGGGCAGCAGGCGGTCCAACTCAGGCCCCCGCCGTTGCCGATGATGCCGCCGCCGCGCCGGCGGCACTGCCCGCTCCCGCGCGGCCGGCCTTGCGGATGCTGTACTGGAGCGTGGACGGCTGCAGCACGGCGTCGAAGTTGACCGGCTCCTCCGACATGCTCCCCACCAGCACCGCCGTGATCGAGAAACTCAGGCGGTTGACCGACGGCGCGCCGCCATCGTCCTGCATCTCGAGCAGCGCCTTCACCTTCTGCAGCCGCGGCTCGTGGCGCGCGATGGTGTTTTCGATGGAGGCACAGATATGGGCGCGGTCGGTTGGACTGGACAGCGAGCGGTCGGCGAAGTCGCACAGCCCATAGCCGACCATCGACCTGCCGCATTCGGGAAAGACGGCCAATGCGCCGTCCTGGATGGTCGAACGCGTGTTGAGCAGCGCTTCGAGGTCGCGCGCCACCGCATCCTTCAGCTCCTCGACGTTCAGGCGCGCGACCACCACGCCATTGCGCAGCGGCTGGCCGAGCAGGCGGTCGAACAGGTCCGGTGTGAATCCTTTCATCGATCCCCCCTCGTTGGCACAAGCCTGTGTTGCGTACTGAAAACCAATCGCATGTTGCCACGGCGTTCAGCGCCAACCTTTGATCAAGTTCACATGCGCAACAGCATCTCGTCGTTATCGTTTCCTTTCGCAAAGAACAAGGGGAAGGAACGACAGCCATGACCAGCAAAGTCCTCTGGGGCGAAGGCCTGCTGCTGCGCCCGCAGCATTTCCAACGCCAGGACGCCTATCACGAGCATTGCCTGTACAAGGGCGTCAAGGCGGCGCACCCATATGCATGGGGGGTCGAGCAGCTCGAGATCGACCGCGAAGCGCTCGCCAGCGGCATGCTGCGCGTGCAGGGACTGTCGCTGCGCTTCCAGGACGGCGAGCTGTACGAGGCGCCCGGCCTCGACGAGCTGCCCGGCACCGTCGACCTGAGCGGCCTGCAGCAGTCGGTGCAGGCCGTGACCTACTACGCGGCGCTGCCGGGACTGAAGCCCTTCAACGCCAACTTCGTGCAGCCGGGGCAGGCCGCCAACACGACCCGCTTCATGCAGGCCAACGAGGAGACACCCGACCTCTACACGCAGGCGGCGCCGGTGCAACTGGCCTACCTGAAGCGCGCGCTGCGCCTGGTGTCCGAATTCGAGCCGCGCGACGCCTACGTCCACTTTCCCCTGCTGCGCGTGCGTAGAATCGCCACCGGAGGCTTCGAGCTCGATCCGGCGCTGGTGCCGCCGTCGATGTCGCTGGGCGCCGCCCCGGTCCTGTTCCAGCAGCTGCGCCGCCTGCTCGACGCGCTGCAGGCCAAGGTCGGCGCGCTGTACGGCCACCACCGCGAGCCGACCCGCAACGTGATCGAATTCCGCTCCGGCGACATGTCGTCGTTCTGGCTTCTGCACACGGCCAGTTCGGCCTATGCGGCGCTGTCGCACCACTTCAACCAGCCGGCACTGCACCCCGAACGCCTGTTCGAGGCGCTGCTGGACGTGGCCGGCGGCCTGATGACTTTTTCAAAGAGCTGGAACCTGTCCGACCTGCCTGCTTACCAGCACCACGATCCCGGCCCCGCCTTCGCCAAGCTGCACCAGATCGTCCGCGAGCTGCTCGACACCGTCATTTCGGCCAAGTACTTCGGCATCGCCCTGAACGAGGTGCGGCCCTGCTACCACATCGGCATGCTCGACTCGGGCAAGATCGACGACGACACCACCTTCTACATCGCCGTCTCGGCCGACATCCCGGCGGTGGAACTGGTCGACGTGGCGCCGCTGCGCTTCAAGGTGGGCGCCCCGGACGACGTCGAGAAATTCGTGCTCTCGGCCCTGCCCGGCGTGCGCCTGCAATACACGCCGCAGCCGCCGGCGGCGATCCCGGTGCGGCCCGATACCTGCTACTTCATCCTCGAGGCGAAAGGACCGATGTACGAGCGCATGCTCAAGGCGCAATCGATCTCGATCTATGTCCCGGCCGGCATGAAGGAGCTCAGGCTCGAGCTGCTGGCGGTGATGTCCTGACCGACGTTCTGAAAAAAGGGAGAACAAGCATGGCAGGAGCACTGATCAGACTAGGCGACAAGACCTCGCACGGCGGCGTCGTGCTGGAAGCCTCGCCCAACAGCGATATCGACGGCGTGGGCATCGCCCGCATGGGCGACAGGACGAGCTGCCCCAAGCACGGCCCCGGACCCATCGTCGAAGGCGATGCGACCCTGATCGTCGACGGCAAGGCAGCGGCGCGGCATGGCGACAAGACTGCCTGTGGCGCGACGCTGATCGCCGGCCAGCAAACCACCATCGACCAGGTCTGAGCCCATGTCCACCACCACGACCACGGCAGCGCCACCGTCCCCGGGCTGGTTCAGCCGCATCGGCGGCAGGCTGCTCGCGCGCCAGCCTGTCGCGCAGGACGCCACCGCGCCGGCAGTGCAGCAGGACGCTGTCCAGGAACCACCTTGCCCGACCTTGTCGATCCTCGCCGGCGCGCTGTGCACGCCCCATGGCGCATCCGCCGACGAACTGGGCGCCGCGCTTGCCGCCAACAAGGTCGATGCCGACCTCGACCGCGAACTGGTCGACGACGACGGCTTCCCGGCCATGAGCGCACGCTGCGAACAGGCCGGCGACGCAGCGGTGCGCGAAGAGATCGCCGACTGGCTCGACACCTGCACCACGCCGGCGCCGCGTTTCGGCGACGAAGGGTGGCGCGCACTCGTCCTTGGCACCACAGTCCTGCGCGAGCTAGCCGACCGCGCGGCAGGGCTGCTGGGCGCGGACGAAGGCGCGCCTTTCACGCTGCAACTGGCCTTGGCGCTGCCGGATGACTGGCAGGTCGAACACCGCCAGGCGGCGTCGGCGTGGTGCAGGCAGGTGCTGGTGCAGTCCGGCTGGCCCGCGGCGCGCATCGGCCTGGCCGAACCGGCGGCCCCGACGCCGCTCATTGCCCGGCTGGCACAGGAAGCGGAACAAAAATCGGCGCCGGCCGCGACGATCCTGCTCGCCTTCTGCTCCCACGTCGGCCAGGAGACGGTCGACCGCTGGTCGGCCAATGGCACGCTGTTCACCTCCTTCCACCCGCGTGGCCACATCCCCGGCGAAGGCGCGGCCGGCCTGCTGCTGGGGCCGGCCGCGGACGGCGCCGGCATTGTCCACCTCAGCCTGGAAGCCGAGGCCTGCGATCCGGCATCCGCCAGCCTCAAACGCCTGTCGCCGCAGCGCCTGAACACCCTTGCCGAGCGCCTGCTGCAGGGAACGGCGATCGCGCCGGCCGCCATCGCGATGGTCGTCGCCGACACCGGCGCCGACACGCGCCACGCGCTCGAACTGATGGAGTTCGGCGGCGCCACCACGCCGCACCTCGACAACGCCAGCGACATCGTCCGCCTCGGCCCGGCCTGCGGCGCATGCGGCGCCGTGCCCTTCGTCGCCGCGCTGGCGCTGGCGGCGCACGCCGCGCTCGAACACGATGCGCCGCTGCTCTGCGTGGGCAACGACGCGCCGCACCTGCGCGCGCTGGCCCTGGTCCGCCCCGCTCCTACGCCACAGGACACGCCATGAGCTCACCCTATTACGTGCCGTCGGGCCGCCTGCCGGCGCAGGCGATCGTCTCGACGGCGGCCTGCGCGCTGCTGGTCGTCATCCCGGCCTGGCTGTATGCCTGGCTGACGATCCACTCGCCGCTCGTCCTGCTCAACTGGTTCGCCATGGGCGTCTTCGCGGCCGTCATGGGCGTGGCCGCGCGCCAGGTGGCGCGCCAGGCGAAGGCGCGCAACCCCATGGGGATGGGCAGGTTGGGCCTGGCGATCGGCGTCGCCGGCTGGTACGCCCACTGGGCCGCCTGGCTTGCCATCGCCGACGCGGGCGGCTTCGCTTCGCTGCTCGCGGCTCCGCAGGACATGTGGCGCTTCGGGATGGTGCTGGCGGAGAACGAAGTGCGCCACGTCGCGGGGATGCGGATCGAAGGCAGCGCGCTCGTCGCCGGCTGGATCGTCGAGTTCATCCTGTTGACCACCTTGCCCCGGTCGCTGGCGCGCGGCGCGGCCGAGGAACCGTTCTGCGAGCTGGGCGACTGCTGGGCGACGCCGTTCGAGCTGCCGCGCAGATTCGCCTGGATCGAGGAACCGCACGTCGTCGTGCACCGGCTCGAAACCGCGCCCGGTGAACTGTTCTCGATCCTCGGCGCCAGCGTCGATGCGGACGCCGCGCGCTACAGCGCGGTGACGCTGTACCGCACCGGGGGCGATCCGTTCGTCTCGATCGACAACGTGCAGGTCGAGCGCGACGCGAAGAAGGAAAAGAAGTCCACGCGACCGGTCGTCGCCTACCTGCGCCTGCCGGGCATGGATGCAGACCGGATCATTGAAGAATGCAGCGCACCGACCGCAATCGAAACCGGACAGGCTCCGACCGACCCGCCGGAACTGGTCGACGCCATCGACCATCTTGGCGCCGGCCGCCTGGAGGAAGCGCTGGCCGGCGCCATGCCCCATGCCGCGGCAACCCAGGACGGCTTGCGCATCGATGCGATCCGCCTGTGCGCGATGGCCTGCGCGCGCCTGGGGCACTGGGCCGAATCGCTGCGCTACTGGAATGCCTTGTGCGACGAAGAGCCGAGCGCCTTCAATGCCCTGCAAACCGGATGCTGCTGCGCCATGACCGGCGACACGGCGCGCGGCGAAGAATGGATCGCCTGGGCGCGCGAACGCAATGCCACTTCGCGCGAGATGCCGGACCCGCAGATCGTGACCAGCTTCATCTCGGCCCTGGCCCAGTCCGGCCAGGCGGCGCGGGCGATGCCGTATCTCGATCAGATACGCGCGCTCTACACGGGCCTGGGCTGTCTTGATGCGACCTTGCTGTTCGTGCGCCGGGCGCCGCCGTTCGGCGTCTTCCTGCAGAACAGCCTGCCCATCGTCCGCGCGGCCCTGGACCAGGACGAGGGTCGCGCCTGGTACGCCGCGATGCGGCCGCATCTCGACGGCCCGGGAAACGAGACGCTGAGCGCCTGGCTGGACGAGAATTTTGCCAACATGGCATCAGCCACGCCGGCACAGGCCTGAGATAGCGGCAAATCCGCGACACTCCACCGCATCGTGCGATGCTTTTGAGCAACTAAACCGGCGTCTAGCGTATGATGGACAGCCCTACAACGAACATCCTGACGCGGTATGAAAACGGATATGGCACACCTGGACGTGACGCTCGGCGACGTCATCGAGGCGGCCGACACTCTCCAGAACGACAAGCAGCAGGTCACGATCGAGGCGGTGCGCGGCCTGATCGGCGCCGGCTCGACCAAGACCATCCACCAGCACCTGGCCACCTGGCGCGCCAGCCATGCGAAACCGGTCGAGGCACCCAAGGCCGAGATGCCGCCCGAGCTGCTGGCCGAACTGAGTTGCTGGGCCCAGCAGTATGCGCAAGATGCCGGCGCCGGCATGCGCGATGCGCTGGCGCGCGCCGAAAGCGATATGGATGCGCTGCTCGCGGCCGGTAACGAACTCGAAGCCGAACGCGATGGCCTGAACGCCGAACTGAGCGATGCGCGGGTCGCGCGCGAACAAGCCCAGCTGATCGCGGACGAGCGCAACGAGGAGATCGAGCGCCTGACGGCCGAGCTGCGCAATGCGCGCCAGATCGCGGCGGACGCACTGGTCGGCAAGGCCAAGGATCAACTGGCGATCGACGGCAAGGATGCCCAGCTGGCCGACCTGCGCCAGCAGCTCGAGCGCAACGTGGCGGCCACCGCGGCCGAGTCGGATGCGCGCCTGCGCGCCCAGATGGAGCTGGTTGGGGTCACGACCGAGCGCGACAACCTGGCGGCCGAGATCAAGGAATTGCGCACCACGCTCGACAACTCGCGCACCGAACGCAGCAATCTGCGCGCCGAACTCGAAACCCTGCGCGCACGCAAATAAGCCTGCGCCGGATGAAATAAAAAAAGGCCTCGGTTCAGATGAACCGAGGCCTTTCTACTTGTGAATGACTGCCGCATGCGCCGCAGCCATTCCCTACAACATTACTCCTGCGTTGCCGCCGGCACGTCCAGCGTGAACGCCTTCAGGCCCAGCGCAGCGCTGCTCTGCTGGCGGATCTCGTTGGCGAAAGCCGGATCGTCGTTCAGCTTGCGGCCGTACGAAGGAATCATTTCATGCATCTTGGCTTGCCATGCAGGCGTTTCCAGCTTGTCGCGGAAGGCCGATGCCTTGAGCACCTTGAGCATGATCGGCGCGGCGGTCGAGGCGCCTGGCGAGGCGCCCAGCAGGGCGGTGACGGAGCCGTCGCTTGACGCAACGACTTCGGTGCCGAACTGCAGCAGGCCGCCCTTCTTCGGGTCGTCCTTGACGATCTGGACGCGCTGGCCGGCGTTAACCAGTTCCCAGTCTTCCATCTTGGCTTCCGGGAAGTATTCACGCAGCGTCGCCACGCGGTCTTCCTGCGAGTTCATCACCTGCTCGACCAGGTACTTGGTCAGCGGGATGTTGTCGATGCCAGCCTGCACCATCGGACGCACGTTGCCGGTGCCGATCGAGGCCGGCAGGTCGACCCACGAACCGTTCTTGAGGAACTTGGTCGAGAAGGTCGCGAACGGTCCGAACAGCAGGGCTTTCTTGCCGTCGATGATGCGGGTGTCGAGGTGAGGCACCGACATCGGCGGCGAACCGACCGAGGCCTTGCCGTACACCTTGGCGTGGTGCGCTTCGATCAGCGCCTGGTTGGTGGTCACCAGCCATTGGCCGCCGACCGGGACGCCGCCGTAGCCCTTGGCTTCAGGAATGCCGGTCTTTTCCAGCAGCGGCAGCGCGCCGCCGCCGGCGCCGATGAACACGAACTTCGCGCTCACGGTCTTGAGCTGGTTGTCCGCCAGGTTCTTGACGGTCACGTTCCACAGGCCATCCTTGCCGCGCTTGATGTCTTCGACTTGGCTGCGCAGGTTCAGGGTCATGCCGTGGGTGCCGGTCAGGTGCTTGACCATGCTGCGGGTCAGGGTGCCGTAGTTGACGTCGGTACCGATGTCCATGCGGGTCGCGGCCACTTTCTGGTTCGCGTCGCGGCCGTTCATGACCAGCGGCGCCCACTTGCGGATCGTCTCATGGTCTTCGCTGTACAGCATGCCCTTGAACAGGTTTTCCTTTTGCAGCGCGGCGTAGCGCTTGCGCAGGTAGTTGATGTTGTCGTCACCCCAGACAAAGGCCATGTGCGGCACGTTGTTGATGAAGGTGTTCGGCGCGCCCAGGTATTCCTTCTTGACCTGGTAGGCCCAGAACTGCTTCGAGATCTCGAACTGTTCGTTGATGTCGACGGCCTTCTTGGTGTCGATGGTGCCGTCCGGCATTTCGGGCGTGTAGTTCAGCTCGGCGAAACCGGAGTGGCCGGTGCCGGCATTGTTCATCGCGTCGGAGCTTTCGGCCGAGACCGAATCCATGCGCTCGAACATCTCGATCGTCAGTTCGGGATCGAGTTCCTTGAGCATGGTGCCGAGGGTGGCGCTCATCACGCCGGCGCCGATCAGGACGACGTCGACCGGCTTGTCATTGGAGGGAGCGGGGGCTTTGCTGCACGATGCAACGATGAAGCAAGAAAGGACAACTAGAAGCGAGGTACGCATACGAGTATCACCTGAAAAATGTTTGCGATGGCCTGGCATGCAATCAGATTTAAAAAGTTCAACGGCTCGGTAAAGGAACGTTTCCACACCGCCTGCTGGCGGTATCGAAGCACCGATAAGGAACGGGTTGTCGGGACCTGTCGCGATCATTGAAAACAGCAACAAAACTCGGCAACCGACGCAGTGCGAAGGCGAGGCAACGGTGAACTGGATGACAGTCAAACCGGCCTTGCAGGCAACACGGATATGACGCGCTGACATGGGTTGTCAGGCAGGCCAGTCGATATCCCTGGCGTCCATTGAGCGGGAAGTCCTATAGAGGACTGAGCGGAGTATAGCCCAAACAAATCAGGCTTGCGCGGGCCTCTATCGGTAAACGTGGCCCTCTCAGTATTCGACCTGTGGCGGACTCAGTAGTAGTACCGAGTCCGCGGTGGTGGAACGTCATCACGCCGGCCCCGCCGGCGTCATCGCCCCTCAAAAATGCGCTAGCCCAGGTTGATCCTGGGCGGCCGCGGACGCTGCCAGCCGGCCTCGCCAACGCTGTCAACGAAACAGATTCTCAGCTCGGACATGCCTTCCGAAACGAAGCAGATGCGCACATTTGCCTCCTGGCGGTCACGCGTGATGTACCACAGCGCTTCGCCATGCGCCAGGCCGCGGGTCGACACCCGGTGCACCAGCAGGTCAGCCTTGCCGCGAGCGACGAGGGCGACGCGCACCTGGGCTTCGCCGGGACTGGTGGTTTGATAAATGGTGGGCATGATATTTACTCCTTGCGCACCTGGATCGGGCGCGCGGTACTTGTTGATCATGAGAGAACGTCCCCGCCCTCGGTTGCGCAACGATGCGCAGGATAAAGGCTTGCTCGGCGCGCTGGATGATGTGTTGGTCGATCATCGACGGTCTTGTGCCTGTGCGAAAAATGGGGTCGGCTACGCTGTTCTTGTCACATTCCGGAACTGGTGCAAGAAGAGCTGGGCAGGCATGCCGCGCCGGTCCTCACCCTGGATCAGCAGGGTCTCGCCCGGCTGGAAGGCGTCGCGTCCTTCGCTGTGGATGCGGTCGTTCCGGATCCAGAACAGCGCGACGTCCAGCTGCAGGCCAAGGCGGCGCGCCTCGTCCTCGCTCACCTGCCGCACGCGCGGCCGCTGGCGCTGGCACTGGACGGTGGGCAGCATGTCGCTGGCGGCGATGCTGGCATTGGCCAGCCAGCGGCCGGCCTCGGCCACGGTATGGCCCGGCTGCGGCCGCAGCTCCACGATCAGCTCATTTCCGGCATCCTGCGGCAGGCGCCGCGTGAAGCCGTTCTTGAAGATGCTGAAGCGCGTCCGCTCCGAGCCGCTGCGCACCGTGTCCAGCCGCGCTTCCAGGTAGCGCAGGGCATCGGCGAAACAGCCGATGCAGTCACCGTGCAGATAAGGTTGCATCCGGTAGGGCACGGGACGCCCATCGAGCGCAGACAGGGCGCCGGCCGCCGCGGCCAGGGCGAGGTAGGCCGCGCGCGGGTGCGTGGCACGATCGGTGACGCAGGCCCCGAGCGGCGGCACGGCGGCGGCGATGGCGATGGCGATCGCGGCGGCGCGATGATGCGCGGCCATGCCGCTGAGCTCGACTTCCGGCGGCGCCTCGTCGGCGCGGCACAAGTCCTGCAATCTATTCCACAGACGCTCCACCAGCTCATCGAGACGATGATGCAGCCCCATCTCTCCATGGAATTCGGCGGCGCCCAGCCGCAGCATGGGCGGGTGATAGGCGGCCAGCGTCGGCCGGCCCTGCTCATCGCGCTCGACCCGCAGTAGCGGACAGCTGCGCGACGCTTCGGGCGAAGCGGCATGGGGCGCGGTGGCCACCAGTTCGACACGCGCGCGCCTGGTCACGTGGATACGCTGCGGGAAACCGCGCTCGTCCAATGACAGCGACAGCGGCCCGGTGTCGTCCGCGTGTGGATGGGTCACGAACGTGCCGTCGGGCAGCACGCATTCCAGGCGCGTCACCCGCAGCGTGCCCTCGGCCAGGGCGGCGCGGTCGATCTCGAGCGTATGCACGCCCCAGGCGTCGGGCTGGATGTGGTCTGACAAAGGGGGCATGACAGCCCTCACGATGTAAAGGCTGTAATCGGACGATTGCGCGCCAGGCTCCAGCCGGCGGATGATTTGCCAGTTGGATCGGTACCGACCAGCTGCGTGTCGTAGAACCACAGGATCTCGCTGAAATTGAGCTTGAACCGTTCGGTCGGCGCGTCATCTGGCTCAGTCTGTAGCTGGATCTCGCTGACCATGGCATCGCGCAACCAGATGGTCATCAGGTTGACGGTCTGGTCGCTTGCGCGGCACGCGAAATGCAGCTTGGTCGGCTGCTTGTCACCGCTGCCGAGCGGCTTGGCGCGCAGGCACAGGTCGTATAGCTTGACCGAGGTCCGATCGGTGTGCTTTACACAGGTGAACTCGGTGATGACCGGCCGGCCCGAGGTGCGCGCCGAGTTGGCGAGGTCGGTCGTCATCTGCTGCTTCATTCCCTGGTGCATGGAGACAAGCTGCAGGCACGGTCCGATTTCCTTGAATAGGGCGTTGTCACGCCACTGCTCGTCGATCTGGCTGTCGGCAGTCGTCCAGTCGCTTTTTTTCTTGCCGAATACCAGCTCGGGATCGCCCGGTTCCAGAAGTATCAGATCCATGCTATTGCTCCTTTCAGTGTTGTGGCGGCCTCAGGCTGGCAGGGGGACGACCAGGCGGATCGAGGTTGGCAATTCCTCGAACTGGAAGTGCGGCTTGATGAACACGATCGCGGTGTGACGATCGGGTTCACCCGAGGCTTCGGTCACCACCACATTGGCGGCGCGCAGCGGGAAAGTCGCCTTGACGTCCTGAGGCGCGTTATCGTCCAGCAAGACATAATGGGCAAGCCAATCGTTGAGCCGGGACTCGACGCCGGCGCGGGTCATGCCGGCATTCTTGCGCATGATGACATTGAAATAGTGCGCGAAACGCGATGCGGCCAATACGTACGGCAGCGTCGTCGACAAACCGGCAATGGCACGCACATCGGAAAAGAAGCGGGGATTTGGCGCGTGATCAGCCTGTCCGCCCACGAAGACCGCACTGGCCGTTCCCTCGAGGTGGTACAGCGGCATGAGACCGAGGGCAGCCAGCTCCTTATCGTAGCGGTCGGAAATCACCACCTCGGTCGGGCATAACGGATGGGCGGCGCCGGTATCCGGAGCGGCGCCGCACAGGGGAAAGTTCTCGACCAGGCCACCACCCTCGACACCGCGGATCGCCGCCGGCCAGCCGTACAGGGCGAAGGCATGGGTAACGCGTTCGGCCAGCACCCACGCCGCATTCCCCCACAGAAAATCGGTGCGTTCCGAACCGTCGTGGGGTAGCCGCAGCAAGACGCGCGGCAACGCCAGCGTCACGTAGCGCGACACGTCCTGCGCGCGCCATTCACGCCAGGACGTGAGCCCATGGGCCTGGAAGACGCTTTCCAGGTCGCGCGGCGGCGCCAGCGGGTCGACGCTGTCCAGCCCGAACCCACGGCATGAAGCGGCCGCGATGAAGGACGTATTCGTGCTGGCGGCAACCTCGGCAATCTTGCCCACGAGGGCCAAGTCTGCGCCGCCGGCGCCAAATTCGTAGTCGCCCACCAACAAGCCATACGGAAAACCGCCATCGACACCAGCGGCGGCATCACGGAGCATCCTGGCCAGGATACCCCGGCCGGATTCTGCCACGCCGTCCATGTCCTTGCACAGCTCGCTCTTTGCAACGTCGAGCACCTTCAGCCTGAGCAGCGGGCTCGTCTCGGTCCTGGACACCAGATAGTGCAAGCCACGCCAGCTCGCTTCCAACCTGCGAAAGGCATCCTGGCGCAGGATCGCCGACACTTGGAGCGACAGCAGCGCGTCAATCTGCGCCACGCGCTGGTCGATGGCGGCATTGCCCTGGTTCTGGTCCTTGAGCAAGCATAATTCATTGCGTTGGCTGTAGGCTTTACGCAAGGTCGGCAGTGCCTGCACGACGCTCAGCGGCGCAAAATCACCCATCGAATGGAAACGCAGAAATGCGTCTGCCTCGCCCAGCCCATCGAGCTCCGGCAGACTGAGGTCGATCGCCACGCCCGGCCCGATGCTGCGCATCACCTTATCGATACTGTTGCGGTCGATGTCGTGGATCGGTCGTTGCGCCAGCGGCACAGCATCGTCCTCCGGCAAGTCGCCGCGCAGGTCGGACAGGATGCCGACGATAAACGGCAGCTCTTCCTCTGCCTTGCCCCCAACGATATCGGCATCGTAGGTAATCCGGACCCGCGGGGCCCGAACACGCTTCAATCTGGTCTGTATGCTCTCAGTCATATCCTGGCTTTGCTATGGTCGGAAAACATCAGCACCTGAACGGCGTTATTTCCTATGGATCAATGATAATGGCATGATTTATTTGCCTCAAGGAAATATTACTCGTGAGGTATAGATTGTTGGTTATGTACAAATCCGATCGACCGTCCGCTCAGGGTCGCATCACAGGCGAGTCGAGCCGCTGCATCCGGTTCTCGGCCGCTTCCGGACGCCCGAACAGATAGCCCTGGAAGTGCGAGCAGCCTTCTTCCATCAGGCGCCGCAACTGCTCCTCGGTCTCCACGCCCTCGGCCGTCGTCTCGATCAGCAGGCTGCTCGAGAGACCCGTGATGGCGCGGATGATCGCCATCGCTTCCCGGCTCTGCCCGATCTCTTGTACGAACGACTTGTCGATCTTGATCTTGTCGAAGGGGAAGGAGCGCAGATAGCTCAGCGAGGAATAGCCGGTGCCGAAGTCGTCGAGCGAAATGCGCACGCCCAGCTTTTTGAGGGCCTTCAGGGTGCGGATATTGCCGTCGCTATTGTCGAGCAACACCGACTCGGTGATTTCGAGTTCCAGCCGCTCGGCCGCCAGGCCGGAATCGGCCAGCGCCAGCGCCACCATGCTCACCAGCTCGCTGCTCTTGAACTGGATCGGCGACAGGTTGACGGCGATCGTTTCGCCATTGGTCCAGGTCGCCGCCTCCTGGCAAGCGAGGTTGAGCGCGCGGGCCCCGAGCTCGTGGATCAGGCCGGTTTCTTCGGCGATCGGAATGAAGTCGATCGGTGGAATCGCACCGCGTTCCGGATGGCGCCAGCGGATCAGCGCCTCATAGCCCGAGATGCGGTTGCCGGCCTTCTCGACGATCGGCTGATAGTGCATCTGCAGCTCGCCGCGGTGCAGCGCGCGGCGCAGGTCGATCTCGATCTGGCGCCGCACCCGCGCCGCCGCCTCCATCTCGGGCCGGAACACTTCATGGCGGTTGCGGCCGTTGCGCTTGGCTTCATACAAGGCCATGTCCGAGTGCTGCAGCAACTGCTCGGCCGTGCTGCCGGCGGGCGTGGACAGCGCGATGCCAACGCTGATGCCGACCGCGAAGCTGTGGCCCTCGATCGAGAATGCCGGCGCCACCGCCTCGATCAGGCGCTGCGCTGCCTGCTGGGCTTCTTCCAGGCGCTTGACGCGCGGCAAGACCACGGCGAACTCGTCGCCGCCCAGGCGCGCCAGCGTGTCCTGGTCGCGCAGGCATTTGCGCAGGCGGCCCGCCAGCATTAGCAGGATCTTGTCGCCGAAGCCATGGCCATAGGCGTCGTTGATGTTCTTGAAATTGTCCAGGTCGAGGCACAGGATGCCCACGCCGGAGCCATCCTCCGCGCTGGACGCGAGCGCGCTCTCGAGGCGTGCGTTGAACAGGTTGCGGTTGGGCAGATTGGTCAGGCCGTCGTGCTGCGCCATGTGATGGATTTGCGCATAGGCGGCCAGCTCGTCGGTCACGTCTTCGGTGATGATCAGCACGTACTCGCCCTCGCCATTGGGCTGCTTGCCCGGCACCGTGCGGCTGCGCAGGCTGCGCGGGCCGACCGAGGTCTCCACCAGCACGGCGTCGTCCAGCCCGACCCTGGTGGGCGCCGCATGCGCCGTCTGGCGCTCGACGTACTCGGCCACGCTGGGGCTCAGGCAATCGCCGACGGCCAGGCCCTTCAGGTCGACATAGGCCTGGGCGAACAGGCGCTGTGCCTGCTGGTTGGCCAGCAGGATGGTACGCGATGCGACGTCCAGCACCAGCACGCTGGCCGGGATGTTGGCGATCACCGAATCGAGGAAGTCCGACAGCGAAGCCATCTGGCGGCTATAGGCTTCGGCCAGCTCCTTGGCCTCGACCAGCTTGCGCCGCTGCTGGTAGCGTTCGGTGATGTCGCGCGTGATCTTGGCAAAGCCGACCAGGACGCCGTCATCGTTGCGGATGGCGTCGATCACGACGTGGGCCCAGAATGCGCTGCCATCCTTGCGCACGCGCCAGCCCTGGTCTTCGAAGCGGCCGGTGCGGGTGGCGATCTCGAGATTGGTGTCGGGCAGGCCGGCATCCCGGTCCTCGGCGCCGTAGAAGCAGGCGTAGTGGCGGCCGACGATCTCGCCGGCGGTATAGCCCTTGGCGCGCTGGGCGCCGGCATTCCAGCTGGAGACGACGCCGGCGGGCGTGAGCATGTAGATGGCGTAGTCGACCACCCCCTGGACGAGCAGGCGGTACATCAGGTCGGGGTTCTCGGTGTTCATGGGCGTGGCATTGGAAATCGGAGCACCGGGCAGGCGCGGTGCGGCGCCCCTGATGACGGGGAAGGACGCACGAAGGCGGTCATCAGGAACCCCGACTATACAGGATTTAGTTCTTTCTAGAACTAACTATGGTGCTCGAGCAATACGTAACGCACTCCCGGCAGGGCGCCGCTAGGTGCGCACGTCCAGCCGCCATGCCGCGGGCGTCGCGCCGGTCATCTTGCGGAAGGTGCGGCCGAAGTGCACCGCGTCGGCAAAGCCGGTGGCCACGGCGACGTCCTCCAGGCGACCATTGGTGTTCAACAGCAGGTGCTTGGCGCGCTCGACACGCGCCTGCAGCTGCCACTGATAGGGCGCCAGTCCGGTCGACGCCTTGAAGGCGCGGCAGTAGTGCGACTGCGACATGCCGGCCAGTTGCGCGAGCGTCGCCAGCTCGACCCGCGCCGGCATCCTGGCCTCGAGATAGCCCAACGCATCCCTGAGCTGGAGCGCCGAGAGCTTGTATCCGCTGCCTTTGGCCGGCCTGGGCCGTTCGCAAAGCCTTGCGGCAATCGCCGCGGTGAGCGAGTCGCCGTAGAGCTGAGCGGTGGGATCGGGGTCGTCGATCGCCTCGGTCAGCAACCTGATTAGGGTCCACACCCGGTCATCCGAGAAGCGCAGGCGGGGCACGTCCATCGGTCCCGGCGAACCGGACATTGCCATGCGCTCCCGGAGCAGGCTTGCGTCGAAGCTGATCGCCGCGCACCGGAGATAGCGGGCATCGTCCGCATACCCCCATAGCGCCATCTCCGCCGGCACGAAATACATGGGCCGGGGAGTGTAAGGATGGGGATTGGGGACGGCGGGCGCCGACCTGGGTTCGGCGTAGCCCTGTCCGACCTCTTCGAGCTTGGTGCCGAGCCGGATCGACTCTTCGTGACGTTTCAGCTGCACCAGGACCCGGCCCGTGCAGGTGTACTCGACCAGCTCGACATTGACGCCGTTCCAGCGACGACTCGCGGTCGTCAGCATGGTCACGTTCTCGGGCAGCTCGCGTGCGTTCGACATACGAATGCCATCGCGGCTATGCGTGAGGGACCACGGGCCGCATCGTGCCCGCGTGAGGGAATTTGCCGTGGCGGTAAGCGGCATAATAGCCGGCCAGCTCTTCGGTGGAGCCGGCAATGAAAGGGCCTTTCGCCACCACCGCGATGTTCTGCGGCTGGCCCGCATACAGCAGCAGGCGGGCGCCATCGTCCCCGGCGCGCAACTGGAGCACGCTGTCACCGTCGCCCATCGGGCCCGTCCAGCCGACCGTGCCCGTGGCGAGTTTCTCGGCCGTCGCGCCGGCTGTTAGCTCTCCTTCGATCACCACCACGAAAGCGTTGTACGAGGCGGGAACAGGCGCGGCAAAGACTGCCCCCGGCGCCAGGCGGATGTCGACCAGGGTCACCGGAACCGCATTCAACGTCGGCGCCGCCGCGTTCCCCGACTTGCCGCTGTAGACCGTCGCCACGACGCCAGGTCCGGTGTGCACCGGCATCGCGGCGCGCCGCAGGACCTGCACCCGCGGCGCCATATTGCGCTGCGCCTCGGGCAGGATCAGCCACAGCTGGAACAGGCGCATGCCGCTGGACACCACCGTGTCTTCGGCATGGACGATGCCGCTGCCGGACGTCATCCATTCGACGTCGCCTTCCTCCAGCCGCCCACCGGTATCTTCCATGGTGCCGTTCAGCATGAAGGTGACGGTCTCGAGGCCGGCATGCGGGTGTGCCTCGCCAAACGCGCCTCCCGGCGAGACGTGGTCATCGGCCATCAGGAAGAAGGGATCGGTGGCAGCCAGGTCGCCGGGCGCCACCACCAGGGCGGCCTTGTGGCGCTCGCCGTCGAAGCCCGGGCCCAGTGGCGGAATGCGGGTGACACGATCGATCGTTCGTTCGAACATTGCTCTCTCCTCGTGGTGCCGGGCGGTCCGTTGCGCATCGGCGCCATCCCGATCCCGTTCATTATCCCTGGCTGCCCAAGCGCGATCTAGACACGAAAGTGGCGATGTCGTGTCGCGAAATGCGCAACGCGACCACGTCGAGCGACAACTCAGAACCGGTACTGCGCACCGATGCCGACGAAGCTCAGCGCATCGTCGGCGCCGGTCTCGCGCAGGAACCTGCCTGGCTTCCCGTAGGCGACCACCGCCGTCGAGGACCAGCCCGGGGCCGGCGTCCAGGTGGCGCCCAGCGATGCGATGGTGGCCACGTAGCGCGCCCGGCTGTCGCCGATGGGCCCGATCAGCCTGCCGTTGGGCGCATACACGCCGTCGCGGGTGCGGTGGCGCCAGAAGAAGTCGAGGCTGGCGTTCAGCTGGACCCGTGGCGCCAGTTGCATCGTCAGCGCCGGATGGATGTTGAAGAAGTTGCGTGGGCCGAGCGTCGCTTCGTCGCCGAAATAATTCCCGCGCGGGTAGATGGGATTGAGGGTGCCGAGACGGTCGTCGCCGGGGTCCTTGTCGCCGCTGGCGACGGCGAGGAGCAGCGCCGCCCGCGGCCGGCCCGCCACGCCATCGAAGGTGTGGCCCGTTTCCGTCGCGAGCGACCAGGCGCGGATATCGGCGTTGCCGAAGTGTCCGCCCTGCACGACCGATTCCCAGTCCCAGTCCCATGCTTCGCGGCTGCCGAACAGGCGGGCGCCGACCGACCAGCGGCGCTCGTGCGCCTCGCCCTGGACGTAGCGGGCAGCGGTGTCGTCATAGTGCAGGGCATAGAGGTCCCAGGAAGTGAGGCCGCCAGTGCGGGTCGCGTAGACGCCGCGCAGCTTCTGCGTCGGCAAGCGCGTGTCGTCGAAGCTGCCCGGCAGGTTCTGGCGCGGCGCCGCGGCGAAGGCGTCCACGCGCCAGGCGCCGCCCACCGCATAGGCGCGGACGGCCTCGAAGCTGCGCCGCACATTGGGGCCCTCGCGGGCGTCGATGACGCGCCCCCTCCCGAACTGCAGCTCCTGGATGCCGGCCCGGATGCCGACGCGGCCTGCGCCATCCCCGCTCGACTGCCATTCGGCGAACAGGTTGGTCGGGTCGAGCCGGTTCTCGTCCACCGGGGACGGGCCGGCGGCGCGGCCATTGGTGGTCGAGCTGGACAGCTGGGCGAAGCCGCGCCAGTGTTCGCCCAGGCGCAGGTCGGCGAAGATGGAACTGCGATGCTGCAGCACGCCCCATCGGTCCTGGGGGTCCAGCCCATAGCGCGGATTGCCGGTGTGCTCGTAGCGCAGGCGCAGGTCGCCGCCCAGCGTCAGGCGCACATGATCCGCGAGCGGGCGGTCCTTCCAGCATGCGGCGCGGCTGCCGCCATCGGCGCATCGCTGGCGCTGGGCCTCGACGTCGTCGTCGAAGCGCAAGGGCCGATACTCCGCCAGCGCGGCATCGGCCGCCAGCAGCAGGGGAATGGCGAGCCAGGCCGCGCGCACGCTCACCTTACCGGGCCTGGTAATAGCCGCCGAAGTGCTTGATCGGCGACCAGGCCGGCAGGATCTCGGGCAATACCGGCGACAGCGAGCCGTAGTCCTGTGCGCCGTACACCACCCGGCCATCCATGACCGTCAGGACCGAGGAAACGGACTTGATCTGGGCTTCCGGCACCGTAAAGTAATCCCGGTCCAGCAGCGCGAAATCGGCGAGGTGGCCGGGGGCGATCATGCCCATCTCGGACTCGGTATTCATGAACCAGGCCGCATTACGCGTGAACAGTTTCAATGCCTCTTCACGTGTGAGGCGATTGTCCTTGGCCAGGATCTCGGCGCCGGAGATCGACTTGCCGGACACCATCCAGCTGATGCCGATCCACGGATTGAACGAAGCGGCGCGGAAGGCATCGGTGGTCATGGCCAGCGGGATCCCGCTGTCGACGAGATGGCGCAGGCGCGGAGTCTGCAACGCCTTGTCGCGGCCATGGGTCTTGACGAAGCTGTCGCCGTGCAGCGCCATCTTGGTGTCCAGGGCGATGCCGCCGCCCAGCGCCTTCACCCGGGCGATATTGGCCGGACTGATGGTCTCGGCGTGTTCGAGGCTCCAGCGCAGGCCGTCGAGCGGCATCTTCTGGTTGAGCTTCTCGAGCGCATCGAGGAAGGGCGTGATGTTCTCGTCGTAGGTGATGTGCTCGCGGAAGGGAATGCGCCGCTGGACCAGCTTGGAGATGTCCCTCTCGACCAGTCGATGCATCAGGGCCGGCTCGATGATCAGCGCCGGACGGTCGAAGTTCTCGTGGTCGTGCACCTCCACCGACAGCAGCTCGCCGGCGCCCTGGTAGGAGTGGCCATGAGCCAGGTGCGGGTGCAGGTTGTGGCCGGGAGCGATCGGCGCCGTCTTCGTGATCGCCGTGATCTGCGCGTCCACCACATTGAAGTCGGCGCCATCGCCGAACTGGATGTCCATGAAGGGCATGCGGATGTTGAGGCGGTTGTCGCGGGCGAGGGCGTCCACGGTGCGCACGGCCTTGGGATAGCCACGGAAGCCCGTGCCCGCATCGACGATGGACGTGACCCCGACGCGGTTGAGACTATGGACAATCTGAACCAGCGAGCTCACCTCTTCGTCAGGCGTGAGCTGGGGGACCATGGTTTCCATGGCGATGAAGGTGAAGGTGTAGCCGTGGACCACACCGGTGTAGCGGCCTTGCGCATCCTTTTCCAGCTCGGTGCCCGGCAGGTTGGGGAACTTGTCGGTGCCCACGCCGAAGGCGTCCATCGCCAGCTGGTTCATGAAGCCGCGGTTGTAGGCGTACTGCACGATCAGGGGATGGTTGGGGACGGCCTTGCGCAGTTCGTCCACGGTGGGGAAGCGGTTCTCCTCGAACTGGTATGGCGACCAGCCGCCGACCACCTTGACCCAGTGGCCCTCCGGCGTGCGCTTGGCTTGCTCGCTCAGCATTTGCAGGGCCCGGCGCAGCGTCGGCACGCCGTCCCAGCGCAGGGTGTAGTTGTAGCCGAGTTCGTTGAGCACGTGGGTGTGGGCGTCGATGATGCCGGGGATGAGGCGGCGGCCGCGGGAATCGATGACTTTCGTGTTGGCGTTCTTCAGGCCCAGCACCTCGGCGTCGGTGCCGACCGAGTAGATGCGGCCGTTCTTGACGGCCACGGCCGAGGCTGAGGGTTGTGCCGGATTGCCGGTGTGGATCCTGGCGTTATGGACGATCAGGTCGGCGCCTGGCGTTTCTTGCTTTCCTTGTGCCTGGGCATTGGTGAAGCCGCTTACCAGCAGGCATCCGATCAGGATTATTCGTTTCAATCTCGTTCCCCAGTTATCGATGTATAGGACACCACGCTGCACCGGTCGCGGTCGGTGAACCGGACTCGGCAGCGGGGTGGTGTGATGGGGAAGAGGTTACCTATACGGTCCAGCGTAGTCACTGATCGTTCATGCTGTTCGCAGGACGATTCTGCTCATCCGTGCGGGAGCTCAGGCGACGCGCCTGAGCATGCGTGCGAATTCCGTCTTCTCGACGTTGTCCACGCCGTTCTCGTGGAAATGCACGATGTGCGGGCCATGCTCGTGATGCCGGTCGCGCGCCTCGGTGGATGCCCACTCTTCCACGAACACGAAGTGCCCCGGCGTATCGCTGTCTTCGAACAGGTCGTAACGGATATTGCCGTCCTCCTTGCGCGAGGGCTCGACCAGGCTGGCCAGGTCGCGGCGCAGCTGGTCTTCCTTGCCTTCTTTCGCCGTGAGTCCGACGACGATGAATAATTCGCTCATTCTCTTCATTCCTTGATGTTCGATCACAGGGCGGCCTCGCGTACGGCCGCCATCGGACTTGCGGCTTACTTCGTGGCCGCGTCGTGCATCGCCTTTTCGGCATTGAAGCCGTCGTGGTTCTCGAAGACGCCCATGAAGCCCGGCACCGTCGCAGCGCGCGACCAGTCGCGCTGGAGCTCGCAGTACATCTGGACCCGGCTGATGAGCTTCACGCCGGCCTGTTCCATGCGGCGCAAGGCCGCCTCGTGCGCACCGAGCGAGGTGCCGCCCACCGCATCGACCGGCACGTAGACTTCGTAGCCCTCCTGGATCGCGTCGAGCGCCGGGAAGGTCAGGCAGGCCTCGGTCCACAGCGCGGTCATGATCAGCTTCTTGCGGCCGAGCGCCTTGACCGCCTCCTTGAACTCGATATCTTCCCAGCTGTTGATGGAGGTACGGTCGTAGGTCGGCAGGTGGCCGAGCACCTCCTGCAGCTCGGCGATCGGCGGCTTGTTGCGGCCGGTCGCGACATTGACGGTCGAGTGGATGATGGGCAGCTCGTAATTCAACGCCGCCTTGGCAGTGCTCACGATATTGAACACCAGCTCGTCGCGCGGCATCGAGCGGATCGACGAGACCTGAACCGGCTGGTAGTCGATGATGATCAGCGCCGCATTCTGGGGTGTCAGGAGGTGATCGGTATGTGGATTGCGAATTTTTTCGGTGGTCATGGTCTTCTGCGCTCCTTCTGGTAGCGGGGTTGGTTTCCGGGGCAGGCCGCACGAACACGGCATTGCGTGAATGGCCATTGTGCTGTTCCTCGCCAGGTTGCGGTAGCGCCTGCCTACGCAAAGGTCCGTAGCCTGACATGCAACCCCATATGGAAACGCGGACGTCCCATTCTTCGCAACACAGTTTGGCTATTCCAGTGCCTAGGTGTCCATGTTGCAGAGCGCTAGGATGTTCCGTGGCCCATGAATCGACGATGCATGGGCCACGCAATCCGACAAACGCCATATGGGGAGTTGAAGAATGATCGATCTAAAGGGAAAGCGCGCGCTGGTCACTGGAGCTTCGCGCGGCATCGGCGCGGCAATCGCATTGGCGCTGGCTGAAAATGGCGCCGACGTCGCGTTCACCTACCGCCACGCAGCCGACAAGGCAAACGCGATGACCGCTGCCATCGAAGGCCTGGGCCGCCGCGGCTTCGCCATCCAGGCCGACAGTGCCGATCCTGAAGCGATTGCGCGTTCCGTCGACCTGGCCGTTGGCGCACTCGGTGGACTGGATATCCTCGTCAACAGCGCAGGCGTCGGGCTCAACGGAATGATCGCGGACCTCGACATCGACGCGTACCAGGCAATGATGGATGTGAACGTACGCGGACCGCTCCTGTATGCCAAGGCAGTCATCCCGCATCTGGGCGCGGGCGGCCGTATCGTCTCCATCGGTTCGGGCCTGGCGGAACGGGTGCCGTTTCCCGGCGTGACCGCGTATGCGATGTCCAAGTCGGCCTTGCTCTCGTTCACGCGCGGACTGGCGCGCGAACTCGGCCCGCAGGAAATCACGGTCAATCTCGTGCAACCCGGCTCCACCGACACGGATTCGAATCCCGCCGACGGCCCGGCTGCCGATTTCCAACGCGGCATGACAGCCCTGGGACGTTTCGGCGAGCCGAAGGAAGTCGCGAATGCGGTAGTGTTCCTGGCCAGCCCGGCAGCCAGCGTGATCACGGGGGCGATCCTCACGGCCGATGGGGGCGCGATCGCCTGAACGGAAAGCCCATTTGATCATCTCGAAAACTTTCGCGCGCCCCAGTAAGAAAAATTAACCAAATGATTAAACCGATTCGGGGCAGCGGGATGCTGCGGCGCAGCGCATTTCTACGTTGCGAGGTGCATCTTCACCGTAAAAAATGGCATGTTGCATCACACAAAAGTAATGTTGGCACGACGTTTGCAATAGAGAGTTGGGCGACACCCAACTTTAATCCGCAACGAAAGAACCAACATGAACACATCATTCGTGACTGCCAGCACAGGCCCTGCGCGCAACGCATTTCCAGCAAACGTGGGTTCGATCGGCGCCAGCCTGATTGCCATCGGTATCCTGCTTGTCCCATCTGCTGCATTTGCCCAGGAACAGCGCGCTGCACTCGATGTCGTCAAGGAGTTCCTTGAAAATACCGCACCCGACAAGGTCGGCGCCGCAGCCAGGCGCCTGGTCGCCCCAGACGCAACCTATGTTTCGCTGAACTTCGACAACCCGGAGCTGAAGAAGATCGAGCCCTGGGCGGGAACGTCGAAAGGTCCGGAAGGATTCAGCAGCACCTTCAGCCGTGTGGCCAAATACTGGAAAATCGAGGACTTCAAGGTCACCGACATGTTTGGTAGCGGCGAGAGCGTCGCCGTGTTCGGGACGTTCACCTACCGTTCGGTGGCGGTCGGCACGACGTTCCGTTCACCATTCTCGATCCTCGCGAAAGTCAGGAACGGGCAAATCCATTATTTCCAGTTCATGGAAGACACCTATGCGTCCGCAGCGTCGTTCCGGCAAAGCGGCAGCTGGATCGTCAAGACCGATCCGGACGCGCCGGCATTTGAAGTCGGCAAGGGCAAGTAAGCGGCATGCTGATCCTCAATGGTGGCCAAGGCGGCGTGGACGAGACGGGAGCATGAAAGTGGACATCGACGTACTGCAGACCTTCGTCGAAGTTGCCGGCGCAGGCGGTATTTCACCGGCGGCATCGCGGCTCAGCTTGTCGAAATCGGTCGTGAGCCGCCGCCTCGCCCGTCTTGAAGACGAGCTGGGACTGCAACTGCTGTCGCGCACGACCCGTGGCGCGGCGCTGACGGAAGCCGGCGCGACCTTCATGCACTATGCGTCGCGGGCCTGTGCCGAGATCGACCTGGCCCGGGAAGCGATCCATCCGGCGGGCGAGCTGTGCGGGCGCTTGCGGATTGCCGCGCCGCTGTCCCTGGGCTCGACGCATTTCGCGCCCGTGATCGCGGACATGGCGCGGCGCCACCCACTGCTCAGCATCCACACCTGTTACAGCGACCAGGTCGTCGATCTCATCGGGGAGGGCTACGATTGCGCGATCCGGCTCGGCTACCTGCAAGACTCGAACCTGGTCGCGCGCCGCATCGGCCCGATCCACAGGACGCTGGTGGCCAGCCCGGCCTACGTCGAGCAGGTCGGCTTCCCCGAGACACTGGAAGAACTCCACCACCACCAGGCCCTCATGCAGGGTACGGAAGCCTGGCACCTCACGGATGGAGACACCAATGTCACAGTACGCCCCCAAGGACGTTTCAAGGCCGACAATTGCGCCGCCCTGCTCGCTGCCACGCTGGCAGGACTGGGCATTGCCTGCCTTCCCACTGGCCTGGTACGCGACCACCTGGATGCAGGGGCGCTGGTCCCAGTCCTGCGCAAGCATCCCTTGCAGCCAGCCGGCGCCTATGTAGTGCGCCCGCCTGGCCAGCGCACGACCCAAAAGGTTCGCGTCCTGACCGACCTCCTCACCGAATATTTCGACAAAACGCCACCCGTTTGAGACGCTTGCCTTTCCGGTGAACTCAGATTTTTACGGAGTCATCAGCGCTGTCGATGCTGGAATGTTTTAGCCGGTAACTGAGCTGCGGCCTGGTGATGCCCAGCATCCGCGCGGCGCCGGACAGGTTGCCCTTGCAGCGTACGACCGCTTCGCGCAACACCATATTCTCTATGTCTTCAAGCGACATTTGACTTTGGAGAATCTGGTCGCACAGGGTGCTTTTACGTTCTTGCTCAGGGTTTTCAAGTGCCCCGGCTTTGTCGACTGCAACGCGCTCCATCTCCGGCAGCACGAAGTTCGGAAACAAATCCCGGCTCTCGATCCAGTCGCCCTGTGCCGCCAGGATGACCCCGCGTTCGATCATGTTCCCAAGCTCCCGGACATTGCCAGGCCAGCCGTATGCCACCAGCGCCTGCATGGCCTGGTCGGTCACGCCTGCAACGCGCTTTTCATGCAGCGCGCAGAACTTGTCCACCATCATCGATACCAGCGACGGGATATCGCTGCGGCGCTCTCGCAATGGCGGGATGAGGATGGGGTAGACGCTCAGGCGATAGTACAAGTCGGCGCGGAAGCGTCCAGCCTTGACGGCCTCCGGCAGGTCGATGTTGGTTGCCGCGACGATACGCACATCGACCTTGCGCGGACGCTCGTCGCCGAGCCGCTCGATTTCGCCTTCCTGCAGCGCACGCAGCAGTTTCGCCTGCGAGGCCAGTGGCAGCTCGCCGAGCTCGTCGAGAAAAAGTGTGCCTCCATCGGCGCGTTCGAACTTGCCAGCGCGTGAGCTGGTGGCGCCGGTAAAAGCGCCCCTCTCGACGCCGAACAGCTCCGCCTCGATCAGGTCGTGCGGAAGTGCGGCGCAGTTGATCGTCACGAAAGCCTTGTCTGCACGCCGGCTCCGGTGATGGATGGCACGCGCGAAGCGTTCCTTGCCGACACCGGTTTCACCTGACAACAGTACCGTGACGTTGGTTTCAGCAGCTTTCTCGACGAGGCGATAGGCCTGCCTGAAGCTTGGCGATTCGCCGACCATGTCCTCGAGGCTGCGATATGTCTTCAGGCTACTGCGCAGCATGTCGACCTGGGATGAAAGCTCCAGCAGCTGGGACACGATGGACTCGGGCTCGAAGTAAGGTGTGAAGTCTTGCGCGTCGGGCCATTCCTCGACAGGCTTGCCGACGATCCGGCATTCTTCGTCCGAACAGCCGATGCACTTCGTTTCCTTGAACAGGATGAAGCGTCCCATGAAGGCAGACGTATAGCCGGAGGCGTAACCGATCAGGCTCCAGCATACGGCGTCCTGTTGCGGACCGAAGGAGTTGACGTGGGCGGCTGCTTCCCACGAGTTACGCCAGATGAACTCTCCATGGAATTCGCCTTTGTCGACGTCCATATGGCCGAGCACGGGAATGACCTGTACGCCGCCCTCGAGCATGTGCATCTGTGGCCCCGTTGCGAACGCTTCCTCGATCGTCAGGTTTCCACGAATCTTGCGCGCCAATTCGGCATCGCGCGTGCCCGATGCAAATCCCATGCGGGTGAACATGCGCCGGGTGAACTCCTTGCCGACCGAATTCATCATTTCTTCGCGCAAGCCGCCCAAGGAAGCCGCATGGAGCAACAGCATGCGGCTTTCGGACAGCCAGATCGAACCGTCGTCTGGCGAGAAGCGGATGAGCCGCCGCAGGTCCAGGTCTTCGGGAAATTCGATCATTTCTTTTCTTTACGAGATTAACGGACGGTTACGATCAGATACTACCGAGTGGATTGGAAATACATTGAATGAGAGAAGATTACCTGTACGGTCCAGCATGGTCACTGATCGTTCTTGCTATTTGCAGCACGATCCGATCATGGCGTCGCGGTCGCGGCACTCGACAGCATCGTATCGGCGATATCCAGCATCGCGCGCAGGCGGTCCATATGCCGCAAATCGTGGTGATAGCCTACCCAGATATCCCGGCTCGGGGGGCGATCGGGCAGGTCGATGCGCTGCAATCCAGATAGTGCATCGCCAAGCGGCCTTGGCAGCACTGCAATGCCCATGCCGCGCAGGCACATCTGTGCCTGGACGGCCCGGCTCGTGCTCGTGAACACCCGCCGCGACGAAGGAAACCTGTCGAGCAGCCAGGCGACATCCGGAAAATGCGACTGCGCCGTATTCATCAGGATCAACCCCACCGAAGCCGGATCGGCCTGCAGCGCAGATGCGGTGTCGGCCGAGCCATACAGGCCGTATGGAATGCTCATCAGGCGGCGCTGGACGATGTCCGGTTCGCTGAAAGGAACGAGGCGAAACGCCACATCGGCCTCGCGCCGCGACAGATCGAGCAAGCGGTAGCTGGCGATGACTTCCGGCACGACGGCCGGATGGCGGCGCGTCAATTCGGCCAGGACAGGGGCCAGGACATAGCCTGCAAACCACTCCGCCGAAGAAATCCGCAAAATGCCTTCGAGACGTTCGTGATTGCCCGCCAAGCGTCTTTCCATGGCCAGCGCGGAATTTTCCATGGATTCCGCCAGCGCCAGCACGCCGTCCCCGGCATCCGTGAGAACCAGTCCATCCCTGGTGCGGCGAAACAGCGCCTGCTCCGCCTCGTCCTCCAACGCCTTGATCCGGCGACCGACCGTCGGATGGCTCACACCCAGCGTGCGGGCGGCTTCGCCGAACGATCCGCTGCGCACGACCGCCAGGAAGATACGGACGTCGTTCCACTCCATGTCGTCACTACCCGTTCAAAAATGTACTTCGAATATATATGGATGGCAGTTCTCAAACAATATTGTAGGGGTCACCATGGCGCTTCAATCGTACCGGCCCATTCCGGGCCGGCCTCATTCGGGATCGCAAGACATGAACAAGTTGAAAGACAAGGTCGCCATCGTGACGGGCGCGTCGAAAGGTATCGGTGCGGGCATCGCCCGCCGGCTCGCGGCCGATGGCGCTAAGGTCGTCGTCAATTACGCCTCGAGCAAGAGCGGTGCCGACAAGGTGGTCGCCGACATCGAAGCCGCCGGTGGGAAGGCCATCGCGGTGGGCGCGGACGTCACCAGGAAGGCGGAGGTCGAGGCGCTGGTCAGTGCGACGATCGACCATTTCGGGCGGCTGGACATCGTGGTGAACAACTCCGGCATCTACCAGTTCGCCAGGATCGAAGAGACGACCGAGGAACTCTATCGCAAGCAGTTCGACATCAACGTCCTCGGCCCGCTGCTGGTCACCGCGGCCGCCGCGCCGCACCTGGGCGAGGGCGCCAGCATCATCAACATCAGTTCCAACGTCACGAGCGTTCTTCCGGCCGAGAGCGCCATCTACAGCGGCACCAAGGGCGCGATCGACACCATCACCGGTGTGCTCGCGCGCGAGCTCGGCCCGCGCGGCATCCGTGTCAATGCCGTCAATCCCGGCCTGGTCGACACCGAAGGAACCCACGCCGCAGGGGCGATCGGATCCGACTTCCAGGCCTGGAACGAGGAACGGACACCGCTCGGCCGCGTCGGCCAGGTGCAGGACATCGCACCGATCGTTGCCTTTCTCGCGTCAAGCGATGTCGGCTGGGTGACGGGCGAGATCATCCTGGGTTCGGGGGGCATGCGCTGATGGAGATCGGCATCATCGGACTGGGCGCAATGGGCCGCGAAATCGCGCGCAATCTGGCTGCGGCTGGGCATGCGGTGAAGGCGTGGAATCGTTCCGGTGGGGACGTCGCGGGCGTGCGGATGGTGGAGACGCCGGCACAGGCGCTGCAGGCGGACGTCGCCCTGACGATGCTGTCCGACGATGCGGCGATCCGCGGTGTCCTGCTGGAGACGGGGGCGCTGGCGCAGGCGCGCGGAACGCTGGTGCATATCGTTGCGTCGACTATCTCTGTCGGGTTCGCACGGGAACTCGTCGAGTATCACCATGCTGCGAACATCGGCTACGTGGCCGCGCCGGTGCTGGGCCGGCCGGACGTTGCCGCCAGGGGCGAACTGCAGGTACTGGCCGCCGGTCCGCTCGCTGCCGTGGAAACAGTGCGGCCAGTGCTGGAAGTCATCGGCAAGCGCATATGGGACATCGGCACGGAACCGCCGACCGCCTATGCCGCCAAGATCGCCTGCAATATGATGATCACGATGGCGATCGAGGCCATGGCCGAAGCCGTCGTGCTGACCGAGTCGAATGGACTGGTGCGCGAGCGTTTCTTCGACCTGATCCTGAATACGCTGTTCGGCAGCCGTTCATACCAGGTCTATTCGGCCAATATCATTCACGATCGCTACGAACCGGGATTCAAGGCGTCGCTGGGCTTGAAGGATTTAAGGCTTGCGCATGCGGCGGCAGAACAACTGGGGCGACAGCTGCCGATGCTCGATGCCGTTCGTCATCGAATGGGCGAGGCCGTCATTGCCGGCGGTGGTGAGAGGGACTTGTCGGTGATGGCTGATTACACCATTCGATCGACATAGCTATTCAAAGAGATGGCGCTGGCGAAAAAAGCCGATTTTGTTCTGGTTCAGCCTGAAAACCTCCCTCGCCGACGCCAGTCGAACAGTTACCACGACACGGTTATCTGGCCGGTTTGTCTGCAAACGCCATGGGAGAAAATCATGAGTTCAGCCATATACGATTTCTCTTTCGACTCCTTCCAGATTACGAACACGCGGGCGAGACACACCGACACCGACTTCGTCACCTTTAGCGTGGCGATCGGCGGCAAGGAGCCGCTCACGGCAGTGAAGTACATGGGAGACCTGAATAACGGGACCTACCAACCCGGACTTGTTTTCAAGGGTGTCGTTGTCGGCGACGGAGAAACCGTCGTGGTGTCGTACCTGATCGTGAACAAGGGCCATACCACCGAACACCGGAGCAAGATCGAGCAGGATCTGGAAAAGGCCGCCAGGGAGCTTGGCGGCAAGGCCGCGCAGGCAGCGAGCGCTGCAGCGGTAGGCGCCGCCAGCGCCGCCATCGGGGCTGCGCTCGGGACCGCCGTATTTCCGATCGTGGGAACGGCGATCGGGGCGCTGACGGGTTGGCTCATCAACAAGGGCGCAACCTTCGGCATCGATCTGATCTTCGCGAACTGCGACGGGCCGGTGGCAGGGGCGGTTCACCCATTCACGGGCGCGCAGCTGCGCCAGTCGACGGACAACGGCAAGCCGCTATCCACTCGGGACGACACGCCGGGAACAGACTCGCCAACGGGTTGCGGCAGCAATTCTCATTATTACGTGAACTGGTCGGTCCGCAAGGTGGGGGAAGGGCAGCAAGACGTCGCGCCGCGCGCCAGGCCTGGCGCCAGCCAGCGCACGGGTGACGTGGACGGAGACGGCAAGGCCGAACTCATCGTGACGAGCGCCTGGGGCTTGGGGATGCTGAAGCAGACGGGCGCCACCATGGCGTCGCCCATCATGGCGCCCAACGGCACCCGATTCGGCGATTGGCTGCTCAACACCGGCGACAATACGGTGGGGCCGGTCGCCGACTACGATGGCGACGGCAGCGCCGAGATTCTCATGACCAGCCCCTGGGGAATCGGCATCCTCAAACTCGCCGGCGGCACGCTGGTATCGCGCATGATGGCGCCCAACTCCACCACATTCGGAAACTGGGCGCTCGATACCGCAGTCACTATGGTCCGGGCGGTGGGCGACTTCGATGGCGATGGCCAACAGGAGATCGTGGCGACCGGCCCTTCCGGGATCGCCATCCTCAAACTGACGGGCGCCACGCTGACGCCGTTGATGGTCGCAGACAATTTCACGCGATTCGGCGAGTGGAGCCTCGACACTGTGAACGACCAGCTTGGCCCGATCGCGGATTACGACGGCGACGGCTGCGACGAAATCTTGGTGTCGAGTGCGTGGGGCGCCGGTATCCTGAAGCTGGCAAATGGAACGCTCGAAGCGAGCATAGTGGCGCCCAACGGGACGCGCTTCGGTGGCTGGGTGATCGACACGTCGCTCAACCGGTTCGGGCCAGCCGGCGACTACGATGGGGACGGGCGTGCCGAAACCCTGGTCGCCAGTGCGTGGGGCCTGGCTCTGTTGAAACAGACGGGAGGAACGCTGGAGGCGCCGATGATGCAGCCTGCCGGCACGCGCCTCGGTGGATGGCTCGTCGATGGCGGCGCCAATCGTTTCGGGCCGGCGGCAGATTACGACGGGGATGGCAGAGCCGAACTGCTCGTCACCAGTGCCTGGGGTATCGGCATCCTGAAGCAAGCGGGCGACACGATGACGTCGTCCATGCTGGCGCCCAACGGTACCCGATTCGGGAGGTGGCTGCTCGACAGTTCCTGCAACCGGTTTGGTCCGGCGGCGGATTATGACGGGGACGGCCGCGTTGAAATCCTGGTGACCAGTCCGTGGGGGCTCGGTATCCTGAAGCTCACTGGGGACACCCTTGGCGCTTCCATGCTGGCGGCGAACGGAACGGGCCTGGGTGATTGGGTGATCGATGCAAGGGACGAGCAACTGCTGGGGCAATCGCCGCGCACCTGATCTGTATGCGCTCACCCATCCGCCAGGGCCTGCTACTGGCTTTGCAGCACGACGCGGTCGCCCAGCGGCTGCACCGGACGCGCATTCATCTTGTAGAGTTTCCTGAACGCCGCCAGCTGCGCCGGCGTTACCTCGGCCGGCGTCTTCATCACCCGCCATAGAACGTCCTCGCTGCATGGCGGCGTGGTGAGCGAGCCGGTGAACTGGTAAAACCCGCTCCCCGATGGCAGTAAGCCCGCCGGGTCGAAGGACGCGAGCTTGCCGGTTTCGCCCGCCTTCTGCGGCAGGTTGGCGAACAAGGGCTTGAGGGCCGCCTTCTCCTTGCCCTCCTTGAACAGCACGGCGACGACGGCCAGGTCGCCCTGCGCGTCCTTGTGCACCAGGTGCGCCACCATGGGGTAGGGTTTGCCGTCGATCTGCTCTTCGCTCGGCGCGTGAAAATGGAACTGGACCAGCGTGTAGTGCACGCCGTCAATCGTCGCTGCGCTCCCGGGCGGCAAGTTCACCTGCACCGAATGCCCGTTGTTGATCATCTCCGCGTTGGCGCTCTTGTAGGCAAAGGCGGTGGGCTCGAGCGCTGCCTTGACCGCCTTGCCGGTATCGATGTTGATTGGTGACTGGTGCTTCCCGAATTTGCATTGCTTGTAGGCGTTATCGAGCTCGGCCCAGTGTGCGGCGCCGCTGTCGCCCTCGTAGCTCCACGGCGGATGCGGTTCCTGCGCATGCGCGCCGAGCGCAACGATGCTGGTGGCAACGACCGGCAAGATCTTCCTCATTGTGGCCTCCCGCTGGTGGATCGCATGGTGGAACCACTGACAAGCTTGCGCCCGGGGCGGGGATGCGTCCATTGGACGTTGGTCCTGTGGACGAATAATAGAGTTCGCTACAAACTTTCCTATAACGCAGACCGATTTCGATATGGAAAATAAAGAAGGGCCTCGACACGAAATGTCGAGGCCCTTTGTTGTGTCAAACGTTTTTTGTTAGCGTCAGACCTTACTTTGTTGGTGTCCGGTCTTTACTCGACCGTCACCGATTTCGCCAGATTACGCGGCTTGTCCACATCGGTCCCACGCGCCAGCGCCGTGTGATACGCCAGCAGCTGCAGCGCCGCCACGTGCAGGATCGGCGACAGCAGGCCGTAGTGTTCCGGCAAACGAATCACGTGCAGCCCATCGCCCGAGGTGATGCGCGAATCGACGTCGGCGAACACGTACAGCTGACCGCCACGCGCGCGCACTTCCTGCATGTTCGATTTCAGCTTTTCCAGCAGCGCATCGTTCGGCGCGATCGTTACCACTGGCATCTCTTCGGTCACCAGCGCCAGCGGGCCGTGCTTCAGTTCGCCGGCCGGGTAGGCCTCGGCGTGGATGTACGAGATCTCCTTGAGCTTCAGCGCGCCTTCCAGGGCGATCGGGTAGTGGATGCCGCGGCCCAGGAACAGGGCGTTCTCCTTGCGCGCGAATTCCTCGGCCCAGGCGATGATCTGCGGCTCGAGCGCCAGCACCGACGACAGCGCGACCGGCAGGTGGCGCATCATCTTGAGGTGTTCGGATTCTTCGGCATCGGTCAGGCGGCCGTTGACTTGCGCCAGGGTCAGGGTCAGCAGGAACAGGGCCGCCAGCTGGGTGGTGAAGGCCTTGGTCGAGGCCACGCCGACTTCGACGCCGGCACGGGTGATGTAGGCCAGCTGGCATTCTCGCACCATGGCGCTGGTGGAGACGTTGCAGATGGTCAGCGTGTGGTTCATGCCGAGGCTGCGTGCGTGCTTGAGCGCGGCCAGGGTGTCGGCCGTCTCGCCGCTCTGCGAGATGGTCACCACCAGGGTGTCGGGGTGCGGCACGCTGTCGCGGTAGCGGTATTCGCTGGCGATCTCGACGTTCACCGGCACCTTGGCCACCGATTCGATCCAGTATTTGGCGGTGAGGCCGGCGTAGTAGCTGGTGCCGCAGGCCAGGATCAGCACGCGGTCGATCTTCTTGAACACGGCATAGGCGCCGTCGCCGAAGAGTTCCGGCATCACGCCGGTCACGCCCTCGAGGGTGTCGCCGATGACGCGCGGCTGCTCGAAAATCTCTTTCTGCATATAGTGGCGGTATGGGCCGAGCTCGGCCGCGCCGGTGTGGGCGTGCACGGTTTTCACTTCGCGCTCGACCGGACGGCCGTCGATGTCGACGATCCAGTAGCGGGCCAGTTGCAGGTCGACCACGTCGCCTTCTTCCAGGTAGATGATCTGGTCGGTGGTGCCGGCCAGCGCCATCGCGTCGGAGGCGACGAAGTTCTCGTCCTTGCCCACGCCGACGATCAGCGGCGAGCCCTGGCGCGCGGCGATCACGCGGTGCGGTTCTTCGCGGCAGAACACGGCGATGGCATAAGCGCCGTCCAGGCGCTTGACGGCTTGCTGCACGGTCTCGAACAGGTCGCCGGTGTACAGGTGGTCCACCAGGTGGGCGATGACCTCGGTGTCGGTCTGGCTCGTGAACTTGTAGCCCAGGCCGGTCAGCTCGGCGCGCAGCTCGTCGTGGTTTTCGATGATGCCGTTGTGGACAAGTGCGATGCGCGCATTGTCTTCGGTCGGCGAGAAGTGCGGGTGGGCATTGTGCGACGCCGGGGCGCCGTGGGTGGCCCAGCGCGTGTGGGCGATGCCGGTGAAGCCGTCGAGGCTGGCTTCTTTGACTTGCGATTCGAGGTCGGTCACGCGCGAAGTGGAACGCGAACGGGTCAGGCGGCCATCGAGGTGGACGGCGACGCCACAGGAGTCATAACCTCGGTATTCGAGGCGTTTCAGGCCTTCGATCAGGACGGGGGTGATATTGCGTTTGGCAACTGCTCCGACGATACCGCACATGGCTAACCTCTCTGGATGAAAAACTGTTGAGTCTTATCGTAGAGCAATCTGAATGAAATAAGCTTACAGTGCGCGGCTAATTTTGTTAGATTATTTCATTCATGCATGAACAAGAAATCTTGTTTCATATAATTAAAAAGATTTATCAAATATTTCATCAAGATGACAGAACCGCCCGCTCTCGACGACCTCGATCGTCGCATTCTGAATATTTTGCAAACTGACGCATCGCATACGAACGCCGAACTGGCGGCGCTCGTGCACGTGTCGCCGCCGACCTGCCTGCGCCGCGTGAAGCAGCTGACGGAAAGTGGCGTTATCGAGCGCCAGGTGGCGATCGTGGCGCCCGACAAGGTCGGCAGCCGCCTGTCCGCCATCGTCGAGATCACGCTCGACGTGCAGGCCGCCGAGCGCATGGAAGAGTTCGAAAATCTGGCCGCCAGGGAAGCGGCCGTGCTGCAGTGCTACCGGGTGTCGCCGGGCCCCGATTTCGTGCTGGTCGTGCAGGTCGCCGACATGCCGGCCTACCACGCGCTGGCGCACCGGCTGTTCACGTCGCACGCGAACGTGCGCAACGTGAAAGCCTATTTTTCGACCCACCGCAGCAAATTCGACACCCGGATCGCCGTCTAGATCACCGGCCGCAGCCTGTGGATAATATTGTGGAAGACCAGGTGAATGAACAGTGGGTAAGCACGGTAAAACCCTGTGTTTATCTTGTTCACTTCCTGTGATTACCCTGTAAACAGCCGGTGGATTACTTCTTCACTTTCACCGGACGCTTCCATCCTTCGATGGTGATTTGCTTGGGCCGCGAGATGGTCAGCTTGCCGGCCGGCGCATCCTTGGTGAGCGTGGTGCCGGCGCCCAGGGTCGCACCCTTGCCGATCGTCACCGGCGCAACCAGCTGGCTGTCGCTGCCCACGAACACTTCGTCTTCGATCACGGTACGGAACTTGTTGGCGCCGTCGTAGTTGCAGGTGATGACGCCGGCGCCGATGTTGACGCGCGAGCCGACGGTGGCGTCGCCGATATAAGCCAGGTGGTTGGCCTTGCTGTGCGCCGCGACGGTGCTGTTCTTGACCTCGACAAAGTTACCCACATGGACGTCCTCGCCCAGCTCGGTGCCCGGACGCAGGCGCGCATACGGTCCGATCTGCGAGGCGGCGCCAATCGTGGCGCCTTCGATATGGCAGAACGGCTTGATATTGGCCCCAAGACCGACCGTGACGCCGACCAGCACGCAGTTGGCGCCGACCTTCACGCCGTCGGCCAGTTCAACTTTACCTTCGAACACGCAGCCGACGTCGATCACGACATCGCGGCCGCAAATCAGTTCGCCGCGCACATCGATGCGCGCCGGATCCATCAAGGTCACGCCTTTTTCCAGCAGGGCATGGGCGATATTCAATTGGTGACGACGCTCGAGCTCGGCCAACTGCACCTTGCTGTTCACGCCAGCCACTTCCCATTCGCCCGACGGTTGCGCCGACACGACCGGCACGCCGTCCGCCACGGCCTGGGCCACGATGTCGGTGAGGTAATACTCGCCCTGGGCATTGTTGTTGGACAGCGCCGCCAGCCACTTCTTGAGGTGACGGGTCGGGATCGCCATGATGCCGCTGTTGATTTCGCGGATGGCGCGCTCGGCCTCGCTGGCATCTTTTTCTTCGACGATGCGCACGATCTTGCCGTTCTCGCGCACGATGCGGCCCAGGCCGAAGGGGTTGGCCTGTTCGACGGTCAGGATGCCCAGCTTGTCGCTTCCTGCGGCCTCGACCAGGCGGCGCAGCGTGTCCGCCGTCGTCAGCGGCACGTCGCCATACAGCACCAGGGTGGCGCTTCCATCGTCCAGTTGCGGCACGGCCTGCATCACCGCATGGCCGGTGCCCAGCTGCGGCTGCTGCAGGGCGGTGTCGATGGTGACGCCGGTTTCTTGCGCCAGCGCGGACACCATGTCGGGCACCGCTGCGCCGCCGTGCCCGTAAATCACACATAATTTCTGCGGACTCATGCTACGTGCCGTATCGATAACGTGACGCAACAGCGGCTTACCAGCCAATGGATGCAGGACTTTCGGCAGGGCGGATTGCATGCGCTTTCCCATGCCGGCGGCGAGGATCACAACGTTCATAAGCCGTTCTCAAAAAGTTGAAAATATGAAAAATTCTAGCATGCGAGATACCTTTTTCCGGCGCACCCTAGCACTATTCGCGATTGCCTTGATGGCCTTGGCAGCCGGTTGCAGCACCATTCGCTTTTCGTACAACCAGGGCGACACCTTACTGTACTGGTGGATGAATTCCTATGTCGACTTCGAAGGACAACAGGCCGACATCGCCAAGCGCGACATCAATGGCTTGTTCCAATGGCATCGCCAGACCCAGCTGCGCGACTATGCCGCTTTATTAGGCAATTTCAAGCAAAAACTGGCCGGCAACCCAAGCCAGGCCGACCTATTGCAGGCCTACCGCGAGATCCGCGTGCGCGGCGAACGCCTGTCCCAGCGCGCGGTGCCGGAACTGACGACGCTGGCCATGTCGATCACCCCTGCGCAAATCGCCAATATCGACAAGAAGTTCAAGGACAAGAACGAGGAATACCGCCGCAAGTTCATGAGCGGCAGCGTCGAGAAGCGCCAGCGCGCGCGCTTCAAGAAATCGATGGAGCAGATGGAACTGTGGTTCGGCCGTTTCAGCAGCGAGCAGGAAGCCGCCCTGCGCCGCGCCTCCGACTTGCGTCCGCTCGACAACCAGCAGTGGCTGGAGGAGCGCCAGTACCGCCAGCGCCGCATCCTGGCGCTGCTGCAAGAGGTGCAACAGAAAAAGCTTAATCGCGAGCAGACCACGGCCAAGGTACAAGGCCTGATGCGCGAGTTGTTCACACGCATGGAGTCGCCCGAGCGCAAAGCCTTCTATGACGCCAGCATCGACCACACGACGAAATACATCCTGACCGCGATCAAACTGGCGACGCCGGAGCAGAAGGCCCATGCGCAGCAGCGGATGCAGGGTTGGATCAATGATTTCGAGGCATTGGCAGCGGGTAAATAACCTCGGCGGCAAACCGCATAAACCTGCATGCTATAGTGCCGCCCATGCAAAGAAAGTCCATCAAATCAGGGCCCCAGGCCGCCAAACCCCACGGCGCGCCGCGCATGGCCCAGCATCAGGTCCGCATCATCGGCGGCACCTGGAAACGCACCCTGCTGCCGGTGGTCGACGCCCTCGGCCTGCGTCCCACGCCGGACCGGGTGCGCGAAACCGTCTTCAACTGGATCAACCACCAGCTCGGCAGCGACTGGGAGCAAGCCAGTGTTCTCGACCTGTACGCGGGTTCCGGCGTGCTCGGCTTCGAGGCGGCCAGCCGCGGCGCGGCGAAGGTGACCATGGTCGACAACCACGGCCCGGCCGTGCGCCAGCTCGAAGCCAACCGCGACAAGCTCAAGGCCGACAACATCACCATCCTGCGCGCCGATGCCCTGACCCTGGCCCGCGACCTGGCCACCCGCGGCCAGCGCTACGACGTGATCTTCCTCGATCCGCCTTATCAACAGGATCTGCTGGCCAAGACCCTGCCGCTGTGCGCGGCGCTGCTGCTTGAAGGCGGCATGGTGTATGCCGAAGCCGAGGCGCCGTTGCCGACCGAAGGCGACGACGTCCCCGACTGGCTGATTGGCTGGGAAGCGGTGCGCGCCGACAAGGCGGGCATGGTCTACTACCATTTGCTGAAGCTGCAAGAAAAGGCGGCCTGAGTCCCGCCAAGGGGCTGGAAACTGCACAACCATTGGGCAAACCGTGCCCCGGCCTGGGGCGGATGCCGTGTTTTCAGGCATAATGCGCGTTCCGATAGGGTGTTCATTTTCAGGGAGCCGCAATGGTTGTAGCCGTTTATCCAGGTACGTTCGATCCGCTGACCCGCGGCCACGAGGATTTGGTACGCCGCGCATCCGGGCTGTTCGACCGACTGGTGGTCGGCGTCGCCGACAGCCGCAACAAACGTCCGTTCTTCACGCTCGAAGAACGCCTGGATATCGCCAACGAAGTGCTTGGCCATTACCCCAATGTGCAGGTCGAGAGCTTTTCGGGCCTGCTCAAGGACTTCGTGCGCAAGCACGACGCCCGTGTGATCGTGCGCGGCCTGCGCGCGGTGTCCGATTTCGAGTACGAGTTCCAGATGGCGGGCATGAACCGCTACCTGCTGCCCGACGTCGAAACCATGTTCCTGACCCCGTCCGACCAGTACCAGTTCATTTCGGGCACCATCGTGCGCGAAATCGCCATGCTGGGCGGCGACGTGTCCAAATTCGTTTTCCCTTCGGTCGACCGCTGGCTGCAGCAGAAAATCGCCAGCATGGCGCAAGCGCCGAAGGCCTGATTCTCCAGGACGTATCATGGCTTTATTGATTACCGACGACTGCATCAACTGCGACGTCTGCGAACCCGAATGCCCCAACGATGCCATTTCGATGGGCGAAGAGTATTACCAGATCGATCCGCACAAGTGCACCGAGTGCGTCGGCCATTTCGATGAACCGCAATGCGTGCAACTGTGCCCGGTTGCCTGCATTCCGCTCAATCCGGAATGGCGCGAATCGCGCGAAGAACTCCTCATCAAGTACGAACGGCTAACGGCCGACAAGGCCACGGCCTGATCTTCTCCCCCAAGCCGGCAACTCTGCCGGCTTTTTTATTTCCCTCTCGGCTTTCCTGACCGCGTACCGGTTTGCCCGGCATGCGGCGTCCGCACGTCCCTGAACGCCAGCTTCTCATCCAGTCCCATTCATCCGTCCCGACCTGCTACTCCCGGTTAATGTCGACGGGCGCTTTTTCACGCTTGTTGGTCTGCTGCTTTCGCTTGTCCGCCTTATTACCGTAAGTATATTTTTCCATGCTCTAGAATGTGAATTTTGTTGAACCTCTTCTATTTACTAATCAAATGACGAAAAGATGCCTTCATCTTGTTCCAAGTATCGATATTTAATGCCATTTTGAAACGCAAGCATAGCTCATCCATATTCTCGTAAAATTGCTGTAACTTACGGCTAAATATGCTCATCGTCATTATAAGTCGCACTTTAGCGTTCTCTCGCCTCAACGGTGTTTTTGACTCTTTGTGAATTTTGTTAAATAAAAACCGCGCGAAAAGCCAGGTGACGACAAGTCACCAGGTGTGAAGCGACATTCGGGCGGTTTTCAGAGGGAAAAAGAAGATCGCAGCCGTGGCGGCGTGCGACGGAGGGCAGGGACGAAAAAAAACGCGGTGTCCGTTGCCGGAGACCGCGTCAGGGGAGAAATTCGGTAATAATCAGTGGCGGATGCCCATCGCACGCACTTCGGCGGCGTCCACCGGATCCAGGCTGGCAAGCTTGCGCTTGAGCGCCAGCGCTTCGTCCAGGGCGCGGCGCGCGGCCTGTTCGGCCTTGCTGCGGCGTGGACGCACGGTCAGGTACAGGGCGCGGCCGATGCCGACCAGCAGTGGACGGAAGAACAGGACAAAGCCAGCCAGCAAGGCAAGATACACAGTGGTGCTGAACACTTGGCCGTAAGGCACGGCAGCGGCGGCTTGGACTAGGGTGGCGGTAGAAGACATGATAGGCTCGTTCTGTTATTGTTGAGAACTATAGTGCGTCGCAACATATAAATCTAATTTTGTTCCCTGATGGCCCTTATACTGTTTGTGAATGATTTGGAGTACACTACTCGTACTCCTGTCTTCACAACAGTTTTCTCCTGAATCCCATGAGCTTTCTGACGCTTGACCTGAATCTGCTGCGCGTGTTCGACGCGGTGATGACCGAGCAAAACCTGACCCGCGCCGCCGGCCACCTGGCCATGACCCAGCCCGCGGTGTCGAATGCGATCAAGCGACTACGGGAAAGCCTGGGCGACGAGCTCCTGATCCGCACCGCCTATGGCGTCAAGCCGACCCCGCGCGCCGAAGCCCTGTGGCCGGCCGTGCGCCAGGCCCTGGCGGCGCTGGAAGCGGCGGTGATGCCGGAAACCTTCGACGTCTCCAAGGCCCAGGCGACCTTCCGCATGGCGATGGCCGACGCGACCGCCGCGCTGTGGCTGCCATCCCTGATGCGCTCGATCGAACGCGAGGCGCCGGGCGTGAACATCCGCATGGTGCCGCTGACGACGCGCGAGCCGCGTCCGATGTTGTTGCGCGGCGACATCGACCTGGCGGTCGGCTTCTTCCCCGGCGTCGCGGCCCAGCTGTCGTACGAAACCGGTTCGCCGATCCGCCACGAGCGCCTGTATTCCGGCGTCTATGTGTGCGTGATGCGCAAGGACCATCCGCTGGCCAAGGAAAAGCTCGATCTCGATACCTATTGCAAGGCCAATCACTTGCTGGTGAGCTTCTCGGGCCGTGCCCACGGCCTGGTCGACGAGGCGCTGGCCCAGGTCGGTCGCGAACGCCGCATCCTCTTGACCGTGAACCAGTTCTTCACGGCGGGCAGGGTGGTGGCGAACTCGGACCTGATCACGGTGCTGCCGAAACACTTGATGGTTTCGACCGGCATGACCGACGTGCTGATCTGGAAGGAGCTACCGTTGCAGCTGCCGGCCGTCCACCTGGACATGCTGTGGCACGAACGCGATGGCCGCAGCCCGGCCCACCGCTGGCTGCGCAAGAACCTGGAATCGATGGCGGAAAGCGCCTCGAAGAGCGGCGTGCGCAAGGTCGTCTGACAGCGCCAGCACGGGTTTCAGTGGAGCAAATTGCTTCACGTGAAACAAAACGGCCAGGCAAATGCCTGGCCGTTTTACTTTAATACGCTGGCTGGTGCTCAGCGGATCGGCAGTTTGGTCGTATTCTTGACTTCTTCCATCACCGCATAGGTGTGGGTTTCGCGCACGCCCTTCTGCAGCAGGGTCTTGCCCAGGAATTCGCGGTAGGCCGCCATGTCCTTCACGCGCGCCTTGACGAGGTAGTCGAAGCCGCCGGCCACCATATGGCATTCCAGCACCTCCGGAATCATCTGCACGCTCTGCTTGAACGCATCGAAGACTTCGGGAGTGGTACGATCGAGCACGACCTCGATAAAGACTAGCAGCGACACGTCGAGCAGCTGCGGATTGAGCTGGGCAGTGTAGCCCATGATGTAACCCGATTCGTGCAGTTTGCGCACGCGCTCGAGGCAGGCCGCCGGGGACAGGTTGACCCGTGCCGCCAGCTCCACATTGCTGATGCGCCCGTCGTTCTGCAGTTCGGCGAGGATCTTCTTGCTGATCTTGTCCAACATCGGGTGTCTCCCGTTAATTTTATTCGGTCAGATTGTCGCATCAAAAACTATCTATTGCTAGTCTGGTTTAAAAACAGAATAAATCCAGAAGAATTCCTTCTACAATCGAATCATTTCCACCGACGTATAAACCGCGCCGACCACCATTTGTGGGACGGCGCTTTTGCTGTGCGGTGCCCTTCGTTGTGACTTTTTCTTTTGACTAGATAGCCATGCAGATCGCTGCTTCCCCGGCCTCCACCTTCGTTCCCTTCGACGCCCTCCACGCTGAAACCAAGCGCGAGCAAACGCCCCTGCGCGCTGCCATCACCGCCGCCTACCGCCGCGATGAAACCGAGGCCGTCCAGTGGCTGCTGGCGCAAGGCGCCACGCCGGCTGCGCAAGCCCAGCCGCTGGCGCATCGCCTCGTTTCGGCAGTGCGCGAAAAGCGTACCCGCGCCTCGGGCGTGGACGCGCTGATGCACGAGTTCTCGCTGTCGTCGGAAGAAGGCGTCGCGCTGATGTGCCTGGCCGAAGCGTTGCTGCGCATCCCGGACAGCGAAACCGCCGACCGCCTCATTGCCGACAAGATCAGCCGCGGCGACTGGCGCAAGCACCTGGGCGAATCGCCGTCGCTGTTCGTCAATGCCGCGACCTGGGGCCTGCTCATCACCGGCAAGCTGGTCTCGACCAATAGCGAGCAGGGTCTCGGCTCGGCGCTCACGCGCCTGATCGCGAAGGGCGGCGAACCGCTGATCCGCAAGGGCGTCGACATGGCGATGCGCATGCTGGGCAACCAGTTCGTCACCGGCCAGACCATCGACGAAGCGCTGAAGAACAGCCGCGACAACGAGACCCGCGGCTATCGCTACTCCTACGACATGCTGGGCGAGGCGGCGCTGACCGAAAGCGACGCCAAGAATTATTACGCCTCGTACGAAGCCGCCATCCACGCGATCGGCAAGGCCTCCAATGGCCGCGGCATCAAGGACGGTCCGGGCATTTCGATCAAGCTGTCGGCGCTGCATCCGCGCTACAGCCGTGCGCAATACGCGCGCGTGATGGGCGAGCTGCTGCCGCGCGTGCGCAGCCTGGTCCTGCTGGCCAAGACCTATAACATCGGCATCAATATCGACGCCGAGGAAGCCGACCGTCTCGAGATCTCGCTCGACATGCTCGAGGCGCTGGCGTTCGATCCCGACCTGGCGGGCTTCGAAGGCATCGGCCTGGTGGTGCAGGCCTACCAGAAACGCTGCCCGTTCGTGATCGACTTTCTTGTAGACCTGGCCAAGCGCAGCGGCCAGAAGTTCATGGTGCGCCTGGTGAAGGGCGCTTACTGGGATGCCGAGATCAAGCGCGCCCAGGTCGACGGCATGCCCGGCTATCCGGTCTATACGCGCAAGGTGTACACCGACGTCTCCTACCTGACTTGCGCGCGCAAGCTGCTGGCGGCGGCCGACGTGCTGTATCCGCAGTTCGCCACCCACAACGCCCACACGCTGTCGGTGATCTACACCTGGGCCAAGCAGGATAACGTCAGCAACTATGAGTTCCAGTGCCTGCACGGCATGGGCGAGACGCTGTACGACCAGGTCGTGGGCAGCAAGAACCTGGACAAGGCTTGCCGCATCTACGCGCCGGTTGGCTCGCACGAAACCCTGCTGGCCTACCTGGTGCGCCGCCTGCTGGAAAACGGCGCCAACTCCTCGTTCGTGAACCAGATCGTCGACGAGAACGTGGCGATCGACACGCTGCTCACCGATCCCTTCGATGTCGCACGCGCCAGCGGAGGCAAGCCGCATCCGGCGATCGCGCTGCCCCTCGACATGTTCGGCGCCGAGCGCAAGAATTCAAGCGGCATGGACCTGGTCAATGAAGACATCCTTGCCAAGGTGGCGGATGGTCTCGCGCAGCAGCGCCAGCACCTCGCCGGCCCGCTGATCGCCGGTTCGAGCGATGCAGGTACGCCGGCGAATGTGGTCAATCCCGCGATGTCGAGCGATATCGTCGGCCAGGTGAGCGAAGCCTCGCGCACCGACGTCGAAACCGCCCTGGCCGCGGCCAGCGCCTTCGCCGGCGAATGGGCCGCCACCGCCACCCATGAACGCGCCGCGATCCTCGAGCGCACCGCGGACCTGTTCGAGCAGAACGGCATCGAGCTGATGGCCCTGGCCGTGCGCGAAGCCGGTAAATCGCTGCCGAACGCGATCGCCGAACTGCGCGAAGCGGTCGACTTCCTGCGCTACTACGCGGTGCAGATCCGCGGCTCGAGCAAGGCCGAGGCGCTCGGTCCCGTGAGTTGCATCAGCCCCTGGAACTTCCCGCTGGCGATCTTCACCGGCCAGGTGGCGGCCGCCCTCGCGGCCGGCAACGTGGTGCTGGCCAAGCCGGCCGAGCAAACTCCATTGATCGCCTACCGCGCCGTGGAACTGTTCCTCGAGGCGGGCACGCCGCGCGCAGCGCTGCAGCTGCTGCCGGGCCGCGGCGAAGTGGTTGGCGCCGCCCTGACGGCGGACAGCCGCATCAAGGGCGTGATCTTCACCGGTTCGACCGAAGTCGCCCAGCTGATCAACCGCACGCTGGCCAAGCGCGCGCAGCAGGAAGGCATCGACATCCCGCTGGTGGCGGAAACCGGCGGCCAGAACGCGCTGATCGTCGACTCCTCGGCGCTGCCGGAGCAGGTGGTGCAGGACGTCCTGAGCTCCGCCTTCGATTCGGCCGGCCAGCGCTGCTCGGCGCTGCGCGTGCTGTTCCTGCAGGACGACATCGCCGACAAGACCATCAAGATGCTCAAGGGCGCGATGCAGGAACTGCGCGTGGGCTGCCCGGACCGCCTGGCGACCGACATCGGCCCGGTGATCGATGCCGAGGCCCAGCGCAACCTGCTGGCCCACATCGAGCGCACCAAAGCCACCGCGCGCAGCCACTTCGCGCTCGAGCTGCCGGCGTCGGTCGTCGCTGCCGGCACCTTCGTGCCGCCGACCGTGCTCGAAATCGCTTCGCTGGCGGAACTCAAGCAGGAAGTCTTCGGTCCGGTGCTGCACATCGTGCGCTACCGCCGCGCCGAGCTGCCCTCGGTGATCGATGCGATCAACGCCACCGGCTATGGCCTGACGCTGGGCGTGCATTCGCGCATCGATGAAACCATCGACACCATCGTCAACCGCGCCCACGTCGGCAATATCTACGTCAACCGCAACATCGTCGGCGCGGTGGTCGGCGTGCAGCCGTTCGGCGGCGAAGGCAAGTCGGGCACCGGTCCGAAGGCCGGCGGCCCGCTCTACCTGAAACGCCTGCAGCGCGGCGCGGCGCCCTTGATGGAACACGTGCGCCAGCCGGAGGCAGCATTGGAGGCCCTGATCGGTTGGCTGCGCGCCAACGGCCAGCAGCCGGTGGCCGCGCTGGCCGAAGGCTACGCGCGCACCTCGCTCAATGGCGTGTCGATGGACCTGCCCGGCCCGACCGGCGAAAGCAACCGCCTGTCGTTCACGCCGCGCGGCGCCGTGCTGTGCGCGCCGGCTACCTCCGCCGGCCTGCTCAATCAACTGGCAGCAAGCCTCGCCACCGGCAACCGCGCGCTGGTGCTGGCGCCGGCGCCGGACGCGATTCCGGCCAACCTGCCGGCGGCGGTGAAGGAACGCGTACGCTTCGTGAGCAAGGAAGAAATCGACGCGGCCGACGTCGCGATCGCGCTGGTCGAAACCGGCCTGGCCGGCCTGCTGCGCACCCAGCTGGCGGCGCGTCCGGGCGCGATCGTCGGCATCGTCGATACCGACGCCCTGGTCCCGGTGGACCTGTGGCGCCTGGTCGCCGAGCGCGCGGTCTGCGTCAACACGACGGCCGCTGGCGGCAACGCAAGCCTGATGACCCTGGGCCTGTAAAGATAGTCGCAAGGCGATCGTAGCGTGGGCGGCTTTGCCGCCCACGCGTCCAACGAACTAAAAACAGCAGGAGAAGCACCAGCAAGAACAACCCACAACAGGAGACAACCATGCTTGTAGGCGTTCCAAAGGAAATCAAGAACCACGAATACCGCGTCGGCCTCACGCCGGCGTCCGTACACGAACTGATATCGCGCGGCCACCAGGTGATCGTCCAGCAAGGCGCTGGCAGCGAGATCGGCCTGAGCGACGACCACTACACCGCTGCAGGCGCCACCATCGCCGACAGCGCCCACGAAGTCTTCGCGCGCGCCGACATGATCGTCAAGGTCAAGGAGCCGCAACCGGCTGAATGCGCGATGCTGCGCGAAGGCCAGATTCTCTACACCTACCTCCACCTGGCTCCCGATCCGGAGCAAACCGCAGCCCTCGTCAAATCGGGCGCCGTCTGCATTGCCTACGAAACGATCACCGGCCCGGGCGGCGGCTTGCCCCTGCTTGCGCCGATGAGCGAAGTCGCGGGCCGCATGTCCATCCAGGCCGGGGCCGCCCACCTCGAAAAATCCCGGGGCGGCATGGGCCTGCTGCTGGGCGGCGTGCCTGGCGTGGCGGCCGGCCACGTCGTCGTCATCGGCGCCGGCGTCGTGGGTACCAATGCACTGCAGATGGCGGTCGGCACGGGCGCCCGCGTCACGGCGCTCGACAAGAACGTCGACCGCCTACGCCAGCTCGACCTGGTGTTCGGCAACCGCATCTCGACCCTGTATTCCAATGCCCATGCGCTCGAGGAAGCGGTCCTGGACGCCGACCTGGTGATCGGCGGCGTGCTGGTACCCGGGGCTGCGGCGCCGAAACTGGTCACGCGCGACATGGTCTCGCGCATGAAGAAGGGTGCGGTCGTCGTCGACGTGGCGATCGACCAGGGTGGCTGTTTCGAGACTTCGCATCCGACGACGCACGCCGATCCGACCTTCCTGGTCGATGGCGTGGTCCACTACTGCGTTGCGAACATGCCGGGCGCCGTGGCGCGCACCTCGACATTCGCCCTGAACAACGCCACCATCGGCCATGCCCTGGCGCTGGCGAACAAGGGCTGGCGGCGCGCACTGGCGGACGACGTCCACCTGCGCCATGGCCTCAACGTCTGCCAGGGCAAGGTTACCTTCGAGGCCGTCGCCCAGGCCCTGGGCTACGACTACATCCCGCCCGACTCGCTCCTGGGCTGAAGCGGCGCTTCCACCAGGTGCCGGCACAGGCGCCGGGTGATGTGGAAAGCGTATTGCGCGGCCACCGACTTCACGAAGCGCATGAAGTCGTGGGCCGCGTTTTCATTGGCATTGTCCGACACCGCGCGGATGACGGCGAACGGCACGTCCAGTTCGTGACACACCTGCGCCACCGCTGCGCCTTCCATCTCCACCGCCACCAGCCCGGGCAGGGCGCCGTTGAGCGCATCGATGCGCAAGCGATCGTTGACGAACTGGTCGCCGCTGGCGATCAGGCCGCGATGCACGCGCGGCTGTTCCAGGCCAAAAGCCTGTCTCTCGGTCTCGGAGATCGTCTGCAGGAAGTCGCATTCCAGGAAGGCGTGGGCGGCGCTGGACAAGCGTAGCGACAGTTGCTGGTCTGGCTGGAAATGCGTCTGGCCCGTGAGCGGCACTTCGAAACGGGGGAACAGCGGACTGGCATCCATATCGTGCTGGACCAGCGACTCGGCCACCACGATGTCGCCCACACGGATCGTCTTATCCCCCGCGCCGGCAACGCCGGTGAAGAGGATGTGCGTAACTCCGAACTTTTCCACAAGCGTTGTCGCCGTCATGGCAGCGGCAACCTTGCCAATACGCGATAAAACGCACACAGCGTCGATTTCCCACAGTCGTCCGACCCAGAACTCGCGTTTGCCGTAGATGAGCTTGGCGGGCCCTCCCATGGCTTCCACGAGCCCTGCCTGTTCTTCGAGCAAGGCGCTGATGATCCCTAGACGCATGTTTTCCTGATGAGTAGGTGTGTAGAGAGGTTTTGAAGCCTTCAAAGCCGTTCAGACAGGCAACTGTGCATAAGGGACGGATTGTACACAGCTTCGATCGCATTCAGTTCTCGAATTGCAACGATCTTGGTTCTTGTTGGAAGTGGTGAGCGACCTGTTCTGGAAGACGCTTTTTTTGCCTGCGTTGTGTTTGCTTATTTAATTAAGAGATATGTATACAAGGTTGATAGTAGTAGGTAAACGCGACGTTATCTGTGGATAAGATGAGTTTACTCCACAGTATCAATGATTTACGACGTCGTTTACGCGCTGGAAAAAGCTTGCGTCCAACTTGCACGGTTCTTGGACAACAAATCGGCGCTCGAAAAAATGGCCTGTTTTGCACATCTGATGCTGTGGATATGCAGCGGCTTTTCCACAGCTGGTTCCTTATCGCTACCGTTCAGCAAGCGATGTTCGTTCGCTGTGACCTGGTGTGTGTGAATTCCAGGGAGGTTTTTTGGACGACTTTGCGTCGTCTGCAGTCTTCAAGGGTGACCCAGAGTCGGCGGCAGTGCCGTTTTCTCATATTGTTGTAGCTAAAAGCTTGTATACAAAATGATAGTAGTAGTAAACGCCTGCCGCTTTGTGGATAAAACCGATTTTTTCCACAACATCAGTGGTTTACGGTCGCGTTAACCCGCTGGAAAACGCTTGTGTCGGCGCTGTAGGAAAGTTGGATAGAAATTGCGCAGCTGGACAAGATAGGGGTTTCTGCACATTCCATCCTGTGGATATTCATTCGGTTTTCCACAGAGGCCAGCTTTGTTTGCCTGCCTCGAGGGCCTGGCAAGTAAATGCGAGAGCAAGCAGTCGAGATAGCTGGCAGCGTCGGCCTGCGTGATATCGCTTCCCGGATTTGCCACACTCTGCCAAAATTTTTTTTTTTCGCGGGCTCGTCAGGTTTACAACCAAGATCTGTATACAACGCTAATAGTAGTGGTTAACGGTCGCAGTTTTCTGTGGACAACCCTATTAAAGATCGAGAAATCAGGGATTTATGTCGCGGATAAGTCCGTGCACTGCTGAGCAAACTGCTTGGTGGCAAATCTGGACAAGATTTTTGCCTGTGCAAAAAAGCTGAGTTTTGCACAATCGATACCTGTGGATATCAAGTCGCTTATCCACAGAAGGGGTCTGGACAGGCGTTTACGTTCTGGTAAGCTGTTTCCCATCGAACTGAGGTACAGGGAAACGCATGGATGTCGTGTCGCAGTACGCCAGGGTCAACGGTTTGAACATGCACTACGTGACTGCCGGCGAGGGCCCGCCAGTCCTGCTCCTGCATGGCTTTCCTGATACCCACGCGGTCTGGCGGCGACAGATCCCGGCCCTGGCCGCGGCTGGTTTCAAGGTCATCGCTCCCGATCTGCGCGGCTACGGCAAGACCGATATGCCGCTTGACGTCAGCGCCTACGCAGTCGACTTCGTGGCCGATGACGTGCTGCAGCTCATGGATGCGCTGGGTATCGACCTGGCGACCGTGGTCGGCCACGATTGGGGCGCGCAAGTCGGCTGGCATCTGGCCATGCATGCGCCGCAGCGCGTCAGCCGTTATGCGGCGCTGTCGGTCGGTCATCCGAAGGCGCTTGCCAAGTCGGGTTTCACGCAAAAACTGCGCTTCTGGTACATGGCTGTGTTCATGACGCCGGTCCTGGCCGAGACGCTGTTGAGGGCAGGGAATTGGGCCGCGCTGCGCGCGATGAACCGTAGCCGTGAACAGCAGCAACTCTGGATCGATGCACTGGCGCCGCAGGGCCGGCTGACCGCGGCCCTCAACTATTATCGCGCCAATCTGAAGGCTTCCGGCGGCAAGCGATGGAAGCCGGTCGATGTGCCGGTGCTGGGTGTCTGGAGCGAGCACGATCCCGCGCTGCGCGAACAGCAGATGCTGGACACGCGCGAACAATGCCGCGCCGGTTTCGAATATGCCCGCATCGACGGCGTGGGCCATTGGCTGCAACTGTCGGGCGCCGACCGGCTCAATGGCTTGCTCATCGATTTCGCAAGATCCCCGGCGGCAGTCGCGCCGGCATAAGTACCACGGGGAAGGGCTGGGGCCGTGTCAGTACGGCTTGCTTGCCGTAAAATATCTGCTCTGCACCTCCTCTGAAAGTCTCCCATGATCGATGTAGTTTGGCTCGGCGGCGCCGCCTTCGCTGCCGGCCTGGTCGACGCCGTTGTCGGCGGCGGCGGCCTGATCCAGCTCCCCGCCATGTTCTCCCTGTTGCCGAAAGAAGCCCCGGCAACCATCCTCGGCACCAATAAACTCGCGGCGATCTTCGGGACCGGCTCGGCCGCCGCCAGTTACGCGCGCCGGGTGCGGGTCGCGTGGAGCACCGCGGCGCCGGCCGCCATCGCCGCCTTTGCCCTGTCCTTCGTTGGCGCCTGGACCGTGACGCGGGTGCCGGCCGACTTCGTGCGTGCGCTGCTGCCGTTCGTGCTGGTCGCGGTCGCTGTCTACACTTTCATGAAGAAGGATCTCGGCGCGGTGCACGCCCCGCTGCACAGCGGGATGGCCGAGCGTTACTGGGCAATCGGCATCGGCGCCGCCATCGGTTTTTATGATGGTTTCTTTGGTCCGGGCACCGGCAGCTTCCTGCTATTCCTGTTCGTGCGCTTCTTCGGCTTCGACTTCCTCAGCGCCTCGGCTGCGGCCAAGGTGGTCAATGTCGCCTGCAATCTGTCGGCGCTGATGTGGTTCGGTTACAGCGGTCATTTGCTGTGGCAGCTGGGTTTGCTGATGGCGGGATGCCAGATCGTCGGTTCCGTGATTGGCACCAGGCTGGCGTTGAAGCATGGCAGTGGTTTCGTACGCAAGCTGTTCCTGTTCGTGGTCTCGGCACTGATTGTAAAGACAGCCTACGACTCGTTCACAAAACTAAGTTGGTAAGCCTGTTTCACGTGAAACATCGAAGCCGGGTTCTTGCCCGGTTTTTTTTCGTCCACTGTTCCACGTGAAACATGCTAGTAAGAACAGAAGAGTAAGGTTTCACGTGAAACAAAATCTGTCGTTTTCAGACCCATGGAGAGTCCAGCAGGAAAAAAGAATCTATAATCGCGCATTAGTCTCCTCGCTCCACACCCCATCATGCTATTTCCTACTGAATTCGACGTCATCGTCGTCGGCGGCGGCCATGCCGGAACCGAGGCCGCACTCGCTTCCGCACGCACCGGTCAAAAGACCCTGCTGCTGACCCACAATATCGAAACCCTCGGCGCCATGTCCTGCAATCCGTCGATCGGCGGCATCGGCAAGGGTCACCTGGTCAAGGAAGTCGATGCCCTCGGCGGCGCCATGGCGATCGCGACCGACGAGGCGGGCATCCAGTTCCGCATCCTGAATTCGTCCAAGGGCCCGGCCGTGCGCGCCACCCGCGCCCAGGCCGACCGCGTCCTGTACAAGGCGGCGATCCGCGCGCGCCTGGAAAACCAGCCGAACCTGTGGCTGTTCCAGCAAGCGGTCGACGACCTGATGGTGGAGGGCGACCGCGTGGTCGGCGCCGTCACCCAGGTGGGCCTGAAGTTCCGCGCCCGCGCCGTGGTGCTCACCGCCGGTACTTTCCTGGACGGGAAGATCCACGTCGGCCTGCAGAACTACTCGGGCGGCCGCGCGGGCGACCCGCCGGCGACCTCGTTGTCGTCGCGCCTGAAGGAACTCAAGCTGCCGCAGGGCCGCCTCAAGACGGGCACGCCGCCGCGCATCGATGGCCGCAGCATCGACTTCTCGGTGCTGGCCGAACAGCCGGGCGACCTCGATCCGGTGCCGGTGTTCTCGTACATGGGCAATGTAGCGATGCATCCGCGCCAGGTGCCATGCTGGGTGACGCATACCAATGAGCGCACCCACGACATCATCCGCGCCGGCCTGGACCGCAGCCCAATGTACACTGGCGTGATCGAGGGCGTCGGCCCGCGCTACTGCCCATCGATCGAGGACAAGATCCACCGCTTCGCCTCGAAGGAGTCGCACCAGATCTTCCTCGAGCCGGAAGGCTTGACCACCAACGAGTTCTACCCCAACGGGATCTCGACCAGCCTGCCGTTCGACGTCCAGCTGGAGCTGGTGCGCTCGATGCGCGGCATGGAAAACGCCTTCATCCTGCGTCCGGGCTATGCGATCGAATACGATTACTTCGACCCGCGCGGGCTGAAGGCGTCGTTAGAGACGAAGGCGATCAAGGGCCTGTTCTTCGCCGGCCAGATCAACGGCACCACCGGCTACGAAGAAGCCGCGGCCCAGGGACTGCTGGCCGGCGTGAACGCCGCGCTTCAAACCCAGGGCAAGGATGCCTGGACGCCGGGCCGTTCCGAAGCCTACCTCGGCGTGCTGGTCGACGACCTCACCACGCAAGGCGTGGCCGAACCGTACCGCATGTTCACCAGCCGCGCCGAATACCGTCTGTCGCTGCGCGAAGACAACGCCGACATGCGCCTGACCGAGATCGGACGCCAGCTGGGCATCGTCGACGACGCGCGCTGGCAAGCCTTCGAGACCAAGCGCGAATCCGTCGTCCGCGAACTGGAACGACTGAAATCGACCTGGGTCAACCCACGCATCCTGGCAGCCGCCGAATCGGAACGCGTGGTGGGGCAGGCGCTCGAGCGCGAGTACAACCTGGCCGACCTGTTGAGAAGACCGGGCGTCGAGTACGACACCCTGATGACGATGCAGGGCAATGAGGGCCAGCCGCTGGCCGGCCCCGGCGTCGAAGACCCGGCGGTAAAAGAGCAGGTGGAAATCCAGCTCAAGTATTCCGGCTATATCGATCGCCAGGCGCGCGAAGTCGAGCGTCATGATCACTACGAAAACCTGAAGCTGCCCGAGAACCTGAACTACCTCGAAATCGTGGCGCTGTCGTTCGAGGTCCGCCAGAAGCTGGACAAGCAGCGTCCCGAAACCCTGGGCCAGGCTTCGCGCATCTCCGGCGTGACCCCGGCGGCGATCTCGCTGCTGCTGGTGCACCTGAAGAAACGTGGCATCCCGGGCTTCGCCCCCACCACTTCGGAGGTGGCGCAATGAAATATGCGTTCGACCGCGATGCGCTGGCCAGGGTGCTGGCCGACGGCATCGCCGAGATGGGCCTGGAGGTGAGCGCGGAACAGCTGGGCAAGCTGATGGCCTACCTGCAGCTGATGCACAAGTGGAATGCGGTATACAACCTGACTTCGCTGCGCGACCCGATGCAGATGGTGACCCACCACCTGCTCGACTCGCTGGCCGCGGTGCCGGCGTTCCTCGGTGCGCGCAATGTGCTGGACGTGGGAGCGGGGGGCGGATTGCCGGGCATCGTGCTGGCCATCACCCGGCCCGACATGAAAGTGGCGATGATCGACACCGTGCACAAGAAAACCGCCTTCCTTACGCAAGTGAAGGCGGAACTGGGCCTGGCCAACGTGACCGTGCACACGATGAAGGTGCAGGACCTGGCCGTGAGCGACAAATTCGACGTCATCACTTCGCGCGCTTTCGCGGACCTGTCCGATTTCGTCAACTGGTCGGGACACCTGCTGCAGGAGGGCGGCAAATTCATCGCCCTGAAAGGGGTGGCGCCAAGCGAGGAGCGCGAACGGCTACCGCAAGACTGGAAAGTGAGCGATTTGCAGCCGTTACAGGTGCCGAGACTGGGCGCCGAGCGTCATCTGGTTTTCATCGAGCGAACCCAGTAAACAATATTAATAGTAAAAACCGTATAAACCGTTTATATCGTTTATACAGTATGAATCATTAAAATGATTTGTACGGTATGAACGGTATGGCGTCTTGTAGCCGCTTTCAGGAAAGAGAATAGATGGCGAAGATTTTTTGCGTTGCGAACCAGAAGGGTGGGGTAGGCAAGACCACCACCACCGTCAACCTGTCGGCGGGCCTGGCAAAACTGGACCAGCGCGTGCTGCTGGTCGACCTCGACCCGCAGGGCAATGCGACCATGGGCGCGGGCATCAACAAGGCCGCGCTCGAGTCGTCGATCTACCAGGTGCTGCTGGGCGAGTCGGACGTGGCTGGCGCGCGCGTGCGCTCCGAGGCGGGGCGCTTCGACGTGCTGCCCGCCAACCGCGAGCTGGCCGGCGCCGAAGTCGAGATGGTGTCGCTCGAGAACCGCGAGCGCCGCCTGAAGGATGCGCTGGCCGCGGTCGACGCCGACTACGATTTCATCCTGGTCGACTGCCCGCCCGCGCTGTCGCTGCTCACCCTCAACGGCCTGTGCGCCGCGCATGGCGTGATCATCCCGATGCAGTGCGAGTACTACGCGCTCGAGGGCTTGTCCGACCTGGTCAACACGATCAAGAAGGTGCACGCCAACCTGAACACCGACCTCAAGATCATCGGCCTGCTGCGGGTGATGTTCGACCCGCGCATGACGCTGTCGCAGCAGGTCTCGAACCAGCTCGAGCAGCACTTTGGCGACAAGGTGTTCAAGACCATCATCCCGCGCAACGTCCGCCTGGCCGAAGCGCCGTCCTACGGCATCCCGGGCGTGACCTTCGACCCATCGTCGAAAGGCGCGCAGGCGTATATCGCCTTTGGCGCGGAAATGGTCCAGCGCATCAAGACCATGTAATCACCACGAGAGCTGACACGACAATGGCAACCAAAAAACTCAAGGGACTGGGCCGCGGGCTCGACGCCCTGCTCGGCGGCGACATGGACGCCGCGCCGACCGCAAGCAACCTGCCCTCGGTCCTGGCGGTCACCCAGATCCAGGCCGGCAAGTATCAACCGCGTACCCGCATGGATGAAGTGAGCCTGTCCGAGCTGGCCGCGTCCATTAAAACCCAGGGCATCATGCAGCCGGTGCTGGTGCGTCCGCTGCCGGCGGGTTCCAGCACGCCGTACGAGATCATCGCCGGCGAACGGCGCTTCCGCGCGGCGCAGATGGCGGGCCTGGAAGAGATCCCGGTGCTGGTGCGCGACGTCGACGACCAGGCCGCGGCCGCCATGGCCCTGATCGAGAACATGCAGCGCGAAGACCTGAATCCGCTGGAAGAAGCGCAGGGCATCCAGCGCCTGATCTCGGATTTCAATTTCACGCACGAGCAGGCGGCCGGCGCGGTCGGCCGCTCGCGCAGCGCGGTGTCGAACCTGCTGCGCCTGATCAACCTGGCGCAGCCGGTGCAGACCATGCTGATGGCAGGGGATATCGACATGGGCCATGCTAGAGCCTTGCTGGCGGTCGACAGCGCGAACCAGATCGCGCTGGCCAATCATGTGATCGCCAAGCGCCTGTCGGTGCGCGAGACCGAGAAGCTGGTCGCGCGCGCGCTCGAAGAACAAAGCGCCCCGGCCCAGCCGGCGCGCGCCAAGGACAAGCCGGGCGACATCGTGCGCCTCGAAGAAGAATTGTCCGACAAGCTGGCGACGCCGGTGCTGTTCAAGATGGGCGCGAAGGGCAGGGGGCAGATGATCATCGACTTCGCCGACCTGGATATCCTCGAGGGTGTGCTCGCGCGTCTGCGCGCGTGAAAAACAGGGACGCTACCCGGTCGCACGGGTGGCGTTGCAGGGGCCGGCGACCTCGCCGGCCGCCGCCTCGTCGGCCATCTCCACGCGTTAGCGCTACCAACTTTCTTGCCGTCCGCCGCGGTCAAAGCGCTACGTAGATCAGCGCAATTGTCACATTCCGCCCTATACACGATCTGAGCGTAAGTAGCTGAAAATATTGCGCTATCCGTCGGCATCGTGTCACATTTTCGCCATATATTCGGCCCAGTTATAAGTGTGGAATCGTTTGACTCACGTCCGTATAACCACTTATAATTCCGGCGATTCTTGTAATTATCACCTCGTAGTACGTCCAAAATGCGTCAGCGCAAGAGCTAAAAGAATATGCTACGCATCGTTTCCCTGCAGTTGATAGCAACGGTAGTCGTCGGCCTGATCGCCGCACTACTGGGGGGACGGGCTGCGATGTTTTCGGCTGTACTGGGCGGTTTGTGTTGTGTCGTGCCCAACGGGATCATGGCAGTGCGCTTGTTCGCCGCGTCTGCATCTGGAACGGCTACTCCCGCGACATTTTTCATCTGGGAATTTGTAAAGATTGCATTAACGCTGGCGCTTTTAGGCGCAACTGCGTGGCTGTATCACGATCTAAACTGGCTGGCACTGGTCGCTGGAATCGTCGTGGCACTGAAAAGTTACATCATCTTATTATTTAGGCAATGACAACATGGCGACTCCAGTAGACGGCGCAGCGCACGCGCCCACCGCTTCAGAATACATCGTTCACCACCTGGGCCACCTGAAGAATCAGTATCAGGTCGGGCCGGTCGACTTTTCGGTCGTCCACTTCGACACCTTGTTCTGGTCGATCGCCATGGGCCTGACCGCCTGCCTGCTGATGTGGGCCGCCGCCCGCAAGGCGACTTCGGGCGTTCCTGGCCGTTTCCAGGCATTCGTCGAAATGATGTTCGAAATGGTCGACGACCAGGCCAAGACCATCGTGCACGGCGACCGCAGCTTCATCGCTCCGCTGGCGCTGACCGTGTTCGTCTGGATCGTCCTGATGAACGCGCTGGACTTGCTGCCGGTCGACATGTGGTCGTGGCTGTTCGCCGCCTTCGGCGTCGAGCACATCTTCCCGTATCACCGCGTGGTCCCGACCGCCGACCTGAACGCGCCAATCGGCATGTCGCTGGGCGTGCTGCTCCTGATGATCTACTACGGCATCAAGATCAAGGGCTTCGGCGGCTGGCTCCACGAACTGTTCGCAGCACCGTTCGGCATCTGGATGGCGCCGTTCAACCTGCTCCTGAACCTCATCGAATATGCAGCAAAAATGGTGTCGCTCGGTATGCGACTGTTCGGCAACATGTTTGCCGGCGAACTGCTGTTCCTCTTGATCGCACTGCTGGGCGGTACCGCAACGATGTTCGGTTTCGTCGGTCACGTGATTGCCGGTTCCATCTGGGCGATCTTCCACATCCTGATCGTGATCCTGCAGGCATTCATCTTCATGATGCTGACGCTGGTTTACCTCGGTCAGGCTCACGAAGGCCACTGATCGAAGCCGCAAGCATCGAGTGAATGTGGTTGTAAAGAAGTTGTAGTTTTTAATTTAGTTTTTAATTTAACTTTTGGAGTTTTTCATGACTGACCTTTCTTTTGTTGCACTGGCTTGCGGTTTGATCATCGGTCTGGGCGCAATCGGCGCTTGTATCGGTATCGCTCTGATGGGCGGTAAATACCTGGAAGCTTCTGCACGTCAGCCAGAACTGATGAACACCCTGCAGACCAAGATGTTCCTGCTGGCTGGTCTGATCGACGCGGCATTCCTGATCGGCGTTGGTATCGCCATGCTGTTCGCGTTCGCTAACCCGTTCGTTCCAGTCTAAGACTCGCGTCTCGAGGTCTTGAAGGGCCGAACCAGTTTCTGGTTCGGCATCCGTGTTTCTGTAAGAAGGATAAAACCGTGAACCTTAATGCAACCCTGCTTGCACAGCTCGTGGTCTTCTTCATCCTGGCGCTGTTCACGATGAAATTCGTGTGGCCGCCGCTGATGAAAGCGCTCGACGAGCGCGCCGCGAAGATCGCGAGTGGCCTGGCCGCTGCCGATCGCGGCAAGGCCGACCTGGCTGCCGCCGAAAAGCGCGTCCAGACCGAACTGGCCGGCGCCCGTGACGAAGTGCAGAAGCGCATCGCCGACGCCGAGAAGCGCGCCGCCGCGATCATCGAAGAAGCGAAGAAAACCGCCGCCGAAGAAGGCGCACGCATCGTCGCCGCCGCCAAGGCAGACGCCGAGCAGCAAGTGACGCGCGCGCGCGAAGAACTGCGTGGCCAGGTTGCAACCCTCGCGGTTGCCGGCGCCGAGCAGATCCTGAAGCGCGAAGTGAACGCAGCGGCCCACGCCGACCTGCTGTCGAAACTGTCGACCGAGCTCTGATCATGGCTGAACTCGCAACCGTCGCCCGCCCTTACGCCGAAGCGCTGTTCCGTGTCGCCCAAACCGGCGACATGAATGCGTACTCGGCCATCGCGTCGGAACTGGGCCAGATCGGCGCCATTCCCGATGTGCAGGCCTTCGCCAGCAACCCGAACGTCACGCAGGCACAACTGGCGGACACGATTGCGTCGCTGGTCAAGGCTCCGCTGAATGCTGAAGCGAAGAACTTTATCGCGATGCTGGCCGAAAACGGCCGCATCAACCTGCTGCCCGAGATCAGCACCCAGTTCGCGATCCTGAAGAACGCGAACGAAGGCGCAGCCGACGCGACGATTTTCAGCGCGTTCGAGATTTCGGCCGACCAGCTGAACCAGCTGGTCGCCACGCTGGAAAAGAAATTTGGCCGCAAGCTGAACCCAACGGTGACAGTGGATCCCTCGCTGATCGGTGGTGTGCGCGTGGTCGTCGGCGACGAAGTGCTCGATACCTCGGTTCGCGCCAAGCTGCAACGGATGCACGTTGCACTGGCGTCGTAATCGATAGTGTGCACTCGCATAGGCCGGCGTCCCGCCCTTGCCCTACGCATCAAGAAACTATAATTGGAGTTAGCTAGCATGCAACTTAACCCATCTGAAATCAGCGAGCTGATCAAGAGCCGGATCCAGGGCCTGGAAGGCTCTGCAGACGTCCGCAACCAAGGCACCGTGATCTCGGTCGCCGACGGTATCTGCCGCATCCACGGTCTGTCGGACGTGATGCAGGGCGAGATGCTGGAATTCCCAGGCAACACCTTCGGCCTGGCAATGAACCTCGAGCGCGACTCGGTCGGCGCCGTCATCCTGGGTGCTTACGAGCACATCTCGGAAGGCGACACCGTCAAGACCACCGGCCGCATCCTGGAAGTGCCGATCGGTCCTGAGCTGCGTGGCCGCGTGGTCAACGCACTGGGCCAGCCGATCGACGGCAAGGGTCCGATCGCCACCACCCTGACCGCCCCGATCGAAAAGATCGCGCCAGGCGTCATCGCGCGTGAATCGGTGTCGCAGCCTATGCAGACCGGCATCAAGTCGATCGACGCGATGGTGCCGATCGGCCGTGGCCAGCGTGAGCTGATCATTGGCGACCGTCAGACCGGTAAATCGGCTGTGGCAGTCGATGCGATCATCAACCAGAAAGGTCAAGGCGTCACCTGCGTGTACGTCGCGATCGGCCAGAAGGCATCGACCATCAAGAACATCGTGCGTTCGCTGGAACAGCACGGCGCGATGGAATACACCATTGTTGTCGCAGCATCGGCGTCGGAATCGGCCGCCATGCAGTACATCTCGGCCTACTCGGGCTGCGCAATGGGCGAATACTTCCGCGACCGCGGCGAAGACGCGCTGATCGTGTACGACGACCTGTCGAAACAAGCTGTCGCTTATCGCCAAATTTCGCTGCTGCTGCGCCGCCCACCAGGCCGCGAAGCTTACCCAGGCGACGTGTTCTACCTGCACAGCCGTCTGCTCGAGCGCGCAGCCCGCGTGAACGCCGACTACGTCGAGAAGTTCACCAACGGCGCCGTCACCGGCAAGACCGGTTCGCTGACCGCACTGCCGATCATCGAAACCCAGGCTGGCGACGTCTCGGCCTTCGTGCCGACCAACGTGATTTCGATTACCGACGGCCAGATCTTCCTGGAGACCTCGCTGTTCAACGCCGGTATCCGTCCTGCGATCAACGCCGGTATCTCGGTGTCGCGCGTCGGTGGCGCCGCCCAGACCAAGGTCATCAAGGGCCTGTCGGGCGGTATCCGTACCGACCTGGCGCAGTACCGTGAACTGGCTGCGTTCGCGCAGTTCGCATCGGACCTGGACGAGTCGACCCGCAAGCAGCTGGACCGTGGCGCGCGCGTCACCGAACTGCTGAAGCAGCCGCAGTTCTCGCCGCTGTCGACCTCGCTGATGGCCGCATCGCTGTTCGCCGTCAACAAGGGCTACCTGGACGACATCGAAGTCAAGAAAGTGCTGCCGTTCGAGCAGGGTCTGCACGGCTTCCTGAAGTCGGGCCACGCCGCCCTGCTGTCGAAGATCGACGAAACCAAGCAACTGGACAAGGACGGCGAAGCTGCGCTGGCCGCCGCCATTGCTGATTTCAAGAAATCCGGCGCATATTAATTGATGGACCGGCGCCAACCGAGGTTGGCGCCGGTGCCCGGAAGGAGTAAGGACTCATGGCAGCAGGCAAAGAGATTCGTGGCAAGATCAAGAGCGTAGAGAATACGAAGAAGATCACCAAGGCGATGGAAATGGTCGCCGCATCGAAAATGCGCAAGGCGCAGGATCGCATGCGCGCCGCTCGTCCCTACAGTGACAAGGTTCGTAACATCACCGCCAATCTGGCCAACGCAAACCCGGAGTACACGCACGCATTCATGGCGCAAGCCAAGGGCGTGTCGGCAAAGGCAGTGGGTTTCATCGTCATCACGACCGACAAGGGTCTGTGCGGCGGCATGAACACCAACATCCTGCGCCAGGTAACGCAGAAGGCGCGTGAGCAGGAGCAGCTGGGCAACCGTGTCGAGGCAGTCGCCATCGGCAACAAGGGCCTGGGCTTCCTGAACCGCGTCGGCATGAAACTGGTGTCGCAAGCGACCCAGCTGGGCGATGCACCGCAACTGGACAAGCTGATCGGACCGGTCAAAGTGATGCTGGACGCGTACCAGGAAGGCAAGCTCGATGCCGTCTACCTGTGCTACACCAAGTTCATCAACACGATGAAGCAGGAAACGATGGTCGAGCAACTGCTCCCGCTGCCGGCGAAAGCGCTGGAAGCCGATGCAGGTGCCCACAGCTGGGACTACATCTACGAACCGGAAGCGCAAGTCGTCATCGACGAGCTGCTGGTGCGTTATGTGGAAGCGCTGGTATACCAGGCAGTGGCGGAAAACCTGGCGTCGGAACAATCGGCGCGCATGGTCGCGATGAAGGCCGCGAGCGATAACGCCGGCAGTGTCATCAGCGACCTGAAGCTGGTCTACAACAAGACCCGCCAGGCTGCGATTACCAAAGAACTCTCCGAGATCGTGTCGGGTGCCGCAGCCGTCTAAGGCCGCGCCCAGCGATCAAGTAAAAGAATCTAACTATATATCTGAAGGAACGAACATGGCTGATGGCAAAATCGTTCAGTGTATCGGCGCCGTGGTTGACGTGGAATTCCCACGTAACGCCATGCCGAAAGTGTACGACGCACTGAAAATGGAAGGCTCCGAACTGACCCTGGAAGTCCAGCAACAGCTGGGCGACGGCGTGGTCCGTACCATTGCTCTGGGCAGCTCGGAAGGCCTGCGTCGCGGCATGATGATCCAGAACACCGGCAATCCGATCATGGTTCCAGTCGGCGTGCCGACCCTGGGCCGTATCATGGACGTGCTGGGCAACCCGATCGACGAATGCGGTCCGGTCAGCCATGAGCGCATGGCGTCGATCCACCGCGATGCGCCGGCCTACGACGAGCTGTCGCCGTCGACCGACCTGCTGGAAACCGGCATCAAGGTCATCGACCTGGTCTGCCCGTTCGCCAAAGGCGGTAAAGTCGGCCTGTTCGGCGGCGCCGGCGTCGGCAAGACCGTCAACATGATGGAACTGATCAACAACATCGCCAAGGCACACTCGGGTCTGTCCGTGTTCGCCGGCGTGGGTGAGCGTACCCGTGAAGGTAACGACTTCTACCACGAGATGGCCGATGCAAAAGTCGTCGACCTGGAAAACCCAGCCAACTCGAAAGTGGCGATGGTCTACGGTCAGATGAACGAACCACCAGGCAACCGTCTGCGCGTCGCGCTGACCGGCCTGACCATGGCGGAAGCGTTCCGTGACGAAGGCAAGGACGTCCTGTTCTTCGTCGACAACATCTACCGCTACACCCTGGCCGGTACCGAAGTCTCGGCACTGCTGGGCCGTATGCCATCGGCAGTGGGCTACCAGCCTACCCTGGCCGAAGAGATGGGCCGCCTGCAAGAGCGCATCACCTCGACCAAGACCGGTTCGATCACCTCGATCCAGGCCGTCTACGTCCCTGCGGATGACTTGACCGACCCGTCGCCTGCAACCACCTTCGCTCACCTGGACTCGACCGTCGTTCTGTCGCGTGACATCGCTTCGCTGGGTATCTACCCTGCGGTCGACCCACTCGATTCGACCTCGCGCCAGCTGGACCCGCTGGTCGTCGGCGAAGAGCACTACTTGACCGCGCGCGCCGTGCAGGGCACCCTGCAGCGCTACAAGGAACTGCGTGACATCATCGCGATTCTGGGCATGGACGAACTGGCGCCAGAAGACAAGCTGGTCGTCGCTCGTGCACGTAAGATGCAGCGTTTCCTGTCGCAGCCGTTCCACGTCGCTGAAGTCTTCACCGGCGCCCCAGGCAAGTACGTTTCGCTGAAAGACACGATCAAGGGCTTCAAGATGATCGCATCGGGCGAACTGGATCACCTGCCGGAGCAAGCGTTCTACATGGTCGGCACGATCGAAGAGGCAATCGAGAAAGCCAAGAAACTGGCTGCCTAAGGGGATCTCGAAGAACCGTCGCGAGCGGCCGCAGTTTCGGGCGAGAAGCGCAGCTGTACGTTAGTACAGCGAGCATCGCAGCCTGAAACTGCAACGCGCAGCAGGTTATTCGAGATATCCCGCAGTCGGGTTCTTCGTTCAAACTGAAGGAAACACATGGCAAACACATTTCTCGTTGACGTAGTCTCGGCCGAAGAGCAGATCTTCTCCGGCCAGGCCGAATTCGTCGCGTTGCCGGGTGAAGCGGGTGAGCTGGGTATCTACCCGAAGCACACCCCCTTGATCACGCGCATCCGCCCGGGCGCCGTGCGCATCCAGGTGGCCGGCGGCGGCGAAGAGTTCGTCTTCGTAGCCGGCGGTATCCTCGAAGTGCAGCCGAACGGCGTGACCGTGCTGGCCGACACCGCGATCCGCGGTGGCGACCTGGACGAAGCGAAAGCAAACGCAGCCAAGAAACAGGCTGAAGAGCTGATGCTGAACAAGGATTCGAACATCGACTACGCGAAAGCCCAGGCCGAAATGGCCGCGGCGGTCGCGCAGCTGGCGGCGATCCAGAAGCTGCGGTCGAAAGGCCGTTGAGCTGAACAAGCTCGGCAATCAAAGAGGCAGCCTGCGGGCTGCCTTTTTTTATTGCTGAATGAAAATTAAGCTTGTCTGTTTGGTATATTTACATCCTTTCATTCAGCCGAGCCTTTTCCTATGGCGATCACCTCGCTCACCCATGTCCTGACCGTTCCGCAATACGCCACGCGTCCCTATCTGTCGCCCGATGGCCGTTGGCTAGTGGTCTGGGTCGAGGGCGCCACCGAATTCATCGGCGGCAGCGACTACACCAAGGGCATGGTCGTGCTCGATCTGGCCGATGGCAGCGTGGTGCCGCTGCGCCCACCCGCTGGTGGCGGCAATGAATATCCGCACTTCCTCGGCGCCAATTGGGAGATGGGCCAGGTGTTCTTCGAGGCCAGGGACGAGGCCGCCGTCTATGCTGCATACGCGACGAATCTCGTGACCGGTCAGACCTCGCTCGCGCCACCGCTGGGCACGGGTGCTGCGGGAGACCCGAATCCTTACGCCGGTGCCGTTTCGAACAATGGCCGTTATTCCCTGGCCGACACCGAAGCGCTTCCAGGAGCATATTACGGAACCCTGCAATTGCGCGACCGGTTGACCGGCGAGACGCGCACCGTCGATGCGCTGAACAAGACCCTGAACGAGGGCAAGCCCTATGCCCTGGGCGTGTCGGACGATGGCCGCATGATCATGTTCGAGAGCTATGCGTCGAACGTCATTCCTGGCGATACCAACGAGCGGACCGACCACTTCGTCCACGATATGCTCACTGGCAGGACCGTGGCCGTGCAATCGAACACCGCCGGCGTCATCGGCGATGGCTATATCTTCAGGTCGGCGCTGTCGGCCAACGGCCGCTACGTGACCTTCGAATCGAACGCGACCAACCTGGTGCCCGATGGCGCCAGCACCATCTCCGCCGTCTACGTCAAGGACCTGGTCACCGGCGCGATCGTGCGTGTATCCGAGGATGCCGCCGGCCGGCCGGTCGATCATGCCACGGTGTACAGCATCTCGGCCGATGGCCGCTACGTGACGCTGGAAACCTTCGCCGATATGGGCGTTGACGGTGCCCGGCCTTATCACGCCAACCTTTACGTGAAGGACGTGCATACCGGAGGTATCGGCCTGATCAACCGCGCGCCGGAAGTCGTCCTCGTCGGCTACTCATCGGCCGAAATCTCGGCCGATGGCTCCATGGTTGCCTATATGGGCGCGAAGATGGAAGACCTGCCGACGCTGCACCCCGTATTCCACACCTTCGTGGCGCCGCGTCCCGAGTTCACCACTGTCGCCATCGACGGACGCCATGTCGGCACTACCGGCGCCGACACGCTGGCCGGCGCCCTGGGCAATGACACCTACGAGGTGAATCACCGCGGCGACATCGTCGTCGAATATGCAGGGCAGGGAACCGATACCGTCATTACGTCGCTCGACAACTACACACTGCCCGATAATGTCGAAAACCTCCAGCTGACCGGCGCAGCGCGCAATGCCACCGGCAACGCACTGGATAACCTGATCCGCGGCACGGCGGGGACCAATGTCCTGCGCGGCGGCGACGGCAACGATATCCTCGACGGCGCAGGCGGCGCCGATACGCTGTACGGCGACGCCGGCTTCGACATTGCCCGCTTCGCCGGCTCGGTGAAGGACTACACCCTTAACAAGACCACCTGGCGCCACGAGGTGAAGGCCAAGGACGGAAGCATCAGCTACCTGCACGACATCGAACACCTGCAATTCGCCGATGCCGACGTCACCTTCGACACAGATGGCATCGCGGCCCAGGCCTTCCGCATCTATCAGGCAGCCTTTGACCGCAAGCCCGATCTGGAAGGCCTTGGCTACTGGATCTCCCGCATGTCGGGCGGGATGGCGCTGGACCAGGTGGCGCGGCACTTCGTCGACTCACTGGAATTCAAGGCCGTGTTCGGCGCGAATCCGGACAACGGCCAACTGGTCGACAAGATGTACCAGCACGTGCTGCACCGCGCACCCGATGCCGCGGGGCGCGACTACTGGATCGGGGCGATGGAGCAGGACGGGCTGTCGCGTGCCCAGGTGCTGCAGAGCTTCAGCGAATCTCCGGAAAACCAGGACGCGCTGATCGTCACCATCGGACATGGCATCGCCTATACGCCGTACGTAGGCTGAATTTTGACTGAAGCCGGCCGCAGTCGGTCCAGTAGGGGTACAGTAACAGAATCACAACTCGTCAAGAAGGGTAGCCGTCATGCTGAAACTCTCCGCCGTCGCTGTTGCTGTCATCCTGCTGTCGAATCCCGTGCTCGCGCAAGCGCAGCAGCCGGCCACCAAGGCCTCTGCTGCGCAGCCGCTGGCCGGCAAGCTCGACGCGCTGTTCAAGCCCCAGTACAAGGCGGACGACCCCGGCGCCACGGTGATCGTGGTCAAAAACGGGAAGACGGTGTTCAGGAAGGCCTACGGCGCCGCCGACGTGGCCGCGAAGACGCCGCTGACGCCCGGCACCGTGCTGCGCCTCGGTTCGATCACCAAGCAGTTCACGGCGGTGGCGATCCTGATGCTGGCCGAGGAGGGCAAGCTGGCCCTGAACGATCCGATCACTCGCTTCTTCCCCAACTATCCTACCGGCGGCAAGGTCATCACCGTCGAGCACCTGCTGACCCATACCTCGGGCATCGTCAGCTATACCGGCAAGTCGGGCTATGTGGCGACGATGGGGAAGGACTTCACCGTCGCCCAGATGATCGACGGCTTCAGGAACGATCCGCTCGAGTTCGAACCCGGCACCCAATTCCGCTACAACAATAGCGGCTACTTCCTGCTCGGCGCGATCATCGAGCGGGTGTCGGGCACGAGCTACGCCAGCTTCCTCGAGCAGCGCATCTTTACGCCGCTGGGCATGAAGGACACCGCCTACGAGGGCGTCGAGCGTTCGAGCGCTCCGCGCGCGACCGGCTACAGCGCGCAGGAGAAGGGATTCGCGCCGGCGCAGCCCCTGTCCATGAGCCAGCCGTATGCGGCCGGCGCGCTGGTGTCGACCGTGGACGACCTGGCGAAATGGGATGCCGCCATCGCCTCCGGCAAGCTGCTGAAACCCGCGAGCTGGAAGATGGCCTTCACGCCCTACAAGCTGAACCCGGAGAAGTCGACCGGCTACGGTTACGGCTGGGGCGTGGGCACCCTGCAGGGCGCGCCGGTGGTCGAGCACGGTGGCGGCATCAATGGCTTCCGCACCTATGCGCTGCGTTTGCCGGAGCAGAAGGTGTTCGTGGCGGTGCTGGCCAATGCCGACAGCGGCAATGCCAATCCCGAGGTGCTGGCCAAGAAGGCGGCGGCGCTGGCAATCGGCAAGCCGTTCATGGAGCTGAAGGAATTCAAGCTCGATGCCAAGTCCCTCGATGCATTCACGGGTGTCTACGATATCGACGGCAAGGAAAAGCGCACCTTCACCAGCCGCGACGGCAAGCTCATGATGGCGCGCGGCGACCGCTCGCCGGCCGCCCTGACGCCGTATTCGAAGGATGGCTTCTTCTTCCCAGGGACGCTGGCGCGCTTCGAGTTCGGGCGTGATGCGCAGGGCAAGGTCAGCCACGTCACGGTCGACAACGCAGGCGAGCGGACGCGCAACGAGCGCATTGGCGATGCGCCGGCCGAACGCGAGGCGGTCAAGATCGATAACGCCGGCTTCGACGCGCGCGCCGGCGCCTACCAGCTCGCGCCGCAGTTCACGATCACGGTGAGCCGCGAGGGCGAACGCTATTATGCGCAGGCGACCGGACAGCGGAAGATCGAGATCTTCCCGGCCAGCGAAGACGTGTTCTTCTCGCGCGACGTGAATGCCGAACTCCGGTTCGAGAAGGGCGCCGATGGCGCGCCGGTGGTCGTGTTGCACCAGAACGGCCAGGCTACACCTGGCACGCGCGTGCAGTAAGCGCTAACTGAGAGTGCTAAATGAGCAGGCCGCGGCTCACTTCGCGGCCTGCTCCTGCGCCAGGCGCAAGGCCACCTTGTGCCTGAAATAATCGTCCTTCACGTAGCGGTACAGGTTCTCGCCCGGGCACACGGTCTTGTCCGAGTAATCGCGGTGGCTCTGGATGTCGTCCAGCGAGACCTGGTATTTATCCGCCAGCATGGCCATCAAGCTCACCACCGCATCGAGCTGCTGCTGGTTCGGCTCCACCTCCTCGAAATTGCCGACCACCTCGATCAGCGCATGTCCCTTCGGGTCGTATTCGGTATTGGTGTCGCCGGCATAGGCGATGTCGCGCGCGCCGTAGATGCGGCCTTCCAGGTCGATCACGTAGTGATAGGGGATGTCGAGCCAGCCTTTCTCGGCGCGCGACCACGTCTGGAGGCGGCGCAGATAGGCTTGCGGATCGGTCCCCGGCTTGAACGGCTCGCCCTGGTGGTGCAGTGTGATATGGGTGATGCGGTGGCGGCGCGCCTTCGCATCGATGGACGGCGTGCCGCCCCAGCTGGCGACCGGCACGATGGCGCGTTCGACGTCGTGCAGGGATTCGGCGCCATGCGCACCGGCGAACGAACAGGCCAGCGCAAGAAAGGCGGCGAAACGCGAAACAGGTGCTAGGCTCATGGGCAGCTATTCAGGATGGATGAGCCGTCATCTTTCCACGTTTGACCGTGCAACGCCAGAGCATACAAACCTGATAAGCTGGATCCAACGATAACAACGTCATGAAACAGCATGAAAACCATCGCCCAGATCCTCCGCGACAGCAAGACCATCGCCATCGTCGGCATGTCGAATAAAGAAGACCGCGCCAGCAATGAAGTGGGCGCCTACTTGCAGCAGAATGGCTACCGCATCCTGCCCGTCAACCCGAGCTATGCCGGCCAGACCATCCACGGCGAGACGGTGTACGCCACCTTGCAGGACGCGGCCGACGCCCTCGCCGGCAGCGGCCAGCGCATCGACATCGTCGACTGCTTCCGCAAATCCGAAGACATCGGGCCGATCGCGCGCGACGCGATCGCCGTGCGCGCCGGCTGCCTGTGGATGCAGCTCGACATCGAGAACCAGGCCGCCGCCGACCTGGCGCGCGCCGCCGGGCTCGATGTGGTCATGAACCACTGCATCAAGATCGAGCACCGCAACCTGGAAGGGTAAACGGCGCGGTCTACGGTGGCCAGGCTTGCGCTACAATCGACGCACCTTAACCCCGTCAATACCACACCATGATCAAGACCATCGCCCTGCTGCTCGCCGCCACGGCTGCTGTCAGTGTCACCCAGCCGGCACGCGCGCAGGCCGCGCCGGTCGCCGCGCTGACCAAGAGTCCGGCCGCCTGCCCGGCCGTGCTCAAGCACAGCTTCAAGCGCCTGCAGGACGAAGCGCCGCAAGACCTTTGCCAGTACGCCGGCAAGGTCGTGCTGGTGGTGAACACGGCCAGCTACTGCGGCTTCACCAAGCAGTACGAAGGTCTCGAGAAAATCTACGCCAAGTACGGCGGCCGCGGCTTCGTGATCCTGGGCTTCCCGTCGAACGACTTCGGCCAGCAGGAACCGGGCAGCGCCAAGGAAATCGCCGACCTGTGCTTCAACACCTATGGCGTCAAGTTCCCGATGTTCGCCAAGAGCTCGGTGAAAGGCCCGCAAGCCAATCCGCTGCATGCGCAGCTGATCAAGGCCACCGGCCAGGAACCGAAGTGGAACTTCACCAAATACCTGATCGGCCGTGACGGCAAGGTGCTCGACTACTTCCCGAGCAAGGTCACGCCGGAAGATCCTCAACTGACCGGGAAGATCGAAGCGGCTCTGTAAGCTCCAGATGGAGGATCGGATAGGGCTTGCCGAACGGGTCCTGCTCCGACCGTCCCGCCACCGCGAAGCCCATGCGCTCGTAGAAGCCGAGCGCCTGCCGGTTCTGCTCATTGACGTCCACCTGCGTGGCTTTCAATTGCGCGATCGCGAACTCCACCAGGGCCCGTCCGGCGCCCTTGCCGCGGTGCTGCGGATCGACGAACAGCATCTCGATCATGCCCCCGCTCACGCCGATGAAGGCGCAGGGCTGGCCGGTCTCGTCGCGCACGCAATGCAGCGGCGTGAACTCGCGCAAGGTGCGCTCCACGATCGGCACCAGCAGCAGGAAATCGTCCGGATGCAGGAAGTCGTGGGTCGCTTGCACGGACGCTTCCCAGATGTCGAACAGGCGTGGGAGGTCGTCGTTCGCGGCGATGGTGATGCTTCGCATGGTGGTTCCTTCCGAATGTTTCTTTCGTCTCAGAGATATAACCTAGGAGATAGGCGTTTTATAAACCACACTAATAGCATGGTCATTTTGATGTAGATCATAGTTTGTTTTTCCCCACATCAATAAGCTTACCTTCGTCGCAGATGACATAAAACGAAGAAAGGTAAGAAAAAGATGAAAACGACGATGAAAACCGTGCTGGTGGCCCTGATCGCCTTGAGCGCTTCGCAAGCGATGGCCCAGGAATCCCCATGGCTGGTGCGCGCCCGCGCCGTGTACGTCGACCCGGACAACAAATCGACCCCGATCGCCGGCGTCGGCGCGGCGGACCGCCTCGAAGTGAGCACGAAGACCATTCCCGAGCTGGACATCAGCTATTTCTTCACCCCGCACATCGCGGCCGAACTGATCCTGACTTATCCACAGAAGCACAAGGCCCGCCTGGACGGCGCCGAGATCGGCACCTTCAAGCACCTGCCGCCGACCCTGAACCTGCAATACCACTTCACTCCCGGCGCGACCTTCAGCCCCTATGTCGGCGTCGGTGTGAACTACACCCGCATGTCGAGCGTCAAGCTGCTCGACGGCGCCGGCGATCTGGAAAACGATAGCTGGGGCTTGTCGCTGCAGGCCGGCGTCGACTTCCGCCTGAACGAACACTGGTCGATCAATGCCGACGTCAAGAAGGTCAACCTGCGCAGCGACGTGTACGTCGGCGGCGCCAACGCCAGCCACCTGAAGGTCGATCCGGTGCTGTTCGGCCTGGGCGTCGGCTACCGCTTCTAGGCTTCAGTTCACGCCGGTCCGCGACACGCGGGCCGGCGCGGAGAGGACCATGCATATGCCGTCAAGCAGTATGAGCCTCTCCACCTCTTGCGCGTGATCGCGTCCTGCCCGTTTCCATGGGCGAGCTTCCAGCAAAAGTATCGAGCATGGGAAAGGGCGGGGCGCGACCCACGCCTTGTACACGGCGCACGCCTCAAGTCGCGAGCACCGCGCGCAGCGGCCCGCGCAGGGCGTTGCAGACGACGATGTCGTCGGCCTGCGCCAGCATCTCTCGCGTGATCACGGCTTCGCGCGCATGCCACGCGGGCGCGGCCAGCATCACGCCGCGCATCACGCCCGGCAGCACGCCGGACGACAGCGGCGGCGTGAGCCATTCTTCGCCGAAGCGCAGGAATACGCTGCTGCGTCCCCCTTCCGTCAACTCCCCCCGCTCGTTGAAGAACAGCATATCGAAGGCGCCTTGCGCCTCGGCCGCCTTCCAGGCCGCGTCGTAGCGGCCGCGGATGCTCGTCTTGTGGCGCAGGAAGACGTCGCCGCTGTGCGTCGGCTCCTGGGCCAGCAGCAAGGTCACCGGCTCGTGCAAGGGCGCCAGCTCGCCGGACGTCAGCGTCAGCGCGCCGGCATGGTCCACCGCCAGGCGCAGGCGGTGCAGCGCATCGGAGGGCAGGGCCTGGCTGGCTTCCAGCAGCGCCACATGCGCTGCGCCGCGGTCGAAGGCAAAGCCGAAATAGGCGCAGGACGCGGCCAGGCGGTCAAGATGCTGTTCCAGATGGCGGCAGCCATGCTCGCGCGAGGCGCGGATGGTCTCGAAGATGGTGAACTCGTTGTGCAGGCCCGTGAGGAAACGCGCCTTCAGCTGGCACTCGGCGTATTCGGATTGCGCATCGCTGTCGTGGACGATGCCGGCGCCGACGCCCAGCTCTCCGCGCCGGATGCCATCCACCGGCGCGCCGAGCGCCAGCGTCCGGATCGGCACCGACAGGCAGAAGTCGCCATACGGGCGGCCGGGTGGCGCCGGATCGAACCAGCCGATCGCGCCGGTATAGATGCCGCGTGCGTCGGGCTCGAGCTCGTGGATGATCTCCATCGTGCGCCGCTTCGGCGCGCCGGTGATCGAGCCGCACGGGTACAAGGCCTTGAAGATATCTTCCAGGCCGGCGTCAAAGCGCATGCGCGCCTGCACCGTCGACGTCATCTGAAGCACGGCACCATAGCGCTGCACCTCGAACAGGGCCGGCACCTCGACGCTGCCGGTCTGCGCCACGCGGCCCAGGTCGTTGCGCAGCAGGTCGACGATCATCAGGTTCTCGGCGCGGTTCTTGGTGTCCTGCGCGAGGGCCTGGGCACGCGCGGCGTCGATATCGACTTCGCCGCTGGCCGGCGCCGTGCCCTTCATCGGCCGCGCCACCAGCATGCCCGCTTCATGGCGCACGAACAGCTCGGGCGAGAACGACAGCACGGCGCCGCCGTCCGGCAGTGTCACCAGCGCGCCATACGGCACCGGCTGGCGCGCGCGCAGGCGCGTGTACAGGGCGAGCAGCGAACCGAAGGCGTCGAAGCGCAGCCGCCAGGTGTAGTTGACCTGGTAGGTGTCGCCGGCCGCGATGTATTCACGGATGCGGTCGATCGCTTCGGTGAACTGCGCTTCATCGACATTCGCGGCGATGCCGGCGACGCCGGCCGGCTCGAGGTCCATGCTGCGCGTTGCCAGCCATGACGCCACCTGCTCGCCCGTCATGGCCTCGCAGTGGGTGAACAGCAGCACCTGCGCCAGCGGGCCGGCGAGCGGCCGGGCCGGCAGGCCCTCCAGGTGCGCACCCAGTTCATAGCTCAGCAGCGGCACGGCATGCAGGCCGTCCTGCAGCGCCTGCGACAGCGCCGCCACCAGCCGCGGCCAGCCGGCCGCGTCCTCGCACGTCAGCGTGCCCGCATGGCCGCTGTACAGGCGCGAGCGAGCCTCCCTAGCCGCGCGGGCATCGTCCAGCAGCGCGAAGACTTCGCCGGTATCCATCCTTCGGATTTTACGCCGCCAGCAGCAGGGACAGCTGGAGCGACGTGCCTTCGGTCGGATTGAGCTTGAAGCCCGTCTTTGCGAAGCGGTGCCAGCGGCCGGTGACGTAGTTCACCAGCAGGCTGGCGCGCGCGGCGACGTCGGCTTCCTGGCCGTGTCCCTGCGTGACGGCCAGGCGCAGCGCGCCCTTGAAGGCCAGTTCGACCTTGTCGTAGAACCCGTTCATGCGCAGTTGCAGGCGCTCGTCCTCATTGACCAGCGCGTCGCCGATCAGCACCCGCGTCATGCCCGGGTTGTTGGCCGCGAAGCCGAGCAGCATCTGCAGCATCGCGTGCGCCTGCGTCAGGCCGCTGTCTTCTTTCTCGGTGATCTGGTTGATCACGCCGAACACCGACGACTCGATGAACTCGATCAGTCCCTCGTACATCTGCGCCTTGCTGGCGAAATGGCGGTACAGCGCCGCTTCGGACACCGACAGGCGCGCCGCGAGCGCGGCGGTCGTGATTTTCTCGCCCTTGGGCTGCTCGAGCATCGAGGCCAGGGCCTGGAGGATTTGCAGCTTGCGCTGGCCTGGCTTCGTGCTTGCCATGGGATCCCTAGGAGTTGTTATTGGAGCGGCGCAGCCCGGAGAGCCGCGTCGGAAGTTGCCGCACGGATTTTACTTTGACATTGACGTAACCGGGGCATTTCAGGGTCCTCGGCAGGGGCGCTTTTCCAATCGGATCGCTCATCCGCGCCGTGTGACGCAGGTATTGCGTGACCCAGACGGTGCGCAGGCCCAGCTGGCGCGCGGTGCGCAGGTTGGCCAGCGTGTCTTCGACCAGGATGCAGCGCTGGGCCGCGATGCCGTATTTGCGCAACAGGCGGCGCAGCATCAGCTTCGACGGCTTCGGCCGCAACTGCCCGTGCACGTGCATGTGCTCGATCGCCACATGGTGCGAAAAGTGATTGTGCAATTTCAGACGGCGCACGATCTCGGTCGAATAGCTGTTCGGCGCATTGGTCAGCAAGATCTTGCGGCCAGGAAGACGACGCAGCAGGCGCGCCAGGCCGCGTTCGGCGCGCAACAGGGCGTCGAGCGGGCCGATGTCGTGGGTCTGGTGCAGGAAATCCTTTGCGCACACCTGGTGGTGGCGCATCATGCCGAGCAGGGTGGCGCCGTAGCGCTTCCAGTAGCCCAGGCGCGCGGCATCGACCATCTCTTGCGTGGCCGGCACGCCATCGGTGCTCAGCACGCGCGCGATATACGTGTTCATATTGGCGCTGATCGCCGGGAAGATCGCGTGCGAGGCGTCGTGCAGGGTGTTATCGAGGTCGAACAGCCAGACCGGGGCTTGGAGGGAAGAAGTAGACACAGTAATCGGCTCGCAAAGAATGCAACACGCGATTATGCCAGCGGCGCATGACGACGTCAGGGCGCAAGGTAAAACAGGGGAGGGGAGATGGTGCCCTTGACGTGGATTGAACACGTGGCCTCTCCCTTACCAAGGGAGTGCTCTACCACTGAGCTACAAGGGCGGGTAGATGCGGTGGGCAATGCCCACCGTAACGACATTCTTTGTGGGGGTTTCCCCGTCACAAAAAAATTAGTGAGACCGGATCATAGTGCCAAAAGCCTGTTCGGTCAAGACTTCGAGCAACAATGAGTGTTCGATGCGGCCATCGATGATGTGGACGGTGTTCACGCCCGATTTCGCGGCGTCCAGCGCCGACGAGATCTTCGGCAGCATGCCGCCCGAAATCGTGCCGTCCGCGAACATCTCGTCGATCTCGCGCGCCGACAGGTCGGTCACCAGATTGCCCGCTTTATCTTGCACGCCGGCGATGTTGGTCATCATGATCAGCTTCTCGGCTTTCAGGATTTCCGCGATCTTGCCGGCGACGACGTCGGCATTGATGTTGTAGGCCTGGCCGTCCTGGCCGAAACCGATCGGCGAGATGATCGGGATGAAGGCGTCGTCCTGCAGCGCTTTCACGACGGCCGGGTTGATCGCCTCGATCTCGCCGACGAAACCGATGTCGAGGAACTCGCCTGGTTTTTCCTTGTCGGGCATCGCCATGCGGCGTGCGCGGATCAGGCCGCCGTCCTTGCCGGTCAGGCCGACTGCCTGGCCACCGTAGTGGTTAATCAGCATCACGATATCTTGCTGAACTTCGCCGCCCAGCACCCACTCCACCACTTCCATGGTTTCTTCGTCGGTGATGCGCATGCCCTGCACAAAGGTGCCCTGCTTGCCAATTTTCTTCAGCGCATTGTCGATCTGCGGGCCGCCGCCGTGGACCACGACCGGATTCATGCCCACCAGCTTGAGCAGGATGACGTCGCGCGCGAAGCCGTGTTTCAGGCGTTCGTCGGTCATGGCATTGCCGCCGTATTTGATGACGATGGTCTTGCCGTGGAAGTTGCGGATGTAGGGAAGCGCTTCGGCCAGGATCTGTGCCTTCAGCGCCGTCGAAACGGCGGTCAAGTCGTCAGGTTGGTCGTCGGTCTTGAGGCTGGTCACTTGAGCGTTCATGGAGGGTCCGAAATAAATGTCGCGAGATTTTACAGCCAATGTCGTAAAGGCAGCGTAAACCTTGCGGGGAAAGGGCGGCGTCCTGTTGTATTTTATGGCAGCAATCGGTACTTTATCAGGTATGAGTATTTGCACGCGCTGCGGCGCCGAATTTGGATGCGCGATGACGGATGGCGCACGAGAACCGTGCTGGTGCACGGCCCTGCCGCCGGCCGTCGCCGTGCCGCGAGAGGCGCTCGGCTGCTGGTGCCCGGACTGCTTGCGCGCCCATATCGCCGCGCAGCCCATGCCGACGACGCCGAAGGCCGGCTGACACCTCAGCGCCGCGTACGAAAGAAACGCATCATCTCGCGGCTGGCATCCGGGCCCTTGCCGTCCGTATAGCTGCCGCGCGCATTGCCGCCGAACCAGGCGTGGCCGGCGCCATGCACCACCCAGTGTTCCGCACGCACCGTGCCGTCGTCGTCCGGATACAGGGTGCGCGTGTAGGCGTGGCCGTCCGGCACGTGGCCGGGTTCGGCCATGCCGGGGCGGGCCAGGTGGCGCGCGCCTTGCGCGACCAGTTCCTCGCCGTTGGCCGGGTGCACGGTGGTGTCGCGGTCGCCGTGGAAGACGATGATCGGCAACGGCTGTCCGCTCGTTGTGCTGCGGCGGAAATCGCCCTTCATCGCCGCCAGCGCCGACGACAGGTCGTTGGCCGAGGCAAAGGGCAGGCCGGAATGCACGCCCACCGCGGCATACAGGTCGGGATACAGCGTGCCCATGATGGTCGCCATCGCGCCGCCGGCGGACAGGCCGGCGACATACACCTGGTCCGGGTCGACCGCATGGGTGTCCATGATCGCGCGCGTCATGCCGGCGATGATCGAGGGCTCGCCTTCGTCGCGGCGCTGGTCGACCGCATTGAACCAGTTCCAGCAGCGCGAGGGGTTGGCGCCCTTGCTCTGCGCCGGATACAGCACCAGGCAGCCGATCTCTTCGGCCAGCACGTTCATCCGGGTGCCGGTGGCAAAGTCGTCCGGATCCTGGGTGCAGCCGTGCAGCATCACCAGCAGCGGCGCCGGCCTGCCGGCCTGCGCGCTCGCCACGCTGCCGGGCACGTACAGCTTGTAGTCGCGGCGGCCGGCGACGTTGGCGTGGTGACCGTCGATGAATTGACCGGGCCGGGGCGCGCGCGGCTGCTGTACAGGCGCTGGCGCCGGTGCTGGCGTTGGTGCGGCAGGCGGGGCGAAGTCGCGCATCTGGCGCTGGGCCACGCGCTGCATGACCGCTGCATTCTTGAGGGCCTGCTGTACCGCGGCGCCGGGCGCCGCCGGTCCAGCTCGCCACAGCGAGCGGGTGGCGGCGCGCATCTGGGCCAGCAGTAATCGGTGAAGTTTCATGACATTCCTTTTGTGCAGTGCACAATTTCACGCCATGAGCTTACACCAACCTGTCAAACGTTGCCGAGCGGCTGTTGCTGCAGTTTTTATGCGACTGTTTACCCACACCCTTCCACATAGTCGACGGCCGGCTTGATGCCGGCACGCATGGTCGTCAGCTTCCCCTTGCTGGCTTCGAAGATCAGTGCTTTGTTCTCGCCTTTGGGCAGGACCAGGACCTGGCCCTGTTCGTCGTATTTGTGAAGTTCGCTGCGCAGCGCGGGTTGGTGGCGCAGAGCGTCCTTGGCCGACATGCGCGCCGTGATCCCGGCGCTGTTGCGCACCACCGTCTTGGCGTCGGCGCGCACGATCATGCCGTTCTCGACCCTGAAGCTCACCTGTGGATAACGTTTGAAACGGACGATGGGGCAGGATGGATCGAGCGGCCGTGGGGTGGCGCGCTGGCCCAGCTTGCGTTCGACCTGGTCGAGCCGCTGGCCGAACTGGATCTTGCCGTAGCCATCGGGCGACAGCACCTGGCTCGAGGCCGTGGCGGAAATGCCCAGCAGGGCGGTCATTACGATGAAACGAATTTTCATGGTTCACCTCCATGCAGCAAGTTAATCGATGCGGCACTGTTCCAGGGACAGTGCGTATTGACGAGTATAGTGACTCACAAGCAAAAACGGCGCTGGACTGCCGGACGCGCGATAATGCCGCCTCCGACACATCTACGTCAGGCTTCAGGCAATGGCTCCAGAACTGCAAACCCCCGTCCCTTCGCCCTGCATCAATATCTGCAAGATGGTCCCGGAAACCGGCCTGTGCCAGGGCTGCATGCGCACGATCGACGAGATCCGCGCCTGGCGCAATGCCAGCGATGACGAGAAGCGCGCGATCTGGGCCGAGATCCGGCGCCGCGAAGCCACGCTGTTCGGCGACTGAGGCCGCGCCATGGACCTGCGTTTGCCATCGTCGGTTCATGTGCTCGAGCGCAATTGGCTGTCATCGAATAATGTCCTGCTGATCGGCGCTGACGACACGGCCCTGATCGACAGCGGCTACGTCACCCACGCGCCGCAGACGCTGGCGCTGGTGCGCCACCTGCTGGGCGATCGGCCGCTCGACCGCCTGCTCAACACCCACCTGCACTCCGACCACTGCGGCGGCAACGCAGCCCTGCAGGCGGCCTACGGCTGCCACACCGCGATTCCCGCTCTGGAAGCCGCCAAGGTCGCGCGCTGGGACGAGGCGGCGCTGAGCTTTCGCGCTACCGGCCAGCAATGCCCGCGTTTCGGCTTCGACGGCGTGCTGGCGCCGGGTGACAGCCTGCTGCTGGGCGGCCTGCGCTGGCAGGTATTGGCCGCGCCCGGCCATGATCCGCATGCGCTGCTCATCTTTTGTGCAGAAGAAGGTGTCCTGGTTTCCGGCGACGCCCTATGGCAGGACGGCTTCGGCGTGATCTTTCCCGAACTGGCCGGTGAACCCGGTTTCGACGAGGTCGGCGCCACGCTCGACCTGATCGGCAGCCTGGCGCCGCGCGTCGTCATTCCCGGGCATGGACCGGTGTTCGGCGACGTCGACGCCGCCCTGGCGCGGGCCAGGGCGCGCCTCGACTACCTGGCCGCCGATCCCGCGCGCAATGCGCGCAACGCGGTCAAGGTGCTGCTCAAGTTCCTGTTGCTCGAGCGTGGGAAGATTCCCCTGGCGGGCCTGCCGGGCCTGCTCGCCTCGATCCCGCTGGTCGAGCGGGTGCGGCCGACCGTGCTGGAGCTGGACGCCGACGAACTGGCGCAATGGGCAGCCGCAGCGCTGGTACGCGCCGGCGCGGCGCGTATCGAGGGAGAGATGTTGCTCGATCTTTAGAGGAAGGGGTCTATCACCATCGATCTAGCACGATCGTTCTTTTTTCGGGGCTATAATGCCTCGTCAACTAACCACCGAGAGCTGCCCATGACGATGCCCGCCGTGCTGCAAGACCTGTCCCTTCCCGTGATCGCCTCGCCGATGTTCATCGCCAGCGGTCCCGCCCTGGTGGCGGCCCAGTGCAAGGCCGGCATCGTCGGTTCCTTCCCGGCCCTGAACGCCCGTCCGGCCGAGCTGCTCGACACCTGGCTGACCGACCTGCAGCGCGAGCTGGCCGAGTACGCGGCCGCCCATCCGGGCGCGAAAGTGGGCCCGATCGCGGTCAACCAGATCGTTCACCAATCGAACGACCGCCTCGCGCACGACGTCGAGGTGTGCGTGAAGCACCAGGTGCCGATCATCATCTCGTCGCTGCGCGCGCCGCCGCGCGAGATGATGGATGCCATGCATTCGTACGGCGGCATCGTCATGCACGACGTGGTCTCGATCCGCCATGCCGAAAAGGCGCTGGAAGCGGGCGTCGATGGCCTGATCCTGGTGGCGGCAGGCGCCGGCGGCCATGCCGGCGCGCTGTCGCCGTTCGCGCTGGTGGGCGAAGTGCGCAAGTTCTTCAAGGGCCCGATCGCCCTGTCCGGCTCGATCGCGACCGGCGACGCGATCCTGGCGGCGCAGGCGATGGGCGCCGATTTCGCCTACATCGGTTCGCGCTGGCTGGCCACGAAGGAATCGAACGTCAGCGACGGCTACCGCGATGCGATCGTCGAATCGAGCGCGGCCGACGTGGTGTACACGAACCTGTTCACCGGCGTGCACGGCAACTACCTGAAGAAATCGATCGTGGCGGCCGGGCTCGATCCGGACAACCTGCCGGAATCGGACAAGAGCAAGATGAGCTTCGGCTCGGGCGCGGCCAAGGCCTGGCGCGACATCTGGGGCGCGGGCCAGGGAGTGGGCCTGATGGACGACGTGCCGACGGTGGCCGAGATGGTCGAGCGGCTCAAGCGCGAGTACGACGCCGCGCGGGCGCGGCTGGCGCTGTAACGCTCAATCTGCCTGCTTCAGGTCTTCCGGACGAATGGTCCACAGCCCCGGCAGGTTGCGCCAGTAGCCATACACGTCCATGCCGAAGCCGACCACGAATTTGTTGGGCAAGCTCAAGCCCACCAGGTCGGCCTGGATCGGCTTGGCGCGGCCCAGGTCCTTGTCGGCGAACACCACGACGATGACTTCGGCGGCGCCCATGTCGAGCAGGCGCTGTTTTACATGGGCCAGGGTCTCGCCTTCGTCCAGGATGTCGTCCACCACCACGATCTTGCGGCCGACCACGTTCTGGCGCGGGATCACCTTCCACACGATCTCGCCGCCGCGGTCTTCGTCGCCGTAGCGGCTGACGTGGATGTAGTCGAAGTCGAGCGGGAAGGTCAGTTGCGGCAGCAGGTGGCCGGTAAACACCACCGCGCCGCCCATCACGCCCAGCACCAGCGGGAATTCGGCGGCGCCCTCGGCGTTGAAACGGGCATTGAGTTCGTCGGCGACGCGCCGCACGGCGGCATTGACTTCGACGGGTTCGACGATCTGGGTGGCATTCGCCAGTAGCGCTCGCGCGCGCTCGTGGTGGAAATCGTGCATGGTCTTCAGTTCAGTTGAGTGCGGGACCATTATGCGTCATCCGTCTGAGCCATGCGTTCCGGTTGGCCATTCGGCAGGATTGCGGCGTATGATACGTGGCTTGGAAAACAAAACCGACGCATTCAGCCATGTCCCATAACGAATTCCAGGCCGCACGTGCAGGCCGCCTCGCGCAACTGCGCGCCGCCATGGCGCGCTACGGCATCGACGCCTATATCGTCCCGTCGAGCGACCCGCATCTGTCGGAATACCTGCCCGGCCACTGGAAGGGCCGCGAATGGCTGTCCGGCTTCACCGGCTCGGTCGGCACCTTCATCGCCACCGCCGATTTCGCCGGCGTCTGGACCGACGGCCGCTACTTCACGCAGGCCGAGACCGAGCTGGCCGGCTCCGAAATCGCGCTGATGAAGATCCCGGGCGCGGCGAGCCAGCTGCACGTCGAGTGGCTGGCCGCCAACCTGGCTGCGGGCCAGACCGCCGCCGTCGATGCGCGCGTGCTGGGCCTGGCCGGCGCCCGTCTGTTGAAAGATGCCCTGGCCGCCAAGGGCGTGACCCTGCGTCTGGACGCCGACCTGCTCGACGAAGTCTGGAGCGAGCGCCCATCGCTGCCGCTCGAACCCGTGTTCGAACACCTGCCCCCTTACGCCACCGCCACCCGCGCCGACAAGCTGCACGCCACGCGCGCCGCGATGGAGGCGCATGGCGCCGGCTTCCATTTCATCTCGACCCTGGACGATATCGCCTATCTGTTTAACCTGCGCGGCGCCGACGTCAGCTTCAACCCGGTGTTCCTGGCGCATGCGCTGATCGGCCGCGGCGACGCGACACTGTTCGTCCTCGAGGGCAAGGTGCCTCAAGATGTGCGCGCCCGCCTGGAAGCCGACGACGTGCACCTGGCGCCGTACGCCAATGCCGCGCACGCGCTCGAATCGCTGCCGGAAGGCGCGACCCTGCTGCTCGATCCGCGCCGCGTCACCGCCGGCATGCGCGCCGCCGTGGCGCAGGGCGTGAACGTGGTCGAGGCGATCAACCCGACCACCTTCGCCAAGTCGCGCAAGCTGGAAAGCGAGGCGGTGAACGTGCGCGCCGCGATGGAACAGGATGGCGCGGCGCTGTGCGAATTCTTCGCCGCGCTCGAGCCGCTGCTGGCGGACCCGAACCGTGCGCCGCTGAATGAAGTCGACATCGACACCCGCATCACGGCCGCGCGTGCGCGCCGCCCTCATTTTGTGAGCGCCAGCTTCTCGACCATCGCCGGCTTCAACAGCAATGGCGCGATCATGCACTACCGCGCCGAGAGCGCCACCTGCGCCGTCATCGAAGGCGACGGCCTGCTGCTGATCGATTCGGGCGGCCAGTACCTGGGCGGCACCACCGACATCACGCGCGTGATCCCGGTCGGCAAACCGAGCGCGGCGCAGATGCGCGACTACACGCTGGTGCTGAAAGGCCTGATCAACCTGTCGGCCACGCGCTTCCCGCGCGGCACCCGCGCGCCGATGCTGGACGCGATCGCGCGCGCGCCGATCTGGGCCGCCGGCATCGACTACGGCCACGGCACCGGCCACGGCGTCGGCTACTTCCTCAATGTGCACGAAGGCCCGCAGACGATTTCGCCGGCGGTGCCGCCGGAGCCGCATACCGCGATGGAGCCGGGCATGATCACCTCGATCGAGCCGGGCATCTATCGTCCGGGCCGCTGGGGCATCCGCATCGAGAACCTGGTGCTGAACCAGCATGTCGAGACGTCCGAGTTCGGCGAGTATCTCGGCTTCGAGACCCTCACCCTGTGCCCGATCGATACGCGCCCCATCGATCGCAGCCTGCTACGGCCTGACGAGATCGCGTGGCTGAACGACTACCACGCGACCGTGCGCGCGCGCCTGACGCCGCACGTCGAAGGCCCGGCATTCGAGTGGCTGATGCAGCGCACGGAGGCGATCTGATGGCGAGTTCACGCTCCACCCGCGCCAGCACCGCCGTCGAACGCCTGAAGCAGCGTACCGGGAACAATCTGTACTCGATGGCGCGCACCGGCGACGGCCACTTCTACCTGTCCGAGGCGCCCGGCAGTCCGCCGCTGTGTCCACCGATGGAGCTCGACGACTTCGTCGCCTTCGTCAAGGGCCTCGGACCGCAGGAGCAGCCTCGCATCAGCAAGAACGACCTGGCCTTCGAGAAGCAGCTGGTCAAGAAAAAACCATGACCGCCCGCCGACCATGAACACCATGCGCGCATGACGGAAACCAACCTGTTCGCGGCCTACTGGTCGAAGCACGAGCTGTTCACCAATGGCCTGATCTTGTTGCACCTGGTCGGGGCCTTGCTGCTCGGCCTGCTGGTCGGCTACGAGCGCGCCTACCACGGGCGCGCCGCCGGGATGCGCACCTATGGCCTGGTGTGCATGGCTTCGGCCGCGCTGACCATCCTGGCCGGCTATCCGGACCTGTGGTACGGCGGCCATGCGGGCCTGCTGGCGCCGATCGATCCGACCCGCATCATCCAGGGCGTGGTCACCGGCATCGGCTTCCTGGGCGCCGGCGTCATCATGCGCGATGGTTTCAATATCAGCGGCCTGACCACGGCGGCCTCGATCTGGGCCTCGTCGGCGATCGGCATCCTGATCGGCATCGGCTTCTACCTCGCCGCGATGGGCCTGGCCTTCCTGTCGGCGATGATCATGATCTACCTGAACCGCCTGGAGACTTTCCTGCCTTCGCGCCACGCGGTGGCGGTGCGGATGCGCTTCCGGCCCGAGTTCATGCCGCGCGAAGACGCGATCCGCAAGGTGGCGCTCGAACGCGGCTACGAGATCGCCGGCAGCTCGCTGACCATCAGCAGCGACGAAGGCCGCCAGGAATGGCGCTTCGTGGCGCTGGCGCTGTCGCGCAAGACCGGCGCGCCGCTGTCGGAACTGGCGCGCGAACTGGCCGCCTTCGACGGCGTCGACTCGTTCCAGCTGTCGCATGCGCGTAATTGACGCACTGAGTGACGCGCCGCTGAGGTGAAGCCGCGCTTCGATCTCGCAACACCAATAACAATTCCAAACGGGGTTTTCCAATGGACGCACAAGAAGTTCTCGATTTCTGGTTTCTGCCACCTTCCGATCCCGGCCATGGCAAGCAGCGCGCCGAATGGTTCCGCAAGGACGACGCCTTCGATGCCGCCGTCCGCGAACGCTTCGGCGCCGCGATCAACCATGCCATTACCGGCGGCCTGCGCGAGTGGGACGAAGAGGGCCCGCGCGGCGTGCTGGCGCGCATCCTGGTGCTCGACCAGTTCACCCGCAACGCCTACCGCGGCACCGCCGAATCCTTCGCCGGAGACGCCCTGGCGCTGAACGCCGCGCGCCAGCTGGTGGCGTCTGGCGGGCACCTGGCCCTGTCGCCGCTCGAGCGTGTCTTCGTCTACATGCCGTTCGAGCACGCGGAAGATGCGCGCACGCAGGAGCAGTCCGTCGAGTTGTTCACCGACCTGGCCGCCAGCCACGAAGGCTTCAGCGAGCAGCTCGATTACGCGCACCGCCACCGCGGCGTGATCGCGCGCTTCGGCCGCTTCCCGCACCGCAATCCGATCCTGGGCCGCGCCTCGACACCCGAAGAAGCCGACTACCTGGCCACGCCGGGTTCGGGTTTCTGAGGTGGTTGCCAGCTTGAACCTGGTCGGCGCCGGCCACGTCGGCAGGGTGCTGGGCCGCCTGCTGTCGGCCAGCGGCGCCTGCGTGGTGCAGGACGTGCTGACCCGCTCGCCGTCCAGCGCCCGGGCGGCGGTCGATTTCATCGACGCCGGCCGCGCCTGCGCCGGCATCGAGGAACTGCGTCCGGCCGACATCTGGCTGCTGGCCGTGAACGACGACCAGATCGCGCCGATGGCCGCCGCCTTGGCGCAGGCGCATGACGTCAAGGGCGCGGTCGTGTTCCACTGTAGCGGCGCCAAGGCGTCGAGCGAATTGCAGGCGCTGACCGACAAGGGCGCGCTGGTAGCCAGCGTGCATCCGATCCGCAGCTTCGCCGATCCCGAGGCCGTGGCGCGCGACTTCGCCGGCACCTTCTGCGGCATCGAGGGCGAGGCGCAAGCGCTGGCGCGGCTGGCGCCGGCATTCGAGGCGATCGGCGCGCGCCTCGTGACCATCGATGCCGCGGCCAAGACGGTCTACCATGCTGCGGCGGTGTTCGCGTCGAATTACCTGACCACGGTGCTCGACGCCGCCTTGCGCGCCTGGCAGGCGGCCGGCGTGCCGGAGACGGTCGCGCGCGAACTGGCGCGGCCGCTCGCCAGCGAGACGGTGGCGAACGTGTTCCGCCTCGGTCCGGCGGCGGCCTTGAGCGGGCCGGTGGCGCGCGGCGACCACGCCACCGTGGCGCGCCAGCAGCAGGCCCTGCTCGACTGGGACGAACCAACCGGCAGGCTGTACGAAGCGCTGGTGCCGCTGACGGCCGACCTGGCGCGGCGCAAGCACGCCGCTTCATGACTTCAAGACAATAAGGAAAACGCGATGTTCTTTACCGCCTGGGCCGCCCTGGCCGTCCTCGGTGTGTATTTCTGGACCTGGGGCGTCGCCGGCTATGCCCGCGTGCGCTACAAGGTGCCGGCGCCATCGATGGACGGTCCCGAGGCCTTCCAGCGCGCCCACCGTGTCCAGATGAATACCCTGGAGATGCTGCCCCTGGTGCTGGTGCCCTTGTGGCTGTGCGCCACCTTCCTGGGCGATCTGTGGGCGGCGGCGGGCGGCCTGCTGTGGTGCCTGGGCCGCATCCTGTACGCGGTCGGCTATTACCGCGACCCGGCCAAGCGGGAAACAGGCTTCATTTTGGGCATGCTGGCTTGTGCCGCGTTAATCGGCGCCACAGTTTTTGGCTTATTGATGCGCTAAAGCGAAAAAAGCGAATACAAAGATCGACAAAGTTCCCTTATGGAAATATGCTTAAGGACTGACTACTAATTAGCATCGCGCGTCCTGTCCTGATGGTCACTGGCGCGCCAGGAGAACAATATGTTGTTTCTGAAGAGCACGAGTGTAACCAAGGCGCCAGGGATCTATGAGGTCGATGTCGCAGCCAAGCCGCCAGGCAAGACCTTTGGCGTCTTCCTGGCCACCGACCCGGAAAATCCGCCGCACACCGTGCTTGCCGGCCTGGCCGAACTGGGTTTCCAGAACGTCCATCAGCAAAACTACGTGCACCGCGACAAGGGCAAGGTGCTCGACCTGCATTTCCAGAAGGACGGCACCGATATGTTCAAGGGCTGGAAGGCGGACGAATGCAGCGCCAACCTGGCCGCCATCGACGCCCTGTTCGGCAACGTCGGCATCAAGGTGGCGCCGCGCGTGATGAGCCTGGCGGAAGCCTACGCTTGAAGCCTGCGCTGGCCGCCTGAAGTTGGGTCAGGCCATCGCTTCCAGGTGATACAGGGCCCAGGGGCAGGCGCCGAAACGTTGCGCCACCGGGAGCGCCGCCATCTCCGGCACCCGGTCGGCGTCGTACACGGCCCAAAGCGGCCCCAGCCCTCCCAGCGGCATCGGTTTTCCATCCAGGTGGGTGGCGACGATGAAATTCCACGCTCGTAACTGTCGCATCTCCAGCACGGCGGCATAGCCGTCGACCGCGCGCATCAGCACCTTGGCGGCGTCGCGCGGCCTGGCGCCGGCCTGGGCCAGGACGTCGGCCAGCAGCGGTCCGCGCAAGGTGTGCGGTTTGCCGTCGTATTCCAGCGTTGGACGGATGGTGCGCGCCGGCAAGGCGGCCAGGGCGGCGAAATCGAGAGCATAGGCACGGTCGAACGCCAGCTTTTGCTTGGCCATCATCTGGTCGAGCGCCGGATCGAGGCCGTTGCGGTTGCTGCGCGTGATGGCGCCGGTGATGGTCAGCAGCGTCGGCCCTGCGGCCGGGGCCGTGCTGCGGCTGGCGAAGGCCGGCGCTGCGCCCGCCAGCGCGGCGGCGCCCAGGAAATGACGTTTGTCCATGCGAGAATGCGGTGTGGTGGAAAGTTCACCATCATAGCCGTCAATTTTGCGTATGGTTTAGCCATGGATTTATTTGCCGACGACTCCGTGCTGAGTCCGATTCCGCTGGAAGACGGTGAGCTCGCCTGGATGCCCCAGCTGCCGCTGCCCGGGACCAATGCCGAGGTCATGGCGCGCCTGCTGCGTGAAACCGACTGGCGCGAGGAAACGGTGGTGGTGTATGGCAAGCGCCACCTGCAACCGCGCCTGAGCGCCTGGTATGGCGACGCGGCCTATACCTATTCCGGCCTGCGCCTGCAGCCGGCGCCGTTCACGCCCCTGCTCGACACATTGCGCCAAGCGGTCGAAGCGGCGACCGGACACAACTTCAACAGCGTCCTGCTGAATCTCTACCGTAACGAGCGCGACAGCATGGGCATGCACAGCGACGACGAGCCCGAACTGGGACCGCAACCGGTCATCGCCTCGCTCAGCCTTGGCGCTTCCCGGACCTTTATCCTGAAGCATAAATACAACAAAAAGACTGTCCGCCTGGAATTGACCGACGGCAGCCTGTTGCTGATGCGCGGTGAAACCCAGAAATATTGGTTGCATGGCATCAATAAGGTGACACGCACGTTACAAGCGCGGGTCAACCTAACTTTCAGGAAAATCGTTTAAACTGCACGCAACACCATCGATCCACGCGGAAATATTAATAACCGCCTGGTCATTAAGTTACACTTTCTTACAGTTCTTACGGAATCGGCACGGACTTGCTCTGTCGCCAGTGCTATCTTGATCACATCGCGATTCGTTGGGAATCGCGAGCCAGATGAACAAGAAGAGGAATTGAGATGAAAAAGCTGATCGTTGCACTGCTCGCTACCACCGCCGCCGTTTCGGCTGTCCAGGCACAAGAATTCACCCCACGCGCTTACGTTGGCGTCGGTGCGGTGGCTACCGATTATGAATCGCGCGTCCCAGGTGCAACCACCGCCGACATCGATACCATCAAGGCATCGGCCAAGCTGTTCGGCGGCTACGAGTTCACCCCGAACTGGGCAGTCGAAGTCGGCCACACCGACTTCCGCAGCGCCGACATCTACTACACCCTGGGCCCAGTGGCTGCCAGCGGTGTCGTCGATGGCCGTTCGACCTACGTCGCCGCCAAGTTCAGCTCGCCGCTGACCGAGAAGCTGGTCGGCTACGCCAAGCTGGGCGTGTCGCACGACGTGAACGAACTGGCAGCGGTCAACGCCTCGCTGAACCGTCGTGACAGCGACAACAACGCCTACGGCGCCCTGGGTGTGCAGTACAACATCAACCAGGACGTGGCAGTGATCGCCGAATACGAACGCTTCGGCGGCACCCGCGACTTCGGCGTGCGTCCGAACGCACTGACCATCGGCGCGAAATACTCGTTCTAAGCCGAGCGTGTAGTGAACGAAAAAGGCCCTTCGGGGCCTTTTTTGTTATCTGCGTAATGTATGTAGCGCATGCGGTGATTGAACGCGTGGAAGGCTGAGCCTTCCACCCTAGGAACGTGGGACGCGATTTACAACCGCGCCAGCGCCTGGCCCTGCGGCCGCTGCACCCAGGGCGGCACGATGATCGACGGCGCCGGCGCCGCATGCCCGGCCGAGATGAAGCGGTGCAGCGACGACCACGGCCAGTCGCGCGGTTCGGCGCAGTGGCCGTGGCGCACGGCGTCGGTGTGGACGTAGTCGACCAGGGCCGCATAATCGTCGTCCAGGCCGACCCGGTAGTGGCGGTAGTGGCGTTCCCAGACCGCGCCATCGTCCACGCCGGGCTGGCCGGTCTTGCGCAGCGCCTTCGAAAACGCGATCTTCACGGCCCGCCAGCGGCTGGAACAGTCGTGGTCGCCCGGTGGCAGGGTCCAGATCGCATGGGCGTGATCGGGCAAGACCGCCCAGGCATCGACGTGGAAAGGACGGCGCGCACGCGCCAGCCGCATGGCTTCGCCGAATGCGGAGATATGTTCGGTCAACAGGTGACTGCCGCGGTCGAGCAGGCGCACCGTGAAAAAGAAGGTCCCGCCGGGAACCCGGTTATCGGGATAAAGATTGGGGTAATTGAGCATGGCCTGGCCGGCGCCGCGCGCACGAAGCGGCTGCGGTCGACGAGTTTCCGGTAGTCCTCATCGCAAAGAGTTTTACACATTTTGCATTCTGACCCCGTTCCATTTCCGCTAGTAAAAAGCCCGCCAAACGGCGGGCTCTCTCTCACGAAACAAGCGCTTGCATTCTCTGATCAGGTGGTCAGCGGCTTGTAGCGGATACGCTTCGGCTTGGCGCCTTCTTCGCCCAGGCGCTTCTTCTTGTCGGCTTCGTATTCCTGGTAGTTGCCGTCGAAGAAGGTGACTTGCGAATCGCCTTCGAAGGCCAGGATATGGGTCGCGATACGGTCCAGGAACCAGCGATCGTGGGAGATCACCATCACGCTGCCGGCGAACTCGAGCAGCGCATCTTCCAGCGCGCGCAGGGTTTCGACGTCCAGGTCGTTCGACGGTTCGTCCAGCAGCAGGACGTTGCCGCCTTGCAGCAGGGTCTTGGCCAGGTGCAGACGCCCGCGTTCACCGCCCGACAGGTTGCCCACGACTTTTTGCTGGTCGGAACCCTTGAAGTTGAAGCGGCCCAAATAGGCGCGCGACGGCATTTCGAAGCGGCCCACGCTGAGCATGTCGGCGCCGCCCGAGACGTCTTCGAACACGGTCTTGTTGTTGGCCAGCTCGTCGCGGCTCTGGTCGACCAGCGAGACCTTGGCGGTCTTGCCGATGACGACTTCGCCGCTGTCCGGCTGCTCTTTGCCGGCGATCATCTTGAACAGGGTCGACTTACCGGCGCCGTTGGGGCCGATGATGCCGACGATGGCGCCTGGCGGGACGGTGAACGACAGGTTGTCGATCAGCAGACGGTCGCCGAAGGCCTTCGAGACGTTCTTGAACTCGATGACTTCATTGCCCAGGCGTTCGGCCACGGGGATGAAGATCTCTTGCGTCTCGTTGCGCTTCTGGTATTCGTATTCGGACAGCTCGTTGAAGCGGGCCAGGCGGGCTTTCGACTTGGCCTGGCGCGCCTTCGGATTCTGGCGCGACCATTCGAGTTCCTTCTGCAGCGCCTTCTGGCGCGCCGATTCGGTCGCTTCTTCCTGCTTGAGGCGGGCCTGCTTCTGGTCCAGCCACGACGAGTAATTGCCCTTCCATGGGATGCCGTGGCCGCGGTCCAGTTCCAGGATCCATTCGGCGGCGTTGTCGAGGAAGTAGCGGTCGTGGGTGATGCCGACCACGGTGCCCGGGAAGCGCAGCAGGAATTGTTCCAGCCACTCGACCGATTCGGCGTCCAGGTGGTTGGTCGGTTCGTCGAGCAGCAGCATGTCGGGTTTCGACAGCAGCAGCTTGCACAGCGCCACGCGGCGCTTCTCGCCGCCCGACAGCACGCCGATCTTCTGGTCCCATGGCGGCAGGCGCAGCGCGTCGGCGGCCATTTCCATCTGCAGGTTCAGGTTGCCGCCATCGGCGGCGGCGATGATCGATTCCAGGCGTTCCTGTTCCTTGGCCAGGGCGTCGAAGTCGGCGTCCTCTTCGGCATAGGCGGCGTACACGGCTTCCAGCTTGGCTTGCGCCTCGAAGGCTTCGCCCAGGCCGGATTCGACTTCCTGGCGTACGGTTTTTTCCGGGTCGAGCTGCGGTTCCTGCGGCAAGTAGCCGATGTTCAGGCCCGGCATCGGGCGCGCTTCGCCCTGGATGTCGGTGTCGATACCGGCCATGATCTTGAGCAGGGTCGACTTGCCCGAGCCGTTCAGGCCCAGCACGCCGATCTTGGCGCCCGGGAAGAAGGACAGCGAGATGTCCTTGAGAATTTGACGTTTCGGCGGGACGATCTTGCCCACGCGGTTCATCGTATAGACGTAATTGGCCACTATGTTGAGCTTTCTAGAAAAGTAAACAGATAGATGATAACCTCATGATTATAAACAACAATTTGGTAGTTGTCGAAAAACGGATTCCACAGCTATTTTTGCATTATTGAGGATATTTAAGATGTGTAAACAAAACGTGCCGTATGTCGTTAAACTTGTCCGTAACGCGAACGGCGAGCGCCTCCCCGTCTTGTTATCACGCTCAACTGGACTGCCCGATTTTGATGCATCGTTATGGGTAGTTGCTTCACTTCGGACACGAAATCTTGCGAGTGAAAGCATTGCTCAGGCATTGCGAAGCGTCGTCGTTCTATATCTTGCGCTTCAACACTGTAAGGTTGATTTAAACGAACGTCTAAAGCAGGGGAACTTTCTTCTCCCAAATGAAATCGGTCAGATCTTAAAACAATGCAGACGCACGTTACTATCTAACGCGACAGACCTAGATAGAAATAACGAAGTCGCGGACAAGAAACTCAAAAAAATAACTAAATTAGAAAAATTTCGAATGCCGCAGTCGAGTTCCCAGGAACAAAATAAGGTAAATGCTTATACCACGTCAATTCGGCTAGGATACATACGAGAGTTCTTAAGATGGCGGATAAACAGGTCAATCGCTGTTGGTAAAGTTCAATACCGCGAAAATTTGATAACGCTGCGTGAGCTTGTCGATAGCGAATTGAAGAATAACACACCAGCGTCCACCGAGCGAGCAGTTTTACGGCAACGGAGTGGGATCGACCGTCAGGAACAGAAGCAACTTTTAGAGATGTTATCTCCAAGGTCCGCCTTTAATCCTTGGCGGAGCCATCAAATTAGAGTAAGAAATCAACTCGTTGTAAATGCATTTCTATCCTTAGGAATAAGAAGAGGGGAGCTTCTGGGATTGCGCGTCGGTGATTTCGATCCAAAAGCGCAAGAGGTACGAGTACTGCGCAGGCCAGACGACGTCGAAGACCCTCGTCTTCATGAGCCTAACACTAAGACTCGCGATCGAATTCTCCCCGTCTCATACGAACTCCATGTCTTGGTGAAAGCCTACATGATACATCGACGCGAGCTTGTTATGGGAAGACATGACTTTCTAATAGTAACAAATACAGGAGAACCGATGAGCAAGTCACATCTTAATCGCATCTTCACCACGCTACAAACTAATTTTCTAAAAAAAATAACGCCACACTGCCTGCGTCACAGCTTCTTTGAAAACATTGCTGATGATTTATATCAAGCAGGAAAAGATGATACAGAGATTCTGAATATTTTGACGGTACTAGGCGGTTGGAGCAACACATCAAACTCGCCTCGCCGTTATACAAAAAGGTTTGCACAGGAAAGAGCACATATCGCTGGACTAGCATTGCAAGCTAATATTTATATTAATGAAAAAGAAAACAGCTTATGAGTAATTCTGTCAGCGAGTTTCTTTCCGAGCGAGAACGACAAGGTCTTCCTAACTTCGCCTCAACCAGGGCAGGTTCGAAATATAGCCCTTGTTCAGAGTCGTGGATTTTTCGCGATGGAACAGAAAATATTAGCTTAAGATTTGACCTCCTACCTCAAGTATCACAACAACTGATGCTAGGGCTTAAAAAAACGCTGATGTGGTACCTAGCAAACAGATCTTCAAAAACTGCTGAAGGCTACTTTCACGAGTTTATAAAACTAGTGAGATTTGTATCTCGAACGCAACCAGGCCCTGTGTCGCAAATAACAGGAAATAACCTTCTCGAGTACAGAAATTCAGCCGAAAGAGTAGAGTTTGATCTCGCAAAAATTCGAGGATTCCTTCTTAGATGGACGAAGCTTGGGTCAGCCGGAGTTGAATCAGACGTATCAACAGTTTTATCCAAGTGGCGATTGAGACAGTCACCTGTTGGGGTGGCAGTTGCAACTCTTGATCCTCGAAAAGGACCGCTCACGGATTTGGAATTCGAATCTATTTTAAGTGCGCTTCATCACGCATACAGGGAAAATAGCGTTAAGCTAGAAGACCTCTTGTTAGCATACCTATTTATCTCTTTGGGAGTACGACCAGCACAAATAGCTTCGTTGAAGTGCGGCGATTTGAATGTGCCGCTTGTGAAGGGTGGAAATTATATCTTACAAATACCACGAGTTAAACAAAGACAATTAAGCCGCAACGCGTTCAAGGCTCGCAAACTTACTGTTCAGCTAGGGCGACCCTTAGCGGAGCATGTTGAGACCGTCCACAAGCGCTTTGCTGAAAGATTAAAAAATCCGCTTGATGCGCCAATGTTTCCTAGAAGCGATGGCGTCAGTAGCCTTGATGCTGCGGGATATGAATTTCATATGACTTCAGCAGCGCTATCAGAAAAGATCATAAGTTTATTTCGTAAATTACAAATTCCTTCTGAGCGCCTTGAAGGAGAGATAATTCCGATCACCCCGACTCGATTCCGACGTACGTTTGCTACGCGAGCAGTTGAGGAAGGATGGCCCTTACTGGTAGTTGCCGAACTCATGGACCATGAGGAGACCCGGCATGTTGAAATATATGCCGGTCTCACAACCCGCATAAGATCAAGTTTTAGTCGAAAAATAGCAAGCGATATGGCACCGATAGCAAAAGCTTTTACAGGAAGGTTGATTAAATCCGAAGAGCAAGCAAAATATCCAGGACCGGATAGTCGAATAATAGATTTGCGTGTCGATCGAACTGGAGCTCCTATGGGTAACTGCGGTACGAAAACCCAATGTGGGTTTGCTAGGCCAATTGCCTGTTACGGAGGTTGCCATGATTTTGAACCTTGGCTCGATGGTCCTCACCAACAAGCTTTAGATTACATGCTCCAAAGACGAGAACATCTTGAAGCAACTACTGACGCGAGAATCGCGGCAATCAACGACAGAGCTATATTAGGTTGTCTGCAAGTAATTCAACGTTGCCAGGAGATTCTAAAGAGTGAGAATATATGAGCAATTCAATTAAGTTTCTTCCGAGAATCACGTTAGATGCGAAGGAAAATCTACGTGTTTTTATCCTTGGATTGCAGCCGTCCGAAAGACCGTTTGGCTTCGAACATAACCGCTTCGACGACGACGCGTGGAGCATAGTGGGCTTATCACAAAAAGGAAGCTCTCACAGATTTATATATTTCGCAAAATTGGGTTTTAATGCGGCTAGTCAAAGAAATCGATCTCGGAACGGTGCGGCTGCTGAAATACCCCTCGATCAGTTGATGGCCGAACCTTTCCGTTCGTTTGCAAAGTGCTTAATCAATTATCTACATTTCTCAGAAAAAACGACTGCTCTTCCGGTCCGACTTATTTCCCTCCGATATATCGAAGCAGCATTAATCGAAATGAAGGGATGCGCTTGCCCTACAGCCATCACTCCAGAAGTCATGAATCGAGCAGTCACGATGGCGGCTCAGCGATTAGGGAGGTTTGCAGCATATAATGTTGGTCAACAGCTTACCGTGATATACCGCGCTACAGCCCTGTTAAAGATATTTGCGTGTCCGAGCGAGTGGACTTCGCCTCTCCCTTCTCCTCAGCGATCTCGGAACCGCGTGGGGAGTCAATTTGAACGTGATCGCCAAGAAAAATTGCCATCACCGTTAGCATTGGAAGCCCTAGCAGAAATTTTCAATTCAGACACAGATGACCCGACCGCAGTGTTTTCATCATCACTGTGCGCGCTAATGCTGTGCTCGCCTGATAGAGCAGTTGAAGCATTATATGCGCCCTTAGATCTCCTCATACCAGATTGGATTGATCCTAGTACAGGTGAGCTCGGGACCGGACTAAGATGGTATCCGGCTAAAGGTGTTGCACCAATGGTTAAAACTGTTATACCAATTATGCGAACTGTAGCTGAGCGAGCAGTTGAAAAAATGCGTCGTTTGACAGACCCTGCCCGCAGACTAGCAATCTGGTATGAGAATAACCCGGATAAGCTATTTTTAAGTAAAGAGCTTGAGCATCTGCGAATGAAAACTTACTTAAATCTACATGAGGTTCATGCGATTCTTTTCGGAGGAAGCGATATTAAAGCTACCAAAATCCAAAGAGGGAGAGCGACGAATTGGTTGGACGTTAATAATGTGAAACGCCATGTAGCCCCAAATAAAATTACCCAGGTCGTCTTCGCTGAACTCGAGCAGGCGATTCTCGCAGCACTGCCGCCAGGATTTCCGATTATGGATCCGGAGACTAACATGCGCTATTCAGAAGCCTTATGCATTGCGCGCGTTAGCGAATTTAGAGGTGGAGCGACCAGCGGCCCATCCCACGCTTGCTTTGATCGGATCAATTATGAGGTCCTAAAAAAGGCCTTAAAAAGCTCGGGATTAAACAAGTCAATCTTCGAAAAATTGGGTTATCGTGATTCTAACGGTAGTTTTTTATCTATCACTACGCATATGTTGCGCCATTATTTGAATACTCTAGTTCGGAATTCTGGGAAACTTACTGAGGAAGAAATTGCGAAATGGTCTGGACGGAAATGCGTGAGACAAAACTCGGTATATAATCATGAGTCAAATCGTGACATACTTGCGAAGCTTCGTGCCGCAGTGGGTGACCCTAATCAGTCGATCGGCCCTTTTTCTAATATCAATAATAGGGTTTTTGTACGCCGCGAAGAGTTTGCTAGCATCAAGATTATTACGGCACACACCTCAGAATTTGGCTACTGCATCCATGATTACGCTCAAGCTCCGTGCCAAGTGCACCAAGATTGTATAAATTGTGATGAGCAGGTTTGCATCAAAGGTGACCAACGCGCCGAGGCTAATCTACGAAAAATGCAAAGTGAGTTATCTCTGTTACAGGAAAACGCAAAGATGGCATTTGATGCCAACGAGCTGGGGGCTGCTGCGTGGTTTAAGCATCAAACTCAAACGCTCAATCGAGTAAATGAATTAGTCGCATTGTTAGCCGATCCTAACGTTCCTAAAGGGGCTGTAATTCAGCTGGATGTCGAGCCACCATCTCGTTTATCAATGGCCGAAGATGAGCATCTACTTCCAAGTAACTTTGATTAATTCAAGCCAAGTCTTAAATTTTACAACCCGGTTACCGGAGTGATAGAAAAGAAACTTAACCTATGTCAATCAAACAGCATAAACGGGCGCGCAACCTCGACGATAAAGCTATTGAGCAAATTGTGGAAATGCTTGACAATTGGAGTGGGCCAAAGCTCACTTGGGATATGCTAATTCAGAAAATCCTGTTACGTTTGCGTTCGAGCTATACTCGTCAAGCCTTACATAATCATACTCGGATTAAAGAGGCTTTTGCAGCACGTAAGAGGAATATGCCGCTTGCTAATATGCAAGGAGGGCAACTTCAAACTCCGGAACAACTGCGTATCGTTCGACTGGAAAGCGAAATCGACCGTTTAAAAAGAGAAAACAATAATCTGTTAGAGCAATTTCAACGGTGGGTATATAACGGTTACCTTAAACAGATGGATGAAAGGATGCGCGACTTTATGAATCAACCTCTGCCTCCTGTACATCGCGATCCTTCAAATGTTCATCGAATTAATAAAAAGAATTAGCGGAAACGGCAGAAGCACGCTATGTATCTTTCAATTCTGAAAGGTCATTTATCTTTGCGCGCCTGTAAGTGCGGTAATTCCCCCCCATAAAAGTGAGGGCGTTCATTAATGTGTGCTGCTAGCCGAGAGCGGTCTCTGCTGGACGAGCGAAACCGACCGAAGTAGACGGCAGCACTGAAATTTCGCCAGTTATGTGACCATCACTGATACGATGCTATCGCCTTATTTCTGGCCTCGACGGAAGTCAGCAAGCAGTAGGCAAACGTGAATCATTTTATATGACGATTAGGATCATAACATCGAAAATTCTTGGTGAGTCAAGACGTAATAACATGCTATCAATCTACCAAAACACTTTTCTTCCAAAACTTCGTGTATGAGGGCCCGTCTAACTGAGGCGGAATTAGCGGCTTGGTCACTTTGATAGGTGTAGGCATTGGAAAACCCACGCCAACCAAAATCGCTTCTCCTTGGCCGAGAGTCGGCAGGAAAGCTGCTGCGCTGCCGTCAAGATTTCCACAAGCGATGTCCCATCTGGCAACGGTGCATCAAAATCGTCCGCGATGGGAAATTACCCTCGCATTACCCCCGGCCTCCGGACCAGCTTGTAGCCTCGCTAATCTCCTTTGACCCATCCCATCCAGTCCCATGCAAACGCACACGGGCCTAGAGCGTCATCAATAGGGCAGGCGCTCCCTCTGAGAGCTGCTGCGAACTGCGTCTGCCATGGCTCGGGAATGTCGCGGAGGGCAACCCGGTGCGGTCGCCCTTCGCGGCTGTGAATGGGTACCAGCTCAATCCGCTCTTTCCTCTGCATAGTCGGGCTCCTTACGGTCCCTTGCGGGCATCCATCCATGCCATCCATCCGGCCCGGTGAGCGTGGGCATCGTGGCCCGCGTGGTGCCATGGGCCGTGCTTCTCGTGGTAGCGGACTACAGCGTGATGGAACGTCGAGGAATCGACAAGGCTGCGTAGGTCGTGGCGTCCGGCCAGATTGGGCGGCTGGACGCCGTTCATTGCGTCCAGCAGCAGTTCCCAGTCGGTATAGCTGTCGCAAGCGATGACGACCTCGCGGGGCAGGGTGGCAAACCATGCAGTAAGTCGGTCGGCCAGCTCGGCGCGATTGACGGCGGTGCCGGTGTGGCCCAGAAGGGGAAGCACAGCGGCCCGTACAAAGTCGTTGCACCAGTCGGCCCGGTAGTCGGATCGCTCCAGGTAGAGCTGGTGACAGCCGTCCTCGCTGACCATGCCGATGCTTATCAGGTCACAGTCGATGAAGTCGGTAAATTCGGTGTCGAGGAATATCAGCATGAAAGTAGACTATCGCTTCCTTGGGCGATATGCGAACCTGTTTGCCCTAGCGTCTGTGAGCGCGTGATGCTCGCGTTCGTCCGGGTGCTCCTTGAAGTATGCATAGAGCAGCAGTTCGTTGATTTCCGTGGATTTGATCCAGCACGGCTCTATCCAGTCAGGCACGTGGCCTTCCAACGCTTGCACAAATAGCCTCCAGTCGTACTCAGAGTCATAGCAAATCTGGATCGGGTCGGCCCGCTTGATGATCTGAAGCCACTTCAAAATGCGCACGCGCAGGTCCGCTTTTTCACAAAATGCATGCGGGTCATTGCCGAATTGGGGAATGACCACATCGCGTACGAAGTCACTACACCGGGCCGTCACGAAAGGGACCTCGATGTAGCACTCTTCTCCCAACTCTCCGACCATGCCCAAACTGATCAGTTCGGGCGTGGCGAAGTTAGTAAATTCTGTGTCGATGAATACGAGCATGAAAACAGGCTATCAGAAAAATGTCACCGCAACTGCTCATGACAAAAATTGACGTGTCTTGCGGAGAAACGGCAGGTCATAGCACTGGTAACGACCGCTTCTGGCCGTAAGCGGCCTTGGCGACAAGGCCACTTAAGAGCATTTCGAGCGACAGATTCTGTTTCGTACGTCAGACTTCGGTCTGCTCGGCGATCTCTAGTGCGTCGGTAATCCCCCCATTTTTAGAGCACGCTAAAAGTAGAGGTTAAGCGGCGAGCGCCAATTTCTGTTTTGGCGTAATACCGCCGAGCGCCATGTTAGGCCGGTCGTGATTGTAGGTCCACAACC